>NZ_CALRYJ010000035.1:0-3269 GCF_943372375.1 Fluviicola taffensis DSM 16823 | reverse complement strand
ACTATAAAGTTCTTTGACATATTGGAATTGATTGAAGTAATAAGAATCATTAGTAGAGATATTAATAAGTTACTAAGGGCACACGGGGGATGCCTTGGCTCTGAGAGGCGAAGAAAGACGTGATAAGCTGCGATAAGCTACGGGGATTGGCAAATACGAATTGATCCGTAGATTTCTGAATGGGGAAACCTAGCTAGTTGAAGACTAGTTACACGTAAGTGGGCGAACGCGCTGAACTGAAACATCTAAGTAGGCGCAGGAAGAGAAAACAATAGTGATTTCCGGAGTAGCGGCGAGCGAAATGGAAACAGCCCAAACCAGTTTTGTTTCGGCAAGGCTGGGGTTGTAGGGCTACAATATGGACTATTATATTATAGAGGAAGTGTTTGGAAAGTCACTCCAAAGAAGGTGAAAGGCCTGTACTCGAAATAGTATAATTACCTAGTAGTACCCTGAGTAGGGCGGGACATGTGGAATCCTGTCTGAATCAACCGGAACCATCCGGTAAGGCTAAATACTCCTCAGAGACCGATAGCGAACGAGTACTGTGAAGGAAAGGTGAAAAGAACCCTGAACAAGGGAGTGAAATAGACCCTGAAACCGTGTGCCTACAAGCGGTCGGAGCCTTAATTGGTGACGGCGTGCCTTTTGCATAATGATCCTACGAGTTACTCCTCATTGGCAAGGTTAAGGTATTCAGTACCGGAGCCGAAGCGAAAGCGAGTCTGAATAGGGCGCTTTAGTCAGTGGGGGTAGACGCGAAACCTTGTGATCTACCCATGGGCAGGTTGAAGTTCCAGTAACATGGAATGGAGGACCGAACCGATAAACGTTGAAAAGTTTCCGGATGACCTGTGGGTAGGGGTGAAAGGCCAATCAAACTGGGAAATAGCTCGTACTCCCCGAAATGCATTTAGGTGCAGCGTTCAGGTTGAGTCTTATAGAGGTAGAGCTACTGATTGGACTAGGGGGCTTCACCGCCTACCAAATCCTGACAAACTCCGAATGCTATAAGATATACTGAGCAGTGAGGGCATGGGTGCTAAGGTCCATGTCCGAGAGGGAAAGAACCCAGACCATCAGCTAAGGTCCCCAAATGTACACTAAGTTGATCAAACGTTGTGCGGTTGCATTGACAGCTAGGATGTTGGCTTGGAAGCAGCCATTCATTTAAAGAGTGCGTAACAGCTCACTAGTCGAGCGATCGTGCGTGGATAATAAGCGGGCATTAAGTGTACTACCGAAGCTATGGATTTGTAGTAATACATCTGGTAGGGGAGCATTCTAGTCAGCGTAGAAGGTGCATGGTGATGTGTGCTGGAGCGGCTAGAAAAGCAAATGTAGGAATAAGTAACGATAATGCAGGCGAGAAACCTGCACACCGAAAGACTAAGGTTTCCTGGGCGACGCTAATCGTCCCAGGGTTAGTCGGGACCTAACGCGAACCCGAAGGGGGTAGTGGATGGCAAACGGGTTAATATTCCCGTACTTGCTTTAACTGCGATGGGGTGACGGAGTATTGAAAGGACCGCGCACTGACGGAATAGTGCGTTGAAGATTGTAGCTATAGGCTGTATAGTTAAATGCGTACGGCTTGGCAAAGATCGATAGTACCGCGCGGCTTCGGCCAAGTGGATAGTGTCCCTAAAAGCTTCCAAGAAAAACCTCTAAGCTTCAGGTTAGAGCAACTCGTACCGTAAACCGACACAGGTAGTCGAGGAGAGAATCCTAAGGTGCTCGAGTGATTCATGGCTAAGGAACTAGGCAAAATGGTCTCGTAACTTCGGGAGAAGAGACGCCACAGCAATGTGGCCGCAGTGAATAGGCCCAGGCGACTGTTTATCAAAAACACATGGCTTTGCAAAATCGAAAGATGAAGTATAAGGCCTGACACCTGCCCGGTGCTGGAAGGTTAAGAGGAGATGTTAGTTTCGGCGAAGCATTGAATTGAAGCCCCAGTAAACGGCGGCCGTAACTATAACGGTCCTAAGGTAGCGAAATTCCTTGTCGGGTAAGTTCCGACCTGCACGAATGGTGTAACGATCTGGGTACTGTCTCAGCCATGAGCTCGGTGAAATTGTAGTATCGGTGAAGATGCCGATTACCCGCAACGGGACGAAAAGACCCCGTGAACCTTTACTATAGCTTCACATTGATATTGGGTAATTCATGTGTAGGATAGGTTGGAGACTTTGAGGCTGCGTCGCTAGGCGTAGATTAGTCGTCCTTGAAATACAACCCTTGGATTATCTGATGTCTAATTCTCCTCTGGGGAAGACATTGTGTGGTGGGTAGTTTGACTGGGGTGGTCGCCTCCAAAAGAGTAACGGAGGCTCCTAAAGGTACCCTCAGCACGCTTGGTAACCGTGCGTAGAGTGTAATGGCATAAGGGTGCTTGACTGAGAGACCGACAAGTCGACCAGGTAGGAAACTAGAGCATAGTGATCCGGTGGTTCCGTATGGAAGGGCCATCGCTCAAAGGATAAAAGGTACTCCGGGGATAACAGGCTGATCACTCCCAAGAGCTCACATCGACGGAGTGGTTTGGCACCTCGATGTCGGCTCGTCACATCCTGGGGCTGGAGAAGGTCCCAAGGGTTGGGCTGTTCGCCCATTAAAGTGGCACGCGAGCTGGGTTCAGAACGTCGTGAGACAGTTCGGTCTCTATCTGTTGTGGGCGTTAGTTATTTGAGAGGACCTGCCTCTAGTACGAGAGGACCGGGGTGGACGAACCTCTGGTGTACCTGTTGTGGCGCCAGCTGCATCGCAGGGTAGCTATGTTCGGATGAGATAAGCGCTGAAAGCATCTAAGCACGAAACTCACCTCAAGATGAGATAACTTTTAAGGGTCGTGGAAGACGACCACGTTGATAGGCTACAGGTGTAAAGACAGTAATGTCAAAGCCGAGTAGTACTAATTACCCGTAGACTTATAATATCACTCTTTCTTATTACTTCAATCGCCAATTCGTCAAGATCTAAAGAAATTTAGAATGATGAATGCAGAATGAAGAGTATAATGCTCTTAATTCAACATTCGAAATTTATCATTCAATGATTTTAGGTGTCTATAGCAACGAGGTCCACCTCTTCCCATTCCGAACAGAGAAGTTAAGCCCGTTAGCGCTGATGGTACTGCCCTTTTGAGGGTGGGAGAGTAAGTCGATGCCACTTTTAATAAGCCGTTCCCCAAAAAGGAACGGCTTTTTTGCGTTCAATAATCTCTGGTAGATGGATTTTACCAAGCTATTTCAATTAAAAACATTTAA
>NZ_CALRYJ010000034.1:0-4105 GCF_943372375.1 Fluviicola taffensis DSM 16823 | reverse complement strand
ATTGGAAAAATTCTACTGGAACATTGCCTGGAATTTGCAAAACAAAAACAAATTGAAAAACTCATTTTATACTCCAATACAAAATTGGAATCGGCAATACATCTTTATCGAAAATACGGGTTTGTAGAAATTGAAATGGAGCAAGGAGTCTATGAACGCGGGAATATCAAAATGAAAAAAAAGATTTTTTAACAAGGGGTAACCTAAAGTGAGAATAGTTGTTACAGGGCAAAAAGCTAATTTTGATTCATGGAACGCTTTGTTACAATCAGGCCTAAGAGTAAACTCATATCAAAATACGTTTCATATTATTATTTTCATGATTCGGATGAAATGGATTTTAAGAAAAACTTCCTGTTTTATCCTCATTTTAAACATGGATTTACCGTCTATCAAGAACCGGAAGGTATTCGCACCTTGTTTACAATGAATTACGATCAGCAAATGACTGTTGAACTAAAAGGAGTATTCCATAAAATTGGAGTGGCATTCAATCCATTGGGAATAAATCAGTTTATTTCAAAACCTATTTCAGAGTTGTATGATCCGGTGAAACGATCATTTTCTCATTGGAATCCTGATATCATTCCTGAATTAAAGGAAGTGTTTCAGATTGCTGATCTACATCAAAAAAGTCAATTGTTAGATCAGATCTTTGAACGAAGATTCAATTTGAATCCGAAGTTAGTTATCTTGGAACAGGCCTTGAATCTGATTTTTGAAAGTTTCGGAACCATTCAGGTGGATGAATTGTCTGAACAAATCGGAGTAAGCAGAAAAACCTTGCTTCGACATTTTAGAAAACACCTATGTTGTTCAATCGAAGAATATAAAAAAGTGGTTAAGTTTCGTACAAGCATTCAGGCCGCAAGTAGTATGGGGGCAAAGAATCTGACAGAGATTTCACTTTACAGTTTGTATTACGATCAATCCGATTTCACCAATCGCTTCAAAGAATTGACCGGTCAGAATCCAAGTGCTTTTTTTGCATCTATTCGACAAATGGGAGAAGAAGATATTTTTTGGAAATTTGATGAATGAGTCCCAATTCTACAAGTAATTCGATTTTCTGCTTGTTAATTTTGTGCCATAACAAAGCCCAATAAATATCAAATGATCAGAACCACTTTTATGTTCAGCGGAATAATTTTCAGTTGCTTTTTCTGGGAGCGCAATGCACATGGTCAGGAACAACAAGTTTATGATTCACTAGTTACGCAGGCATTTGGTCTTTATGAAATTAAAGAGTATAAAGCTTCCGCAGAGAAATATGCGGAGGCTTTTGTTGCTTTTGGCGGAAAAGGGGATCCGGGAGATCGCTACAATGCAGCATGTTCCTGGTCATTAGCTAATCAGTCAGATTCTGCTTTTGTTCAGCTTTTTAAGATTACAGAAAACGGTGGCTACACCAACCTTGCTCACATCACTTCAGATTCGGATTTGAATTCCCTGCACAAAGATAAACGTTGGAAAAAGGTAATCCGTCAGGTGAAAAAAAACAAAACAAAGGAAGAAGCAAATTACGATAAACCACTAATAAGCAAGTTGGATGTTATTTATAATGACGATCAATCACACAGGCTAGAAATCGATCAAATTGAGGAAAAATACGGTTGGAAATCTCCGCAAATGGATTCAATCTGGAAAGTGATCGAACTGAAAGATTCCCTGAATTTGATCCAAGTCAGAAAGATTTTGGATACCAGAGGATGGCTTGGCGCCGATATTGTTGGCGGAAAAGGAAATTCTACCCTGTTCCTGGTGATTCAGCATGCTGATCAAAAAACACAGGAGCAGTATTTGCCGATGATGCGTGAAGCAGTTGCAAAAGGAAATGCAGCTGCTTCCAGTCTGGCTTTGTTGGAAGATCGGGTAGCACTCGGACAGGGAAAAAAGCAAATTTATGGTAGTCAAATAGGTGTTTTTAAGGAAACCGGGGTAAATTATGTGTTGCCCCTTGATGATCCTGATAATGTAGATAAACGTAGAGCCGAGGTTGGACTTGGAAAACTTCAGAATTATATAAATTACTGGGGATTGACTTGGAATGTGGAAGAATACAAGAAAAATCTTCCGAAATACGAAGAAGAGCAAAAGAAATATCATCGGGATTAACGGCTGTTTCTGTGGGTATTGTTATCGGATTGAGACTATTATTGTTGTTAAAAACAACCTAATAATATATTCGTACGAATATTTTCCTACCTTTATGAGGTATAGAAAATTACAAAACAATTATGAATATTCAAACTGCTTTAAGAACAGCTTTATTATTGGTCTGCTCATGGTCTTTCGGACAAAAAAATACAACGGAAAAACGACTGGATTCCTTATTCAGTGCGCTAACAGCCCAAAATCAGTTTAACGGGAGTGTATTGATAGCAGAAAAGGGAAAAATTAGTTACAAATCGGGTAAAGGTTATAGTAATGAATTGACAAAGGAGTTGAACAATTCAAAAACCATTTTTGAACTGGCATCTTGCAGCAAGCAGTTTACCGGAGTTGGAATCGCATTGCTTCATCGGGAAAACAAACTGAATTATACGGATGATATTACAAAGTTTCTTCCGGAACTAACCAGTTTCAAAGGGGTTACTATTTATGATTTGCTAAGACACACCAGCGGAATACCTGAATTTTTGGGTGGTTTTGAACAAAATTGGAAAAACGAACGAATAGCTACCAATCAAGATGTGATTAATTATTATGCAGAACGGAAAGATACCTTGGAATTTACCCCTCGTTCCGAACACCGGTACTCCAATACCAACTATGTGCTTCTTGCAACAATAATTGAACGAGTATCCGGAAAAAAATGGGGAGATTATCTGGACGAAAAAATCTTCAAACCTTTGAAAATGAACCGAACCTTCGTTTACAATAGAAGATTGGAGCCAAAAAAAATAACGAATTATGCCTACGGATACAGTTGGGTGAATAATTCATTCGAGAAAGCAACGGAAGATGATAAGAAAATTGGACGTATGGCAGTTTATTACATGGATGGAATCTATGGTGCTGCAAAAATAAATTCTACTGTAGAAGACCTATATAAATGGATAAATGCGCTCAAGAATAATCAGCTTTTAACAAAACAGGAGTTTGAAGAAGTGATGGAAATTACTCAAACTACAAAAGGTGAAAAAGTGGATTATGGCTTTGGTTTCGATGTTCGAAAAGGAGATAATACAATCTCTTTCGGACATACCGGTAGCTGGGATGGATATATTACCCTGATTCATTACAACTCTAAAAAGGATCGAACGGTTATCATACTGAATAATTTCAAAAATGGTACATGTCCTTATGAATCGATTACTGAAATATTGAACAACAAACCTTCTTCCAATGAGTTTGTAAAGAAAATAGATCTGAGTGAGGACAAGATCAAACAATTTGTCGGCGAATATACAGATCCGTCAGATTCGACTCAAATCCATGTTATTTCTTATCTAAACGGGCATTTGATATATAACACGGACAAATTAAAGTGGGATATGCGCTTCTTTCCTTCATCCGACAATACTTTTCAAGCTATTAGACAAGGAGGTACAAATGGAGTAATGGAATTCACCCGGCAAGATGATGGAACCATGAAACTTGAAATGAAGATGTATGATAGAGTTATTGGACAAGGTATCCGAAATTAATCAAAACATGATTCTCGAGAAATTCCGGATCAATTCCTGGTTACATTTGTGAAATGAAGATTGAAATCATAGATTATTCGGAGGAGTTAAAGGAATACATGAAGATTCTCAACTATGAGTGGTTGGAGGAACATTTTTATGTAGAAGAAGGAGATGAAATCTCACTTTCTGACCCCAAAAAACACATCATTGACAAAGGTGGTTTTGTGTTTTTCGCAAAAAAGGAAGATGAAATTGTAGGAACAGTTTCTCTGATCAAAAAATCAGAATCCGTTTTTGAACTGGGAAAGATGGCAGTAACCAGACATGCTCAAGGATTCGGTATTGGAAAAATTCTACTGGAACATTGCCTGGAATTTGCAAAACAAAAACAAATTGAAAAACTCATTTTATACTCCAATACAAAATTGGAATCGGCAATACATCTTTATCGAAAATACGGGTTTGTAGAAATT
>NZ_CALRYJ010000033.1:0-4311 GCF_943372375.1 Fluviicola taffensis DSM 16823 | reverse complement strand
ACATTCAATAACAATGGTGCTGCTGTTTCCTTAAATGAAACAAACATCGCTCCTACTGCGACTGGTGCTCAAACAACAACTGGTTGGGTGAACTCAACATTGAACGGTACACTTTGGTACACATTTGTTGCGCCTCCATCCGGTTCTGTAAGAATCAACTCAACTGCAATCAACTATAACGGTCAAGCAGCGGTTTATTCTGCTGTTAACTGTGCAGATTTCAATACGTTCACATTGGTAGCTGCAAACGATGATGCAATAGGTGGAACAAGTGTCGCTCCGAACTTCACAGTTTGTGGTTTGACACCGGGTACTACTTACTATGTCATGTACGACAAGTTTGATGGTACTTCAGGTAACTTTAGCTTGAATGTTTCTGCGATTGTTCTGGAAGGTGGAACAGCGAATCCATTAACTGAAATTTGTACAGGTACTGTTCTTGATTTGTTCACTACAATTTCTGGTAACAATACCGGTGGGGTTTGGTCTTCTTCAATCGCTTCGGTGAATGCAAGTATTCAGGATTCCATGTTCAATTCAGCTGGACTTGCATACCAGACATTCAATATTCAGTACCGTGTAACTGATGGCTGTGCTTACGATTCAATCGTATCTCAAGTTCAGATCTATCAATTATCAAATGCCGGACAAGATGGTGTGATCACTGCTTGTAAAAACGAACCGATCAATCTGATCTCCGGTTTGAACGGAAACACGGATTTGAATGGCGACTGGTATGATCCATCCAATGCTTTAATGCCGGATGCATCAATCATTACATCCAACTTCCCTGGTCAGTACAACTATGACTACATCTCAGGAAACGGCGTTTGTCCGGATGATACTGCGAATGTGGTAGTAACCGTGTTGGGAACTTGTAACTGGTTATCCATTGATGAAAATGCCTTGGAAGAAGTATCGGTTTACCCGAATCCTTCAACAGGTGTTATCTTCATTGAATCAGGATTCACAGGTAATTTCAACCTGATGATAACAGATATCAATGGTCGCACAGTACAAACTGGTCAAAACACGATTTCTACAGGAACAAACACTGTAAACTTGAAAGAAGTTGAAAGAGGTACTTACTTCTTCAAACTATCAAGCGACAATGCTGAAAAAGTATTCCGAGTTGTGATTCAATAAGTTAGTTTATTATTCAATAAGCAAAACCCTTCCTTTACAGGAGGGGTTTTTGTTTTAAAAAAAAGTTTAAATTTTCATAAGTTGTTTGTTTTTTAAAATTTAAGATTTTTTAAGTTTTAAGGAAGATCGAGTTTTATTCGACGAAACGAAATGTTTAGTCAATGAAGTACATCTTTTATTCGTCAAATCATCAATGTATTGATTAATCAATAATTGATTCAGGAATTTAGCTAAAAGAGCAGTGAATTATAACATTAATGAATCATTACTTTTGTGGAAACTAATGATTATGAAGAGAAACTACAAACAGCCCTTATTGGGGGTTATGTTTGCGTTAGGTATTTTCTCTGTTTCCAATGTTTATTCCCAAGTGGATTTGACGGCAACAGGTGGAACTACCAATGCAACATACACCACCGTAAGCGCAGCATTTACGGCCGTAAATGCCGGTACACACACAGGTACCATTTCAATAAGTATTACTGGAAACACCTCTGAACCTGCAGCACCGGTTGCATTATCAGCAAACGGGGTCGGTACTACTTCCTTTACCTCTTTGGTAATTAAACCAACAGTAACAGCAATTATTTCAGGAGCGCCGGGTGCCGGAAGTGGAGTACTTAATTTCAGTGGTTCTGATAACGTAACGATCGATGGTTCGATTGCTCCAAGCGGTACAACAAGAGACCTTACTATTCAAAACACGAACGCCGCTACTGTTGCAAACACGGCAGCTATTCGTTTGATTGGACAGACTACTGCAGCTACCGGATTAGATGTAAACAACTTTACAATCAAAAACAACATCCTAATCGGTAGTACACCCGGAAATAATGGAACTTCCGGAAGCACTGTTACAACAACTTACGGTATCTATGCAGGGTCAAATGCAGCAGCAACTATGTCTGCAACAACTGGTGGTGCAGATTATGACAACGTATTAGTTGAAAACAACGAAGTGAAAAAAGCTTACATCGGGATTCATTTCTACGGTGCGGCGGCAAACCAAAATAACAACTTGACGATTCGCCAAAACACAATCGGTTCATCAACTGTTGCTGATCAGGTAGGATTCAAAGGAATCAATGCTTACCACACATTGGTAGGTACTATTTCCAACAATACCGTTACCGGAATTCAAGCATCGACATCAATCAGTGTTGCAGGAATGGAATTTGGAGGTACCACCGACAATGTCCGAATTTCTTCAAATACGATTAGTACCGTTTATAGTGTTTCTACCGGAGGTTGGGGTGCTTATGGTATCAACTTAGTTGGTGGTACGAATTATGTTGTTGACAACAACAGTGTTTCGGATGTCCAAACAACAAACTACAGTGCTACGACCACAACTTTTAATGCTTTTGGGTTGCGAATCTCTTCCGGAACAGGACATAAGGTATATTATAACTCCATTCACCTTTCCGGGAATTATACTACCGGTGGAGCAACTGCAGCAAGTGCGGCATTTGTTGTAACTTCCACCGCGGTAACAGGTTTAGATGTTAGAAACAACATTTTCTCCAATACCATGACCACAGCATCTACAGGAAATGTTGAATTCAGTGCAGTATGGTTTCCTAGCGGATACAACTTCCTGAATGCTTCTTTAAACAATAACTATTATGGTATTCCGAACAATGTTAATCACTTGGTTGGTAAAATCGGAACCACAGCCGGCACAGGAAATTATTTGAATCTAAATGCATGGCAGGCGATTTCACAAGTGAATAACGCAACAAATGACGTAAACTCAAATCCTATTGCCAATAGTGTTGCACCATTCACCTCGAACACAAACCTGTTGCCATTAACAAATGTTCCAACAGCAATCGAAAGTGGCGCTTCACCAATTGCATCGTTAGGTTCTCCAAACCTAGATATTACAGGAGCTTCCAGATCATTAACAACACCTGATATCGGTGCGTATGAATTTTCCGGAATGCCTATCTCTTGTCCTCAACCTTTAAATATCACCATCCAATCCGCATCTTCTAATGATGTCGATCTAACCTGGACTGTTGATGGGGCTGAGTCCTCTTGGCAATTGCAATACGGACCGGTTGGTTTCGCAATTGGAACAGGAACATCCGTCGTTACTTCATCCAATCCGGAAAATATCTCAGGATTAACTTCGAATTCATTCTACAGTGTTTATGTTCGGGCAATTTGCGGACCTGGTGACACTTCTTTATGGACAGGTCCTGTATCATTCAATACATACAATCAAGGAACCTATATGGATTGGTCAACTGACTGTCCAGCTGCCGGATTCATTGATATTTCGACTACAGGAACTGATTTGGTATTGACCGATGATTCAGAAACTCCGCTCACACTTCCTTTCCCTATTCTTTATCAGGGAACTTTGGTTACTGATTGTACAATCGGAAATAATGGTGGAATGGTTTTAGGTACTACAACTGCTCAAGTTGGATATGGTGGTGACATGACTACACTTGCCGGAAACTTTATTTTCCCTTGGGGTGACGATTTAGATGACGAAACCGGAAACGTGTATTACCAAACAAATGGAACTGCTCCAAACAGAACATTAATCGTTCAATGGGATAATATCTGTAACTTCTCAGGATCAGTTGGCGCTCCGGCTGTCACTTTCCAGGTTCAGTTTGATGAGGCAACAGGAAAAATCTGGTTCGTTTATGACGATGTGGTTTTCGGTGCTCCAAATGCAGCCGATGATTATGCTGCAAATGCAGATATAGGGGTATCAGGTCCAAATCAGGATTTGAATGTATCCAATAACAATGCTACTTATTTACAGAACAATTCTTGTGTTGAATTCTATTACACAGATTGTCCGAAACCGAAAAACTTCGTAACGACATTCCTGGGACCTGATGAAATTCAATTTGGATGGACTGCAGGATTCTCCAATGAAACTCAATGGATTATCGAATACGGTCCTGCAGGATTCACTCCTGGAACAGGACAGTTTCTGAATGAAACAAACAGTTTCTCCAGTATTTCTTCTTTGGTGCAATTGACAGATTATACGATTTATGTGTATGCAAATTGTGCGAACGGAGATACTTCTTTGGCTTTGGCTCATAATTTCACAACCTTGCCTTATTGTTCTAACCCAGCTTCAATTGGTGGAACTTCTGCTCCTGATTCATTAAATTTGAATTGGACATGGGCAGA
>NZ_CALRYJ010000032.1:0-4901 GCF_943372375.1 Fluviicola taffensis DSM 16823 | reverse complement strand
TTTTCCAGGTTGTCCGTTTCCTTGGTTCAAGTTCGCATCACGTCCTAGTTCAACTACCACACAACGTGTCCATTTGGACTTGTCGGATGTGATTACGATATCCACACTTGGTAAGTATTTAATCGATGCATTCAAACGTGCCAATGCAGGTGCATAAGCTGTCGGATAAGCCAACGGCATGAAATCTGCCTGGTAACCTGTCAGTTTGTGCGGACCAATTCCTCCTCCAAGAAGTTTGTTGTACTTCTCTTTCGGATCACGACCAACCTCGTCTTTATAATTACAAGGGTTCAAATAAGCTGGACCTGCCCAAACATCACACTCCGTTGCCTGATCCGGATTATAAGTCCCTGTTCTTATCCAGTTCTTCGGTGATAACGAGGCATCATCCTCAACGAAATTCAACCACTGTTTGGTAGAATCCGAGTACGAAATACTCGACGATAAAGGATCTGTATATAAACCAACTGATGATGATATTGAACCAGGAAAATAATACTTCTCCTGAACAATCTCGATCGAAACTCCCCACTTAGGAACCATGATCACCTGTTCATTGCGCTGATTAATCGTAGAGGTGGACGTCACTTCATCAATGAGATTCCCATCCTTTGCATCGTAATGATAAACTGTCCAACTGGCGGTATCGATTCCTTTGATCTCTGTTGCCGCATTTCCGTTTCCGGATGGTCCGACATAATCGTGGAATTTACATTCAAAATAACCTCCTACCACATTCAATGGGTCAATCACTTTCACGTTGATCGGTCCGCCATTGTAGTCGTATTCCAATTCACCTTTGAATCCGTTGGCAACAATCGCATTCTCTGATGCGGCAGTCAATTGCAATTCTCTTCCTCCGTTTCCTGTTCCATCCCATCGTGTGATTCGTGGAGTCTGTCCGTAAACAGAGTTTGCAATCGATCCACCCAATTCCGGTGAAATGTTGTGAGGAATCGCAGGAATCCCTTCCAAAGGTGTTCCATCTGCATTAATACGTGAACGCAAATACGGTTTTTTCTGACCATCGAGGAATTGTGGATCACTTGGGTCATATGGTTTATAGCTATTGTAACCATAAGCAACTGCCAGGTAATAATAAGTCTTGAAGTTCACCAACTTACGATCTCCAGCCGCAAATAAATCTTCTGTTACCCTAAACGTATGCTTAATCCCTAAATCAGACCCTTTCACTTTCTCTACCGGGAAAGAATAGCCATCCAACTCTTCGTCACGTTCAAAATTGATCAAACGCTTCACACCATTTTTAACGTCACATTGTGCTACCAAACGAGCTACAGTCTGATCATCCAAATCTGTTACACCAACCTGCGGATTTTTCAACTGATAAATCTGATATCCCTCAAAGCGATAGTTTTTATCAAAGATGATTGGATCACCATTCGGCAAAGTATCACCTGCTCCATTCGGATCAACAATTCCAACGATATCGTCCTGGATGTATTTTTCCTTGTAGTTATTCGAGTTAACAGGGTTGTCCAACATGATGATCAGCTCATTCCCCATTTCCTGAATTGTCATTACCGGAGCATTTGGCGGCTCCAAAATTCGGAAACAGTTATCAAACAATGCTTGCGCTTTTGTATCCGCAGTTTTCAAGGCATCTACAGAAGAGAAAATTTGTCCTTCGTAACTTCGTGCATAAACGATCCCAACCGTAATGTTGTTCACCGCTCCAGGACGTAATGTAAATGGTCCTGCAGACTGAACGAAACGACGGTCACCTGATGGATTGGATGTAGATCCTGATCCACATGGCTCAAATTCCGACCAATCAAATCCCGGGTCAACTCCTTCTGTCCCCCAATCCAATGAATCTGAATTTGCGGGGAACATGTAATTAGTAGGAATATTGGTTACGCAAGGCGCTCCAGGAAATCCTGTACCACCATAATACAACTGGTCTCCAAATCTCCACAATCCCTGCATGTAGTTATAGAACTGGGAAGATGATGTCGGGTCTGATTGATTTTCAGCTCCTCCACCAGTGTAAATAGTGAAATTACGCATCCCATAACGCTCATTATCACTGATTGTATCTCCGTAACCAATACCCAATCCTTTGTAAACGATTCCTTTGTTTGCAATAGCATCCTGAACCGTTGGGATTACCCATTGTTTCGTAATTGAATCAAAAACAGGTCCCGGATTATCCATCCCATCAATATCCTGATACGGACCTTCGAAAAAATCAACTCCGATTGCCGGTGGGTTTGTACCAAATCCTGGTCGTCCGGAGTTCGGTTCATCATTCAAATCCCCGTTATACATGTAACTCAATCCACGTGTCACATCACATCCTGCGTAATCATCATTGTAGTTTCCTAAATCCGCATCAATGTATTGTGAGAAATAAGTGTTATACAAGGTCTGATTCCCACGATTGATCAACTCGTAGTTATAGAACGTCATTTTATTGATCTCATCATCCGTTGCAAAAGCAAAAGCCTGAGCATGGATTTCCATACTAATCGGATCACCTTGTGATTCGGTGTGAATGTTACCTTTATCGTTGAATACCCACCAGTGAGTCTCATCTCCAAATAAACTCACACGTCTGTCTTTTCCACACTGAATGTCATTGCGACCTAAGATATCATCATACCAAGGGTAATCTCCATCCTCCGGTTCATAAAACATATCATTGTCATTGTCATAGAATGGGGCCAGGAACTGGTCTTGTCCGCGACCGATATCTCCGTTACCTGGCCAGGCATTGATCTGAGCCATCGTCTCGTTTGTTGGAGGAGGACAATCCCCTGTTGTACATTCATTGTACGTTACAAATAGTATAACTCCGGCTTTTGTAATCGTAAAAATGTTATCGTATAACAAACACTGATCCGGATCGATGGTAGCTGCTCCATAATCGCGTTTTGCATTATCTCCCTGGACAACAGACGGATCATAGTTTCCCGATCCCAAATCAACACTTAAAGGTCCTGGCCAAAAGTCATTCCCTTCACGGAATTTAACTGCAGCTATTTTTAGCAAGCCATTTGTATCCACGCCTCCCATCCACAATGCTCCGGCGTAAATAGTTGTAACAACCGTTTCATTTCCTTTTTTCTTTGGAACCGTATAAGTTGCCAGTCCGTTTGCGCGATCCAGGAATAACAATCCCCCTGTTTCTAACTGACAACTAACATCATTGAAGGACATGGTTTTACGGTAATTCGCAGGCGCACAATTGGCAGCCTTTGTTGTTACTGTGGGTTTCGGCTTATTCCCAGCCGACTTCCCTTTCCCGAAATCGTGATCGTAAGCGCTGGCATGACCAACAAAACACATCATAACCGAGAGCGATAAGTAGTTAAATATTCGTTTCATAATTCCTTTTTTAGAATCAAACTTGCTTCCTACTAATGACAGTCCCCGGTATACTGATCTTGAGTTGGTAGTTTCCTGTTTGGATTAAAAATAAGAACGTTCGGTTTTAAAAAAGGGTTGGTGAATGATGGCTAAATAAAGGTTAAAAGTGACTAATAGTGAGAGATTTCGAAAATGTTATTCAAAAAAAAGTCCCCCGAAATTTCGGGGGACTTTCAAAACTATTCATGCTTTCTATTTCAGAAAGTCTAAAGCTTTATTATTTAATACTGATTGTAGCACCAAATGTATGGATGATTCCAAATTGACCTGCCATTCTCATTGCATATTCCAATCCCAATGCAGATTTCTTTTTACCAACTAAAGCGTCAGCAGAGAAACCAGCAGTAAAACCAGTTAGTGCATTAGAACGGTTTTCTGTTTTGAAAATACCCTTCTCAAGGACGTAACCTGCACGAAGATTAAACGCTGCTTTACTAATTGTCAAACCATAATCCAAACCGATACGGTATTGGTCTTTCTGGAAAGAGTTTGCAGTAAATGCAAGAGCAACAATCAATTTATTCTTTTCATTGAAGTTAAAGTCATAAGACCCACCAATATTCAATAAAGAAGGCAATTCGAAAGTTGCGGAACGTTGCTCCAAAGTTGCAAGATTACCACTTTCCAAGTAATTAACCTGGTCTGATAATCCATCTCCTTTGTATTTCATTACCGGTCCTACGTTTTTAAGGGCAATACCAAACTTTATTTGATCTTGCTCACCCGTAACGTAACGAATACCTGCATCAAATGCAATACCATTCGCTTTCAAGTTAGAAATACTCTCAGAGATTACTTTGAAGTTTACACCTCCATAAATACTCGATGAAAAGCTGTGTGCAAAACCAACGTTAAACACATTCATACGGGGAGAAAAAGTTCCCTGAGTTGGCTCCGGTAAGTCTACTGATGTTTTATCAATATCTCCAAAGTTCATAGATTGAACAGAAACTGCAATCACTGTTGAAGGAGTAATACGTTGTGCGATACCCGCTGAGTTCAAAGCAATTCCAGCACTCCCCATCCAGTTTGTACGGTTAAACTTGATCTGCGTCTTATCTGTAAAAGCTAACCCGGCAATATTCGTGAATGTAGCCTCCAAACCATTGACATGGGATACACCTGCATCTCCAATACCAATACTTCTAGCCCATGGATTCACCAATAATTGTGTAGCACCTGCAGAACCAACACGATCTTCGTTTCCAGCGAATACACTGGAGTAGCTCATCACTACCCCAGCAATCGCTGTATATTTCATTATTTTATTAATCGATTTCATACGTTTTGCTTAACAGAATGAATTAAATTGTTTCAAGATCGACTTGGCGCATTCCTCCGAAGAACTTCACAATACGCTCTCCAACTCCAGGAACTTCCACATGGATCAAATAAACACCACTTGCAATCGGAACCCCAATCGTGTTCTTCAAATCCCAATCGATGTAAGTAACCTGATTGTCTTTCTTGAACTGACGAATCATTTTACCACTTACGTTGTAGATTGT
>NZ_CALRYJ010000031.1:0-5187 GCF_943372375.1 Fluviicola taffensis DSM 16823 | reverse complement strand
AAAAAGAGTAACCTTTTCGAGGTTACTCTTTTACTAATAAAATTCTGGCGTCTACCTACTCTCCCGAGTTTGAACTCAGTACCATCGGCGGTGCGGGGCTTAACTTCTCTGTTCGAGATGGGAAGAGGTGAACACCCGCCCTATAAACACCATGAAGCTCTTTCGACTACGACCCGACTTTGATACTATCTCTTGTCTGACATCTATCGTCTAATCTCTTCTTAATCATTCATGACTTATGTTACAGAAAGATAAAAGCATAATAAAATATAAGAGTCCTCGATTCATTAGTATTACTCGGCTTAGTGTTACCACTGCTACACCTGTAACCTATCAACGTAATAGTCTATTACGAATCTCAATGGAAGACTCATCTTGAGGTGGGTTTCACACTTAGATGCTTTCAGCGTTTATCCCGTCCGTACTTGGCTACTCTGCCGTGCCCTTGGCAAGACAACAGATGCACCAGAGGTACGTCCAACTCGGTCCTCTCGTACTAAAGTCAGAACCTCTCAATCTTCCTACGCCCACCACAGATAGGGACCGAACTGTCTCACGACGTTCTGAACCCAGCTCGCGTGCCACTTTAATCGGCGAACAGCCGAACCCTTGGGACCTTCTCCAGCCCCAGGATGTGACGAGCCGACATCGAGGTGCCAAACCTCCCCGTCGATGTGAGCTCTTGGGGGAGATCAGCCTGTTATCCCCGGAGTACCTTTTATCCTTTGAGCGACGGCCCTTCCATACAGAACCGCCGGATCACTATACCCATGTTTCCATCCAGCTCGACTTGTAGGTCTCACTGTCAAGCGACCTTATGCTATTGCACTCAACGCACGGTTACCAAGCGTGCTGAGGTCACCTTTGGAAGCCTCCGTTACTCTTTTGGAGGCGACCACCCCAGTCAAACTACCCACCAAACGGTGTCCTCGCCTTAGGCAAGTTAGAATCCAAATAACCAAAGGGTGGTATTTCAACGTTAGCTCCACAATGCCTAGCGACACCACTTCACAGCTTCCCACCTATCCTACACATCAGTTACCCGAATTCAACGTTAAGCTATAGTAAAGGTTCACGGGGTCTTTCCGTCCCGTGGCGGGTAAACGGCATCTTCACCGTTACTACAATTTCGCCGAGCTCACAGCTGAGACAGTGCCCAGATCGTTACACCATTCGTGCAGGTCGGAACTTACCCGACAAGGAATTTCGCTACCTTAGGACCGTTATAGTTACGGCCGCCGTTTACTGGGGCTTCGATTCAATGCTTCTCTTGCGATGACATCCCCTCTTAACCTTCCAGCACCGGGCAGGTGTCAGGCCTTATACGTCGTCATTAAACTTCGCAAAGCCATGTGTTTTTGTTAAACAGTCGCCTGGGCCATTTCTCTGCGGCCTACATTGCTGCAGGCTCCCCTTCTCCCGAAGTTACAGGGTTAATTTGCCGAGTTCCTTAGCTGTGATTCACTCGAGCACCTTAGGCTTCTCGCCTCGACTACCTGTGTCGGTTTACGGTACGGGTGGTAAATAGCTGAAGCTTAGCGGCTTTTCTTGGAAGCAATTCATCTCGTTCGATTCAGCCTAAACCTCCTCTCAACGCCCTATTCCGTCAGGACGTACAAAACTCTTCACTCCGTCCCCGCATCGCACTATCACCAGTATGGGAATATTAACCCATTTGCCATCGGCTTCGGCCTTCGCCTTATCCTTAGGTCCCGACTAACCCTCAGTTGATTGACGTAGCTGAGGAATCCTGAGTCTTTCGGTGTGTATGGTTCTCACATACATTATCGCTACTTATCCCTACATTTGCTTTTCTATACGCTCCAGCATACCTCACAGTACACATTCACCGCGAATAGAATGCTCTCCTACCCAAGACTTACGCCTTGACTAAGCTTCGGTACTACACTTGATGCCCGTTTATTATCGATGCCCGCCCCGCTCGACCAGTGAGCTGTTACGCACTCTTTAAATGATTGCTGCTTCCAAGCAAACATCCTGGCTGTCACTGCAGTCAGACTTCCTTAGTTCAACTTAGTGTAAATTTAGAGACCTTAGCTGTAGTTCTGGGTTCTTTCCCTTTCGGACTTGGACCTTAGCACCCAAGCCCTCACTGCCGAGTATATTATGCCGCATTCGGAGTTTATCAGAATTTGGTAGGATTTGACTCCCCCGCATCCTATTAGTAGCTCTACCTCGACATAACTCAACCTCGACGCTGTACCTAAATACATTTCGGAGAGTACGAGCTATTTCCCAGTTTGATTAGCCTTTCACCCCTACCCACAGTTCATCCAAAAACTTTTCAACGTTAACTGGTTCGGACCTCCATGTTGTGTTACCAACACTTCATCCTGACCATGGGTAGATCACAAGGTTTCGCGTCTACAGCCACCGACTATTCGCCCTATTCAGACTTGCTTTCGCTTCGACTACGACACTGAATGTCTTAATCTTGCCGGTGACCGTAACTCGTAGGGTCATTATGCAAAAGGCACGCCGTCACTGGACTTGCCAGCTCCGACCGCTTGTAAGCGTACGGTTTCAGGTTCTTTTTCACTCCGATACTCTCGGTGCTTTTCACCTTTCCTTCACAGTACTTGTTCACTATCGGTGTCTCAGGAGTATTTAGCCTTAGCGGATGGTACCGCTTAATTCAGAGGGGATTCCACTGGTCCCCACCTACTCAGGATACTGCTCGTCCATTAAATCTTACGCTTACGTGGCTATCACACTGTATCGCCAGACTTCCCAATCTGTTCAGCTTAATTTAATCTTCTAAATGCAGTCCTATAACCCCTACTTTGCCGTAACAAAATAGGTTTGGGCTTCTCCGCGTTCGCTCGCCACTACTTGCGGAATCACTGTTGTTTTTTATTCCTCCGGTTACTTAGATGTTTCAGTTCACCGGGTTAGCTCTATACTTTGTATAGTAATGGTTCTTCAAACCATTGGGTTGCCCCATTCGGAAATCTACGGATTAACTTGTATGTGCCAATCCCCGTAGCTTATCGCAGCTTATCACGTCCTTCTTCGCCTCTGAGACCCTAGGCATCCTCCGTACGCCCTTATATAACTCTTACTATTATACTTTTATCTCTCTGCCAACATGTCAATGAACTCTTTTCAATCTCATATATCAGATATTAGCTAATCAAGCTGTGCTTCGCCAATATCATTATTAGATATAAAAAATTAAATAGTGGTATAAATACCCTTCTTTCCTACAATTAACTCAACTATCAGTCCTTTATCGATAATTGTTATAGCTAATCTATTACTAAAATTTGTGGAGAATAACGGAGTCGAACCGTTGACCCCCTGCTTGCAAAGCAGGTGCTCTAGCCAGCTGAGCTAATCCCCCTTATGTCTTTCAACTTCTTGGTGGGCCTGCGTGGACTCGAACCACGGACCTTTACATTATCAGTGTAACGCTCTAACCACCTGAGCTACAAGCCCCTATAATCAGAAATATTACATAATTACGTAATCGTCCGATCGATCTCTCTATAATGCTTTCAAAACATAACTTTTTTGGGAAAACAAATGCTAATCTAAAAATAAAGTGTCAAGTCGTTTTTTTTCTGTTTAGAAAATCTCTAAAAAGGAGGTGTTCCAGCCGCACCTTCCGGTACGGCTACCTTGTTACGACTTAGCCCTAGTTACTGATTCTACCCTAACGAAATCTTTTACCTTCCGCTTCAGGTCTACCCAACTTCCATGGCTTGACGGGCGGTGTGTACAAGGTCCGGGAACGTATTCACCGAATCATAGCTGATATTCGATTACTAGCGATTCCAGCTTCATGAGGTCGAGTTGCAGACCTCAATCCGAACTGTGAACGACTTTTTGTGATTGGCTTACTATTACTAGCTCGCAACACTCTGTATCGCCCATTGTAGCACGTGTGTTGCCCTGGACGTAAGGGCCATGATGACTTGACGTCGTCCCCTCCTTCCTCTCTACTTGCGTAGGCAGTCTTGTCTGAGTCCCCGACTTAACTCGCTGGCAACAGACAACAGGGGTTGCGTTCGTTGCGGGACTTAACCCAACACCTCACGGCACGAACTGACGACAGCCATGCAGCACCTTGTTTCGGGTCATTGCTGACTGTACTATTTCTAATACATTCCCTCACATTCTAGTCCAGGTAAGGTTCCTCGCGTATCATCGAATTAAACCACATGCTCCACCGCTTGTGCGGACCCCCGTCAATTCCTTTGAGTTTCACCGTTGCCGGCGTACTCCCCAGGTGGATTACTTATCGGTTTCCCTTGGACACTGGCTTGGCCAACATCTAGTAATCATCGTTTACTGTGCGGACTACCAGGGTATCTAATCCTGTTTGATCCCCGCACCTTCGAGCCTCAGCGTCAGTGTGACTGCAGCAGACTGCCTTCGCAATCGGTATTCCTCCTGATATCTAAGCATTTCACCGCTACATCAGGAATTCTATCTGCCTTCTGTCAACTCAAGCTAACCAGTATCAACGGCATGTAAAACAGTTAAGCTGCTACCTTTCACCGCTGACTTAATCAGCCGCCTACGCTCCCTTTAAACCCAATAAATCCGGATAACGCTCGCCACCTACGTATTACCGCGGCTGCTGGCACGTAGTTAGCCGTGGCTTATTCAACTGGTACCGTCAACTTGCCTCGCAAGGCCTCTTTTCTTCCCAGTTAAAAGCAGTTTACAACCCAGAGGGCCGTCTTCCTGCACGCGGCGTGGCTGGGTCAGGCTTCCGCCCATTGCCCAATATTCCCTACTGCTGCCTCCCGTAGGAGTCTGGCCCGTATCTCAGTGCCAGTGTGGGGGATTCTCCTCTCAGAGCCCCTAAAGATCGTAGACTTGGTGAGCCGTTACCTCGCCAACTATCTAATCTTACGCATGGCCATCCTTATCCAATAAATCTTTAATAGCTGAATGATGCCATTCTACTATCTTATGCGGTATTAGCTCGAGTTTCCCCGAGTTATCCCCCAGATAAGGGCAGGTTCCATACGCGTTACGCACCCGTACGCCGGTGTATTGCTACCCCTTGACTTGCATGTATTAAGCCCGCCGCTAGCGTTCATCCTGAGCCAGGATCAAACTCTCCATTGTAAATATCAAGTTTGCCTGACTACTTAATTAAATTAAACGTCGCATTCGTTTTCCCAATAAGTTAATGAACTTTATTCAACTAAT
>NZ_CALRYJ010000030.1:0-18255 GCF_943372375.1 Fluviicola taffensis DSM 16823 | reverse complement strand
CTAAATCAACTTCAGTTCCTTACATTCTGTTTAAACTCTAAGAGATAAAAAAGGAGGAGACGATATCTATGTGTGAACATATCTCAAGGATTGTTTAGGCACATATGTGTTCTCGCTCCTTTTCACTTTTCTATAAAAGTAATAACTGAGACAAACATAGGAGGTACATAGAACACATAGTTTTGTAATCTTGATTTGTATCAGAATCCCAATGGTTTGTTAAATCAATAACATCCGATAAGTTTGTGAGATTCTCCAATAACTATACTTCATCAATTCTCTATGTTTATGTACCTATGTGGTAAAACAAAAAAGGGCATCTCGCGACACCCTTCTCATTAATCCAATAACTATTTCTTATCCTAAGAACGGATACTTATAATCTGTTGGCGGAACGAATGTTTCCTTGATTGTTCTTGCAGAAACCCAACGCAACAAGTTCATTGCTGCTCCGGCTTTATCATTCGTACCCGAACCTCTTGCTCCACCAAATGGCTGCTGACCAACGACGGCTCCGGTTGGTTTGTCATTGATATAGAAATTTCCTGCTGCATTCTCCAAAGCTTTTGTAGCAACCTGAATCGCATAACGGTCATTTGAAATGATTGATCCTGTCAACGCATACTCAGAAGTTTCATCCAGCAATTTCAATGTTTCTTCAAACTCGTTTTCAGGATATACATAAATTGTCAATACCGGTCCGAAGATTTCTTCGCTCAAGGTTCTGAACTTCGGGTTTGTAGTAACGATGACGGTCGCGTCGATGAAATATCCTTTCGATTTATCATACGAACCACCCACGATGATTTCCGCATCCGATTGTGCCTTCGCAAAGTCAATAAATCCAGCGATCTTATCGAAAGCACGTTCATCAATCACGGCATTGATAAAGTTGGAAGAATCTTCCGGAGACCCCATTTTAAATGATTTCACCTGACTCACCAAAATCTCTTTTACATCTGCCCAAATATTCGATGGAACATATGCACGGGAAGCAGCAGAACATTTTTGGCCCTGGAATTCAAATGCTCCTCTGGATAATGCAGTTGCAACTTCAGCAGCATTTGCGCTTTTGTGAACCATCACGAAGTCTTTCCCGCCTGTTTCACCAACGATTCTTGGATATGCACGGTAATTTTCAATGTTGTTTCCAATTTCTTTCCACAAATGACGGAACACTCCGGTAGAACCTGTGAAATGAAGACCTGCCAGATGTTTGCTTTTGAAGATCACATCTCCCGCAACCGGACCATCAACAGAAATCATATTGATAACTCCATCCGGAACACCTGCAGCTCTGAACACTTCCATGATCACTTGTGCAGAATACATTTGGGATTCAGCTGGTTTCCAAACAATCACATTCCCCATCATTGCAGGAGCAGCACATAAGTTTGCAGCAATTGAAGTGAAATTGAACGGTGTAAGTGCGAAAACAAATCCTTCCAACGGACGGTATTCCAATCTATTCCACATTCCAGGCAAGGATTCCGGTTGATCTTTATAAATCTGAGTCATGTATTGAACATTGAAACGGAAGAAATCGATCAACTCACACGCAGCATCAATTTCAGCTTGCATTACATTCTTGGATTGCCCCAACATGGTAGCTGCATTCATCCTATTTCTAAACGGTCCAGCTAATAAATCAGCTGCTTTTAAAAAGATTGCGGCACGTTGCTCCCAAGGTAAGTTTGCCCATTGTTCACGTGCATTCATTGCAGCATCAATTGCCGCAGAAACATGAGATGCATCACCATAATTAAAATGCCCCAACACTTTTTTGTGGTCGTGCGGAGGGGACATCGGTTTTTTATTATTCGTTCTAACCAATTCGGAGCCAATGTACATCGGCACATCGATCGGATCCTGGTTTAGGAGTTTTTTATATTCAGAAATCAAAGCTGTATGCTCGGAAGTTCCCGGAGCATAAGCCTTCACTGGTTCATTAATTGCTTTTGGAACCGTAAATAAAGCGTTTGACATAGTATACATTTTTGCACTACAAATGTACAATAATGCTTTGAGTTCAGGTATCAGATTCATCTCCTATTATTGAACTTCCATGGTTAATTTAAAAGATTGTTCTTATGTTTGGGAACTATGTTATTTAAACACACTATGAAGACGCTATTCCCCATTATTCTTTTCGCCCTATTCACCCATTCTTTCTGTTTCTCGCAATCCATTGATTCCAAAAAACAGTGGGAGCAATTAAACAAAGGCAGTGAAAGCGAGCGAATCGAAGCAGCCAAAAAACTCAGTCTTTACTATCAGTCAGAATCCATCGATTCACTTCGAATGGTTGGTGAAACATTGTTCTTTTACGGGATAGACAATCATTATCAACCGGCTATCGAATTCGGTAAAATCACGCTTGCAGAATTCTATGTGATGAATGGTCGGATCAATGATGGGATCGTCATGGCGAAGGCAACTCTTCCTTCCTTACAAGAGCGAGGAGATATGGCGCTATTGAGCCGTGTTTGCAGAATTATTGCATCCGGTTACCGAAAATTGGAAGACGGAAATTCATCCATGCTGTGGGCTAAAAAGGCCATCGCTTATAATAAGGACAATACCGAATCACCCGATAAAACGGAAGGAATCATCTCATTGGCTGAAGCTTACTTGCTACAAAACAAAGAGAAACTAGCAATTGAAAGCTATGAGGATTACATTTCCAAAGCCACCAAATCAAAGAATTACCGTGGATTAAGTACGGCTTATGCACGTCTGGGAGATATTTACCGGGTTTCTGAAAATTTGACCCTGGCAGAAAAATTCTTCAAGCTTTCCTACCAGATGGCTCAAAAAACAAATCTGACTTCTCCAAAAGCACATGCTTTAAACAACCTGGCCATTATTTACTTTGAAAAAGGAGACACCGTAAATGCGCGACTTCATTTTCAAAAGGCGCTAACCTTGAGAGAATCGGTGCATGATGTGAAATCCATTTCTGAAAGTCTTTACAATTTGGGAGATTATCATTTTTACATCGAGCAATACTCCAAAGCACTTTACTGGTATCAAAAGTCAACGGATCTTGCCAAACGAAATTCGTTATTAAAGGAAGAAAAAGATGGTTTATTGGCAATGGCTCAGGTCTACAAGGAAATGAAACAATTTGATGAATCCACCAAGCATTTGGAAAAAGCATTAGCCATTTCAAGTGACCTGAAACTGCAGCAAAGTGCAGATGACGAGGATCTGACCAACCTTCAACACGAAATTTGGAGAACGGACTTTGAAGAATTCAAAACAGCGGAAATCAAAAAGGAATCTTCTTTTCAGGTTTACTTACTTTTAATAGTAACATTTGCTTTAGCAGTAACTGTGATTCTGTTACTTGTGAAACTGAATAAGATAAAGAAAATGCCTAATTAAGCTTGCCAGGGAAGTTCAATTGGAAAACAGGAATGTCCACTTTAAATAGCTGACCGGTTTCTACATTCTTGAATGTATAGAAACCATGCATCGAACCCATTTCTGACTTTAATTCGCAGCCGCTTGTATATTGGTACAATTCTCCTGATTCCAAAATAGGCTGTTGGCCTACAACCCCTTCCCCACTCACATGGATCGTTGGATTCAAGGAATCAAAAATGAACCAATCGCGGTGAAGCAATTGAACAGTGAATTGATTTTGATTTTCAATATCAATCCGATAGCTGAAGAAATAGCTTGAGTCCGTTGTTTGTGAAACATCTGCCCGAAACTGAGTCGAAACCCGAATCAAAACTCCTTCCGTAAGCGCGGTTATCTGTGTCATATTTATTGGACTTGTGACGAAGAAAGTTAGTAACTAAATTCTAGGTAGACAAATTTTTCACATTTTTTATTGAACTAATTTCTCAAATATCACACTTACAGTGAATTCCAAAAATTAACGAATAATGAATCGAAATGATGAAAGTCACTAGAAATATGTACTGTTCAAGACGAATTAAATTCTATTTTTGTATTCAAAAAACACGAAATGACTCCGAAGTTTCATCCTTTAGTTGTTCAAGATGTCCGAAAGGAAACTGATGACACTGTCTCAATTGCTTTTGAAATCCCTTCCGAACTGACAAATGACTACCAATTTGTTTCAGGTCAATACATTACGATTCGTAAGATCATTGATGGGGAAGAGCTGAGAAGATCCTATTCAATTTGTGCAACACCCCAAGACGGTGAATTGCGTGTTGCGGTTAAGCGTGTCGAAGATGGTCGTTTTTCATCCTGGGCAACTTCAGATCTGAAGACTGGAGAAGTTTTGGATGTAATGACTCCAAGCGGGCATTTCCAGGTTATTCCGGAGATTTCTGCTACAAAAAGTTATGCGCTTTTTGCAGCGGGTAGCGGAATAACTCCTATTATCTCCATTGCAAAGACAATCCTTACCAATGAGCCGATGAGTACGGTAACATTGGTTTATGGTAATAAAGGTTTTTCCAGTATCATTTTTAGAGAAGAACTGGAAGCTTTAAAGAACAAATACATCAACCGTTTTCAATTGATCCATGTCCTGAGCCGCGAAAGCTTAGGGAACCCATTGCAGAAAGGTCGTATCGACAAGGATAAAGTGGCGTTGATCGGTCGTACCTTGCTTAAAGGCGAACATATTGACGCCGTTTACTCCTGTGGTCCGGAAGAAATGATTCATGCAGTGAAAAATGCGATGATGGAATCCGGAGTTCCGGAAAATAAAATTCATTTTGAGTTGTTTGGAACAAAAACAGCGGGTTCGGCAGCTAAAATCGTTGTCCCACAAGATCAGGATGTGTTGGCTAAGGTTACGATCATTCTTGATGGAGATCGGATTGAGGTGAATCTGAATACTGCAGGAACATCTATTTTGGAAGCAGGTTATGCCGCCGGTGCGGATTTGCCGTTTGCTTGTAAAGGAGGTGTTTGTTGTACATGTAAAGCAAAAATATTGGAAGGAAGTGCAGTGATGGATGTCAATTATGCACTTGAGAAAGATGAAGTCGAAGCAGGTTACATCTTAACGTGTCAGGCACATCCTACCTCAGAAAAGTTAACAGTATCATTTGACGATTAAGTTATGGGTTTATTTTCCAAATTCAAAAAAGACTCCGGTTCGAAAAAATCGCGTTCCGGCATAGTTAAAGTTTCAAATAATGAGCGAATTACAGCAGTTGGAAGTCGTATCCATTTTGAAATTCCTGCTGACTTAAAGGAACATTTCAATTATGAGCCTGGACAGTACATCAATGTTCACGTAACCTTGAATGGAACTAAATACAGCAGGTCATATTCCATTTGTAGTGGTCCAAATGAACCGAATCTTGCTGTTGCAGTTAAGGCAATTGATAAAGGGTTGGTTTCAAATTATTTGGTAAACGAATTAAAAGCAGGAGATGAGATTGAACTGGATTTTCCTTTAGGGAATTTCAAATTGGATCCAAAAGCTCCAAACATTGTCTGTTTTGCAGCCGGTAGTGGAATTACTCCTTTCATGTCTTTTGCAAAATCATTAGGTGCTGATCAAAAAATGCGCTTGATTTATGGTAATTCGAAAATGGATACGGCGTTTTTCCTTGATGAGATTAAAAGCTTTCCCCATGTTACTTCCACTTTTTTCTTCAGTCAGGAAAAAAATGAAGGTCACCAGGAAGGGCGATTGGATAAACATCACGTAAGTGAATTGATTAAATCCGAATTATCGCTTTTGAGAGCAGATGGGTTTTATATCTGTGGTCCGGAAGAAATGATTATTGGAATTCAGGAGGTTTTGAATGTTTTTGGAATTGCGAAAGAGAAGATCCATTTTGAATTATTCACCACTCCGGTTTTAATGAAACAGGAGGAAACAACTGTAGTTGGAACATTTAAAGGCATTTCTCAAGTTAGTGCAATTCTCGATGGAGAAATTCAACGCATTGAGTTGGATACAAAAGGAAAAAGTATTTTGGACGCTTTGGATCAATCCGGAATGGATGTTCCTTATTCTTGTAAAGGAGGTGTTTGCTGCACATGTAAAGCTAAGATTTTGGAAGGAAGTGCTCAGATGACTATCAATTACGCTTTGACGGATGAGGAAGTGAAAGAAGGATATATTCTTACCTGTCAGGCACATCCGACAAGTGAAGTGTTAAAATTGGATTTTGATGTCTAAGAATGTACTGGTAATCGGAGCAAGCAGGGGAATCGGTAAAGAATTAGTGGCTCAATTTGCAGCTAAAGATCTTGAAACGTTTGGCTTTGCAAGAAGTCTCAAAAATGGCTCTGAAAATAACATTCATCTTATCCAACTGGATTTATTAAGTCCAACGATCAAATCTGATTTCGAAAAAGCGATTGCTGGTATCGATCAGATCGATTATCTGATTCACAATGCAGGTTTTATCAAAGTAAAACCTTTCCTGGAATTATCAAGGGAAGATATTCAGAATTGCTATCAGGTGAATGTACTATCTGTCATGGAAATCACCCAGATCTGTATCCCAAAAATGAAGCCAGGCGGACATATCGTCATGATCTCATCGATTGGAGGCTTTCAAGGAAGTTCAAAGTTCCCGGGTTTAGCAGCATATTCCACTTCGAAAGCTGCATTGGTTTCACTGACCGAATTACTCGCCGAGGAATTCAAAGATTCGGGAATTGCCATCAATTGCCTGTGTTTAGGAGCTGTTCAAACAGAAATGATGGAAGAAGCCTTTCCAGGTTATAAAGCTCCTCACCAACCAGCTGAAATTGCCGAATTCATTGTTGATTTTACACTCAATAACGGGAAATACTTTCATGGGAAAATCATTCCTGTGAGTGTTTCCAATCCTTAAATACGCATGCAGCTATCTTTAGCGCCTTTGCAAACATATACCGATTATCATTTCCGAAATGCACATATTGCTGTATTCAAAGGTGTTGATAAATTCTATGCCCCTTATCTGAAAATGAATAACGACGGGACTATTAAAAATGCTCCGAAAATCGATATTCTTCCCGAGAACAATCCTCAGATTGATATCATTCCTCAACTAATGGCTTGCAGTGAACAAGAATTTTTCATCATGTCGGATTATATTGAGAGTTTGGGATATTCCGAATTGAATTGGAATATGGGGTGTCCTTATCCGATGGTGACAAACAGGAATCTGGGAGCCGGTATATTGAACAAACCTTCCGAAATATTTAATCTATTTGACGCTATCTTCCCAAAGCTCAAAATTGGTTTAGGAATCAAAATGAGAATGGGATTGGAGAATACGGCAGAGATCCTGGAGATCCTACCCCGATTAAATGACTATCCATTAACAGAAATAATCATTCATGCGCGTTATGCAAAGCAATTGTATCATGGTGTATGCGATCACGAACGTTTTATGGAATGTATTTCATTAACCAAACATCCATTGACATACAATGGAGATATTACAACGAAAGAAGAATTTGATTTTCTGAATGAGAAGTTTTCGGGTATCCAATCCTGGATGATTGGAAGGGGGGCGATGAATAATCCAAGTCTATTTGAGGAAATCAAGTTTGGAACAATCGATTCAGGTGAAGTTTATCGAAATAAATTGAACCAGTTTTCTGAATATCTTACCAATAGTCTTTTAGAATGTAATCCGGATAGAGGGTATGCATTAAGCAAGATGAAGTCGTACTGGGAATATTTATCGGAAGGGCTTTCCGATGGAAAGCAAATCTACCGCAAACTGAAAAAAGCGAAATCAATAGAAGATTTCAATGGGTTTATTTCTGAAATAAATTGAAGAATTAAATCCCGAACTTAATAATAATGAGAGTCGAATTGAAAAATAGAGAGAAGAGTCAGCAATCGTATTAACTAAAAATTACTGACTCTTTAGAAGATTATTTATTTTCCCTTGAGTGGAATTCGATATGGTCCAATTACCGAATTAAACAATAAATCACCATTTTCTAACAATTGAAGTATTGCATATGCACCGTTACCTCTATTGGTAAATCCAAATTCAACATGTGTTCTGATTTTGCCTGTAGACCAATCTAAACCAGTGATCTCCCACCCTTTTTTAGCAGTATATCCATTTACTAACACCATATTGGATCCGCTAGTAACAAGTGGAACCATACTTATTGAAACAACATCATTTCTTGTCCAAACAGAAAGAAACTCATTTTTTTCCGTATCCCATTCCACTCTCTCCATTCCTTTTGGACCGGCATGAACAGGACCAACAGTCATCACATCAATAATTCGATCAGGATGTCCTTCATCAATAAGGTTATTAACCAGAAAAGCTCCCAATCCATTGACAACAATCGTTTGTTCGGATTGAATCCAAGGTTTATCTTTAGGCAAACCAGCTTTGATTGGAATCATTCCTGCAATTCTTCTAGATTTAGTTCCTTTTTTTTGTGGATGTGATTTGGGTATTTCATTTCTCCAAAAAGCAACCAGATTCATTCTGTTTTGTCCATCTGTTATCAAGACCAATTTATCTTCATCATCTCCAAAACCCATTAAAGTTGGAGTAGAACCGGCACCGGTTCCTGCTTTAATCGCCGGAGGCCAATCACCTCCATTGTATGGACTTATCCAAGCTCCATCTGTTTCTTTATCTGAAATTTCTTTACCAGTCCAAACTAATTTTCTCATCATTCCATCTCCTCTCGGAGTTTTACTTCCCGTAGCAACATAAATGCCATTATCTTCATCAATAGCCATGGAGTTTGTACATAATTCATTCTCGTTAAAGGCATAAAATTTCCCCGGACCTTTCAATTGTTTATCAATTACTGCGATTCCGTTTACAGCTCCAATTACAATATGCCCGTCATAGGTCATATTCATCCCCACCATATTGATTTTTTTTACACCAGGAGCCACTTCTGCGGCTGGAATTAAGGTAGAAACATCAAATTTATACTTGACCTCAAGTCCTTTGGAGGGAGTGTTTTTATCAATCAGCCCAATCGCAGAAACCACATTTCCTGCATTTGCATATACGTAATCTTCAGAGCTCACTAATGCATAAACTCCGGCCGGTAATACTAATCCCGGATTCTGCCCCAAAATTTCTTTCAGGTGTTTTTCAGCAAAATCTAACGACGTATATTCTACATCTGAAATAGCTTTTAATTGATCAATTGTTAAACGTTTAGCTCCCGGCAAATCAATATCCGTAATTTTATTCCAATTGCCGCCTGATTTGTCAATTAACGCCACGCGATCAGTTGATACAGACCACATATGGTTTTCATTCACTGATGCATATGTAACATTGTTTACTGGTCCTCCCCAGATTGGAGTCAATTTATTTAGATCAACCTGAAACTCTCCCTCATTAATTTTGTAAGGCACACAATTGGTTTGACCGGAATTAATATGAGTTACACCATAAATATCGGAAGATAAAAAGGGGTTTTTAGGAGGATAGTCCATTGAGGTTTGAGTTTGGTTATTCTCATCGGAATCAGTTGATTTATCCTCATTTTTGCAAGAGCCAAGCAAAACAAGCCCAAAAAACATGGGAAAAATTAATTTTTGTTTTTTCATTTTGATGCGTTTTTAAATTTTAAACAATAAAAAATTGACTCCTATTTGAAAGGATGCTCCTCCAAATCGATACATTGTGCCATAATTATAGGTGAACCTGGATAGAACACCTAATTTCCCGGGAATAAACCAATATGAACCATAAACTCCAAGTCCATAAATTTGATCATTATTGATGGATGCTTTTTCACCGCGATCAGAACCAATTCCCCACGTTCCATAACCATAAAGACCTATTTCATGCCCCTTAACAAAAGTGTAGCTGCCTCCATAATCAACAGTTAGATGAGGCGATTCAATAAAATCGATCCCTTTTTGTTTATTATTTAATTCAAAAGTTACTCCCGAGATTACACTTATTTTTTCTTTTGGCTTATATCTTCCCATTAATCTGACATTATGAGACCAGTATCCTAAACCAATATTTCCTGAATCATTTAATTTATGTTTCCCGACAGGTATCCATGCCCCATAAGAAAAAGTTGAAGAGAATTTGTTTTTACCCCAAGTAAGCCAGATAGGCTGTAAATAACAGTCTCCCAATCCAAAAGATTTTAAACTTATTGTTTTACTTCCTGCTAATGTTTGACCCGAATAAAAATCCAAAGCAATATTTGCATTCGGATTATTTAGCATGGGTAATGCCAATATTCCCCAGTTTGCTTTTAATATTTTTTTCTTTCCAAAATAACTGATCATCGGAATGATCGACTGTGTTTTAACAGATTGCCCTAGTTCAACAGATAGCGGTGGGTTTTGGCTTATTTCAATCACATCTGTTTTCTTGTGTGATCCATTATAATAATTCATATCTGAATAAGAATAATATAAAGAAAATACCCAACCTGAAACAGGAGGAATAAAATAATCGTTTGTATTGAAGCTCCCTCCGTTATAATGACCTTGCGCATTTATTGCAGTTGGGATTATTCCGAAAAAAGAGAACAGAAAAACTTTGAATAGCTTAATAGTCATTTCACGATTTTAAAAGTTTTTATTAAAGCCAATTTGGTAGAGTACTCCCCTATTGTCTATGGTAGATTTTTTAGTTGGAATCTCCATTAATCCGATAATATTAAAACCTGCACCAACAGATTTCCCTATGATAGGAGAAATAATCAAATCAAAATTTCGATTACCAAAATCGATGATCGTTCTGGGTTCAATAACATAGAACATCCCTGATCTTGTGAACTTTGCTAAAAACACCCTATTGGTTAAGACTGATAGATCCGGGAACATATTGTCTTTAGCAATTGCAAATGAGTATTGCTCCTGAATCGCTAAAAACAAACTCTGGCTGATTGTATATGAGTAAGTAATTGCAGGCGTTATCGAAAAATATTGGCTGCCAAAACCCAGTTTTCCAATTGGCAAATTTAATTCTATCGATCCGGCTAATGAATTCTTACCTTTTACATAGAACGCATTCAGGATTGAAAATTTCAAATCAGAAACTGAAGATTGAAAACCAGTTCCTGAAACCCCTTTATGAATACTCAGAATTTCCGGTTTGATGGATAAACTCCATCTATTTACACCAAGTACTAAATTAAATTTAGTACTAATCGCTGACTGATTATTGGATTTATCAAAATACGCTGCTGAAAAACCTGCTCTAGAATTAACCCGGGTTGGGTCAACACCTGATTCAGTTCTTATTTTTTCAATCTCTAATGAATCTGCCTGACCGTATACACTATTTGTAAAACAAGAGAATATTGAGCCTATCATCTCAACAACTAATAACAATTTCAGTTTATTATATGTCTCCATATCAGTGATGTAGCTGTATTACTTTCAAGAGTACAAATAAAATTTTGATTTGAAAACTAAATTGTCAAATATTTTACAGGGAAAACATTTTTAATAATTATTTTTTTTTACTTTAACTGAAAGTAAGATTAATAGTTAAATTCTGTTAATCCGATTAAAAATTACCACTGTTTTAAATTTATTGAACATGAGAAATTGTGTCTTTCCTATTGTTTTCATTTTGTTTTTCACCAATTCTTATGGACAACGCATAGAAATCGCGCCTGTTATTGGGTATAATTTTAATGCAACATACTATGACGGTTTTAATAATATTCGTTTTGATGACGGTGTCGTATTTGGTGGAAATTTCAATTTTCAAATTAAGAATGTAACTGAAATAGGATTCAGTTATCTCCAACAATTTACAACTGTTGATGTATATAGCTACCAAAAAGACACTTCTCTTAACGTTTCCGTTGGTATTAGCAGATATCACCTTACCGGAAACAGAAGTTTTGAAGTTGGAGGTAGTGGAAAAATATTCCCATTTGCAGGCTTAGGTATCGGAGTAACCAACTATTATGATCGGGCAAAAATTTCAAGCCGCGTAAAGGCAAGTGTAACAATACAAGCTGGGGTTCGATTTGATATTTCGGATAAGTTGAATGTGAAATTTTCCGGCCAACTGATGCTTCCGATTTCCTCTATCGGACTTGGGATTGGGTTTGGTTCGTCAGGAGTTTCAGTTGGAACCAATTCGCATTCCTCTATGATACAACTTGGACTTCAAGCTTCCATTGGATATTACATTGGTTGGTAAAACCTTTAAAACAAACTGTTTTGAGAAAACATAACTACGAAATTTCGATCATTTATGAAAAAATATATTCATGGAATCAAGAAATACGCTCTTTATTGTATATTAATTACATTATCGATTCTACTAATTTATTCAGTAGGAGAATATATTTTTGTGGTTTTTCGATCCATAATTCGACACTTTTTAAATGCGATTGGTAACGGGCTATTGCATAAAGAAGGTACACTCATATTAATAGTAATACAGCAATTCATGGCCGGAGCATTATTATTAATGGTTCTTATTGAATTACTCGAGAGCATTTATTATTACATCAAACATGACAATACACTTTATACTAGAATAGTTCTTGAAATCGTCTTGATTTCTGTTTTAAGACACGTTATCATTTTGGATATAGCTCATACTGACTATATGAATGTGATCGGTTTAAGTTTACTCGTTTTAGTGATTGGCTCATTTTATTTAATCTTCAAGAAATATTTCCCCAATAAATTAGATCAGCATTGAGAATCTGAATCGCTCTAACTAGGCATTATTACTCACGATTAATTATCCATTTATATGAAACCTCTATTCACATTGAACTTATCTCCAAATGAATACTTTTGGCTAGTTATACTAATCATACTTGTTTTCTATTACCTAGGTTGTTCTTCAAAACGGTTTTTATTAAAAAAGAAGATTCTAACCGAATCAACTAATAGTACTACAAATACTACCTTACTTGCTCTATTCGGTTTATTATTAGCCTTTAGTTTTAATTTGGCGAATTCCAGGTTTGATGATCGAAGAAAGCTAATAGTCGATGAAGCTAATGCCATTTCAACAGCGTATTCAAGAATTCATTTATTACCGGAGAAAACAAAAATCAAAGCAAACATTCTATTTGAAAAATATATAAACGAACGAATCAATTATTTTGCTGTAGGCAGCAATCCTTCCAAAATAGAAAAATCATTTAAAAAATCAGCTGCAATTAGCCAATCCATTATTGATGTTGTAATAAATGACAAGGAAAGAGTAAATGAATCCATATATGTCGTTTCCATCATTGAATCCTTAAATACAATGGCCGATATATGTGCTTCGAGAAATGTATCCATTAAAGCAAAAATTCCTGAATTAATCTTATCACTGTTACTCTTCCTCTGTTGCATTGCAGGTTTATTACTTGGTCTAGAATGTGGATCCATTTATGATCGCATTATAGCACTCATCTTCGCCGTTTCAGTTGCATTTACAATTGGAACGATTGTAGATTTAGATAGCTCTCGAAGTGGTGAAATCAATTTATCCAAAGTGAATCAAGAAATTATTGATTTAAAAAAAATAATAAAGCCATAAAACTCAGTATTTCAATGTCATAAATAGGAATCAATTATAAAATAATAATGAGAAAGGTCGTTTTCATAATAATCCCATTTCTTTTTTCTCAAGTAATTGTACTCGCTCAATCGAAGGATACAATTGAAGAAAGAATTTTTCCTCTGATGAAAAAGTTGGTTAAAAAGGCAAATGCCAGTGGGCAAGAATTACCATTGCCCTTTGGAATTAATGCAAGTATGTATTTTCAAGAGCAAGCAATGGATATTCAGCAAATTGCAATTGGTGATTTTCAAGTATCAACTGAAGGACAATTTATAGATATCAATGGTTCACAGATAAGTAATACCACTTTTACATCTCAGCTGCGAGGAGATTTATGGCTATTTCCTTTTCTAAATATTTATGGCATGGCAGGTCAGGTGACTACTTTTAATAATATTGAATTATTGATTAATATAAACATGCCACCCATTCCCGGAATTACATCAGGGGATCTGAAAACAATTGAGCGGAAAGAAATTGCAAAAATAAACGGTGGTGTTTTTGGTGGAGGGATTGTTATTGCTTTTGGTTACAAACGTTTCTTCACTAATATCAATGTTTCCTTTGCTCGAACATTCTTGTCAGAATTGAAATCAAGTCAAGATGCATTTATTGCATTCCCTATGATTGGATACTCGACAAATTTCGCCAATTTCTTCGCAGCAACAATGTATCAAAACAAAGGACAAGCAAATAAAGGTTCTTTTATTAATTCAAATGGTACTCCAACAAATTATAGTATTGTTTTTAACTCAAAAGATTGGAATTTAATTTTTGGTATGAATAAAACAATTAACCATTGGAGTATGAATTTTATGCTTGGTTTTGGTCCACGAACAAATAGTTTAATAGAAATTGGATATCGTTTATAGTAATGACCGCTATAATAAGACATATCATGCATAAAGAAATAATCGCAGAAATTCCAATCGAAACTTTTTAATACTTACTCAATTGAAAAAGAACTATTTTTTATTGATTCTATTGTTTTTTACAATAAATCAAAGTAAAGCTCAAAGTAGCTTCATAGAGAAAATAAAATCTCATGCAAAGAGATACAAAGAAAAAAGAGATTCAACGATTCAAAATGGAGGTTTTCTAATTGATCCTTTTTTAGGACCCGGATTTTCTCCTGAAAATGGTTTTACTATTGGAGGTGGAGTTTTAGCTACATTCAAAACAGACCGTTTGGACTCGATTATTCCTCGTTCAACTGCAACTGCCTTGTTAAACTTCTCTACTTCTGGTTCTATCGGTTTTGCAATTGCTTCAACTACCTATTGGAAAAAAGATAAAATAAGAGTGTTTGCTGTTTTTGCAGGAAAATCAATGCCCGATCATTATTTTGGAGTCGGTTTTAAAAATGGTTATCACACTCCATTTCCAGATTCAACTAACTTCAAAAGAGAATGGATTACTGCAACAATTCGTCCCATTTTTAGATTGGGAAAAACAAATGCATTCATTGGCCCCGATTTAAATTTTAATTATACCAAAGCTATTAAAGTCAACCACCACATGGCTCAAGATTCTTCCTACATTATTGGTGGAAGTAAAAATCATAGTTTAGGTTTGGGTTTGATTTTTACATATGATTCTAGAGATAATCCCCCAAATGCCAAAAAAGGATGGTATGCAATGACCCGTTTTACGGTGTACAATAAATCCCTTGGGAGTAAAAACAATTACAATCTTACAGCATTTGATTTGCGCTATTATTTATCTCTATTTAAGAAATACCGAGTTTTTGCATTCGCTTATAAATTTCAATACAATTTTGGAGAAATTCCCTGGTCTGAAATGCCATCCTTAGGTTCAGATGCCGATTTAAGAGGCTATCGAATTGGAAAGTATAGAGATGTCTGCACCAATACATTCACATTAGAATACCGCCACAAATTTTATTGGAAAAATAAAGCGACTAAACATGGAATGATCTTGTTTTCATCTATTGGTTGTATGGGAAAAGATGTCAAATCCTCTTTATTCACAAGAGTTTTACCTTCCGTAGGGATCGGATACAGGTTCGAATTACAACCAGGTCTAAATTTGAGAATTGACTTCGGATTTGGCTTTGAATCGAGTGCTACCTATTTTAATTTTGGAGAATCGTTTTAATTTCAAGTAACTGTTTTTCTCATCCAGTAGAATCCCTCCTTTTAATAAAGGACTTTGGAGGAATCCTTTTATTTTCGTTTATAAATCGAAACTCCATTTTTGATTGTTTCCACAACATGGATTGATTTAATTGCTGTTGCTTTTACCCTAAGCGGATTTTTATCCAAAACAACCAAATCCGCAAGTTTTCCTTTTTTTAAGGATCCTTTGGTATCCTCCTCAAAGTATTGATATGCAGCATGAATAGTCAGGGCTTGCAATCCTTGGTAAGGTGTTATGCGTTGATTTTTCCCGATAATTTTCCCATTTCTGGAGATTCGATTTACGGAAGTCCAAAGCAAAAAGAACTGATCCATCGGTGTAACAGTATAATCCGTATGATTCGTGCATGGAATTCCTGAATCAAACGCAGCTTTCATCGGACTTAGATAGGAGGCACGATCGCTACCTAAGTTAGCCAAATGGACATCTCCCCAATAATAGGTGTGATTCGTAAAAAACGATGGGATCAACCCCTCAGACTTATATTGAATCATTTGATCCGGCCTCATAATTTGAGAATGAATAATTGTTGTTCGTCTGTCTTTGTCCTTCTTTCCTAATTTCTTCTCAGCATATCGATGCGCCTGAATCATCATATCAACTGCCGCATCACCATTACAATGAGAAAAAACTTGTACTTTATTAGAATAACAGTTTAAAAATAATTGATTGACATCAGCTTGTGTCAAATTCGCAAAGCCCTTACAGTCATGATTGCAACCCGGAACGGGTGTTAAGTATGCTTTAGTCAGGAAAGCAGTTTTCCCCTGAGGAGAACCATCTACCGTTATTTTTAGTCCCTGATATTTCAATCTGTTTTGATAAACTCCCCACTTCAATCTTCCCGTTCCAACCAGTTCGTTTGCTAATGAAAACATCGGAAGTGCAATCACATCTATTTTGAATTTCTTCTTCTTAGCAGTTGCCTCCAAAATTTTCATTTTATCAGAAGAGCTTAGTCCGTCATTTGCTGTTGTAATTCCACAACTCGCATAATAATCCTGAATCTGAACCATTTTTCGGATCTCCTGATTCATTGGAAGTGGTTTAGACAAAAAAGGCATAAAAGCCATTGCTGCCATTTCCTGACATAAGCCGTTGGGTTCATTAGATCCATCGGCTTTACGTACGATTGTACCGCCAACGGGATTCTCCGTGTTAGCATCAATACCTGCCAATTCCAACGCCAAACTATTGGCTACCAACATATGTCCGGATGTATGTAGTAAAATAACCGGATTTGAGGGAAAAGCAGCATCTAAATCATCGCTGGTTGGATGCCTTTTTTCTTTAAGAAAATCCTGATCATAACCGGAACCAACAAGCCATTCTCCATCTTTTGCATTTAACCGTTCTTTTAAATTTTTCAATGCTTCAATAATATCTGCTATACTTGAAATATTTCCCACGGGAGCAGGATTTAGATTGGCTTGGTTAAGAGCATCTGCCCCCATTGTAATATGGCTATGTGCATCTATGAAACCTGGAATTAATGTCTTTCCTTTCAAGTCACGTATTTCAGTTTTCTCATTTTGAAATTGTTCTGCCTCATTTTTAGAACCTGTAAAAATGATCTTTCCCCTTTTAATTGCAACTGCTTCAACATATGTTGGCAATTTTCCTTCCATCGTCAGGATATCCCCACCATAGTAAATGGTATCTGCCGTTTCCTTTTTCGAAGGGTAATTACACCCGCCAATCATTAATAAGGAACATAAGATGAAAATAGCTTCTTTTCTCATTGAGATCGATTTATTATTTCAAATGTATATATAAATTTGAACTACAGGTAACAAATCTCATCACCTGATGCAAGATAAGTTACCAAGGATGAGTCATCTGCGTACTCCTTTTTCGCCAGCTTCTCTACCAAACCTTTCCCTATCTTTTTTTCATCATGTGTCGATAGAAATAATTTGGCTTCACATTCCGTATAAAGCCATTCGGCTTGTTTGATTCCCAAATTTACTGTGCCCCCCAACCAAAATGGCAAATGATAGCGAGTTGTGGTAGTAAATAAGACATCTACTTTCGGAATATCTTTTGTTTTTGCACCATGTGGGGCAAATAGTATCTTTCCCTCCTCTGTATGAAATAAATAAGCGCTATGTACTAAATCTAAGAAACGACTCGGTTTATACTCCTTAACATGAAAAGGTGCATCTTGTAATGGAATTAAGCTTTCAAAGTGATTCCATTTTTCAATCTTTTTAAGAATGCTTTTTTTGGCAATAAGGGGAATTGAAGGATCGAATTGAATTAAGGTCTCTTTATTGCAATGATCAGTGAATGGATTGGAAATAAACAAATAATCTACTTTAGGCAGGCTTGAAACGGTGGGTTGTTTTGTTTGATGAAACTGTTCACTAAACAAGCGATGACCGTCGATTTGAGAAGGTGTAAACCAAGGGTCTAAAATGACTTTAAGACCATTTAATTCCCACAACCAAGAGCAATCATCATTCAATTTGTGAAATTTCATGGTACTAAAAGTAGTTATATTAAATGTTTTTAATTGAAATAGCTTGGTAAAATCCATCTACCAGAGATTATTGAACGCAAAAAAGCCGTTCCTTTTTGGGGAACGGCTTATTAAAAGTGGCATCGACTTACTCTCCCACCCTCAAAAGGGCAGTACCATCAGCGCTAA
>NZ_CALRYJ010000029.1:0-35359 GCF_943372375.1 Fluviicola taffensis DSM 16823 | reverse complement strand
CCGTCGACTTCTACCCTTTCTGAAACGGAATGTGGATCTTACACATGGCATGGAACAACTTATTCTACTTCCGGTGCATATACTTGGACAGGAACAAACGCTGCCGGATGTGATTCAATCGTTACTTTGAACCTGACAATCACTCAGCCATCAACTTCTACTCTTTCAGAAACGGAATGCGGTTCATACTCATGGCATGGAACAACTTACACTACTTCCGGTGCATATACTTGGACAGGAACAAACGCTGCAGGATGTGATTCAATCGTTACTTTGAACCTGACAATCACTCAGCCATCAACTTCTACCCTTTCTGAAACAGAATGCGGTTCGTACACATGGCATGGAACAACTTACACTACTTCCGGTGCATATACTTGGACAGGAACGAACGCTGCGGGTTGTGATTCTATCGTTACATTGAACTTAACAATCACTCAGCCGTCGACTTCTACTCTTTCAGAAACGGAATGCGGTTCGTACACATGGCATGGAACAACTTACACCACTTCCGGTTCATATACTTGGACAGGAACTAACGCTGCCGGATGTGATTCTATCGTTACTTTGAATTTAACAATCCAATCTGTCAATGTATCTGTAACAGTGCAGGGAGCTACCATGACTTCGGGAGAAGCCGGAGGTACTTACCAATGGGTGAAATGTGATGGTTCGTTCACTGCTATCAGCGGTGCAACTTCCCAAACTTACACACCAACATCGAATGGTTCTTATGCTGTAATCGTTACCGGAGCTAATGGCTGTGCTGATACGAGCGCTTGCGTCAACATCACAAACGTTGGATTGGAAAGCCTTTCTTTCGGAGCTGAATTAAAAGCATACCCGAATCCAACTTTGGGCAATGTAAAAATTGACTTGGGAGAAACGCAGCACGATATCACTCTAACAGTCCGCGATGCACTTGGAAGAATCGTTGAGCAATACCAGTACGAAGAAATACAATCCATTGATCTGAATATGCCGGAAGCGCGCGGTGTTTATTCACTGACGCTGACTACTCAGGAAGGCAGATCAGCGATTTTACAGATTGTGAAGCAGTAAATCTAATAGTTATCAGAAAGCATTCCTACGGGGATGCTTTTTGGTTTTATTGGAATTCATTATTAACCGCGAAGAGTGGAAGAACGCAAAGTCGCTCATTTCAATTGATCCCGGTTTTATGAGTGTATTTTAAGTGATTGCGCAAAAGTATGCAACAATCGATTAATGCTGTTTGATAGTATTTTTCCCACGGATCCCGATAGAAATCGGGACACGGAGGAACCACGGAAGTAAATGGTTAGAGTTAGTATCGGAAAAACTCTGTTCGTCTGTGGGAAGACAATTGCAATGCACATTCATTCTTATTTTTTTCCACGGATCCCGATAGAAATCGGGACATGGAGGAACACGGAAGTAAATGGTTAGAGTTAGTATCGGAAAAACTCTGTGCTCGTCTGTGGGAAGACAATTGTAATGCACATTCATTCTTATTTTTTTCCCACGGATCCCGATAGAAATCGGGACACCGAAGAACACGGAAGTAAATGGTTAGAGTTAGTATCGGAAAAACTCTGTGCTCGTCTGTGGGAAGACAATTGTAATGCACATTCATTCTTATTTTTTTCCCACGGATCCCGATAGAAATCGGGACACGGAAGAACACGGAAGTAAATGGTTAGAGTTAGTATCGGAAAAACTCTGTGGCTCGTCTGTGGGAAGACAATTGCAATGCACATTCATTCTTATTTTTTTCCCACGGATCCCGATAACTATGGGTACACGCAAGTGTACAGAAGTAATGGATTAGTTGATTGGATCTAAACAATCACACCGCATTTGCATTAATTTACATTCATTAACCTACTGCTTCAATGCACTGATACATCTTTGTAGCAAACCAATGCGATGATATTGACATTTCTGCACAAAAACTATTGGCTTGCTCTGAGCTGTCTATTTCTAATCTCCTGTGAAGCGGGCAAAAAATCTGTTGATTTATTGAGTGAACCCATCGGCAGTGTAATCCTTAAAAGCTCTATAGTGGAAAAGATAAAAGAGTTGGATCACAAACCGGTAGAAGAACGCATTGCCCGCTATTACCAATTGAAAAAAGATAGTTTGGATTGGTATAACTTCCGGGATGAAGATGGACTGACCATGTATGGCTATTCCCTACTTTGGTCCGACAAGGCCCAGGAAGCAATTGCCATTTTTCAGTTACTTGCTAATGAATTCCCCAACTCGTCCAATGCATACGATTGCCTCGGTGATGCCTATCTCGGTAATGGAGACAACACTTCTGCACTGAAAAACTACCGGATTTCACTGGAAATGAACCCTGAAAACTTCCACGCCGAAGATCAAATTCTATTGATCCAGTTTCCTGACAGTGTTTATCCAACTCCCCAGGAGAAATTCTCACAAATCTTTACAGCAGAACAATACCAGGCAGATTTGGATAAACTCGGGGAACTGCTATTGAAGATACACCCAAGTGCACTTAAGTTCATTTCGAAGGAAGCTTTCCTTGCGGTTATCGAATCCAAAAAAGCATTGATCACAAACCACACAACTTACGGTGAATTCACTTGGCATTGCAGTGAAGTCGTTGCAAGCGTACATTGTTCACATACATCCGGAGGATTTTATTACGAGAATGAAATGCTACCCGATGCTTTCCGTTTTCCGGTACAAACTCACCTGGTTGCTGGTCATTTGTATGTGGTCGATCCGCTCAACAACGCCGGTAAAGTCAAGCGGAAAGATGAGATCACGCATATCAACGGAGTTTCCATCCCAAACCTCGTTAAAGCTGTCTACCCTCACATTTCTACTCAGGGGATGATCCAGACAACCAAGCGTCATGTATTCAATTGGTGGTCTACCGGGATGATTGCCTATGCTCTTGGTCTTCCCGAAAAATTTACCGTCACCATAAAAGGGAAAGACCAACCCGTTGAATTGAACCCAATTGAAACATTCCGTGCTCCATACGATGATCCCTTGCACCAATGCAGAGGACTCTGCTTGGAAATCAGCAAAGACAAGACGGCAATTCTTACCATCGAGTCATTCAACTATTATCCCTGGAACAATCTCACTGTCTTCACCCATTTTATCGACAGCACCTTTCTGGAAATTAAAAAGAAAGGCGTTCAGGACCTGATCATTGATGTACGTTTCAACTTCGGGGGCTCTTCGGAATCCAGTATTTACCTGCTGCGATATCTTGCCAAAAAACCATTTACCTATTACTCCAAAGCTGAATTCGAAGGAAAGACGCAACCTTTGTATGGAGAAAGTAAAATCACCCCCTTTGAAAAACGCTACCAAGGCAAACTTTGGTTCCTCATGGACGGTATCGGGAATTCAACTACCGGTCACTTCATGTCACTTGTCAAAACCTGGGACCTGGGTCCCATCATTGGTGAGGAATTAGGCTCTAATCAATTCTGTTCTGCCGGACAAAAAATCTGTAGGTTAAAAAACACCAAGATGCTTGTTTTCATAGCAAACAATGTACACCAATCAACAGCCGTATCACTCCCGGATGAGACGGGAATCTTACCGGACTATTACGTAAGTCAAAGTATCGAAGACTATTTTGACGAAAGGGATGTGGTGAAAGAATATGCATTCGATTTGATCCTGAAAAGCCGAAAAAATCCAAAACAGAGTACAGTCACTTCGGATTAAAATGATAAAAAACAAAAAGCCCTGACGATATACTGTCAGGGCTTCTCCTTTGTCTGAACTATTTATTTATTGAACAAAACGATTTTCTTCACAATAGATGATCCGTTTTCGAATTGAACACGCGTCAAATAGGTTCCGTTCATCAATCCTGTGAGGTTCGTAGTGAACAAAGTGGAACCTTCGCTTAGATCCATCTTATCGGATAGAACCACATTCCCCATCAGGTCAATGATACTTACAGTTGCTGCTTCGCTTTTCGAAACATTGTTCACTTGAATGGTCAAATGATCGCTTGCCGGAACCGGATATAGATCCATCGTCACACCGTTCACTCCTGTTTGTACCTCATCGATACTTGCCGGTTCGTCCAATGTATTCACTGTTGTATTGGTCGTGATCGGCGCATTGTAATCGAAATAGATGTTTGCCGTATTGGTGAATTCCGTTCCTACAGGATTCGATACTTTACGTTCGATGCTGTAATGTACCAATGCAGAACTCAAGGCATCACCGTAAGCACTTTTCCATGGTAAATGGATATTCGCAAAGGTGAAAGTCACCAATCCTGTTTCGCTCATTGTTGTAGTGTATTCATAATCCGAATACCCCGGTTTGAAAGTGGTCCAGTCCAGATCCGCATCCAACTGATCGGTCACCCGGATGTTCTGAGCAAAATAAGTTCCTTCATTCTGGAAGTGGATCGTATAATCGAATTCTTTTGTTTCCAAAGGAACCAATCCTGTCACTCCTGTTCCTCTTGGAGAAACTTCCTTGTAATTCGGGTCATAAGAACCAATCACATTTGTCTGATATGCATTCACATTATTCCAGGGAGAATTATCCAACAACCAGTTCACATCGATTGGAGCTGCACTCGCAACCGTGTCGCCGAAATTAACTAAGGTTCCTAATGGAATGGTTGTAGATGTATTGTAGTTTAAAAGCATCACTTGCGTACCATTCGGAGTCAAGGAAGGGAAAAAACCGGATTGTACACTGTAATTATCCGGTTGCAGCACAGGACTTAATTGCACTAAGCCAGGTGAGGTTGCGGAGGCATAAGACAATTGCCCGTCGTGTTTGTACCCCATTTCGATTCCTGATTCGGTAATGGTCCCTTCATTTCTTACGATCACTTTTTGCTGGTAAGCATTCCCCGGAATCGGAGGAATAGTTGAATTTACCGTGATAATTTTCAAGTCATGTAATGGATTCACAGCATTGGAGAAATCCACGACGTTATTACAACCTGTAGCTGCAACCACACTCACTGAGTTACTATTGCTTTGACAAGCTGATAAAGGATAATATTGGTTCACTTGTTCGGAAATCGTATACGTTCCTGTTGGTACCTGGAAGCTGTAGTGTCCGGTTGCATCTGTAAATGTGTATCCGAAACCTGAACAATGGATCATGATGTTCTCCACTCCATTTTCACCTGAATCATGGATACAATCTGCGTCCGCATCCACGTACACATCCCCTTCGATTGTACAATAGCAGTTTTGGCTGGTATTCGCATTGTTGATCCAGAAATGTTCACTGCCGCTACATCCGTTCATATCCGTCACAATTACATAATAGTCATCCACTCCTAAACCTGTTGCGATCTGGGTGGTTGCTCCATTGGAATAAGCATAAGAATACGGAGCGGTTCCTCCACTCACGATTGTATTTGCAGATCCATCCGTATTGTAGATACAAGTTGCATTCACTGTGGATACACCCACATTAAGAGGCGAAGTTGCATAGATGATCGTTGATTTTGTGACTGAACAACCCAAAGCATCCGTAATCACACAAGAATAAGTTCCCAACGGAACACTACTGATCGAACTGGTTGTTGCTGCGTTACTCCAAAGATAAGTGAATGGTCCGTTTGTTCCGGTGACAACCGCTGTTGCTGTTCCTGTCGTAGCCGGACAAACCACTGTAGATGCATTAATCCCTGCATTGATCACACTGATCGGAGCGATAACTACAGCTCCGTTTCTGGTACAACCAAGCGCATCAGTTACCTCGAAAGCATAGGTTCCGGGAGGAACATTCGAGATCGTCGGACCGGTAACGGATGGATTTGAAATCCAGGAATAGCTATAAGGTGCCGAACCGCCTGTTGGTGTTAAGGTAGCTGAACCTGTTGCTGAAGTACATTGACTCGGTGAAGTTGTATACGTAACGTTTATCGGAGTATTGTTGCCTATGTAAGCATATCCTTGCCCGACACAACCATTTGCATCCGTTGCGATTACGGTATAAGAGTTACCTCCTGACAAATTGCTGGCAGTATTCCCTGTCTGACCATTACTCCAGGAATAAGTGTAGGGATTAACACCACCCGAACCAAATGCCATGGCTCCCCCATTCGTTTGAACGCAAGTAGCATTTGTAACCGTCGTATTTACAAAAATCTGTGGGTTTTGAACCACACTTGCACCCAAATTATTCGATTGGCAACCTTGAGCATCCGTTATTACCACAGGATAAAATCCCTGGCTCAACCCGGTGATCGATGAAGTTGTAGCCCCATTGACCCATAGATAGGAATAAGGAGCCACCCCGCCTGAAGCGACTGCTGTTGCTGTTCCATTGGTGCAGCTTGCAGGTGTTGTATTGATTGAAGCTGTGATATTTGACAATTGTGTGATATAGATATTCGTATCATTTATCTGCAGTAAACAACCTGTAGTCTGGTCCAGGATTTCTCCTTCATAAGACCCAACCGGAACACTTGCATTATTCCCGTTATAGGAAATGGAAGTTTGCGTGTTTGTCCAGGTATAAGTGAATGGTCCGGGAGTTCCACTCACCTGAACCGCACTGATCGTTCCCATGGTAGCCGGACAGATCGGAGAAATTCCGCTTATATCAAAGTAAAAGGAGGGTGTATAGCTGTTTTGCGAATATCCGGAAACACCACCGCCTGTTGCCTGGCAATAGATGTAGTTATCACTGGACATGGCGATATTCGTCAACTGATCCGTTGCGGAATTCACATTCGCGTGAACAACTGTCGTCCCATTCACGTAATACGTGTAGGTAATCGGAAGTGGGATTCCGGAGGTAGTGACTGTGTAAATACCGTCGTTATTACACGGTATTTGTGTCATCGTTCCTGTTGCTGTTTGACCCATCGCATGGAGGGTAAGTCCTAACAGGAAGAGAATAGAGAGATTGAGGTTTTTCATACTGTTCTTTTTTTATTGATACATCATAGACTCCTTATCATATGATAAGTTGCATGAATAGAAACGGATGGTTTACCTTCAGAGGGGGGGAAGGTGAAAATAAAAAACAACAAACTTCTAAAATGATCTTGAAAAATTGAATACATAGAAGGATTAAAGCTTAAAATATGCTTTATACTCCATCCTCATACTCGAAAACAAGATTGCACTACTTTAAAAAACCGTCCAGGTAATTCCATAGTGTTTTCGTTTGCATCATCAAACTCACATGTCCCTGCGAAGGAACAATGGCTAGCTGCGATTTGGGCATACCCACAAAATCTCCAAGGACGTCCCCTCCCAATAGTCGATACGTTTTTATCAATTCTATTTTATCCAAGCCGTCATTGTCGCCCGCAATCAATAGTACAGGCGAAGTAATTTTTGCAATGTTTGTTTCCCCCATGTTGTACGGTTCCCCGGCTAAAGCAATCATCTGTTCCAGGAATTTGGTCCAGTTCGTTTTGTCCGGTGCCACTGCATCATATGCGGTTTGCATAGGAGTATCTGTAAATAATTCAGGCTTCATCTCTTTAAACGCATTGGTTACTTCCGGCAACCAACCATCACTTTTATAGGTAGAAGAAATGATCACCAATTTCCCAACCCTTTTCGGACTTTGTATTGCCAACTGGTAAGCCACAGAGCCGCCAAAACTGTATCCCACGATATCTGCACTGTCAACTTTCAGGTAATCCATTATTTTTTCCACATCACTTGCCAAAGTAACACGCGATAATTTTCTGTCTGAAAAGGGTGTGTGCCCGTGTCCCTGCAATTCAATGGCAATCACTTTTCTTGTTTTTGACAGCTCAGGTATTAATTCCCCCCAGTTCATGTCTATGGTCATAAAAGCGCCATGCAGCAAAACGATCGGCCTACCCTCACCGTAAACTTCATAATAAACTTTCAAGCCATTAACCGGTGCGTAACCACTGGCGGCGGGTTTATTTTGCTGGCAGTTGGATTGAAATCCTGTTAAGAAAAGTACAGCAATCAATACCAGCGATTTGGAGGCACTAAATCTATTCAATACTCTTTTCATGGGTTCATTTTTTTAAAGTGGTCAATAGTTCACCTAGTTCGTTCAAGGTCATGGTGAAACCTTCCTTGAAGCCCATCTCAATCATTCTCTCCAATCGTTCAAGCGATTCATTGTAAATGGTAATGCTCACTTTAGTGATCCCGTTTTGTTCCGTAAAATTCAAATCCCAATTGGAACCCGGTAAATGTGGTGTTTCGTCTGCATCTGCAAAAACGCTGAAGTATTTGAAATTGGTTTTCGGATTGATGGAAGTATAGTCCTGAATCTGCCAGTTTTCATTTCCTTCCGGGCTAACCATCGCGTAGAATCTTCTTCCGCCCTCTTTGAAGTTCATGAACTTTGTTTTTGAAGCGAAAGGCTTAGGTGCCCACCATTGGTCCAGAAGTTCCGGTTTGGTGAATGCGTCCCAAACAAGTGAAAGTTCTGCATTGAATTCCCGGATTACTGAAACCGATTTGGTTGATTTGTCAACCGTGAAGTCAACTAATAGATTGTTCATTTTTCATTTTTTTTAAGGGTTGCTAATACATCGTCTAATTGATTGAATCGAGTCTCCCAGATTTTTCGGAATTGCTCTATCCATTTATCTATTTCTTTCATTTTGTCAATTTCAAGAGAGTAATAGATCTCTCTTCCTTTTTGTTCCTGCTTCACCAATTCGCATTCCGTCAAAATGCGTAAATGTTTTGACACAGCTTGTCGCGTTGTATTGAAGTTTTCGGCAATAGCATTGGGTGTCATGGCTTGTAGAGCTATTAAAACGATTATGGCTCGTCTTGTTGGGTCTGCAACTGCTTGAAAAATGTCTCTTCTCATTTGTCTGTTTACTTATTTATGAAACCAATTGATTGCGAATATATGCGCAACTTTTCGGTTTCCCAAATTTATTTTCATTTTTTTAAGGTACAGGTGGTGAATCATGAACACGAAAAAGCATCATCCACGGTGGCAGACAATGCTTTTTCTCCCGGTGTCTTCAGGCGGGGAAATCTCCTGACACTTTTGGAGGATCCGGAACAGCTTATGGTTTGATAACTTGTCCCGTGTTTGCTCCAAACACGCTTTTCCTAAAAGCAAACTCCAATTCTCGCATTGTTACCGGAACATCTCCCGGAAAGTATGGAAAGTATTGTGGCGAATTTTCGATAACAGTTGGACTTACTGCGTTAATTCGTATTCCGTTTTTCAGCTCTATGGCAGCTGCCCGTACAAAACCATCTACAGCTCCGTTTGCCGCTGAAGCATTGGCAAAATTCAATTGTGGATCGTGTGACAAAGCTCCGGTAATTAGTGTAAATGATCCTTTGGGGTTGATGTATCGCTGACCAATCAAAACGAGGTTGATTTGTCCCATCATTTTTCCATCAACACCTTTCCTGAAAGTTTCATTCGTAAGTGTCTCCCAAGGACCAACGTATGAAGGACCAGCGGTTGATATTAAAGCGTCAAACTCCCCCACTTGCCTGAACATATTTTCAATGGATTCTGTGGAGGTAATGTCTACCTGAACATCGCCACTTTTGGTCCCTACTTTGATAATTTCATGTTCATTTTCAAAAGCTTTGCTTAGATATTCTCCCATCGTGCCAAAAGCTCCTACCATGATGATTTTCATATTGATTTGATTTAAAGTTTACTATTAATTGGTTGAATTCTTTTTGAATTCTTTGGGTTGAAAGGCTTTCTTTAAAAGAGCATCCAATAAAGGAACACCAACAAATACAATCCATGGAACGAGTGTAATTGTCAATAAGAATGTACGTTGATATAGTGGTAATCCGGATAGCGGTTTCCCCAATAAGAAAAGGAAAAGTGTAATTGAAGGATATATGACTATCCAAATTTTCAACGCCATTATCAATCGAGCTTTTATCTTCATATCATGAATTGATTTTTTGACAAAAGTACAAGCGAACCATTCCTTACATGTAGGACAATTATTGAGTCAAATAGGACTTATTTAAAATTATTCCTGAATGCTTCGGGAGAAAGGGTTGTATTCTTTTTGAAAAACCGAATGAAGTACGAAACATCTTCAAAACCAAGTAAAAAAGCAATCTCCTTTACTTGATTCGATGTTGCCAGTAGTAACCTTTTTGATTCTAAAATCAATTGATCGTTAATCAATTCGGAAACGGTTTTCCCCATCACCTCTTTCGTAATCCGATTCAATTGATATACGGAAACTCCGAGTATGTTGGCATATTCAATTACTGTTTTATGTTCTGAGACATAACGCTCCAATAATTCCAAAAATTCTTCAAAACGTTCTTGCTCATAGGAAAGTTCTAACGATGGGTTTTGATTTGGTGAGCTACTTTGTCGTAAAAACTCAATAAAAAAGATTTCAAGATTGGCTCTGATCAAATCGGTATATCCCATTTCTTTATCGGCATGTTCCGTATGAATGGTGGTCAATGTAGTATAGAGACGCTCAAACCGATGCTGAGTCAAAGCGCAAAAACTTTTAGAAGTCACTCTTCTCAAGCGCTGTTTACGTATAACATCATTTGGGATGTAGAACTCTGAACTGAATTCCATTAAAAATCCCCGACTCTCTTTATCCAGTTTTAGCTTATGAACCTGTCCGGGACGAAGAATAAATATCGAATGATCTACTACGGGATAACTTATAAAATCAATCTCATGTTCTCCACTCCCATTTTTGATAGCAAGTATAAAGAAGTACGTGTGCCTATGCAACCCATGAATCATTGACTCCCCATTCAGCAAAGATTCAATTGTTCTTATGCTGAATCCGTCTGTCGGGTTTTCCTTCGTATCTGAAATTTGCCTTACCGGAATTTCCATTGTTCATTAGACTTACTTTCAAAGATAAAATTTAGGGCTGAAAGTTTCTATTACAATCAATTGATTAAATCTACTCTTTTTTAAACAAGTTTAATCGTCCAATCGCAAAACTCAAGCATTGAAACCTTTTAATTTTAATTCATTATTGAATTCTGAAACCGAACGAACAGTATTATCTTGCATAGATTAAAGTTATAAAAAACAAACTTTAATTCTATGTTTGAGACAATCTAGCGAAGAAAGTTCCAAGTATTTACTCGAAGATTTAGAACAAATACTGGAGTGTGCATCTTCCCCCTCATTCTCATCCCGATTTCTACGAATTAACCAAATGAAAAAAATTCGGAGGACTAAAATCCTTAGTTCTATGATCAAACTTTGGTATTTTAGCATAGTTATAATACTTCAATTACCTTGCTTGAGTAACAAGTTTTGGTGAGGGTGACATTTTTAAAAGAAATCATAAGATGAAAGAACTTCTAAAACAAAGCATCACCAAACATATTGATCTTTCAGAATCTGAAACAGAAGCATTTTGCAATTTATTCCAACAAAAGCGAATCGAGAAGAAGCTGTTTTTGTTGAAAGAAGGTGACGTTTGTAAGTTTGAAGGTTTTGTTCTAAAGGGGCTTTTTCGGGTCTATCATATCGACAGTAAAGGTTTTGAACAAATACTTTATTTTGCCATCGAAAATTGGTGGATTACGGATATTGATAGTTTCACCAATGAAAAACCGTCCCAACTTTTCATAGAAGCAATTGAAGACAGCGAAGTACTTTTGATTTCAAAAAAAGACAAAGAGTTTGCTTATATGCATATTCCTCAAATAGAAAAGTTATTTCGGGTGATGACCCAAAAAACACATGTTGCCCTGCAAAGAAGGATGATAGACAATTTGAGTAAAACCGCCGACCAGCGTTATATTGAATTTATTGAAAAATATCCGCAATTATTCCAACGACTCACCAATATTCAAATAGCCGCCTATTTAGGGATTAGTCATGAGTTTTTGAGCAAAATAAGAAAGAAAATTGCTGGAAAAATGAAGACGGGCTAACTGATTGAGCAACTTAAAGATTCTCTAGAATTTAGGTATGTTGATGAACAATTCAATTCATGATCATTACGTAACATTCTTTTACCTTTATATCGGTTTTAATTTAATCAATAACAATTTATGCACAAAAATCTTTTTAATTATATCAACCAACATACTGATTCAGTACTAAGTAAAGAAGAGGAACTATTGATTGAAGCTGCATTCAAATTCAAAAAAATGCGAAAAAAGCAATATTTTTTGCAAGAAGGTGAAGTGTGTAAACACGTTGGTTTTATTATAAAAGGTGCTATGAGACAATACAGTGTTGATGAAAAAGGTATTGAGCATATTGTACATCTTTACGTTGAAAACTACTGGGCTGGCGATCGGGAGAGCTCCATTATGCTTACACCTTCGCAATTCAATATTGATGCTTGGGAAGATACGGAAATGCTCATCATTACCCGTGCAGAAATGCTTAGTTTAATGGAAAAAATTCCGTCATTGGTAAAAATGATTCAAAAAATGGACGAAAGAAATGCCATAGCTTCACTGCGAAGATTAAGTTCTACGATTAGTAATACGGCAGAAAAACGCTACGAAGAATTTGCTGAGAATCATCCTCAATTTTTACAACGGTTTCCACAACATATCATTGCCTCCTATTTAGGCATTACAAAAGAAACTTTAAGCAGAATCAGAAAGAAAATCTAAACTAATTATCTATATAGATCCCGTACTTTTTATAAAGCGTTGATAAATATCAACGCTTTTTTTTATCATTTCTCATCATTGCGAAGCAAGCTTTCAATACAACTTTGTGTTGATAAAAATTATAAAAAATAAAGTTATGAAAAAAATAGCCGCATTGCTTATGGCAACTGTGTTTGCCTTTACACTAAAAGCTCAATCTAACGAGCCATTTGTAGGTGCCGATTTGATTGTTTATAATGCAAAGATTACCACACAAAGTCTACCTCAACCAGAAGCTTCAGCACTTGCCGTAAAAGGAGGAAGGATTTATGCTGTGGGCTCAGATACCGAAATACTTAGTCTGAAAGACAATCGTACCCAGCTGATTAATGCAGATGGCAAACGCCTGATACCGGGGCTAGAAGATGCACACATTCACCCGCTAAATGAAAGAAACTTTACTTACAAAGTACGATGGGATGGAGTACCTACACTTAAACGAGCATTGGAAATGCTGAGCGAACAAGCTCAACGAACTCCTGAAGGACAATGGGTAAAAGTAACTGGTGGCTGGTCGCCTTACCAGTTTAAGGAGCAGCGTCAACCGACTATTGAGGAGCTAAACAAAGCGGTATCCAACAGACCTCTTTTTGTGCAATATGCCTATAACAGAGTTTACCTTAATAAACTTGGAATGAAGGAGCTTGGACTTGGTACTGATAAGTTTCCAATGTTGCCCGGTACAGAGCTTCTTAAAGACAAAAAAGGTAATTACACCGGAGTAGTGGATGGATACACATTTACTTTCTTAGCTATGGAAGCTATGCTACCTCAACCTACTGCCGAAGAGCAGGTAAGCTCATTGACTTATGTTATTGATTATCTGAATAGATTTGGTGTTACCTCCGTTATTGATGCCACAAGTGTTGTCGGTTATCCGGAAGGGCATGCTCCCCTTCAAGCATTGGTAAATAGTAATCAATTAAACATCCGCTTTCCGTTTGTTGACCTTGGTTTTGGTGATTATAGTAGTAAAACATGGGTAGATGCAGAAATTAAGCGCATTACAAAACTGGCTCCAATAAGTCCTGGTCAAAACCTTCATCCAAACATGGAACACGGATACGAATATGAAGGCATGGGTGAAGCTCTGCGAGGTGAAATACACGACCATGAGAATTTTGACAAACCAGCATACATTATCGACAAAGATATGATGAACCAATATGCTGAAGAAGATGTTAGGAAACTGATAGAAAAAAGAATACCGTTTAGAATGCACATCAGTTATAACGAGAATATTACACCTTTCTTAGATGCACTAGAAAAAGTAAATAAAACTACGCCTATAGATGGAATGCGTTGGAGTATAGAACATGCGGAGACAATTACTCCTGAAAATATGGAAAGAGTAAGAAAACTTGGAGGTGGTATCGCCTTAGATGATAAAATGGCTTTACATGGCGATGGCTTTATCAAAACATACGGCAAGGAAAAAGCGTTGTATACCCCTCGTCTACGAGACTTGATGAATAGTGGGATTCCTTTGGCAATGACTTCTGATGGTTTTAGAGTTTCTCCGGGTAATCCTTGGATTGCGCTAAGTTGGGCTGTTACCGGAAAATCCGTGTCCGGTTCTGTAGTTTTGGCTGAAGACAACCGTTTAACTCGTGAAGAAGCTCTTAGAATGTACACTGTGGGAGCTGCTTGGTTTGAGCATCATGAAAATGAAAAAGGGAAAATTGCACCGGGCAATTTAGCTGATTTCGTTTTGCTAAGTGCCGATTATTTTACCGTGCCGGAAGATGAAATAAAAAATATCACCTCTTTATTGACTATTGTGGACGGAAGAGTTGTATTTGGTGCCGGAAAGTATAGCAACTTAACGCCTAAATTACCAGAACCAATCCCATTTTGGTCACCAATAAAATATTATGGAGGATACTATAATGAGAAATAATTTCTAAACGTGATAAAACCGTTGATAAATGTCAACGGTTTTTTTTATCATTTCTCATCGTTGCAAGACATGCTTCCATTGCAATTTTGAAGTGTTAAATCAATGAAGAAATAATCGTAAAAATTTAAAAAATGGACAACACAAATTTAAAAAACACTGCAGCTACTCAACTTCTTCGTAACAGCTTAGATACCTTTCTAGCCAAAGACATGAAAGGTTGGTCAGAACTTTGTGCAGATGACGTAGTGGCTGAATTTCCTTTTGCGCCAGAAGGCACGCCGGCACGCTTCGAAGGCCGTGATGCACTTTATGAATACTTGCGTAACTATCCAAGTTTTATAGATGTAAAATCTATCCCAACTTTGAGAATTTACGGTACCGATGACGAAAATGTAGCCATCGCTGAATGGAGTGCATCAGGAGTTGTAATTGGCAATGGTAATCCGTATGAAATGAGTTATGCTACCTTCGTTACCTTTCGTGACGGATTAATCGTAAACTACCGTGAATATTGGAATCCACAAGCTTTTCTGAAAGCAATGAGCGGTGGAAGTTTTGCTAGTTAACGAAGTAATAATTCCAAATAATCAATCCATAAATAAAAAACCGTTGACAAATGTCAACGGTTTTTTTTATCATACCTCATCGTTCTAAAGACTTTGATGAATGCAATTTTACATTATCAAAAATAAAGTAATGAAAAAACAAATAAGTTTTTCTGCAACAGGTTATGCCGCTGACTTAGGTCCATTAAAAATCCAACGAATCTTGCCGAATAGGTATACAAACAAAGTGGGGCCATTTGTATTTCTCGATTATGTAGCACCAGTAATTAAAGAAATCATAAACAAAAATGGTATGGGCGCACACCCACATCGGGGTATTGCAACATTGACTTATATTATTCAGGGGGAAGTTGAACATTTCGATAGTGCGGGTAATACTGCCAAAATACATTCGGGAGGCGCACAATGGATGAAAGCTGGAAATGGAATCATACACGATGAAAATTTTAATTATGATTCCCAGACAGCCAGTAAATACATTCACGGCTTTCAGTTTTGGATCAATCTACCGGCAAAGAATAAAGCCGAAAGTCCTGCTCATATTCCTATTCAAGCCAATGAGGTTCCAAAAAGAGTATTACCCAACGAAAGTGGATGGTTAAAAGTAATAGTAGGAAGCTATGAAGATCTGAGTTCCAAAATTCCCAATTATTCCGAACAGTTCTTGTATCATATTCAATTGGAAGCGGGAAAACAATTTTCGTTGGACGTAGAAAACAACATCGAAGTTGCTGCTTTTTTGCCCATGCAAAATATATTGCTAAACGATACTGAATTTCACAAGGGAGAATTGGTAGAATTTGATCAAAAAGCGGGTGAAATTGAACTGAAAAACACCTCCGGTAAAAGCGTTGACATCCTGTTATTTGGTGGTGAAACATATACAGAATCAATGGTAGCCGAAGGACCTTTTATTATGAACACCCAAGCAGAAATAGCAACTGCTTACCGTGATTTTCATGCGGGGAAATATGGAGAAATAAAAGTAACAACACAAAATAAGTAATCCGGGATGAAATTATTACAAGCAACTAAAATCGGAAACTTAGCCCTTTCCAACAGCATCGCAATGGCACCGATGACCCGTGCCCGTGGAGAAGGAAATGGAATTGCAAATGAATTAACCGTTTTATATTACACACAAAGAGCAAGTGCCGGATTGATCATTACAGAAGGGATCAATATCTCAGTGCAAGCGCTTGGAAGCCCTTTCACACTCGGAATCTATACCGAAGCACAAATAGCTGGTTGGAGAAAAGTAACTGATTCGGTGCACCAACAAGGAGGTAAGATTTTTGCTCAGCTTTGGCATACTGGTCGTGTAGCTCATTCAGTGGATAAAAATGGTGTTTTACCAGTTGCACCTTCAGCAATCGCTATTGATGGACAACAACATTTTTCTTCACAAGGACCAAAAGACTATGAAATACCAAGAGCATTGGAAACTGAAGAGGTGAAAAATATTGTTCAAGACTATAAACAAGCGGCAATAAATGCAATGGAAGCAGGTTTTGATGGTGTTGAATTACATGCTGCAACGGGCTATTTGCCCAATCAATTTTTAGCAGAAAGTGCCAATCAAAGAACCGATGAATACGGTGGAAGCATTGAAAACAGAAGTCGTTTTATTTTAGAAACAATGCGCATGATGGTGGAGGCAATTGGAAAAGATAAAGTAGCGATTAAATTATCTCCAAGTATTCCATTTAACAGTATTCTCGATAGCAACCCAATAGCAACCTATACTTATTTAATAAATGAACTTAACAAATTGCCTTTGGCATACATTCAATTAATGAATCCATTGTTTCTTCCGGAAGATAGTTTGCCTCAATATCCAAGAGATGTAATGGAAACACTAGGTAAATTGACCACCCATTTTTTAATTGCAAATGCAGGTTATACACGTGAAACAGGTGAACAAGAATTAGAAAAAGGAATAGCTAAAATGATTTCGTTTGGTGTACCATTTATTGCTAACCCCGATTTACCCAAACGATTTGAACTAAATGCTGTTCTCAATGAAGCTGATCCTGCCACCTTTTATGGCGGAAATGAAAAAGGATACACCGATTATCCAAGTTTATAATATCAAAAACTCAAAATAATAACTTTTAAAAATTTAAAAATGAAAATTTTAGCATTCGCGGGAAGTAACAGTTCTGCTTCTATCAACAAAAAATTAGTAACACATGCTACCACATTTTTTAAAGACCAATCAATCGAAATTTTGGATTTAAATGATTACGAAATGCCTTTATTTAGTGTGGATAAATTAGCAAAAAACGGCTTGCCTCAATTAGCCTTGGATTTTGCCAAAAAAATAGATGAAAGCCATTTACTTTTTATTTCGCTTGCAGAAAATAATGGAGCATATACAACTGCCTTCAAAAACATTTTCGATTGGATTTCGGTTATTCCGGAACGTAAAGCATTTTGGGGAGATAAACCAACTTTTGTTATGGCAACTTCTCCTGGTCCTAGAGGTGGAGCCTCCGTTTTAAATTTAGCAAAAACAACACTCCCCTATTATGGCGCAAAAGTGATTGAGACCTTTTCATTACCCAGTTTTTACGAAAATTTCAATGCAGAAAACAGAATTGTGAATGCGGAATTTGAAGCTGAACTAATTGCAAAAATCGAAAAAATAAAAGTGGATTTTTTGAAATAAACAAGTACTTATCATGACAACATCAACAAAAGTAGCCCTGATAACAGGGGCAGCAACAGGTATTGGACGTGCAATTGCCTTACGCTTAGCAAAAGACGGAATTGCAGTAGCCATCAACTATATAGGGAATTCAAAACAAGCAGAAGAAGTAGTTCATGAAATAAGAGAAGCTGGAGGAACCGCAGACGCATTTCCAGCAGATGTGAGTATTGTAGCAGAGATTGAAAAACTTTTTGGTGATGTTAGTACTGCATTTGGAGGAATCGACATTGTAGTGGCTAACGCTGGAATTGCGGTAATGGGTATTCCAATTGTCGATGTTACCGAAGCTGACTTTGACCGCATCAATGCTGTAAATTATAAAGGAACTTATTTTGTAATGCAACAAGCAGCTAAACATGTTAGAAATGGAGGACGTATCATTCAGATATCTTCATCCACTGCGCTATATCCGATTGCTGGATTTGGAATCTATTCTCCAAGTAAAGCGGCTGGAAAAGTGATCACAGAAATCCTTTCGCAAGAACTTGGTCCTCGTCAAATATCAGTCAATAGTATTTTTCCCGGCCCCACTGCTACACCTTTAATGTTAACCGAAGCTTCAAAAGAAGAATTGGACAGAATTGGACAAAGCATTAATTTAGGTAAAATGGGCTCCCCGGAGGATATTGCAGGTGTTGTTGCATTCTTGTCTGGTCCAGAAGGAACTTGGATAAATGGACAACAAATCGTTGTAAATGGTGGTGGTAGAATCTAACTTATGGAAAGAAAAAGGACATACGAATGGAGCGATCCAATTGCAAGTGCATTGAAAGCCAAAACCATGTCGGGTTTGGAATATTTACAAGCCATTTTTCAAGGTGAAATTCCGCCACCTCCGATTATGGCGACAATTGATACAATTCCAGTAAGTATTGAAGTTGGTTCGGTTGCGTTTTCATTTGAGCCAAAAGAATATCATTATAATCCTATTGGAACTGTTCACGGAGGAATAATTACAACCGTGTTAGATTCTGCGATGGGATGTTCCCTTCAATCAACTTTACCACAAGGTTTCTCCTATACAACATTGGAACTTAAAATCAACTTCATCAAGGCTGTTTCCTTTAAAAGCGGTAAAATGAACTCTGTAGGACGTATTATCCATTCTGGTAAAAGCACTGCACTTGTAGAAGCTGACCTTAGAGATGAATCAGGAACATTGTATGCACATGGAGTTTCAACCTGCTTGATTTTTAAAACACCCGATTAGAGAAAGACCAAGTTTGGCTGTTCAATCCTATTGACATTAGGATTGAACAGTTAGTCAATTCCATTCTTGAATTTCATTTATTGAACTTGTTCAATGTTTTCAGGATTGAATGATCTGATCTTTGTACCATCATTTAAAAGCAATTAAAAGATGACAAAAATTATTTCAATAACAGTATTATTAATCTTAATTTCATTCAAGATGGAAGCACAAACACCAAGTTTTAAAACAATTCAAACAGGCAATTTCACCATTCAAGTTTACAATGCATCAGAAAACAGTTTTGGTGTAGCATCGGTAATCGTATCCGGAAAAACAGATGCCGTTTTAATTGACGCACAATTTACATTGGCAGACGCAGAGAAAGTGGCGCAGGAGATCAAAAAATCGGGTAAAAAATTAACTTCGATTTATGTCTCACATGGCGATCCTGATTTTTATTTCGGTTTGGAAGTATTCAAAAAACATTTCCCGGAAGTTATTGCTTATGCTTCGCCGGCAACAGTAGATCATATCAAAGCAACAGCACAGAAAAAACTGGATGTTTGGGGAGAAAGATTGGGTAAAGCTATTACCTCAAATGTTGTTTTGCCGCAAGTATTAAAAGGAAACAACATTCAATTGGAAGGACAACAATTAGAGATTGTAGGCTTAGAAGAGTTTCCAACCAAAACCTTTGTTTGGATTCCTTCAATAAAAACAATCGTAGGTGGTATCAACGTTTTCGGAACCACATTCAACCTTTGGATGGCAGATGCTCAAACTACAGAAGCACGCAAACAATGGATTGATGTCTTGAATAAAATGGAAACATTGAATCCTGAAATTGTGATCCCTGCTCATGCTAATTCTGAAAGTCCGTTCGACATCAGTTCTGTAAAACACACCAAAAGCTATATTCAATTCTACGAAGAGGCTTTGAAAACCAACAAAACTTCGGAAGCATTGATCAAAGCAATCAAAACAAACTATCCAACACTTACTTTTGAAACAGCTCTGCAAATCGGCGCAAAAGTAAACACCGGAGAAATGAAATGGTAATAGAACGAATGATCTTCAGTCTGGCAGTGATTAGTGCATTGTCAGGCTGCTCTTTAAATCAAAAGAAAATGACCAATCTTGAAATTATAAAAAGCACCTACGAAGGAAAAACTTCGGAAGAAAATGGACGAAATTTGGCTAAATATGTAGCTGAAGACATCTCTTGGACAGAAGCCAAAGGATTTCCTTATGCAGGAACCTACATCGGTTTAGAGGAAGTCAGCAAAAATGTTTTTCACAGATTGGGAAGCGAATGGATTGATTACAAATTCAGTCCCGAAGATTATGTTGCCAGTGAAGACAAAGTTGTTGCTTACGGTACATACACCGGGACGAATAAAATTACCGGAAAGTATTTTGAAGCTAGAGTAGCTCACGTTTGGAAATTGAAAGACGGAAAAATCAGAAGTTTTGAACAATTTGTAGATAGCCAACCGGTAAACAACTCAATGAAATAGAGCACTTTAAATTCCCTCAGAGATCACACCTATCCCTGGAGAAAAAAGACAAATGACCAAATCTAAGTGTCAATTCGTCTAACCCTGATTTTGAATAAAAAAATAAATGCCTGCTTGAAGTGGGCATTTATCTTTAGAACTCCCAACTTAATTATTCATTAAATTAAACATCTTTTTATAAGTCGTTTATTCATATTCCGGACTAATTCTCTTTTTCCAGAAGGGAAATTCGGACCATCGCTGTTCAAGTGCATACTGATGATCCCAAAGCGGTAAGTAATCTGAAAATGCTTTTTCTGTCAGGTAACGATAAGCAGGAAGTGCTTCTGCTGCTCCTGAAAGGTGTTCTGCAATGGCATTTCCGGCATAGCATCCAGTACCCAATGCAGAAGTGATCCCATAAGAAGAAATCGGGTCGTAGGCAAAGGCAGCATCGCCGACTGCCAGCCAGTTTTCACCGTAAATAGATTCTAAAAACGATGTTTCTGCGGATTGGGTATGCAATACCATATCCTTTTCCGGTTGAAAATGTTCAGGAAAAAGAGATCGGATCAAAGTCGTACCGGTAAGCGCATCCCAATAGCCAGAGCTATTTTGATAGTTTTTGGGCAAAAGTTCAGCATCTGTCATGAAAGCCGTCACGATTTGCTTGTTTGAGAGTGCCGCTGCATACCACCAGCCGTTTTCAACTGCTTCGATATGGGTCTGCAGAGACAATTCGAAACTTTCATCCACAAAAAAACGTCCAACAACACCTACAAGCGTATCATAGCGATGGCGTTCAACCCCAAGACAACGAGCAATCTTACTGCTCCGGCCTGTTGCATCCACAATAAAACCGGTTTCAACTGTCGTTTCGCTGTTGTTAACCTTCAGCTTCATTTTCCAACCTTTTTCTGACGGATCAACCTGCCTGATCTTTGCATTTCTAATAATCCGGATTCCACGTTCTTCAGCAAGACTGATCAAAGCTTCTTCAAAAATCTCGCGCTGCAGGTGCCATCCATTTCCCCCTGAATGAAGCATAAAGTGCTTGTCCTGGATATGTGTGCTTCCCCATAGCCATGAATTTCCGTAACAAATGGCGTGTCTGGGATCATCCAGCAATGCTTCTATCTCCAGATTCTTGAATACGGGCATCACCGTGGGAGGAAGCGTCTCCCCTGCTTTCGGACGTGTAGTTGCATCTGCTTCAAAAACAGTGCTTTTGATCCCTCTTTTTAAAAGAGATAAGGCAGTGGCGATCCCGGAAGGACCGCCACCAACTATGCTTATTTCATGAAAAGAGTCCACTTGTTTACATCTGGTTACGTGGAATAACACGACGTTTACGTGAAGGAGTCGTGGTCGCAACACCAGCTTTAAGCTGCAATGTTTTCTCTTCCGGCGCCTCGGTTCTGAGATTCTCAGCATGAACCACTTGTTCATAAGTTGCATCCGGCGTATCAAAATCCCTTCTTCCGGTTTCAATCCAATATTGATTCGGCAGTAATCCGTTTGCATTATCCGTTTCTCCATCTTGCTGCACAATGATTCCCAGGTAATGCCATTTATTGATCATATTGTTGATCTTGGTGGTATAAGCTGTTCCGAAATCACGAAGCCAGTCCTGGCGGTAATCGAAATGTTTCACCCTTTGCCCTGCAGGAACAGTTTCCTTTGTAGCGCGCTTGTAGCTATCCATACTCATGATTTGATTTGGTACGCGCGCAGCCCAGAACGATGGCAATGGAAGGTAAGTGGAAGGATCATATCCTGACAAACAACTTGCTTCATCCGTCTGCCATGGAACACCCAACCAACGTGTTAGTGTTCCCGGTCCGCTAGCTGCCAATGGACCACCTTGTTCAAGTACAATATTAGAACTGAGTAAAGGTCCCCAATTTACTTCCGGCTTTTCTCCTTCAGGTGCAATATTCAGGCGGTACGGTTCTTTCCACATCAGTGGAACACGCATAGGCCATGTAAGTTCAATTCCCGGGTGGAATGGTCCGCCAAGGCAATCGTCCAGATTGGTTTTCGTCAACATGTGTGGCCTGTCCTGCAAGGGAACTTCTTCCAGAGTCTTGTAGCGTACCGGTTTTTCTGTGGTGAATTTCCCGGCTGCCCAGCTTTTCAGCCAGTCGTATTGAACAGTTGTGATGGACAGATCATCCAGCGCCATTTCAGAATATTCGTTGAAATAGTCTCCATAAAAAGGAGGAACCTTTGCCGGCTGGTAATTATCGCTATCCGGATCACGGAACCAGTTGAAAACACGCTTACGCAACCACTCATTTTTTTTATCTGTACTACTCAATTGCTTGATCAGCTTCGGATCGTTGAAATCAGCAGGCGAATTCTGTCCAAACGCCATAAAGAATCCCTGATTCACCCATTGTGTCTGAGACATGCGACTCAAAATCGGGAAAATATGCTCGTAGAAGTCTGGCATTTTAGGTTTTTTCACCCAATTCTGTTCCACCGACATGTTGTAAACCACATCATACATACTTACCACACCATATAGCCCCTGACCGAAATTCGGAGGTGTAACGGCTACCATAGCAGGATCGGCCTCCAATACGGTTCCATCTTTGAGTGTTACAGTGGCACGCACTGGCCCGTCAGAAATGTCATCGTGCCAGGTATCGTTGTTGGCAAAAGTAACTGCCGTTGCATTTGTGTAAGACGCTGAATGACCATCTCCTCCAAGGAAAATCAGCCTCCCCTGTTCATCCGTTCTCAATTCACCAAGCGGAACTTTTGTTCCCATAAATTCTCCGTCATCAAAACGGTATTTGTCACCGCTTTGATTTTTTCCACTGATAGAAAGCGGCGTTGGACTGATTATCAACTTCGATCGATCTGTGATTGACAAGTTTCGGTATTGAGATGGAATAGCAGCACCTACAAGATCCAGGGCATTATTGAACATGTACCATCCGGCTTTCATGTTCGCAATTTCCACACGCCAACGGATATCTGCATCTGCTGCAGTGATTTCCTTCACAACATTTCCTTTGGCATCATAGCCATAGATTCTGAAACGGGCGGCTTGCTTTTTGACCCTTCCCTGCTTATCCTTAAATCCTCCGGGAGGATTCGGAACTTGCCCTGATACTTCAGGACCAATAAAATAATCATCCTTGCCAGCAGGTGCATTTCCTACCCGCGCAATACCGATTGCCGGATAAATGGCAACCTTTACAATCTCCTTACTCATAGTGAATGTGTTAAATGGTTCTAATTTATTGTGGTTGGTTTAGATTTCTTGAACTAATGGGTTCTGTATCCGACACTCTGTTCTTGAAACGCCGCAAGTCAGCTGAAACTTTATAAATCCCCCTTCTCGCATCGTTGATGCTACCAGCCAGCTGATGATCTGCTGTTGTTCTCCACGGATTGTAACTCCGGTTTTCTCCATATTCCGGTTGTCTCTGCTTATCGATGTGTGGTTTTAAAAAGACAGATCGCCTTACGGGACACTGGCCTGCCTTTATTCTTGTGCCCATACTCATGTTGACAAACATTTGCTTCAGGGCATCAATAGGGTCTTTACTGCAATTAATTTCCATCATCAGTAATTAGTGAATAGTTTCAGTGAATAAGGTTCTTGACCCTTAATTGGATACCAAGTAAGTAAAACAGAACCGATTTAACAAATTTTGAAGTGTTTTTTGTCAAGATAACAAATGAAAAGGGGCTATCTTAAAAGTTGAAATAACCTCTTGTAATCCTGATGTCAGACATTTGGAACTATTTGTTGAAGGATTTATTGCAAGCATTTCAATTGAAAACACTAGATTTTGCTATCTGTGAAAACAGAAATTCGAATCTTAAAAATTGAATTTCTGTTTATTCAAGTGGATCTTTCATTTGATTCTTTTTCAATAGTTTGGTGTAAGATTTTAGAAATGCCTCTTTATTATTTTTAAGTTCTTTTATGATCGCATTCCTTTCAGGAGGTATGGTTGAATACTTATCTGCCCATAAATGAATTTCAATCATTATCGGGAGTAAATCGATTCCTTTTTGTGTGAGTTGATAGAGCACTTTTGCCTTACTCTCTGGATGATTTAACTTGGTGATAATACCATTGGATTCGAGCATTTGCAATCGGGTTGCTAAAATATTGGTTGCAATTTTTTCCTCTGATTTTAGAAAATCACCATAGGTACACTGCATCGAAAAAATTAAATCCCGAACAATCAATAACGACCATTTATCTCCCCAAATATCTAAGGAACTGCTGATTGGGCAATCCGACCTTTTTTTAATATCTGTCATAATATATTTTTAAAACCACTTGCATTTTAAAAGTTATTTGTAATATTGCACTTGCAAAATGCAAGCAAATATACTCATTAAAAATAAAAAAGATGAAACAAAATATTTTAGTAACAGGTGCCTCCTCCGGATTTGGGTTGTTACTAGCAACCGAGCTACACAAAAAAGGATACCATGTAATTGGCACAAGTCGAAATCCTGAACATTTACAGTCAGAAGTTCCATTTAAAATGTTGGAATTAGACATTACTGACGACGATTCTATCCAATCCTTTGGCAAAAGACTTTTCTCTGAAATCGATAAATTGGATGTTTTGATAAATAATGCCGGATTCTATTTATCGGGACTTGCCGAAGAAACAAGCATCGAACAAGGAAAACAACAGTTGGAAACGAACTTTTGGGGAACTATAAAATTGACAAATTTGATTCTACCCCATTTTAGAAAGCAACGCTCGGGTAAAATAATCACTTTAAGTTCGATCATGGGTTTAATCAGTCTACCTGGTGGTGCTTATTATGCAGCTTCTAAACATGCTCTTGAAGGTTATTTCAGAGCATTGCGTTTTGAACTGAACGAGTTTAACATCAAAGTGAGTATGGTTGAACCTGTAGGATTCAAAACCAATATTGTCACGAACTCGAAAGTTGCGGAAAATAAGATCAGTGATTATCACAAGTATCGCACAACACTTGAGGATTATACAAGAGATTTATTCACAAAGTCTGAGGAGCCGACAGCAGTTGTAAAAACGCTCTTGAAACTGGTTGAAAGTAACAACCCGAAATTTAATCATCCTGTAGGCAAAGGATCCACTTTATTCCCAGCCATCCAGTATTTTTCATTTAAAACCTTTGAAAAATCTGTCATTAAAAACATCAATAAATTTAATTCAACAAAAAAATGAAAAACAACGCATTAACAACAGAAACTCAATATGCCAATATTGATAACAAACAAATTGCTTACCGCAAATTCGGTAACGGCACACCACTCATTTTAGCTAATCGTTTTAGAGGAACATTAGATACTTGGGATCCGCTTTTCCTTGATTTACTAGCAGAAAAGAACACCGTTATTACCTTTGATTATTCAGGTATTGGCTACTCAGAAGGTGAATTGCCGGTGGATTTGCACCAAGTAGCAGCAGAGGTTACAAAAATAGCAGACTATTTGAAATTTGATAAATACGTCGTAGGAGGTTGGTCCTATGGTGGTTTGATAGCTCAATATGCAACATTCCTTTATCCAAATAGAGTTTTAGGTACGGTAATAATTGGTAGCAATCCAATGGGTAAAAACGAAGCACCTCTTTCCCCTCTTTTCTTGGAAAAAGCATTACAGCCAAGTTATACTGTAGAGGATATAATAACACTGTTTTTTGAGCCAAGTTCAGAAAATAGTCGTTTGACTGCTATAGCTTCTTTGCAACGAATTGCCCATAGATTAGACGAATCAAAAGTGCCTGCTACACCGGAAATATTCCAGAGGTATTTTGCTCCTTCACAGCAGTTAGCAGATGATGTAGACAATTTCAGAGAGGCTTACAAAACATTGCAAACTCCGGTTTTGGCACTTTCAGGTGATAATGACATCTCTTTCGCTGTAGAAAACTGGTTTCCGCTATTGAAAAATGCACCGACCTTGCAGCATATTATTATGCCAAATACAGGTCATGCACCACATTTTCAATACCCGGAATTGACTACTGCTTATATTAATTGCTTCATCAACAATTCAATTAATAAATGAAAATGTATTTCATGTCATTATTGCTAATGATCGGTTTTGTTAGCAATATATTTTCACAAACAACTAATTCTGAAATTATGACAACGTCAAACGCAAAAAGCGGAAACTATTCTTACGCTACAGTCCCCACCCAATTTGTAGAAGCTAAGGGAATAAAATTCGCATATCGTTCATATGGAAAAGAAGGGGACATACCGGTTATCTATTTTAACCATCTAACTGCAAATCTGGATAATTGCGACCCCAGAATTATGGATGCTATCGCAGCAGAGCGTCAAATTATTTCCTTTGACTACCGTGGTGTCGGTTTAACTACAGGCGAACAGGGAACAAGTATTCCTGATATGGCAAAAGACGCGATTGCCTTTATTCACGCTTTAGGATACAAGCAAGTGGATATAGTGGCTTTTTCTATGGGTGGTTTTATTACACAGGAATTACTTTTAGTAGAGCCAACTTTGGTACGAAAAATAATCCTTGCCGGCACAGGTCCACGAGGAGGTGAAGGAGTTAGTGATGTGGTTGGTTTAACTTATAAGGATATTTTTAAAGGGATTCTCACATTCAGAGACCCCAAGTTTTATTTATTCTTTACTCAAAACAAAGTGGGAAAAGAAGCGGCCCGTAATTTTCTGAAACGATTGAAAGAGAGAACAGTAAATCGGGATAAGAAAGTAAAACTAAGTGTTTTGAAAAAACAACTCAAAGCTATTGAAACATGGGGACATGAAACTCCTGCAGATTTAAGTGTTTTCAAACATCCGGTCTTGGTCGCTAATGGTGATCACGACAGGATGGTGCCTACACCAAATTCTTATGATTTGGCAAGGCGTTTTACAAACTCGGAAATTGTGATTTATACAGATTCCGGGCATGGTGGGATATTTCAGTATCACGAAGAGTTTCTTAAAAAAGCAATCCCATTTTTAACTAAATAACCTCGAGAACATGAAAAAAATAGCATTAATAATAGCTCTTTTCATAACTGCATTCTTTCAGGTTTATGCTCAAATTGCACAACCGGTAAAGGTTGCAACGAACGTAAAATCGGAAAAGCATTTATCCTCATCCATACTGTTATGGATGCGAACAGATAAACCGCGACAAGAAGGAATGGACAGATGGAAAGGTCCGCATGCCCAGATTATAGCCGCAAATAAAGGACTTTGGGAATATCGCCAATTGCATTTTGCAAATACGAATACAGGTTTATGGCCGGTAATAAATGGAGTAGAAACGAATATTCCACAAAACCGTAAAATTGATGGCGTTGCAGATGTTACCTTAAAGAATCTGTTTTCAATATTTAAAGGGAAGAAACAAAATAAATTGGCTTATGCCGATGAAATCAATTTGTTTAAACGAACGATTCTTTATGCAGCATTTCCAAAAAATTCACGGTGGTATGAAGTAGCTCAGCCCAATGCTAAGATTGAAGCAAGTTCAATGGTCTTTTTCAGGAAAAAGGAAGGGATTAGTGATGAGGATTTTAAAGAATTCATCCATGAAGAGCTTACACCATTACTTGCAAATACAAACTTGCTAAAAGAATTGAGAAACAAAACTTATAATCCTTGGAAGCAAAAGCAGTGGAACACCCCAAATGTTGAGCACGACAATGATAAAAACGTACAATTTCATGCTTCATTAATGCTTGGTTTTTCAAACAATGACGAAATGGAAAAATTCTTTAAAAGCGAAGAAATTAAAAAACTTTCTGAAAGAATTCGAATCTACTGTTCAGCAATTCATGCGTATTCTATTCAAGAAACAATCACTTTTGTAAAAGAAGGAAAAAAAATGACCTAACTTAAAGCAGGTTCCAAGGCGCAAATGGTTTTTTTAAACTTTCAAGAATAAAGAGCCTTAAGCTATTTGGGCAATTAAAAGCTTAACAATCCATTATAGAAACAGAAAATAAGATTAGATATGAAAGCATTTACAATTAATAAATACAGCAAAACAGGAGGTCTTCAATTGACAGACATGCCTATTCCAGTAGTAAAAGAGTATGATGTACTGGTTGAAGTTCACGCATCAGGGTTGAACCTTTTAGATTCCAAAATTAAGACCGGGGAATTCAAGTTGATTTTGCCTTACAAGTTTCCATTGATTTTAGGACATGATGTTGCAGGAGTTGTAACTCAAGTGGGGGCAAAAGTGACGAAGTTTAAGGTTGGCGACGAAGTGTATTCGAGACCCCCTGATTTCAGAATTGGAACCTTTGCAGAATTCATCGCTATTGATGAAAAAGATGTTGCGCACAAACCCAAAAACCTTTCCATGGAAGAAGCAGCATCTATTCCGCTGGTAGCTTTAACTGTTTGGCAAGCTTTAGTTGAAAAAGCAAATCTCAAAAAAGGACAAAAGATTTTCATTCAAGCCGGTTCAGGAGGAGTTGGAACCATTGCCATTCAATTAGCAAAACATCTTGGAGCAACTGTTGCAACGACTGCCAGTGAGAAAAGTTTTGAACTACTAAAAAGCTTGGGGGCAGATGTTTTGATTGACTACAAAAAACAGGACTTCGAAAGTGTCTTGAAAGAGTATGATGTTGTTTTGAACAGCCAGGATAAAAAGACTCTGGAAAAATCTCTCCGCATAGTAAAACCCAATGGAAAGGTCATTTCTATTTCAGGTCCGCCAACTCCGGAATTTGCAAAAGCAATCAAGGCACCTTGGTTCGTGAAGATTATTTTATCGCTAATCAGTTCCGGAATTCGAAAAACGGCAAAGAAACTGAATATTGAATATTCCTTTCTCTTTATGAGAGCTGAAGGAAAGCAATTGCAGAAGATTACCGAACTCATTGAATCCGGCAGTATCAAACCTGTTGTCGATAAAGTTTTTCCATTTACCGAGACCAATGATGCCTTGTCTTATGTAGAAAGTGGTCGTTCGAAAGGTAAAGTGGTCGTAAAAATGAAATAGTTAACTTGTTTTAATTAGCTTTTGCCACAACCAAAAATGAAAAACCCGTTTCATCTTATATGAAACGGGTTCCTTTTGTGACCTCTTGTGGAAAAACGTCAAACTTTTTGTTGGAGGATTTGGAATTACTTCAGCACCACTTTTGGCAATACCTTGTTAGCGATAGTTTTTCGAGTTCTCTCTTTTGCTAAAATTTAATAAAATTTCTTCGTCTGTTTTCTCAGTTAAAATGTCTTTAGAATAACAGAAACTAATTGTCTTTTCTTTTTCAAATGTTTCATATAGTTTGGTCCTCAGTATTTTAGTCTTATTGTCATTATATACAGTTCTGAGTTCACCTTTAGGATTACGCTTTACTTTAAAACAATATCTTTTTTCTGGATCTTCGCTATCACTTTTAGATAAGGAATTTAACATAGGTTGAATTAAGCTATCTGGCTTGGAAATATTGACTTCAACTGGAATAAATTTTGAAAAATACTCATTGAATTGTTGAAGAATATTTCCAAGATTTTCTGAATATTCAATTGCAAAGAAGTTTCTTAAAATTTTAGTCTCAATCATAAATCCGTTTATGTTAACTGGTACGATTAGACGGTTTGCAAAATTACTTTCTTTTAGAAATTCGGTTTTTAATAATGCATATTTTGGTCTGTTTTCATTTTCCATATAAAGCTTTACAAGAACAATATAATTTGTAGTTTTATATTGGAAAGCAAAAGCATCAATAATCCAACCCTCATTTTGCATACTCTCTTTTAGAAGTCTGAAATTTTCAAAAATAGCCATCTTGTATCTTCAATTAGGTTTGTTTTCTTAAAATTACCGCTAACAGTTGGCGAGACTTGGCGCAGGAGGGGATTTTAGTATCGAATTCCGATAGAAATAACAAAGTTCAAATATAGCAAAGAAGTTTAAGAGAAATTGTTCTTGATCCTTGAAGTTTAATCACTCTCAACACTCACACGCTTCCCTGAAAGAAAAAGTCACATCAAAAATGTGAGTGTGAAAGCGAGTTTTGAGGGTAAAAAGAAAACTTTTTGATAGAGGATTTGGAATGGTTCTGCAACTTGAAACTATTGGTAATGTGAAGTCAACTAAATTCACCGCTTAATGATTTTGATTTATATCTATTACTCTAAATCAGTTTTTTGAGCTTTTAGAATAGCTTCTCTCATAGCGATAAAAATATCCGGTGTTTTATTATAAGCATTATTGCATAATATGACAACGAAATCCTCTGTTTCTCTCTCATAATACATCCAGGTATAGTATCCTGCCCAATTTCCTCCGTGATAAATTATGTCTTTCCAAATTCCATCTGTTCCGATGAAAAAACCAAACCCGTAACCTAATGACACCGAATCTGGTGTAAACATCAGTTCTTTACTTTTTTCACTGATGAGCACATTGTTTTGCAAAGCATCGATCCAGCTTTTCATATCTAGAATGGTTGTGGATATAGAACCATCTCCCTGAACACCGTCCAGGTAAGCACATGAAAATCTGGGAATTGTATTTCTTATGCGATACTTACCTAGAATTTTCTGATAGCCTTCTGTATTATTCGGTAGTACTACTGGTTGATACCTTCGCCTAATCACGGCACTTCGTTTCATTTCCGAAGGTCCGAAAACAAACTGATGAAGGTAAGCATCAAAAGTCAATCCAGACACCTTCTCAATAATCATACACAGAATCAGATAACCAGTATTGGAGTAAGTGAATTTCGATCCGGGTTGAAATAAAAGTTCAGGTTTTCGTTCTTTCAGAATACGATATACATCGTTGTTATCTGCAATCTTTTTTCGATCCCAAACCTTTCTATTCTTGAAAAGTTCCATGTAGTCCGGAAGTCCTGACTGATGTTGTAACAGATGCTCGATTGTAATGCCAGGATAAGGAAAATCAATAAGTATTGTTTGGATATCCGAACTCAATGCGATTGAATCTTTCTCTATCAATTGCATGATGGCTAGCGCAGTAAACTGTTTCGCATTTGATCCTAATTCAAAAAGAGTCGAATCATTTAACGGAATCCCGTCCACATACTTAGTTAGTCCAAAATTGCCTGAATACATGATGTTGCCTCTCTTTGCATAAAGAACATTACCGTTAAAGCCTTTCTCGAAATGTGTTTTAAAGAGACTGTCAAATTGATGTTTAGCCGATTGATCTATTTGAGCAATAACCCTCGAAAATAGAATAGGACAAATGATTAAAAGTGCTAGTCGAATCATATTGATTTGTAAGGTTTACTCCAAAATAGTCATTATTAGCTAACGTCGGATCAACCACACGTTTCTTGGTTGTCCATATTAATAAGTTGTCTGGTCTGGCTTGGAGAACGAGAGAGGGGAAACTTCTAACTTTTTGTTGAAGGATTTGGATCGGGTTCTGCAACTTGAAAACATGAAGTTTCAATGAAATCACTTAATTTTTTCTCTTCTTACAATTATAAATTTTCAATTTTATTCTTCAAACGAGTGTTTTCCGGGCAGAGTCCGTATGCTTTTATATAAGAATTGCGACTTTGTTTTTTTTTGCCAATTATAGCATAAGCATCACCAATTAATTCAAGTGCGTAGGGATCCTTTGAACTTTTATCGAGATAAATTTCTAAAGCTTCAATACAATTCTGATATTTTTTTTGATGAAAATTTATTGCTCCTACCTCGAGATATAAATTAATCGGAGGTATAAATTCAAATTGAATCGTTTTTGAAAACTGTTTATAATGCTCCTCAATAATTGACACATCTATTATTGTTTCGAATCCTCCTTTTTTGATTTCATAACCTTTATAAAGCATTGACATACCGTCTAAAAAACTGTACAAGCACATCGAGTTATGGTGTTCATTTTCATATGTTTTGTACTCATAATGAATGTTTGGAAAACGGTTTAATGATTGCTTTAATTCTTCAATTTTTGCATAATGATAAGGACATTGATTTTCAAATTTGCTACTTGATGAAATGAATATATGGCAAACAGTATTCTGTGTTAGATTACTGTCAATTTGCTGTATGGCTTCACCTTTACTGTACCAAATGCTAGGGTCATAAATTTGTAGTGATTTAAATGATTTTTGAAGAGGCAATATGTAGGAACAGAAATACCCACCTAAGGAATGACCAATCAAGATATTAAATCCACTGGTTGAATACCTCAAATTAACTTCCTGCATAAGCTCCTCTTCGATAAAAGCAAAGAACTTAAGTCCATTTCCTGAGTTTTGTGAACTAAAAGCAATAGTATCTGTCTTGCCAGCACAATTCACAGTAGACGTACTAAAAGACATATCAAGTCGTCTGTTCGGGTGGGTTATTCCAACAACAATATGCTGAGGGATCTTACCATTGTCAGACAAATCTTTTTCTAGTGCATTTGTAATATTAAATTTCGATTCAGCATCTAAGACATAAATTACCGGGTACAAACGGGCAGAGTCATAATCTGAAGGTAAACTGACCCAGTAATTCCTTTCCGTTTCAAGAATTTTTGAATCAATCGAGTAATTGATTACTTCTACCAGGTTCGTATCAACTTGAGCATGAAGTGAAGTAGATAAGAAAATAAGATAAATGAGACTATTTTTCATTGCTAGTTAAATTGGGAAGTCGGTTCTTTTCGGTGGACAGAGGAATTACGCATAACCTATCTGTTGACGAATATAACTGTTTTATCAAGCGCTCAAAAAACACAATCAATAAAAAAGGGAAACATTTCTGTTTCCCTTGGTGGTCTCAAGCTGGGAAACGTCAAACTTTTTGATGGAGGATTTGGAGTGAGTTTTAGAACTTTAAACTATTGAAAAACAGGATGTTTCAATGAGATTGGAGGTATGACGTTTTGCAGCTACCCGAAGGTGGCGATTTCGGAGCATTTCACTTTTAGTTAAGCACAAACTTTGATAGAAGCACAAAGCTTCATTTAACCACTGAACCGCCACTTTTGGGTAGGTGCTGTTATAGCCTGTGCTTTCTTGTTCTTTGTCCATCACTTTGAATTTTATTTCATTTTTATGTGTTTTGATATTTCGGTTTCAATGCTTGAAATAAGTTTGTCAAGGTCAGTTTTATACTTATCCTCTTTCGACTGCATAAAAACACCTTTTGCTAATTCAGCAAAATGTTCCATGTTGTTTGTATTGCCGTACAACTGCATGTATGAATTTAAGTTGTCTTGGTAAAGAAAAAAGACATGTTTTATTTGAAGACATTTTTCTTTAAGTTCCTTTCCAAAAAGTGCTTCGATTTCAGGAAGAATACTATTAAACTCATTGTAAGCTTCGTTAAATGGTTTAAGTCGATTGTTTATGACAAACCGAGTATTTTCATAATCATAGTTTTTTATTTCATCATTATTAGTCAACATTTCATTAACACTAATAAAGTTTGCTCTAAGTGCGGAGAAATTGTCACGTAGTTTGTACACAGATTTTAAAAATTTGTAGGAAACCTCAAAATAAGTCTTACCCTTGAATTCGCTTTTCCATTTGGTGATACCAATAATTGCGACAGTCGCAGTTGCCAATGCTGTTAAAATCAGAACAACGTCTTTTATTATGGATAAATAGCAAATCATGACAATAAGAAGTATAAAATTAATGCAATAGGTAAAATCATTATAGTAGCGCATCCTCCATTTTCAGATTTTATTTTCTTGCTTTGATTAGATTTATTTTGATTACTCGAATTGCTTTTTTTTGTACTTGATTGTGAACTATTTGTTCCATTTAATTGATTTTTCAGTTCCTTCAACTTTTGTCTTAATGGAGCCGTTAATCCACGGGGAACTTCACCATAAGAAAATCTCTCATCTGAAGGCGAGTAACCATAACTTTTGTAAATGCCTTTTTCATTTTCGATAAAAATATTCCACCAATCATCTTTTGTCTCAAAATTTACAATTACTGGTGTGACGAGATTTTCAAGTGTAAAATTTTTAAATTGTCCATAAAGTGTTTGATTATTTTCAAAAATAAACTTGTGAAAGTTACTTGCCCCTTTAAGGCCAAAATTGGATTTGTAGTCATACATTAAATGTTTGCAAAATCGTCTTAGGTCTCCTTTAACATATTGATTTCTATTCTTTTTTTCATAGTCTTTGCATGAACAAGTCATACTATAAAGATTAACGAAATATTTTTCATTACTATCAAATGAAAAACTCTTGATTTCTACTTTTTTATCAAAATTACTTAGTGGTTTGGCAATTCTTAATTCGATTGGTATAGTAGTGTCGTAAATGAGTGAACAGTTAGATAAATTGTAGTCAATATAACCAAAGATTGTTTCGAATTCAGTTTTTGATAAGAGTTTAGCACCATATTCTTGGGACTTCTTTATTCGTTTATCATCTGCTGTTTCTGAACCACAAACAAAAGTTAGGTTACTAGAGATTTTTGAGTTTACTGTCAAACCAGCAGTTTTTGCTTTATTCGAGAGTGTTATCGTGTCTTCGTCAGAAAAACCAATAAATAAAATAGATGAAGTACCATATTTTTTTTCGTGATGAAATTTAACGTAGCAAATAGCCTCTTCTGTGGTCAATGAGTTAATTTCTTCCTCCGTTAGTCCAAAGTCTAGCAAACATTTTTGTATTAATTCCTTGTTCATCATTTCTTAGTGCTTTTGTGGTCAATGTTTCGGTCTCTCTTGCATTGGCTATAACTTATTTATATGTAAACCTTTCCCGAAAAAAGGTATACAAAGTCAACAAATAGATGATGTGTTTGTGTGCTTTTCTTGGTGTTGGTTAGTTTTATCATTAGTCGTAAAAATAACATTTTTCATAATGTGTCAAATGGACTTTTTATGAGCTGCAAACTTTTGTTGCTGACATGCGTGTAAATTTCAGTGGTGCGTGAACTAGTGTGCCCCAGTAACTCTTGAATGAACCGCAAATCTGTCCCACTCTCCAATAAATGAGTTGCAT
>NZ_CALRYJ010000028.1:0-36717 GCF_943372375.1 Fluviicola taffensis DSM 16823 | reverse complement strand
GTTACTTGGTAGTAAAAGTCTTCCGTTTCGGTTACCGATCTTGGAAAGTGCTTGTCATTTGGGGTCCTGACCCCGTCTTTCCATAGATCGGTCAGGAACGGAAGATTGCTTGAAGGCTGCAATTGGAATCAAGGCATTTTTGCCTACTTACCTCAGTATTTGACTTTTTTAGAAAGTCATACTTCGTCTTCATGAGCGGTGCTCATTCTTTTGCCTTGGAAAAAAGTAGGGTTATGCAGGTTTGAAGGCTTTTACAAAAGCATTCAACCGGTTCATCCATCCTTTCAGGAAAACAGCATTCTTTCCTTTTGCAATCCGATGAAAGAAATCAGAGCGTTGCTTGACCAATTCAGCGAACAATTCTTTGGTTGGAATGGCATTTGCTGCAGCGATGGTATTGTGTCCGATGACTCCGTCAACAGATACAGCCCCACCTGTTTTGTTGATGGCGCGTTGCAATGTCAATCCGGCTTGTCGGACACCTGAACCCCAGGCGATGGTGGTAACCATGAATCCTATGGATAAGGAATTGAAGGAAGCCGCTTTTACCTTTGAATAGTAAAGTGAATCAAAAACGGCGAACCAATCTGCATTCGACATTTCAAAAAAGCGCTGGTCGTTTAGCTTTCCGAATTTTTTTCTCCAAACGGAATAAGTGATTCCCGCATTGGTATGCCAACCTGTTTTACCTTTATAAGGAGTAGGGCATGGAGTTTTACTTGCGGAGTCGGAAGTGTGTCTGCTTAGACCTCCTTCCCATTTCCGTTCGAAATTGATGAAATCTTCTAGTGTCATAGTGTTCAATAAGTGGAAAGCTAATTTAGTATAAAAATGTGATAAATTTTAATGCGATCTAATATTTTTTAGGTTCATTAATCGATTGACAATCAATTTATTATGATTGGATATTGTTTTAGGTGTCTATCAGTCAAATTTACGTTGGGAAGGACGTAATCTACTTACGAAGTTTTAACTGGTATCTGAATTTTAGGTAAGAAGACAAGCATGTTTTAATTAGAAGATGAGCAGTGACAAAGAAAATCGGATGAATTTCCGGGTTCATCCGATCTCTCCCTTGCTTCCGGAGGCTTAGGTCTTAATGTGGTAATTAGTTGTAATCAAATCATTCACTTCTAACCTTAACGAAGAGGTCCTGTTTTTGGTTGGGGGGGGATATAAAAAGAAAATCGAGTGAATTTCCTGGATCCACTCGATTTCCGTACCGATAGTTTAAAAACCTTGCCACAGTGTCAAAGGCTATCGGGATGTGATAGAGGTTTACTTTTTAACGGTTTCGGAAGTGTTCACCTTACTTTTAGGGCTTTCATTCCAGTACTGCATGATGATAAATGAGATAGCCACCGCACAGCCAATACCTTCCGTGAATAATGTCAATGCAGCCTGACCCAAGGTAATGTGGTTGTTCCAAAGTATTCCACCTTCAAATTTACTGATGAAATCAGGTTGAATGAACATGGCATAGATCACAAAACTGAGTAAGGATAAACTGACGGTTATGACGTTGGCCAGAATCAGGGAAGCCCAGGCATTCAAATAATTACTGTCCACATTGTTTTGATGGTTCTTTCGCGCCAATCTGTTTGTGAAGTAAATAATGATCAGCACGTTTAAAAAACGGAGAAAAATGACATGTTCCAATGAAAATAGCTTGGTCAGTAAGAATAAGAGTACAATGCCTGCAAAACTATAAAGTCCGAAGCGGATGGATTGAGATCGACTGCTCATAGTGATGTGTTTTTAAATGAGATTAGAAATTACGATAAAATGGAATGCAATCCAAATTTTTATCTATTCAAAATTCTCATTACCATATCGATAGGTGTTTTTTTTGAGAATAAAATCGGTGTAAAAAAGAAAAATCGGGTGAATTACTTGAATCCACCCGATTTTCCTTTCCGATAGTTTAAAAACCTTGACTGCAGGGGCAAAGGCTATCGGGATATGAGCTTATTTTTTTATGGGCTCTACCGGAACACATTTGTTATCCGGAGTTCTTTCATTCCAATACATCACCACAATAAACGATGATGCCAATGCAGATCCCATTCCCTCAAAGAACAATACCGCCGCCGCTTGGTCTATCGTAATCTCTTGGTTCCAAAAGATTCCACCATCAAAATGGTCGATAAAATCCGGTTGAATGAACACCGCATAAATCACAAAACTAAGTACGGATAAAACGACTGTTAGCGCATTTGCCAGAATCAATGAACCAAAAGCTTTCAGATAGTTATCATCCGGCTCGAGTTGACGATTCTTTTTAGCCAATCTGTTGGTGAAGAAAAACACGATGAAGACGTTTAGAAAACGCAGATAGCCGTTGTTTTCCAATGAAAATAATTTCATAATCAAAAATAGTAGTGCAATCCCTGCAAAACTATAAAGTCCGTAGACTAGCGATCTATTTCGAATATTCATGACTTTACAATTTGAATGAGTTTAGAAATTACGATAAAATGCCCTGGCATCCAATTATTTAACATTTTAAAACACTTGATTTTATTGAGGGATTGAAAAGAATGGAAGTTTTTCAATCTAAGATCTCAGTGTTTGATGAGCTGGAAGTGTCAATTGAAATCAGTAGATGAATTATCAACTCGTAATTCTGCATTCGTAATTCGGAATTGTTTACATTAGTGAACTTAATTTAGTACTTATGAAATTTGCCTTCTATTCTTTGCTTTTTGTTGCTGCGCTTAGCTCTTGTGGAAATCCTGCAGTTCCCAATTCGGATGGAAAATTGGGTGAAACGCCTGTTGTGGATGAATCCGTACAGATCAAATTAGGTGCTGCTGACCTATTCAATGGAGAAAAAGTGCGTTTGTTCCTGTTTCAGAACCCCAAGGCAAATCCAAAATCAACTAAGCTATTTCTGAATGCATTGGATGAATTCAAGAATAAAAAGAATCTGCAGGCTGCAAGTGAAGGATTTAAAGCTTCGATTGCAGAGTATCCGAATTCAAAGTCTTATTATGAATTGGGAAATGTATACATGGAAATGAAGAATTACCAGGGAGCATTGGATGCCTATTCATTGGCTGAAAAATTAGGATATGAGCCGTTTTCAAAAGTGATGTTCAATGTGGCATGTGCTTATTCTCAATTGAAAAATTTCCCCATGAGTGCCGATTACCTACAATTCGCTATTCAAGCAGGATATGTGAATATAGACAATATTGAAAAGGATGAGGATCTGGCAAATTTGAGAGACAAGGAACCTTACCTGTTCAAGAAAAACCTGGATTTGGCTTTGGGAGGTGTTTCAGATGTCGAAAACTTATACTGGCTTCAGTTTAAACGAAACTTCGTTCAGGCTTCCTTTCCTATCAATATGAATATGGAGCAGGGAAAAGTGGTGTATGACGACAAAAACCGCATTTCGTATGATTTTGAACGATTTGTCGCTGAGATGCGCAATGCACGGTTCTCCAGAGAAGTAAGCAAAGGATTCTACAATTTCGTTCAGGTAGCTGAAAAAAACAACTATGTAGCGTTGATCTATGTAGTGAAAGATGAGTTCAATGGGGAAGATTCTCCTTTGACCTATCGTTTGGTGACTTATACAAAAACGGGCAAGATTATCGATAAAAAGGAAATTGCAGGACGGGAAGATTATTCCGCGCTGCTGAAAATGTGCACCATCAACAAAGACCTTTCGTTTATCATTACCAATTACGAAACAACTTTCCAGAAAGATCCGAATGAAGAAGGGTATTACGACAATCCGATCGTTTCCAAAAAGAAAATAGATACGGAAAAATACCGAATCGATGCTTCCGGAAAGATCCTTTACCTGGAAGGGAAAACGTTTGCTGAAGCGGATGCCTAACGCTGGTCAAGTAATCGTTTCACGAGACCTCGCCTGATAAGGATTTCAGCAATGATCAGATTCGGGATCCAACTCATCCAGGAAAGCAGAATGTATAGGTCGACCGGATCCATGTTGAAATAGAACACATTGAACAGATAGGAGTAAAGTCGCAAAGAAACGGCTGATAACGTCAGCGCGTAGCTGCGAACCATCCATTTTCCATGGGATTCATAATCCTTTTTCCGAACGAAATAATATGCCAGGAAAGTACTTCCCAGCCAAAGAATACTCAAGATCACAAAACTTGCCTGAGCCGGATAACCACCATTGGCGTAAAATGACATCACAAGTGCTGCCGGACCGGAAATCAGAAGGGTAGTGATGAGGTAAACAAAACCTGAAATTCGATGGATTTTGGTGTATCTGGTCAGGATTGTTTTACTGAACTGAAAAAGTCCACTGGTGATGACCAGGATACTGGTGAATACGTGAATATAAAAGCTATACCTCCAATGTTTGATATGATAAATCAGCTGCTTGGTTTTCAGGAAATCAATCCCTCGTCGCATGTCCAAATACGGTAGCGACAATAAAAGCAATAAGTACGAAGCATACAAAATTCCAATGACGAAAAAGACCCACGCTGTTTTTTTCATTCAACCGGTTTAGTAAAAATCAGGGTAGATGCTTAGCTCATTTGGTCCTTCAAAACTTGGCATTCCGTCTTCATCCTGTGTCAATTTGAATTTCATGCTTTGTTGTTTGAAAACCTTGTTTTTAGACCACTCAATCACCATGGTTTTTTCGTCTATGAACTTCCAGGAACCCTTGAGAATTTCCTGTTGCTCATTCTCTTGTTTTTGAGGGTAGTAGGTGTAAATGACTATGCCGTTTTCTTTGAATTCAACATTTCCATCATCCAGGTTTGCAAAAGAGAAAAGCTCTATGAAATTATCTTGTGTGACTTCCTCCCCGTTGAATTCATATTTCGAACCGCTTCCTTGCTTGATCGGTTGCTTTTTCAACCGGAACTTCTTGGTGGATATTTTCGGGTCATTCGCAGTCCAGGTTGCATCGAGGCTTCCATCTTTTTTTGAAATATTCAATACAAACACCCCATCGAATGGATTGTCTCCGGGTTCATTGAGAGTCAGTTCGAACGATTCTTTTTTCTGAACCACCGAACCGCTGATATTGCGCTGTAATCCTTTGTGAATGTTGTATCCGATCGCTTTTTTATCATTCACATAAGTGAGAATGACGTTGATGAATCCGTCGCCGAAATCACCGGTATACATTCCGCGAAGTGTATCGAAATTTGTTTCGGGAAACCATTCTTCCAATGCCACTGAATCTTTGGAGGTTTTCTCCGAGGTGGCAGTAGTTTTGGTCTCCGGATCGGAAGAGCAGGAAGTCGTTAGTAATAAACCCGTTATTCCAATAAATAGCGCGAAAGTTGTTTTCATAAAGCGATTATTTCGTAGCTAAAAATAACCTTTTTGTCTCAATCTGAAGAAATGTATTTTAATTGCTTGAATTGCTACCTGTTCAGAGCAGGATATTTCGATTTAAAAGCTTATTTTTGGACTTTCGAAGAAAATTTATGGAATACAACACCACGAGACCGAAGTTATTACTTCCGGAGTATGGTAGAAACGTACAAGAAATGATTTCTCATGCTATGGAAATCGCAGATCGCGATGAACGAAACAAAGCAACAAGAGCAATTATTGAAGTGATGGGACAATTGAACCCGCATCTGCGTGACGTAGATGATTTCAGACATAAGCTATGGACGCATTTGTTCGTGATGTCCGATTTCAAATTGGAGGTAGATTCACCTTATGAGATTCCCGAACCGGAAACACTTTCAAGTAAACCAGATGTAATGCCTTATCCGAAAGGAAAGATCAAATTTGGTCATTACGGGAAATATACCCAGGAGATTTTAAAGGATTCAAAGAATATCACAGCAGCAGATGAGCGTGATTATTTGAAGATCACCATGGCGAATTTCATGAAAAAGCAATACTTGGCTTATAACAATGATGCGGTGGAAAACCATGTGATTGCCAATCAGTTGAGAGACCTTTCCCAGGGAGAATTGATCCTTGAAAATCCGGATGAGTTGATGAATACGAACCTGATCTTGAAATCATTCGGAATTCAGCCCAATAAACGTCCGAAGAAGAATCAGAAAAATCAAAAGAACTTTAAAGGGAAAAATCAAAATCAAAACCAAAATCGTAATAAGAATTAAGTATGTCATCTTTTGAAATTTACGGAGGAAAGAAGCTAAAAGGCGAATTGACTGTTCAAGGCGCAAAAAATGAGGCTTTACAAGTTTTATGCGCTCCTTTGCTAACTTCTGAAAAAGTCACTATTTCAAATATTCCGGATATCGTTGATGTGAATAAGTTGATTGACTTATTGCAGATAATGGGAGTGAAGATTGAAAAAGTGGAGCGAGGTACTTACATTTTTCAAGCAAAGGATATTGATTTAGGATATCTGGAAACAGAGGATTTCAAAAAGAGAGCAGGATCATTACGTGGTTCAATCATGATTGTAGGTCCGCTTTTGGCTCGTTTCGGAAAAGGATTCATTCCAAAACCCGGAGGAGACAAGATTGGTCGTAGAAGATTGGATACGCATTTTGACGGTTTTGCCCTACTTGGTGCAAAATTCAATTACGATGCAGGAGAACATTTCTATTCGATTGAAGCAAAAAAATTAAAAGGCGCATACATCCATTTGGATGAGGCTTCCGTGACCGGAACAGCAAATATCCTTATGGCTGCAGTTCTGGCGGAAGGTACAACGACATTCTACAATGCAGCTTGTGAACCATACATTCAGCAGTTGTGTAAAATGTTGAATTCAATGGGAGCAAAAATCTCAGGAATCAGCTCGAACTTATTGACGATTGAAGGAGTGAAGGAATTGGGTGGTTGTTATCACCGCATTTTACCGGATATGATCGAGATCGGAAGTTTCATCGGTTTGGCAGCAATGACTCAATCGGAAATTACCATTAAAGATGTAAGCTGGGAAAATTTGGGAGTTATTCCAAATACCTTCAAACGATTGGGAATCAAATTGGAAAGAAGAGGAGACGATATCTACATTCCGGCTCAGGATTCTTACGAGATTGACACCTTCATTGATGGTTCGATTTTAACGATTTACGATGCGCCATGGCCCGGATTTACTCCGGATTTGTTGTCAATCATTTTGGTGGTGGCAACGCAGGCAAAAGGAAGTGTCTTGATTCATCAAAAAATGTTTGAGTCGCGTTTATTCTTTACAGATAAATTAATCGACATGGGAGCACAAATTATTTTGTGTGATCCGCATAGAGCTACTGTTATCGGACTTGGAAGACAGCATCATTTGCGTGGAATTCAAATGACATCTCCCGATATCCGTGCAGGAGTTTCCTTATTGATAGCAGCACTTTCAGCAGAAGGAAAAAGTGTCATACATAATATTGAACAAATCGACAGAGGTTATCAGGACATCGATATTCGCTTGCGAAATCTGGGTGCTGATATCCGTCGCGTAAACTAAAAGCAGATGAAAAATTCAATCATAGTTCTTTCAACCATATTCCTTGTTGGAATTGGGTTATCGTCTTTTAAAACGATTAAAAGTGCACCTGGTGTTGGTTCTACCGCTCCTGAGATTGCCTTGAATGGTGTGGATGGAAAAACGGTGAAACTTTCTTCCCTGAAAGGAAAAATGGTCTTGATTGATTTTTGGGCTTCCTGGTGCGGACCATGCAGAAAAGAGAATCCGAATGTAGTGGAGGCTTATGGAAAGTACAAAAACATGAAATTCAAGAATGCAAAAGGATTTGAAGTGTTTTCGGTTTCTTTGGATCGTGACGAAGCAAAATGGAAAGAAGCGATCAAAGCAGATGGTTTGATCTGGAAAAACCATGTTTGGGACAAAGCAAACGATGCCGGTAGAGCCTATAATGTACAATTCATCCCGACAGCATTTTTAGTGGATGGTGAAGGTAAAATCGTTGCTTCCGGGGATTCTGTAAGAGGACTTGGATTGCATGTGGAATTGGACAAACACAAAAAATAGTCCTTTTCAAATCCAAATCAGGGGAATTGACGTAACTGATTCAAAACGATTGAACATGAAAAATTATTTGATTATTTGTAGTTTACTCTTTGGATTTGTTGCCTGTTCTCAAGAGCCGGTAAATTCGGATGCCAATTCTTCAAAAAAAGAAACAAAGTATAACAAGTTAACTCCACAGGAACAGAGTGTGATCATTGGTAAGAATACAGATCGTGCTTTTACAGGGGATTATTATCAGAAAACAGATAAAGGAGTTTATGTATGCAAACAATGCAACAATCCGCTTTATCGCTCAGATGACAAGTTCGAATCTCATTGTGGTTGGCCAAGTTTTGATGACGAAATCAAAGGTTCCGTTATCAGCGTTCCGGATGCAGATGGAATGCGGACAGAAATTATCTGCGCAAACTGTAAAGGGCATTTAGGTCACGTATTTACAGGAGAAGGTTTTACGGACAAAGATACACGACACTGTGTCAATACAAGTTCCATCCAGTTTTATCCTTCCAAGGATGCGGATAAGATTCCAAAGGTTATTAAATAGATTCGTTATACACACTATTAGAAAAGTCTTTCACTTCGGTGGAGGACTTTTTTTGTTCCAATCGAATTCTTAGGGCGCAAATTTGCTAATTTGCCAAATAGCGAACCGCTCGTTTTTAAAGGGGTGTAGCGCTTGTTTGAATGATTTTTAGCCGCGAATTTCCTCCCGATTGCACGAGACTAAAATCTCAACTATTATTCTGAAATTGTTATCAGTACTAATAATTGTCTGTCGAAGTTGGAAGTCTCCTGTTCAGGTTACCGCTGCCGGAAAGTGCTTATCATTTGGGATCCTGATCCCTCCTTTTCATGGAGCGGTCCGGAACGGGAGACTTCCCGCAGCTTGCAATCGGGAAAAGGCATTTTTGCCTACTTACCTCAGTATTTGACTTTTTGGAAAAGTCATACTTCGTCTTCATGAGCGGTGCTCATTCTTTTGCCTCGGAAAAAAGTAGGAGAGAATTTTGTATAAGATGTGAACTTTTAACTAGCTAAGCTGGATTTCTTGATTTCGCTTGCAGATGACTTTTCTTTTCTGATAAGGTCATTTTTTTCGCGAGCAATGCTCGCTCTTATCTTGGAATCTTCAAGCTCTGTCCAACGCGAATAATATAAGATCGCAGATTGTTCGCTTTAGCGATTCTTGACACAGTGGTATGGTGTTTTTGAGCTATTTGCGACAAGGTATCTCCCGATCTTACGGTATATCTTCTATAACTTACAGCAGGAGCAGCCGGTGTTGTTACCAGTACACAAAGTCTTTCGGCTTCTTTCTGAACCACTTCTGCAAGGGTTACGGTATTTCCGATTTGTGGATCGTAGTACTTATAAAAGTGCTGTTGGATGTTGATTGTATTTGTCACTGTATCCAATTTCATACTGTTCCAATCGTAGCACTGCAATACATTATCATTAAACTCCAATTGTTTAACCGGAATCAAGGTTGAATGCAATCGGTGCATCCGCGGACATTGCTTTTGAACTGCAGGTAAACCTCCTCCGGCTGAACCACGGCTGTCTACATGCATGTAACATCTTCCGTCCAAACTAGGTCCAACTACTGCGGTCCAATGAACAGTTAAAGTAGTCGGATCAATTTGAATATATAATTTCTTCAGGTCGGAATTAAATCCGTTGCTGCGAACTTCTGCTAATCCGGCATTGATCTTATCATTTAAAAAACCTCCGAAACCATCCATTCTTCTGCGATTGAATGAATGCAGGGCATCGTAAGTATAACGTTGTCCAAGTGCGGTGTATGAATCTGTAATCATCAGATCGTTTTCCCCAAGTTGGATGGTATCCGGATTGTACTTCTGAAATGGAGGAACTTCGAGTGTTTTTTTTGATCGAACCGGAACGGAGATGGTATCTATTGATTCGACCTCCAAGTCACCATCCGATTGAGCATAAAGCGTCTGACTACTAATGAGAATACTTAGAAAAATGAATTTGATATGAGTCACTTTTTGTTGTTTTATCTGTATTTAACGCACCTAAATTTAACAAGTTACATTGAGATTTAAAAATAAAATAGCTAAATCAACGAATAAACCTGATAAAAAACCTTAAATACGAATGTATTCCAGCAATTTGCTTACTACCTCAGCATGTGACTTTTTGCGAAAGTCATGCTTTGTCTTCACGAGCAATGCTCGTTCTTTTTGCCTTGGAAAAAAGTAAGATATGCCTACCTTTGAATCATGTCAGATCTGAAAGAAATTTTCACAAATTGGGCGAATCAGTTAAGTGATCTTTATTCCGAAAGAGAAGCCCGGAATATCCTGTTACTTGCTTTGGAGGATGTTTTCGAATTCAAACGGTCAATTTTACTGGTCTCCAGGGAAATCGATCTGTCGGAAGAGCAATTGGAAAGATTGACACAGATATCGTCCCGATTAAAAACCGGAGAGCCTTATCAATACATTGTCGGGTTCACTTATTTCGACGATCTGAAAATTCATGTAGCACCGGGAGTTTTGATTCCCCGACCTGAAACGGAGGAATTGGTTTCCTGGATTCAGGAAACGGTTTCGGATCAGAAAAACCTGAAAGTGGAGGATTGGTGCACCGGTTCCGGATGCATCGCTTTGGCAATTAAGAATCGAAATCCTCACTTTGAAGTGATCGGTTATGATATTTCAGAAGAAGCACTTGAAATTTCCAGGTTCAATGAAAAAGAACTGAATTTAGGTGTTGGATTTGAAATCAATGATGCATTGGAACCTCGGAATAATGGGAGAGTGGATGTCATCATTTCGAATCCGCCTTATATTCCGTGGAAAGAGAAAGACCAAATGCATCAGAATGTGACAGAATTCGAACCCGATTTGGCTTTGTTCGTTCCAAATGAGGACCCTTTGCTTTTTTATCGGAACATAGCAGAGTATGCAGCGATGAACCTGAATGATCATGGCTATCTGTTTTTCGAATTGCATGAGGATTTTGGCTCGGAAACAAAAGCGGTACTGGAGGATTTGGGGTTCAGTTCCATTGAGATCAAAGAAGACCTTCAGGGGAAGAACCGCATGCTGAAAGCAGAATGGAAAGTGAGTTCAAATCAATGATTTTTGTATCTTTAGTATAAACACAATACGCGCACATGTCTGATAAACCGATCGTCAAAGAATATTCCAACGGAGAAGTTACTGTTATTTGGAAGCCTGAAAGTTGTATCCATTCCACCATTTGTTGGAAAAAGGCAACAGGACTCCCGGATGTTTTCCAGCCAAGTACAAAACCTTGGATTAAATTGGAAGGAGGAACCACGGAGGAAATCATGAAGCAAGTTGATAAATGTCCCAGTGGAGCGTTGAGCTATCGATTAAAAGATGAGCAGAACAATATCGTTTCAGCAAATATTGTAGAAACCTTACCCAATGGTCCGTTATTGGTTTATGGGAATATTACGGTGAAACACGCGGGTTCGGAAGAATCGAAAGTGAGTAAAGTAACTGCTTTTTGCCGTTGTGGCGCATCTTCGAACAAACCATATTGTGATGGGACGCATGTGAAGATCAACTTTTCGGATTAACAATCAAAGGTGACTTCGACTACGCTCAGTCACCTGATTTAATAAAACTAATCGATTGAAAGGACGCAGAGGCGCAAAGGTTATTCCTATTTTTCTTGCTCTCTTTCTCTTTTGATAGTTAGAGGGATTATTCCCACTTAGCGATCTTACATTCTTTGCGGTTAATTTCTGTGAGCGATTAGTCTCAATGGGCTGTTTTTTCTTTTCAGTTCTCCATTTTACATTCTCAATTATAGAGTATCTTTGCACTCAATAAAAAAGTCCTGTTGGTGGCAAACTCCAAGCTAATTTCTTTTAAGTCTGATATTTCAGGAATCGCTCTTCCTGAAAAATTCACTTTCCCGTTTTATTACGACCCACATCCTTTAGCTTTGATGGCTATTGATCAATTGCAGGATTATTTATCGACGCAAACGGAGTTGAACCATAATTTCGGATTGGACCGAGAGCAGGACGGATTGATCATTGGAAAAATGTTCGGTGTTTTGGTTGTTCAAGACAAACAAGGAGAATTGGGCTTCCTCACCGCTTTTTCAGGTAAATTGGCAGATTCGAATGATCACGACTATTTTGTTCCGCCCGTTTTTGATATTCTTGATTCAGAAGGGTTCTTTAGAAAAGAAGAAATCGTTATCAATGACATGACGATCGAACTAGCGGAATTGGAAAAGAATGAAGCCTATCTGAGAACGAAAGAGGAACTGGAGCAGGTGGTCATTGCCTATCAGGAAGAACTTCAGAAATACAAGAAAGAGATCAAAGCTGCAAAAGCAGAAAGAAAACAAACACGCGAAAATTCAGGGAATCTGAGCCCATCCGAATTGGAAGTGCTTCTGGAAGATTTGAGAAAACAATCCATCCGGGAGCAATACTTTTTAAAGGATTTCACGGATGCCCACAAGAAAAAGATTGCAGCTTTAACTGAATCCGTTGAACAGTTTGAAAATCAGATTTTAAACTTAAAGGAAAAGCGAAAGAATATGTCAAACACCTTGCAAGGTGAAATATTTGATTCCTATTACTTCCTGAATCACAAAAAAGAAAAAAGAAGCCTTCAAAGCATTTTTCAGAATACCATCGATCACAAACCACCCGCAGGAGCAGGAGAATGCGCCGCTCCGAAATTGTTACAATTTGCATTTGAAAACGATTTGAAACCTGTTTGTTTGGGTGAATTCTGGTGGGGAGCATCCCCGAAATCCGAAGTGCGTGTTCACAAACAGGTTTATCCTGCCTGTAGAGGGAAGTGTGAGCCCATTTTAGGACATATGTTGGAAGGCGTTGAACAGGATGAAAATCCGATGCTTCAGAATCCGGCTGAGGACAAAGAGCTGAAAATTGTGTTTGAAGACGAGTACATCGTTGTGGTCAATAAACCCGCTGAATTTCTCTCCGTTCCCGGAAAAACAATTTCGGATTCGGTATACACCCGGATGAAAGAGAAATACCCGGAAGCGACGGGACCGTTGATTGTACACCGTTTGGACATGTCCACCTCAGGAATCATTTTGCTTGCAAAAGAGAAGAATGTACACAAACACCTTCAGAAACAGTTTATCAAGCGCAATGTGCAAAAACGTTACGTTGCTTTGTTGGATGGATTGGTAACCGAAGATACCGGCACGATTGATTTACCTCTTCGAGTAGATTTGGACGATCGGCCACGTCAGTTGGTTTGTTACGAGCATGGAAAACGTGCTGTTACGAAATGGGAAGTGGTGGAACGACGAAACAATCAAACGTTGATCTATTTCTATCCGATTACAGGAAGAACCCATCAATTACGAGTGCATGCAGCTCATACCTTGGGATTGAATGCTCCAATCATCGGTGACGATCTGTATGGAAGGAAAGAAACCAGACTTCATTTACACGCACAGTTCCTTCAATTCACCCATCCGATTACCAAAGAAGCAATCAAGATTAAAGTGGAAGCAGACTTTTGATTCCTATTGCTGCAGGATTTGATAATCCTTTTTGCGCCAAATGTACCCGTCCAGAATATAATGAACTACCTGAGGCATGATTAACAAAGGAACAAACATACTGATGATCTGATCATCGTTCAATTGTTGGAAAGTGCCGTACAGCCAACCAAAGGGAATGTTGTTTTCTCTCCAGATGAATACATCCCAAAGCGTTTCTTCAAAATAGGCAAAGGCAAAAACAATCGCATAAAACAAGATCCAACCCCATTTTGATAGAACCAGTTTTAGTAGGTTCGGAGAGTCTTCCCGGAGTTCTTTCTTTTCACTGAAATAAACCAGAGCCAAATAGGGAATTCCGTGTCCAATCACATTTACCAAAGAGAAAATGAAATCATTATTCGTCAGGACAATACTTACGTAATAAGAGAAACAAGTGGAAAGTGTTAGTAAAATACGGGGAGTATTGAAGTAACCCGAATCTTGTTTTTCCCGCCATTCTACAATGAAATATAAAATTAGAATGACAATCATCAAACCATTTAAGATTGGCTCAAAGGAAGGAAGGTTAATATACCAAAAATCACCGGCTGTCATCCAATTAAAGTTTTGCTGACCTCTAACATGCCAGATAAGAATTGGAATAACCGTTACAGCATAAATGGTGATCGACAGAATCACTTTTCTCCATTTATCCCGTGTTTCATGTTTGGAATAGAGTCGGAAGAATCCATACTGCTGGCGGATGAAATGGAAGACGGCAAAGTAGGCGAGCAAGGACCAGAATAGTTTACTACTGACGGAATAAACCAAAACGCCAACGATCCATACCAGAAAAGGAACTGCCAGTAGTTTTAATTTGTGGATTTTGAAAGCACTGGGCTTGAAATATGTTTTGTAAACAGTTGTGTAAACATGAGCGACATCAATTGACAAAACGATCAGGATCCACGACCATGGAAAGATCTCTGTTTTTTGCTGATTGGTAAAATGTTCAGGCAGAAAGAATACGATAAGAGGAGGGATTGCCATTGGAGCAATGAACCACCAAAGGTCAAAAGATGCTGATTTTATCCAGATTTTAGGCTTCATTCTTTACTATTTCAATTGCGGCTAATAAACCAAGATCAAATCCTTCTTCGAAAACCGAATAGGAAGAATAATCGGTATGTGCCAAATGAACTCGTTTTGCTTTTGACTTGAGATTGAGGTACTCTTGATATTTTGCAAGTGCTCCCGGATAGGGTGTCACCATTCCGTGTCCCCAACGCTGGAAACTGATACTTTCAATATGTTCTTCGATGGTGGGATGCATGGAGGTTAATTCTGAAATAACCAGGCGGCACATCTCCTCGTCTGTCATTTTGAATAGACGTGCGCGTTCAATATGCTCCGCCTCCTGGTCCAAAGCCAAATAAACACTGATCACATGTTTGTCTCGGATCTGACCGAATTCCTGATGCGTGTCAGAAACGTATCCCAATCCTTTTGTTCCGAATTTGACATTGTCCCAAGCTAGAGGTGTCCCATTTCCTTCCGGAATCTGGTTAAGTACTACGATTCCTATAAGCCATGGATTGTGGTGAATTCCTTCAAAGTAGGATTTTGGCCAATAATCTGATTGAACGATGTGTTTTGCAACATAGGAAGGAGAAGAAATGACAGCTGTTTTTGCATGGATCTCCAATTTCTTTTTTGCACTCAGATCAATGGCATGAATCAGTACATGATCATCCGATTCTTCGACCGAATAAACAACGACATTTCTTTTAATATTATCCTGAATGTTTTTTTCAAGCAGGGTTGTCAGGTGACCATTTCCTTCAGACCATGTTAAAACGGTAGTCGGGTCAGTATTGCCCGGTGTCGCTTTTCTTGCAGCAAAATAATGAATTCCTGCCCAGGCGGAAACCTTGTCATATCCGGCTCCGAAATCATCCCGACAACAATAGTCCAAAAACCAATGCAATTCTTCCGAGTGATACTTTTGACCGATCAAATATTCTTTGAACGTGATTTTATCCAAAGCTTCCAATTCCTTAGTAATACTAGCCTGAGAAATTGGAATATTAAACAGGTCGATTCCTTGGGAGTCTTTCGCTTTTTTCAATCCTGCCATCGTTTGAAAGAAACGCGTGATGTCTTCATGTGATTCCGGACTGATTCCGTATTCAGGAACTAGTCCTTCATGAAATATTCCCTTGAACAACAGGCGTTCATCAGGAGCATGACAAAGAAAGTCCTCGTTGTAGAATTGGAGTTCATTTTCCTCTTTGGTAATCAGATGTTGTTCTTTCAGAAATGCGATTAATTCCCGGTTGTTTGGATTGGCCAGGGAAAGATAATGAGCTCCTAATGGGTATTTGGAGTAATTATTTTGTCCGGAACCCGAATTTCCGCCAACTTGGTCGTTTAACTCCAAAATCAAAAAATCAGAAAAGCCTCTTTGGTGTAAATGATACCCGGTGGAAAGTCCACTTACTCCGCCTCCAACAATCACTCCGGATACCTCTATTTTAACCACCGGAAAGTCCTTTGCAAAATCGAAATTACCACGAAGTAAATGCCCGCGATCAACAGGAGCACCAAGTCGATTGGTGGACATTTTTGATTTGGAATTGGAACAGGCAAGTAAATCAGGCATCAATAACGCGACAGTTCCAAGAGTTCCGATGTATCGAACAAACGTTCTTCTCTCCATATTAATCAAATAAAGAATCCCATTCTTTTTCAAACAATGGAATAAGTGCCTGATTATCTAATCGATTGACTACTTTTTTGGAATCCTTCATGTCAGGAGGAAAAAATTTCATCGCCCTGAATTCCTCATTGGAATAATACTTCAGTTTCTTGGGCAATGAATAAGTTTTTAATTCATTCAGGTCATAACCAAAAAGAATATAACCCCATTCTCCAAAAGAAGGAACGTAGGTATGATAGGGAACCGTTTGCAAGTAAGAAGCTTCGATTGTACTATTGATGCACCAAAATGATTCTTTAGCATAAAGTGGCGAAGTACTTTGCATGACGGCCAATGTTCGATTGGTCATCACCCGCTGCAATGATTTGTAGAATGAAAGTGTATATAATTTTCCTACGGAGTAATTCGAAGGATCGGGAAAGTCGATGATAATCGCATCGTATTTGTCTTTTGCCTTATTTCTCAACCATTCAAAAGCATCTGCCTGAATCACCTTCAATTTCGAATTGTTTAATGAATTGTTGTTTAGTTTGACCATCAATTCATTCTTGGAAAAAATAGAGACCAATTTGGGATCCAAGTCAACCAAAGTGATGTGCTCCACTTGGGGATATTTTAAAATTTCCCTTACAGCAAAACCATCTCCACCACCAAGAACAAGGATATTCTTTGGTCTGCTGCAATGCGACATGACCGGGTGGACCAATGCTTCGTGATAGCGGTATTCATCACGTGAATTGAATTGCAAATGATTGTTTAGGAATAAGCTGTAAGCATTTCTGTCACGAGTCAATACAATTCGTTGGTATTTGGAGTTCGTTGCATAAATAATACTTTCCCCATAAATTTCTGTTTCACTGATGCGATTGATCCTGCCAGCATAAACAAAGGCGAAAATCAAAAGAAGAGCTGCGCCGGAAGCTTGAATAAACAACAGACTCGGTTGTCTCAACTCTTTTCTGAAATAATAGATGAGGTAAAGCGCTAATCCGACATTGAATAAGCCGAATAGAACAGATGTTCTCGTTAAATTCAAATAAGGGACCAAAACAATTGGAAATGCTATTGATGCGATCAAGGCACCGATATAATCAAATGTGAAAACCTTGGAAACCAGGTCCCGGAAACCTACCTTATTCTTTAAGATCCGCATGATTAACGGAATCTCCAATCCGACAAAAATCCCTGTTAGGAGAACCAATCCGTAGAGGATAATCCTAAAATAACCGCTGTAGCCGAAGCTGATAAATAAAACAGCACTGCTCAAACCGCCGATGATACCGGTAATTACTTCGATTCGAATAAAATGTTCGATTAGGTTTTTGCGTATGAATTTCGATAAATAAGAACCGATTCCCATGGCAAACAGATAAGTGCCGATTACCGTTGAAAATTGGGTGACACTATCTCCCAGTAAATAACTGGCAAGAGTTCCGGCAACTAATTCGTAGATCAACCCGCAGGTTGAAATAACGAAAATGGTAAATAAAAGTAAATAATGCATTGTTAATGAATAGCTGAAGCAATAATAATCGCTACAGCTAAGATGTAAGCACTTGCCATCATTGCTAAGGCTGTGTTTTTGTTTTGTGATACTTCTTTCCACAAATTTTGCGGAGACAATTTTTCAATGATAACAAATGAAATGATCAGGATCAATATTCCCAATCCTGCATAAACCAATGATACCAATACGGTGTTCCAATCTACAATTCCTCTCATAAGCGTTTATTTGTGATGTACACTGCCATGTGTTGTGTTTGGCGCATACTTTGTTCCATATTCGGATTTAAATAATTTAAAACTACTTGATTGTGCCCATAAAAAGAAGACAAATACAGTAGCTGCAATGATAGTTGCAAATTTATTTTTCTTTATAAAATTCATCATGCCTGACTCTCAAATAAATTATCAATTTCCCCTTTTCTCATTAATTCATAGCGATGTTTGAGCAAATTAATGATAATCAATAAACCAAGCAGCGGAATGACAAGGATTAAAGTGTTCCATGTTTCTATTCCTCCATAGTTTGCTTCAAGAAGCAGGATCTTATCTTCCCTTGTGGAAGAATATATTTTTGCCTTCAAATGATATTTCCCTCCGGGAACAGATGAAAGTCCGACAGTTCCGATATTACTTCCTTCCGACCAGGCATAGCCGCCATCATTGCCATAATAATATTCCGAAATAACTCCAAATTCCCGCTCCTCACCGGTTGCCTCGTTAACCAAAGTCAGTGCCGCTTCAATCCATTCATTTGTCAAACTTGCAGTTGTAGTGAATTCCAGGTAATTATCAGTAGAACTACTGTCAATGTAAAAGCTTTTACTTACAAAATCCGGGGAAGGAGAAACCGTTCCGGAAACGAGAATGTCTTCTTTAATGATCGGTCTGTACGATTTGGATTGAGCCCAAAAGATCGAAATTGCACTGATGAGTATAATCACTGCAAAGCAGACCTTGTTAAAGATCCGAACATTGATTCCACCTAAAACCGGCTGAGCTATTCCAATTCCTTCTGCTTCCTGCGATTCGATCCTGTAATCGTTGAACATGGCCGAGATTTGTTTTCTCGTCATGTGTTTCCCGGTATAGGTATCTATTCGACCGTTCTCATGCTTTTCAATGGCAATGAGGTAGGGAGGTGAGATATAATCAGAACACTGAATTTTTTTTACATCGATCAGATCGTAGTGAAATTCACCGACGCAATATCTCGATACGTAATTATATCCTTGAAAAAAATCGTAATCGCGGCCTTCGAAATTGACGGTGCTTTCGATGTTTGAAAGTATTTGTTGTGCAGGAACAGTATAATTCTCTTTTACCCAAGTGTAATTTCCATAGGAGCAATTCAGGAAAGAAATTTCTCCCGTTTCGCTCAAGAGCAAAATCTCATCCCAAACATCCGAATAACGTGCAGCATTGCGTTTATTAGCCTGACCAATTACAGTGTATTTGATCCCTTCATAAGTTCCAACAGTTCCTATCTTAAAATACTTGAGGTAAACAGCATTTTGATTCGGGACTTTCAGATATTTCTCATAGTTATCCTTGCTATGAACCTTTCCACAATTCGGACAAGCAAAAACTTGTAATTTCTGTCGGATGTATAATTTAGAAACGGTACCGCATTTTGAACACTTAAAGGCATTTCCATGCTCATTAACTGTAAAACAAGATTCCAAATTTGCCATAGGGTAAGTTGACTGTAATCGATGCAAATATCAGGAAATAATCGAAAAAAGCAATAGCTGGAAAAAGCTCTTTCAATATAAAACAAGTGAATAATTGAGCCGAAGCACTCCGAATTGAATATTCGCAATTCGCAATTCATAATTTGGAATTAGTATTTTTGAGCACCGAAATTTTCTGTATGAATCCAACTGAAGCACAAAAAAGAATAGAGCAACTAACGCAAGAATTAACTCAGCATAATTACAATTATTATGTGGAGAGTAATCCGACTATTTCTGATTATGAGTTCGATTTGTTGTTGAAAGAATTGCAGGATTTGGAAACGGAATTTCCGGAACTTGCTTCGGATTTGAGTCCTACAAAAAGAGTAGGTGGAGACATTACCAAGAAATTTGCAACGGTTGTACACAAATTCCCGATGCTTTCCTTATCCAATTCCTATTCGGAAGAGGAAATTGTGGAATGGGAACAGCGCCTGAAGAAATTGGCTACAGGACCGATTGAATACGTATGCGAACTGAAATATGACGGAGTAGCCATTGGAATTCGCTACGTGAACGGGAAATTTGCAAGAGCAGTTACACGTGGGGACGGAACGAAAGGCGAAGATATTTCGGCAAATGTGAAAACGATCCGAACAGTTCCATTAACACTAAAGGGAGATTATCCGGATGATTTTGAAGTTCGTGGTGAAATCTTTTTCCCAAGAGCGAACTTCGAGGCAATGAACAGACAGCGCGAAGAATTGGGAGAACCCGTTTTCGCAAATCCGCGTAACTCTGCTTCCGGAACCTTGAAATCACAGGATTCAAAAGTAGTTGCAGAAAGGGGCTTGGATTGCTATTTATATGGCGTTTACGGAGATGATTTGCTGATGGAATCGCATCTGGAAAGTGTAAGGAAAGCCAAGGAATGGGGATTTAAGTCACCACCGGAAAAAGAAAGATACATCGCAAAAATGTCAACCATTGAGGAAATCATGGATTTCATTCATTACTGGGACAAGGAACGCTACAATTTGCCCTTTGATATAGATGGAATCGTAATCAAGGTGAATAATTACGACCAGCAGGCTGACCTGGGTTTTACTGCAAAATCACCTCGCTGGGCTATTGCATATAAATTCAAGGCAGAGCGCGTTTCAACCAGGTTGGAAGAAGTGACCTATCAAGTTGGAAGAACAGGAGCAATTACACCGGTAGCAAATCTGACGCCGGTTTTGCTTGGAGGAACAGTGGTGAAAAGAGCTTCCTTGCACAATGCAGACCAGATTGAAAAATTGGATTTATATCTGGGAGATACCGTTTTTGTAGAAAAAGGAGGAGAGATCATTCCGAAAATTGTCGGAGTAAATACCGATGACAGGGAATCAGCGGCAGAAAAAGTGATTTTTATCGAACAGTGCCCGGAATGTGGTTCCGAATTACACAGAAGAGAAGGAGAAGTACAGCACTATTGTCTGAACGATCTGGTTTGTCCGCCACAGGTAAAAGGACGGATGGAGCATTTCATTTCCCGGAAAGCAATGAATATTGATGGGCTTGGAGCTGAAACCATCGATTTATTATACAAGAAAGGACTGGCAACCGGTATAGCCGATCTATACGATTTGACTTTCGACCAGGTGGTGAATTTGGATCGAATGGCAGACAAATCTGCGAATAACCTGATTTTAGGAATCAAGAATTCGAAAGAAGTTCCGTTTGAACGTGTATTGTTTGCCCTGGGAATTCGCTTTGTTGGCGAAACAGTAGCAAAAAAGCTGGCCAATGCATTGAAGAACATTGATGCGATTGCAAAAGCAAGTTACGATGAGCTTATTGCTGTAGATGAGATTGGTGAGAAGATCGCCATTGCAGTTCAGCAATTTTTCCAAGATCCGAGAGCAATCCAGACTATTGATCGATTAAAAGCTGCAGGAATCCAGTTTGAAGTAGAAGAAGTGGCTTTGGACTCCAATGAATTGGAAGGGAAATCCTTCGTTGTTTCCGGAGTTTTCGCCAAATTCAGCAGAGACGAGATCAAGGATCTGATTGAAAAGAATGGCGGAAAGAATGTCGGATCGATCTCCGCAAAAACTTCTTATGTCCTTGCAGGTGAAAATATGGGACCGGCAAAACTGGAGAAAGCAAGCTCTTTGGGAATTCCGATTATTTCAGAAGATGATTTTATCGCAATGATTTCAAATTGAGGATCTTTGCTAGTTTTTAGTCTAAAAACTGAGAAATCAATTTCAGCCATCTCGGATTGATATGTTCGGGATCAACGCGGTCCATTTCGTCATCATGGAAGATTACCGTTCCTGCATTCCAGCTTAAGGTTCCTTCAGCAAATTCCCTTGTTTGTTCTCCGTCAGCCTGGTTCATGGATTGAAATGTCAGAACTTGAATCCCTTCATGCTCATTCTGTTTCTCATTCTGTTTCTGAATCATCAGCCATTTATAAACCAGGCTCTTATCTTCCGATTGAAGATCTGTTCGTTTGATTTCTACAATTAGTTTGAATTCATCTTCAAAACAGAACAGCACTTGAAAGGGAAATGGATTTGTCGTCATGTAACAAAATTAATCGAATGAATGGAGAACGGATAATGTAAAATGGATAAGTAGTATTCAAACGAAACTTCCGTGTTCATCCGTGCTCATGCGCCAACGCTGAAGCTTGGGCGTAAGCGTTCTGTGGGAAAATATAAAGCATATTTAAAGCATGGAGAGAGCGACTTTTGTATCAATTCTTAACATTCCAAATAACTTTTAACCCAATTCGCAATTCGGCATTCGTAATTCTTAATTGATTTCGTAATTTCGCAAGGACTTTTTACTGTTTAAAAACAAATACAATGAATCTATTTAAAGGAGCTGGAGTTGCATTGGTTACACCATTCAATTCGGACATGTCGATTGATTTTCCAGCATTGCGCAGATTGGTGCAGGAACAAATTTCAGGTGGCACCAATTACCTTGTTGTTCAGGGAACTACAGGTGAATCTCCTACCTTGAATAGTGAAGAAAAGAAGCAGGTCTTGGAAACGGTGATGGAAGTGAACAATGGAACATTGCCAATTGTTTACGGAGCAGGAGGGAATAATACCCTGGAAGTTGCAGAAGCGTTCAAACACATTCCAAAAGGAGTAGATGGAATTCTATCTGTGGCTCCATATTACAACAAACCCACTCAGGCCGGTTATGTTGCACATTACAAAGCCTTGGCATCAGCTACGGATTTACCGATCATTTTATACAATGTTCCGGGAAGAACCGGATCCAATGTATTAGCTGAAACCACTTTGGAATTGGCAGAGATCAAAAATATTGTCGCGATGAAAGAAGCTTCCGGAAATATGGAGCAAATCATGGAGATCATCCGTTGCAGACCGGAAGGATTTCTGGTTCTTTCAGGAGATGATGCAATTACATTGCCCTTGATCGCGGCTGGTGCAGACGGGGTCATTTCTGTAGTTGCCAACTCTTTCCCGGCACAATTCAGTAAAATGGTTTCAAGTGCCCTGAAGGGTGATTTCGAAACAGCAAGAAAATACCATTATGATCTGATGCCGGTAACCAAATTGCTTTTTGCGGAAGGTAATCCTGGTGGAGTTAAGATTGCACTGGAAGAGCTTGGATGGATGAAACCGTTTATGCGTCTTCCATTGGTACAGGTTTCGGATGGATTGAAAGCTAAAATTGTTGCAGAAACAAAAAAACTGACTAAATAATCACACGATTGATTGAAAATTAATAGATTCGCATTAAATTACTTGACGATGAAAAATAAACTAATCTTAGGTAGCGTCTTGTTAATGTTGGCTTACGCTTGTGGTTCCGGAGAGGAAAAACAAGAATTGACAACAGTTGAAGAACAAGAGACCGTAGACGCTGCTAATGTAAACTACAATATTCCATCGCCATCTGAGCAATTTGCTTTGATTTCAAAGATGGATGCGGTAAAGAATACTAAAATCCTACACGACCCTGCGTCTGCTGATAAGTATTCCAATTCCTCGCAAAAAGCATTGAACTTTGGTGTTTACACGGCTGATGTGGCTTATTTGACATCGTTCAATGAGACGAACAAGTACTTGAGTTACTTTGGTAAATTAGAGAAATTGGGTTCCGATATCGGGGTTGCACAGGTTTTTGGAAACGAACTGGGCGAATTGGCTAAGAAATGGGATGGAAATGCAGATTCATTATTCAAATTGAGTGATGATGTGTATAACAGAACATTCCAACGTTTGATCGAAATCGATAAAGGGGATGAACTTTCATTAATGCTTGTCGGTGGATGGGTCGAATCCATGCACTTGATGATCGGAAGCTCGAAAGGTTTTGGTAAATCGCCAAAATTGGATCAGGCTTTGGCGGACCAGAAATTAGTTGCTGAAAACTTATTGGAGTTCCTGGTAAGCTATCAGGATAACGAATCCGTTAAGGAGTATTCGGTTGCAATCGAAGAGATTTTGAAAGTATACGAGCAATTGGATTGTAACTCGGGAGAGACTGAAGTGCAAAATTCAAATGGAAAATTGACTTTTTCAGGAGGAGATAGCTGCAAAATGACTCAAAAGTGTTTTGACAACTTATCAAAGAAAATCACTGAAATCCGTACTAAAATTATAACTGCTTAACTTTTTAGATATGAAATTTATTTTAACGTTAGCCCTATTATTTGGTTTTGTATTCTGTTTTGCTCAATGTCCTCCTGCTGAGGCATTCATGAAAAAGAAAAAGACCAAGGATGCATATAGCTTGAATTCCCAATCGAGATCCGGTTCCATCGCTTCAGATGAGACATACGAAATGTCGTTCATTGCACATCCGGGATTGGATTACCGTTTAACAACCGTACTGGGTGAAGGAAGTGTCGGAACACTGAATTACGAAATTTACGAGATGGTAGTTGAGAAAAAAACAGAAGGTGAAAAAGATACGTTCAAGAAAAATAAGAAAGTATTGGCTACATCAGGTAATGCAGAAGCATTGGAGTTCACTTCTGATAAATCACGTAAAATTTTCATTACTGTTTCTATCGCTGGTGGAGACAAAAAGAAATTGGCGTGTGTAGGTGTGTTAATTGAAACAAAACGTACAGAGAAAACAGGATTTTAATCTTCTCAAAACTCTATATTTAAAAATAAGTCGGGGCGAAAAATTTTTCGCCCCGACTTATTTTATATCAATTCGTAATTTTATAAAATGAATCAAACATCACAAAAAATATTAGAGTTTGTCAATCAAGCTCAGTCAATCGTTATTACGTCACATAAATCACCGGATGGAGATTCAATAGGAAGTTCATTGGCATTGTATCACATCCTGAAAAAATGGGGGAGAAATGTCCAGATTGTTCATCCGGATCCTGCACCAAGCTTTCTGCATTGGGTAGTAGGGCAAGAACAGATTATTGATTTTGAGACAAAACACGAGCAAGCGGTAGCAGCAATTCAAAAAGCCGATTTGATCTTTTGTCTGGATTACAATCATCCTTCGAGAGTTGGAGACCAGATGCAACCTTTTTTAGTTGAATCGACCGCTAATAAGGTCATGATCGATCATCACCTGCATCCGGCGGATTTTTGTCAGGCGGTGATATCCGAATCAACTGCTTGTTCGACATGCGAACTGATCTATAATTGGATCAAAGATGTCAATCGATTGGATGATATCGATGAAACTTCCGGAGCATGTATTTATTTGGGAATCATGACGGATACGGGGTCTTTCAGATTTCCGTCCGTAAGCGCAACCACTCATGAGATTATTGCGGATCTGATAAGAAGAGGCGTGAAGCATTATTTGATTCATGAGGCTGTCTACGACACAAATACGGTTGATCGCATCAAATTGAGAGGTTTTGCCCTGTCTGAAAAATTGGTTTGCCTGAATGATATCCAGGTTGCGTATGCTTTTATTTCTGAAAAGGAATTGGAGAAATACAATTACCAAAAAGGGGATACGGAAGGATTGGTGAATCAGATCTTGGGAATCCAGGGAATCAAGATGGCGGTGCTATTTGTTGAAAAGGATGGGAAAGTGAAAATTTCTTTCAGGTCAAAAGGAGATTACTTCGTGAATGAATTGGCGAATGCGCATTTTGAAGGAGGCGGACATGCATATGCTTCCGGCGGTATTTCAACCGAGTCATTGGAGAAAACTGTCGAAAAATTTGTAACATTTGTAAAAGATTTCATTCCTAAAGCATGATTAAAAGAACAGTTGTTTTTTGTTTATTGATTTTATGTTCCTGTACAGAAGAGGAGGAACAACCGAAACCAATCCAGTGGAACATGGATAAGTCAACTAAAATGAATAAGGAATTATCCATCGAGGAAGGCATTGATATCGATCTTTATTTTGCTCAGCATGAAAATTGGGAGGTAAAGGAAACCGGTACAGGTTTGCGTTATGTCATCTTAAAAAAGACGGAAGGCAAGATTCCAACTGCAGGAATGGATGCCAAGACACAATACAAGATAAGCTTGTTGGATGGAACAGAAGTCTACAAGACAGCTCCCGATGAAGTGGATGTTTTCCGCATTGACAAAAGTGATATGGAATCGGGAATTCACGAAGGGATTAAACTGATGCATGTGGGAGAAAAAGCAAAACTGGTTTTCCCGAGTCACCTGGCGCATGGACTGGTTGGTGATTTGCAAAAAATCCCGCCACTTTCACCTTTAGTTGTTGATATTGAATTAATTGAAATAGAATGAAAAGTTTAAAATACATCACATTTGGTCTCCTGATCTCTGCATGTACTTCCGGAGTGGAAAAAGTAGAGAATAAATCGGCATCGCCAACTACACGTGATGCAAAGGATGGATTGTCCGAGGCGGAAAGATTGATTGAGCCTAAGAAACAACTGGCTGATAAAAAGAGCTTTCCGAATGGAATTCAGATCCAATGGTTTGAAAAAACAGAAGGGGAACCAATCAGAGAAGGCGCTGTTTATGAGATTAACTTCAAAACAAAGCTGCAGAATGGCGAAGTGGTTGATGGAAACTACAAGCTGCAAAGAGATATGCTTCCTTTTTTGGTAGGATATGGTCAGCAAACCCCCGGATTTGATCTGGCAATAAAAGAACTGAGAGTGGGTGATTTTGTAGAAATTTTCATTCCGGGTAAATTGGCTAGAGGCAAAAAAGGGATTCCGGGTATCATTCCTCCGAATGCTCCCAACATTGTCATGCTGCGGGTAGGGAAAGAAATAAAACCGACCAAAGTGGTTGACGGAGTTAAAGTTTGGAAATTGGAGGAAAATCCTGAAATGTCGGATGCCAAAGTAGGAGAAAGTTCAAATCTGGCAATTCATTATTTTGTCGGGACCAAATCAAATCCCAGATACGACAATTCATATCAGAGAAATACGCCCTTTGCTTTCGGAATGAAAGATGCATCCCTGATCCCCGGATTGAGAAAAGCGATGTTGAATACCAAAATGTACGATAAATTGTATATCCTTGTTCCGGCAAAAGAAGCTTACGGTTCAAGAGGTTATGTGGATTTGGTGAAACCCAACGAAGAACTTTTTTATGACATAATCGTCATGGACGTGGATGGAAAATCAGTCCAAAAAAGTGAAAATTGAGGAGTGAAAAACGCAAAGTTAAAAAGGTGACTGAGCGGAGTCGAAGTCCCTTTTTGAAACTTTTCAAATGCCCGTTTTCAATTATCAAACTGGAGTTATGAACTTGTAAATGTTGGAATTAACGTTTTTTTGCAGGTGAATTTTGGCTTTTTTTCCTTAGTTTTGCCTCACCCAGAAAATACCAAAGGCTAAAAACATGAACAAATTTCTTTATTTCCTCCTATTATTTGTTTCATTTTCGGGATTGGCACAAACTCCAATCGATACCGTTAATACCGATAAAGGTAGAATGGTCATTTACTCCAATCGTACCTGGAAATTCTTGTTGGACGAGGAGTTTGACGGGATTATGAATGAAGCTCTTTTTAACCAGATTCAAAAGGATACGAACCTGAATTTGATCCAAACCTGGAACAATGATATCTGTTTTAGTTCTGAAAGACCTGACATGTCTCGTCTGAATGACACGATTTGGTTGTGTATGGTGGATGATTTGCACAAGGAGTTTGTTTGTCCGGTTCCGGGTATCGTGACTTCCCGCTACGGATATAGAAAAGGAAGATACCACAATGGAACGGATCTGAATTTACGCACAGGAGATACGGTTGTGGCTGCGTTTTCCGGTCGTGTACGCTATGCAAAATGGAATGACGGAGGTTTTGGTAATTTGGTAATCATTCGTCACCACAATGGCTTGGAAACGTTTTATGCGCATTTATCGAAACATCTGGTAGCTCCCGATCAGGAAGTGAAAGCCGGCGAACCAATCGGTTTAGGTGGAAATACAGGACATTCTTTTGGATCCCATTTGCATTTTGAAGTACGTTTTTATGATGCTCCGATGAATCCGGAAGAAGTCATTGATTTTGCGAAGAAAGAACTGAAAGATGAAAACTTATTGGTTCAGAAAAGATTATTCCGACCAGGTGCCAAACCGACGGACGAAGAAATCTCCGGAGAATCAATTGCAGCTGTTCAAGCTAGAACAGAGGCTGTGGCTACTAGAAAGTATTACAAAATCAGAACAGGCGATACCCTTTCCCAGATTGCTTCCAAAAGCAATACAACCGTTTCAAGGTTGTGTAAACTCAATGGGATCAGACCAACAACTCTTTTGCAAGTTGGTCGACAATTACGCGTAAGATAAAGACGAATTCCCCTGTATCATCGATTAACTAAATTTTATTGTTAAAAATTTGGTTTGCACTAGTGATTTCCCTAAATTGCTAATATGTCGTGCAACTATAGGATTGTTTTAGTAACAGATGGAGGTTCAGATGCCTTACTCGTCCCAATTGTCGGGTTGAGTGCATTGTCGCGTCGGATTCATGCAGTTGATATTGACAGGTCACTTTACAATTGGATTGATCTGTTGGTTGCTTCAGGAGATAGTGTCCTATTGGCAAGCCTTTTGGCAAAACAGGAGATTTCGTTGACTGAAGAACTGGGAGCATTGGAAAAATTGCTTCGTTATCAAAACAATGGATACAGTAAAGAAATGGTCTCCCGTTTGTTTGGAGAAGACGACACCCTGTTCGCATTGAGAAAACATTTTCTGTTCATGACTTATGATGTGGATTCGGATGAACTGTTCCAGTTTTCAGATAGTCGACCGACACAACAATCCATCAAACTGGATTCCGTGCTGAAAGCTTGCATGGGAAATCCGAATGAACAGCAATTCATCAAGTTGGGCTATCGAAGACTGATGAATGCAAGTCAATTTGCTCCCAATCCCATTTTGCAAGCCATGCATTACGCTGATTGCCTGTATCAGGACGATTCGGTGGTAATTGTCAGTATCGGTTCCGGAAAGCACAAGCAGAATGATCTGGAACAGCAGTTTTCAGAACAGGCACAGCAGGAATTCGACCAGGAAATCCGCAAGCACAAAAAATGGCACTACTTCAGATTCAATCCTGAATTTGAACGAGACGATACCATGGAAGAAAAGATTGAAAAAACACGCAATTACTTCGAAGACGAAGCTCCCAATATGGATCGCTTATTCCGCTTGATGGAAATTAAATCCGGAAGATTGGTGTAATTTGTTCAAAGGTTGTCTTCGACTTCATTCAGCCCCCCTTTGTGGATTCCTCCATAAAAAAAAGGATATTGAGCGTAATCGAAGTGTTAAGATTTCAGAAACAATATTTCACGGAAGTTTGCCGTTATGCTATTTCTCCTATTTTTGTCGTCATGAAATGGATTTTCTTACTTCTCACACTTGTAACGCTACTTAGCAGTTGTAATTCGTATAACCGCATTCTGAAATCGGATGACTACGAGTCAAAATTCAATGAAGCCAATCGCTTATATGATTCCGGAAAGTATGATAGATGCGTTGCTTTGTATGAACAAGTGTATCAAAGAAGCCCACGGTCTCCTCAAGGTGAGGTGGCGTTTTACAGATTAGGAAAAGCATGTTATGCTGTAGAGGATTGGTATTTGGCAAGTTATTACCTGGCAGCATTCCCATCCAAGTTCCCTTATTCTCCAAAAGTAGAGGAGACAACTTTCCTGGCTGCTGTTTGTGCTGTTCAGAATAGTCCTGAGGTATCATTGGATCAACATGAAACAGAAGTAGCATTGAATGAATTGCAAAATTTCGTCACACGCTTCCCGAATTCTGAATTGCTCGATACGTGTAACACGATTATGGACAAGCTGCGTTTCAAATTGGAAACAAAAGACATGATGACCGTGAGACTGTATTCCAAAACGGAAAACTACCGGGCAGCAGTGGTCAGTGGAGAACAATTCCTGGACAATTATCCACGATCCACTTACCGGGAAGAAGCATGGGCGATTTTAATGAAAAATTCATATTATCTGGCAAGCAATAGTGTAGACTCGAAAATTGAAGAACGAATTGCAAAAACAAATGAGCGATTTAACATTTTTCTTGTGGAATTCCCAAATTCAGACTATCTTCGCGAATTCGAAGGGTATATTGAAAAATTGAAAAAAGTCGGTGTTCCCGTATCTAACAAGTAAATAAATAGAAGAAAATGAGCTTCAAAAACAACAATGCTGAGCGTTCAACAGTTACGCGTGATACAATAGATTTAGAGGAAACAACAGGTAATATCTATGAATCGATTGTAGTATTGTCTAAAAGAGCAAATCAAATCAGTGCTTCAATGAAAGAGGAATTGACTGCTAAATTGCAGGAGTTTGCTTCATCAACAGATAATTTGGAAGAGATTTTCGAAAACCGTGAGCAAATTGAAATCTCCCGTTTTTATGAAAAACTTCCTAAACCGGTTGCCGTGGCAATTGAAGAGTTGAAAGAAGGACAAATCTATACTAGAAAAACTCAAGAGTAAAACATACTCGATATGTCTTTGGAAGGAAAAAGGATTCTTGTTGGTGTTACTGGCGGAATCGCAGCGTATAAAATGGCTTCCTTCGTAAGATTATTAAAGAAACAAGGGGCAGAGGTCAGATGTATGATGACTCCTGCCTCTTCTGATTTTATCACACCGCTAACTCTTTCCACTTTATCGGAATCTCCCGTTGGAATCGAATTTTATGATTCGAAAACCGGTGAGTGGACCAACCATGTCGAATGGGCTTTGTGGGCAGATGTCATGATTTTTGCTCCGGTTTCAGCAAATTCAGTGGCTAAAATGGCTCACGGCTTTTCAGATAATTTTCTTTTGGCAACCTACTTGAGCGCGAAATGTCCTGTTTTTATTGCTCCTGCAATGGACCTGGATATGTATCAGCATCAAACCACGAAGGATAATCTCCATCGTCTGGAATCGTTCGGACATACCATCATACCGGCAGAAAGCGGTTTCCTTGCGAGTGGTTTGGAGGGGCAGGGCAGAATGGCTGAACCTGAAGTTTTGGTACAATACCTCGAAGATCATTTCTATCAGGATGTGCGATTCTCAGGAAAACGTTTTTTGATCACTGCAGGACCAACCTATGAAGCAATTGATCCTGTTCGATTTATCGGGAATCATTCCTCCGGGAAAATGGGGTTTGCATTGGCTGAAGCAATTGCAGCTAAAGGTGGAGAGGTTGTTTTGATAACCGGTCCATCAAACCTGAGCGTGAAACACAAACAGATTAACGTGTTACGGATCACTTCCGCAAACCAGATGCTGAGTGCGGTGCAGGAAAATTGGAAAAATGTGGATTTAGGAATCTTTGCTTCGGCAGTTGCGGATTACCGTCCAACAGTTGTTGAAAATCAGAAAATTAAAAAAACAGAAGACCAGCTTCAAATTCTTTTAGAGAAGAATCCGGATATTTTATCTTGGGCAGCTTCAAATAAAGAGGATCAAAAGGTGGTTGGCTTTGCTTTGGAAACCCAAAACGGCATGGAATATGCTAAAGGGAAACTCGAGAAAAAGAAATTGGATGCAATTGTTTTGAATGAAATGGGGGAGCCGGGAGTTGGCTTTGGTACCGATACGAATTCCGTTAAATTGCTGTTTAAAAACAATAAAATGTGTAGCTTTGAGTTACAGTCAAAGCAAGAATTAGCTTTCTCTTTGTTGAATGAATTGATGAATAATCTATATGAATAAAATTCTAACCCTTGTCTTTTTAGCTCTTATCACAAGAGGATATTCCCAGGAATTGAATTGCCAGGTTTCACTTATTACCAATATTAAGACCGAAGTAACGTCAGCTGAAAAAGAACTGTTTGATCAGTTAAAAGAAGTAGTTACTAATTTCATGAACAATACCCAATGGACAACTGAGAAGTTCAAAGTAGAAGAACGAATCAATTGTCAGTTGCAATTGCAGATAAATACCATTAATAACGGAGAATTTACGGGTTCGATCCAGGTTCAGTCGAGCAGACCTGTTTACAATGGTTCATACAATACGACCTTGTTTAATTTCCAGGATGACAATCTGGATTTCACTTATACAAGAAGCAGTCAGGTACAGTATGGAAAAAACCAGTTTAGAGATAACTTATCTTCCATATTGGCATTTTACGCCTATTACATCATTGCTTTGGATTTTGATTCCTTTTCAAAACAAGGCGGAACCAAGTATTTTCAAGAAGCTCAACAGATTGTAACCAATGCGCAAACTGCTCCGGGTAAAGGATGGAAATCCAACGAACAAGGAAAGAAAAACAGGTATTGGTTGGTGGAAAATGCACTTCAGCAATTGTTTGAACCATTGAGAGATTGTTATTACGAGTATCACCGTTTGGGGATGGATCATCTCTATGACAAACCTGAAGACGCGAAAAAAGCGATCTATTCCGCATTGGATAAACTTTCAAAAGTTTCAGCTGCCCGACCAAATACGATTAACATTATCAATTTTGCATACTGCAAGTTGAATGAATTGAAAAATTTGTATTCTACCGCAACACCCGAGGAAAAGACCCAAATTGTTGGGGTGTTAAAGAAGATTGATCCTACAAATTCAACCAAGTACGAAGAAATTTTGAACTAATGCTGAAATCACTTTCCGTTCAGAATTTTGCGCTAATTGAACATGTTTCCCTCCAATTCCAGGATGGACTGCATGTTATTACGGGAGAAACAGGATCCGGAAAATCGATCTTGCTAGGAGCTTTGAATCTGATTCTTGGAGAACGTTCCGATTTCTCCGTCATTCGCAATCCGGAAAAAAAAACCATTGTGGAAGCCATCTTCCAGTTGAATGAGAGCTTCAAGGATTGGTTTGTTCAGGAAGACATCGATTGGGAACCCGAAACGGTTATTCGAAGAGAAATCACAAGTCAGGGTAAATCGCGTTCATTCATCAACGATACTCCTGTACAGGTAAGTCAGTTGAAAGAATTGACGGAACAGTTGGTTTATATCCACTCTCAACATGAGACACTGGAAATCAAAAAGCCAAAGTTTCAGTTCGACCTTTTGGATTCTTATGCCGATAGTTTGGATTTGGCTCAGCAGGTTTCATCCCATTACGGCAAGATTCAACGATTAAAAGCTGCAAAGGAAGAATTGGAATCCTCCAAGTCAAATCAGTTGCAGGAATTGGACTATATTCAATTTCAACTGAATGAAATCCAACAATTGAACCTGGATCAGGTTAATTATGCCGGGTTAGAGAATGATTTTAATAAATTGTCCAAACTGGATGATTTGAAGGAAGCATATTCTTCGATCGTGAATGCGATAGAGTTGGAAAATGGTGCTACGGATCTGCTTCGTAGACTGAAAACACATATTGACAAGTGGAAAAATGCAGATGCCGATTTGAATACCATTTCTGCCAGACTGCAAGATGTCATTGCTGAATTGGAAGATATCTCCAGGGATTCTGACAGACAATTGAATCAAATGGAAAGTGATCCTGAGGCCCTCTTCCGTTTGACTGAATCCCTTGACGAATACAATAAAGTTTTAAAGAAACATCATTTTTCGACACAGGAAGAATTGAGTGAGTATTTCAATTCGCTTGAAGCTAAACTGAACGATTTCAATTTCTCTGATGAGCGCATTGCAGAATTGACAAAGGAAATAGAAGAGAAGGAACAAGAATTAATGCAACTGGCTAACAAGTTGTTTGATAAGCGCTCAGCAGTTATTCCAAAGCTGGAAAGTTATTTGCTGGAGTTGTTAAGTGAAATGAAAATGGAGCATTCCAGGTTTCAGATTTTGCTTACTCGCTCCGAAAAGTTAGATTCAAACGGAGGAATGGCCATTCAGATCTTGTTCTCTGCTAACAAAGGATTGGAATTGAAACCCATTGAGAAAGCAGCAAGCGGTGGAGAGTTATCGCGTGTGATGCTGGCGATTCAGTTGATCATGAGCGAGAAGAAATCACTTCCGACTTTAATTTTGGATGAGATTGATACAGGTGTCTCAGGTGAAGTGGCATTGCGAATGGGGAAATTACTGAAACAAATGGGTAAACATTTGCAGGTTTTTGCAATTACACATTTAGCTCAGGTTGCAGCCAAAGGAGATTATCACTTTGAGGTTTCGAAATCACATGAAAACAGTCAGACCATCTCTGAAATACGTCTTTTGAATGAGGTGGAGCGGATTGAAGCACTTGCAAAACTTATTTCCGGTGAACAAGTGACGGATTTGGCGCGATCTTCCGCAATAGAACTAATGAGTTAGATAATTTAAAATGTTGAATGCAAAATGCAAAAGTTTTAACAGCAGATCATTTTTGATCCCGATAATTATCGGGATTGACTTTTTAATTTTGAATTAATCTTCCGTATCTTTACTAAATAAATACACGAATTATGTTCAAGATCCTTTGGTTAACTCTTTCACTTGCTACTACAAGCTTTACTTCAGGAACTTCGGTTTCCGTTCAATCTGCTTATTCCAATGCAGGAGAAGTCATCAAAATGCGTATACAAGGACATCGTGTCGGCTGCCAGCCGAATTCGGATGAACCCAGACAATGTTTCCTGGTTCAGAAGGGAGCAAGTATCGGAATGGAGAATTGGGAAGTTCTGCAGCAGCCTATTGAGGGTTTTGATTTTGAAGAAGGTTATACTTACGACTTGATTGTGAAGGTGGATGTATTGCAAGACAAGACCGGATCTGATCGGTTCAAACATTCGTTGGTTCAAATAATTTCGAAAATCAAAGAGTCTTAATTACTTTTTCTCCTATCTTTAAAATTATGGAGAAGAAATGGGTAATTACAGGACTGCTACTTATAATCATTGCAATCATTTTTGGAGCTTTCGGAGCTCATGGGTTAAAAACACTGTTGGAACCCAAGGACGTTCCCTTGACTTTTGATCTGGCAAAGAAAAATCAGGATATCCTGACTGCTTTCGAGACCGGAACGAGGTACCAGTTTTTTCAAGGGGTGGGATTTCTGATTATTCCCTTTATTCTTACCCGTTTTGCCATTAAAGGAAAGACCATTTTCTTCTTCATGTTATTGGGTACCATTTTCTTCTCAGGAAGTATTTATGGATTAACCTATTCGAAAGTGCACATGGGCGGATCCATATCAAAAGTATTCGGTCCCATAACACCGATTGGTGGACTCCTGATGATTCTGGGATGGACCTGGTTGCTAATTCAAGTAATTCGTTCACGTAATTAATGAAGTTTTCAGCGACTATATTAGGTTCCGGAACATCGCAGGGAATTCCTGTAATTGCCTGTGAATGTCACGTATGTACTTCCGGAAAGAGAGAAGACAATCGTTTGCGCTGTTCAGTTTTATTGGAAATTGGTGGAAAGAACTATGTCATTGATGCAGGTCCGGATTTCAGACAACAAATGTTGAAGTTTAAAGTGAAGAGCCTGGAAGCAGTGCTGTTTACACATGAACACAAGGATCACATGGCTGGCTTGGATGATGTGAGAGCGTTCAATTTTATCGAGCGGAGAGATATGGATATTTATTGTACAAAAGCCGTTGAAACTGCTTTAAGACGTGAGTACCATTATGCCTTTGAAGAAGAAAAGTATCCGGGAATTCCACAACTGAACATCATCAATATTGAAAACAAGCCATTTAAACTTTCCAATACGATTCCGGTTGTTCCGGTTGAAGTGATGCATTATTTCATGCCTGTTTTAGGCTTTAGACTGGGAGACTTCGCCTATATAACAGATGCCAAGACGGTTGAATTGGAAGAAATAGAAAAATTGAAAGGCTTGAAAGTGTTAATTATTAATGCTTTAAGGAAAGAGCCGCATATCTCCCATTTCAATTTGGAAGAAGCATTGAATTTTATAAATCAGGTGAAGCCGGAAAGAGCCTACCTGACTCACATCTCTCACTTATTCGGCACGCACGAAGAAATTGAACGCGAATTACCTCCAAATGTTTTCGCAGCCTTTGATGGACTGAAATTTGACTTCGATTAGTCATTTTACTTGTAAGGAAAAGCAGTAATATTTTGGAATTCAGTTTAATTCAAACCAGGACAGGAAATATTCCTTGTAGGCTTGAAATTAAATTCTAAATTTGTCCTCAAATCAAACAATTATGTCAAAATTATTGGAAGGAAAACGTGGGATCATCACAGGAGCATTGGATCAAAATTCAATTGCTTGGAAGGTTGCTGAAAAGGCACATGAGCACGGTGCTACGTTTGTTTTAACAAATGCTCCAATTGCAATGCGAATGGGAGAAATAAATGAATTGGCTGCAAAGACAAATTCAACGATTATTCCTGCTGATGCTACAAGTACAGACGATTTGAAAAAGCTTTTCTCAGAAGCTCAGGAAATCTTAGGTGGTAAAATTGACTTTGTATTACACTCCATCGGTATGAGCGTGAATATTCGCAAGAATATCCCTTACCAGGATTTGAATTATGACTTTTTTCAAAAGGGAATCGATGTTTCCGCATTGTCATTACATAAAATGCTTTCAGTAGCTAAAAATATGGATGCGATTAATGAATGGGGAAGCGTGGTTGCTTTAACTTATGCTGCTGCTCAAAGAACTTATCCATTCTATACGGACATGGCTGATATCAAAGCAATGTTGGAATCCATTGCAAGAAGCTTCGGATATCATTACGGTTTGGAGAAAAAAGTACGTGTGAATACTGTTTCTCAATCTCCGACCAAAACAACTGCTGGTTCCGGAATCAAAGGTTTCGGTGATTTCTACGATTATGCAGATGCAATTGCTCCATTAGGAAATGCAAGTGCTGAGGATTGTGCAAATTACTGTATCTCTTTATTCTCTGACCTAACGCGTATGGTTACCATGCAAAACTTATTCCATGACGGTGGTTATTCCACAACTGGTGTAAGTGATATCATTATGGAAAAAATGGGGATTTGATCCTCAAAAAATAAAATATTGAATAAAACCTTTGGAACCAAGTGGGGGCGCGATTAATCGC
>NZ_CALRYJ010000027.1:0-38697 GCF_943372375.1 Fluviicola taffensis DSM 16823 | reverse complement strand
CTTCTGCTTCTTCCAGATACGATTCGATTTCACTGATTTATTCGGGTTTTACAATCTACCTGCTATGTAGTTCAGGACGCCAGTTCGCCAATTTGCCATATTGCGAACCGTCAGTTTTTGCTGGGAGTGTAGATTGATTTTCACAACATCTTCGAAGCCTGAGCCAATTTCATTCGTCATGACTCACTTTATCTTCCAATTCCTCTTTGAGAGTTCCTAAAGTTTTCCCTTCCGCTTTTTCCAAATATGATTCGATTTCATTGATTTATTCGAATCTTACAATCTACTTGCTGTGGAGTTCAGGACACCAATTCGCCAATTTGCCATATTGCGAACCATCAGTTTTTGCTGGGAGTGCAGAGTGATTTTCACAACATCTTCGAAGCCTGAACCAACTTCAATTCGCCATAACTCACTTTATCTCCCAATTCTTCTTTAAGTGTTCCCAATGTTTTTCCTTCGGCTTCTTCCAGATACGATTCAATTTCACTGATTCGTTTCGGATCCAGAACATCCGTGATGTCAATTTTTTCCTGCTGGATCAGTTTCGCGAAATGCCCTTCAATAGTGGAAATGCCCAATTGGCGCTCGTTGGCAATTTCTTCCATCGATTTGCCTTCTTCGAATAGCTCCAGAGTGATTTCGTAGGTGTTCTTTTTGACGACTTTTTCCTCCTTCACCTTTTTGGCTTTCACCAATTTGATGACATCCACAAATTCCTCTTCCATCATCTCATCCATCATGGATCTGTTCGCTCTCAATTCCTGTTGAATGCTGTGACCTTTCGCAATGACATAATTCGTTATTTCAGCCGATTTGACGGTTTCTTTGGTGAACGGCTTTCCATTCAAAATGGCTTCCATCAATAAGCGCCCTTTCATCAAACGATGAACGACAGCGACCACTTCCTGTTCCAATTCCTCTAATTCTTCTGAATAACTCTTTGTTTTTTTGATCTTAGCCAATTCATAACGCCTTTTCATGATCGAATAGACCTGTGCATCCAAGGGTTTGAAAAAATACTGGTAAGCTGCCTGAACGCGTTCATAGATAAAGTTCCATTCAGGTTTTTCTTTCGAAAAGAGATTGCTTAGCTGGTTCTGGAATTTTCGTGCTGCATCGAAGGTCGCGTGAACAGTTTGTAACTGGTTTGCGACCCATGAAACGTCTTTTCCCTTTTCTGTTTTCGGTCCCTGATTTTTAAAGCCCAATTCGAAAGTTGCCCATTTGGTAGTGTAATCGTACCAATCAAATGCCTGAATCAGACTCGTATAAACAAAGCGAGCCGTTTCCTGATCCAAATACAATTGCATGCGTTCTTCGGGAGCTTTATTGGAAGAGTAGGAAACAACCGATTGGTCATTCACCAATCCATTCATGGAAAGCGGTTTTAATAGCACCAATCCGGCAAGGCTTCGCAAACGGGAAAGGGCAACGTATGCCTGACCGGGAGCAAAAACATTGGAAACATCCAAAACTGCTTTGTCAAAAGTCAAGCCCTGGCTTTTATGAATGGTAATGGCCCAAGCCAGTTTGATCGGGTAGTGGACAAAGGTCCCGAGAACTTCTTCCTCAATTTCCCCTTTTTGCTCGTTCAGGGTATATTTGATATTATTCCATTCGTATTTTTCAACCGTAATGCTCCGTTTTTCTTCTTTGAAGAACACTTCTATTTCATCTTTCGTGAGCGATTTGACAACGCCCATTTTTCCGTTGTAGAAATTCTTTTCAAATGAAATATCATTCTTGATAAACATGATTTGTGCGCCCACCTTGAGTTCCGTTTCTTTTTCAAGCGGGAACAGATGAGGAGGGAAATCTCCTTTGATTTCTGCCGTGTAGGTCACAGACTTTTCTTTCAATGAATTCAATGCCGTGGCATTCATTAAATCTGCTTTCGAATTATGTGTCGTCAGGGTAATGTACCCTTCTTCCTTGGTGGAATCGAAAGTGGGATTCACATATTTTTCAAGCAATTTTTGGTCTTCAATCGTTACCTGGTTATTTCTTAAATTGTTCAGCAGGTCAATGAACAACTGGTCGTCTTGCCGGAAGATTTTTTCCAATTCAATGTAAACAGGAGCTTGTTCCTGAAGAACCTGTGCATTGAAAAAGAAAATACCGTGATAATATTTTTGTAAGACACTCCATTCTTCGGGTTTGATAACCGGTGGAAGTTGTAAGAGGTCTCCAATGAAAAGCACTTGTAATCCACCGAACGGACTGTTATTCTTGCGGACATTTCTCAAAGTCCAATCGATAGCATCCAATAAATCGGCACGCAGCATGGAAACTTCGTCGATGATCAGTAATTCGACATTGCGAATGAGATTCTGACGGGTTTTATTGAAATGAAAATGGCGTTTGAGTGTTTCTTTCGATTCAAATTTGGTGTTTCCGGCAACTAATCCGTCCGAAATGAATTCCGGGATAAAAGAGCTGAATGGAAGTTGAAAAAAGGAATGAATCGTCACACCTCCGGCATTTAATGCAGCAATACCTGTTGGAGCGACAATGACCGTATTCTTATGTGTGGTCTCAACAATTTTCTTTAGAAGCGTTGTTTTCCCCGTTCCAGCCTTTCCTGTGAGAAAAACCGGACTGTTGGTTTGATTGATAAATCGTTCTGTAAATTCAGCAGGATTGCTGATGGATTCTATGCTATTTTTCATCTGTTACTTGAAGATAATCAAAATTAGTTTGTCCACAAGCCGAAAACCAATCTTTAACGATTTGTCAGATGCTGTTTGAAAATATAGTGCATGCTCAGATCCAAATAGTCCTTGTAAACATAGTAGATGAAATCTTTTCGAATCTGAATGTGTTCAGGGTAAATATGATCTTTGATTTGAACCACTTCTTCCGTTTTTCCGGTTGTTAAATTGATTTTTCGAAGGCTTGTAATTCCATCTCTTTCGAAACGTGCGTAAATCTGTGTTTTTTCAATATTCGGGATGAGTTCAGTTTTCCAACCTCTGAAATACTGGTAGGAGATGGGGAAACTTCTAACCCGAACTCCTGATTTGGTAAATACAATGGCGGAATCATTCGGATGGTCAAAAATGATTAAAGAATCGTTCAATTCAAACAATGGAGCATAGATCGGCTTTAAAAGGATTAGATCATAAAATTGTTGGGTACTCCAGCGCTCTCGTGCTTTCTGAAGGTCATGTCTGTCATTGGAAAGCTTGTCACTATGATTCGCATTGGATTCCTTTAGAATTTCTGTAACGGTTTGTTTATTCTCTCGCTGATAATCTTTTAACTGTCGGGCTTTTTGCCGATCCTGACTAACGTAAAGGATTTTGCTCGATTTCGTTCTTTTTGTAATCAATTGATATTCCAGATACTGCTTTTGATTCATGTATGAGCGAATGATGATCGAAGTGTCATCCGCGTAAGAACAGTTGTCTAATATTCCAATGGACTTGTGATAGGGTGAAGGGGAGAAGATCCCAACGGATTGACCGACAATGGATGTTTCATAAATACTGTCGTTATAGATCAGGTGAAATTTCCCGGCGCAATCCTGTCTTATCTGCTTGGGGTGTTTGCGGATGGATGTTTCATAAACCTTGTCGCCCATCTCATTCAGATGTCTCAAAAAATAATGATGCTCATCACTGCAACAGAGCAAAATGTTCCCGTCTTCTTCCAGTTTGAAATCCAGTACATTGGCTTGTTTTCTAGGGTATACCCAAAACTTGTTTGCTCCATTAATGGTCACTTCTTCTAGTTGAGTTTCTTTAGCAGTCATCACCACATTGACCTTCATGGTGTCTTTCCATTTTTCAGGAAATAAAAGAATGTCGGTAAAGTCGCTGTATTGGTTGCTTTTTACAGTAAGCTGAGCTGGAAAATTTCCGTTTTTGATAATGAAATAACCGCCGGAATTAGTTCGTGCATTATGAATGTCGATTTGGACAGATGCATTTTTGATGGGAGTTCCTGTTTCATTTACAACCTTCCCTTTGATGACAATATCGTCCTGAGCCCAGCTGAAATTCGTTACGATAGAACATGGAACCAGGAGAAATAAAAACCAAACTTTGAGTAAATGCAACATGGGTTTATTTGATGGTTGAAATTTAGACAAAAAAATGAGGCTTATTCAAGATGTTGTTTAAAAATGTAATGCATACTCTGATCCAGGTAATCTTTGTAGGTGTAATAAATGAAATCTCCATGAATTTGCAGATGTTCCGGGAAAACATGTTTCTCGAGTTGGATGGTTCGCTGTATTTTTCCGTTTGTCGGGTTAATTTCCCGCAGGGTGGTTATTCCCTCCGAATCATACCGGGCGAAGATCTTTGTTTTTTCAAGGTTTGTAATAAGTTCCTTTTTCCAGCCGTCGAAGTATTGATAGAAAATCGGAAATGAGCGTACACGCATACCATCCTTGGTGAAAACCACTGCTGAATCATTGACATGATCGAAAATGAAGAGCGAATCATTTAATTCAAACAGTGGAATGTAGACCGGATTAATCACAATGAGTTCGTAGAATTGCTTGTTGTTCCATATTTTGCGGGTTTTTTTGAGTTCCTCTGAATCTTGAGAATGGAACATTTTTTCGTCAGCCCTGTAATGTTCATATTCGTATTCCTCCATTTGTCTGTATTCTGTGCGGTCTTCCCCAACATAAAGTGTTTTTGATCGTTTGGATTGGATATTGATGGCAAGGTATTCAATACGTTGGTCTTCATTTGAGTAGTTGTATTTTACCAGGTTCTTATCGTCTTTGTAGACACAGGATTTTAGAAGATTATAAATACCGGAGAGCGCTAATGGCTGGAAAATCCCCATTGAATTATTGACAACGGCAGTTTCATAAATACTGTCAGAATAGATCAGGTGAATAGTTTCCATGCAATCCCTGTAGAGTTGTTTTGGATGGTTTCGGATCGGTATTTCGTTTGTTTTTTCTCCCTTTGCGTTCAAACTTCGCATGAAATAACGGTTCTCATCACTGCAGCATAATAAAATCCCATCATCCGGTTGCACGAGAAAGTCCAATACGTTAGCTTGTTTTCTCGGATAGACCCAAAAAATCTGTTCAGCAGAAACGGTAACTTCTTCTATTTGTGTTTCTTTTCCTAATAAAACCACGGAAACCTGGATGGTATCTTTCCATTTTTCAGGAAGGACAATCATGTCAAGGTATTCTGAATACAAAGGATGATTGACAGTTAATTGTGCGGGAAATTCCGTGTTTTTGACAACGAAGAAACCGTTGTCGTTTGTTCGTGCATCGCGGCTTCCAACTTTAATAGCTGCATTTTTTACGGGAGTCCCTTTTTCATTGGTGACTTTTCCTTTAACGATTGCCTCTGCTTGCGACCAAGTGGTATTGATTGCCCCTCCTGCGAAAAGCAATAAAAAAATAAGTCCGGTGTGATTTAAATGTTTCATAGTGATTCAGTAAAAAGTGATTATTCTTTCAGCGGCTGCTTATAGAGGTAATGAATACTATTATCCAGGTAATGCTTATAAATATAATACGCATAATTAGTGCGAATTTGAATGCGTATGGGATGAATGTGTTTCTCTAAGATGTCTGTATTAATGACTTTTCCTGTGGATGGATTGATTTGACGAAGTGTCACTAATCCCTCTATTTCATATTTGGCATATAACTTTGTTTTCTCTTCGTTGAGAAACAATTCACTCTTCCAATTCTCGAGATAATGGTAACTGATCTGGAACGAACGGATGTACTTTCCTGAGATGTTGTAAACCAAAGCACTGTCCTTGAAATGGTCGAATACAAAAACAGAATCGTTGATCTCGAAAATAGGGGCATATAGTGGTTTTTTCAAAATCTGGTTGTAAAACTGCTGGTTTTGCCATTTTTGCCGGTCGTTTGAGGTGTTCACTATGTTTGGAAGTCTGTAATTGGGATTCCACAAAGGAACAGGAATGTCGTTCGCTGCAGCATACTCATCCAGTTGGCGCATCTGTTGAATATCACTTGTGATGTAAAGCTGGCTTGGTTTTTTGGTGTTTCGATCCAGCTTGGTATATTCTACCAGTTTGTTGTGAGCTCCCAATCGTTTGATAATAAAATTATCTTCGCTGGAAATCACACAAGGACTTAAAATCTCCATAGTCTCAATATAGGAATGCCCAGCAAGCATACCGATCGACTTGCCAATGAACTTTAATTCGAAAATGCTGTCTGCATAAACCAAGTGTGTTCCTCCGGTGCAGTCTTCAAAGAAGTTAAGTGGATTTTTTTTGATTGGAAGATCCATTATCTTCTCTCCGATTGAATCCAATCTTCTTAGAAAGTAGTTGTGATCTTCCTTGCAAACCAATAGGATTTCGTTCTCAATAAGTGTGAAATCGATAATATGTGTGTTGGCTTTTTGATACGCCCAAATCACGCGTGTAGCACTGATGGTCACTTCATCCAATTCCGTTTCCTTGTTCTCCATGATCACGTTCAGGAAAAGTGTGTCCTTTCTGTATTCCGGGGCACGAATCACTTCGAGGTAATCGGTGTAAAGAGCATGTCTGATAGTTAGTTGAGCAGGAAACTCATTGATTTTAAGCAGGAAGTTTCCTTTCGCATTTGTTTTGGTGTTTTGCTGTCCAAGTCTCACCTCTGCGCCAATCACGCGTTGATTCTGTTCGTTAATAACTGTTCCCTTGACAACAACATCTTGTGAATAAGCGGATTGATGAACTGAAAATGCAATAACCACCATCAAAATGGATTTCAGGAATGGATTAGATATGCATAAGTAGCTCATTGGATTGAAGATAAATAAAAAAAACAATGAGGTCAAATGAATTGATTAAAGTGAGTAGTTGATTGATTTTAGTTAATTACGAATGCCGAATGCCGAATGCCGAATGCCGAATGCCGAATGCCGAATTTGTTTTTTAAGTAATTCGTAATTAGAAATAGGCCACATATCCAAAATGCACTTTTGAATCCCGGAAGAGGATGGGATTGGAAAACTGTTGTCCTAAAGCATACGTCAGGGAGAAAATCCCGATATTGGTTCCGAAACACAATCCGGCACCGAATCCTTTGGGAGAATCGTGAACATAGGCCTTAACATTTCGTTCGTACCAACTTTGGTCGTAAAAGACGAAGAGATAAGAATTCTGGTCGAGAATAAATCGGGGTTCGATAGTCAGTGTCGCACGAAAGGTTCCCAATAATTCATCCTCCATAAACCCTCGCTGGGTGAGATTTCCACCAAACCGGATCAATTCATTCTGCTGGATGTTGTTGGTGTAAAAAGATTCACTCAACAATCCTCCTTTTATGACAAAGCGTTTCCCGAGGGATTGATAGTATTCGATTTGTAATTTTCCTCCATAAATCAGGTAATGGCTGGTGATGGAATCCTTTTTAAGTGTTCTTTTCCCAATGTTTCCCTCCAGATACCAGATAAATCCTTTTCTCGGATTGGGTAAATAATCCACCGTTTGATTGCGGAATGAGAGTCCGTAAAGGTTGCTTTTGGAACTTCCGTAGGCCAAGCCGGTATTTGCAGCTCCAAGTAAATTGGATTGCTGGTTCTTGTAAAATCCGGTCAATGTTTTTCCGCCGGAAACGAAATAGGTTACCCCGATACTGGTTTTAAGTTCCAGGAATGTCGAATCCCTTTTGAAAAGTGAAAACTGACCATCCAACCCGAAAGGGGTATTGAATAAGAACGGATACGATGCCTGAATCTTCAATTGGGGACTTCCCGGCTGAATGGAACGCCAGTTCAGATCAAACAATTCTCCGTGTTTGAATGCATTTTGAAGTTTCAGACGGATATCTCCGGTTAACTGATACTTTAATTTGATGGGATCCTGCTGAAGACCGATTGTCCCGTTGAATAAGGAAACCGGTTTCGTTTCAATGTAAAGGTAAAGATTGGCTCCTTCAGGTGTGAACAGGATTTCGGCCGGTTTTATCTGTTTCACAAAGATTAATTGCGTAAGCCGGGTATTGATCAAATCCACTTGTTCCTGATTGTACCAAGCTCCGTTTTCAATGTGCAGGAAATTCTCCAGGTATTTTTTGGAAAGTTTAACCTTGTTGCCGGAAACGATCAACTCATTCCATTTGACCCGGGAATTAGGAGTTACGATCAATTCTGCAAAAAGAGCTTCATTCTCCATGCGCAGATCTTCAAATGAAACCTGCGCAAATGGATATCCTGCGATTTCAAAATCGTGAAGGACACGTTGAAGGCTCTTGGAAATTTCCATGGGATTGGGAGGAAGTGTTTCAATGGTACGTGGACTGATTCCTATTTCCCGAAGTGCCCTTTTACTGTTGTCTGAAATGGAAAGGTTCAGCTCTTTGTATCTTAAACCAAGGGTGAAATAAGCTTCACTATTCAAACTGTCGGTAGGAATGATCGAATCAATTCCGAAGGTCAGATATCCTTTTTTATACGCCAGGAATTGAATATCCCGGAGTTGATTATTCAGCGAGAGAGTATCCGAATAATTGAAACTATTCTTTTTACTGATCTTTTTAAAGGTGGCTTCTGAAAAATGAATTGTTTTCTGTGAATAAAGTATTGGAGATACAAAAAGGGATAGGTTGATCAAAAGACCAAGCATCCATTTTTTCTCAATAAATTTACCGAAATGCTTCAATTTCAATTATTTCCTTTCACAAATGTCAAGAATATTCTATAATATAACGCTGAAAGTAGTAAGTTTGTATAGAAGAACCAATTAGTATGAACCATTAAACTGAGAATCATGAAAAAATTATTTGGAATTCTTGCTGTTGCCTTGTTTGTAGCCTTGGCAAGTGCCTCTTGTAAGACAAAAGCAAATTGTGATGCTTACAATGGAATGGCAGATCAGAATCAGCAATCAGAAAAAATGGATCATTAATTGTTCGGAATAGTATTCTACTTGAAATGTAGATAAATAGGAGGTTTCGAAGTAATCATTGCTTGAAAAGTTAAAAAAAAGCGGTTAATTTCGATTAAATCACAAATAATGAACAGTTGTAAAAAATGGAATGTGAATAATATTTTTGGCTAACTAACGTTAAAAAATGATAGCTTTGTATCCAGACAACAACTAGTAAACTAAAAAACAATCAATAACTATGAAGAAATTTTTTGCCTACGCAGCAATGGCTGCTTTCTTAGCGGTAGTTTTAGCAGCTTGCGGATCATCTAGAGGACATTGCGATGCTTACGGAAGTGTTGACAACACAGAAAACGCTGATTTAGCATCTAAATAACGAAACAAACCAAAAGTCTCTTCCCACGGAGGCTTTTTTTTGTGACTAGCTGTTCTTAGATCGTAGAACGAAATTTTGACCTAGATAAACCTTGCGTACCTGTTCATCAGAAGCCAGCTCTTCAGCCGTACCGGATTTCAAAATACTTCCTTCAAACAAAAGATAAGCTCTGTCTGTAATCGATAACGTTTCCTGTACATTGTGATCTGTTATCAGGATTCCGATATTTCGTTTACGCAAATCAGAAACAATACTTTGAATATCTTCAACTGCAATCGGATCCACTCCGGCAAAAGGTTCGTCCAATAAAACGAATTTGGGATTGGTTGCTAAGGCACGTGCAATTTCTGTTCGTCTCTTTTCTCCACCGGAAAGCCTGTTTCCCAGATTCTTCCGGACTTTCGTCAGACTGAATTCCTCCAACAGCTGTTCCATCTTTTCCTTGCGTTCCACCTTATTCAAATCGGAAAGCTCTAGAATGGATAGGATATTGTCTTCCACACTCAATTTTCTAAAGACGGAAACCTCTTGTGGGAGATACCCGATTCCCAATTGGGAACGTTTGTACATGGGATAATGTGTGATTTCCAGATCATCCAGAAAGACATGTCCTTCATCCGGTTTGACCAAACCAACCATCATATAGAAGGAAGTTGTTTTTCCTGCGCCGTTCGGACCTAATAAACCAACAATTTCTCCCTGGTTCACCTCGATAGAGACTCCTTTGACTACGTTCCGACCTTTATAGGTCTTTTTGATATCGTGTGTATGTAATTTCACCTTAGCAAAAGTAAGATATTTTTTCTAGCATGAATTATTTTGTGCTGTTGCCCTTTTCCAGTTCTTTTCTTTTTGCAACAGATTGACGAATCCAGAAAATGTGATTCCTTTTTTCTTTGTAGGACATGTGTTTTGATTCCTCTATCGCGGTATCTAAAAGTTGAATTGCCTCCGCAACGCGTTGTTGATTTTCCAGAAAACAAGCGTAAGCATGCTTCCCTTCGAAATCCGAATAGCGTGTATTGAATTGTTCGTATTCTGTTTCAGCCTCTTTATTCTTTCCTAGTTTTTCCAAAGATCTGGCCAAGGATAAATGAGCTTGTGAACGAGTGAAATCAGGATGTTTATATACCAAACTAGCTAATTCAATTACTTTTTCATATTGGCTGATTGCGTAATTTGATCGTATCATGGCTGTGATTAACTCGGGCTCGTTGGAAAAAAGCCCATGACGGTTTTGTTCATACAACGCGAGTGCTTCTTCATCTCTACCAAGTGCCTGATAGTAATTAGCCAATAACATTCGGTTTTGAAAGGTGTCGGAGAATTTTAGATTGCGTTCAAGTTGTTTCAGATTGCCATGCGGACGAACCATGGTGTTTACATTGCTGGTTACCGAATTCAATTTGTCCCGGGTCAGAACAATTGTGAAAATGTAGATCAGGCTGCCGATAAATGGCAGAAAGATGATGAGCCATAACCACTGATTGGAATGACCCTTGCGCATACAATGAAATACACAGAATCCTTGAAGGATTAGGGATATGAAGTAATTTGAATAAAGGAGGTGTATTAAATTCATGGCTAAAAATTAGAAAGCAAATGACCAACGCGCCCGAATTCCCAAAGGAGGAATGCCCGGAGCCAAATGGGTGATTCTCCAAACCAGATCTACCCGACCAAGTTTGAAAATGTTCTCAATTCCGACTGAAGCTTCTGCATATGGGGTATTTCCGAATTGTTTGGTAAAGGATGGAATGATCATCACTTCCTGGTGTCTCTGGCTGATCGCACCATAGGTGATCCGTCCTGTAGTTACCAATCTCCATTTCAATTTCTTAATTAAAGGGATCCGATCGAACAATAAGCCTTGCCAATGTTGTTCAAAGAATCCGCCGACATATCGGTCGGAAATGAACTCAAAATAAGACATTCGGTTGAAGGAATTCGTATACAGCCAATAAGATTGACTTCCCTCATGTACTTTCAGGAAAGGATAGGCAACTGTTCCCATCACCACACCGGCATTCACTCCATAGCGAAGTCTACCCAAAATCCCGATGTTCCGGCTGTGTTCCATGGCGAATTCCAGTTTCTGATAATTGTAATCACTTCCTAAAAGACCTTTTATTCCAAAAATTCCCTGAACGGATAAAATGGGGAACTTGGAAGGTAAGGTTGTGCGATCAAAATTTCCCGAAATGAACTCTTCGTCTTTACACCATCTGAAACGCAAAGTGACTTCTGAACTTTGAACATGTTTGATGGTGTCGAGACCGCCAAATTCATTTTTACGTTCATAGGTAGCCAAACCTAGCGGAGTATATTCTTTCCATTCGAAGCCTCCATAAATTACAAAATCTTTCCCGAAATCCTTTTCCAGGTTGATTCCTGCCTTATCGACAAAAGTCAATTTATCCAGAGGTCCTGTCCGTAAAAGTGAGCTGAAAGTTGATCCAACTGCCGCTGCAGTCGGTGAAATTCCGATCTGTTCAATGTCCCTGTTTCCATAAATGATCAGGAGTCCGCGTTTCTTTGGTGTGATATTGATCCGCGTCGTCAATCCGTATTTGAAGCGCTTGTCCCCAAAGCCATAATACAGCCGTCCGCCAAATTCAATTCGCTTGGAAAAGGCATTGGAAGTGCGGATTGCCAAACCTGTACGGAATTTCTCAACCGGATTCACGGAAATGAGGGAATAGATGGAGCCGAGTTCGATCTTGCCAATCGGATAATACCCCGAAGCAAGCATGTAAGTGGAATTCTTCAGGAATTTAAAGAAAGGGTCTTGATTCAACGAATCAACCATATTATCGATTCCATTCTCCTGTTCATTCAGCGGAATATGTCGATGTGTAATCCAATATTCCTTGTCCCGGATCTTGGCACTGTCTTCGAGTTCTACAGTGAAATCACTTTTGTAAAAGTCATCAGGTCGGTCCTTGTTGATCACAAAATTCTTTCGCGAGGAATATTTACGGCCGTAGAAACCATAGAGTTGTGTTCCTTTGGTGACTTTCAGATCCAGGATCATCTTTTCCTCCGTAAGCATCCATACTTCCGGTTTCACCTGATCGAAATGATGTTCCATGTACATATCCTGTACATAATTGATATTTGCTCCCGGAGATAGTTTCGCTTTGAACGTTTTTACGGCGTAAGTGGTGTCATTGATCCACATTTCTCCTTCAAAGGTCATGTCACCCGTTCTTTTTGGGGTGAAACGCAATTTGTAGCACCAATTGTTATCGATGAACATACTGTCTTCCAGGTAAAACTTGTAATAGTTTCGGGCAAAACCCGCCACCGGACTGATAAATGCCTTTTGAAAGATGTTTAAATAATTGTCGTAGATGTTGAAGTCCAGATACATTTCCCCAAGGAACTGGTTCAATTGCAGGTTTTCAATTCCGGAAATACGGGTAGCAGAAACCAATTCCCGTTTCTTTTTCGGGTTGTTCTTGTAGCTGAATTGTGAAATGTTCTCCGAAAGGATAACAGGGAGGTAAGTTTTCCCGCCATCGACTGAATCGAGGTAGTCCATCACCAAATCCAAACGTTTGACAATATCACGATCCTTGAATTTGTCGCCAATATTGTTGAGGTCGATTTGAATCTTATTGTATAACTCGTATTCGTAGGAACTTAGTTTTTCCTTGTTGTTAGCGTCCTTGTGGGCAATCACTTTCTTGTGCAGGGTGGTGGACGGAAATTCATCGGGTGGTTTGATCGTGACTTCCGTGATATCCATTATTGATTCAGTCAGTCTCACATCAATAACCTGTTCCTGATCTTTCTTGACCGCTTTTCTGACCATGGTAAACTCCGGCATGAAATAAGTCACACTATCCGTTGCATAGTAAGTTTGCAAGACATAGAAGCCCAGACTGTCCGTAAGTGTTCCAATTTTTGAATATTGAAATTGAACCCGTACATCAGGAATTCCTTCTCCTGTTTCTGCATCAACGACACGACCGGAAACTTTGGTCTGTTGTGAATAGACAAAGCTATGAGTCAGGCAGAGCAGAAATAGAATCCTTAGTTTGAACATAGATGGCATAAAACTAAGAAAAACTCAGGGTAAAAACAAGATAGAACTTATTGGTTTGCTTCCTCTTTCAAGCGTGTTTTTTCAACACGTTTCACTACAAAAATTCCAATCTCGTAAAGAAGCAAGATCGGGATGCTTACAATTACCTGTGAAATCATGTCCGGAGGAGTAATAATGGCAGCAAGTATTAAAACCACTACAATCGAATGTTTGCGGTATTTTTTGAGGAAACCGGAGGAAACAATTCCCAGTTTTCCCATGATATAAGCCAGAATCGGAAGTAAAAAGAATAATCCGGAATAGAATACGGTAGAAAGGATTGTACTCATATACGAATTGATGGTGAAATCATTCTTGATCTCTTTGGTGATCTGGTAGGTTCCGAAGAACTGAACACTCATCGGCGCCACAATGAAATAACCGAATAAAATTCCAAGAAAGAAAAGAAGACTGACATAAAAGACAATTCCTTTTACCATTTGCTTTTCGTTCTGTTTCAAGCCCGGTTTTACGAATGACCAAAGCTGATGGAAAATAAAAGGGAACCCGATAACGACTCCACCCAGGAAACTCATCCACAATGCATAAGAGAATTGACCTCCCATGGTGGTAGATTGAAAATTGATGGGAATTTCGTCTACACACATAAAATGCATGTATTTACAGAACACATGGAAGGTGAAAAAATCCGGTTTGCTCATCGAAAGGAAAACATGGGTCATGATCCAGTCCTGAAACGACCAGATAACAATGGCTAAAACGATGATTACAGCAGCGCATCTAACCAGTCTCCATCTCAATTCTTCGAGATGTTGTAAGAACGACATATTTTTTTCCTCTTCCATACTTTGGCGCAAAGTTAATAATTCATCAAAATTTACGGGTAATGAAATGTTAATAGTTGTTTTTTATTGATTTATCTTGTATTTTAGTGTAGTTGCCGATTTTATAGCGCCTTTGCGTTTTATTATCTGTAATTTCGATAACGTTAATTTAGGTAATCCTCTAATATTCAAACTTTATGGATCAGAATGATCTAAAAGAAGCTCTAAGGAAATTTTTTGGTTTCGATCAATTCAAGGGACAACAAGAAAATATAATCACCAATGTGTTACAAAAGAAGAACACGTTTGTAATTATGCCCACCGGTGGTGGCAAGTCTCTTTGTTACCAACTTCCTGCATTATTATCAGAAGGTACAGCAATTGTAGTTTCTCCATTGATTGCATTGATGAAAAATCAAGTGGATGCAATCCGGAATGTGAGTGACCACAACTCGATTGCACATTTTTTGAATTCATCTCTCAGTAAAACCGAAATCAACCGGGTGAAAGATGATATCCTTGCTGGTAAAACAAAACTACTCTACGTAGCTCCTGAATCACTTACCAAACAAGAGAACATTGATTTTTTAACTTCTGTGCCGATTTCGTTTTTCGCAATTGATGAAGCGCATTGTATTTCAGAATGGGGACATGATTTCCGCCCTGAATACAGAAGGTTAAGAGAGATTTTTGAGAAAATTTCAGATGTGGCAATCATTGCATTGACAGCTACTGCCACACCGAAGGTTCAGGCGGATATCCAAAAGAACCTCAATATGATGGATGCGAAATTGTTCAAGTCGTCATTCAACAGGGATAATTTGTATTATGAAATCCGGGCGAAAAAGGATGTTGAAAAAGAGATCATTCGTTATATCCGTCAGCGCCAGGGGAAATCAGGGATCATTTACTGCCTTTCCAGGAAAAAAGTGGAAGAGATGGCTGAACTGCTGCAAGTGAACGGAATCAATGCGTTGGCTTATCATGCCGGTCTGGATGCTACAACCCGCGGGAAGCATCAGGATATGTTCCTGATGGAAGAAGTGGATGTGATTGTTGCAACCATTGCTTTCGGGATGGGAATCGATAAGCCGGATGTGCGTTTTGTGATTCACCACGATATTCCGAAATCATTGGAAAGTTATTACCAGGAAACGGGTAGAGCCGGACGTGATGGCGGAGTGGGGGAATGTATTACATTTTATTCCTACAAGGACATTGAAAAATTGGAGAAATTCCTTCAAGGGAAACCGGTTGCCGAACAAGAAATTGGAAAACAGTTATTGAGTGAGATCGTTTCCTATTCTGAAACGTCTGTCTGCCGCAGAAAATTCATCTTGCATTATTTCGGAGAGGTCTTCGATGAGAAAGGATGCAATGAAATGTGTGATAATTGTAAGTATCCACGGGAGAAATTGGAAGGAAAGGAATTTGTTCATCAATTGCTTCAAGTAGTTGATTTCCTTCAGGAACAACAAAAATCCAAACACGTTTGTGCCTTTCTATCCGGTGGTGTGACGGCTGAAATCAAAAGCTACCGGCATGACCAGGCTCCGTTATTCGGTGTTGGAAAAGAACGCGACGAACATTTCTGGAATGCAGTTATCAGACAAACGGTGGTTGCCGGGTTGCTTTACAAGGATATTGAAACTTACGGAACCCTGAAGTTTACAGAAAACGGAAAGAAATTCCTCGCGAATCCGGTGTCATTTACCTTGTTGAAACAACATGATTATTCAGCCTCCGATGAGGACGATGGAATTGTTGCTCCTGGCAAAGGTGGTGCTTTCGATGAGGTTCTATATGACATGCTGATTGATTTGCGGAAATCACTTTCAAAACAAAACAATATTCCTCCATTTGTCATTTTTCAGGAACCGACCCTGAAAGATATGTGTTTCCAATATCCGATCACGATTGATGAGTTAACAAACTGTCAGGGAGTAGGTGCAGGGAAAGCACAACGTTACGGTCAGCCCTTTGTTGAGATGATCCTTCAGTATGTGGAAGACAATGATATTGACAGACCGCAGGATCTGGTGGTGAAATCATTGATCAATAAATCCGTATTGAAAGTCCAGCTGATTCAGAATATCGATCGCAAGTTACCTTTGGAAGATATCGGAAGAGCTCAGGGTAAATCGATGGATGAGGTGATTGAAGAGATTGAAGCAATTGTTTCTTCCGGAACACGGGTGAATATCAATTACTATATTGACGACATTTTGGATTCGGATAATCAGGATGAGATCTACGATTACTTTTCAGAAGCTGAAACAGATGACTTGGCGACGGCATATCATGAATTCGACGGAGATTATACCGAAGAGGAATTGCGTTTGATGCGCATCAAATTTATGAGTGAAATGGCGAATTAACCTTTCAATAAATATTGGGTATAAAAACAGTAGGGACGCAATGCATTGCGTCCCTACTGTGCATTGCGTCCCTACTGTGCATTTCGTCCCTACTGTGCATTTCGTCCCTACGTTTTAATTCGGTTTTATACTGCCACAGCAGCCTTAATATGTGGGTGCGGATCGTAATTCAATAATTCGAAATCTTCGTATTTGAACCCGAAAATGTCTTTTACGTTCGGATTGATCTTCATAGTTGGAAGCGGTCTGAAATCACGCTCCAATTGCAATTTTGCCTGATCCAGATGATTGGAATACAAATGAGCATCACCCAATGTATGGATAAATTCTCCCGGTTTTAAATCACATACCTGAGCCACCATCATGGTTAATAGAGCATACGATGCAATATTGAATGGAACTCCTAAAAAGGTATCGGCAGAGCGTTGATACAACTGACAACTTAATTTTCCATCAGCAACATAAAACTGGAACATCGTGTGGCAAGGAGGTAAAGCCATGTTATCTACATAAGCTACGTTCCATGCATTTACAATCAATCTACGTGAATTCGGATTTTTTTTGATCTGCTCGATCAGATTTGAGATCTGGTCAATCGAACCACCTTCCGGGGTTGGCCACGAACGCCATTGATATCCGTAAACAGGACCTAAATTTCCGTTTTCATCCGCCCATTCATCCCAAATGGAAACATTATTGTCCTTTAGGTATTGGATGTTTGTATCACCTTGAAGAAACCACAACAATTCATGGATAATCGAACGCAAGTGTAATTTTTTTGTCGTTAGGACAGGAAACCCTTCTTCCAGATTGAAGCGCATTTGATATCCGAAAGTGGATAAAGTACCTGTTCCGGTGCGGTCTCCTTTGAAAGTTCCTTTGTCTAGAATGTGCTGTAATAAATCGTGATATTGTTTCATTTGAGTGTTGAAATGAGCATTGGAAAACTAACCCCGAAGTTAGGAAAATTAATCGCAGGCAATTTGATTTGGTTGATAATTCGATTGGTTTGTTGATTCCTTTATCTATTTTTACTCAAAACTAAAAGATGCGTTTTTGTTTATTACTTCTGGTCTTAACTTGTTCCATTAGTGGGAATTCTCAGGAAATAAAAAAGAAATACCTGGGCGTTTTCACCGGTGAAATTCCTTCCTATGCATTGGAATTGGGAGAGGAAGTTTTTCAGGTTCAGAGTGCGCAAATGGAAGTTGAGTTGAAACCCGAGGGAATCCTCATTGAAAAGATCGCTTCAAAGGAAATCAAGGGAACCTATCAATTCATCAAAGAGGATAAAAGCGGAATTTACTTCGAAGCCAAATTGGACGGACAGTTCATTCCTGAAAGTTATATCCTCTATAAAAAAGAGAAGCGTTTAGAGCGAAAGGGAATCTATCCGCAGCCCGATGTATTTCTCAAGAAAAATTAGATGATCAGTGGTGACGCGATGCGTCGCGTCCGTACATTAATTTTTCACCACCTTAACTCGGCTGATTGAACTTCCTTCCTGGATTTCCACCCAATAGATCCCACTGCTTAAAGAGCTTGAAAAGTTGCTTAACTTGACATCATTCATTCCGTAAGTCGGAGCTATTTTCAAAAAGCTGATTTCATTTCCATTCAGATTGAACAATTTCACTTGTGCATTGCTGATTCCCGCAGAAAACCAGGATACGTGAAGGTCTTCATTGAATGGATTCGGATAAACCGTTAAAGAGGCAATTTCCTGTTCAATGATTCCCAAATGACAAGTTCCGATAATGTGATTGTCTATCCACGTCGCCCGATCGATGATCCATGTTTTGATTGCTGTAACTTCTCCCGGATAATCTGCAGGAATCGGACTTGGATTAGGCCAGGTATAAACACCTAAAAGTGGCCACTTGTCAAAATGTCTGTCTTTTGCAGTATCGATGTATTGTGCTATCGAATCAATCTTTGCATCAAGTGAATCGTTTGAAAGGAACGTTTGACGAAGGGTTGTCCAACGGCATTTTAACTCGTCCTGAAACCATGGGTCTTCCAACATGCGAGTCCACCAGGTTGGAGGCTGCCATCCACCCGGACAAGTAGTTGAAAAATCGTATTGCCAACCGGTAGCATCATTTCCAGCACAATAATCCGAATTCCACCAGGCTAAATTGAAATCCCACATAGGACCCATGCGTAATTTTCCTCCTTTGGAATCTTTCTCTTTATGAAGGAAGGTACTTAGGCGATAACCATCTACATTCTTACTGATTTCATTCAGGATCAGGAAATCGATAAAGGTTTCGGGCACACTGTATTTCCGATATCCGGTTGTCGGATCCGTGAAATTCGGACCGGCAAGTGAAGTCTCGAACGAATCGACATATGCCTGGATATAATCTTTTTGTTGCGGTTGAATATCATTGGATTTCGGATAATGATATTGAAAATTGATATCGGAATTGTCAGCTGCCAGATAATTGGATACCCATCCGTCAACATTGGATCCGGTAGACTTATCAATCTTGATGATGTATCCGCCTGTCAGGTCATCACCGGCAATATCGGTTGGTAGTAGTTTTGCAATGTCCACTCTGTTGGGGTCACGTTTGATCTTTTCCATCAAGGTATAGATTCCCTGGTATTGCCCATTCAAGACCAATTCGCAAAGAACAGTCCGTGAGGCATAATGCTGCATCTTATTTGCCAGTTCATACGTCAGGATGTTTCGCATGCAGCTTTTATCATTGTATGGAGCATATAAGATCCAATCGTGCTCGTCGGGCATTCCCAGGAGGATTGTGTCTTTTACAGTTCCGTTGATATCACGTGTTTCAAAACCATACGATTTTTGAGGGAAATCTCCGGATGTGGAACCTCTTCTTTCAATTCCGATCTTATTGTTGTATGCGTTGGGAAAATCAGTCACTTGATTGAGATTTCCCGGACCATTATCGATCATCTTCATTTGAGCCTCAATCTTCGGTTCGTCAGGAATGTCCTGATTATTCGTGTTGAGAATGACAATTGGTAAGTTACTGCTTACAAATGGCTGATAAGTTGCCGGAGTGTTCCCAAAAGTGATGGACCAGGAGTCCAATGTTCCTTGGTCACCGCTGGCCGAATCGTAGATCCGCATTTTCCAGGTTCCGTTCGGGTTTTGATTGTTATTTGCATATCCAAGAGGATTCATGGATTTGAAAGTTCCGCTAAAAGGAGCGCTTTGGACTACGATGGAAGTCGTCGCATCTCCACGCAAACAGGTTCCGTCGAAATCATCGTCACTTCCTCCTATGGCAGAAAAAAGGATGATTTGCGTTCCGTCCGGCGCTTCAAGAGTAGCGGTTACATCCGCATCCCAGGTATGTGTTATTGATAGGCAAACTTGTTCCAAACCAAAAGTTGTTTGGTTGATTGTCGTTGGCAAAGCACTTACGTTTAGGGATTTTACCAATTCCTGGTTATCCTGGATGTTTCCGGATGTTCCGTTGAAAGTTTGACCATAGGAAATCACACTTATTACAAGTGCCAGAGAGGAGAGTGTAGTTTTCATTCAATGTTATTGAAACATTAAATTACTATTAAATCTTTTAGTAAACAATTAGTGTGAAATTTCCGACAATTCTGCTGGATTGTGTTTATGTCTGAAGAAGATTGCAAACAAGACTGCAATAACTAATGCGTAAGCAGCAAAACTTAACCAGATCGGTGACCAATCGCGAAGAGAGACCGGTGCATTAAACGTTCCGTCAGCTGCAATTTTTACATTTTCGGTCAATTTTGAAAAAACAGGATTATCACTTTTAATCCCCAGATAATGAGTCAGAGAAGCGGTGGATTCAAAGGAAAAGGTGAAATAATTCTGAATGATGCGTGCGCTAACTAAACTTCCCATTACAGCACCAAATCCGTTGGTCATCATCATGAATAAACCTTGAGCGGAAGATCTGATTTTGGAATCGGTTGTTGTTTCCAAATACAATGAACCTGAAACGTTGAAAAAGTCAAAAGCCATTCCGTAAACGATGCAAGAAAAAACAATCATCCACAACCCTTCATTCGGATTTGCATAAGCTAATAATCCAAAACGAAGAACCCAGGCAAACATACTAATCAGCATCACTTGTTTAATTCCAAACCTGCGTAAGAAGAAAGGAATTGCCAGGATGAATAATGTTTCCGAAATCTGAGAGATTGACATGACGATTGTAGAGTATCTTGTAATCAGTGAATCTTGGTATTTACCAAAGTATCCAAATTCTGAAACAAATACATCCCCATACATGTTTGTCAACTGCAATGCGGCACCTAACATCATGGAGAAAAGAAAGAATAAAGCTGTTTTTCTGGTTGCAAACAGGCGAAACGCGTTTAATCCGAAAGCTTCAACTAATGTTTTCTTTGGTCCGGAATGAAGTCTCGGAGGGCATTTTGGAAGTGATAATGAATACAATCCTAAAAGGATTCCTGCGACACCTGAAATAATAAATTGATTATAAGAAGCTTTGTTACCTGTAAGATTAACGAACCACATAGCTGCAATGAATCCCACTGTTCCCCAAACCCGGATTGGAGGAAACACTTTTACTACGTCGTAGTTGTTGTTCTTAAGTATGGTGTATCCAATTGAATTAGAGAGTGAGATTGTTGGCATGTAGCAAGCCATAGCAGCAAAGATCACCCAAAAAAAGGTGGATGAATCAGTTACTAAGGGAATACAGCAAAGAATAATACCACCGATAAAATGAAGAAGACCGTAAAGCTTTTCTGCGTTGATCCATTTATCGGCAATAATTCCGGTTAATGCCGGCATTAATAAGGATGAAAATCCAAGTGTACTGAATACATCTCCAAAAGCCGGACCTTCCCACTTTTTAGTATCGAACCAATAGTTTGCAATTGTAATTAACCAGGCTCCCCAAACAAAGAATTGGAGGAAACTCATAACGGTCAAACGAAATTTGATAGATTTCCCCATAGTAGTGTAGATACTTAATGCGAATTACGCTCCGCGCTTGTTGATTTCGTCCCGGATCTTGGAAGCTAGTTCATAATCCTCATTGTCAATGGCAATTTGAATTTGCTCTTCCAGTTCTTCCTTGGTCATTTTGGTGAATTCATTCTCATCTGAATCGGCAATCTCAATTTCATCGTCCTCTTCCATGAACTCATCTGAAAGGATTCCTGCGGATGAAAGGATGGATTCAAATGTGTAGATCGGGCAATCGAACCGAACAGCTAACGCAATTGCATCAGATGTCCTTGCATCGATATCCGAAAAGACACCTTCCTTTTCACAAACCAATTTGGCAAAGAAAATCCCTTCCTGCAAATTGTAGATGACCACTTCTTTTAATTGAATCGCAAAGGTTTGGGCAAGTGATTTAAACAAATCGTGAGTAAGTGGTCTTGTCGGGGTCATTTTTTCCAATTCAATGGCAATAGCCTGGGCTTCAAAACCACCAATAATAATTGGCAAACGTCGTTTCCCGCCGGATTCGGCTAAAACCAAAGCGTAAGCACCACTTTGGGTTTGACTGTATGACAGTCCAATGATATCGAGTTTAATCTTGTCCATTCGAACGTTTTCCTTACGAAGGGTTTAAATAAGGAGGGAAGCATTTTAACGTGCTTCCCTCCTCGGATTTACTTTCGTAAAAATAATTAAATAGATTAATCTTAGTGCGGTGTTGAACGGAATTTTTTTACAGCCTCCGTTAATTTCGGAAGTACTTCGAAAGCATCTCCCACTACACCGTAATCAGCAGCCTTGAAGAAAGGTGCTTCCGGATCCGTATTTATCACTACAATTACCTTCGAACCGTTTACACCGGCCAAATGCTGAATTGCTCCGGAAATACCCGCTGCAATGTATAGATTCGGACGAATAGCAACACCGGTTTGTCCTACGTGTTCGTGATGAGGTCTCCAGCCAATATCGGCAACCGGACGTGAACATGCTGTTGCAGCTCCCAAAGCTTTTGCCAAATCTTCTACGATTCCCCAGTTTTCAGGACCTTTCAATCCACGACCTGCAGAAACAACCAATTCAGCCTCCGGCAATGGAATTTCACCTTCCGGTATTTTTGTTTCAATAACCTTGATAGCAGAAGAACCTGCCGCTCCGTCAAATGCTTCAACCGGGCAGGCAGATCCTGATTGTTCCGGTTGCAATGAATTTGGAAGAAGAGAGATGATCTTTTTAGCGGATTTAACGGAAACGAATCCAAATGCTTTTCCGGAGAATACATTCACTTTTATTTGCCCGTTTGCATTTGGAACATCAACTGCTCCGGAAATCAATCCTGCTTTCAAACGAACAGATAAACGAGGTGCCACTGCTTTGGCAACCAGGTCGTGAGAGAAAATAATCAGTTCTGCTCCTGTCGTGTCTGCCGCTTTTGCAATCAAACGAGTCACTTGTTGTGAATCTTCAGTAGCTACCGAACGGTCAACCAATACCTTTTCAGCACCGTATTCACCTAAAGTTCCTAATGTTGCATCAGCTACTGATCCAGTAGCGACAACTGTGATTGTTCCTCCGATTTTCTTTGCATAAGTAACCGCTTCAAGCGCACTTTTTGCCAAGTGATTGGATGAATTGATATAAACTAAAATATTCATAATTTCGGATTGTCTATTAAATAACTTTAGCCTCGTTGTGTAACAAAGCAACTAATTCGTCCATGTTGTTCGGATCGATCATTTTCACAGCAGATTTTGGAGCCGGTAATCCATATTCCACATATGCAGTAAGGTCTTCTGCGGAAGAAGGAGCTATAACTGTAAGTGGTTTTGTACGAGCTGCCATGATGCCACGCATGTTTGGAATACGTTGTTCCGCCATTCCTTTTGCACACGAAACGACTAAAGGAAGAGTTGCTTCAACTACCTGAACACCTCCAACGATTTCTTGCTCCATACGAGCAGTGGTTCCGTTGATATCCAATTTTGTCGCTAGGGAAACAAATGGTAAATCCATTGCTTCTGCAATCATTCCAGCCACTTGTGAACCGTTGTAATTGATTGTTTCCTTACCGGTCAGGATCAGATCAAATCCATTTGATTTTGCGTACTCGGCGATTTGGATCGCTGTGAAATAAGCGTCTTTTGGATCTGCATCAACACGAACTGCATCATCTGCACCAATTGCCAACGCTTTTCTGATTATTGCTTCATCAGCTGCATTTCCTACGGTGATAATTGTCAAGTTTCCACCTAATGTTTCTTTCAATTCCAAACCACGAACAAGCGCATACCACTCATCGTACGGATTGACAATGTATTGAACTCCATTTTCATCGAATTGCTTGTTCCCGTCTGTGAACGCAATTTTCGAAGTAGTATCTGGAGATTTACTGATACATACAAGAATTTTCATATTTATATTTTATTTAAACGTGAACCGCATTTTGTACGAATTGACACAATACAGTATTTGCTTGTTAAACTTTAGTTTCGGGAACAAAAATAATCAAATCATCGGATGAAATAAAATATTATGCACACATAGTAAGTGTAGGTTTTAAACAATTTGTTCACTATTTGCTGAAAATCTGTGTTCTTCCTCCTTATTTTGGTGTGCTAGAAACGAATTTTGATTAATTTTGACCTGCTTTAAGCGAAATAAAAAACGATAAGAATGAAGACTGTTCAATTTAGAGAAGCCCTTCGTGAAGCTATGTCAGAAGAAATGCGCCGTGATAAAGGTGTTTTCCTGATGGGTGAGGAAGTTGCTGAATACAATGGAGCGTACAAAGTATCTCAAGGAATGTTGGATGAATTTGGTCCAAAACGTGTCATTGATACCCCGATTGCTGAATTAGGATTTGCTGGTATTGCTGTTGGAGCTTCCATGAATGGCCTTCGCCCGATTGTTGAGTTCATGACATGGAATTTCGCGATTTTGGCTGCGGATCAGATCATCAACTCTGCTGCGAAAATGTTGCAAATGTCCGGTGGTCAGTACGGATGTCCGATTGTCTTTCGAGGAGGTAATGGAACTGCTGGTCAATTGGCGGCAACTCACTCCCAAAGTTTTGAAGCATTCTATTCACATGTTCCAGGTTTGAAAGTAATCACTCCATCCAATCCATACGATGCGAAAGGGTTATTGAAAGCTGCAATTCGTGATAATGATCCGGTTGTTTTCTTGGAATCCGAGAAAATGTACGGTGATAAAGGAGAGATTCCGGAAGGGGAATACATCATTCCAATCGGAGTAGGAGATATCAAACGCAAAGGAACAGATGTAACGATCGTTTCATTTGGTAAGATCATTAAAGTGGCTTATGAAGCTGCTGAGCTTTTGGAGAAGGAAGGGATTTCGCTTGAGATTATCGATTTGAGAACCATTCGCCCGATTGATTATGCCTTGATCGTTGAATCAGTTAAGAAAACGAATCGTTGTGTGGTATTGGAAGAATCTTGGCCTTTGGCTTCCATTTCTTCTGAAATCGCATACCACTTGCAACGCTATGCATTCGATTATTTAGATGCACCGGTGATGCGTGTGACACAAACAGATACTCCATTTGCATTTTCACCGACATTGATTGATGCTGCATTACCAAATGTGGAAAGATTGGTGAAAGCGGTGAAAACGACTTTGTCAAGAAATTAATTTAATACGTAGATTAATATATAAAAAAGTCGGGGCGAAAATTTTTCGCCCCGACTTTTTTTATGCAGATGACGTGATATTTCACGTCTTTTTTCTTTTATCAAATTTCCGCACTGGATGTCGGGAATGCACGGTCAACCTTTTTGAAAAGTCCTTGTAGCACTTTACCTGGTCCAACTTCAATGACTTCAGTAGCACCGTCAGCGATCATCTGCTGCATGGTCTGTGTCCAGCGAACAGGAGCTGTCAATTGATCAATCAGATTCTTTTTGATCTCATCCGGATTTGTTACTGCTTTTGCAGTTGTATTTTGATAAACAGGGCAAATCGGGTTGCTGAAAGTGGTTGACTCAATTGCTTTCGCCAATTCTTCTCTTGCAGGTTCCATTAACGGTGAATGGAATGCTCCACCAACTTGAAGGATCATCGCGCGTTTTGCACCTGCTTCCGTTAATTTTGCACATGCTTCCTCCACAGCCGGAATAGCACCTGAAATAACCAACTGCCCCGGGCAATTGTAATTTGCTGCAACTACAACTCCATCAATGGATTTGCAAATATCCTCCACTACATTGTCTTCCAATCCTAAAATCGCTGCCATGGTAGAAGGAACGGCTTCACAGGCTGCCTGCATGGCAAGAGCTCTTTTGGAAACCAAACGCAAACCATCTTCAAATGAAAGGGTCTTGTTTGCAACTAAGGATGAAATTTCTCCCAGTGAATGTCCGGCAACCATATCCGGTTTAAAACTGTCGCCCAAACACGCGGCAAGAATTGTTGAATGCAAGAAAATGGCGGGTTGTGTCACTTTGGTTTGTTTCAATTCTTCATCAGATCCTTCAAACATGATTTTTTGGATATCAAAACCAAGAATCTCATTTGCTCTGGCGAATAGTTGTTTTGCTAAATCGGAGGAATCGTAAAGGTCTTTTCCCATTCCTGAGAATTGAGCACCTTGTCCGGGGAATACGTATGCTTTCATAATTTGTTTTTTCGAGGAGGCAAATATAGTAACAGTTTGTGAAGTTCAAAAAGTTGAAAGGTTCAAAGAATTAAATAATGCTTTTATTCAGCTTTTGAAGCAGATTGTACCAAAGCAAAACACCCCGACTCCATTTCTGGAACCGGGGTGTTTTGCTTTTATAATGAGTTATTAGTTCTTAACAACCATTTTCTTAGTAACTGTTCCTGCGTTTGTAGAAACGTTTACTGTGTAAACTCCAGCAGAGAAGTTAGCTGTAGAGAAAGAAACTTTAGAAGTACCTTCTGCAGCGTTTGTAGTGTAAACTACTTTACCTGCTAAGTCAACAACTGTAATTGCAGATGCAACTGCTCCGTTCACTTCAATTGTAGCTTCACCTACAACCGGGTTAGGGAATACGTTTACATTTACATTAGCTGCATTTTCAGAAACTGATAATGAAGGGTTGAAGTTCATACGTACCATTGGAGTAGAAGTGGAATAGTACCAAGTACCTGTGTTTTCGTTTCCATCCAAGTAGAATGTAGTTTGTGCTTCAGAAATACCAGATGTTCCAACAACGAAATCATCAGTTGCACCACCATCACCGTAAGAACCAACAACCAACAAGTAAGAGTTACCTGTAGTTAAAGGGAATGAACCTGTAAGTGGAAGTGTGATCATTGTTCCTAATTCACCGGCAGTAACTGTGTGTAATGCTGTAGGTGCACCGTAAACGAAGTTACCAGTACCATCAATAGTATACAACAATCCGTAGATCTGACAGTTAACAGTTGAAGTCGCAGCTACGAATACATCAACACCTGTCAATGTTTGGTCTGCTGTGATATCAAAGATGTTCCCCATTTCGTATCCTTGACCTTGGTTGTAAGAACCAGCCTCAACTACTTGCGCATCACGTGCAAAAGTTGTCTGAGTTGTAGCGAAAGCTAATGCAGGAGCAACGTTGTCTGTTGAGTTTGCATCTGTACTACCGGAAGTTGTAGAACCAGTAACAGTAAAGCTGGCAATAGAAGCTGCAGGCGTAAATGTAGTACTGATATCAAATGTGTCAATTGCATTCGGAGCCAAAGTACCCATTGGGCTTGTTTGGTTGTAAGAAGCAGAAGCGATTTCAGCAGTGAATGTTACATCAGATTGAGACATTGCACCTTTGTTTTCAACTAAACCTGCGAAATGGATAGGATTGATCTGAGCGATTGGAGTTTGGTAGTACGGTAAACGTGCTCCCCATGTTCCTTCAACACCCCAGAAATATCCGTTTGCTGATAAGTCAAAATTGTCTGTCTCAACTAATTGTACATCATCAACAGCCCAGAACCAGTCATATGCACCAACATAACGGAAACCAACTTTCACGTTTGCCTGGTTTGCTGCAACTGAAGAGATGTTCACTTGAGCAAGAGCAGGGTTCGCTGAATTTGTATTAACCGCCATCGAAGTGTTTACTTGGAAATCTGTCCAGGTTGCCCCATTGTCATTAGAAACAACTACGTAGTACAATTCTTGGAAGTGACGTGTAGATTGTTGGAAAATGATGGAAACATTTGCTTTTCCAGTACAGTTGATAACGGATGAAGTTACAATTGTAGCATTTTGTGTCTGACCACTACCTGCAGCATCCGAGTTAATCAAAGCGTAACCGTTTGCAGCTGTTGTATGACCAGCCGGTTTCAATGCAGTTACAGGAATAGCATTTACATCCGTTACGATAGCCCAATCACCCAATGTGTGAGCAGGAGATCCTGCGCCACCAGCATTTGCAATTGTCCAATCAGAAGAAGTGGAGAAATTGTTTGTCCAGAAAGGAACCGCTTTTTCCAAATTGTGAGTTGCCTTAGCAGGAACTTCACCGATATTTTGGATTCTTTGCGCTCCACGCACATTTTTGTTCATTAACTGAGCCGAAGCCGAACCAGCAATAACTAAAGTAAATAAGCCTAAGTATACTTTTTTCATAGTTTTTTATTTGACGTAAAAATAATCAATCAATTACTAAATAAAAAATTTTTATGGTGTATGAATGGTTAAATAAGTGGATGATAGGTTTTTCATCTCGTCTAGATTGGAGCTATATTCTTGCGTGGCACTAGAATTTACGTTGGGAAATGGCATGTAATGAATTTAACAAAATCTATTTGTAATGGAAAATTTCAAACAATTTTAAAGGAGGGACTGATTTTTAGGTGAATGACAAATGATCGTTTATTTTCGGATTGCTAATCTATTATCTTGATTTTTTTTTCTGATTTGCTATGTGCGCTGAAATATCCCAAGCAACCACCTGATATATTGCTCACGGGATTAGCTGGTGCAGAGCTGCTTCCGTTTAAGGTTTGTTCCAGGCCGTTAAAGTATTCATAGATGCTTTTGTCTATTCCCATTAAACAAACGGTGGCAGTATCAGTTGGAACAAACTCAGATAGGAAAGGACCAACTGGCTGAGTGACATTTATTCCGTTTGTCAGATAATCTTTTCTTACAAAGATTTTGCTTATAGGTTTTCCATTTGAATAAACCTTTAGGCGATAATAATTGCTTTCAGAAATTGGATCTGTATATGCAGGAATTAAAAATCGCCTCGTGTTTCCATTTGCAATTTGAGTCATCTGAAATAAGGTATCGATACTCACACTGCTAGGCATTTTACAGACTGAAGTATATTCTTTTCCGTCGTAGGAAACATTCAAGAAATAGGTTCTTCCTGGTATTCCTGAGAGGATAGTTGATTGGTAAATGCCCGGAGATTGCATGGGTAAGGTTTCCGAATTACCTAAGTTATCACTCACTTTTACTACTGCATCCGTCACTCCATTAAAATTTCCAGCCTCGTTAAACGAGCTACTCATGGATATACTTATTCGACATGCCGGACCTTGATTTGAAACCTCGCCTTCAATGACCAATTGTGGTTTCTCATTTTTCAAATCCGGCTGGATTACTTTTTCACAAGAGGCAAGGGTGAATAACAAAAGAAGAATAAATGTGCTGTAAACTGATTTCATTTCATTTTATTTTGAAGTTCCACGATATTGAAGGAACAAACCGGAATAATGAGGTTTGAACGATTTCTGTTTTGCTTGGGTCATTTTCATTCTCGCGAAATGAGATGGAATAGGCATTTTCTCTTCCATACACATTGAAAATACCGATGGCCAGCTCGTTGCTAAAATGCTGGTGATCTTTTAATTTGAAAGTCGCCCCAATGTCCAGTCGGTGATAAGCAGGCATACGGTAACCGTTTCGTTCGGTGTAAAGCCAGACAACCTGCTGATCCAGGTAATATTTTCCAGTAGGGAAGGTCACAGCATTTCCTGTGCTGTAAACCCATGTAGTCGAAATGTTAATTCGCTCATTTACATCATAACAGACTACGATTGATAGATCATGTGTTTTATCTTGTCTGGCTGCATACCACTTATCGTTATTAATTCCAGTAATTTTTTTTTCTGTGCGGGATAAGGTATAGCTAATCCATCCGGTTAGTTTTCCCTTTTTTTTCTTGACAAACAATTCTAACCCATAAGCTCTGCCTATTCCAGTTAAAAGTTGCGTTTCCAATTGATCGCTAAATAAAACATCAGCCCCATTCTTGTAATCAATTTGGTTCTGTAGACCTTTGTAATAAATCTCAACACTGGTTTCGAACTGATTGTTTTTTAAATTTTGGAAATAACCTAAAGACAGTTGATCTGCAATCTCGGGTTTGATGTTGTTATTTGTTGGAACCCATTTATCCGTCGGACTGGATACGGTGCTGTTCGATAGAAGATGAATGTATTGAGCATTTCGTGAATATGCGGCTTTAATGGCACTCGATGAGTTAATTTGAAAACTACCTGAAATTCGTGGTTCGGGATTGAAATAGGTTTTACCAAATTCACCACGTTGATAGTGAATCGTATCTAACACGTTATGGTTCTCATCAAGTGTATAGAAATCACCAGCACCAATTATTGAAAAACTGCTTAATCTGATTCCTGCAACGATACTTAATCGATTATTTATTTTCCATTCGTCTGAAACAAAAATTGCATTTTCTAAAGAGTAACGTTTTTGGAGGGAAGTATTATTTAATGTTTCGCCACTAATTTCTCCGGGTACAATGGTGTGATAAATAGCGCTTAATCCAAATCGAAAGGCATGTTTTGTATTGGGGAAATACTGAAACTCTTGTTTGAGGTTGTAATCAAGTATATTTGAATTTAAGTTAAAATCGGAACCGCCTCTTTCTACTCCAACCACATAATTGTAATTGCTAATGATTGCAGATGTATTGGAGAATAATTTGCTATTGACCAAGTGGTTCCATCTCAAGGTGCCGGTTGCATTTCCCCAATCAAGCCCAAAAAGCGTGTGTACACCTAGTTTATCTCTTCCGAGGTAACCGGAAAGGTAAAGCTGGTCTTTCTTACTAAGTCGATAATTTGCCTTTGCGTTGAGGTCGTAGAAATAGAGCGTTGTGCCTTTGTATTTTTTGTCGAGTTTTAGGAAAAGATCGGCGTAGGTTCTACGACCTGAAATGAAGAAAGATCCTTTGTTCTTTACAATTGGACCTTCAATACTGAGCTTAGAAGAAATTAGCCCAATACTTCCATTGGCTTCAAAACGTTGTTTGTTTCCATCTTTCATGCGAATATCCATTGCCGAAGAAAGTCTGCCACCATATTGTGCTGGTTGAGACCCCTTGTAAATTGTTACATCTTTCAATGCGTCTGAATTGAATGTGGAGAAAAAGCCTAGTAGGTGAGAAGCGTTGTAGACTAATGCTTCGTCTAAAAGTATCAGGTTTTGATCTCCTGCACCGCCTCGGACATAAAGTCCGCCTCCGCCATCTCCTACAGATTTGATTCCAGGTAATAATTGGATGGTTTTAATGATGTCTTTTTCTCCGAAAAGGACTGGAATTTTACCAATTTCAAGAATGTCTATTTTTTCCATCCCGGTTTGCGGGTTAGTGATGTTGTCATTTTGTTTGGTCGCCAAAATCTTTACTTCCTCTAATTCATTTTCCAGAGGTTGCAATTGAATGTCTCGCAACAAAGTTTGAGTTAGATCGATGGTCATTGTATCTGTATGGTAACCGCTGTATTGAATGATTAGTGTGTATTTTCCTTGTGGTAATGTAATGGAGTAAAAACCATATTCATTGGAAGTGGTTCCTGTGGATGATAGTTGTTTTACTCTAACAACCGCCCCAATAAGCGTTTCACCAGATTCCCCGTCCTTAATTGTTCCGCTAACGGTATTTTTTAAGCTTTGACATTGGGCTATTCCAACTGTTATGAAGAATAGTAATAACAAATGATATTTCATAATTCAAAAAAGAGTTGCGCAAATCTATCATGTTGACATATTCCTCGTAAAGAAAAGAAGACTGAAACAGGCAAAATAGTGGCGCAAGCAGACATCTGTTGGTGATTATTGTTCGGGAACGTTATTTCTGTACGCTGATCTCTACTTCAATATCTTTAGATGGATCGAACAGTTTAAGTGTAAGCGATTAGAGCAATGCATCTCCCTCCAGCCATTTTAAAAAATCAGATGCTCTGGCTTTGCTGATGATCAATTTTTCGGGAGTTTTTACCATGAGTTTAGCAACTAGTTTTCGGGCAAAATAGCGCTCCACATTCTCAATAGCGGCACGTTGAATAATATATTGCCGATTTGCACGATAAAAATGCTCCGGATCTAATGTTTTATGAATATCGTCCAGATTGGAGGAAAGGTGAAATTTCCGGTTAGTCACTGTTGTAATGCTTACGACCGCATTGTCAAGATGAAAGAATGCGATTTCTCTTACTGGAATCGGGATGATTTTTTCTTTTTGGTAGACTAAAAGAGTTGTTTTGTAATTTACTTTCAGATTTTTTGTCAGAGAGTTAAAATTATTTGTTGGGTCTATTTGAAAATTGTCTTTGAATTGGAGGAATTTAGCGAAGGCTTTCTCTACTTTTTTTTGAGTAATAGGTTTCAATAAATAGCTGATTCCATTCGTGTCGAATGCATTCATCAGGTATTCATCAAATGCGGTACAAAAAATGATGGGGGATTTTAATTCGATTTGATTGAAGAGGTCAAAGCATAATCCATCTGCAAGCTGTATATCAGAGAATATTAAGTCCGGACTTTCATTTTCATCAAACCATTGTTTTCCTTTTTCTATCGAATCGATAATGGCTGTAATGAGTATTGTATCATCCATTTGGAGGATAATCTTTTTTAGTTCTCTTGCGGCCCTAATCTCATCTTCGATAATAAGTACCTTCATTCAATTATAATTGGAAGTTTAACTAAAAAGACATCATCACGCTTTTCGATGTAAATTTCATGGTTGAAAATCAATTGATACCTTTGGGTGATATTCTCAAGCCCTTTTCCAGTAGAATGTGTGACTGATCGTTTCGGTTGAAAATTATTCTGGACTATTAAATAGTTGTTTTCAGTATAGATCTTAATTTTTAAGGGATGATGTGCTGCGGCTATATTGTGTTTAATCGCATTTTCAATTAATAGTTGAAGCGTTAACGGAGGGATTTTGGAGTTCCACATATTGTGTTCAACATTTACGCTTATTTCAATGGAATCTTCCAGACGCGTTTTAATAATGTATAGGTACGATTCTATGAAACTAAGTTCTTGTTTTAAAGAAGCAATATTTTCATCTTTATACTGTAAAACATAACGGTATACATTGGCTAATTCGTTGATGTAATCTTTAACCATTACCTCTTGCGTCAGTGTGCTAAGAGTATTGAGGGTGTTGAATAAAAAGTGTGGACTGATCTGCTCCTTTAAAGAACTTAAATTGGCTTGAAGTTGTATTTGTTTTAGCTGTTCAATCTCCAATTCATGTTTCTGTTTTTCAGCTGAAACATGCAGTGAGTGAATAATAAAGTAATAAAAACCACTGATACTCATTCCTCGAATAAGAAGAAGAACGATTTTTTTTTCGGGAGCCATGTGTTGTAGTTGCAATGCTTCCGAAATTGTTTCAGAAAATAAAATATTGTAGCCATAGGCAAGTTGCCCGACAAAGAGAATGCTCAACAAGCCGTACAAAAATTTGTTGGGAAATAATTTGTTGAGTTTTTTGCTATCCATTAAAGTGAAATGAATAAACCAACAGAGAAGAGAGAAAATCTCTGTGTAAATGACTGAATTGATAAAAGAAGACCATCCAATCACCTCCGATCTCAGTAAACGAGGAAATGCCCCAATAAAGGATACACCAAAGGATAAACAGATTCCTAAAACCCAATAGCTTCTTTTCATGTCTTAAAAATAGAGGTTACAACTAAAAGATGTCTTGGTTTATTTCCGAAACGGGCAAAAATGAATATTAAGCGGGCTTCGGAATGAAGTGATCCTTCTTGTTTTTTAGATGAACTTAATTAGATATTAATTTTTGGGATTTACAACTCCCAATATAGAATTGATTTAGATCTTCAGAATATAAGATGTAAATAGTTGCCATGGGATTGAATATAATGAAAAATCCCGAAGATGTAAACACCAACGGGACTTAACTTTCCTGTGAAAGGTGGAAGCCAATTCACAAGCTTTTTAGAATAAAAAAAGGAAGACCAAAGTCTTCCTTCAATTCTCTTGTACTCGGAGCGGGACTTGAACCCGCACGCCCATACAGGCACAGGATTTTAAGTCCGGCGTGTCTACCAATTCCACCATCCGAGCGGACTTTAAAGAATAAAGGCCATTTCAAAAATGACCTTTATTTCTTTGAGCGGGAGACGAGATTCGAACTCGCGACCCCAACCTTGGCAAGGTTGTGCTCTACCAACTGAGCTACTCTCGCATTTTAATACTTCATTTGAGGTTGTGCTCACTCCGCCGTGGCGGAAGCACTCTCGCATATGACCGTTCCTCTTTTGGAATCGGGTTGCAAATCTAACAATTCCTTTATTCAATTCGCAAGAATTCACTCACTTTTTTTATTTTTTTTTGATTTTCCCCCATTATTCCAAAATGAAAGCAGGATGATCCATCTGTTAACTTCTTGATTTTGTTCTAATTCAGAAAAGCTTTAAATTGGAATGGGTAATGAGATCAATAGGTAGTATTGGTCGTGAATTGTTCTAAAATGATAACTTTACTTATGAAATTGTCATACTTCAACTTTTGGCTGCGGAATATCGTGGTATACCTATTCTTTTGTTTGCTGGGACTGATTATGGTACTTGTCGATGGGAATCATCAGATTCATGAGAAAGGTCGGTTTTTTCATGTGGTTGTCAACGGAGGAATCATGTTTGCCATAGCACATATCCAGGTGTACATCCATAATCGGTTCTTGTATGAACGCTTCTTCGGTAAGCAAAATCTCAAGTATTTCTTAGGAACGGTTTCCCTTTTTACCAGTTATTTCCTGATCAATTATTTCACCCCGTTTTCATTCGTTCCAAATGGAGACGTGATCACGATGAGTATTTCCATTTTCTTGATTTATCTCATCGGACTCGGTTTTAACTACGTGCACAAAAATATCCTGGATCGAAACAGACGGTTTTTGACAGACTTGCTGGAGAAGGATGATGAAATTCGTCACTTGAAAGCACAACTGAATCCCCACTTCCTGTTTAATTCACTGAATAATCTGTATGCCACAGCACTTACTGATCCAACTCAGACTCCGGATAAGATCCTGGAACTTTCCGATTTATTGCGGTATCAGATTGAGTCTTCCAAAAAGGAACGTGTTCCCTTATATGAAGAAATGGATTTCATTAAGAAATACCTGAGCTACGAGCAGAACAGAAGTCCTAAGTTGGCTATTAGCCTGACCGATAAGATTGTAACCAATCAATTGATGCTTTCGCCGATGTTATTCATGCCCTTCATAGAAAATGCCATCAAGTATAGCAGTGGAACAGAAAAACCGACTGTTTCCCTGTTTATTGGTACGGATAAGCAGAAGCTGACTTTCCGAATCTGGAATAATTACGATCCCGGTAGACGGGAATTTTCGGGCACAAATACGGGGATTTCAAACACGAAACAACGCCTCCAACTCATGTACAATAACAAGCATGAACTGATTATTACGGATTCCGATGATATTCATACGGTTGAATTGACACTTGTATTGTAACGAAAATAGTATCTTGTAGGGATGAAGTACAAATGCCTCATAGTTGATGACGAAGCACCGGCGCATCTGGTGATTCAGGCGCATATTGCACGCACGGAACAACTCGAAATAATCGGTGATGTTTATGACGGGCAGGAAGCTCTGGAGTTTTTGCGAAACAACCAAGTGGACATCCTTTTCCTGGATATCGAAATGCCGCGACTCAGCGGATTGGAATTGTTGGAATGTATGCCTTATTCGCCTTCTGTGATCTTAACGACAGCGTATAGCAACTTCGGTTTTGAGGCTTATCAGAATGGAGTGGTGGATTACCTGTTGAAGCCCATTTCTTATCCTCGTTTTTTGAAAGCGATCAATAAGATCATCGACAGACCTTTGCCTAGAAAGGAAGTGGATCTGTTTCCTGAAATTGAGGTGAAGCACGAGGGAATCTTAAGAACCATTCAAACCCGTGACATCTTATATATAGAAGCGGTTGGGAATTATATCCGTTTGCATTTGATGAATGAAAAACCACTGTTGATTACCCAAACGATGAAGTATATCTTATCTGTTTTACCACCTTCCCAGTTTATACGGATCCACAAATCGTATATCGTCAAGCGGGAAAGTATCGCAGAGTTCAAAAAAACGGAGGTGGTTCTTTCCAATCAGACTGTTTTACCTGTAGGGCGAAAATATTCGGTGCTTCTCGAATAACTGCATTGTTTTTTTCTCCCGGGGAAGAACACAACGCTTATGCTGAAGCTTCAGCGAAGGCACAGACGAGCACATATGCATTTCAAATCGATTAATCACTTCTTCCGTGTTCCTCCGGCACGTGCGCTAGAGCTAAGGCGTAAGCGTTCCGTGGGAATTCAATATCCACAAACCGAGAGCGGAACACAAAAAAGCCTCTCTGCGTGGCAGAAAGGCTTCTCATTCTTTTGGCTTTTAAACCGGCTATTTCTTAAACTCTTCCGAGCGTGTAAAGCATTTTTGTGTGAGCAGCAAGTGCTCCCCAGAAAGATTTCCCTGTATGATACGGTAAGTTGTATTCTGCCGCAGTTGCCTGGACAATCTTAGAGATTTTCGGGTAATGAATATGCGAAATAGAAGGGAATAAATGATGTTCCACCTGGAAATTCAATCCTCCGACAACATAAGAGATCACCGGGTTGTTTGTTGCGAAGTTCATAGTTGTACTCAACTGGTGAACCATGAAACTATGCTCCAATTCATTGTTTTCCGGCATTGGGAATTCATTTTCATCGGTTACATGTGCCAATTGGAAAACAACTGCCAAAGTTAATCCTGCAACGAAATGCATCACACAATAACCTACCACCCAATTTAAGAATGTCATCTCAGGAACCACGAAGAAAGGAATCAACATGTAGCTGAAATAAACAAGTTTGGACATGATAATAATGAAAAGCTGTTTTCCTAAAGTTGTTCCAGCCGCTTTCACGTGACCTTCCTTGTCGTAACGGATCACTTGCTTGAAGTCTTTCACGGTACTCCACATCAAGGTCATCAACCCGTAAAAAAACCAGGCGTAAATGAACTGTAATTTGTGGATCGCTTTTTTCTTAGAATGCGGTTCAAAACGCAATACACCGATAGGAGCGATGTCTTCATCCAATTCATGGACATTCGTGTATGTATGGTGAATAACGTTGTGCTGAGTTTTCCAGTTTTGTGAATTTCCGGCAAGGAAAGCCAAAGAGAAGAATCCCAGAATTTTATTCAGTCGCTCGTTTTTACTGTAACTGCCGTGGTTTGCATCGTGCATGACACTCATTCCGATTCCGGCCATTCCAAATCCCATCAAAACAGCCAGGATAAACCAGCTCAATTTGGAATCAAAAACATTGAAAGTGATTAACAAAAATGGAACCACATAAGCTGAAAACATGACAAAAGTCTTGATGTATAGTTTCCAGTTCCCGTTTTTACTGATATTGTTTTCTTTGAAATAAGAATCAACCCGTTTTCTTAATTCCGATTGAAAGTCTTTATTCTTACTTGTATTAAATCTTACATTTTTCGCCTCCATTGTGAGTCTGATATATGAATTAGATAACAAAGGTGAGAATCAATACCGGATAATGAAGGGAAAAAGGGATGTCACGCTTACTAAACGGATGAACGCCGTTCGTCAGTTGGTAGAAATACGTGAAAAACCGAAGTAATCTGCTTTGTCTAACCACATAGATTCTGTGTTAGTATCCAAAAGAAAACTAAATTTTCTTTACCTTTATTTTATTAAAGCAGCCTTGAGCTAGCTTGTAAAGAGTAGTAGCTATTGCAGTTGCTGCTCTTTCTCATTTAAGCTAAGTTTTTCAGCATCATAGATCATTTGATTTATGAATAAAATGTAAGTCAGCTCTAATAATTTTCGCTGAACTGCTACCACAGCTTTCATTTTGATCCCATGTCTGGAAACGAGCCTTGCAAACAGTTCTTTGTAACGTTCATCGTGTCGAATAGCGGTCAGCGCTGGTAAATGCATTGCTTTTCTAAGATGGCGGTTTCCTTTCTTGGATATTCTAGATTTGCCTTTAATGGAAGTTCCTGACTGCTTTTCTTTTACATCCAGTCCTGCATAACTAGTGAGTTGCTTTTTATTTCGGATTAACTCAAAGCCATTTGTTTCCCCTAAAATGGTGACTGCCGTAAGTATTCCTACTCCAGGAATAGTACAGATCCTGTCAACAACCTCTTTGACTGAATGGTCTTTTTTAAGACACTCATTAATATCGGTTTTGATTTCTTTTTCCTGTTGGTCCATTAACCGAAGTCGTACATTTAACCGATCAAGACTTCTTTTGTTAGGCTCAGCTTCCGATTCTTCAGCATGGATCTGGTTTTTGATCATCACTCTTTCCGATACAATTTGATCTCGTTCACGCGTCAACTGCTGAAGTGTTTTGTAGAGTTTCTTCGGTCGTTTCCAGTTTTCCAACTTGCGTTCCAGTCCAAAAAGAGCAATAGCATCTGCACAGGTAGCATCAGTAATCGTTTTAATCGATAGTGTTCGCATATAGTTGCTGATCTTATTGGGAAGGACCACCGACAAATCAATTCCGTTTTCATCCAGGAAATAGGCAAATTTCTGATGATATACGCCGGTAGCTTCCATTACAACATGTAACTGAAAATCTGCAACAGTATGCTTCTTTAACCACTTTAACAAAGCATCAAAACCTGATTCCTTGTTAGCAAACTTCCTACGTGAATAAAGTTCTGTAGTAAGATCCTGACTTAATCTTCCTAATGTTACGACGAGCTCCTTTTGAGCTACATCTACTCCTAAAACCTGTCTCAAAACATTCATCCTTCAAACAATTAAATTCAAAAAGTGAATATCTCTCTTCGTCTTTTCTCCTGGTTGGATATTCTGGATACTGATCTAAATCAACTTCAGTTCCTTACATTCTGTTTAAACTCTAAGAGATAAAAAAGGAGGAGACGATATCTATGTGTGAACATATCTCAAGGATTGTTTAGGCACATATGTGTTCTCGCTCCTTTTCACTTTTCTATAAAAGTAATAACTGA
>NZ_CALRYJ010000026.1:0-40112 GCF_943372375.1 Fluviicola taffensis DSM 16823 | reverse complement strand
AATTTCTACAAACCCGTATTTTCGATAAAGATGTATTGCCGATTCCAATTTTGTATTGGAGTATAAAATGAGTTTTTCAATTTGTTTTTGTTTTGCAAATTCCAGGCAATGTTCCAGTAGAATTTTTCCAATACCGAATCCTTGAGCATATCTGGTTACTGCCATCTTTCCCAGTTCAAAAACGGATTCTGATTTTTTGATCAGAGAAACTGTTCCTACAATTTCATCTTCCTTTTTTGCAAAAAACACAAAACCACCTTTGTCAATGATGTGTTTTTTGGGGTCAGAAAGTGAGATTTCATCTCCTTCTTCTACATAAAAATGTTCCTCCAACCACTCATAGTTGAGAATCTTCACGTATTCCTTCAACTCCTCCGAATAAGGGATAATTTCGATCTTCATTTCACAAATCTAGCCACAAAAGGTGACTTCGACTCCGCTCAGTCACCTTTTAATTTGCAATTAACGAAGTGCTTGCTCAATATCTTCCCAAATATCTTCGACGTGTTCCAAACCGATGCTCAAACGCACCAATCCATCGGAAATACCTACTGCTTCCCGTTCTTCAGGTTTTAATTTGCTATGAGTAGTAGAGGCTGGATGCGTTGCTATACTTCTGCTATCTCCCAAATTCGGAGTAAGCGAAAATAAATTCAATTGATCCAAAAATTTACGTCCGGCTTCCAATCCTCCTTTCACTTGAAAAGTCACAATTCCCCCTCCATACTTCATTTGATCTTTCGCTATGTCATGTTGAGGATGTGAACCCAGAAACGGATATTTCACCCATGCCACCTGATCATTCTTCTCCAATCGTCTTGCAATTTCAAAAGCTTGTGAACAGTGCTTTTCCATTCTCAGATGCAAGGTTTCCAACGATTTTGAAAGAATCCATGCGTTGAATGGAGATAATGCAGGTCCACTGTGTCGGGCAAACCCCTGAATCTTCGCAATGATTTCCTGGGTTGAAACAATCAATCCTCCCAAAACCCTTCCCTGACCATCCATGTATTTGGTTGCAGAGTGAATGACAATATCAGCTCCTAGTTTCAATGGCTGCTGCAAAACGGGAGTCGCAAAACAATTATCGACCACTAACAAAACGTTCTTTTCTTTGCAGATTGCAGCTAATCGTTTGATATCGATAATATCCAAACCCGGATTGGAAGGTGTTTCGATGTAGACTATTTTGGTTTCCGGTTGGATTGCCTTTTCGTACCCATCATAATCGATCGCATCGATATACGTGGTTGTAATTCCCCATTTCGGAAGGATATTCACAAACAACTGATGCGTGGAACCAAAAACAGATTTGGAAGAAACAATGTGGTCTCCGCTTTGAAGCAAAGCAGCAAAAGTGGTGAAAACAGCCGCCATTCCGGTTGCCGTAGCCCACGCAGCTTCCCCCGATTCCAATCTGGAAACCTTTTCCAGTAATTCATCTACATTCGGATTCGAATAGCGGGAATAAATATTTGCTTCTATTTCATCTGAAAAGGCAGCGCGCATCTGTTCCGCATCATCAAAGACGTAACTGGATGTCAAATACAATGGAACGCTGTGTTCGGCTTCTTGTGAGCGCTCATTCTGAATGCGGATCGCAAGTGTTTCGTTTCTATAATTATTCATGATTGATGTCTAACTTCTAGTTGAATGTTTATTTCGGAATTTAAGGATGCTGAAACCGAGCAATATTTTTCATGACTCAAGTGCACGGCAGCTGAAGCTTTTTCCAAATCAACTTCCTTATTGAAGGAAAATACCAAATGGATGGTTTCAAATACCGCAGGAACCGCATCTTTCCGGTTTGCTTCGATGTTCACTTCATAAAAAGTTACTTCTTGCCGTTGCTTTTTTAAAATGAGTAAAATATCGATTGACATACAGCCAGCAAGCGAACTTGCCAATACTTCCATCGGCCTCATTCCTTTGTTCTTTCCTCCTATTTTATCGGTTGCGTCCATTTTGATGGTAATCCCGGATTCGTTTTTCACCTCCATAACAAAGGGTGATTCCACTAATTTCAAGTCTAACTTCATGATAATTCTTCGATTAAATGAGCTGATTTCTCTTCCGAATTTAGATGTTTACCCGTCAACTCAACACTATCCGGAATGACTGCCAGGAAATAATCCGACGCATCATTCCAATTGTATTTGCAGATTTCCTCGTAGGTAATGATCCCGATTTTGTAACTATGAGATTGTCCCGAATAGGTTTCCAGTGTATCCATAAATTTCACCTCATCCAGCTTTTCTTGCGATGTCGCACTCAAATAAACTTTCAATGAAAAATTATTCTCGAAAGCTAGCTCCTCTTCCGTTTTCGATTTTTTGTATTCGTAGGCATAATCGAATTGCAAAGCAGAAATGTCCGAAAGAACTGCACTCGCTGTCGGATGACTTCCGGCTCCTTTTCCTAAAAACAATTGTTTATCCGAGAACAAGGCTTCCACCACCACCGCATTAAACTCATTTTCGACATTAAATGCGAAGTGGTTATTCGGAATGATGTGAGGTGCTACAAAACCAATCACCTGATTATTGATCCGCGTCCCGAAAGCCAATAATTTAATCTTCAATCCCTTTTCCCGGGCATAGGTTGCATCCCAGTCCTTCAATTGACGGATTCCATAATTCCATACCTCATCCTGTTTGGCAGAGAAACCAAATGCATGTTTCAACAATAACACCAATTTGTATTTCGCATCAAAACCATCCACATCCGAAGTAGGATCCAACTCGGCAAAACCTAAGTCCTGGGCATTTTTCAATGCTCCGTCAAATGATTCACCCTCTCCTGTTTTGGTCAGGATGTAATTTGTCGTCCCGTTTACAATTCCACTGATATTTGAAAGCGAATCGTTGTTGTAATACTCTTCCAGGTTGCGAATAATCGGAATCGAACCTCCAACCGATGCTTCATATAGAAAAGAAACATTGTTTTCTTTCGCCAGGAAAAGAAGTTCGTCCAAATAGTACGCAATCAATTTTTTATTGGCTGAAACCACATGCTTTCCTGCTTTCAATGCTTTTGTTACAATTTCGTATGCCGCTTCGTAATCATTGATCAGTTCGACCACTACGTTGATTTCGGAATCATTCAAAATGCGATTTGCATCCGTGCTGAAGTAGGAAGCGTCAATAATCCGTTTCTTACTTAAATCCTTAATGACAATGTGTTTGATGGAAGCCTGAAGCAAGGTTGTTTTGTTCAATACTTCGTATAATCCTGTTCCAACACATCCGAAACCGAATAATCCTATTGTGAGTTGTTTTTTCATCTTAGCTGTTTTTTAAAAATTGTGTGATATGATTTGCCAATGTTTCGGTCTCGACTAAAAATCCATCGTGACCAAAATCGGAATGCAAACGAACAAGCGTGGCATTTGGTAATTGTTTGGTTATTTCTTCCTGCTCTGTAATCGGAAATAATAAATCAGAGTCTATCCCGATCACCAAAGCAGGCATGAGACATCGTTCCAAGACTTTTTCATCCCTTCCCCTAAAAACATTGTGTGAATCCATTGCTTTTGACAAATACCAATAACTGAATGCATTGAATCGGGCAGCCAATTTTTCTCCCTGGTATTTTTGATACGAACTTGCTTTGAAATCATCGAACTTCGAATGGTCTGCCTCACTTTGAGTTATGGAGTACCCTTCGTAGGTTCTGTAACTCAACATTCCGATCGCCCGTGCTGCTTTCAATCCTTCGGCTCCTCCGCTTTCTTGTTTGCTATAAAAAGTGGGATCAGCTTGGATTGCCAGTCTTTGTGCTTCGTTAAAAGCAATCCCGAATGGGGAATGTTTCAAGTTTGTTGCGATTGGAATGATGTGATCTATCTTATCAGGTATTTGTAACGACCATTCCAATACCTGTTGTCCTCCCAAAGAGGCACCGATTAAAACATGGATACGCTCTATGTTTAACTCCTTTCGGACTAATTCAAGTGCTCCCGCCATATCCCGAATTGTCAGCACCGGAAATGCATCAAAACGCTCAGAAGAATCCAATTCTTCACTCAACGGACCGGTTGACCCATAAGCACTTCCCGGAACATTGACTGCCACGATAAAGTACTTGTTCGGATCAAAGCATTTTCCTTCTCCAAATAATCCATCCCACCATTCCTGTACCCGGTGATTTCCGGTAAGGGCATGACAGACCCAGACTACATTGGATTGTTCTTCGTTCATCTTACCCCAAGTCTGATAAGCTAATGAAAGATTGGATAATGTTCTGCCGGATTCCAGGTTGAATGCAGACGGAGAAGAATAAAATTGTTGCGTTGGCTGCAAAAGCGCAGCTTCAGAATAAATTGTTGACATGAAATGTATTGGATATAATTATTGAACTGGAAGAATTAACAACAGCAGCAACAACAACACATTTGGTCAAAAGAATAAGAAATAGAAGAGTTGAGCCTCGGTTTGGGCTTTACATCTTGAATGGAAAATTTTGCACTTTTCATAAACACAATTTTTATATTCGTCTGACACACTATGTATCAAACTCGGAAGTTGGCACCGGTTTTCCAATACTGACAGGAATCGTCAGCACTTAAAGTTGGTTGCCAGAGGGTCAAAAAGTCCGTCTCTCGCCTCTTCTGTATAAACTACTTGTATTTCTCGCTTAGAATTACAGGACAAAGATTCTTAAAAGAAATTGATAAATCCAAATTTCCTTCGAAGAAAAATTAAAAAGAAATTTTTGCGAAAGGAATTAGTTCGAAAAGTAGGATCGCTAATCAATGTAAGTAATCCTGCTGAACCGCCCGCCCTTGCTACTCAAATAGACACATGTCTATCTGTATTTTTGCGTTGGGAGTAAGCAGCTTGACTGAATTTTGTGAAAGGAATTATTAAGACCAAAGGATAGCTAATCAATGTTAGTCATCCCTTGGAACCGCCCGCCCTTGCTACTCAAATAGACACATGTCTATCTGTATTTTTGTATTGGAAGTAAGCAGCTTGACCGAATTTTGTGAAAGGAATTATTAAGACAGCAGGATAGCTAATCAATGTTAGTCATCCCTCGGAACCGCCCGCCCTTGCTACTCAAATAGACACATGTCTATCTGTATTTTTGCGTTGGAAGTAAGCAGCTTGACCGAATTTTGTGAAAGGAATTATTAAGACCGCAGGATAGCTAATCAATGTTAGTCATCCCTAGGAATCGCGCACCCTTGCTACTCAAATAGACACATGTCTATCTGTATTTTAGGGTTGGGTAGCATCTTTTGATTGAAGTTTATCTTAACACTCAGAAATGTTCACCGGAATATTGGTAGCCAATCCACCATCGGATGTTTCTTTGTATTTTGAATTCATATCCAAAGCGGTTTCCCACATGGTTTTAATAACTCCGTCCAGTGAAACCTTGGCAGTATCCGGATCTCCCTGCAAAGCCAATTGACAAGCCGTAATCGCTTTGATTGCCCCCATTGTATTCCGTTCGATGCATGGAATCTGAACCAATCCTCCGATCGGATCACAAGTCAACCCCAAATGATGTTCCATTGCAATTTCGGCAGCCATCATCGCCTGATTCGGACTACCTCCCAAACATTCAGTCAATGCAGCGGCAGCCATTGCCGAAGAAACTCCGATTTCTGCCTGACAACCACCCATAGCAGCAGATATAGTGGATCGTTTTTTGAAGATACTTCCGATTTCAGCAGCCACAGTCATGAAGCGGATAATGTCTTTTTCATCCGTTCCTCCAGCGAAACAAACATAATACATCAGAACTGCCGGAATAACTCCGGAAGCACCATTTGTAGGAGCTGTGACCACTCTTCCAAATGCAGCATTCTCTTCATTCACTGAAAGTGCAAAACAACTTACCCAATTCAAAGTATTCTGAAAGATATTGCTTGTTGCCTGAATCTGTTTGATAAAATCATTGGAGTCTTTGCAGGCAATTCCGTTCAACAAGCGTCTGCTCATTTCATAAGCTCTTCTCTTTACATTCAAGCCTCCGGGAAGTATTCCTTCTGTATTTACTCCTCTGTAAACACAATCGCGCATGACGTTCCAAATTTCCAGACATCCTGCAAACGTTTCTTCTTGCGTTCTCCAAGTTGCTTCGTTTCTCAAGACAATTTCCGAAATACTGACACCCTGTTCTTCGCAATATTTCTTCAAGTCTGCCGCAGTTTCAATCGGATAAGGCAATTCGACCGAATTCGAAGCATTCTTTTCTTCCGCTCCTTCTTTTACTACAAATCCTCCACCTACAGAATAATAGGTGTGAGATTCTTCGTACCCATCCATCATGGTAACAGTCAATGTCAAAGCATTCGGATGTCCTGGCAAAGATTGATCAAAATGAAAGATCAAATCCGTTACCGGATCAAAGGTGATGACCTGTTCGCCACAAATTTCGAGTGTTTTCGTCTGATGAATTTTCTCGAATTTCGGGTTGATCGAATTCACGGCTATTGTTACAGGATCTTCTCCCATTAGCCCAAGAAGAACAGCTATATCCGTACCATGTCCTTTCCCCGTTTTTGCCAGGGAACCATACAAATCCACATGAATTCGCTTAATTTCTTTAATTCCGGGTTTTTCTTTATACAGATTGATGAATTGCTGAGCAGCTCTCCAAGGTCCCATTGTATGTGAACTTGAAGGACCAACTCCGATTTTGAAAATATCAAAAACACTAATTTGTTCCATTGGGTGAATTTACTTAAGCAAGATTAATCAAAGAAATTGCTTAAACAGCTTTTACAAAAGTAAGTTTTCATCAGAAGATTGTTAAGAATAACGTGTTAAATGAACAGAAATAAAACGTTGTGGTTTTATTTGTAGAATTATCTCACAAAAACCCATTCTGAAGCGGAGGATTGCTTCTCATCAAAAGAATAGCCATCCACCTGATAATTCTTCAAATCTTCTGCATCCGTAAGCTCATTTTGAATAATATATCTTGCCATGGCACCACGCGCGTGCTTTGCAAAAATCATCACCACTTTGTATTCTCCATTTTTGAATTCCTTGAATACCGGAGTCACTACCGGATTCTTGATCTTTTTCCAAAGAATCGCTTTGTTGTATTCCCCTGATGCCAGGTTGATGATAGCCTCACCCTTTTCCATTTCTTTCAAAAGAGATTTTGTCAACTTATCTCCCCAAAACTGATAAAGGCTATTTATGTCCTGTTTAATCTCCCATCTAGTTCCCATTTCCAATCGATAGGGGTGGATCAGATCCATCGGCTTCAACAATCCGTACATTCCGGACAAAATACGTAAATCCTTTTGGGCCTTTTCCAATTCACTTTCTGAAAGAGAATGGGCATCCAATCCTTTGTAAACTTCCCCTGTGAATAAAAATGCAGCCGGTTTCACATCGTCAGTAGGTTGATCAGAAAGGTACCAGGATTTGTTCCGATTGACATTCAATTCAGCGATATCCTTTGAAACGTGCATCAATTCCATGATATCCTTTGCTTTCATTTTTTTTAATTTACCAACCAAAGCTTTTGCTTCTTTAGCAAATGTTGGTTGAGAATAATTGAATGAGGGGAATTGACAGCTTTCGTTGATTGATTTTGCCGGAGAAACGAGAATTTTCATACTTGGATTTGCTTTGCTCAAAAATACGCTGAAAAAAGGAATTTGGTTTGTTCCCAATCCCGAAAAACAATTTGAAAAGCAAAAAAATCGCCTCAATCCCGTATGTACGGAATCAAGACGATTCTTCAACATGGTTATTGATTTCAGCTTATTTCAACAAGGAGACATGTCCATCCAACTCCAGTTTTTTATCGGAGGATTTGTATTTCACTTTAATTTTCCAGATATAAGTTCCATCAAGAAGTTTCTCATTGTGGTAAGTACCGTCCCAACCTTCTTCATAATTCAGGGATTCAAATATCAGTTCTCCCCATCTGTTGAAAATCGAAAGGTGATAACTGTTCACATCAAATCCTGTAGTCAAAACCGGTTTAAACACATTATTGTATTCATCCCCATCAGGTGAAAATGCATTCGGAACATAATAAATCAGATCTTCTCCTACATGAACCGTTCTCGAAGCGGTATCTCTGCAACCTTCGCTGCTTATCGCCACTAAATATACTTCGTAGTAAGCTGCTTCATCATCCGGGAAAACATGCGTTGGATTTTCTGCACTACTTCCAAATGACCCATCTGAAAAATCCCATGAATAAGTTACTGCTCCATAAGAATCGTTAAAGAAATTGACGAAAGTATTGGAAGTTTCCAAATCTGTCGGAGTCATTCTAAAGTCTGCAATCGGATTCGGGTACACACATAAAAATGCTGGTTTTGTACCTGAATTTGTGCATCCTTCCGGCGTAGAAACAGTAAGCGTTACATCATAACATCCTGGTTCAACTAATGTCATATCTACAGAACCACAACTATTGTATTGAGACCCATCAGATAATGTCCATTCACAGTTCGTCAAATTCCCTGTCGACAAGTTTGTCAGGGTTGTAATCAAAGGAGAGCAACCGGCCACTTCCGTTGCCGAAAAATCTACTTGAGGAATCGGAACTACAGTTACCTGGATAACATCGGTGTTTTCACATCCGTTGACATCTGTTCCTGTCACTGTATAATCGAGTGTTGTAGTTGGCGCAAAAGCAACGCCATCTATTACATTGTTATCCCAGGTATAAGTTACAGCTCCCTGACCGGATAAAGTAGCTGATGCTCCGTCACAAATCGGAAAATCATTTCCGGCAGACACATTCGGTAAATCCCAAACCCTTACCAATACATCGTTCCCTATTGCATTACTGCACATCGAAATTGAACCTTCCTGAACCGAAATCAATTCGTAGATATAATCCCCAGGGACGTTCGTCGGAACAGGAATAGTTGCCTGACCTGATGCAGAAACAATGGTTTGAATCGCACCACCGTTCAAGGAATATGAAAAGGTAAAGGGCGAAACTCCATTTGTTCCCTGAAAAGTCACAGTGGGTGTATTCCCATACAAACATAAATTGGTATCTCCCAAAATTGTTGCACTTGGAAGTGGATTCACACTGATAGTTGCTGTTCCTGCCTGATTGGCTGAGCAAGCAGTTGAAGAGCCATCCTGAACACTAACCAAGGTATAAACAAAATTACCGACAACTGTCGTCGGCACAATCAGAGGTGCCACAGCAGATCCATTAAGCGTGGTAACCGTTTGCTGAACCCCATTCAGTAAATACGTGAATGTATAAGGTCCGACCGTATTACCTCCGGTAAAAGTGACCTGAGGTTGATTCGAATATTGGCAGATGGTTATATCTCCAGTTATGGAAGCTGTCGGTAAATCATTCACAACGACCGTTGCAATACCTTGTTGTTGATTCAAACAAGTTGTTGCACTTGCATCCTGCACACTGATTAATGCATATTGATTAGACCCTGCAACGTTTGTCGGTATTGGAATAGTTGCAACTCCTGCAGCATTCGACACTACCTGTTGGGCTGCGCCACCGTTATAAGAGTAACTGAATGTGTATGGAGCTGTTGCATTTGCACCGGTAAATGTAACAGTTGGTTGCAGGTCATTAAGACATACCGTTGTAGTACCTGCAATTACTGCTGTTGGCATTGGATTTACCGTTAACACCCTGACATCTGTATTTGTACATCCTGCCACACTTGTTCCTGTCACTGTATAATTGGTTGCTCCTTGAGGCGGAGTTACCAGTGTTCCATTCGGTACATTAGCTCCCCAAAAATAATTTGCAGCAGTTCCCGTAGCAAGCATCATTATTTGATCGCCATCACAAACAGTTGCATCGACTCCTGCATCCACTATTGGCAATGCATTGATCGTTACCTGAGTTGTCACAACCTGATAACAAGGCACAGATGGAGTAAATGAAACCGTATATAGCTGAGTGGTCGTTGTTGTACTTGTTGACAAATCCAGAACCCCGGTATTCGCATTGATTGTTACAGTCGCCGGTGCAACACTATAAGTTCCAGTTACAGGTGTTGAAAGTGTTGGTGTAGGATCGACAGCATCCATGCAATAAGCTGTATTGGGATAAGATAAGACATAAGGATTGGAAGGATTTACCGTTACCAAAACCTGATCTGTTGCTGCACATCCATTCACATCAATTCCATTTACTGTATATGTTTGAGTGGTTGTTGGTCCGAAAGCCACACCATCTACAACGCCATTATCCCAAACAAAGTTTGTTCCACTGGAACCTGCAAGAGTCACGTTTTGACCAGCACAAATGGTTTGATCCGGTCCTCCATTAATGAAAGGAGTAAAAACAGTTACAGTGAAAGGAGCAGATTGACACAAAAGTACCCCATTAGGATCGTATAATCCTGCTACAATAACGGTGTCACTATAAATAGGGATCGTAATCGTATTCGAAGAAGGTGTGTTGCTACCGGGAATATCCCATCCAATGCTTGTAGTTAAACACGGTCCCGCATTAACGAAGATATTGTCCAATCCCCAGTTGTCACAACAACCACCCGACGAATTGGTCTGAATCCATCGGAACATGGTATTGGTAGTTGCTGCAGCTGCAGGAATCGGAATAGAAAAATTACTCCAATTCGTATAGGCAGTTGCACCATTAATGGATGCATTTCCACCCGGGTTGGCACCTAGTTGAAATCCCCATGGACTGAAATAAACAAATTCAATCCAGGTAACGCCACCATCAATACTATATTGAATGGAAACACCTTCATCTTGCTCATCTGGTCCTTCACACGGAACACCTCCTCCTTGTACAGCATATCTCATATCAAAATCCAACGTACCGCCTGAACAGACATCGAAATTATCAGTGGTAATCTGAGGTGTTCCAGCGGCTGTTGATGCCCAGAAATAAGGTGTGTTATCTAATGAATTCCCGCACAAGACTCCATAATTTGCCGTTCCGGAAGTTGACCATCCGGCAGGGAGTGCATTGTTGTTGAAATTAAAAGATTGATTTGCCTGAGTTATGGTTCCAGTAGCGGTTAAAGTAATTGAAGCACCTGGACAAACCTGAAGTGGGTTTGGACCCGCAATTGTGACAGAGCACGTTTGTGAATACCCGGTAAGCACACCGAGCAAGCACATTAAAAGTAATGTTGCTTTCATAGTAGTTCAGTAAATATTAATAGATCCTAAGAAGAATATTGATTGGCGAGCGCCTTATCTTTTATTCAACGACCAAATTTTCAATTCGTAATTCCCGGAAGTTCCATGCTCCGGAAAAATTCGGATTACGAAGGTAGATTTTCGACTTTTCGTCCGTTCCACAATCAGCTGTAAAAACCTGATTAGGTGTCAAACTTAAGTAGTAGAGGCTCTCATCACTGCCATTGCATCCGGCACATCCTTCGTCGTATTGAACTACGATGTTAAAGCCAGCATGTAGATTGGAATTGGTGAGATTTTCAATTTTTAAAAAAGCAAATTGATAAGCTTGTTTTCCGGTTTCAACGTCACAGGACCCACGCACATAGGATATTTTAACTTGCGGAGTAGTAATGAGCAGATGCTCCTCCTGTGAAAACGCTGTCGAACTAAAAAGTACGCATGCAGCAATACTTTTTGTCCATTTGAACAGATTCCTTTTCATAATCTAACAGTTAGTAGCATTGGTCTATTTAGTAGACAAATTGTAATTAATAGATGTGTGTATTATAATAACCCTCCAAAAAAATTTTAGTCAAGTCATCTGTTTTAAAGACTTCTTTTTTGACTAAACAGTCTGCCTATTTTATCAAAACGCAACGGTCGGTTACAATTCTACTATTTCAGTCGAATATTAGGATTTCGTTAAACCAGTCCTATTAGAAATGGACTATAAAGATTTCAGTTTGTCCTTGAGAGGAGCTATAACAAATATAGAATAATTTAGTTCTTAAACAAGAAAAAGGGGAATTATTATTCCAAAAACTTTAGGTAATTAAGATATTATGACAAAGGTTCTTTGTTAAGGAATTAATCAGGTGAATTCATTTAGGGATTATTTCTTTGGGAATTGTAAAAATTCAGCAAAAATAATGCTAGTTATTCCACAAGATCTTAATATTGCTCATTTGAACATCGCGATATTGCGATGTTCAAATATCTGAATGTCTCTATTTCGAACAATCGAAATTTAACAAAATTGCTATTGCCCTAAATGAACTTTTTAACTAAATTAAATAAGAAGGAACCAATTTTTTTTATTCAAATCCATAGTTATGGGAGCAAGAAAAGACAACTACTATTCACCTGAAGAAATCAATATGTCACAATTCGGAAGAGCATTATCACATCCGGCAAGAGCTAAAATATTAAGATTACTTCGAGAATACAAATCATTCAGAAATACAGATATGTGTAGAATTTTAAATATGAGCGTATCCACTGTTCACAATCATATCAGAACATTAAAAGAAGCTGACCTAGTAAATCTAGAATATGCCAGCCATGAATATCATATAACTCTCAAAGAGGAGAACTATATGTTCTACAAAGATTTAATCGATTAAAAATTGATTACTTCAATCCAAAATGCTTCTCTGCTTCATCCACAATCTGACCACCGATCGCTAAGGAAGCAGTTGCAGCCGGAGAAGGTGCATTTAAAACATGAATGGAATTCTCGTGGAATTCAAAACGGAAATCGTCTCGTGTATCTCCATCTTCAGCTAATAAAAGAGCTCTAACTCCTGCCCTGCCCGGATGGATATCCTCCATAGTCAAACTTGGGACAATACGTTGCAGTGTCTTTAAGAATAATCGTTTAGAAAATGCTCTGCGGTATTCATCAATACCAAACTTCATGTTATTGAAAAACAGTTTCCAAGTTCCTTTATAAGTTAAGGCATCAAAGGTATCTTTAAAAGAAAAGTCCGTTTTGCCGTATCCTTCGCGCTTAAAGGTAAAAACAGCATTCGGACCACATTCAATTTCTCCATTTGTCATGCGGGTGAAGTGAACTCCCAAGAATGGGAAATCCGGATTTGGAACCGGATAGATCAAATTCTTCACTTTGTGTTTTGCTTCTTCGGTCAATTCGTAATAATCCCCTCTGAAACCAACTACTTTCTCTTTCAGTTTCACTCCATCTTTTTTCGCCAAACGATCCGCTTGAAGTCCTCCACAGAAAATCAGGAATTTTGCTTCGATATTTCCTTTGTTGGTAGCAATTAGTGTCTTTTCAGACGAACGCTCGATTCCAATAACTTCATGATTCAATTTCATCGCACTTTTTGGCTGCATGGAAAGCGCTATTTCAGCCATTTTCTCTGTAGCTCCGCGGAAATCAATAATACCAGTACACGGAACCCAAATACCTCCGATACTCTCCACATAAGGTTCGATTTCCTTTACACGCTTAGCATCAATCATTTCGATTCCTTCGGTATTATTGGCTAAACCATTCTGGAAAATCTTATCCATATTGGACAATTCAGATGCATCCACCGCAACAACCACCTTTCCACAAACATCGTGAGCAATGTGGTGTTCCTTAGCAAAAGCAACCAGTTCATGTCGACCTGAAACACAATTTTTAGCCTTTAAAGAACCTGGTTTATAGTACAACCCACTATGAATAACTCCAGAATTATTCCCCGTTTGGTGATCAGCCAATTTTGCTTCTTTTTCAATCAAAACAATTGCCAGATCCGGGTAACGTTTCTGCATTTTATAAAGTGTTGCCGCACCTATGATTCCACCACCAATAATTGCTACGTCGAATGCCATGTAGATAAAAATTTGATGCAAAGTTAAAAAAAGTCCCGGTTTTGAAGCCCCGATTCAACAAAGGTTTGACTCAATGTGAAACAGAAAAATCGAAATGAGTACATTTGGACAACTTACCAAATAAGTAGAAACCGAGAGCAAAAACATGCAAAGAGAAAAAATTCACTTTGAAAACCTGAATGGATTACGGTTCATCGGTGCTTTCATGGTTTTTATTTTTCATGCATTCACAATTAACCGGGAAGTTTGGGGAGATTTTTTCGAGTCTACTCCTTTTATTGTCATTCGTAAACTCACCTCTATCGGACATTATGGAGTGAACCTCTTTTTTGTACTGAGCGGATTTCTAATTACTTATTTGCTTCTGAAAGAATTAAGAGAGAGCGGAAAAATTCATGTGGGATTCTTTTTGATTCGTCGGATCCTGAGACTTTGGCCACTTTATTTCGTCATTGTCCTATTCGGATTTTTTGTATTCCCATACCTTCCATTCGGAATTCAAACGGTTCATGAATTCTGGCGCTATAGCTTATTCCTTTCAAACTTTGATGAGATCATCCATGGCAGCAGGGATTCCCTGAATTTTCTTACTGCAACCTGGAGCGTGAGTATTGAAGAACAATTTTATATCGGTTGGGCATTGGTGATTGGTTTCTTCCAGTGGAAAACCATTCGTTCCTTCCAACTGTTCTTTTTGATCGTAGTCCTAAGTTCCTTCGCTTTCAGACTCTATTATGCATCCAATTCAAGTTTCCTCTATTATCACACATTGAGCGTGATTTCGGATATGGCTATTGGTGGTTTATTAGCAACCTGGGTTTTCCAAAAACCTACGATCAAGGTCATTGAAGATCTCAAAAAATGGCAGATCATACTCATCTATCTGGGTGGAATCTTGTTTCTGTTTTCAGCTAACAGACTGCTTCCCGGAAGATTCATTGCTTTGGAACGATTGATCTCAGGAGTCTTTTTTGCCTTCATCCTTATTGAACAATTGAAATCCAAACACTCCTTCTTCAAAGCAGATCGTATTCCCTATTTTGAACGAGCCGGGAAATTGACTTACGGATTTTATTTATTTCACTGCCTTCTCATTTATTATCTCTGCAAAACCTTCGAATCCTTCGAGTGGAGCCAACAAATCGGTGGATTTATCTGCTATTTTATTGTTCTACTATTTGCCAATAGTCTGTTGTCCATTCTATCTTACCGGTATTTCGAAAAGCCCCTGCTGAATTTAAAACGCTATTTTCGGGCATGATCTCTATTGAAAAAATACAGCCGGAAGATAATCAGGCAATCGCAGTGTTGATTCGTGAAGTACTCACCGAATTTGGAGCAAATAAACCGGGAACTGTCTTTACTGACCCTACCACAGATGATCTTTACCTGCTTTTTCAAACTCCGAAAGCACATTATTTCATTGCGAAAGATAATGGAGTAGTTGTTGGAGGATGCGGAATTTATCCAACTACCGGTTTACCCGAAGAATGTGTTGAACTAGTCAAATTATACGTTTCAAAAAGTCATCGTGGAATCGGTTTAGGGAAACAATTAATGGAGCAATCCATTCATGCGGCAATTTCGGAAGGCTATGGCGAACTTTATTTGGAAACACTTCCGGAATTGCATATTGCAGTAGGTTTATATGAGCATTTGGAATTTGAATACCTCGATCATCCTTATGGAGATTCCGGACATTTCGCGTGTGATCTGTGGATGAGGAAAAATTTGATATAAACAAGAAGGGGTGCGATTAATCGCACCCCTTCTTGTTTCTTTTTATAGATCTGTTTTATTGCAATCCGTTCAATTCCTCAATGAAATAAACTCCTTTATCTTCCATCATCTGACGAATAACAGGGAAATCTTTCTTTGATTTAGCCTCATGAATCTTAGTCAAAACATCATCCCCAAAACTCAATGCTTCTTCAATTAATTTCTCTGTAGCGTCTGTTTTAGAGTCGTTATACAATTGGATTGAAAAACACTCATCTAGAACGTCGATGATCATCCCGTTCAATTGTTTTTTGATTAATCTCTTATTTGCCATTTTGATACAATTTTCAACAAATTTAAGGAATTATCGCTGACTTCTGCTAATTTCTCCCAATGTGACAATCAATTGACAAATCAAGCTCCAAAAAATCCGTAAATTTGTGCAGTGAATTATGCAATTGTAGATATTGAAACAACCGGAGGGTCCACAAAATCATCAAAGATTACTGAAATAGCTATATATAAGCATGACGGGATCCAAATCATTGATTCATTTTCCACGCTCGTTAATCCGGAAATGCCTATTCCTGAGTTCATTTCAAGATTAACAGGAATTCATGACCGAATGGTCGCAGAAGCCCCAAAATTCTACGAAATCGCAAAACAGATCATCGAATTCACGGAAGATTGCATTTTTGTTGCTCACAATGTCGGATTCGACTATGGAATCATTCGGCACGAGTTCAAATTATTGGGTTACGACTACCGTAAAGCACATTTGTGCACTGTCAGAGCTTCGCGCTATGTCATTCCGGATCATGAATCCTATAGTCTTGGGAAGCTCACCAAAGCACTTGGCATTGATTTAGTGGACAGACATCGTGCAAAAGGCGATGCGGAAGCCACAGCGCATCTATTCACTCTTTTGCATAAAACAGACTCAAAAGGATTGCAAACGTTCATTCAGGAGGATGTGAACCCTAAAATCTTGCATCCCAATCTGGATTTGGAGATTTTGGAAGAGATTCCAAACAAACCGGGTGTCTACAAGTTTTACAACGATACCAACCAGTTGATCTATATTGGAAAGAGCAAACACATTCGAAAACGGATCGAACAACATTTGAAGAATTCCAAAACACTCAAAGGTTCGGTCATGAGGGAGGAAATTGCTCGAATTGAATTCGAATTGACGGGCTCCGAACTGATCGCATTGCTTTTTGAATCGGAACTGATCAAAGTACATAAGCCTTTATACAACCGCGCTCTTAGAAAAACCTCCTTTGCTTACGGATTGTTTGACTTTGAAGACCAAGGTGGATATATCCAATTGTACGTCGATAAAATAAGTAAGACATCCAATGCTCCGATTACAACTTTTACCACTAAACGGGAAGCTAACGAATACATTTTCGGTTTGGTTGAAAAGCATCAATTATGTCAAAAGTTATCCAGTCTGGAAAAAAGCAGCGGAAGTTGTTTTGGTTATCAGGTAAGAAAATGTCACGGCGCTTGCGTTGGTGCTGAAACTCCTGAATCATACAATTCGCGTGTAAAAGAATTGATCAACCTTTTGACCTTTGACGATGATAATTTTTTCATTGTAGAAAACGGTCGGGATAAACGCGAGAAAAGCGTCGTTTGGATTGAGAATGGCTCTTATCGCGGATTTGGATTTGTTCCATATTACACGATAAAACAAGCTCACCGAAATTGGCTTCGATTTATCGATCTACATCCGGAAGATAAGGATGTAAGAACTATCCTGCGCTATTATCTAAGAAAGAATAACGAAACATTAAAAGTTCCTTTCGGAGGATAATTAACAGAATGAGAAACAGAAACAGAATGAGAGATTTAAATCATCATTCTCGCTCTCATTCTCATTCTCTCTCTCCGGGTCTAGCCCTTTAGTCTCTTCTTTGTATTAAAATATTCCCGACCAATAAAGCGAGAACAAGTGAAACGATGACTATCATGGTGTGTTTTTTAATGTTCAATAAGGTAACTTCGACTCCGCTCAGCCACCTTATTTGTTATAAACTCATAAGATACACGGCTAAAGGTCATTGAATGCTTGCGCTAGAGCTCTTGCCTTCGCATAGCCACTTTGGCAAAGCAAGGACAGCATTGGCGCAGCGTAGTCGAAATGCCTTTCCCTTTTGATGACGCTCTATCTGAAAGGTTGTAAAAAACGACATAAAAAAAGCGGCTCATCTATTGAAGAGCCGCTTTCAGATATTTAAATGTACTTATTTCTTTTTATCTCCTTTGAGCTTAAATGATCTTGTGAAGTCAACAAGAATCGGTGTAGCAACACACAAGGAAGAATATGTTCCGATTACAACACCAACCAATAGTGCGAATAAGAATCCTTTAATTGCAGGTCCACCGAAAATGAACATGATCAACAATACCACAAACAAGATCATGGATGTATTGAACGTACGACTCAAAGTCTTATTCAATGCTTCATTAATTACTTCTTTCGCTTCGTGTTGGTTCTTATCGAAGTTCAAACTTTCCCGGATACGGTCAAATACAATCACCGTATCATTCATCGAGTAACCGATTACGGTAAGGATCGCAGCGATAAACGCTTGGTTCACATCCAAACTGAATGGCAAGAATCCATGAAGTAACGAGAAGATAGAGAGTACGAACAGAACGTCATGCGCCAATCCTAAGATTGCACCCAATGAATATTGCCATTGACCGAAACGGATGAAGATGTATGCGAAGATTGCAATCAAGGCAAGAGTAACTGAAAGGGATGCGGAAGACCACATTTCCTCAGAAACAGAAGCAGAGATTGAACGCGTATCTGTTACTTGAATTCCACCTGATTTGGCTTTGATCGTTTCAAAACCTTCTTTCATTTTCTTTTCAACCTTTGCAGTTGCAGATGCATCTGCTAACAAGTAGTTCGTAGTGATCTCAACGTTATACGCATTTGATTTTGTCTTGATCTCCACATTCGATTTTTCACCGTTCTTTTCTACAAAAACAGACTCCATTGCTTTTCTTACCGATTCGATATCAGCGGGCTTGTCCATTTTCACACCAAACGTTCTACCACCGGTGAATTCAACACTTTGTTTCAATCCTCTGGTAGCCATTGCTGCAATTCCCAATACTGTAACAGTAATGGAGAAGATGTAGAAGTACTTTCTCTTACCGATCCAATCGAAATGGAAGTTTGAGAACATGTTGTGTGTGTATTTGGTACTGAAAGAAACTTTTCTTCCTTTTTCCAATGAAGATGTAATGATCAATTTGGAAATGATGATCGCAGAGAACACCGATGTGAAAATCCCGACAATCAATGTAGTTGCGAATGATTCAATCTCACCTGTTCCGAAAATCTTCAAGATCATCGCAACCAATAAGTGAGTTACGTTCGCATCAATGATAGACGGTAACGCCTTGATGAATCCGATATTTACAGCTTCTTCCGCTGTTTTACCCAGTGCATTTTCCTCCTTGATACGTTCGAAGATCAGGATATTCGCATCGACCGCCGTACCGATTGTTAATACGATACCTGCGATACCAGCCAATGTCAATACAGCTCCGAAAGATGCCAAACATCCAAAGATCAGAACCACGTTGATTGCTAAAGCGATGTTTGCTACCAAACCTCCTTTTCCGTAATAGAAATACATGTAGATGAAAACAGCAAGGAATGCAAAAGCAAATGAAACCAATCCAGCTTCAGAATTTTCCTTACCGATTGTCGGTCCTACTTTTGTTTGTTGTTTGATGACACATGGTGCAGGAAGTGATCCTCCATTTAACAATCCGGATAAATCGTCCGCTTCAGCAATACTGAAGTTACCGGAAATCTCTGTGCTTCCTTGCGTGATTGCTTCGTTTACAACCGGTGCAGAATAAACTACATTATCCATTGTAATTGCTACCGAGCGACCTACGTTCTTTTCTGTCATTTGAGCCCATTTCTGAGTACCTTCAATTGACATCGTAACACTTACAGTCGTTTGCAAATTTTGTTGATTGAATGATCTGACAGCAGATCTAACATCTTCACCACCAACCATTGCTTTTCTTCCTTCAGGGATTCTTACGGCATATAGGGTATATCCTTTTTTACCTTCTCCACCTTCTTCCATATTGGCAGACCACATGAACTTAAGGTCTTCAGGGAATAAGCTGATGATATCAGAACGGTTTAAAATGTCATTCACTTCATCTCTATCCTCTGCATTTGCAATTCCAAGTCCCATTCCCGGTTCGATCTTCAAATAATCAAACAAAGGTTTTCTGTTTCCAGTTCCTTTTAAAGAAAGCGACTTGATAGGCGCTGCAGCAGTTTTAGTAGAATCTGTTCCTGTAGTATCTGTTTCAACTTTTTTAATTTCAGCGTTTCTGGAAACAATGTTCGCATTTGATAATCCTGTTTGAATACCCGGATCTGTTAAAGCGTATGTTTCATAGAACTCCAAATTCGCTGTAGCGATCAATTTAGCAGCTACCGTTGCCTCATCCTGAACTCCTGGAAGCTCAATATATAAACGATTCTTACGTGATTCTTTTTGAATGTTCGGTTGTGCAACCCCAAATTGGTTGATACGTTTACTCATGATCTGCTCCACTCCATCCATTGAGCTGGCAATCTTATCATGGAAGTAACTTGCAACATCCGAGTTCGAAGAATTGTAAGACAATTCTTTCACTTCAGAAATATTAAGCTGACGAACTAATTTATCCTTCCCATTTCTTCTTTCGAATTCCTTGATAAATAGATCAATGAAATCACCTCCTTGAGTTGTATGAATTCTGTATGCCTCATCGAATGGTGCTTTGAATTTCAAATCTCTTGGGTTACGTGCATAAGATTCCACAAACTTTGGAACATCGATTTCCATCGTTACACTCATACCACCAACTAAATCCAAACCAAACGCCAATGAACGCGCTTTAACGTCTTTAAATTTAGAGCCAATAACAGGATAAACAGATTTTTCTGCTTTCTCAGACAAAACCTGGTTAATCATTGCAGCCTTAGCAAGTTCAAATGCCTCAGGTGTATTGAAATCGATTATAGTTCCATTTACTAAAGTTACTTTATTACTATCAGCCGGATCAGCTGCAGCTTTTACTTTTAACTCTTCAACTAGACCTATTGCCTCTCGTTCAGCATCGTTTTCAACTCCAATTGTTACCCATGTAAATGACAATTGATAGACACATACGGCAGTAAGTAAAATCGTTAAAAACCAGAAAAATCCTTTATTACGCATTTTGATTGATGTATTTTAAGCCCGCAAATATATCATTTACGGCTATCAAATTCAACTTATGTGTAAAACCTTTTAAAAAAAATGCAGATAAGTGAAATTGAATCAATCCGTTTCGAGCTTTTTATCCCGACAATATCCGACCGGAAGTATTTTCGATTCAGATAACTAACTAGCTTAAGGTAATGCTGTTACCTATTGTCAAAAATGAAAGCACCTCCCTCTGAAACAGCTTGTCGGCAACTTATTTTTTAAAAAATAATTCCGGGAATGCTTTTTCGGGTTGCTGCCTGAATAGTACCACCTTTATGAATGATTTCAGAAAACCGGTTCCATAGCCATAAAACTGAATAACAGATGCTATCAAGGAAAGAAATCCAATTTTCAAGTTGGCATTTTGAATAGTTCCAAAAAGGAAAAGCAGTATAAAATAAAGTGCATAGAGGTACAAAAAAATGGGGGTTACCAACAGACAAAGTACCAGAGCAACTAAAAACCCCAGACAAAACATCGTAGGAAGCCAAAAGGTAATCTTTGCGTATTTTGGATACCAGGAATCCAGAATAGGTCTTGCTTTTCCAAACTTGTTCACCTGTTTGTAGAATTTCGACCAATCGATTCTTCTTTTATGATAGACATAAGAATCCTTGAACAACTTGCTGTCAAATCCCATTTCCCATAAACGAATGGATAAATCAGGATCTTCTCCCGGATGGATATTTCCAAAGCCTCCCGAAGCTTCAAAAGCCACTTTTGAAAGTCCCATATTGAAACTTCGTGGCTGGAATCTTCCGATTTTCTCAGAACCTCCGCGAATTCCACCGGTAGTGAGAAAGGAAGTCATCGTGAAATTGATGGCTTTTTGAATATCGGAAAAGGAATCCAATGCGTTATCCGGTCCGCCAAAACAATCAACGTAATTCCGTTCCAGATTTTCCGCAGCAGAAGTCAGGTAATTCGGGGGTAAAATACAATCCGAATCCAAAATGATGAAATAGCTGCCATTTGCTTTTCTCATTCCATAATTTCGGGAATCACCCGGACCTGAATTGGGTTTGTTGTAATAAGATATAAAGAGTTTTTCTTTGTAGGAATCAACCACCTGTTCACAAGGAATAGTAGAACCATCTTCAATGACAACTACTTCAAAATCTTCCTGATACGTCTGTTCGGTCAAGCTTTTAAGCAGCTCTTCTATTTCATCCGGTCTATTGAATACAGGAATAATAAATGAAAAATACATGGATTCCTTTTCGACAAAGTTAAACTTTCGCTACAAATGCCAATGAGGTTCATTACAAAAGTGAACAGACTACTGTTGACCGTACGAGACCAGCTGCATGTCTATCAAATGTCCTTTCTTGACATTATTCGGATTCCCATTGATGATGATAAAATCCCTGAAGTATTTATGGATCATACCCACATCCTTGGCATACACTTCATATTTCCTGCGTGAATCAATGAACGAACTGAAGTCTTCCTGTTCAACAGTGACTGTCGTAGGAAAGGTTGTGCCGTTCACGGTATATGATGAATGAATATTCGAATAATAGCAATCCATCTGACCAAGCGTATTGTACGCGTTCATATCCCATTCATCGTCTTCACTTGGTGCGAAAACCAGTTTGATCGTTCGGTTATTCTCTTCCACCAATTCTGCTCTGCCTCCATCAATGATTGCCGTCCATAGATCGTGAAATGTCCAGGGTCCGTTTGCAGTCGAACCGTAATAACGTTCAAACTTCTTGGCAATCCGACCAGAATTATCCATTACCGTATCGCCGATCAGTGTTTTGATATAATAATCGAAAGTGTCTTTTTGTTGAATTTGTTGATCTACAAAAACCTCATGAACGGAATAAACAACATAACGACCTTCACTCAATGGAAAGTAGTCATAATGCATATCAAATGGCTCGTCCTTCTTACAAGAATTCGTGATAAAAACAGGGAATAGCAATGAAATAGCTATAGCTATGGCTTTTAGTTTCTTACGCATGAACTGCAAAATACTTAAAAAAGTATTTCCAATCCAAACAATTGTTCAAAATGCGGGTTTAATTTATAGTTTAACCGTTGGGATTGATTCCTTTAGCTTTGCATTGCTTCAAATGAGACTCAAGTTCCTTGCCTTCGATCCGTTTTCCATAACGGTAATATTGCTTACCGGTTTCTTTTCCTGTTTGGTCATGTGCAGACTGCCATCCATGCTGGATTCCACCTTTAAAACGTTCCGTGATCATCACTTTTCCGCTCGGGTGATTCGTTACAGCTACGCCCTCTTTCTTGCCGTTGATGTAAGTCACTTTACTTTTAATCACTCCTGTATCAAAGTACTCAATCACATCTCCGTTGATAACACCCATTTTATAAGGAGTTACTTTGGCAACAATGACACGCTTATCGCTTGGATCTTCAAACACATAATAAACCGTCTGGTTTCCGTTCAGCTTCCCTTTCGAATAAGTTTCTTTGGTACTTAATCTTCCGGAAGGACCATAGTATTCCCAAACACTATCTTTCTCCTGGTTTCTGAAGATGCCTTTTGCCATCAGCACCCCATTTTCATGATACATCAATGCGCTGGAACGCCCGGTCTTTTCATCGTGTACAATGACTGCTTTTTTCTTGGTGGAAACGTAATAATAATAAAAGGTACCGACAGGTTTGTCGTCCTTGAATTGTCCCTTATATTCAAAAGCGCGGGATTTCGGATAAGTCTTTTGCCAGGCTCCTTGCTTTCTTCCTTGCGTATCCTTTTGATTCACAGACTGCCCCCAGCTTATCGGAGCAATCAAAAATAATGCAACAAAAATGATCCTAAATATCATAATCCAATAAGTTTATAAATGATTCCAGGGAATCACAGGTTAAATCAGCAGTTTTGTGTTCCAACACGCTGTTGTGTCCGATAAACACGGTTTTCATTCCAAGTTTCTTGCCAAATTCGATATCTGAATCCGAATCACCAACCATGATTGATTTCTGAAAATCAACCGTTGGAAATTCCTGCTTTGCAGCAAGAGCCATTCCTGAATTTGGTTTTCTTAAATCTGAATTATCGGAAGCTAAATCGGGCGCGAAAAAGTACTTGTTTATGAATGCGTTTTCAACCTTCAATAATTCACTACAATAAGTATGAATATCCAAAAGGTTACGCTCGGTCATCAAACCTTTACCAATCCCTTGCTGATTGGTGACCACGAAAACGTATGAGAACAGCTTATTTGCTTTCGCAATGGAACGTGCAACTCCAGGAAGCAAAACGAACTCACTTCTTTGCTTGACGTAATCATCCATTATTCGTTCATTGATCACTCCATCCCTATCCAGGAAGAGTGTCCACGAATCATCCAAATGCCAATCTTTCATTGAGATTTTAGATTTCAGTTTCTATCAGGTAATGGTTGCGTGTAGAAGAGTTGCGTCCGACCAATTCGGCTAAAAACCCAGCCAGAAAGAATTGAACTCCCATGATCATTGCCGTAATTCCAACAAAGAACTCTGTGCGCTGAGCCACTCTGATTGCCGAAGAATGAACAAATAATTTGTCGATTGTCAAATAGGCTGCAATTCCGAATCCGATGATGAAAAGTAAGGCTCCGATCGCTCCGAAAAAGTGCATCGGTTTCTTGCCGAATTTTCCCATGAAAACCACGGTCATCAAATCCAACGGTCCGTTCAGAAAACGATTCAATCCGAATTTGGTTGTACCATATTTTCTTGCCTGGTGAATCACCACTTTCTCCCCGATCTTATTGAATCCGGCAAACTTGGCCAACGGTGGAATATAGCGATGCATGTCACCATACAACTCAATACTTTTAACCACTGCGTTTTTATATGCTTTCAGTCCACAGTTGAAATCATGTAAATGAATTCCAGTCATTCTGCGAGCTGCCCAGTTGTATAATTTTGTAGGTACTGTTTTCGTGATCGGATCATACCTTTTTTTCTTCCATCCTGAAACAACGTCGAAATCTTCTTCTGTGATCATTCGATGCAACTCCGGAAGTTCGTCAGGAGAATCCTGTAAATCTGCATCCATAGTAACCACCACTTTACCTAAAGCTGCTTGAAAACCTGTTTGTAATGCTGCCGATTTACCGTAATTGCGTTGGAATTTAATTCCCCGAACGTTGGAATCCTCCAACTTTAATGATTCGATGACTTTCCAGGAACCATCCTTACTCCCATCATCGATAAAAATGACTTCGTAAGACAATTTATGGTCATTCAATACACGCTTGATCCATGCATGTAATTCCGGTAAAGACTCTACTTCATTAAATAAGGGAACTACTATCGATAATTCAAGTTGATTTTCCAACGTTTTTACTTTTGAACAAAAATAAGGATTCTATTGGATTGACAATGACTGTAACAGCCCATGTTTCTCCCTATCAACCTAAAATTAATCGGGAAGTACTGAACTCTTTTTGATTTTGAATTACTTTTATAACCGATTATTAATAAAGACAATGAATCAACTCCTCCCCATATCCCGATTTATCTTCATCAGCATTTTCATTTTTGTCCATTCCTTTTTTTCATTCTCACAAAAGGACTTTAACAATTATCAAACTTTATTGTCAAAAGGTGAAATGCCTGCAGATTTCACAATTCTTGTACAGCAGAAAGTCCTCAATGATATTGCTGCCAATAAAGTCAAACTTGCCACAAAACTAGATACTCAACTCTATTTGGAAAGTATTCATGAGCAATTAAACGAAATACTCTATTCCGGAAGAGTTATTTATGGTGATGAAGTTTCCGTCTATATCCAGGATCTTGCGAATCGTCTTTTAAAAGATAATCCTGAGCTGGCAAAGGAATTGCGATTTTACACTATAAAATCAAATGAAACCAATGCATTTTCAACTGCACCCGGTATTATTTTCGTTACAACAGGGTTGATCGCACAATTATCTTCTGAAGCACAACTAGCTTTCATTCTTTCACATGAAATTGCTCATTACGAACAAAAGCACACACACAAAGAATACCTGAATTATAAAAAGACCGGTAAGATTAAAAACAACAAACAACTGCTGGGTCTCAGCCAGTTTTCGAAAGAAAATGAATTGGAAGCAGATAGCTTAGCCCTTGTCAGGTATAACAAAATGGGATATTCCGAGGAAGAATTGACAAGTACGTTCGATCTGCTTATGTATTCCTATTTACCTTTTGACGAAGTTCCTTTTCCATCCAATTATTTCAACACTCCAAATTCATACATTCCGGAGAAAGAATTCGACTTAGACATCAAGCCTATAACGGCTGAAGAAAATTACAACGACACATACAGTTCCCATCCGAATATCAAAAAAAGAAAAGATGCTATCCAAAAAATAGCTGCGGGATACAGTCATTGGGGAACTACTTCTTTCTTGTTGAGTAAGGAAGAATTCGAATATGTCCGCACTATTTGTCGGTTTGAATCTGTTCGTATGAATGTATTGGAAGGTGGTAATTTCAGTGCGCTCTATTCCATTTTCCTTCTTGAAAAACAATTCCGGAATTCCATCTTTCTGGACCGAATGAAAACCTTATCCTGGCTATCCATTCTGCGCTTAAAATCGGACTTTGAAAAAGTAAAAGAATCCAAAGAAATAGAAGGAGAATCTTCTCTTCTTTGCAGTTTTCTGAGATCCTCCAATAATAAGGAACGGGCAATAATGGGCTTGAGAATTAGTTACGATCTCAAAGCGAAGTATCCGGAAGACAAATTCTTTCACGATTCGTATGAAATCTACCTGAACGAACTCGCCAAAACTGATTTAATCAAGCTATCGGATTACCAGCCGTTAAACTTTCATCAAGCCTCACTGAAAGCGCTTTCAAAAGAACCCGAGCCTCTTCCAATAAAAGAAGACAGCACTTCATTCGATGCCGGTACAAAATACAGCCGAATCAAAGAAAAGCGATCAATAAAGCCCGTTCTTGCTTTTGATTCAACCAATTTTATTGCCTATGCGATTCCGGATATTATTACTGACTCCCTGTTCCTCAAGAAATTCAAGATCCTTCAGGAGCAATCAGATTCAATAACCGATGAAACGACCCGATTTCAACTTTTAAATGAGAAGGATAAGGAGAAAGCCTGGCAAAAAACAATCGATCATGCCTCACTACAGGAACCCCAATTCAAAGATGTTCTGATTGTGGAACCAAGTATTCACTACTACACCAAATATCCGCCACAAGGTTGGGAGACTCTTGCCAGAAACAAATCTCACTTAAATACGATTTTCACGAATGCTAAAAACCAGGGATTCAGTCCCATTATCATCTCGGAAGACTCCTTAAGAAGAACAACAGCTTCATTCAACGAGTACCTTACCTATCTTGCTTATTTGGAACAATTAGCTGAAGCGAACAAGGGAAGAGATTGTTTGGCTGTGGATTACGAAATAGTGAACAAATTCGCTTCTGACAGAAAAACAACTACGCTTCTCTTTACCATGATTGAATTCGATGGAACTGAGGGTAAAAGTTTAAATATGTATTCACTTGTATTGAACACTCAAACAGGAAAGTCTTACAATTATGTTCAGAGAAACCTGAATAAAGTAGCAAGTCCGATCACTTATGGACCACATTATGAGAATTTATTCAAACTGATCAGAGAATTCTAATCGGGAAATCAGAGAATAAAAATCGCTGCAATGATGAAAATAAGAATGATTACAATGTATTGCCATACATCCACAAAATAGGGATAGAGTTTTTTGTATGTTTCTTTGATTTTAGACATTGCCGTATTTTTTTGCTAAATTACTACTAAAATCAGCTTCACACAAGAATGAAATAATGTCATTTTGTCTGTTTGATTTTTCTGAAACTGTCGTTTTGTCTTGAAATCATTCGGAAATGTGATTTGGTTCATGATTTGACTACGAGAATGAAACAATCCGGACATTCACCAAGCGAAGTCAGGATCTAAAGAACAAAAAATGGATAGCAATCAATTTACAATCAAAACACAAGAAGTCATCCAGGCAGCTCAAGAGTATGCTCAGACAGAAGGGCATCAAGCTATCGAGAATGCACACTTGTTAAAAGGGATCTTCCTCAAAGATGCGGATGTGGTTCCTTATTTATTCAAACAATCTCAAGTCAATCAGCAAAATATAGAACTTGCTTTGGATCGCATATTGGAAAGCCAAAGTAAAGTTTCCGGCGGACAAATCTACCTTTCACCAAAAGCTCAGGAAACACTTCAGTTGGCCTTGAGAATTGCAAAAGAAAATGGAGATGAATACGCCACCGTTGAAATGCTTTTACTCGCTTTGATCGATTCGAAAGATCAGATAGGGCAATTATTAAGAGACGCAAAATTAGACAAGAAAAAGGTTATAAAAGATATTATGGATTTAAGAAACGGAGAGAAAATCACTTCCAACCAACAGGAAGGAACATACAAATCGTTGGAAAAATATGCCAAAAACCTAAACGAATTAGCCAGACAAGGAAAATTGGATCCGGTTATTGGTCGGGACGATGAAATTCGCCGGGTACTTCAAATCCTTACGCGAAGAACGAAGAACAATCCCATCCTGATCGGTGAACCCGGAGTGGGTAAAACAGCCATTGCAGAAGGAATCGCACACCGGATTATTGATGGTGACGTACCGGAAAACCTGAAATCCAAAATTGTCTACAGCTTGGATATGGGAGCCTTGGTTGCCGGAGCAAAATACAAAGGTGAATTCGAAGAACGATTGAAATCAGTCGTGAAAGAAGTAACCAGTGCAGATGGAGAAATTATTCTGTTTATTGACGAAATTCACACCTTGGTTGGAGCCGGAGGTGGCGAAGGAGCTATGGATGCAGCAAATATTTTAAAACCTGCCTTGGCACGGGGTGAATTAAGAGCTGTTGGTGCAACCACATTAAACGAATATCAAAAATACTTCGAGAAAGATAAAGCATTGGTTCGTCGTTTTCAACCGGTCTTAGTCGATGAGCCCGATACGGAAGATGCGATTTCAATTTTACGCGGGATCAAGGACAAATATGAGAATCACCACAAAGTGCTGATCAAGGATGCCGCGATTATTGCCGCAGTTGAATTATCTCAGCGTTATATCACAGAACGCCATTTACCCGATAAAGCAATCGACTTGATTGACGAGGCTGCTTCCAAACTGCGAATGGAAATCAATTCGAAACCGGAAGAGTTGGATGAATTGGAACGCCGTATCATGCAATTGGAAATTGAACGGGAAGCTATCAAGCGAGAAAACGATACGAAAAAACTGGAAGCTTTAGGGAAAGAACTATCTACGCTTGAAGAGCAGCGAAATGCATTCAATGCGAAATGGCAAGCTGAAAAAGACGTTGTTGATGTCGTTCAAAAAAACAAGGAATTGATTGAGAACTTGAAAATCGAAGCTGATCAGGCGGAACGTTCCGGAGATTATGGAAAAGTGGCTGAAATTCGTTACGGTAGAATCAAAGAAGCTGAAATTCAACTGGAGGAAGCCAAGAAGAAACTCACCGAAATGCAGGCAAATTCCAAATTGATCAAGGAAGAAGTGGATGTAGAAGAAATCGCGGATGTTGTTTCCAAATGGACAGGAATTCCTATTTCAAAAATGATCGAAAGCGAGGTTTCCAAATTACTTCGTTTGGAGGATGAACTTGGAAAACGTGTAGTTGGTCAGGAAGAAGCAATTGAGGCAATTTCAGATGCTGTTAGAAGAAGCAGAGCCGGTTTACAAGATATGCGCAAACCGATTGGTTCATTTATCTTCTTAGGTCCAACTGGAGTTGGTAAAACAGAACTTGCAAAAGCGCTTGCTGATTTCTTGTTCAATGATGAAAATGCAATGACGCGAATCGACATGTCTGAATACCAGGAAAAACACAGTGTAAGCAGATTGGTTGGAGCGCCTCCGGGATACGTTGGATACGATGAAGGTGGTCAATTGACAGAAGCTGTTCGAAGAAGACCCTACTCCATTGTGCTATTGGATGAAATTGAAAAAGCACATCCGGATGTGTTCAACATTTTGCTTCAAGTATTGGATGATGGTCGCCTAACAGATAACAAAGGTAGAACGGTGAATTTCAAAAACACCATTATTATCATGACTTCTAACTTGGGCTCTCACTTAATCCAAGAAAGTTTCGACGGAGTGAAGGAAGAGAACCTACACGAAGCAATGGATAAAGCAAAATTCAAAGTACTTGAATTGCTGAGACAAACGATTCGTCCTGAGTTTTTGAATCGTATTGACGAAACAATCATTTTCACTCCTCTAAACAAGCGTTATGTCAAACAAATTGTTCAATTGCAATTGAATCAATTGACACACATGCTTCTTGAGAAAGGAATCAAAATGCATATGACTGAAGAAGCAAAAGAACATTTGGTTGAAGCGGGATACGATCCTCATTTTGGAGCAAGACCTGTGAAACGCGTCATTCAAAAACAGGTATTGAATGAATTGTCGAAAGCCTTGCTAGCCGGAACATTGGATACTTCATTGACCGTAGTTATGGATATTTTTGACGGGAAAATTGTGTTTAGAAAGCCTATTTCTCAGGAAGAAGAAATCATGATTAATTAATTCGTAATCTTTTAAATACATTGAAAAAAGCGAGTATTTACCACTTTGGTAGATTCTCGCTTTTGATTTAATACTATACAGACCTAAAGCGGGGAAACTTCTAACTTTTTGATGGAGGATTTGGAACGGGTATTACAACTTGAAACGATTGAAAAATATGATGTTTCAATGAGATTGGAGGTATAACGTTTTCGGGCTTGGCGAAGGTGGCGATTTTCACCACAAATGTTGATGCGGAGAACCAAACTTTGATTAACCACAAAACTGTCTTTGGAACACGAACCCCCGCCTTTTGGGTAGGTGCTGTTAGCAGTAGTTTTATTCTGTCCAAAATTCTCCAATTGAATATGTTTTTGCTTGTCCACTAATAATCACTCGGTCTCCTTTGTCTTCACAATACAACTTGCCCAATCGTTCAGAAACTTGTTGAGCATAAAGTTCTTTTTTATTTAGTTTTTTCGCCCAAAATGGAATTAAAGAACAATGTGCAGAACCTGTTACAGGGTCTTCTAAAATTGATGCTTGCGGTGTGAAAAATCTTGAAATGAAATCGCAATTGTCTCCAATTGCTGTTACAATTACACCTCCTGGGTCAAGATTTATTTGGTCGAATAATTGTCTGTCAATTTTTATGTTTCTAACTTCTGTTTCATTTTCATACACCAAAACATAGTCTCTTGATTTCAAAATTTCTTTCGGTTGAATATTTAAGGATTTTGAAATTGTCGGTGGTAAGATGTCGACAATAGGCATTCTTGATGGGAAGTTCATTTTATATTTTCCATTTTCAATTTTGACAATTAAGTCGCCACTTAAAGTTTGAAACACAATTTTATCTTTCTTATAGTCAAGAATTGTCGCTAAACTATGAGCAGTTGCAAGTGTAGCGTGACCGCACAAATCCATTTCAATTTCAGGCGTAAACCATCGTAAATGGATTTTTTCTCCTTTGTCAACAAAAAAAGCAGTTTCAGCAACTGCGTTTTCTTTTGCTATTTTCAACAAGATTTCGTCTGACAACCAATTGTCAAGTGGCACAACACAAGCAGGATTTCCTCCAAAAATTGTGTCCGTAAATGCGTCAATTTGATATATATTATGTTTCACTATGTTCTGTTTAAAATTACTGCTAACAGTTTGCAAATAGGCAAAGGCGCCTTCTCAAATATAGTCGTTTTGCGCTTTTGGTTATTTGTTGTTAGCAGCAGTACATTCAGTCAATATAGTCTGTCGATACCCATTTTCCATTTTTATAAATTTCAATTTTATATAGTTTCCCATTGATGTCATAATATTCTCTATGCCCATCTCGCTTTCCGTATGTATAACTAGAGACTATTTTTACTTTGTCCTCATTTTTGGTTATAAAATAACCCATACTCCAATTTGATTGGGAGGTTTTGGAAGTGTCAACAAAATCTATATTCGGATTCGGATATTGGTAAGTTATTGGATTTTTTTTGCTGCCATACAATACCGTACAATTGCCACAGTATGGCAACGAGTCTTGACCTAGATAGAACAACCCTTCACGTTTTATTAAATCTGCACAATTTGGCATAAAGATCATCAATGGTACATCAAAATGTTTATAAGAAGTATAATGAGGGATCTTCGGTAGAAAAAATTGTGCAGAAAGGGAATCGGGTAACATAAACATCCATGTGCTGTCTGATTTTTGTAATTGCAAACTATCTGGATCTGTTTGAGAAAATCCTGTTCCGATAAAAATGGCAAATAATAGTGTTAAACCTGTCTTCATTTTCTTAATCTTCGTATTACTGCTAGCGGTTTCAAAATAGAAAAAGGCGCCTTTTCAAATATAATCTCCCGATAGCTATCGGGATTGGCGCTTTTGATTGTTTGGTGTTATAATTGGTACTATTTGGGTTTAATATTGCTGCCTGCATCTATCGTCAATTCTAGCACAGAACCTACAATTAATTTTCCGTTTGTTTTTTTCTCATTGTGTTCAAAAGTGATCTTATACTCACCATGTTCCAGTTTCCCTAAGTCAATGTAGCACGTCGCCGGGGCAAAAACGGTTAACCCTTCTTCAGGGGCATTAGCCGTTCCGAACTTAATGTAAAGTTCGTTTTTACGCATTTCTACACTATAAGTGATTTCATATCCAGTAGTAGGATACATTCGTTCTGATTTTACACCTAAAACAATTTTATCATTTACTGTACCAGCAGAAACGATTAAATGAATTAAATAAGGATCAACTTTCTGGTTTTGGGCCTCAGCCTTATTTAATGAGACAATAAGAAAAAAAACAACGGTTAAATACAAAATTCGTTTCATAGGGTTTCTCTTAGTGAAAACTGCACTGGGTGAAGCGCGTGTTAGTAATCTTCATTTAATTTAAATGTGTAAGTCGTTCCGCCCTCAGCACTATCATTCATAACATAGTGAAAACAGTATGTTACTGTTAGGAACTTATCGCCTCGATTTAAAAAATACCAGTTGATTTTATCCATATTAAAGCTTTCAAGTAATTCATCTGAAGAAAAGACAAAATTTTCAGGTTCGACATAAAAAATGTTGTTTACCTGATAAGGTGGATGACAACACGGGTTATAATTTCCGTTGTCTTGAATGTAGATTAATTTCCATTTTTGAGATGAGGAACTTTTTTTATTGAATGGAGTCATTTTTAATGATTCTAATTCGTCAAGTTGGCTGAGTGTCCCGCTGTAGGTTGAGTCAAATAGCGCTGCGTCTACTCGCACAAAAAATGAATTGGAGTCGAGTAAATTCAGTTTACCAGGAAGTCGCAAAGGGTAAGCTAGAAAAGCAAAGTTCATTCTTGAAGTGTCGCTAGAAACAATATGATATGCGGGCAAAGAGTCAATCCTTGAAAGGCACAACTGGCCAGTAAAAGTTTGAGAATTGACAAGTTGAGCATTGACAATTAGAAGCAACGTTATTATCATCTTACTCATGTTTCACCTATACAGGTCAAACGAAAATAGGTTCAAGGATAGAAAAAGAGTGGCTTAGAATTCAATAGGTCAAACTTTCGTTTTCATACCACTTAAAATAGCTTCTTTTGTTTCAGTTGACATGGCTACTAACGGTTTATAACTAGGCGATGTGCCGACCCTTGAATATAGTACTTTTCGGCATAACGATTAGCGCTTGTTATGCGCATCAATTTTATTTTCGCGAAATCAAACTTTCTCGAGTTAGCAACGATTTTACTCATTTTTTTTTCATTAATTCAAGCAATGCTCGGCGCGAAAAGGATGCTATAGACGATGATCCAGAAATTCTCTTTTAACTTGCAGGTAGTCTGAATTGTGCTTGTTCGGTTTTGTAATTAACGGGGTTATATTTACAACTCTACCAGTGGCCTTTGTTATTGATTCAATTTTTTCAGGATTATTTGTCAAAAGGTTAATGGATTTCAAACCAAGATATTCAACAACATCTTTAACCAAATCAAATTTTCGTAAATCTGTTGCGAATCCAAGTAAATGATTTGAAGCGATCGTGTCATGCCCAATATCCTGTAAGGAATAAGCATTTACTTTGTTGAATAAGCCAATTCCTCTTCCTTCTTGTTTTAAATAAATAACTACGCCCTCTTTTTTTTCTGATATCATCTTCATACTGGCACTAAGTTGTTCTCCACAATCGCATTTAAGCGACGTGAACACGTCGCCTGTCAAACATTCAGAATGTACACGCATGAGTACATTTTCTTTTGACTCTAAATCTCCCATTTTTACAAACAGATGATCATCAGAATGACCTTCAATTTTGAAAGATACAATGGTAAATATTCCATATGTTGTCGGCAGGTTCGCTGGACTTGAGAAGATGATTTTTTGATTTTCGAGCGTCATATTGTTATTTTTTTGGTAGTTGTGATAAAATGTGCAGACTGGAGATGTATTTATTGCTTTCTATTTTTGGTCAACTTTATCGCTTTCTCAGGACAAACTTGTACGCAGATTCCACAAGCATGACATAATCCTGTGTCTGTTACATATGCTTTCTTTTCGTTAAAAAAAGTTTTCAGTTTACCTTTTATATTTAATGTCTTGCGATCTTCATCTGTTATTCGCCGCATTTCTAAGACTCCAAAAGGACAGGCTGGTATGCAGTCTTCTTTCCCTCCACAATTGTTTAAATTAATTATAGGCATTAATTTTCCGCCAACGTCATCACAACTGGAATTTGCATCTTTCATAGTTCAAAAAAAATTATCCTATAGATAAATCAAATTTTATCGTGACATCTTTGGCCGCAACAAATGCTGGGATTTTTCCAACTTCATAATCAAATCTATTCAGATTGAAAGAACCAACAAGGCGGTTATTAGTAAATTGAAATGGAACTTCAATTTTTTTCGTTGTTCCTGCAATTGTCAAATCACCTTTTACAGAGTATTGACCATTCAGCAAAGTAAAACTGTTGCTATTAAAAGTAATTTCGGGATGATTCTCCGCATTGAAAAAATCTTTTTGCAACAAATGCTCATTTCGTTTTACATTTTTTGTATCAAGTCCCACTAATGCAACGATGATCTCAATGTTGGATTCAGCAATATTATTTTCATTTAAATCTATTGTGCCTTTAATTTGAGAAAAGTTTCCATTAACTGTTAAAACAATTAATTTTTTGATTGAAAAATTCACTTTAGATTGTGAAGTATTGATTTGCATAATTTTCGAATTTGTGTTTTACATTTGGCTAAGCCAGTTCCTAAATGCGATAATTTCTTTACTTGAAATTGAATGCCCCACATAATCAGATGTGTATTCAATTTTGATTCCTAACTTGTTCAGTTTGTTCTGGTTCTCTATAGCATATCTAATTGGCAACATAGTATCTTCTTTTCCATGAGAAATAAATGCTTTGAGGTTTTTTAGGTTGGGGGATTTACTTATCGATTGTTCCACTTCCTCAACGTATCTTCCGCTAAAAACGGCAAAACCAGACAACAAATTGGGGTTGCACAATCCAATTGATTGAGCCATATTAGCGCCCTGACTGAAACCAGCAACGATAACTTTACTGCTATCAACATTGTATTTCTTCGTTAATTCAGAAATGAGAACCACGATTTGTTTTCGGCTCTTTTCTTCTTCCTCAATGTTAATGACAATTTTACCGTCAACCAGTTTCGCATCGTACCATCGATAACTATTTTCCGCCAGCTTATATGGTCCACGAACGGAGACAACAATCCAATTTAGTGGAATTTGCTCTTCAAAGGCAAAAAGGTCATTTTCATTACCTCCATGACCGTGCAATAAAATAAGCATTGGTGATTTTTCACTACAATCCGAACTTTCTCTGATGACATAATGTGACCCAGTGTTTGATTCCATATTTTCCCGGCTATTTTGAGCTTTACAACTGCTTACCAAAGTCAATAATATAGCTATCACAAGATTATATTTTTCTATCATTGATTGCATATTTTATACTATGCATCGTGCGTTAGTAAAATTTTGGTTCCTGTTGGATCTAATGTCCAATATTCGCCCTTTTTTTCAGTACTATATTCAATTAGATTCAATACATTTTCCAATTTTTCTCTGGATTTGAAAACGATATGATAATGCTTCAAACCCGCATTACTTGAAGGAGCCATTGGCTTGTTATATCCATGCCATGCGTTCAAAGCGATACGATGAAGGTATGGCCCACCTGCACCTAAATCAGCAAACATGTATTGGGGAAAATAATTAGATTGACTAAACCCCAGTTTTTTGTAAAAGTTGTTGTTGTTTTCAACGTCGTTCGCGTAAAAATGGATATGTCCAATTTTTGCATTTTCGCTTATTATTTTTGACAAATCCTTTTCTGCAAGACTTTTCAGGATTTCATCTGTATTTAGTGGTGCCGAGGCACCTCGGATTGTGCCGTCTGTATCGTCCATAAAAAGTCCACCTTCAGTGATTACCCTTTTGAACCGCTCAGGAGTTTCCAGTGCCAGCTCAACTATTACGTTATCAAAATCTGTCAGATAAAAGGATTGAGTCATGGTATGATCAATTGGTGAAAATGAATACTTGTTCCGCTGCAAACGATAAAGAGCTTTTGCAAATTCTTCTTTGTTAGGGAGATGAATCGCAAAATGATATAACCCACTGTATCCTTCTTTAAAAGCCGTTGTAGCTGTTTTATGAACCACTACCAATGTTTTGTTTTCAGTACCAAACTCAGCCATGCTCTCCGATTCAGCTCTTAATTTCATGCCTATGACGTCAATCCAAAAGTTCTTCGCATTTTCAATAGAAGTATTATTTAGATGAATAGCCCCAAAAGAGGCTATTTCGTCTGTGTTCAAAGCTTCCAATGCGTTAGCTTTTTCATGTGACATTGCACTTGTAAGTGAAGTTAATCCGTCCATTGTAAGTAATAATGTGGTGGAGCCAATGATTGTTTTTATGAATCGCTTCCTTTCCATGATTTACTTCTTATTAAAGAAAGGAATCAGACCAAAATACGAAACTGCAGGGAAGAAGTGCATTGGAACAACCATGCCTGGAAACAATTCAGGAAATTCAACCTCGAGTGGCAAAGTCATACCCATCACAGGAACAATACTCAAGAAGCACAAAACCATGATGAGTAAATTCATTGCCCCATAAAGGTTAGGCTTTTTTATTTTGTCGAGAATGATGTATCCCAACGCCATTAAAACACAACCAATTATCGAAGAAGCCATAACGGCTACTTCATCTATTACTGCGCTGAAATCAACGAAATACAATTTCTTGTATATGTTCAAGAAAATGATGCTTGCGATTGCAGCCAGTACCCCAGCCGCACCACCATGTATTAAATGCTTTTTCATGCTTATTATTTGTTTGGAAAATAATTTTTGTGATGCTTATTTTGATAGTGGAATAGTTACTTCCAAGGAAATTTTGTCTGATACTTTTTTGGACATTCCTTCCATCGTACCTACCTTATAATCCATACGATTTACTGAAAATTTTGCATCGATTGTGTTGTTTTTGAACGAAAATGGAATGGTCATTTCTTTTGAAACTCCATGAATTGTCATAGTTCCAGTTACCTTGAATTGGCCGTCTTCTTTAACAATTTTGGACGATTTAAAGGTGATTTTAGGATACTTATCGGCATCAAACCATTTATCGCTTACCGCATGCTTGTTTTTCATGCCGTTTCCTGTGTTGATAGAGTTTACATCAACCGTGAAATCAAATTTGGTGGAAGAAAGGTTGTCCGCATCGAAAGATACATCTCCTTTCAAGGTTTTAAAAATTCCTTCAGCATCTGTACCAGCAAATTTTACTGAATAATTGTCAGACACCTTCCATGTTGTTGAAGTGACAATAGTAAATGCTGAAAAAAGGATAAATGATCCTGCTACGAAAAAATAAGTGATTGTTCTCATTATTACATTTTTAATTTGTTAATGGAACAAAGATCTGGTCAATTGACCGAAAGAAAATTAATCTAGATTAAGAAATGAAATCCCTATTTGTTTCGAATAATTTGCCCTCGAATTTTGCTCAGTGCTTCTGGAGTGATACCTAGATAAGAAGCAATCATTTTTTGCGGCACTCTGTTTTGTAAATCGGGATAAATTTGAAGAAACGACTCGTAACGTTCCCTTGCAGAAGCGCTCATAAGAGCTAAGATACGTCGCTGCATCACACCAATCCGTTTCATCAGAGAAGAAATCATGTAGTCAGTATATTCATGTTGCAAGTCTAATTGATATATTTGCCCGGGATTAAAGATATATACTTCTGAGTCTTCAATGGCCTCAATATACAAAACTGTCTTATTTCCAAATACTTCCTTTTCAATGTCAGATAAAATCCACCCTTCAGATGCGAACATATAAATATGCTCTTTGCCATTATCATCAATGGTAAAACTTCTAAGTAGTCCTTTCTTTACAAAATAACCTTTGGAGGATTCTTGTCCGGCACTTTGCAAAACCTCGCCTTTTTTAAAATTTCGACTTACCGCGATTTGATTTAAAATCTGTTCAAACATAATTAGTCAATGTACATAACGTTTTCCAAATAGGCAAAAAGGCGTCTAACAAGTATAATCATTTTTGCGCTTTTGCTTGTTTGCTGTTATGTATATCATTTTTACGGTAATTTAATTTCTTCAGTATAAGCCTTAACGATATCCAAAATATCAACTAATTCCTTTTTACTTAGTCGATAACTATTATTGACACGATAAGGTGCTTGTTCGGATATTTTTTCAAACAAGGAATCGGAATATACTTTTTGAAGTCTGAAATTTTTCATCTTTTTTGTCGATATAATAACATTTATCATCCCTCTGCTTCCTCTTGGTTTTCCTATAACTCTAATCGTTTCATGTGCCATTCCACCAAATTCGGGAATACAATAAACTTTTGCTCCAGGACGAAAATGTTTAGTCCCACTTTTTATTTCTTTTTGTTCACCATAAAAATGGTAATCAACAATATTACCAACGATACACCATAAGAATTCTCCCTCGACAAACGCATTTTCATTTTGGTCTATTTCTTTTCTTTTAAAAATGCACTTAAAAAGATTCATCATGGGTTAAGCAGGCAATTACACATAACGTTTTGCAAACAGGCGCAGGCGGCTAAAACGTACGAACGTTTGCCGCTTGCGCTTGTTTGCTGTTATGGTTATTTAAAATTTCCATTTTCAATTATTGAATTACTATACGATTCTGGATTTCCATCATCGTCGAAATATCGATGTATTCCGTTACCCATATTTATCATGATTTCACCTTTTGGATCCCATGAATTCCAAAAATAAATGTATCCAGTGGTCCAATCAATTTGTTCTTTAGATGTACCGTTTGAATAGAAGGAAGTCCAAACTCCAGTTTTGCAGTCATTTACATAAATGCCGGTCTCTTTTATTAAGCCATTCTCAAAAAATTCAGTGTGAATTCCATTCTTTATACCATTGATATAATATTGATGATGCCATGCGCCATTATAATAATCCTTCCAAAGTCCTACCCTGAAACCATTTTCATAATAACCTTCCATTTTAAGTGTTCCATCTTCTCTATAATAGTACCACTTCCCATCAGGAAGGCCATTTTTCAATTGTCCTTTAGAGCGTAAAGTGTCATTGAAATAAAACTCACTATCGAACTTATTCTTTTTGAGAAGATATTTTTTTAACTCCAAATTTGATGTCTCGTTTGAAAAATCATTCAGTAAATATTGCCTTGAACATCTTGAAATAAATGGTTTGTTTTTATTCAAATTCAAAAACAACAACATTTTAAAGCCTATTTCTAGATCACTTGCTTGTAATTGTCCTGAAGTGTAAATTTTTAAATCCCCGGTGTCAATATCACCTTTAAAAACATTATAAACTTTTAAATAAAATATTCTTTCGTGGTTTAGACTATCGTATTCAATATTTGTGATTAATGCATTGAATATCAATCTTGTCTCGTTAAATTCTTTCTGGGTAAGTGGTCCTAAATCCAAACATTGACTTGCTCTAACTAAAGAACAAGAAATTGTAAGAATCAGAAAAAGAAAATATTTCATACAGTTCTTAAATGTTGTTTTTCTCGTTAGTAACAGAATCACGGTAATTAACCATAACTTATTTATATGCAAACCTATCCCGAAAAAAAGTATACAAAGTCAACAAATAGATGATGTGTTTGTGTGCTTTTCTTGGTGTTGGTTGGTTTTATCATTATTCGTAAAAATAACACTTTTCATAATGTGTCAAATGGACTTTTTATGAGCTGCAAACTTTTGTTGCTGACATGCGTGTAAATTTCAGTGGTGCGTGAACTAGTGTGCCCCAGTAACTCTTGAATGAACCGCAAATCTGTCCCACTCTCCAATAAATGAGTTGCAT
>NZ_CALRYJ010000025.1:0-42756 GCF_943372375.1 Fluviicola taffensis DSM 16823 | reverse complement strand
CTGCCATAGCTATGCGAAGGCTAAGAGCTTCAGCGTAAGTATTAGGCAAGCATTTTTATTTGTGCATTCGTGGGAAAAATTGTGAATCCGTTGGTGTGAACTGTTCCAATGAATAAAATGAGAGGCTGCCTAACTTTTTAGACAGCCTCCTCCTTTCATCTTGACTTATTTGGTGTAGGTGTATTTACGTGATCGGGTGATGTTGATTCCGAGTGAAACCCCATAAGTGGTTCCGTATTTATTCATACTTGCATAAAGATTCAACGGAACATTCAAAGCTCCCGGTCGGAAGGTTTTCCCAACTGCGAAAATGAAATTCGTTGAAAAGTAGGTTGCTCCCCGGGTATCCGGTCTTTTGAAATAATCCATGTGAGCAGCATTCGTCACTCCCATATCATCATTCAATTCCTGAAAAGTGTGAAACTCTCCATCGTAATCAGTGGTCCCCGAAACAAGTCGCTTCATAGTAAATGATGGTCCCATGGCGATTTCCCAGGCTCCTTTGCCAAAACGGACTCCATGCATAATGGCAAGTGACGGAATTGGTGTACCGTGTTCCATTCCGGCAACATTTCCTAAAAACTCAAACAAGCCACTAAACTTTTCACTTCCTGCATACTGCACTTCCAGTTGATATCCGATATTGAATAAAACCGGTAACGTTCCTACTCCTCCGTCCCGCTCATTCCGCGTGAAAAACTCCCCGTTTTCTCCAGTCGCCAGTGCAAAACCGATACGAGGTCCTGAATTGTTCATCTTTCCTAAGCCGGAACTGGCTGTTGGACCATCTTTAAAAAACAATGCTTTGTAGACAGACAAATCAACATCTGCTTTAAGTAATTTATAAATCATAATATCCGTCATGCGATTGAGTTCTCTTGGCTGATTTTCAAATTGCTGGATTTCATTCTGTTCGATTTCTCCTGTTTTCACATTGACAATTTTCATGGAGATCAGAATCCGGTCACCCAATCCTTCATAACTTGCACTTAAAGCAAAATCCGCATTCAATTTTGTTCCTACCTTCCCCATGCATTCTTTACCCAGACATTCTTTCATTTGAGTATCCCCCAACTTTTCAGCTACATCATATCGGTCATTGACCACATACTTTTTGGAATTCACGAGACTTTTATAAATCACGGAACGAAGGATATCTTCATTGGATGGTATATTTCGGACCTCGATTCCGGCAATCATCATCGAAGGCAACTCGGAGGTTTGAGCAAACGATTCATACATATATAAACCCAAGCACATTAGAACTATTTTTTTCATGGTTTTCAATTTTAAGTTTCGAGACAAATTTGCTAGGTATGCATAGCAATTGAAAACGGAATTCTGCACTTGACTTTTACGAGTTGCGATTTTCCGTACAACCATTTGGAATAAAACAGTAGCCCTATCCTTTTGTTTAAATATTAACTTTCCATTTTCAAGATTCGTTATATTACGAGATCGCGATATGATAAAGTATCAGTCGTAAAAAACAAAAAAGGCTGCTACGTAATGTAACAGCCTTCTCTCATTCAATTGCTTCATTCTATTTTTCCAACACGATTGGAATATGCTGTGTCCCAACATCCGTTAAAACACGAAGTGTATAAACACCTTTTGCCATATTTCTCAAATCGACATCTTGTTTCACTGTTTGCAGATTGTTCAGTTCATAAACAACCTGACCTTGTGCATTGAACACTTTTACAGCATTCAGATTCACTTCTCCCGAATGAATCGTTATCAATCCTGTTGATGGGTTAGGATAAACCGAGATCAGATCCAATTCATTTTCAGATATGGATGCACAACCGTCAACCACAACCGTAGTTTGAGCAGAGCCTGAACATCCGTTTCCATTCGTGTAATTGTATGTTACGGTAGTCGATCCGATTCCTGTTGTTGCAGGGTTAAACTGACCACCTGTCACACCGGTTCCTGAATATGTTCCACCGGCAGGACTTCCTTGTGTCAAGGTATAAGGTCCATCATTTGAACACAACATTGGAACGGCACCAAAACTAACAGTCGGGTTTGGATTTACTGTCACCGAAATGCTATTTGAAGCCGGAGAGGCACAAGAAGCAACCGTATTGGTAACCGTATATGTTCCTGAAGCAGTTACTGTAATCGAAGATGAAGTGGAATTGTTCGACCAGGTATTTCCTGAACCAGCAGAAGAAGTCAAGGTAACAGAACCTCCCTGACAGAATGTTGTCGGTCCACCGGCAGTGATTGTTGGTGCAGCAGGAACCGCATTCACCGTAATATATCCCGTCTGATTCGATGCATTCGATCCACCCATATTTGTTGCTGTTAATGACACATTATAGGTACCAGCCGTCGGATAAGTCACAACCTGACTTGCAGTAGTCGATGTGGAAGGTGTTCCTCCCGGGAATGACCAACTGTATGAAGTAGGGTTATTTGTAGAAGTACTTGTATAAGTAACCGATTGACCGGCACAAACAGCTGTTGTAGTCGAACTGAATGATGCAACCGGAGCTGCCGGAGTACCACTGATTCCTGTTACATTGATGTTATCGACATATATATTGTTACCATTCCCTCCAATATTCCTAAATGAAATCCAAACAGAACTATTACCAACGTATGGAGTCAAATCTACCGTTTCACTTCTCCATTGAGCAGTTGACGGCACAAATGAATTTGTTGTTGCACTCGCCGTAGCTAATGTTGTATTCGATTTGGAATAAACTGTTGTAAAAGAATTCCCACAATCAGTAGAAACCAATACCTCTAATCCATCATAATAAGATGCATTATAAGGTGCGTAAGCTACATCAAAGACCATTTGAGCACTGGAATAAGCTCCAATATCTGCTTTTGGCAAACGCATCTCATCGCTACCGGATACAATATTGTAATTATCAAATCTCAACGAGTTACCAGTAGTTGGTGCACGCCCTACAGTATTTGATCGTGTCCAAGTCCCAGAACCATTCGGATCGACAATCGTCCAACCTGTCGGAGGAAAGGTTGTAGAAACGAAACCTTCCGAAATTGGCAAGCTGACTGTTGTATTGGTATTTACCGTAATGTAGTTTGTTTTGGATTTTGAATAGGTTGCACCATTCGATGTAGCAGTAACGCTTAAACTTGCATTATAAGTTCCCGCCGTTGAATAAGTAACCGTTGGGCTTGCTGCTGTCGATGTTGCAGGTGTTCCACCAGGGAATGACCAGGAATAAGTAGCAATTCCTGAAGTCTGACTTGGAGTATAAGTAACGGTAGTTCCTGCACACATGGTTGTTTGGTTTGCATTGAAATCAAGTGCGCAAAGAGAAGTACCCGGTCCACCACCAACTAAATTCAAATTGGCAGTTGTCCAGATGTTGTTTCTGCCTCCCACCGAACTGATGATTGCTGCACGCATTCTATCTACTTGACCCTGCGTAAACATTTTTGAACAATAAGAGTAGTCCATGTAATTTTGTACCTGATCTATCTGATCAAATCCCCAATAAGCATTGTCTGTTGTACAGGAATTCTGAGTAACTACACAAGATGTAGATCCTTGGGTTGCCGGCGTGTCGTTTACGTTATCCGTACCACCGCAACCTGCCGAACCAGGATTATTATTTGCCCCCCAAACGTGGGATAAATTTAACCAGTGACCAACTTCATGTGTCAATGTTCTACTGTTCGTAACACTCGAAGTTCCAATTGATCCTGTGTAATTATGCAAGGCAAAAACACCATTGTAATACATTTGTTGCTGAGGCGTCCCTCCATTGTTCGGATTAAAGGTATAACCGGCAGCACCACCGATATCATTGGCAATGTAGATGTTCAAGTAGCGGTTATGAGGCCAAACCCCCTGATAAACATTATTCCCGCTAACGACTGCAGCTACTTGAGTTTCACCATCAGTTCCGTCATTGGTTGTTGTACTAACCGTTCTCGTAATCCCTGAAAAACAGGCACCGTTTGGAGCAACAGTAGCAAAAACAAATCGAATTTCCACATCTGCAGCATCACCTTGAAAAGCAGCTACAATAGCGCTTGTATCAGGATTCAATTTTCGATAATCTCGATTCAGAATATTTAAGGCATCTTGCACCTGAGCATCCGAAATATTTTCCGAACCATTGTTGTGAATTATGTGGAAAACAACAGGAATCGTATAAATAAGACCTGTTAATTTCTCAGTTCCAGCACCAGGCTTGTATTTTGAACTTTGATTTGGCAACGGATCTTTAAAAATTGTTGCAAAACGTACCGGATCATTCAGTTGCATTTGCTGCATGTGATGATGCTGACTGCATTTTTCAACTGCTTGCGGAGAGACAAGTTGTTGTGATTTTTGAGGAATGCCTTGCGAATAGGACGTAAATCCACATAACAAGGTCATAGAAAAGACGAGTTTTCTCATAAGCGTAGTTTAATTTTGAAATATAGCTTTTTAGTTCTGGTAGGAAATTTAAATAAAAAATCGTTTCAGAAACCTCATTCTTACCTCAATAAATTAAAATTGTGAATATCTTTCAGAAAACTATTTGATGATTATTTCACCAAACCACATGAAATAACGCTAAAATATCACTGGTCAATTTCAGATCTAAAAGGGCGATTATTTTCTTTAGCAAAACAAAAAACGCGGGTAAAATTCCCGCGTCATTATCTAAAAACGATTGTCAAAGGACAAGTTCTAACTCAATTTCTCCAAAGCAGCTTTCAAATTGGAAATAACTCCATCCACATCTTCGATCTTGCAAGTCCCGACAGAAAGTCGGTACCAACTGGAATCATCTGAAGAACCGAAAGCATAGAATGGCACAATTGCCACTTTTGCTTCATCCAAAATATATTTCGTAACGTCTTGTGTTGTTTCCAAAACAGTTCCTGATGCCGTTTTCAAACCATGTAATTCAAACTGAACAGTCAGATAGATTGCAGCTTCCGGAGCAATCGCATCAATCTTATGACCTGCCGATCTCAAGGATTGAATTCCATTGTAAAAGCCCAACAAACGTGAATTGATCTCAGATTTGATATGATTCAGATACGTATCGTATAAGCTTAATTCATTCAGGTATTTTGCAGTAGCCATTTGCTCTGCCTTTGGAGCCCAAGCACCTACGTGAGTCAAAATGGATTTGATCTTGTTGATTACGAATTTCGGTCCCATCGTCCAACCGACACGAACTCCTGTTGCAGCCAACGATTTGGAGATCCCATCCACAAACAAGGTATATTCGCGCATAGCAGGTCGCAAAGAAACCGGATTGTAATGTTCAATGGAACCATGAGTCAATGGCCAATAAATTTGGTCATACATCACATACAAAGGTTTCACTCCTGCCGATTCGCGTTTTTTGTTTTCTGCAATCACCAAATCACAGATCTGTTCCAAATCCTCTTTCGAAAAAACGGTTCCTGTCGGATTCAGGGGTGAACACAAAGCCAAAAGACTCGCTTCTGCAAGATAGGGTGCAATTTCCTCTGCCCGAGGCATGAAATTACTCTCCGGACTCGTTTCAATCAGGATCGGACGGGCATTATTCAAATAAGTATAATGATTGTTATTCCAGGATGGAACCGGAAAAATCACAGCATCTCCCGGATCTACAATCGCCTTGAAAATGGCATAAATAGCCGGTCGGGCTCCACCGGTAACTACAATTTCATCTGTTGCGTATTCTAAATCACCCCGCTTACTCAATAATTGGGAAACAGCCTGACGTAATTCCAACATTCCATCTGCAGCAGGATAATTCGTTTGATCATCGTCATACGCCTCCTGAATGAATTGCTTTAATTCTGCCGGAATAGGGAAAACCTTCGAATTGAAATCTCCAATCGTCAGATTGTAAACTTGTTCTCCCTGTTTTATTTTCTCATTAACCTCTGCTGCCAATTTGATAATTTCAGAACCAATGATATGTTCTGCCAATTTAGAAACACGAAGAGTCGAAAGTTCGTTTTTTGTATCCATGACTTAAAATTAGTGTCGCAAAAATATACACAATTGTTAGCAATCCCGAAACACTTATCTAAAATTCGGTCAAAATACGGATCTCATTTAGCGAGAGGTTAAAAGACAGGGATGAGTGGTTGATAGCAAATAAAGATCAGGATATTAAGACTTAGATTTTTATTCAAGTATAGAATACTATCTCAAAAAGTTTTATCATTACCCTTGGAAATTTATTCAATCCAACATGCAAAAAATTGGTATTCTTTTATTATTCTTTCAACTAGCGATCGGCACGGCTTCCTATGCTCAGGATAAAACACCTGAAGTTGACTGGCAAAAAGTAGAAATTCGTATTATTGAATCCCGAAAAACACCACGGAAATTGGATATTATGGGAGAATCTACGCTTAAGATCACTCAAAGAATAAATGCCGTAAGTGATTTAAATGAGGAACAACTCATGGAAATGAAGAAAAAAGCAGCAAAAGACGGCTGTAAATTGGTCGGTATTGACACAAAAGGAGTTTACGATTCACCCAAATCTCCTACGTTTTATTCCAAAGGAAAACTCTATTATTATTGGGGGAAAGAAAAATAGGAGAAGCTACTGCTTTTTATAAAAAAGCCCGAACCACAAACTGATCCGGACTTCCTTCTAAATATTCTAAGTTCTTAGTTTTTGATAAACTTATCCTGAAGGATTGTTCCCTCAGCATTGATCTCAATCACATAAGTCCCTTGTTTCAAGGAAGCAATGTTCAATTCGTTCTTGTTTTTCAAATTTTCTGACAATACCTGTTTTCCTGACATGTCATAGATCACCACATTGAAATCCGTTGCTTTCGTTTGAATGGTAATTGTCTCCGTTGCAGGGTTCGGTCCGAAACTGATTGTTGAAGCTGCATTTTCTCCTACTCCTAAGCTTGGATCAATCACCGTCACTTTCCCGGTCATCATAGCAGAATGAACATTGCAACGATACATGTAAACACCTGCAATATTGAAACGTTTTCCAAAAGTCCAGTTTGTCCCTGTAGTCAACATAGAGAATGATTCAGGATTTGCAGCAAACGTAGCAGTTGTACCGTTCAAATTATGCGACCCATTGTTATTGTTGATCCATGTTACGGAATCCCCAAGATCAATGGTCAGGTCATTCGGCGACCAAGACTGCGCTTGTGCATTCACTGTATGATTTGTCTGACCAAAAGCCACAGGCGCCAAACAAATCATGAATAATTGAGTAATTTTTTTCATAAGCTACTTTTTTTAAAGTTATATTATTAAATATTATTTAAGAATATAACGCGCAAAAGGTGCAAAGGTTGGATTCCAAAGTAAAAAAATTAGTTTAACCGTACACCTCAAGTCCTTCCATTCGTAATTAGATTCGTCCGTCCCACATTTGTCCCGCACCTATTCTGCATTATTTTTTTACTTTTAAAATTCTAAAATCACTATATGAAGAAACTAGTTGCTTGGGTCATGATTGGCGCAATGGTTATGAGCCTTCGAATGCCTAACCTACCAGAACAAATAGCAGGCGCTCCCCTTTGGATGCGCTATCCTATCATCTCACCGGATGGGAAAACCATTGTTTTCACTTACAAAGGAGATATCTATCAGGTTCCTGCTGCAGGTGGAACTGCAACTCCAATAACTTTGAGCGATGCATACGACTTCATGCCGGTGTTCTCACCCGACGGAAAAACCATTTATTTCGCATCGGATCGTTATGGGAATTTTGATGTGTTTTCCGTTCCCTTAATTGGCGGAACAACCAAAAGACTTACGCTTCATTCGAGCAATGACTATCCGCAATGTACTTCTCCGGACGGAAAAAGAATCGTGTTCATTGCTTTACGCGTAGACAATGCAGCTATGTCCCAGTTTCCTTATGGAGCTTTAGGCGAAGTTTATTCTGTCGGAATTGAAGGAGGACGTGAAAAACAGGAACTTTCGATTACAGCTGAAAACATCAAATGGAACAAGGCTGGAACAAAAATGATTTTCCACGATAAAAAAGGATACGAAGATTCCTGGAGAAAACACCATCAATCATCCGTAACTCGCGATGTGTGGATGTACGAAAAAGCAGGAGATAAGTTTACCAAATTGACCGAGTTTGCAGGAGAAGACCGAAATCCGGTTTGGAATAACGACGAAAGCAGTATTTATTACCTGAGCGAAAAAAGTGGTTCTTACAATATTTGGAAAATGAACCCGAATTCACCAGGCTCAGCAACTCAGATTTCAAAATTTGATAAAAACCCGGTTCGCTTCCTTTCGGTTTCCGATAACAACACACTTTGTTACGGTTACGATGGAGAGATCTACACGCAAAAAGAAGGTCAAGGTCCGGAGAAAGTAAGCATTCAGATCAATGCGGAAGACCGGAATGCAGATACTAAAAACGTCTCTGAAACCGGTGGAGCTTCTGAAATTGCTGTTGCGCCAAGTGGAAAAGAAGTTGTTTTCACCAATCACGGTGATGTGTACGCTGTTTCACTTGAAAACGGTGTAACCAAACAAATCACCAATACACCGGAAGAAGAACGAAATGTTAGTTTCTCTCCTGATGGGAAAGCTATTTTGTACGCATCTGAAAGAAATAACATTTGGGGGATTTATCAAACAACCATGATCCGAAAAGAAGATAGTCATTTCTACGCTTCTACCCTTTTAAAAGAAGAAGCACTGGTTGTTACTGAAAATGAATCGTTCCAACCGCAATATTCTCCGGACGGAAAGGAAATTGCTTTCCTGGAAAACAGAACTGCAGTGAGCGTCTACAATATCGCAAGCAAGAAGATCCGTAATGTACTTCCTGCAACTAAGAATTATTCTTACAGCGATGGTGACCAGACCTTCAATTGGGCTCCGGACAGCAAATACATTCTGGTTTCTTTCCTACAAGATGGAAACTGGCACGAACAAATCGGATTAGTGGATGTGAGCGGAGGAAAACCGATGCTTGAACTGACCCAAAACGGATTCTCAAACGGTGGACCGAAATTCCAGATGGATGGAAAAGCTATTTTGTGGTTCTCCAATCGCGACGGAATGAAAAATGTTGCCAGCCACGGTTCGCAACAAGATGCTTATGCTTTGTTCCTGGATCAGAATGCATTCGACCTGTTCAAAATGAAAAAGGCGGATTACGAGCTTTGGAAAGAACAAAAGGAGAAAACCGATAAGGAAAAAGACAAAACCAAGGAATCCGAAACTGCAAAAAAAGGAAAAGGTGAGAAAGCGGATACAACCAAAAAGACAGAGCCTTTAAAAATTGACTTGGTGGGATTAATGGATCGCCAGGTTCGTTTGACTGAAAACTCTTCTTTCTTACAAGATGCATTCTTAGATCCGAAAGGAGAAAAATTGTATTACCTGACTCCGAATGAAGATGGGACTAATTTGTATCTCCGCAATTTCAAGGATCACGAAACAAAAATGTTGATTCCGTTGAAGGCGAATGGGATATGGAGTACGTCCATGGACAAGGAAGGGAAAAATATCTATGCCGTTATCGAAGGGAAATTGACACGCCTGGATTTAGAAAAAGGAGAACGGAAAGACATTCCATTCAGAGCAGAACGCACACAAAACAGTTACGCAGAACGCGCCTACCTGTTTGAGCACATGTGGAGACAGGTAAAAACAAAATTCTACGTTGCAGATCTTCAGGGAACCGATTGGACTTATTACAAATCCACGTATGCAAAGTTCCTTCCTCACATCAATAACAACTATGATTTTGCCGAAATGTGTAGCGAATTATTGGGTGAATTGAACGCATCTCATACAGGTTGTCGTTTCTACCCACATCGCGAAAATGCGGATGAAACAGCACAATTGGGTGTAATTCTCGATGAAACGTTCACCGGAACAGGTTTGAAAATTGCTGAAATCCTGGATAAAGGTCCATTGGTTAGTTCTGAAACCAAAATAAAAGCCGGTGCCATCATTGAAAAAATCGACGGAGTGGAAATCAAACCGGAATTGAACTATTACTCCCTTCTGAATCGCAAATCCGGTAAGCCAATCTTACTTTCTATTTACGACCCGTCAAATGGCAAACGCTGGGAGGAGATCATCAAACCGATTTCTGCGGGAATGCAAAGCGAATTACTTTACCAACGTTGGGTGAAACGTATGCAGACCATGACGGAAAAACTATCTGACGGTAAGTTGGGTTACATGCACGTTCGTGGAATGGATGATGACAGTTACCGCGAATTCTACAACCAGGTAATGGGGAAATACATCAACAAGGAAGCATTGATCGTAGATACGCGATTCAACGGCGGTGGTTGGTTACACGACGACTTGGCAACCTTCCTGTCCGGAAAACAATACATCAACTTTGTACCGAGGGGTCAAAAAATTGGAATTGAACCGGGTTCCAAATGGACCAAACCAAGTTGTGTGATCATGGGAGAAGGAAACTACTCCGATGCACACATGTTCCCGGTTGTTTACAAAACCTTGAACATCGGTAAACTAATCGGAATGCCGGTACCGGGAACAGGAACAGCAGTTTGGTGGGAAAACCTGCAGGACAACTCCTTGATCTTCGGGATTCCGCAAGTCGGTGTCATGACCATGGATGGAAAATACTACGAAAACAACCAATGCGAACCGGATTTCAAAATCGCAAACGACTACAACACCATGTTGAAAGGCGAAGACGCACAATTGAAAAAAGCGGTGGATGTACTTTTAGGAAAGTAACTCCTCACATAGAATAATCGAATCCCTTTCCGTCAGATGACCGAAAGGGATTTTTTTTGTTTTATCAATTGACTTTTCTCAAAATTTCATACATTGTCTACCCAATAACTGAAACACTATTTATAATGAATCTTTCTACTGAAAAATTCCCGCAATGTAAAACCCTTCATACACCAATGAAATGAGTCCGCATGCCAATAAAAAACCGGGAAACAAAAGCAAGCAAGCTTCCTTAAGCCAATCTCAGTCAAAAACTGATCGAAAGTCCGCCTCTCATTTTGTTGATAATCAGCATCAATCGGTTTCTCAGAAAAAAATACAGGAAATCGCTGATAACAGCCCGCAAGCTGCCCAATTAAGATCTGTGCAGGAAATGGCAGACAATAGCGTCCAGACCACAACCATTCAAAAGAAAGAAAACAAAACCGGTTTACCCGACAACCTGAAGGGAGGAATTGAAAACCTTTCGGGAATTTCACTCGACGATGTAAAAGTGCATCGCAACTCGGACAAACCTTCCCAACTGCAAGCTCACGCCTATGCGCAAGGAACAGATATTCACCTGGGTCCCGGACAGGAAAAGCATCTTCCCCATGAAGCCTGGCATGTGGTACAACAAAAACAAGGGCGGGTTCAACCCACGAAGCAATTGAAAGGAACTACAAACATCAATGATGATTCCGGGTTGGAAAAGGAAGCAGATTTGATGGGAGCAAAAGCAAATACCCTTCTTCCAAAACAATTTACGGATGATCCGGAAACAAAAGAAAGAAATTCAACTGGATCCGAAGCACCCATCCAGGCCATGATGAGTTTAGGAGCATTCAAAGCACTTACAAATTTGGGGGAAAGACGAAGTTCCATTACTGCTATTGACGATGCTATCCAGAATTATGAAGACTACCTCTTAAATCCCATTTTAAATGATGAGGAAGGTCACAAACAGCGAAAACTGAATTTACTGGGTGTTTTAAGGTATGTGACAAATGCCTACATCACCGACAAAGAGCAAAATGATCCTACCAATAAACGGATTGCTCCTGTAAAAAGTTTTAAAGAGGATGTATTACTGGAAATTGAACAGACAAACGGCAATATTCCATCCAATCAAACTATTGTGGATAGAATTGAGCAACAACCGGATGCCGATTCTACCCGTTTACTAATCCTAAGTATTGCCAAGGCTCCAAGAGCCAAAACGTGGATCCAGGATTATCTTCAGGTGACAAGTGTTCCGCAGAAAATCACCACCATGACCTCCTTATTGCTCAAGGGCGAATTACCACTCATACTAGACCAGACTTTTGTTAACGGGGCAGGAAGTGATCTAATCGGGACTTTTCCGAAGGGGAAAGCATTGTCATTCTTTTCAAGAAAGGTGATCAATTTATTTGTGGATCTGGTTACTGATTTGGGAGCCTTAAAAAAGTTAGCGTCCCAGCGTTTTGATATTGATGTCGCCAATATTAAAGGATTGGAAGTTGGAAAGCCAACTGCCGGCGATGACACTGTGCAGGCAGAAACAGACTGGACCTTGGAAGGATTAAAAAGAGCCTACAATTTGATGATTAAATTACCCGACGGACATGCATCCAGTAACGCCAGTTTTGCAAAATTAAAACGATTCACAGGAGGAGGTGGCTGGTATGGTGATGCCAATACCGTTTCCATTGGTTATGACAATATCAACAATACCAGAGCAGACGAAAGGACTTTATCTGACAAATGGAATAACAGAGGAACCAATGTCTTTACAGGAAAAAACAGCTTCGATAAATCCGTGAGACATGAAGTGGGTCATGCTGTAGATAAGCAACACGGTTTCAGTAGAGCGTATTGTTCGACTGCAAACGGTGGAAACTGGGATTCGTATAATTCAATGGATTCAATGGTGAAGGCTTACCTGCTTCAGAACAACTCGGCACTTTCAAACCATCCCGCTTGTCTCGCAATGGTTAGAATCGAAATAGCCAAACTGATTACTGCCACTGCTTCACCGAATGCCGTCAAAACGGAAGTCATTCGATTAATGACCCAATCAAGCAACCTGGCAAATATTCCATTCGATCGCTCCATAGTAGATAAAGATTCTATTTTTGAGGATCTCCAAAAAGTAAACCTTAAAAAACCATGGAATACATCCGGTGGTAAAGATGTTGCGGGTAAAACGTTTGTTTATTCGAACGATACCACCTTGTCGGCATATGATACAGCCGCGCGTGCCCGACAGGTTTCCAATTATCAATTCAGAGCTCCGGGAGAATGGTTTGCAGAAGCTTATGCTGCTTATTATCAACCGGATCAAACACAACGGGGTTATGGTTCTGTGCTTCAGGGGCGTGATGCCACAACTTATAATTACATGGAGACACATGTAGATATCAGTCTGTAAACGAAACTTTAAAAATTATGTCACGATTTCAGGAAGAATCTGTTTCTTGTCCGGTTTGCAGACAAAAGAGCACACAGTCGATTGCAACAAGTCTCCGAATCTCATCCAAAACAGATTTCAAACAGCAAATCTTATCCGGGAAATTCCAAAGGTTTACCTGCCCGAACTGCACTCATTCTTTTCACGTGGATGATCCGTTAGTCTATCTTGACTTTGACCAAAAAATAATGATCACTCAATTCCCGAAGTCCTGGAATTCAAGCTGGAAAGAACACGAAAAAGTCGTAACCCATAATTTTGAAAATTATCTGGCCGGCAAATACGCTGCTCCCGCTGCACGGGAAATGTCAAAAGGTTTTCGATTAAGAACCGTATTCGGACTGGAAGCCCTGGCAGAAAAGATTTCCTGTTTGGAATCGGAAATAGATGATTCCCTGCTTTCAATCTTAAAACTTCAACTGATTCAATCCGTTGACGAAATCCCCTTTCATCCCGGATTCATTCCCCTTTTTAAAGAAATCAAAGAAGACGAACTCGTATTTCTATGCCCGGTTTTAAATTCAGAAGGAAAGATCGAACGTGAGATTATGACTCTGCCTTTCCCACTTGCGTTGAACGAAGTCAATGAACAGAAAGAACTATACGAATCACTATTGGAAACATTTCACGATGCAACCTATATTGATCTCGGGCGCCTATTTTTCTCAGCAAGTACAGAATCCATTTAGAATTTGACTAATTTTCACTTAGTAATTTTCAAAAGGACAACATGAAAAATCTAATAGGACTCATCACCACATTTTCCATATTGGCAGGAATCTGGTTAACTATTTACGGTTTATTAATTTCTAACCAACAGAATTTTACCGGGATATCCTGTGCAATTTCCGGAGCAATAATCTTTGGAGCATCACTCATCGGGGCTATACTTTTGGTTAAAGATTCAAATCGGTAAAATCAAAGTCCGATCAATTACGTACTATTTATGGAGAACGTATCTAAAAACCTCACCTGGGACGAATTCATGCACGTGGAAATGCGAGTCGGAACCGTTATCGCAGCAGAAACTTTCCCGGAAGTGCGCAATCCGGCATACAAGATCACCATCGATTTCGGGGAATTCGGGATCCGGAAAACCTCTGCTCAAGTAACCGCTCTTTATCAAGCTGAAGAATTGATCGGAAAACAAGTGGTTGCCGTCATCAACTTTCCTCCGAAACAAATTGCCACTATGATGAGTGAATGCTTGATTCTTGGTGGAATCGGAGAAAACAAAGAAGTCACTTTATTGCAACCGGAAAGAACGGTTAAAAATGGAACTAGAATCGGGTGACTTCGACTACGCTCAGCCACCTCAAAATATATTCCTCTTACCACATTGGAAAACACTCTTGCTAATCATGGGGCAAGGTCACTGAGCGTAGTCGAAGTGCCTGCATCATGTGCCGCTGATTGTGGTAAATCACAAAACGGAACGTGTCACCCAACTTCAATTTGATCAACTTCGAAATACTGATGGCCGTTTTGGTCTTATTCAAACTGATTTCGCGGGATTTCTCCAACAATTGAAGCAGTTCGGTTTGTTGATCCAAAAATTCTTCAATCACCTGTTTATCCAATTTACTATTGATCGGATTCATATTTTGGAAGGTCTTCATTTTATTCAGTTTCGCTTTAAGAAGCATGCTATTCGCAAAATAATTTCCCAGCCATCCACTTTTGAAAACAGGATTGCTCTTCCCCTTTTGGAGGGCGATTGAGGGGGAGGACAAAGCAAGCTGCTCCGAAATTCGTTTTTTTATTTCAGGAAGATAAAACCGTCCGTATAAATTCAGATGTTCCAAACATTCCAATATGCTCCAGCTTTCTGCATGTTGCTTATAGTTCAAACTTTCTTCCGACTTTTCTTTCAGCAATTCCGCATCCTGAATAAGTTGTTTCGTTCTATTCGCTAAATCAACCAATAATGCTTCTGTCTGTATTTTCATCTCCTCTATTTTTGACAAAGGTCATGAACTCCTCTTCAAAAATCATTGATTGAAATCAAGACTTTTTTAAGCGTGACAAGGTTTCGGGTGTCATCCGTAAATAATTCGCAATATGACGGTTGGAAATCTCCTGAAACAAAATCGGGCTTCGTTTCAATACCCGCTCAAAGCGTTCCTTGGGAGAAGCGGTCAACAGATCTTTTTCGCGTTCAATCTGCTGGATCACCAAATCCTCCAGGATCTTCACCCACAACTTCAAATGATTTTCATCCTGATGGATAAATTCCATAAATCCTTTCTTCGGAATAACCCTTACCCGCGTTTTTTTGATTGCCTGAATCACAAACTCGGAAGGTTTTTCAGTCAAGAAGGAATCCAGTGAAACCAAAATATTGTTCTGATAACCGAAACGAATGGTTCGTTCCTCCTCTCCATCTACCACAAAAACGCGCAGACTTCCTTCTTCTATGAAATAGATATGGGTATCGATACTTCCGGCAGTTTTCAGAAATGCATTGCGCTCAATTGTAAGCACCTTTTCAACCAGGTGATTTGTCTCGATCAATGCTATTAAGTCGGAAGGGTTCATTTTGATAAGGTTTATTTTCCTTAAGGCTAAAGATAGGAAATCACCCTTTCAGTTGTGCCCATTGCCAGAAATTGTATGTGCAGATCACAATTAACACCCCATTCTATTTTTACTACAAATACCTTTAGGTTTCAAAGAATAAAAACTGATAACCTACTGAAGAACCAGAGAAAGTCAGGTGAACTAAGCAAATGCATAGGCGAACCGCACTCGCTTTTCTTTTAAGCGGAACCAGTAGTTTTTACTTAAAAAGAGAAAGTGTCGACTGGTAAGCGACTCCAAAAATTTGTGCATTTGTGGTAAAATACTGGTCCTTACACTTCGAAAAGTCATAAAAGAAAAAAACCCGACGATGCTATGCATGTCGGGATTCAATTTCTTGCGGAGAATGTAGGATTCGAACCTACGGTACCTTGCGGTACAACAGTTTTCAAGACTGCCGCAATCGACCACTCTGCCAATTCTCCGCGACAAAAGTAGTGCTATTTTCCTTTTTGACAAGTATTAATTGAAAAAAAAATAAAAGTTATTTACTTGTTACCTGAAAATCAGCACCGTTTAATCAATGATTTTTCGTTTATAGGGTTTCACATTCGGTAAATCCCTCCAAATTCATTAACTTTACAAGACCTATTTTTGAATTATGAAAAATCCATTTTTGGTGATTTTGACTTTACTTGTTCTTGTTTCAAATTCTTTTGGACAGAAAAATCAGATGAAAGCATTCATTGATTACAAAAGTTATTATTCACCTGAACAAGGACCCTATGTTGATTTACAATTTCAATATGTGGCATATACTATCCGATTTGCGCCTATTGATTCTGTCTTACAGGCAAAAATTGAAGTTTCGACCTTTGTAACGAGTGAACCTTCCGGAGATACTGTTTATACGAACGCTTTCGCATTGGAAAGTCCCAGAATGCGTGACTCTATCGTAGAGGATTTTTTCGATAATCTCCGGATTCCTCTTCAACCCGGAAAATATACCGCACATGTGAGTTTGAAAGATATTTACGGAGGCGGTAAATCTCTTGATGGACAAGTAGAGATTCTGGTTCCGGACGCATTCACGAATGTCTCGACTTCAGATATCCTGATTGCCGAAGTTGCAAGTCAGAGCGCAAACAACCAATCCCCTTTTTATAAAAGTGGTTATGAAATCATTCCCCGAATTTCAAATTTCTACAATCAAGGCATGAATTACCTTCCATATTATGTGGAATTGTATAACACCAACCTGATTCAGGACAGTAGTTTCGGCTTAAGACAACAGATCGTTTCCACTCAGAATAGTCAGGTGATGCCCGGGTATTCGCGTTTCACCAAAATAAAACCGAGTCCGGTCGTTCCGATTATCAGAAACATCGATATTTCAAAACTGCCTTCCGGTTCGTACCACCTCACATTGGAGATCATTGACAGAAACAGTAAAACAATCGGTCAGACTGCTGATTACTTTTTCGAACGCATCAACGATATCGAAGTGGCTGAAAATGTAGACGAGATTATTCTCGATCCTTCATTCCAAGCTTCTTTGACAGAAGATTCTACGAAATATTACCTGGCAAGTTTGATTCCAATTGCGCGACCGGCAGAAGTGAAATCAATCATGAAAACCTTGAAAGCAAACAGCCCTGATTTGAACCGCAAGCACATTCAACAGTTCTGGGTTCAGACTTCAGGAGCAAATGCTACGAGTCAATGGTTGATCTACAAGAAAAATGTAGCGCTTGTTCAGCAAAATTACGGGAACAATTTCCAGGATGGCTTTGAAACAGATCGCGGAAGGGTTTACCTGCAATACGGTCCGCCGAACACCATTATTGACAGACAAACTTCACCGTCGGAATACCCATACGAAATCTGGCATTATTACAAGATCAAGACTTTCAGCAACAAGCGTTTTGTATTCTACAATCCGGATTTGGTCAACAATGCATATCGTTTATTGCATTCTGATATGGTCGGAGAACAACAAAATTATAAATGGCAGGAAATGCTCGTAAAACGCAACAACTCAAGTAACAGCGTTGACAATACAAGTGGAAGCAGCCAATATGGAGGAAACAGTAACTACTATTACAAACAAGATTAGAAGTCATCTGTGCAAAATCCTGACATTGCCGTTGTCATTCTCAATTGGAACGGCTTACATTTCTTAGAACAATTTTTACCGGAGGTTATCGAACACTCCAAACCATTTCGGGTGGTTCTGGCTGACAATGCCTCAACGGATGATTCCGTTTCCTGGACAAAAGAACATTTTCCGGAAATGGAAATTGTTGTCAATAGCTCCAATGGCGGATTCGCGAAAGGCTATAACGATGCTTTGAAAAAAGTAACTGCGGATTATTACGTCTTACTCAACAGTGATGTCGAAGTCAGTGAAAATTGGCTTTTACCTTTGATTGAAACCATGAAAAATGAACAGGTAGCTGGTTGTCAGCCGAAAGTTCATTCGTTTAAATCCAGAACTCATTTTGAACATGCCGGAGCTTCAGGAGGTTTTTTAGACAAATACCACTACCCTTTCTGCCGCGGACGAATTATGGATCACGTGGAAATCGATGAAGGTCAATACGATCACCCATCCAAAATATTTTGGGCAACCGGAGCTTGTCTGATGATCCGCTCCAAAATCTATTGGGAAACCGGTGGATTGGATGAACGTTTCTTTGCTCACATGGAGGAAATTGACCTGTGTTGGAGAATCCAGCGTTTGGGTCTTCATTTCGAAGTGAATCCGCAAAGTGTGGTTTACCATGTCGGAGGAGGAACGCTCAATTATATGAACCCGAAAAAGACTTTTCTAAATTTCAGGAATAGTCTTTTGATGATTCACAAAAACCAACGCACCGGTTTAGCTTACGTACTTTTCAGAAGACTTTGCTTTGACGGTTTGGCTGCATTCATCTTTTTAATCAGAGGACAATTCCCGCATTTCTGGGCTGTTTTCAGAGCGCACATGTCTTTCTACAACCACCTTCCCTCTTCCATGAAAGAACGGAAAAAATGGAAAAAACTGGACAAGAAAGCCCCCATTTCATTTTACAGAGGAAGTATCCTTTGGGCACTTTACATTCAAAAGGTGAGTAAATTCAAAGACTTGAATCAACGGAAATTCGATAACTGATGAGTTCTTCCCTGGCCATATTTTTAGGTGGTTATCCACATCCGGTAAGGGAACTATTCCTGAAAACCCGGTTCTTACTGGAACAAGAACTTCCAAACAGTCAACAGGAATTAGATATTGCAGCAAAGATGCTTGCTTTCAGTTATGGTCCCGGATACAAAGGAATGATTTGTGTATTGCTCCCATCTCAAAAAGGGGTGAAACTCTCTTTCAGCAAAGGTGCTGAGTTTTCAAACAAGCATGGTCTTCTGGAAGGAACAGGAAAAAAAACACGTTATGTCGAACTAAGTGATCACTTACTCAAAAAACCGGAACTCATTGAGCTCATCCGAAACGCAAAGGTGTTTCATGATATGACTTCAGGATTTTAAGACCAGAGGCTCATTTTGTCTGCAGTCTTTTATCGATGGTCTTAATCTTAAAGTCTTCAAAAAAACCGTTAATTCCTCTTAAAGCAAAAATCATCTTCCGCTTCGTTCACTAAATTTACAACATGAGAAACAAATTTCTGCTTGTCGTTTTCGGTTTAATCGGAGCACCGACTTTTTCCCAGGATTCCATTCCCTATAATCTAAAGTTGGAAAATCAAACCATCGTGCTTCCTTCTGAATTACGCGAGGTTTCCGGAATTACCATCATCGATTCAAAAACCCTTGGTTGTGTTCAGGATGAAGAAGGATTGGTTTTCATTTACGATTTAAAAAAACAAGCGATCAAACAGAAAATCCGTTTTGCGGGACCTGGCGACTACGAAGGAATCGCACTTGTTGGAAAAGACCTCTTTGTACTAAGAAGCGACGCTACCTTGTTCCGCATTCACGAGTATCAATCCGTTAAGCGAAGTATTGATTCCATTAAAACCGGAATTCCAAACAAAGACAACGAAGGTTTGTGTTTCGATTCGAAAAACAAGCGCCTGCTGATCGGTTCCAAAAGCAAGATTGCCAAAGGTTCCGAATACAAGAACCTGCGGACGATTTATGCCTTCGACCTGACCCAATCTAAACTGGAAGAAAAACCGCTTTACACTTATGACATCAACTCCATTAAGGAGTTTGCAGCAAGGAATCACATTCAATTACCAACAAAACCAGGCAAAAAGAATCCAAGTGAGCAAGAAGCTGCATTGAAATTTCAACTCTCGGGAATTTACATTCACCCTAAAAGCAACTTGCTTTACGTTTTGAGTGCTTCGGACTATTACTTGTTTGTCTTTGACAGCATCGGAAACATCATCCATCTGGAAGTTCTGGATCCTGAAAAGTTCAACAAAGCGGAGGGAATTGCCATCATGCCCAATGGCGATTTGTATATCTCCAATGAAGGACAAACCGGTGATCCGAAAATCTTGCGTTTCTCAGAAGATTCTAAAAACTAGCTGGAAACCTCACTGACTGACCAGAGTGAAATTTAACCGAAAAGACGCGAAGAACACAAGGATTTACTTAGCACAACCTGATTAGATTCAAGCAAATAAGCGCCAAATAATTCGTGATTATTTACTCTTCTTAACCCTGTTTGTCATCTGGAACTGTGCTCCGAAAACAACGTTGTATTGCATGAAGAAGAAATGCTGTTTTGCCCTATCTGCCGAATCATAGGTAGTGCGGATATCCGGCATGTGAATAAAGCCATATTTCGCCTCACCCTGGATAAAGAAATACTTGAAAAAATTCAATTTAATTCCTCCGACCAAACTCAGTCCATATCCTGCAAGGTGAAATTCATCGTGTCTTGGATTCCCTAAAAGGGTTGTGTTTGTTCTTGGGACCAAAACACCGGCTCCTACTCCGTACAAGCCACTCACATTAAAATGTTTCACATTGATCAATGCATCCGATCTCCTTACTTCCGCATTCAGATAATTCAATCCATCCGTGTGTTCGAACTTTAAAAATGAAGTATCCACCATCATCGCCTGGTCATTATAAACACCATCATACGGAGTCCCGGAATTTTCAATGTTTCCATTCATATTCACTGTCTGGAATGGTTTCATTACATACTTCATGTGATCCGCACCAATCGAAATTTCATATTTATCCTTGAAATAATATCCCAAACGCAGGTTGTATTGCGGAATAGTTATCGTTGATGGATTGAAATACAAATTGGCTTTAAATAATGATTGACGGTCATTCGCAATGACATTATCCATTTTAAAATCGTACGACTTTCCCCAAAATGTGATGTCTGATTTCGTGTATGCTTCTCGGTTCCATCCCCAATAAATGTAAAAGGACCCTTTTTTATTCGGCTTCCAAATTTCAATCTTGTCTTGTGCGTAAAAATGCGTAGAGGTGGAAAAGATTAATAGGAGAAGCAACCATTTCATAAGGAACAAATTTTGGATACAAATTTAGTATTCTTTTCAGGAAGTGAATGTTAATTTGCCTAGTTTAGAAAGATTTCAATTTAATGAACGAATCATCAACTTAATTGTAAAGAACGGTATGAAAAACATCGCTCTACTGATCTTATTTCTATTCTTCGGCGGAATCTTATTTGCTCAGCAAACTGCAGATTCATGTGTGATTGTCGTGCCAACCAATCTTCAAAAAGAAGGTCGCGGAGACCAACAAGTTCATTTCCGTTTCACAAGCACGTGCTCGATTCAGGATATTGAAATTACGATTTTTAACCGTTGGGGAGAAAAACTTCATGTTTCCACTCAATTGGAGTATGATCTATCCGGAAAAATAACAAATCAGGGGACTTACTACTATGTCATAAAAGGGGCTTTTTCCGATCGGACTAAAATCAATCAGACCGGATACTTCACTATTCTATAAACATCAAAAAAGGGAGACCCCACATGTGCGGAACCTCCCCTCTTCAATGAACAGGATTAGTAGTTCGTTATCATTCCTTCACAAATTTGATCTGTGTCACTCCATTGCTCGCTGAACCTATTTTTAAGAAATAAATCCCTGAGCTGATATCTGAAACATCGATTACTGCATTGCTTCTCAATTCGCGGGTTGAAAGGACTTTACCATTCATATCCATGACTTCCACTTGCATGATCTCGTCCTGATTGGATGAGCTTACGACCAATTTATCTTTTGTCGGATTCGGATAAACCGAATAGGTTGCGAAAGTCGTTTCTTCACCAAGGAAAGAAGCCGAAGTTTTCGCTGCGTTCAAGGTATAACAAGTCGGACTGTTTGCACCGTTATAGCCAAAAACCCGAACCGTATAAGTTCCAACCGCCAGGTTTGTGATCGAAACATTCTCGGTTGCTGTTGAACCTGTTCCGGATCCGATCAACGTTCCTCCACTGTTATACACATTCAGGTCGTAATCCACTCCACTTGGTCCTGCCAGGGCAAACTGATGGGTTCCAACGGAAGTGGTTGTCACTTTGAAATAGTCCTGATCCGTGCTCGTGGAAATCGCGGAAGAAATCGTTGTTGCCAATGGAATTGTTGCACCTGCAGCCTGAGTTTCATTCGGTTCATAAGCTGTGGCACAGTTAGTCACAGCTGTGGCAGTAGCAGTCAGTGTATAACAGGTTGTACTGAATGCATTGTTATACCCGAACACTTTTACAGCATACGTTCCGGCAGCTTGTCCGTTCAATGTTACCGATTCCGTTGCAGTACCTCCGGCTCCCGAACCGATCTGAGTTCCTGCACTATTGTAAATAACCATATCGAAATCCACACCGGATGGCCCAACAAGATTGAACACATTATTCGTTGTCGTAGAAGTGGTGATCTTAAAAAAGTCCACATCTCCGGCAGTTGCAATCGCAGCTGAGGCGGCTGTTCCACTCGTCAAAGCAGCAGCGGCAGGCTGAGTTTCATTCGGTTCATATGCATTGGTACAAGTTTGTCCACCACCACCGGTATCGCAAGTCAAGGTGATACAACTATTCACTCTGCTTCTGATCAGATTTCCAGGTTGAGGACCGAAGCCAAGCGTGAAGTTCATTCCAGTACTTGTTAAATGACAATAACTCATGATTGTTCCTCCATTCGTAGGAATGGGTCCCGTACAACCTTCGGAATAACCCGCCTGCGGACCACAACCATCAATCGCACCACCTGTCCAGCTGCATGCATGTGTATGTGGCGATCCCAAATTATGTCCAACTTCATGCGTCGTGACATTTACAGCCCAACTATAAGTTGGAATGGCATTCACCGTTCCACCGACAGCTCCGCAAAATCCGTGTTTGTAATATTCATTACTCCCGCACAATTGATCCAACCATGCTACACCACCGCCACCGGTATTCGAAAACAAGGTAGCGATATTTGCCCCGAAATTCGAGCGGTTAGCAGAGAATGTATTCAGATCATCATTGTAAGTATCTGCTGTTGTCCAGATATAAAGTTGATTCAACTTCGATCCGATCTGCTCGTTTTCATACATCAATTTGAAATTATTGAAGATGTTCGTTATGTGATTGGTAACGGCTTGCGTACTACCTTTTGCGGTGTACAAATTATAGCGTGTTTCCCAGAAATAAGTCACACACTTGTAAGTTGCCTTTTCCATTTGCTCCAGGTCCTCTCTCTGCGAAGAAAGACGCTCGACAGCTTCATGGTATTGTTCCAATCCTTCAGAACCACAGGAATAAACAGGCTTATTCTTCAGATCATCGTCTGAATAAATCACATGGATTCCGGATTTGTTCTCAGGAAGTCTTATGAAACCTGCTTCGATCGTTGCGTCCTCCGTTGAATTCCTGTTAATCAGAACATAAAATTCATCCTGGAAGAAACTGACTCCTACAACTGCATCCTCACCACGAATGGTTCCCTGATAATACAATCCGAAATTCACTCCTTTCTCCAAACCTGGAGTACTGGTTTCCAACTTGAACTCGTCTGTGAAAAGATTGACCTGAACCAAATCGAGCGTTAGAACCTGATTTTCGTAAGGCAACTGAACAGATAGGATTTCCGGTCGGGTTGCAAGCAGATTTGAAATAGAGGTGGTATTTGAATACGACACTAATCCGGACTTTTCGAGTGCCAGATTGGTTGTTGATTCAATTTCCTGCGGAACAGATTTCACTCGTGCAGCAGTAAAATCAAAAGAGTAGATCTCATCTATCCCCTGAAATGCATTGTTAACACGTTTCTGATTGATCCGTTCAACCGATTTTGTTTCTGTGTAGATTCCCTTAGGAAGTGACACTCTCTTAAATTCCTGAGCATGAGAGCCCACGGAAATTCCAAGACATAACAATGTTGTCATCTTAAAAGTAACTTTCTTCATAATTAGCTTTTTAATGTTAGAAGTGAATATTACAATCTTTTGTTTGAATTAAAACAATTAAGTTTGTTAAACTTTTCATTTTTAACAAATAGAAAATAAATTAACAGCCATAAGGCCAATCCGCTAATCAACTGAAAAACAATTGATTAAAATCCATCAATTAATGAGTCGCTTAAAAAGTAAACTTCGGTGCTTTCGAAGTTAATTTTTGTATAACATGGATCACAAAAAAAGAAATTATCGAAGTTGAAAAATGTTCAACTTAAATTCCGACCTTTATTTGAATTCAAAAGACATGGAAATCGTTTATAGCCTTTGGCCAAAAATTGCCTGGTACATTTCACTGCGCTATTTGTTTATTGCCGGTGGAACCTACCTTCTGTTCTACATCTTGTTCCGAAATCAGTTCTTCCAGCGAAAAATTCAATTGGTTTTCCCAAAGAACAGACGCGTATGGATGGAGGTGATCTATTCCATGCAAACCACTATTATATTCGCAACTATTTTTCTTTTGGTCGTGATTGTCTTGCGCCCGTACACCAATCTTTATAAAGACATCGATCAGTATGGAGTTGTTTATTACTTGTTTACGATTCCGGTCATGTTTGTGATTCACGACACGTATTTTTACTGGATGCATCGCGCAATTCATCATCCGAAATTATTCAGGCATATTCATTTTGTTCATCATCAGTCCACCAACCCAACTCCACTGGCTGCTTATTCTTTTCACTTCTCGGAAAGTATCCTGGAAGCCTTAATCATTCCCATCATTGCTTTCACTTTGCCGGTTCACACAAGTGCTTTGGTCATTTTTCTATTGGGACAATTTATCATCAATGTTTATGGTCACCTGGGCTTCGAGCTGTTCCCTCCGAAATTTCAGAAAACGTGGATTGGAAAATGGATCAACACATCCGTAGCTCACAATCAGCACCATCAATACTTTCAAGGAAACTACGGTCTGTACTTTTTATTTTGGGACCGTTGGATGGGAACATTGCGAAAGGATTACGACGAAGCTTTCGACGAGGTGAAAAACAGAAAAGAAGTCATTCATGGAGAATTACAAGGAAATAAATAAACAACAATGGAATGATCGCGTGGAACCGCACGTGGAATCGGAATTTTATGATTTACAAGGCTTTTTAGCCGGAAAAAGTTCGCTGAATGAAACAGAGCTGAAACTATTGGGAGACATTTCGGGGAAACGCATTTTGCATCTTCAATGTCATTTTGGGCAGGATACCATTTCCTTTGCCCGAATGGGAGCAAGTACTGTCGGAGCAGATATTTCCGATAAAGCAATCGCCAAAGCGCGTGAACTTGCAGCCACAATTGGAGCGGACGCAACATTTGTCTGTTGTGATCTCTATGATCTTCCACAGCAATTGGAAGGTCAATTCGACATCGTGTTCACTTCTTATGGAACCATTGGCTGGTTACCTGATCTGGACAAATGGGCTTCGGTAATCACTCATTTTTTGAAGCCAAATGGAAAATTCGTTTTTGTGGAATTTCATCCGGTGGTCTGGATGTTTGACGATGACTTCCAAAAAGTTGGCTACCGTTATTTCAAATCGGATCCGATAGTGGAAACTGCAACCGGAACTTATGCTGACCGGGATGCAGCAATTCAAACAACCTCCGTTACCTGGAATCACGCGATGAGTGAAGTGATCACGAGTCTGCTCAAACAAGGTATTCAATTGCAAGACTTGCAGGAATACGATTTTTCGAACTACAACTGCTTTTCACATACGGAAGAATTCGAACCCGGGAAATACAGGATCAAACATTTGGGAGACTCCATTCCGATGATGTATTCACTAGTAGGAACAAAAACACTTTAATCTTTTTAAACTATGGAAATCGCTATCAAAATTGTAATCGGAATTGTTGCACTTTTTCACGTCTATGTCATGTGGCTGGAAATGTTTGCCTGGACCACACGCGGACCTAAAACATTCAAAAACTTCGAAAAAGAATTGTTTCCCAAAACGAAATCATTGGCAGCCAATCAGGGATTATACAATGGTTTTCTAGCTGCCGGATTGATCTGGACGTTCTTCATCTGCAACCCGGAATGGCGATTCAATGTGAGTCTGTTCTTCCTGATCTGCGTTTCCGTTGCCGGAATCTATGGTGCATTGACCGCAGACAAGAAAATCTTCTTTGTTCAGGCATTACCTGCTTTGATTGGAATTGTACTGTTGGTATTTTCTCCCAGGGTGTGTGATATGAAATGTAACTCACAAACGAAAGTTGCCTTTCAGGAAACAAAGCATTCCGATGAGGATAGTTACGTTGTGCACCTGATTGATTCGAAAGGAAGAAAGTTAAGCGAACCCTTTTCAATTAGTAAAAATAATCATCCGGATTTTTCAGATTCCCTCTTCTTTTCTTTCAGCTTTACGGATGAATTAAAGCACCCGAATCAGCTTAACTTTTATGGTCCTTCTAAATATGCTCTCAATAATAAAGATGCTTTTAAAGTCACCTTAAATGATTGGGGAGTGATTTATTCGGAAAACCCTCGGATGGAGAATTATGTTTTATTGAAATCACGCGATGAATACATTAGTTCTGTTATTTCCTTAGCTTTAGTAAACATCCTGAAACACAAAAAAGAAGTGGTAGAAAAAATTCTTCAGAATCAAGTCTAAAATTCAACTCAGAATCAAATCAGTATAAAACATTTGGAATATGGAAATCGCTATCAAAATTGTAATCGGAATCGTCGCACTTTTTCACCTCTATGTCATGTGGCTGGAAATGTTTGCCTGGACTACCCGCGGGCCTAAAACATTCAAAAACTTCGAAAAAGAATTGTTCCCAAAAACGAAATCTTTGGCAGCCAATCAGGGATTATACAATGGTTTTCTAGCTGCCGGATTGATCTGGACGTTCTTCATCTGTAACCCGGAATGGCGATTCAATGTGAGTCTGTTCTTCCTGATCTGTGTTTCCGTTGCCGGAATCTATGGTGCATTGACCGCAGACAAGAAAATCTTCTTTGTTCAGGCATTACCTGCTTTGATTGGAATTGTACTGTTGGTATTTTCTCCCAGGGTGTGTGATATGAAATGTAAAGAGAAATGCGAAGTGAAGAAAGAACCTATTTCTTATTACTATTTACCATCCAACAAAAGATTCCATAATGATACGGTAAGTGCTTCAGAAATTCTCAAAAAGAACGAAAAGGATTCATTGATCGGAATTGGTTTTGTTGATGATGAAAATGGCAAAGGGATTGGAGTATCCCTTTTCACCAATGAGAATCATGAATTCGCACCGGATGCCAACGGGAATTCAGGATATATCGAAGGAATCGGAAAAGTGTATAGCCATTCAATAACATGGAGAAATTTTGGAGTTCTTCACACCAATAATGACAGTATCAATAAAATCATTGCACTTGGCTTGGGAAGATTGATTGCAATGGAGACAGAAAACAAGTATAAATCATCACCGCCCATCATTTCAGTGCAGGAAAAAACAATTGAATTTATTCCGCCAACAAAATAATTTTCTTCCCACAAATGCTCAAATTAGTTGCTCACCTAATGCTTACGCTGAAGCTTGTGCTATCGCTAAAGCTATTGGCGACACTCGATCAGCATAGGCGCGCCGGTCTCGCTAACTTTTCAATTTTGCATTTTGCATTTTTAATTATCTATACCCGATCTTCCCGCGTTGATTCCATTCAAACCATTGCAGAGCCAATCGGTAGCTATCCATTCCGAAGCCCATGATTGATCCTTGGCAAACAGCCGTAATGAATGAATTGTGGCGGAATTCTTCACGTTGAGCCAGGTTACTGATATGTACTTCCACTACCGGGATCTGGATTCCCGAAATCGCATCTCGGATTGCAACGCTGGTATGTGAATAACCTCCTGCATTGAGAATGATCCCATCGTGTTTTGAATCGTGAAGCGCATTAATCAATTCACCTTCCACATTACTCTGGAAATAATCAATCTCTCCGGGAAAAAGCTTCTTCAAGTCTTCCAATACATGTAAAAAAGTACGATTTCCGTAAATTTCGGGCTCTCGTGTTCCTAAAAGATTTAAATTCGGGCCATTGAGAATTAGAATACGCATCATTGAAAAATTGGGAACGTTATATTAAACAATTTGTTCATTATCTGAAGATAGAACGCAGTTTAGCCGAAAACTCCATTTTTGCCTATCAACAGGACATTGCTAAATTACGCGACTTTTGCGAATCTTACACACTTTCTCCCGAGCATATTCAAACCGGACATCTAAAACAATTTGTTGCTGAGTTATATGACATGGGACTGAGTGCCCGTTCCCAAGCCAGAATCATCAGTGGATGGAAACAATTTTTTGATTTCCTGCTTCTGGAGGAAGTTCGGAAAGATGACCCCTCAGAAAGTTTGGAACTCCCGAAAATTGGACGGAAATTACCGGAAGTATTAACCATCGAAGAAATCGATGCAATGATTGCTGCAATTGATCTGGGCTCGAATGAAGGTCAGCGGAACAAAGCAATCATTGAAACCTTGTACAGTTGCGGCTTACGTGTCAGTGAGTTGGTGAATCTCCGATTTGAAGATTGTTTTTTTGATGAAGGATTTGTCCGGGTGATCGGAAAAGGAAACAAGGAACGATTGGTTCCAGTTAGTCCGAGCGTGATTGAAGAAGTAACGATTTACGCGAAAAACGACCGGGAAAATGTACCTGTCAAAAAAGGAAATGAGGCAATTGTTTTTCTCAATCGACGAGGTGCGCAATTGACGCGGGTGATGATTTTCACTATTGTCAAACGTTTGGCAGATCTGGCAGGAATCAAAAAGACAATCAGTCCGCATACCTTCCGGCATTCTTTTGCGACACATCTGATTGAGGGCGGGGCAAATTTACGGGCAGTTCAAGACATGCTGGGTCATGAAAGCATCACTACTACGGAAATCTACACGCATTTAGACCAACGCTTTTTGCGGGAAGCTATCTTGACCTATCATCCGAGAAACACGCATAATTAATTCAAAAGACAAAATTCAAAACTTTTTGCATTTTGAATTCTTAATTTTGAATTAAAACAGGTCTGTTCCCTGAATGCGGATTCGTGCCCGTTCTACAAACACATTTAAACTATCGAAATAGGCATTGCGCTGCCGTTGGTTTTCCTCTGAGATCTTCACGCAGCTTTTCAGCATGGATTGGAACACTGCAAATGATTTGTTCACATAATCCTGATCGATCGTGTACAGGTAATTCAGCATGTTATGCGTAATGTAAAGCATACGATAGGCATTCGTTTCCGAAATGATGGTATTATCCTGGATATAGGTCTGGTGCAGATATAAATGAAAATTGTCAGTATCTGTGATAACCGGTTGACCTTTGATAAATTTACGACCTATTTCCGCTTGTTTCTTGATGTGTTCAACCAAGGATGCAACTTCGTCAATTAAGAACAATGCATCTTCAGGAGTTTCAAAATAACCCAGTTCGTAAAAGGAGACGATTTCCCGGATCAGACCTTTCCCCGCATCGTATCCGATCACTTCCGTCGACTTCACCCGGATATAAAAGTTGGCCATCTGCTGCAAGTGTTCATCCGAAATGTCACCTTTCCAGCCTTTGTGAAACTTGACATCATCCAATTGTCCCAACTTCAGATAGCATTTCCCGAAGTAAAGTAATTTAAAACGGAGGAGAGCCGGTGAATTCAATAATTGAAAAATGATCAGATCCAAATTCGACATGTACAACTCTTGCGTACGCTGGGCAACCATCCGCTTGAAACCATCCATGATCCCACTCAAATAGGTTTCAAAGGAAAATTCGGAACGTTGAATCGGATTGTATTGAAAGGTGACACTTTTTCCCGAAACACCAATGATCTTATCGATCGACAAATCGTATTTCTGACAGAGTAAATTGATTTCTTCCGGTTTCAGGGCAGTTTCCCCCCTTGCTCTTCGGTACGCAGAATCTCTTGATAACTCCAAATCATCCATCAGCAGTTTACCCAATGAAGTATCAGGAGGTAATTTCGCCTTTAACTGTTCAAGTAGTCGGTTTTGAATGTCCATGGTACCAAAGTAATAAAAAAAGTAAAAGTCGTCCATTTCTGAACGACTTTTACTTGGATATCGGTGTTAAATATTAGTTTTTCTGAACACGGAAAGTGATCTGTTGACCATCAACCAAACCAGTCACAAAATACATTCCCGGTGCTTGATTCGAGAAATCAACATCAACTGTTTGTGCGGAAGAGTTGGAAGATCCGAATTGAATCGCTTTCCCTTGGATATCTACCACATTTACAATGGAGAAATCAGCTCCTGAAGTTACTTTTGCAGTGAACATCCCAGTTGTCGGATTAGGATAAATTTCCAAACCGAATTCCTGACTGTTTTCTGTCAAACCTAAACATGCATCCACATGAATCGTGAACATCGCTTCTCCATCACAACCATTCGCATCCGTGAATGAATAGGTAATCACATGGTCACCTGCCCCAGCTGTTGCTGGATTCAAAACTCCACCGCTCACTCCTGCTCCGGAATAAGTTCCTCCTGCAGGACTTCCACCGGAAAGTGTCAATGGTGCATGATTGACACACATTGTTGAAACCGGAGATGTAAATGAAACTGTTGGTGCCGGATTTACCGTAATACTGGTAGTAGCAGCATTTGTACAGTTGTTTGCATCTGTATAAGTGTAAGTTACCGTTTGCGTTCCAGCTGATGGATCAAAATCACCACTTGCATTTACGCCCGTTCCGCTATAAGTTCCACCTACAGGACTTCCTCCCGTTAATGCCACAGGAGCTGCATTGCTACAAACCGCTGAAACAGCACCTTGAGTTACTATTGGAGCTATATTTACTGTAATCGTTGTACTGGCGTTATTTGTACAACCATTCGCATCTGTATAGGTATAAGTAATGGTTTGTGTTCCAGCCATCGGATCAAAATCTGTTCCTGTAACACCTGTCCCACTATACGTTCCTCCTGCCGGGCTTTCACCTGTCAATGCAAGAGTTCCTGAATTATCACACACCGGAGCAATTGAAGACAAGGTAACTATTGGAGACGTGTTTACAGTAATTGCGTAATTCGAATTGAATGCACAACCGTAAGGATCGGTATAATCATAAGTAACCGTCTGTGTACCCATCGTCGGATCAAAAGCACCTCCTGTAACCCCTGTTCCGGAATAAGTTCCACCTGCCGGCGAACCTTCAACCAAAGTATACGTTCCCGCATTGTCACATAAAGCCGGTGGTGTTGTTAATGTAATTGGGTTTGCAGGACAAACTACCGTGATCGAATAACTTTGTGAACCTGTACATCCACTCGCATCACTTACCGTTGCTGTGAAATTAAATGTTCCGGTAGCAGTTGGGGTTCCGGAAATGGTTCCATCTGTACTCAATGTCAATCCCGGAGGAATCGCTCCTGCTGTAACAGCAAAATTTGGCGCTCCTAAAGCTCCAGTTTGAGTCAAAGTCAATGAATACGCTGAACCTGCTGCTCCACCTGTTAAGGCGCCACCAGCAGTCATGGTGAATGCAGGACAAACATAAGGTATGTAATCAACCTGATCGATTCCAATATAATTCGAGTTTGTACCTAATGAACCTGCACTGGTAACGAAATAGCGAAACGCAATTCTTCCGGATGTTGGTGCCGGAAGACCGGAAATGGTGATGGTATATTGTGTCCATACCTGAGGATAAACGCCTGTAACCAAGGTTGGATTGACACTTAATAAAAGCGTTGTGAAATCTCCGGTTGCAGTTGCCCCGGAACCCACATTTGTACTCGCACCGTTTGTACTCAAACGAACTTCTAAGCGATCCGGATATTCTGTTGCTTCTGCAGCGGTTCTTGTATAAAAGGTAAATACATCTCCGTTTCTTAATGTTCTATTAGGCGTTAGAAGCCAATTACTGATTGTTCCAGTGCTTCCTGTACTATTGAAATTTACTCCGATATATGCATTATCAGCTCCATTATACGCAATAAAAGGTCCTGTAGCTGGTGGAGTTCCTTGAAACCAACTAACACTACCTACCGGAGTACTGTTGTTTTGGATAAACCACCCATTCCCTGGTAAAGTAGTAATATCATTGAATAATTCAGTGTAAGACTGAGCATTGTATTTGGAGATACTCCCCAATACAAATAATCCGCATAAAGCAGCTGTTTTTAAAATTCTTGTTTTCATAGATTCAGTGATTAACGGGTTTGAGGATTTGATCCTTCTGAATAACGTGTGATTTCTGCTTGCAATTGACCCTTCAACTGCGCATCAGTAGTTTTCTCCAATTCAACTTTCAGTAATCGAAGGTACTCTTCTTTCAACACACGAAATTCGTCATTCAATTTGCTTACTTGAGCTCTGGATGAAGCAGTTGACTGATTGATCTCTGCTTGTTTTGAATCCAGTTTTGCACGTTGAGCGTTTAAATCAGCATGTGATGAAACAACAATAGGAGTCGATTCCTTTGGAGTTTTAATTGGGGACTGTCCAAAGCTCAAAAAAGACAATGAGCTCGTAAAAAGTCCGATGAATAGTAACTTTTTTTTCATGGTAATCTGTGTTTAGTACAAAAATAGGGAATTACGCATCTGGGTGAGCTATGAAAACAGTGAGAAAAAAGGAATCAGGGGTTAACCCTCGGGTTGAAAAATGTGTTGTGATTGGTTTATAAATTTTCAACTGAAGACTATCTATATAACCTTCTTAACCTGTTTAGATTTCACCTGTGAAAGTAACCTTATTTTTAATTAAGTAATAGTATATGTGTTCGTTAAAAGTACTGATAAATCAAGGGATTAGGAATAAACCGATCGACAAATGAGCATATTCCACCTATGAATTAGCCAAATCAGCGATTGAGTAAATATTTAATGAAAATTTAATGAAAACTGAACTTACGAGACGAATTTTCCGTACAGGTCATAGTGGTCGGCAGAGGTAATTTCAACCATGGCAAAATCCCCGATACTCACATATCCTTCGGATTTCTTAACCAATACCTCATTATCCACCTCAGGTGAATCGAATTCTGTTCGACCAATGAAATAATCACCTTCAATACGATCAAAAAGGACTTTAAATGTCTTCCCGATTTTCTCTTGATTCATCTCATAGCTAATTCCGGATTGCAATTCCATGATTTCATCTGCACGTTGGCGTTTTACTTCCTCCGGCACATCATCCTCCAAAGAATAAGCATGGGTATCTTCTTCGTGGGAGTAAGTGAAAATTCCCAAACGGTCAAAACGCATGCGTTCTACGAACTCGTACATTTCCCGGAAATCCTCTTCTGTTTCGCCAGGATATCCGGCAATCATAGTAGTACGGATCGCGATGCCAGGAACTTTTTCACGAATTGTATTCACCAAAGCTTCTGTTTTCTCACGCGTGATTCCTCTGCGCATGGATTGAAGGATTTTTGTTGAACCATGTTGCAGCGGCATATCCAGGTATAGACACACATTCGGATGTTTTACCATCGCATCGAGTACGTCCATCGGGAAACCTGCCGGAAAAGCATAATGTAAACGAATCCATTCAATTCCTTCAACCGCAGCCAATTGATCCAACAATTCGGCCAGATTTCGCTTTTTGTATATATCTAATCCGTAATAGGTCAAATCTTGCGCAATCAATAAAATCTCCTTCACCCCCTGAGCAGCCAGAGACTTTGCAGAATTGACCAATTGATCCATCGGTGTGGAGACGTGCTTTCCTCTCATGAGGGGAATCGCACAAAACGAACACGGTCTGTCGCAACCTTCAGCAATTTTGAAGTATGCATAATGGGAAGGAGTTGTCAATAAACGTTCCCCTACCAATTCGTGTTTGTAATCTGCTTTTAATGTTTTCAGTAAACGTGGAAGATCTCTTGTTCCAAAAAATGCATCCACTTCCGGAATTTCCTGTTCCAAATCGTCCTTGTAACGTTGAACCAGGCAACCTGTAACGTACACTTTGTCAACCAACCCTTCGTTCTTCGCATCTGCATACCGCAAAATCGTATCAATTGATTCTTGTTTCGCATTGTCAATAAACCCGCAGGTATTGATAATTACAATCTCGGAATCATCTTGTTTTGCTTCATGTTCCACTTCAAATTTATTGGCTTTCAATTGCGCCATCAAAACTTCGGAGTCAAAGGTGTTCTTTGCACATCCAAGCGTTATGACATTTACTTTATTCTTACGAAGTGTTTTTGTTTTCATGAAATCAAACGATACTAAAGGGGTACAACGCTTAGACCTGAGCTTCAGCGGAGGCGCAAAGATAAGCTAAATTCTTTGAAGTTTCGGAAGGTTCATTCGGATATCAAATTCTTAGACATTTCGTCAAAGAAAACAAGCTAGCAGCCTTGAGTAAGCAAAGTGCATCATATCTATAATTCGTTCTATAACGACATCATGTTTTCTTGTTATCCAGATATCAAAAAAAAAGAGCCTCGATAAAGATTATCGAGGCTCTCACTTATTTTAAAGGAAGTGGTGTTGCAACCGCTTCGTCAAATTTGGCTTGTTCTTTCTCCGGAACCTTTCGGAAAGTTAGGTAAAGTCCGATCAGAATAAACGGGATACTTAATAACTGTCCCGTATTCAAAGCCCACACATCATCACGGGATGTTTGCCCCACTTTTATGAATTCAATGGTAAATCGTGCGGTCCAGATCAGAATCATAAACATTCCGAATAATCTTCCCGGGATTGCCTTTGCATTTGTTTTCCAATACATTCTAAACAATACAATGAATGAAAACAGGTATGTAATCGATTCATACAATTGAGCAGGATGACGCGGAACTACTTTTCCATCGACCAAATATTCGTCTCCGGCATAATAAAAATTAAATCCCCAAGGAAGATTTGTTGGAGTACCAATAATCTCATGATTCACCAAGTTGCCCAAACGGATAAAACATCCTGCAATGGCAATTGGAGCAACAATGCGGTCTAAAATCCACAACATCGGACGATGAACCACTTTTATAGAATACACATACAACATAATCAAAATCATGATTGCTGCTCCGTGACTAGCCAAACCACCTTCCCATACTTTTAAAATCGATAAGGGGTGATCGAAATATCCTTCTTCGAACTGACCTTTTGCATTGAATCCATCCCAATAAGGTCCGTAGAACAAAACATGACCTAAACGCGCGCCTATAATAGTTGCCGGAACCACATAAAGCAATAGTTTATCCAGGTATTTATCCGAAATCCCTTCCGACTTGAACATTCTTTTGATGATGTAATATCCGAAGATCATTCCGCCAACGAACAACAAGCCATATAGGTTAGGCGTAGACCATCCATCTACTAATTGAGATTCTACTCTCCAGTCAATTGCTAATTCCACGTATTTGATTTTGTTGCTCGAAGATAGCTGTTTTATTGATTCAATTTCTGCAATAAATGCTCCGCTCTTCCTTTTTTGAAAATTTTATTGCTATTATCCAATCCTTTTCTCAATGCTTTTTGTTCCTCGAAAGAAAGATGGATGATTTCCTGACATTCAGGTGTACAGCAACTTTCATACTTCGCATTGCATTTTTCGCACTGGATAAATAACAAATGACAAGCCTCATTGGCGCAATTCACATGCACATCCGCAGGTTCACCACATTGATGACAGTTTGAAACGACATCATCTGTGATTCGTTCTCCGCGTCTTTCATCAAACACGAAGTTCTTACCGATGAACCGATTTTCCAATCCTTTTTCCTTGCATTCGTTGGCATACTTGATAATTCCGCCTTCCAACTGATGAACATGCTTGAATCCACGATGTTTGAACCAAGCCGAAGCTTTTTCACAGCGAATTCCACCGGTACAATACATCACGATATTCTTGTCTTCATTTCCTTTCAGGTAAGCATCTTCAATAATCGGCAAGGATTCACGAAAAGTATCTACATCCGGAAGAATGGCCCCTTTGAAATGCCCCACTTCATGTTCATAATGATTTCTGAAATCGATCAGGATGGTATCCGGATCTTTGGTCAATTCATTGAACTCTTCCGCTTTCAGATGTTTTCCGATATCTTGCACATCAAATGATTCGTCACTCAAGCCATCTGCCAGGATTTTATTCCGGACCTTCACCTTCAGTTTCAGGAATGGGAACTCAGCCCCATCTTCTTCAACAGCGATATTCAATCTCACCCCATCTAAGAAATCAATCGAATAAAGCTCCGAACGAAAATCATTCAATCGGTTGGTTGGAACAGAGATTTGCGCATTGATTCCTTCGTGCGCTACATAAATCCGACCAACAACCTGGACATTGTCCAATAATTGGTACAGGTAATCTCTGAAAATTTGAGGATTTGCAATTTTTGCGTACTTGTAGAAAGAAATGGTCGCAAATTCATGACCAGCCTCGCGCAATTTTTGCTCTAATTCCTCCTTACTAAATGTGTTCCACAGTTGCATGCTATGTTTGTTTTTGTAAAAAGTTGGGACAAAGATATAAAGACTTTGGATACTAGGACTGTAATAAAAAAGGAAACTCTGATTAACCGAAGTCAATCAGAGTTTCCGAACTTAAACCTAACCCCTAAAATCATCCGTCATTTAGGTCACTACTAAAACACTATTACAGAAAACTGCACTATTCAGAGCATTTACGAATGAAACTAACTTTTGGATTTTTGAAAGGGAATATTTTATCGGCGCCTTCGACTGCGCTCAGTCACCTAAAAAGATAGACATAAGATTTACCAAAAGGACACTGAGCGTAGTCGAAGTGCCTTTTTATGTTTTCCGCTTCTGCTTCTTAGCCGCAGGGAATAGAATATTATTCAGGATCAAACGATATCCGGGAGAATTCGGATGTAAATTCAAATCTGTTGGCGGATCTCCAACCTTGTGTTGAAAATCTTCCGGATCGTGACCACCATAAAAAGTCCAGGTACCTTGCCCCAATTCCCCATGGATGTAACGTGCTGTGTTCAACGATTTATTCTCTCCCATCACCAAGACGTTCGACTTGATCAAATCACGTCTGAAATCGGTGGTCTGCCCCATGAACCCGTCAATCACATCGGTGTGACATTGGGTCAACATCGCAGGAACAACATCCCATTTGGCAGAGAAATCAAACAAGGTGAATTTATCCTGATTCTCTGGTAATCGATGCAGATCCGTTCCGTCAATATTGGAATATTCGTACACCATCGGATCCTGAACCAAAATGAAATCCTTGAAAGCGAAGGTCATGTTGTAATCCAATTTGTTCTGACAATTCGGATCTCTCGGATCGCCATCAAACATGCGTTCGCAGATGTCCGTATCGTGGGCGGCGAGTCCGATATCAAAACTATCTGTTCCACTGCACATGGTGAACAGGAATCCACCACCCATCACAAAGTTCCGGAGGTTATTTGCAACAGCCAATTTTAACTGTGACACTTTCGCAAATCCGAGATTGGATGCATCTCGTTCCGCATCCGCAACCTGGTTGATGTACCAAGCTTCCCGATGGAATGAGGCGTAAAACTTTCCGTATTGTCCGGTGAAATCCTCGTGATGTAAATGCAACCAATCGTATTTTGGAAGAACTCCCATCACAATGGCTGAATCGTAAATCTTATCGTAAGGAATTTCGGCATAATCCAGCACCATCGTCACTGCATCATCCCAAGGCAAAGCACTATTGGGAGTGTAAACCGCAATTTTCGGAGCTTTTTCCAATTGCACGATTTCCATATTGACTTCCGGGTTGGCTATCTCGGTTCGAATGGCATTTACCTGACCATCAGCTACAATTTCGTAGCTCACTCCACGGATAATCAATTCTTCTTCAATCGTCCGTAAATGTGGGAAAAGGAATGATCCTCCACGGTAATTCAGCAGCCATTCCATCACCACCCCATTTTCAAGCACCCAAAAAGAAACACCATAGGCTTTCAAATGGTTTGCTTGTCTTTCATCCATTGGAACCAGGATGGAAGAGGCTGAAACGGCTTTAACAACGATTAAGAATGCGATTGTCAGGAAAAATTTCATATTCGTTTTGTGATAGACCCTAAATTTAATTCAAAAATTAACTAACGTCGGATTTACAACATAAATTGTGAACCAAATTTAAAATGGCGTTTCATCCGGTCCGTTGAAATCTTCATCCGGAACGTTATTCATATTACTTCCCAGTGTAATTGTCCGTGGTGATTCATCAAAACCTCTATTCATAGACATTCCTGCACTCATCGCATTCGGATTGAAATCAGTTCCGGGAGCACTGTTGTATTGGTCTTCCATATTTTCGAAACGGGCATATTTTCCAACGAAACGCAAACGCACATTTTCCAATCCACCATTCCGATGCTTTGCAATAATGATCTCACCAACTCCTTCATTGGATGAACCGTCTTCTGCGGTGGTAATTCCATAATATTCCGGACGATACAAGAATCCTACGATATCGGCATCTTGCTCAATCGCTCCGGATTCACGTAAGTCGGAAAGTACCGGTCGTTTATCTCCTCCACGGGTTTCAACCGAACGGGAAAGCTGAGAGAGTGCGATGATGGGAATGTTCAATTCTTTTGCAATTTCCTTGATGGAACGTGAAATGGTCGAGATTTCCTGCTCGCGATTTCCTCCTTTTCCAGTACCTGCCGACATGAGCTGCAAGTAATCGATAATGACCATTTGGATATCGTACTGCATTTTCAAGCGACGGCATTTTGCACGTAGATCGAATACACTCAGACCTGGCGTATCATCAATATAAATCGGTGCTTCGGCTAATTTCGTAACCCGGCTGTATAATTGCTGGAATTCGTATTCTTCCAGTTTTCCTTTTCTTAGTTTTTCAGCAGAAATCTGACTTTCCGCAGAGATCAAACGTTTCACCAACTGGACAGAGGACATCTCCAGAGAGAAAACAGCTACTCCCATACCGAAATCAACTGCTGTATTTCTTGCCATGGACAATACGAAAGCCGTTTTACCCATTGCAGGACGAGCTGCAATTACAATCATGTCGGAACGCTGCCAGCCGGAAGTCAATTCGTCCAATTTTCGGAATCCTGTCGGAACTCCTGAAAGTCCGTCGCTGTTTTTTGCTGCCTGTTCAATTTCCTTGATCGCTTCACTCACCACGATATTCATGGTAGAAACCGATTTCTTCATGTTGTTCTCAGCAATTCCGAAGAGCGCACCTTCCGCTTTGGTCAATAATTCAAATACATCGGAGGTTTCATCGTATGCATCCCGCAATGTTTCGGAACACATGCGGATAATTTCGCGCTGAATGTGTTTTTGGGAAATGATCCGGGCATGGTATTCGATATGTGCCACAGAACCAACACGCTGAGTCAGGGAAGACAAATAAACAACTCCGCCGCACGCTTCCAATTCGCCACGCTGCTTCAATTTTTCGGCAACTGTCAATAGGTCGATCGGATTGGAAGTTCCAAACAATTCTCTGATTGCCCCGTAAATGTAAGTGTGTTTCGGATCGTAAAAACTTTCTGCGGACAACATATCAATCGTATCTGTCACCGCATTCTTATCCAACATCATCGCGCCTAGAACTGCTTGTTCTACGTCAATTGCCTGAGGTGGAATTTTCCCCATTTCATTTGCAAGCGGTAAAATAGTATTCTTGGTACGAGCTCCTACCCTACGGGAATTGTTTGCTTGTTGTTCTTCCATGAGGCAAAGATACAGAATCAAAAGTTGCCTTTAGAACGAAACATTAATAATTAGTTACGAAGAGGTAATGAACCGATTTATTAACAATTGGTTAGTCGAGATTAATTGGATTTCACACTTTTGTGTAATTCGATGTTTTTTATAATTTTGGTGTACCATTTATTACTAGGCAATGTTATAAACACAACCATTATTCACATTTAATATGATTAGACCATTTCTTTATGCAGCTGGACTTTTGATAATTGTCTCCTGCAGTAAAAATCAAAACAACCCTGTAATTTCGAAATCAAAGGCAGTTGAAAATTTTGAAAAAATTGGGGAACAATCCAATCAACGAATGACTTTCAGCTTGATGACAAGCCAGGAACAGGAAGCAATCGTATCTCAACACATCTCATTTTGCATCCAGTATTTTCATTTGAATAATACTCAAGTTCAAATCCTAAATGAAGCTAAAACAAATCTTCATGAGATTTTCACTTCTCAAAATCCAGAAACTTCTCAAGTTATGATCAAATTGGAGAAGGACATACAAAAATATTTCTCCACTTTGAACCCTTACGTTCAAGGACTCCTTTTTGATTCGATGGTAAATTCGGAAGAGGATATTGCAAATATGCCCGTTGCAGATCCAAATACTCCTGTCAATTGTACATGCAGTACACAATCAAATTGGTGTAGCGGCTGGGGACAAGGAAGCTTGGTAAATTGCAACACAAGTGCCTGCAATATTGAACACAAGAGGGGTTGTGGGACTTTCTGGGGATGGTCTTGCAAAGGTAAATGTACAATTGGCAACTAAAATGAAAGAAAAAATCGCTTTAATAGGATGGGTTTTATTATCCATCCTCCTTTCATTTGCTGGCTTTATATTGGCGCAGTGGCAGACCGCTGATGGACCTGTTACAATCAATTTTGCAACCTTATTTTTCGCATTCCTGTTATCAAGCAGACTGGCAAAATATCCATTTATTGGTTTAATTGTATTGGTGTTAGTTGATTTCGGAATGCTGTTTCTAGGTAATGAATTAAATGTCTTCCATTTTATTCAATTCTCATTTTGTTTACTCGGCGTTAGTGTAATGGTCCTTTTTAAGCTTAAGTATTATAAATCTTCCATTACCCTGTTTATAGCTTCTTTGATTTATTTGTTCGTCATTAAATCCGTTTACATAGATCAACTAAATTATGAATATGAAGACAAGAGCGATCTTTCTGCTCTCAATGAAAATCGCGGTTTTCTGATTGGGCATTATAATGAACATCCAACTTTCAATTCAGACACCGTTTATTTAGTCAATTTCAGTTTCAGGAATTGCCTGCCTTGCAGACAAAAGAAAAGAGCCATAAAAACCCTTTCCAAACAATACAAACACAGTCCGTTCAAGATCATTGAGATTCATACATTTGAATCCATGGAAATCTTCCAGGAATCTTATTACTTTGATTATGCGGTAACTTATCACGACTCCCTAAATCGGCTTGCTCAGACTCTTAAAGTATTAGGAGCTCCGACTGAGATCATTTTTAGCAAAAAAGGAAAAGCTGTGAGACGATCAAACGGGTACAACTCAGAAGCAGAAGCGAGTTACATCGAATCAACTTCGGAATTAATCAAAAAACTCATCCATGAAAAATAAACTCTTATTTTCACTTTTGATGTTACTTCTCATTTCCTGCAATACGTTGAATGAAAAGCCTCAAAACTCCAACCCGGAATCTGTTTTCCTGAAAGACAATAACATTGATTTAGGAAAAATAGATCATACAGATCTTCAATCAATTCCCATATCCATTCATAATTCTTCAAACGAAAAAATTGAAATCGTGGATATTTCAAAATCGTGTGGTTGTACAAAAGTCACCCTGAAAAAGCGCTCAATAAATCCAAATTCCGGCTTGTCATTCACACTAAAATACGATCCGGAAAACGACTCAGGAAAAATCAGTAAATCCGTAGTTCTAAGATTGAGCAATGATATTTTTTTGATCTTTAAGTTTAAAGGAATTGTAACAAACAAAAAAGAGTCTTGAAATTCAACAATTCCAAGACTCTTCCCAAACCAATAATCGACTTCCAGACTAGAATCTGTAACCCAGTGTTAGCTGAAGCCATTGATTTTTATAGCGTGGAGTGGATGAGGAACCATCGCCATGGTTCGTTTGAAAGTCCCATCCAGCTCTCGGAGACACCACAAAGTGGTTTACATTCACATCGAAGCCGACTACTGCTCCCAATGTGTTCTTGCGGATATTATCGTTTTCATATTCTCTAAATTCAGAAGAGGTGTAAGGTCCGGAAGTCAAATCATCTTGCTGACTCAACAAAAAGGAATATTGAGGTCCCGCGACTATGGTAAAAAACGAACTTGGTTTAATCGTAAATAAAAGCGGAACATCTAAATAATTCGTGGTTCGTCTAAATTCATAGGATTGCCCTAACAAACTTCCCGAACCTTTAAATCCTTTTTGAGAAAACAATACCTCTGGCTGAACACCTAAGAATTTGCCAATTGGAATATGTAAAAATGCTCCTCCCGCAAATCCTGCTCTTCCATTCGCTTCAAAGTCCTGATCTCTTTCGTCCCAAACATTGGAGTAATTAGCCCCGGCTTTGATACCAAATTTCAAATTCTCTCTTAAATCTTCCTGCGCGTTCACATTCATCCCGAATACTGAACAGCTTGCTATAAGCAATGTGGCAACTTCTTTCATGATTGATAGTTTGTCATTTGAACAGGTAAAATCCAAATCCATGCCCTCAAGGGGTTTTTACTCTCACAAAAAAACTTAAACACCAAGCCTGACAAGGCTTTGAGAAAGGAGTTCGCAGATCTGTGATTCGTGCCAAAAAGGCGAATCTATTTCATTTTGAAAAGGAGGGATTCAATTTGAAAAGCACACAGCTATTTTAACCACATAGATTCTGTGTTAGTATCCAAAAGAAAACTAAATTTTCTTTACCTTTATTTTATTAAAGCAGCCTTGAGCTAGCTTGTAAAGAGTAGTAGCTATTGCAGTTGCTGCTCTTTCTCATTTAAGCTAAGTTTTTCAGCAT
>NZ_CALRYJ010000024.1:0-44540 GCF_943372375.1 Fluviicola taffensis DSM 16823 | reverse complement strand
AGGCAAAAATGCCTTGATTCCAATTGCAGCCTTCAAGCAATCTTCCGTTCCTGACCGATCTATGGAAAGACGGGGTCAGGACCCCAAATGACAAGCACTTTCCAAGATCGGTAACCGAAACGGAAGACTTTTACTACCAAGTAACACCTAGAAGTACGGGTGAAGATTTTTGCTTCTAATTTAAATTTTCCCTGTCGCGCAATTGGAACTTGTCCGCGGTCAAGACTCCAACAAATAGGATTGTTATCTTTTACGAAAAGTAAACCTCTTTTTTAAGAATGAGAATTCTGTGACTGAAATTTATCTTCCCTGATAACCATGATTACGGATTACAAATGGACTTATTCGAAAGAAACCAATTGTTTGCTTCGGTAGATCTTACCTGAAGCCGTAGCTTGAAACAAGTAAACTCCTGCGCTGATTCCCGTTTGCAATTGGATTGTGTTCTCCGTTCTGACATACGATACCTTTTTTCCCATCGCATCCATAATTTGAAGGTTATCAATCGACAAATCCGGATTCAGGGTAAAAGTCGTTCCGTCTTGCTTCACTAATAATTTATCATCAATCACGTTCTTGTTAAGCGATAAAGATGAATTGCAAATAGTCGTACTGAATGAAATTTGTCCATTGTTTTGAGTTGTTTCCTCTACATATGAATTGGCATTTCCCTGTTCGCTATAGAGAATCATTATATCACTTCCATGAATAACCCACGGTGACCATCTATTTTCCAATTCCTGAATCAAATCTGCATTCACTGCATTTACTGCATTGTAATCGTAAGAAATTGGTGTGTAAATAATCACAGAATGTCCTGTTGGGATATTTTGAATCATATACTTCATTCCTGCAAGCTGCAAGGAATCGTCCGCATTGAAAACAAAGTAATATTCGACACGCTGTCTGCAACTTCCTTCATTCATATTACCGAATGAGTGAGTTGGATTCGCACCATTATAATTCGTCCCCCAAGCTGAACAAGTTGATGGATCTATTACTGCGACGTAAAATGCCGGTTGTGTCCCACACAGACTGTATTCAATAACGTTATCATCGATAGAGAATGAATTGAAGGGTGTATCTGAATTATAGCAATTTACAGATAATGTAGCTTGTCCGTAAGCAGAAGATGAAGCCAAAACAAAGGCAGCAAAGTAGGTAACTATCTGTTTCATAGGTCAGTTTTTTGTGTAAAACTAAAGAAACAATGCTGATTACACAAAAAATCAGTCGGTCAATTACCAATTACGCGGTTTCTTCTCTCAATTAGTACTTCCGGGAAAATTTCTGAATTTTATTTCCCCGGTTTATTTAAACGAGATGCTTACTTCTCCGATTCCTCCTTCAACTTTTCATTCATTGCACGGAAATCATTGAGTGCACTTCCATCGAGCATTTTTGAAAGCATGCGAACTAAAACATCTGGTGTTTTGTACCTGAATCAAGGTTGCCAAAAATAAGCTAAACTACTTCTTTTTTATATCTTTGGTTCTGAGTATGTATCCGGACAAATCATTCATTTCAGTCAAACCTTTCGATAGTACTTTAAACCAGTTTATCGCCTATTATTATTTTCATTTCTCGAAAAATGAATCGATCACAAACTTTATCTACTATCCAAATTACAAAAATGCCTTAACGGTTTATAAAAATTCCAGAGTCACCTTTAAACCTGACTATTCACTCTCTGAACCGGATATATCTACCTCATTCAGTGTATTGTATTCTGGTGTACAGACCAAACCCCGTTTAGCAGAAATAAGAGCACCATTTGATAAAATCGGCATTGTTTTTCAACCCCTTGGGATGAATCATTTTTGTGAGAAGCCGCTATACGAGTTGCAGGCTAACCTGGAAAACCCTGACAAATCCTTTGATTATTTCGGAAACAATTTCACTGAAATCTGTGAGTTAGTATTCAGGGAGCCGGATACCTTACAAAAAGTAAAACTACTGGATCAGTTCTTTTTAGGGAAACATACTGAATTTCACGAAAAAAATCTAATAAACTGTATTGAGTTACTTTTAAAAACAGAAGGGAAACAAACAGTTAAATCACTTGCTGAATCACTTCGAATAAGCCGACGAACACTTCTCCGACTCTTTCAAAAACACCTTTGTTGCACTCCCAAAGCTTATATCGATATCGTACAATTCAGAAAGACACTCGAGCACCAACTTTTGGAAGATCATTCATTGTCATTAACGGAGTTAGCGCATGAAAACCATTACTACGATCAACCTGAATTGATTCATCACTTTCAAAAACTGACAGGTCTTAGTCCGGGGAAATTCATGAAAACCATCCGGCATTTGGGAAAAGAAGCTACTTTTTGGAAGATGGACTGATTCCTGTCCCATTTTACCAATTTGGAACATTTTCGGTCTATTATCTTTGAGCAAAAGAATCCTGAAATGAATAACGTAACACTTTTAACGATCCTATTATTCCCTGTTTTTTTGTTTTCACAAACTCAAAACAATGCCACAAAGGAATATACCATAAACTCTTCTGTTTTTCATGCCGAACGAGAAATATGTGTCTTCGTACCGCACCTAAATCAACCAACAGATTCCTTACCTGTGATTTATCTATTTGATGCACAATGGGAAGAATTTTATGCCTTTACAAATGCAACTCTCGGTTATTTAATCGCCATCAATCGTTTTCCTGCTTGTATATTGGTCGGTATAAAATCTGTTGACAGACAATTTGAACTCACCCCGCCTCCTGTTAATGATGATTGGAAAATGCCCGAGTTGGGAGGTTCCAATTTATTGGAAGCACATTTGCTCCGGGAAGTATTCCCACTCATTGACAGTATTTACAACCCAAGCCCCTACCGATTAGCAATCGGGCATTCGCTTGGAGGAACTTTTATTTTGAATTCGCTAGTCGATTGCCCGGAGTTATTTCATGATTACCTGGCTATGAGTCCGAATTTACAATTGGATGAAGGCGAACTTGTCCTGAAAATCAACCGGAATTTAAAAGAAATCAGTCAACTGGATAAATCCGTTTTCATCAGTATTGGTTCCGAAGGGGAGATTGACGATCTTTTTCGCCCTTTCGTGGAAAAATTAAATGAATCCATGCAAAAATTGGAACAACCTACCTTTCAATGGCATTTCGAACTAAGTGAAAAGATGGATCATGCTACTATTCCATTATCAAGTATTTATCGTGGTTTATTGCATTTAAGTGAACTAATTAAATCTACAATAAAATGAAAATTATAACTTACTCTCTATTGCTCTTAATCTCTAACTATTCATTCAGTCAATTGGAAACACCTTCCACATCTATCAAAAAGCATATGAATTCTTTCGGAATTTCATTTGAGTTAGGTGGAGGTCTGGAAACAGCAGATGATATAGAAACGGTTGTTTCGAGTGATTATCACAGAAGTATCATGGAAGGGGTTGGTAAGCCAAACGTTGGTTTCGGACTGTTTTGGGAACATCAATGGAACTTTCATAAAAACCATGGTCTTCTCTTTGGTATGGCAGTTACCTACACCTCATTCTACTCCGGTGTAACCTTTAAAAACCCTGAATATGCTGGCACACAATATATCGCTCCTACAAAAGAGTACGTGCTTGGCGATTTCCGCCAGAGCTTCGTGAGCCTTGAACTGCCTTTATCTTATACTTATGCCATAAAAACTAAAATTGGAACATTTAATCCGTTTCTGGGCGTAACTCTGAAAACCATAGCCTATGTGCAGGATGCAGGAAGGAATTATGGTGGAGTGAGCAGCACTACTTCGGAGATAAACGGTAATGACACAATTTATTATAATCAGTATTATTTTCGTTATGGAACCAAGAGTATCTCACCTGTATTAATGCCGACAATTGGTTTGAAATACAGCACTGATTTGAAGAATGGCGGTAAAATGAATGTTTCCCTTAATTATAAATTCTTTGTAAAAACGTCTAATACAGTAGAGGCCTATTTGAATAATTATGATAATACCGAAAACGGGATTGAATATCTCTATTTTAGTTCCGATCATCCAATCAGTTATAACCAGTCAACCGGGGAATGGAGCGGTACCAAACAGAGCATTTATTTTAGAGTGAATTTATCAAGCTTTAATGTAGGGGTGTCATATACATTTAAATAATTAACTTAAGTTTTTTACTATCGTATGGAAAATTTGGAAAGACCAACGACCAGCGTTTTTTTGACATGTCGAACGAAGATTGGTTTCCTGTTTTCGATTCGCTTTATTATTCGAAAGTAAAAGCCGGTTCGTTTATCTCATTATCCATTGGATTGATGGTTACCCCATTACCTGGGGTTCGGGAGCACGACAAGCTGGATTGCCCCTGCAGCGCGCCATCAATAACAAAGGCGGAAATGTTTCAATTGATGGAGCTATCGGACCTAAAACCATTGCAGCTGGAAACAGGAAAATCACTTTTCGATGATTGAAATTCATTTTTTTCATTTGATGTGGTTGTGTTTAAAGTTCGCGCACTGATTTATTGATAAATAAGCAATCTTGACTCACAATCCAAAATTGGGTAAGACAACTGAACGGAGTTCGAGAATTCACGAATTCTATTCTTTTTCAGCTTCCTCTTTCAATTTCTGGTTCATCATGCGGAATCCGTCCAAAGTACTTCCATCGAGCATTTTTGAAAGCATGCGAACCAGAATTCCTTTGAACCGTTCGGCTTGGATGAAGGTGGTTGTTCCGTCTCCGTTTTCGATGAGTTCAAAGCGGTGTTCCCCATCAAATAGGCCGGTGATGAACAAATGACCGATCCATTTGAATTCCTTGTTTTCTTCAAAAACGAGCACTGTCGGTTTGAAAGTCATTCCTTTTGCTCCGGGAGGTTCCAAACGGACCACCATCTTCTCTCCTACTTTCACCTGTCCCTGAAGGGATTTGATAAACGGATTCCAGCTTGGATATTTTTCAAAAGCAGTTAGAATTTCCCAAATACGATTGGGTGAAGCCTGAATAACTATTTCCGATTTGATTTCTTTTTTCATCTGTTTGAATTTTGATTATTTGATAAACCAAAGTTCGATGAAAGGAAGGAGTCTGCTCTTGACAAATATCAAGAATTTGAAATACTTTTCTTTCTAAGTCTGCTAAAGGTTTCGGGGGTCATGCCAAGCATGGAAGCCAAATACTGCAAGGGAACCTGGTTAAACAATTCCTTATTCGCATCCCACAATTGATTGTACCGTTCTTCAGCCGACAGGGAAATATAGGTCAGGATCCGGTCTCCCATCGTGGAAAAACATTTCGCCATAAATAGCTTCTCTATTGCATTCCAGGATGGAATGGTTTTCCCCATGTTGTTGTAATCTTCTTTACTAATGACCTGAATTTTGCACTCTGTTAATGCCTGAAGTGCGGATTTGGAAGGTTTCTCAAATAAAAAACTGGATAAGTCGGTAATGAAATAACCCGGCGTTGCAATCCATTTGGTCACTTCTTTATCGGGAAGATTGACCCACTCACGAAGGATTCCGGATTCCACAAACCCCATTTGATTCGAATAGCCATTCTCCTTGAAAAAGTACTCTCCCTTATTCAGGTGAATCGGTCGGAAATAGGAACTGATCGTTTTCAATTCATTCGCATTGACTTCAAACAGTAAAGCAATATTCTTTTCCAATTCGTTCATACTCTTTCTTAAACCACGAAATATAATTAAAATAACGATGATACACTCTCTGTTTTTCCCGCAACGTTTACACACAAAGATTAGTGATTCGCACACTACAAGCTGTGTGTCATTTGTTTTCCCGCAGATGCACAGATTTTAAAAGGCACCTACCGGATGCCTTGTTCATAAACACAAAATATTGCAGACAAAAATCCCAGTAAAATAAAGCTTTTCAAAATTTGTTTTATTTATATTTATAAATATAGTTGTATAATTAGAAAAGTAATTATATCATTGCATTATGAAAAAGGAATTGACAAAAGCGGAAGAACAAATCATGCAGGCCATTTGGTCCGTTGGAAAAGGATTTGCAAAAGATATCCATGAGCAACTGGAAGAACCGAAACCAGCATACAATACGGTACTGACGGTAATCCGCGTGTTGGTTCACAAAGGATTTGTGGAATTCAAAACGTATGGAAAATCCAATGAATATTATCCGATGATCACCAAAGAAGCTTATTCTGCCCAGCGCATCCAATCCCTGAAGGAAAATTACTTTGGGAATTCGAATGCGAAATTGCTGTCCTTTTTCATGAAAGAAAACAACCTCGATCTCCAGGATTTGAATGAACTACTGGAAATCATTAAAAATGAACGCCATGACTGATTATTTGTGGATTATTTTCGAAGTGAATATACTGATCACCTTGTTGTTCGGTATTTTCAAACTCATCCAACGTTACCTTTCGTTTGGGTGGCAACGCTTCTCTCTGCTTTCTATTCCCGTATTGTCGATCGCGGCTGTCTGGACAAAGCACGGAGCCGTTTCCCAATCATCCTGGAGTTATCACATTCCGGTATTCGAATTAGAAACAATCGAAATCAGACCACAACAACCAGTCGCAACTCCTTTTGACTATTCATCCCTGTTGGAGATTACCTATTGGCTCGGAGTCGGATTTCTTTCCCTTTGGATGTTGTTCAACCTCTATCAAGTGATCCGTTTATTTCTAAAGGCGAACCGATCAAAAGAAGATGGTTTTACGCTGATCGAATTACCAAACGAAGCTCCCTCCTCTTTCTTTCGTTTTATTCAATTACCGAGCGGACTTTCGGAATACGATCGCGGGATCATTCTTCAACACGAAAAAGTTCATGCTCAAAAATTGCATTCGGCAGATCGTTTGTACCTCGAAGCGATACATTGTTTATCGTGGTTCAATCCTGTATTGCTACTCATGAAAAAAGAATTGATTCATATCCACGAATTTGAAGTGGATCGGATCATGTACAACAAATACCGCGTCGGCTATATGGAATTCCTGCTGGCGTATTCACTCGGAACTAGTTCATCCTCATATTTATTCACCAATCAGTTTATGACAAAGCTCACACTGATTAAACGCATCAAAATCATGAAAAAAAATTCAAAAAAAGTGTTGGTAGCAGCACTTGCCCTGCCTATCATTGCCGGCGGAATGACCTTGATCTCTTTCACGGGAACAAACGACAAAACTCCTGAGAATAGCTCTACAAAAAGTGGCAGTGGATCACAGGAAACTCCTACCAATAAAAACCCGGAACATTCCAAGGGAACAGTAGCCGTTCCTGAAAAAGGTATTTCCAATACTAGTACTGAAGTCTTGAGCGACAGAACTGACAAATCTACTTTACCAAAGGAAAAGGATATCTATTTCGCGATGCCAATGGGAACGACTGACGAAGCTCCTGTAGTGGACGAGATGCCTGAAATATCGACCAAAATGCGGACTTTGGATACCAAAAGTGTATCGCAGGAAGCAGAAGTGGACAAAATGCCGGAATATCCGGGTGGATCGGAAGGATTGACAAAATACCTTGTGAGTAACATCCGTTATCCGGAAGCTGCTGCCGCTGCAAAAACAACCGGAAAAGTCTTTGTTTCTTTCGTTGTGACAAAAGACGGAAAGGTCAGTAAGGCTGCTATTAAACGTGGAGTAAGCAAGGAACTGGACAACGAGGCTCTGCGCGTCATTTCCGCTATGCCGAATTGGATTCCCGGAGAGAAAGAAGGTAAAAAAGTAGATGCTGAAATGGTATTGCCTGTTTCGTTTAAATTGTAAAATAAAATAGCCCGTTGCAGATTCTTGTGGCGGGCTTTTTTTTCACGCAGATTTCGCAGATTTACGCAGAGATTAGTTGGTTACAGTTGTGAGAAAAATAGGGTTTTGTGAAATCGGGACTTCGGATAAATTCAGTCACCTTCATATTAGACAGAAAACAATTCACTTATCGAATAAAAACCAGTGAAATCAGGTGTTAAATACTTAACCTTTTAATACTCTATCCATGCTTTACCTATGCTCTATCTATAGAGTATCTGCGCAGTATCTTTCAGGTTGCTTAAAAGCTTGTTTAAAGGCGTTGTTTTATCTGACCCGGGAAAGATCATACTATTTACAGTTGTGAGAAAACAGAATCCGGAATAACTAATTCCCCAATGAAGCTACTTCACGCAATTCATTCACTACTTCCTGGAATTTTTCATTGGCTTTGCTTTCAATGTCTCCGGCATCCCGACTAATTCTAAACAGATCTGCTTTCAAGGTTGTATTCCATGATAGTTCCAACATTTGCAGGTGTCCCGGAGGGCAGCATACCGCTGATTGCATCCCAACGGTTTGCGGCTTTGCGTTCGCTCTTTTCTTTTCTCCGTTAGTTCGGTGAATTAAGTGCCATTTTGTTTCCTTCCGAGTCAAGGAAAATTGCAAAGTACCCACTTTCGTCTGCGTGAGCTGTTTTAGGTAATATTATTTGTCCACCATTTTTCTCAACTCTGTCAAGAACTACTTGCAAATCTTCTCCTGCGTTCAAGTACATTGTTACACCGTCTGCTGAATGTTTGTAACCGTCTGCCTGTATGATGACCCCTGTTACCATTTGTCCTTCATAAGGCCAGATTCCCATTTGCATTCCTTCAACATCCATTTTTTCTATTTTGATGTCTAACAATGCTTGATAAAAATTAATTGCTCGTGAAATATCCGTTGCTGGAATTTCAAACATTGAAATGTAACTTTTCATATCTTTTCCTTTTGAGTTTGTTAAAGTGTCTTGTAGCGATGCTTCTGAATTTGTCTTGCCTGAATTGTTGCACGAAACAAAACACATTGCAGAAACCATTGAAGCTAAAATTATTCCTTTGACTGTCATTGATGTTTAAATTTAAATTCCAGTGCAAAGTAATAAGTGACAAAGAAGTCAAAATAGTAGAAATGCGACACTTCAAAATTTATTTATAGAAAAGTGCAGATAGAGCCATATGTTCATTGTTTAAATACTCCTTTGGTGTAACTCCAACCAGATCTTTAAAATCTTTTATGAAATGGTTTTGGTCGAAATAGTCATTTTCGTACGCAATGTCTGTGAGTGTTTCTGATTTTTTGTTAAGCAACAAATTTAATGTTGTTTGAAGTCGAATAGCCTTGCTTAACTGCTTTGGGCTAATACCAATTTGCTTTCTAAAATGCCTTTCTAACTGTCTTCTCTTTGAAATGTTATCAGTCAAAATATCATTTATAGGAGTTGTTCCGTTTGTCTTGAGAAGAACATCAACAGTTGATTTTACGATATTACTAATCGTATTTTTATCAATAAGCATTTTCAAGAAAAAGGCTTCAATAATGTCAATTCGCTGTATAGTATCAGTAGCTTGAATCATTTCTTGCTCTAATATGCTGGCTACTTCTTGTCCGAAAAGTTCTGAAATAGCTGTTTCCTTGTCAACTAAGTTCTCAAGAGGCCTTGTCACGAAGTTTGCAAACCCAATAGGATAGAAACAGATTGCGAAAGTGTCCACATTTCCATTAGGTAAGATGTCAAAGGATTTAGTTCTCTGTCCCATTACCATTGCATTGGGGTGCAGGATAAAGTCGTTCTCAGAAGTGTATCTTCTAATCTTGTCACCAAAATTGAAGGTCATTTCTATGCAGCCGTCAGGTACGATTTTTTGCTTTTGATTTTTTGGGTCAAAAGGCACTTCCAAAATCCAATAAAATTTAACTATGGATTCTAAGTCTTTATGTGGCTTAAATGTCTGATAGTTCATCTACGCGGTCTGTTTCTTAGAGTGACGCATAACGTTTTGCAGCTTGGCGAAGTGGCGGAAATCGAAGCACAAATGTTCAGTTTTGCACAAAAGTTCAATCGAAGAACTGAACTTGATTTTAGTACTGAACCCGCCATTTTGCCAAACTGCTGTTAGGTGCTGTTTTTTTTGTCATCCCGATATTTTTCTCATTAATGTTTCTAATGGACCATTTTTAAATTTCCTGCTCCAAAAAATACTAAATAGAATACTGAAAATATAAAAAATGATTGAATATGTAAGTATGTATATTGAAGAAGTTGGTTTTTCGTCTTCAAGTAAGCCTGTATAATGTTTGCCTGTTAAGAAAGCCATTAAAACCATGCCCAATGTCAAATGAATAACATAATGGGATAGTGTCATTTGTCCCGTTTTTTGTAAAGCTAAAATAAATTTATTGTTTGGAAATTTATCTCCGATAACCATGCAAATGGGAATTACCATAAATGCAAAAGCTATTGTCACCAATACGAAAGGTAAATAAGGCGGAAAATATTCAGCCATAATGTAATCGCTCCAAAATGGATTGAAAAAATGTTGCCGAACCATTAAACGCAATGCTTGAATGGTTATAAAAACCACAAGTCCAATTAGGAAAATATTTCGTTTGATAAGTTTGTCTTGCCAATTTAATCTTCCAAGCCACATTCCAATAAGAAAGTAGGAAATCCAAGGAAATATTGAATTCCAACCATTATAAAAGGTGTTTCTCAAAAATCCAATTGGTGTCCAAAAATCTTTGTATTTAAAAGTGCTGAAATCCCAACTTGTGTCAATTGGAATAACAAAAAGTAAGAAATGAAAAATAATGATTGCTAATAAAGCACCCAGTAAATAATAACGTTTCGGGACGAAAAGCAGAAAAGCCGCCAAGTGCATATAACCACCATAAAAATGTAAAATGTCACCCGACCACCAATTGTAAAGTAATAATCCGATTGCAAATAAAAACCAAGAACGTTTTAGAATTTTTGATTTTAAAGTTGCCTTTTCTTCTTTGCTGTAATTGTTTCTGTTTGTCATTAATGAAACGCCCATTCCAGCACAAATAATAAAGATCGCAGTCGAATTACCAGTAAAAATGTTAAGAAAGTGTCCAACGTTGTCTGTTGGCGACATAATAGAGCCAAAGCTAAAATTAAAATTGACTATAAACATTCCAAATATAGCATATGCTCTTGCTAAGTCAAATCCGATTATTCGTTGTCGCATTTTTAGTAGTTTATTGTCGTTGAGTCTTTCTTGTGAGCCTTGCAGGTAACGGTTTGCGGGCTTGGCGAAGGTGGCGATTTTCACCATCCCGAAAGCTTTCCGGATTGATGCGGAGAACCAAATTTTGATTAACCACAAATGTGTCTGCGGAGCACTGAACCGCCACTTTTGCCAAACCCGTGTTAGCGGTTCGTTGTTTTTGTGTCCAAACTTTATTTTAGTCTCAATGTCATTTGGTCTTCAGTAAAATATTTTCCTTTCCATTTTATTGCGTTGCTCTCAGACCCAAATGTTACAAAGCCAAATTTTTCATAGAGCTTTTTTGCATTGTCATTATTTGAAATTACTGTCAAATTGATTTGTTCGATGTCTGAAATTTGCTTCACTCTTTCAATTAATTTTTCAATTAACTTCTTTGCTATTCCTTGGCCACGAAAGTCTTTGGAAACGTACATTCTAAAAAGAATACCCTTATGCCTTAATTTTTCTCTATCTCCACCGTCACGTGTAAAACTTACTACGCCAGCTAATTCATTGTCTGAATAAGCCCCAAGTGAAAAACTATCTAACGTGTTTTTTGTTGGAAAAGAAGCATTTAAGTCGTCATTAGGTGTTATGCGAAAATTTTCTTCGTCATTAATAAGTCCAAAAGTTAGAAACTTTTTGTAGCGTTCAATTTGGTCAGACTTGATTTCTGTAATTTCAATATCATTCATTTTATTTGTCGTTTTGAGTTGTTCGGTACAATAACCGCTAACGTCCGCGCCGCTTGAAGAAGTTCTCGTTCTTCATTCGCAGAATGAAAGATAAGAGAATTTTGTCAAGCGGCCAGTTGTGTGCTGTCCCGGAGGGCAGCATACGGCTGGTTGCGCAGCGGCGCGGACGTTGGGATGCTTTATAGATCTTGATCCAATAAACTCCATTACAGAACGAGAGTGAGCATTGAGGGCAAAAAGAAAAGCGAACTATTTAGTGGAGGATTTGAAACTTTTTATCGAATAGAAAATCAGTCTGGAACCCAACCGGATTCGAACCGTTTTGGCTTTTTAAAACTGAATGATGTCAAGTGGAAGGGAGATTCAAGATTAAATCCAATGAACTAAAATGATGCTAAATCAGAGATCAAAACAAAAATTCTTATCTAAATTCTTATCCAATCCAAAAACAAAAAGCCGCAGAACCAATGTTTCTGCGGCTTTTGCCTTTGTTTTTTGTGGAGAAGAGCGAACAGAAATGGAACCGGTAATGTTTTTGAACTTTGCTTACATATACGTTTTTAAAGCATTCAGTTGTTATACGATGTAAGTCTAAATTTGTGAACTAACCCCATTACGTTTTGCTAATAAATTTGGAATTAACAAACTTAAAATGGTTCCAAAAATCGCAATAAGTACTCCTAGCATCCAAGCATTTTGAACCTCCATTTCTTTCTGTATTGAATCGAGTTTAGATTGCGTTAATTCCTTAGAATAATCGTCTGTTTTTTTTAATAATTCAATTTCTTGTCTGACTTGAAGAATTGATAAAGTTTTCTCTGGATTATCTGATATTCCAGTTTCAATTACTTTAATTCTTTTTTCTAACGCAGTGATATTTGAATTAATAAAAACCGTGTCAGGCTTGTTATTTGTCCTTTCAAGATGATTTATTTGCACTTCTAAAAGTCTGATTTTTTGTTGAATGGTTTTATAATGGTTTTCTAAGTTTTCACAGCAAGAAATTGGCTCATTTGATGGTTTATCAAAACCCTCTTGTTGGATAAACACCGCTAGTAATGATGCTGAAATACCTACAATCAAACTTAACAAAGTGAAATAAGAGCTTTGTTTAGCTCTTCTTTTTTTGTCTTCAAGTTCTTTTATCTTTTTTTGTAATAACTCTCTTTGTTTAATCTTTTCTTCTGTAATTCTTTTAGCAGATAATGCTTCAAAATTAGGGAAATCATCCTTTGATATTGGTTGAAATGTGTTGTCCTTTGTAAGTTCAAATATTTGAAAATCTTGATGGTCAATAGGGATAACAAGGTAAGCAGGGATACTATTTGTTCCTAAGTAACCGAAGTATTTGAAAAACTGACCTAAAGTAAGCTCTTCAACTCTTCTATCAATTCGATTTTTAAACTCAATTAACCCAATATATTCCTTGTTAATTGTGTCAATAATGATTAAATCTGGTCTAAATACAGTTTTTTCATTTTCTACCCTGATTGCAAATTGAGACAATAAATTATCCTTAGAATACCCCCTACTAAATAGAAAATCGATAAATAAATTTTCAAGTTCCCTTTCTAACATCATCTTTTTAAGGTTCGTGTAAACGTAAAAAATCCTTGGAATCAATTAAAACAGGATCCAGTTCCAATTCTAATATTAAATTCTATTAGAAGGTTCCCTAAGCAAATAGTCCATCATTACGTTAGTATCTCAATACTAGTAAAAAAATCTGGAATACAATGGAGTGGATTTGGTTTTCGGATTAATCTTCCATATCCTCCTCATTCCTCCTCTAAAGGAGGAAGTTTAATGATTTTGAGTAAAAAATTCGTTGGCAATGTACTAATAGCGAGATATTTTTGTAGTTTAACCAGTTAACCTTAACACTATGGAAAAACTTCAGGCTGATATTTTTAAGCTAGATAATGACTTAATTGACACCGATATTACATTTGAAGAATATATCCAATCAATTATTGACGAACATTCTGATAAAGGAAATTTACGCTATATACCAATAGATGTAAAGAATGAAGTAGAAACTGATGCAGGTTTTTATATTAGGTTGTTCATCAGCGATAACAAAGAGAAGCCTGCACCTTGGTTGCAATTTCTAAATTCATTCATAACAGAGGACGAAAGTTCAAAGATGCTTCATCTTAAGAGTAATTACCCTTCTTTTTTATTATTTCTTTTTAATGATGAATCTATATATGCTATTGCAAAAGGGGCAGGAAGTAATGTAATCAAAGATCACATTCTCATTAATTTTGGGTTGGAGGTTATGGAGCGTTTAATTGAGCGCAATGCGTCTGATTTAAGGCAGGCTGATGAAAGAGGGATTTTTGGCTCTGTAATAGCCCAATCTCGCTTCTTTGTTCCCAATCACAAAATGGATGATGAAAACACCTTCGGAAAGTTTTATAAAAACATTAAAGCATTTATTTCTAAAGATAAGTTGGCAAATGAATTAGGCTTACAGACAACTAAGAGTAGTTTAGTCGTTGGTGGAGAAAATTCACTTCAAATAAAAACTAAGAATACCATTGAAGAAATAATCTACAGGATTCAGAAACTTGATCAACTTTTAGTAGCACCAATGCCACCGCAGCATAGAAGAATCAATACTTTTAGACGGCTAGGCATTAAAGAGTTAAATCGTCCATTTTCTGGAACCTCTATGTTTAAATACCATCTTGAAACTCTTTTAGTAAAGTTTGTTTTCACTGAATATAAGTTAGATAAAGATGTAGAAATTTATCATCCTGATATTTTCAAGTATCTAACAGCAGATTACTTAACTTTCTATCACGCTGATGATACGAGTGTGAACAAAGACATAAACTGTAGTGAAAGAGTTACACTACAAAGTGTTTTTGAGCTTTTTAACCTAGCACCTGATAATGAGCAGGATTTTGTTCTTGCACTTAAGTCAATTTATGGACATATTGTTGATGAGACTCAAGAATATTCCTTTGACTCAAAAAACCTACTAGCATGGATAACTGGTGAGGTAGATACAGGAACTAATAAGTATTTCAAGTATGACGATATGTGGCTTCAATATGAAGATTCTTTTGTTACCAATATAAACAACAGCCTTACCTATCTATTGAGCAAAATGGGTAAAAATGAAGCCTTTCCAGTATGGAACTACTCTAAGGAAAAGGAAAGAAAATACAATCTCAACTTTAGGGGTTCAACATATATTGTTTGCGATACAGCTATAGTTAATAATATTGAGATTTGCGACTTCTTCAAAATTGATATTCCCAATAGGACAGCTACTTTCTACCATGTAAAAAATGGATGGGGGCAAAGTATTAGAGTTTTGTGTAATCAAATAATGAACGGCGCAAAGCAAATCAGTAGTATTATCAATAATAGAAATGAACAAGAATTACAGGTTTGGTATAGCCGCATAAAAGCAAAAAATTATGTGTCTCATCCTAATTCTCCAACGTTTGATCAAATTAAAGAACTTTTTAATTGCTCTACTTTTGAATATCATTTAATCTATGGCTCAACCGCCACTAGTGGGCGTGATCTAGAAATATTAAATTCCAGATCAACGATCGCTAAACTATCAGTATTGTCATGTGAAGGTGAAATTAGATCAAATTACGGAATGAATTTCAAAATTTCTAAAGTGCTAATTACATAATAGTAAGTTTCTAAAAACAAAAAAGCCTAGCAAAATTTGCTAGGCTTTCGTGGTGGAGAAGGCGGTACGGGAGTCGAACCGGAGATAGCGGTTGGGCTACTCGAAAGTTTGACCTCGAAGCAACTCAGTAGGGCCCAAGCACAAACTTTGAAGACTATAATGCTTTATCCCTCAATGAAGCCAATCTTTTGGAAGACACTGTCAGACTTGTTATGCCCTTCTAAAGATTGCTAAATTCATACTCTATTTCGTAAATTCCTTTTTGCAGAGGAACATTTAATTGCATAGACTTTATTCCGAAATGGAAATCATGTGTAGTACCGGTCTTTACGAAGATGTTGGTATTAATCCCATCAGAAGGATTAGATACAATTTTATAAGAACTCTTAGCTGGTGGATTTACGAATGGAGTGGCAAACTTTCCAACGACGTGTCCCTTATATGATTCTTCTGCCACTAATATTTTCAAGACTCCCGATTGTGTTTCGCTAGTATCTGTCAGGATTTGATGCTCTAAGATAGAAGCATGATTTTTGTGAATTGAATATCTTTCTTCTTCGACATATTCTTTAACCTCTTCCAATGTTGATGTTTTAGCTTTCCGAATTTCTAAGAACGATTGAAAATCGATTATGGCAATTGATTTTCCATTTGTTTTACGTCTAAATTCATCTAACAACTCTATTCGAGGTGAGACAGGAGTTTCCTGCTGTCTATAGAACCAATCACCATGCCCTTCATTAGTTACAAAAACTATATCAGATTGACGATCTGCTCCAATTTCAAGTGTAGTTTGCCAAACGATTAAATCACCTATGCCGCCATCTAATTTCTTCTGATCTTGTTTTTTAAAGCCCGGCGGAATCTCATGGTTAAATCGATGTTCCAAACGTTTCTCAATTTCATCCTGATTTTCTTTTAGTTCAATGATAATGTCTTTTGTAAAAATATCTTGATACATTTGAGTTACAGGGTCAAGCCACTTCCATTCTTTCAGTTTTTTAGAAAGTGAGTCTAACTTTTCTCTATAAGTATTTTTTAATCTATTGATCTCTAATTCAGCTTCCTTTAAAGCTATGTAATCCTCATCAGTTTCGAATATTGGAAACTTTTCAAAACGTATTTCTGATCTATTAAGCCTCTGCTGCGACTCTACAATTTTACTATAGGCTTCTGCTAGCTTTTTCCCACGATTACTGGCAAATTCACGCGCTACACGTGCTGGTATAAGAAGTTTCCCTGCCGCTTTAAGTTCTGTGAATATTTTTCGGAAATCATCTACCGATTCCTTACTTGTGAAATATGGAGTTAGTAACACCATTGTATCAAAGACGAAAATCGCCCCACCATTCAATTCATCTAATGGTTTATATCTAAACTGAAATATTGCTTCGGCGTCTGGAAATACATTCTCCAAATAAAATTTATCTTGTCCCATTCAGTGATAGTTAATTATGAAATTCAATATTAACAAATTATTGAGTGTGATAACAGGAAAAGTTTGAATTTAAGAGTGAAATAATAAAACAATAAATGCCCGCGATTAGTGGGCATTTATATTTAAATTGTTTTGTGGTCCCACTTGGGATCGAACCAAGCACCTACTGATTATGAGTCAGTTGCTCTAACCGACTGAGCTATAGGACCGTAACTAATATTTCAACTTCCAAGCACCTACTGTACCGATAGCCATCGGCAGAGTCAGTTGCTCTAACCTCCCGATTCCTATCGGGATGAGCTATAGGACCGCACTAAAATTCCAAAACCTGTACTGCTTTGGAGCAATTAGATTGGTGCAAATATACTATTTCTATCGAATTTCAAATCGAAAACGCCAAAAGTCAACGAAATTTATCCGCGGATACTGGTCTTTGCAAGCGGTTTCGATAATGGACGCAAACGGATGAATTGTAAAAACAAGATCCCGAATAAAACGGTAGCACACAATAAATGAGACACTTGCACTAATCCCGGCATATCCGCGTAGGCTAGCAAAACTCCACCAACCAATTCAATGACCAGGACGAAAAATGCCCAGTATACGGATTTCACTTTGTCTGTTTTGTAATTCAGGAACACCAATAGAATCATCAATACCAAGACTGCCCAAGAGAACGAACGATGAATAAAGAATGCCCATCCGAACTGGCTCGTCCAGGAATCTCTTCCTAATCCTTGCTGTGTTAATTGATCGATGTATTCTCGCACCTGTGTTCCCAAAAACATCTGGTAAGCTGTAATTGCCAGGATGATTCCTATCAGCCATTTCATCGCAACAGGTAAATTCAAGGTCTTTTGCTGTACCGGACTAATTCTTCGGATCAATAGTAGCTGTAGGCAAACAACCAATAGTGCCAGGAACATGTGAACGGTAATCGTCCACGGAACCAGGTTTGTTGCCACTACCATGGAACCAAACCATCCGTTCAGTCCGATTACAATCAAGTTAATGAATGCAAGCCAGACAAATCTGCGATCCTTCCGGTATTTCAAAAATCCCCAAAGAAAAATGATCAATACCCCGTTACCTGCCAGGAATCCAACCAACCGATTTCCATATTCTGTCCAAGTCCTTTGTGCATTGAACGGTTCTTCTTGATATGTTCTGGGATCTTTCTTGATCTTCTCCGCTGTTTCCTTCATTCCAAGCGCGGAAAGGAATCGGGCAAACTTCTCTACTTTTGCGACACGTTTTTCACCGTATACTTCCCTGTAATCCTTGGGTAATTGCGCTTCATTGGTTGGAGGAACCCACGATCCGAAACACTTTGGCCAATCCGGACATCCCATTCCACTCCCTGAAGTTCGAACTACACTTCCGGCAATAATCACCAGAAAGATAAACACCAATGTAATCCAGTTTAATCGTATAAAAGCTTTTGAAAACATAGTCGCTATTTGAGCTTCAAAATTAGGTATAAAAGGGGCTGATAAAGCTGATATATGTCATTTTTTTGAATTATCCCACCATTTATACATCGGCTTAAACAAACCACTCAAAGTGAATAGAATACGCCAATTGCAGTATTGTGGAGATTCCTTTTCTATCGTTCCTTTGTCCAACTAAATTATTACGCCATGAAACAGTTACTTTTAATCATCAGCCTACTTTTCACCTCTATCGGTTCATTTGCACAATTAAACATCTCCACGAATTACCGTCAGGATGGAATCTGGAACGAAGAAACCGCACAATGGGATATCACTTCCACGGATGAAGGCGGAACCTTGTTCGAATTCAATAAGGAACTGACCACTTTCCATCACACCACGGCAAGTATTTCTTCCGATTATTTCATCACGAAGTACGATTACAACGAAGAAGAGATCAAGTACACGATGAATATCAAGAGTGATGTCGGAAATGAGTATGAAATGATCATCGACGGGGTGAACAATTGTGTTTGCTTCTTCTATTGGAGAGATAGCAAGTATTATTTGGTAAGACACACGATCAAAAACACCTGGATCAAAGAGAATTAAAATTAGAATGAGAAACAGAATGAGAGTGGATGTCTAAGGTTTTTTTTAGTGTAAACTGATAAATCTCCTCTTCTCTCTCATTCTCATTCTCATAAATAGTGTACATTTATCTCATGAAGATCGGAATAATCGGATTGGGATGGCTCGGACTTCCACTAGCCAAATCACTATTAGACAAAGGACACCATGTCATTGGAACCACCAGATCACGTTCAGTCGGGTTATCCCATGAACGTTTTTCACACGTCTTGTTCGACCCATTGCAAAAAAAGCAGTCGAGTTCGGGTTATTTCAGTGACCTGGACATACTCATTTTAGCGTTTACACCTTCCAGAACGGATGAAAAGGCATACGCCAAGGATTGTGTCCGCTTATTGGATTTTATTTCTCCTAACTGCAAGGTAATTCAGATAAGCTCTTCCAGTGTCTATCCTGAACGGAACGGTACATTTAACGAGTCCGATTATCCTGCAGGTTCCGTAAAGACAAATTCGATAGGCTATGCAGAATTGGCTATCAGTTCCATGCTCCGGGATCGGTTGACTGTTGTTCGTTTGAGCGGACTGGTCGGTCCGAAAAGATATCCGGTGACTTCCATGGCAAAATCGGGAAAGACTTACCAGGCATTCGATCCTGTGAATCTGATTCATTTGGAAGATGCTATTGGTCTGATCGAACATGTCATCCAAAACAAATTGTGGAATAAAACAGTAAACGGATGCTCAACCGAACACCCGTTTAAAGGACAATTTTATACTGATATGGCTTCCAAACTGGGAATCGAACCTCCATTGTTTCAAGACCAAAAGCGCACGGAACGCATTATTTCAAATCATTATTCATTGGAACTTGGGTATAAATACATCTATCCGGATCCGAATGATTTTCCTGTGGCTTGATTATAATTTCGTGATTTTGTAAGCTCCGATATTCACCGTTTTGGTTTCTTTCGAAAGGGCTGTCACCACCATGTGCATTTCCGGTTTTCCTGCCTGGTCGATCGAATTCATCTCCATCATCATTCCTCCTTCGGTAAATGCTTCAGACGGAATCTGTGAAGCGGAAGTTTTACTCATATTCGCAAAAGTCTTGCTTACATCGATCCCTGCATCTTTGGTAATCCAAACTTCTGTTTTCTTATCTGATTCAATGAGCATCTCCTCACATTTATAACCCAGGATCGTTTTGGTTCTTCCCGTTTTGGTAATTTTTGATGCCGGTTTATTTCCTTGATTCATTTGTTGTTGCTGCATTGCAGCTTCCATCGCTTTGGTGGACATCACCATCGCTGTTTTCTCTTTGTCGTTCAGTATGATCATCACTCCGTTCTTCGAATCGAGTATCGAAGCCATTCCCTGGCTATTCGCGTCCATTTTCACAACCTGATCTCCGAAGTTGTAATTGATGATTTGTGACTCCCCCGGTTTTTTGCTGCTTTCCATTTGATAGGTTACGCTGCTTGTAAATGTATAGGATGCCTGATAATCACCGGAAGCTTCTGTTGGAGCTTCTTCTACCGGTGTTGCACTTTCGCTTGAAGCCGGAGCCGGCGAACCTGGTGCCGGAGCAGATTCCTTGGATTTATCATCCATCAGATTTCCGCGTTCCTTATTATTTCTCGTAGTATTGAAATCCTTCGCGTTTGCTTTTTCCTGAGCAGTTTTGCCAATGGATTTAATCAAATCAGATTGCCCTGAAACAACTGAAGATAAGCAACATGCGATTAGCGCCAATAGAAGTATTTTCATAAGTCGGTTTTACAAATCAAATGTAATTAAAGTCAACTAAATCAAGACCCAAAACTTGTGGATCTTCCATTTCAGTGTGTAAATTCCCTACTTAGTTGATTCCTAAAACTTCCAAAAGTTCCATTTTCTTACTTCGGGAAACTCCGATCTCTTCCTGATTGGATAAAATCACGGAACCACCTTCTCCACGAATGTATTTCACTACCTGGTTCAAATTCACCAAATGGGAATTGTGCAATCTGAAGAAGAATGGAAAATCGATCAATTGTTTTTCAATTTCCTTCAGTGTTTTTGAAACTGTGATCTTGCGTTGATGCAAAACAATGGTTGTATAGTTTCCGTCGGATTCACAGCGGATAATCTGATCCACTTCGATCAATTCAACACCGTTCAAGGAAGAAATCGGAATTTTCGGTTTCAATCCCATTCCATTAATCCCGGAAGCTTTCCCTTCCAATCGTTTCTTTTTCACGCGTTGAACACTTTCAACCAGGTCTTCCGCATCAATGGGTTTCACCAAATAATGTACAGCGCCCTGTTTGAAGCCTTCCAAAGCATATTCATCGTAAGCTGTTGTAAAGATTACATCCGATTCCTTATATGTTAACACGTTCAATAATTCAAAGCCGTTCATCTTAGGCATTGATATATCAAGAAAAAGTAAATCCGGTTCTTCGGTATTAATAATTTCGACCGCATCGATTGGACTTTGTAATTCGGCAATCACCTCTACATCAGGACAGAACTTTCGAATTAATATAGCAGTAGTTTCTAAACTGTGCCTTTCATCATCAACAATAATTGCACGTAATTTCATATTCTAATTTAGCATTTCAAAGTACAAGGTAACTAAAGTTCCGATTGCTCGACCATTTTCGTCAATTAAATCTTCTATTTCAAATTCGTTCTGTCTTTTCGTCCTTAAAGTGAGTGAGCGCAGACGATCCTTCGTTATTTGAAGACCGACACTTCCCTCTTTTAACGAACGTTTCCGATTGTTTTCTTTTGCTTTCTCTCTTCCGATCCCGTTATCCTGAACCATGACATAAAGTCCGCTCAATTGTTTTTGAAAGGACACCCGAATTTTCCCGCCTTCTTCGGTTCTGGGCATCAATCCATGCCAAATTGCATTTTCTATAAACGGTTGAATGATCATCGGTGGAATCTGACAATCCAATACTTCCTGTCCATCGATCTGCAAATCGAAATCAAAGTCCTGGTCAAACCGCAAACGCTCAAATTCCAGGTACAATTTCAAAGATTGGATTTCATCGTAAACGGTAATCATATCCTGGCGCGAATAATTCAGGATCATCCTTAGCAGCTTTGAAAACTTGGCGATGTAATCCGCGGCATTGTCCACTTCATCTTTCAGGATAAACAAACGGATCGAATTCAAACTATTGAATAAAAAATGGGGATTCATTTGAGCCCTTAATGCTTTTGACTCCATCTCATTGATCTGCAGGCTGAATTCCGCTTTCATCTGTTCCGTGCTTTGAATCCGTTTGATCCGAGAACGCATGAAAAACCAAATTCCGAAGGCTATAGCCAATGATGATAGTGTAATGAACCACCATCGTCGCCAAAAAGGTCGTGTAATCTTGAACGAATAGGAAATGACCGTGGATTCATCCCCTTCAACCACCTGCACCTGGAAAATATATTTTCCGCTTGGAAGGTTGTGATACAATGCCTCGTTCTTCTGGTTCCCATTGATCCATTTGTCATCCAATCCAAGCAAACGATAACTGACCAAGTTGTTCTCCGAGTTTGAAAAATCCCGAATCCCGAATTCAAACACCAGATTATTCTGATCATAAGAATACTTGGACTTACCCGTTGAAAACCGATTCATCCCATTCATGTCCCTAACCTGAATAATATAGGGAACAGCTTTCTTTCTGACGGGTAGGCTCTTGGAAACATCTCCGACTACATAGGAATTCCGTTGAAGAAAATAAATGGAATCCGGTGTGATAGTGATCCCGAATACATCACTGATCCCATTGCGCCTTTCCAGACTTTGGACTTTCTTCGTAACTATATTGACGATCGCAATGCAGGAAGGATTCAAAATCCATAGTCTTCCTTTGGAATCCAGTGTCAGTTGATTCACCTCATCATTTTGCAATCCGTTGAAGGAGTTGTAAACATTGACTAGCTTTTTCGATGTCAGATTATAACTCCATACACCACTTGCACGCGTCCCGATCCACAGTTTTTGTTTTGCACCAATTGCAAGACAGGTAATCTGGTCTGTATTCTCATGGTTGAAGAGTTTTATTTGTTCCGTTTTTTTTGAACGGATATCGTATTGATACAGTTGCTCGTTTTCGGAAAAGTATACCATTCCATGCTTGTATACCATTGCCAAAGGAAAATTCTCCCGTGTTTCATCCAGTTTCGTTTGTTTTGAAATGGAATAGATCCTTCTCATGGAAAAGTCCTTAAGTCTGAAACAAATCATGCTGGCATCCAATGTTCCGACAAACAGAAGTGAGTCTTCTACCAAGAGTGAATTCTGAAAGCGCTTGTCAATGGATTGGTGATTGGAATGAAGCATCTTCCTGACCACTTTATAACTTCGGTCTATCAGGATCAATCCATTGGCACCAACAACCAACATATTCCCGTTTTTCAGATAATAGAAGGATTTCGCATCGATCAGCCCGTTCAAAGAGACTGTTTCCGGACCTGAGCCGAGGATGCGCTTTAAAACAGGATGTGCTCCCCCTAACAATTGATAAGCACTCTTTCGATCTAGTGAATATCGGACAGCATGCAACTGCATTTCCGTTTTCACCTTCGTTCCATAGATCAGTGATTCATCGTGAACAAAAAGTCCGGCACTGGAACTAGCTATCGCCAATTGGGAATCGAATTTTGTAATCTGAAAAGGCATTACCGCACTGCGTTCGGATTCCTCATAGCGCACATACTCTTTCCTATTCGTATCAAACAACAGAATCTCCTTATTCAAAAAGCAGAGGTACAAATACCTGGGATCCCGCCATTGAATGGAAGCTATTTCAGAAGATCTCAGATCATCAAGCGTAATTGGGAAAGACTTGAACAATCCCTGGTACTGATCAAAATAGAGCAACCCTCCTTTTTTCAGACCGATGAACAAATTCCCTTTGCTATCCTGCACACAGCAAACCATTTCATTTCTATAACTAGTAGTCAGCTCCGGATTGATATCTGTCGATCTTTTAAACTTAAACGGAAGTCCTCCACGATCCTTCACCCCAAAACGATACAATCCGTTGGATGACATGATCCAAAGTTTATTCGGATCCGATTCGTCAATCAAAATAGCGTTTAAACGGGAAACTTTGGAGTCAAATTTATTGAGTGAAAACTGAGCTGTCCTTTTACTTTTTGAATTAAATGAATATAGCTTCCCTTCGGCGGATGCATACCAAATAATATCATTCTGAACAGCCATTGTATTGATCCGGTTGCTTCCAAAGGAAGGGATTGTGTGTTTGCTGTAATTGACAATATCGAAGGTTTCGGTTTGGATCGCTATGAGCCCTTTGTTATAGGTATAGGCCCAAATGGTTTTATTTCCGTCGAACACTAATCCCTGAACGTCATTGGAAGCAATTGAACTGGAATCTATCGGATCGTGTTTGAAATGGATAAACCGCTGTCCATCAAAGCGTTCAATCCCTTTTGGGGTTGCTAACCAGATGAATCCATTCTGATCATACGCCACATCCCGAATCTCATTGGATATCAATCCGTTTTCTTTGGAATACTGAATCAATCCCCTTTGAGCAAAAAGAGCCACATTCGAAAGGAAGAAAAGCAACCAAAGTCGAAATTTCATGTCACCAATGTCGAAACTATATTTTAAATAGCGTGAAACTTATTGAATATTTTCTCCGTTAACATGAAAAATTAAACCGTTTAATCAATAGAGCGTCAAAGTTTTAAAGATTCCAAAAAAAAAACTGATTTTTATAGTGCTTTTCTCCATTTATGCGTAAAAACCTCATACTCTTATTCCTGCTAATTTGGGCGCTTCCATCCCAAGCTTCGCATATTGTAGGGGGAGAAATCTATTATGATTACCTGGGTGGAAACAATTACAAATTCTACATTGCCATTTACCGGGATTGTGCCTCAACAGGCGCATCCTATGACTCTCCGCTTCCTTTAAGTGTTTTTACCGGTACCGGTATTCGAATCTCTGATCACGATGTCAGTTTTCCGGGAAGTGTTGTCTTACCGATCATATTCAACAATCCGTGTATAACTGCCCCAACCGGGATTTGCACGGAACGGGCGATTTATACGGTTATTCTCAATCTACCACCATCGGTCAGCGGTTACATTGTTGCCTATCAGCGCTGTTGCCGAGGTCCCAATATCACCAATCTTGTTAACCCGGATGATACCGGTCTCACTATTAAAGCAATTATTCCTCCGGGAGGTCAAAATCAATACATCAACAGTTCAGCCCGTTTTGTCAATTATCCACCATTGGTTATTTGTAATAACGAGGATCTGAATTTCGATCACAGTGCAACGGATCCGGACGGAGATAGTTTATCTTATGAATTGGTTACTCCACACGCTGGAGCCAACTCAATGAACCCGGCTCCCAATCCCATTCCTAATCCACCTTATCCGAATGTAACCTGGGGTGGTTCCTTTAGTCAGGCAGTTCCGCTTGGACCGGGTTCCACGACAACGATTGATCCCTTAACGGGTCAGTTATTTGTAGATGCGAACAATCTCGGATTGTACGTGGTCGGTATTCGCGTAAACGAATGGAGAAACGGTGTTCTGATCAGTTATGTGACCCGCGACTTTCTCTTCCGGGTGGTGAACTGCAATGTGCAACTTTCAGCAATCGTAACGGAACAGGAAAACACTCCCGGATTCATTTCCTATTGCCAGGGACTCAGTTTCACCTTCGACAACCAAAGTTTTGGGGCGACGAGTTATTACTGGGATTTCGGTGTTACCGGGATCACAACAGATAATAGTACTGCTTTCGAACCTACTTATACGTATCCACAACCCGGAACTTATCAGGTCATGCTGGTAGCCAATCCTGGGTGGCCTTGTACCGATACGGCCTACATTGACTTGATTTTGGAAAATCCATTCCAAGTGGATTTCAACTTTATCGATTCCACTTGTTTCATTGATAACACACTTGACTTTAATAGTCAGATCATCAACGGACCACCGACCACCCAATTCAGTTGGGATTTTGGTCCAAATGCCACGCCTGCAACTTCGACCGCAGCCAATGTATCCAATGTCGCCTTCAGTTCTTCAACAGGAAATGTGGTGACTCTTATAGGGACATACAATGTTTGTGCGGATACGATTTCAAAAACTGTTTTCTTTTATGATAAACCGAACCCGCAGGTAGGCTTTCAGACAAACCATGAATGTGTCGGATATACCCAGACTTTTGCCAATAACTCAACTGGTTCCAACAGCTATTCCTGGGACTTTGGTGTTCCCGGAATTACAACGGATGTGAGTACGGCAGTTTCTCCTACTTACACCTTCCCTGCAGAAGGAACTTATCCGATCACACTCATTGCAAGCAGCGGACCGAACTGTACGGACACATCAATCCAAAACATTACGATTTACGAGCCTCTAACTGTTTCCTTCACACACAATGATTCGCTTTGTGTAACCAGCAACAGTTTCAATTTTGTTGGAAACGTTACCGGACCATCCATCACGACCTATTCCTGGGAATTTGGAAATCAAGCGAATCCATCGAATGCGACCAGTTTAAATGTAAACAATGTGGTGTTTGACACTTCAGGTGTATTTCCAGTCACTTTGACTGCCAGCTTCCTGAACTGTTCCGAAAGTGCAAGCTCCAGTGTATTCATCTTCTCTGTTCCTACCATCGGATTCACCATCAGTGATGAATTGAAGTGCGAGCCTTATCCTGCTCAGTTTATTAATCTAAGTCAATACGAAGCTCCGTTGCTAAACTATTGGACTTTTGGAGACGGAGGAACGAGTACACAAGTCAACCCGCTCCATGTCTACCAAACTGCTGGAATCTATTCCGTTGAATTGACTATCATTTCGACTATTGGTTGTATTGACACTTTCAGTTTGATCCAACAGGATTTCATTACAATCCATCCGAAGCCGATTGCCGGTTTTTCCGTTGATAAAACTGAAACCACTATTTGTGATTCGGAAGTGCAGTTCACGGATTTATCCCAGGGAGCGACGCACATCACTTATTTCTTTAATGAATTGGGTTCCGGAAGCACGGATCCCAATCCAATCCATACTTATTTTACGGACGGAATGCATTATCCGAAACAAATCGTATTCAATCAATTCGGCTGCAGTGACACCACTTTCAAAAGTATCGCGATCGAACCCTTCGTGGTGTATGTTCCGAATACCTTCACTCCGGATGGAAACGAGTTCAACAACGATTTTTATCCTAAAGTCGGGCTGGAACCGGTTGAATGGGATATGAAAATCTTCAATAGATGGGGAGAGACGGTTTATCAATCGACCAACTTTGAGGAGCATTGGGATGGAACATTCAGCGGTCTTCCTTGTAAAAACGACACTTACAGCTATGTGATCCGCTATGTTTCATGTGCGCCTTATGCCAATGCGGAAGTGATTACGGGACATGTAACGTTGTTGCGTTAATTCAAAAGGTGCCTTCGACTGCGCTCAGTCACCTTTTAATCAAAAAGTTAAGCTCAAAAAGTCGCAATTACTTGATGAATTTCGTTTTCATTGTCCAGCCTATCAAGGTCGCGCGTTGTTTTGCCAAATCTGCTTTTTCTCCGATAAAAAATTGATCTACCGTTTCATGGAATAACTTGAGCCAGCGCTCAAAGGATTCTTCTTTCAAATCCAATTTCGTGTGTTTCTCCATCATATTGGCGCTGTATCCTGCTTCATCCAATAAGATAAAGCTCCAAAACTGAACCACTCTTGGCAGGTGTTCTTTCAAATCGAGCTTTGAAAAAAAATGGGAAATCAATTCATCCTTCACTAATTTTTGATAGAATGTTTCCACCAATAATTCCACATCCGCCTTTGATTCTATCTCTTTCATACTTCAAAAATAAGGTTCTTTCGAGAGTTTTTTTATGATAAAAATCAATTTCCTCGTTTACCTTTTTGCTTTTTTGACATTATACTATGGAACCTCGAAAAAATGAACTATATGAAACTGAGACTACCGATCATTGCGCCCTTATTATTTATTGCTTCAATAAGTTATTCGCAAACAAGCCACAAGCAATTGGAAGTGGAAAAAGTTGCTCCCCAAAAAGGACCGTGTGTTGAAATTCCAAGCACCTTTTCGCATGAGACACTTTCCCAATCGAAATCCCTGAAAGAGTTGCAATCAAAAAAGATCCGACGAATCGAATTGGTTTATACCAGCTACAAGGAAAGTGCTGATTTCGATCAGAATCAATTGAATGAAGACCGGATGTACCGATTGAACCAGCTACTTCCCAAACTTCAAATCGACAAACCTGAAGTTGTTTGGATTGAACAAACAGGTGCTACAACCCGTGAGGAGGCGAAAAACTACTTTCACGGCTTCCGGATCTATACCGATGCCACTCCCGATATGAAGGCTTATCACCGCACAAACCTGAAAGACGCAGGAAACCCGGCAACCGATTTTTCGGTAGACAATTCAAAAGGTGGTGTTTTCACTCATCCGAATGGAAGTCAGATCCATATTCCTGCAAATGCGGTGGTTTATGCAAATGGAAAGCCCGTTTATGGAAATTATACGGTGAGTTATACGGAATACCGCAATCCGGCTGAGATCTTATTCTCCGGACTTCCAATGGATTTTAAAGATAAGACGGGATCATACCTCTTCAACTCTGCAGGAATGTATGAACTGCGCGGAACAAAGGATGGTCAGAAATTGACACTTCAGAAGGATATTTCAGTTGATTTCAATTGTACCAAGAAAGCTCCCGGCGTCAACTTTTATGAAATGGACGACCAAACCGGTGAATGGACTGTTTTGAAAAAGGACTTATTCGCTCCAGCCAATAATAATCAGGAATTTAAGCTACAAAAGGTGCTTGCTGATAACAATGATGTTGAAGTGGAAATTGGTCAGCCTAGAGAAGCAAAAATCTCTTATGTCACTTTAAAGCCTTATACGATTGTGACATTGGACGAAGATACACGAGAAGCTTACCGCAGACTTGCTAAAAAATCACCCCAAAAGGTGGAAGAAAGTGTAGCACAGGACCTGACTGCTGATTTCCAGCTGAAAGTACGACCGGAATATGCGGAGCCTTTGATTCAACTGATTTGGGACGAGTACAATGCTAACAAAATCAACAATAATCAGGTTCATGTTAATAGAAAAATGGCAGGCGGTAAAAATAACACCTTGCTTCCCGGAGGCGGGGACAAAGGGCACCAATACCCCAATCTGGTGAGTGGATTGAATTGTGAAAAATTCGGAGTTTACAACTGCGACCAGATCTATCAGGTTGCAAATGCCATCAGCTTTTCTCCGAAATACCTGGATGCATCGACACAAAAGGAGATTAAAAACCAACATATCCTTTGCCTGATCGATAAGGGAGTAAATGGCTCCTTCAGTTTCGATCCGAAGCAGATTATGTGCAATGCAAAAGGAGAAAATATTTTCCTGCTGTTTACTGAAGGCAGAGAAGTTTACTCCATTCGATCGGAAAAAGACAAACTGATCGATTTGAACGCAAAGACACCCGAATTCCGAATGGAAAACATTACCAATCAAGTGAAAACATCCGACGATCTAAAAAATTACCTGGCAATCTAAATCGAAAACCCAAAGCCAGACAAAAGGCATCCGTTCCGGCGGATGCTTTTTTCATTTACATCTCCTTAATTATTAAAAATCAACATTTTAACAGTTTATTATTTGGAAAGCATCTCCGGATTTTCTAAATTGGAAACACATTATTCACTCATTGTCATTCTCATGAAAAGATCATTATTTTTACCAATGGCTGTAATTAGCCTGTTCTTGGCGGCAATTGCATTCAATGCCTGCCAGAAAGAAACGAAAGAACCCCTTTCTTCCGCAAAAGAAGGAAAAGGCAATCCCGCACATGTTGATACCAAAACCTGTGTTCATCCTGTATTTTGTAACAAACAAGTAGACGCTTCCTGCATCGATGGCTATTCTTGTGTTCTTGCAATGATTCCCGCAACAAACAGAAACCGGATCAGATGGCATGTAGGAACACAATGCGGTTGCAGTAATAGTTATAGCTCTACGGTCTATTACACGTTGTACAAATGGACATCCAATACCGCACCGCAGTATACCAAAGTAGCAACATTTAGCTGCAACAATGCTACGATGTGGTATGCAAAAACATTATTAACCAACAGTAGCGTTTTCAACTTGCTCATTGATGAAACCTCCATTACCCGTCCAACCTCCATTTCGGAAGATGCATTCGGTTATCTATACGACACGGGAGGCACTCCAATAAGTTCCAGCGATAACTGGAAATTCACCACAGGTGCAACTGCCGGTACGGTTAGTTGTATTGTTAAAGAACCAGGAGGGATCTAATCGTTTGTTTACAATTGTGATTTCAAAATAAAGAAAGGCTGTTTCCAAATGGAAATAGCCTTTCTCATTTAAACCACCCGGAATACATTACGTAATTATTCGCGATACGTTGTACTTCTCCTTCAAACAATTCGGGAGATAAGGTTTTTACTTTCTTTGCGGGAATCCCTGCATAGACACTCCATGCTTCCACTCGTGTATTTTCCAAAAGAACTGCTCCTGCAGCAATGATGCAATTTGATTCGATGTAACAGTTATCCATCACAATCGATCCCATTCCGATCAACACATTATCTTCGACCGTACAACCGTGAACCAAGGCATTGTGACCGATTGAAACATTATTACCCAATGTGGTTTTCGTTTTCTCGTAAGTACAATGAATCACGGCTCCATCCTGCACATTCACCTGATTTCCCATCCGAATTGAATTCACATCTCCTCGAATAACTGCATTGAACCAAACGGAGCAACGATCTCCCATCACCACATCACCAACTATTGTGGCATTTTCTGCCAAGTAAATATCTTCGCCAAATTGAGGTTCGATTCCTCTACATGATTTTATAAGTGCCATAGTGTAAATTCAAAATGTGAAATTCAAAATTCAAAAGTTTAAAGATATTAAGACTTTAGGATTTTAGGACATTAGGACTTGACAATGTTTGAACTCTGAAGGCTTACAGTCTTGAAATTCTAAGATCCATTATAAAGAGAGCAGCCTCCGTGATAATTTCACAATCAATAATTGATCATTCTCTCCTATTTCCAGCTCAACAATTCCAACTCTTTTGAAACAGGTTTCCCGTATTTATGCTGAATGGATCGAATGATTTTTTCCATAGAATCCCAATTTGCATGACGGAATGCACTTACTGCAATAATCGACCGGCCAGGAAAAGAACCTTGGTTATCCCGAATTGACTTGAACTCGGTGCTTTGGGAAACAAAGGGATGATAGAATTCCGGAATCAGTGTATATCCTCCCTGCTGATCCACCATGCGCATCAATAAATCCATGTTTCCTCCCTGGTAATTCCAACTGGAAGGTAAATCATCGTTGATGGAGCAAAACTGCATCATTTGCGTGCGCAGGCAGTTTCCTTTATTCAGAAGCCATGGTTGCAGATCCTTCAATTGGTCAACTAACAAAATCTCTCCCGGAACACTTGGAGCATAGGCTAAAATCTCTTCAGAGAACATCGGTGTTACGCGGTAATTATTCTGATTCAATGGTCCTGCCAAAATTGCCAAATCCACCTTGCGCTGATCCAGGGCTTCAATTAATTCTTCGGTTTTCAATTCTTCCACAAAAACTTGCGTTGTAGGAAGCAAAGTCTGCCATTCCTGAAAATTATCCAGTAACAAATAAGCTGCTACTGTAGGAATCACACCTATTCTCAACCGTTCCTTGTATGTTCCTGAGTAGATCTGACTGATTCGATCGATTGCCCCAAAATCTCCTTGAATCTGTTGTAAAAGTGGCACCAATGACTTCCCGAAATCTGTCAGCTCCATGGAGTTTGTATCCCGATGAAAAATGAGATGTCCCAGAAGCTCCTCTGCTTTTTTCAATTGCATGGAAAGTGTGGGTTGTGTTACAAAGCATTGCTCTGCGGCTCTGCTGATTGAAGCTGTCTCGTAGACCGCTAAAATGTATGCGATTTGTTGTGGAGAAATCATTATAAATTAATTCTATGGATTTATAAAGCTAATCAATAACATTTATATTTACAAAATAGGCAACTTTGAAGTATGGAAAAAGACCAGAGACACCAGACTAAAGACTTTAGACAATCTTGTCTTTTGTCTATCGTCTTAGGTCTTGAGTCTCTTAAAATCTAAAAAAGAAAACGATGAGTTCACAACAAGATTTAAATAATAAAATGAATTGTCTTTTGGCAACGTATCAGGTACATTATCAAAACTTGCGGGCGATTCACTGGAATATAAAAGGAAACAACTTCTTCGAATTGCATTTGAAATACGAGGAATTGTATACCAGAACACAAGTGATCATTGATGATCTGGCGGAACGGATTCTAACTCTTGGAATCACTCCTCTTCACCGATTTGAGGATTACCTTAAAAACAGTGCCCTGAAAGAAAACGCAACGATTCACGACGGAAAAGAAGGCATGACATACATTTTAAGTGCGCAGGAAACCATTTTGAAATTGGAACGTGAGATCCTGACTGAATCTGCTGATTTGGGGGATGAAGGAACCAATGGAATGATGAGTGACCTGGTGCGTGAAAAAGAAAAAACGAATTGGATGTTTGCAGCTTGGCTTGGGAAATGATTTGACTTTAGGACATCAGGATTTTAGGATTTTAGGATTTAACTAAATTCTTAATCAATCAAACCTGATTTATATCATAGGAAAATCCTCTTTTCTTTTCGAATATTGAATAACAAAAGAATTAATTAATAAATCAAACATAAAAACAACAAAAAATGAGTGTAGTAGGTAAAAAATTTCCTTCCGTATTAGTGAATGCAATGGATGAAATGGGAGATACTTTCCAAATTGATGTATTGCGTCATGCAATTGACAACAAAAAGAAAGTGGTTTTATTTTGGTATCCAAAAGATTTCACATTCGTTTGTCCAACAGAAATTCATGCTTTTCAAGAAGCTGCTGCAGATTTCGCAAAACGGAACACATTAGTTATCGGAGCATCTTGTGATACCGCTGAAGTTCACTTTGCATGGTTAAACACTGCAAAAGACAACGGTGGAATTGAAGGGGTTAAATTCCCATTGATTGCTGATTCAACACGTCGTTTGGCAGAAGAGTTGGATATCTTGGATTTCGATCCGTATGATGAGGATTCAACAGGTGACAATGTGACTTACCGAGCAACATACCTGATTGATGAAGAGGGAACTGTATTCCACGAATCGATTAATCACATGCCTGTAGGACGTAATGTACAGGAGTACATCCGTTTGGTTGATGCATACACACATGTTCAAACACATGGTGAAGTATGTCCGGCAAACTGGGAAGAAGGAAAAGATGCGATGAAAGCTGACCGCACAAGTACAGCAGATTATTTAAGCAAACACTAAAAATCATGTTTACAGAGTTAACGGAAGACAATTTAGAGCAGTTATTGAGTACCAATCAAAAAGTGATGGTTCAATACGGAGCATCATGGTGTGGTAACTGTAAAATCACAAAGCCGAAGTTCAAGCGTATGGCTGAGGAGAATCCTGGGATAGAATTCTATTACGTGGATGCAGAGAAATTACCAAACTCACGCAAATTTGCAGATGTTTCCAACCTGCCAACTTTCGCTGGCTTTGTAGGAGGAGAATTGGTAAAACAAGCTCAAGGAAACAAAGTGGAAATCATTCAAGAGATCAGAGATGCGGTTGCCGGTAATTAAGCACATGGTAGCTTTCATCGCCGAAAATGATGAAGACTACGTGAACGAGACTATTGAAACCCTGGAGCACTTGATTGATGCTCCGGGTTTGAAAGATGAAGAACTGGATGTTATTGGAGAAATCCTTTCCAACCTCTCCGGTGCAATCGAAGTTCACAAGGAAATAAAGTCCGGAAAATCTCAGAAAGATGCCCTGAATGAATTCATGAAGCGGGTTACCGGTTCCATTGATAAATGAATTAAGAAAGGTTCTCGAAAGGGAACCTTTTTCATTTTCACACTCTTTATTGTTATCCAATTGGGATTGATTGCAGGATCTGCAATCGTTGGGGGGAAGAAATCGGTATTCTAAAAAGCACGAATGACACGTGGGATGGGAAGCACAATGGATTATCTGTTCCGGACGGAATATATACTTACACCATTGTCGTAACTTATTCAAATGAAAAAATCGAATTTAAAAGTGGATTTATCGCTGTGATACACTAATAAAATTCGATTCTATCTTAACGGATAATTAATCCTTCTTAACTCTTACAGCTGTTGGTCCTCTTTGTCCTTTTTCAACTTCGAAAGTAACGCGGTTTCCTTCTGTAATCGACTCAGTCAATTGATTTGCGTGAACAAATATACTATCTCCTGATACACTATCTTTGATAAAGCCATATCCTTTCGAATCATTATAGAAAGTTACAGTTCCTGTACGAATTTTCTCTTCTGGTGGTAAGTCCTCTCTTTTCGGGACACCGATAACGATATCTTCAGCGTTGAATTCCAATCGCTTTGAATGATCTGGCGGAGTAGTTGTCTGATTTCCATTCTCGTCAATATAAACGATCATGTCCTCAAAACTTGCTTTTCCACCTTCTTTGCGCTCAAGCATTTTCTTTTCTTTGTCCTTGCGCTTTTTGTCTTTTTTGCTTTGAATCTCTTTTTTATTGAAAGTCTCTTGTGATCTTGCCATTTAATTTTTTAAAATTTCTACTTTTTTAAAATAAAAAAAGAGTTTATTCGTCAGCCGACGAACAAACTCTTTAGTTCAATTATTAAAATCAATTATTGGATTACGCGAACGTTTACTGCGTTCACTCCTCTTTTACCTTCTTCTAATTCGAATTCTACTTGGTCACCTTCACGGATTTCATCAACTAATCCTGATACGTGTACGAAGTGATCTTTTGCGGAGTCATCTTCTTTAATAAAACCAAATCCCTTAGTTTCATTGAAGAACTTTACTGTTCCTTTGTTCATTAAACTTGTTATTAAATAAATATTAGAACGAAGGTACGGTTTAAAATCAGGATATTGATAAAATAAATGCTATTTCCGTTAATTTAACTTTTATTCAACTCTAAAAAAAGAACCTTTTGAGAGTTTCAACACCTCGAAATCCAAGTATTTAAAGGTCTTGACACTTTTTTAAGTCGCTTGATTTTATTTTAAAAAAAAATCAAATGAGATTAATCGATAACCATTTGAATTATAATCGATTATTTTTTTGCTCATACATTTCAAGAATAATCAAGGGTTTCCCCCTAATTTAGATTTTTAGTCGATATTTTTTTAGCTGTCGTCGATTGTTTATTACATTTAATAATTATATTTGTTTTAACCGTAAATATGAAACTTTCACTGATGATAACACCACTATTATTCATTGTGCCTTCAAAGGTCTTTCACGAAATGACAGCTAGTTATCATTTGTCAAAATATAACTTTAACAACTAAAAACTATGTCTACAAAGCCAATTCTCTGTTTTTGAACTTTTCAGCTATTGATTTGATATCTAATTATCATTCATTTAGGGGAAACAAAAATTAACCGCTTTGTTTCATGTTATTTTTTAAGCTATGAATTTCAATAAACTCGTATTCAAGGAATAAATTCAGCCAGCTGTTTTTTACCGCAACAATGAAACACATTCACTTTTATAAACTTCACTATGAGACTATTCATTCCAAACAAACGCAATTCCACTTTAAACTAGTTTTCTGCGTTTCTCATCAAAAAACTAACTGATAATCTGTATTTTACTAAACATCAATATAAACTAAAATCAATTAACTATGGAAGGAACAATTGGCGAAATTCGCATGTTTGCCGCTACGTTTTCACCTAAAACCTGGAGTTACTGTGATGGTTCAATTATAGCAATTGCATCAAACACAGCGCTATTTTCCATTTTAGGAACTACTTATGGCGGAAACGGAACTACAAATTTTGCACTCCCTGACCTTCGTGGTCGTATCGCTTTGGGAGCTGGAAATGCGGTAACCGGTACGGTCTATGCACTTGGTCAAAGATCTGGAACAAACACCACCACTCTTACAGTAGGTAATCTACCTCCGCATGCACACACTGGTGTTGCGAATGTGGTTATTCCCGCATTAAGCGAAGGAGGTACTTTGTCTGATCCGAGCGGTAATCATCTGTCAGCTTTAACAGGAATGTTTGCTCCAGCCTCTGCCGGAGCAGATACACATCTGGCGCCGTTCAATGCAACTGTAACAGATGGTGTTTCAGGAGGAGGTCTATCTATTCCACTTATGCAGGCTTTCACCGGTATGAACTACATTATTTGTATGTACGGTATTTTCCCTTATCGCAACTAATTAGACACTAATCAATAATTTCATTCACTAAAAAAGAACAAAATTTATGGAAGGTTATATAGGAGAAATCCGCATGTTTGGAGGGAATTTTTCCCCTGGATCATGGAATTTTTGTGATGGATCATTGCAAAGTATTGCAGTGTATACAGCTTTATTTTCGATCATCGGGACAATTTACGGTGGAGACGGTCAGCAGACCTTTGCTTTACCTGATTTTCGCGGAAGAATCCCTGTTGGAACAGGACAAGGTCCCGGATTACCACGATACGATTTGGGACAAGTCAGTGGAAGCGAGAATGTTACCTTGACTTCGCAAACGATGCCAATGCATTCACACATTACAAATATTGCAATTCGCATTCCGGCTTACTCCGAGCAAGGAGCTGCAGATCCGAACGGTGCAATTTTGGCAAGTGTCACTAACGCATATACGAATCAGTCAACTGACAGTCTTTTGGCTCCATTCAGTTCTCCTGTCACACTACAACCTGTGGGGGGAGGAATCCCGTTTTCCGTTATGCAGCCTTACTTGGCTCTTAACTACATTATCTGTATGGAAGGTATATTTCCTTCCCGTAATTAATTTATTAACATTGAAAAACTGAAATAAAATGGAAGGTACAATGTCAGAAATACGCTTCTTTGCAGGTAATTTTAGTCCTAAATATTGGGCTTACTGCCAAGGGCAATTGTTATCAATAGCACAAAACACAGCACTATTCAGTTTGCTAGGAACTGTTTACGGAGGAAACGGAACTACAACTTTCAGTCTTCCGAACTTAGCAAGCCGTACACCTGTAGGAACCGGAACCGGTCCTGGTTTAGGAACAATCGATTTGGGAGAAATGGCTGGTGCTCCAACTACCACGTTAATACAGACTCAGATGCCTGCTCATAGTCACCCGGGATCAAGTACCATTAGCGTACCTGCTTACTCGGAGGCAGGAACTTCAGCTGATCCAAGCGGTGCTTTGTTAGCATCAATGAATGGTCTTTACAAAACCGGGACACCGGCAGATTCATTTCTAGCTCCGATGGGCGGTTCTGTTGTAGTGGGAAGTGCAGGTGGTAGTCAACCATTGAATATTGAACAACCTTATTTAGCAATGAATATTATCATTTGCTTACAGGGAATTTATCCATCTAGAAATTAATCGCAATCTGAAGTATTTTAGTATGAACATCAGTTTACTAATACCTCGTTCCGTTTTATATCCATCAATGGGTTTCGATATCGTTGATGGTATAAAGGAAAGTTTAAAAAAAGCGGGAGTCAATGACCCCCGCTTTGACATAAATAATATTGGCGTCGCTGCGCGTGATCAGGATATTTTTGCAAGCTGCGAAAAGGTTCTTATGAATGGGGCTGATATTGTCGTGGCTTACATTAATCCCTCAACTGCCGAATATGTTCACGGACTGTTTGAAGCAAATAACAAGATATTACTTGTATTGGATAGTGGAATGCACTTTTTGCCTCAAAATAAACTCTCTAATGCATTCTTCATATCACTTGATGGAATGCTTTGTTGCAGGGCAACTACAAATCTAGCTGTGAATGCAGGATATCTTCAAAACATTTTCACGTGCTCATTTTATGACGCAGGATACCGTGGTCCGCTTTCTTTTAGCAATGCTTTGGAAAAAAGTGGTGGTCACGTTTCATTCAACCATGTTACTGCTCTCAAGCGTTCCGAATTTACCCTTGAGCCTATAAAAGAACACCTAGCTCAAAACACGGAGCAAGGCATACTTGCGGCTTTCTGCGGAGACATGGCTCTAGATTTCTACAAATCGTTGAGTGAAACAGCTTCTATTAAAGACACTGCTGTTTTTGGTTCACCTTTTATGATTGAAGAAGTTTGGCTGGATAAAATCCCTTATTCGGGTCAAAAGATTACTGCTGTTTCTTCTTGGGCAAGAGCCCTTGATAATCCGGAGAACATTACTTTCAAAGAAGTACTGAACAAACCCGGAAAAGCAAACGTATTCTCTGTAATTGCATGGGAGGCGGGGATATTATTATCCATGGTGTTAGAAGCCCCTGTTGAATCCGTAATCAACATTTGGTCTACTTGCGAATTCAACTCTCCGCGCGGTTCTGTTCGCATGAATCCGGATTCAAACTACCTTGAATCCCCTATTTATCAATGTGAAGTAATTGAAGGTGAAAATGGTTTTTGTGCCTTGAATATAGTAAACGAAATTGCATCTGCAAATGATGAACGTGAACAATTGATAAGCGAGATGAAAGCTTACGGTGATCAAACTTCAAATAGTTGGCATAACGCTTATCCTTGTCTTGAATCATGAATAAAGTAATTGTCTTTTGTAACAATAGAATGGCTCTTCCTGCTATTCAGATCTTGGCACAACACCAAATTTTGTCAGGAATTGGTATTCCCGATACCAATACTGAATTAGAGCAGGAATGCCGGCATTTTTTTGGAGCAAGTAATATTTCCATTCAAAAATTAGAACAAAAAACTCTCGCGGAAGTCACTTTAAACTGGCTTCAAACAACACAATCACATTATGTATTATTAATGACCTTTCCATGGAAAATTCCAGCGTCATTATTAAATACACTTCCTAATAAATTCATAAACTTTCATTATGGATTGCTTCCCCAAATGAGAGGTGCCGATCCAATATTCGAGAGTATCCGCCGACAATTCAATGAAACAGGAATAACAATCCATATTGTGACCTCAGAAATTGATAAAGGCCCTATTTTAATTACTCAAAAAATCTTACTGGATAAACACATTACTCACGGGTTGCTTTGTACTCGTATGGCTAATTTAGCTGCACAAATGTCACAACAATTGATGCATTTATTAAATCAGACTAATTTGCCTGATGGTGAAGTACAATCAGAGCATGAGGCTATGTATTACAACCGTGCCAATCTGAATGATGTTATTATCAATTGGCAAACAATGGATAGCAAATCAATTGATGCACTGATTCGTGCTTGTAATCCTTGGAATAAAGGTGCATACACTAGTCATGGCAATTGGAACTTTCGTATCATCGCTGTTACAGATGCCGGACAATCCGATACTAATTCTACTCCCGGAACAATTTCAAGAGGAGAAAATAACGAATGTCATGTGCATTGCAAGGACAATCGAAAACTAAATATCTCAATTATCCACTCCGAAGAAGGTTTTTTCGAAGGAAATATGTTATTTGAATTCGGAATAAAATCAGGTAATTATCTAAATTAATTTTTTAGGCCTATCTTTGACCGTTAGCTTTAATCTAAACTTTAATGTATGAACATGCAACAAAACAATATTAACATGAGGGTCCTGCTCATGTTTTGTATCCTTTTTGGGATACAAAACAGATCACTTGCCCAGACAACTTTAACTCCCGGAGATATTCTTTTCACAGGATATACCGGTCTAGCAGTAGGGGGAACTGCTCCTGACACTTTCTCTTTTGTTGTACTAACTCCTATTAGCGCTAGTACAGTCATTTATTTTACAGAACGCGGCTATCAAGGAGCCGGTGTTTGGCAAGTAAGTGGTACTACGGAAGGAACGATTTCCTGGACATCGGGTACCGCTTTATCAATCGGTCAAGAAGTTGAAATCGTCGGTATCGGAGCAAGTGCTGCACGGGTTAATGGTACACCAAATGGAACAGTTGCTATTGTAGCAGGTGGAAATGTAACTACCGGGCTTTCTCTTTCGAATGCCGGTGATCAGATAATCGCCTTCCAAGGTGGAGCTGGTGATCCAACTAGTGGATCTGCTGTTATGATCAGTGGTATTAACTGGGCTCTTAGTTGTGGAACCACGACAGTTGCCGGATGGAATGGAGCAGGCTGTTCATACGGCCCTCAGACTTCAACCCTACCTCCAGGGTTAACAGGAGGAACCAATGCATTTTTAGTTGGCCCTCCTGGAGCCACTCCAAACAATGATCATGGTAAATTCAATTGTACCGGAACTCCTTATAGTACTGTAAGTGCTTTGAAAACGGCAATTATGACTTTAAGTAATTGGGTATATAGTAACACAAGTCTGACTGTCTATAATCTTCCTCCAGGTTGTAATTATTATTCAACTTGTACTGCACCAACTATTACTGCTAATCCGCCGAACCGTACTATTTGTGCTGGTAGCAACACTACTTTTACTTCTAATGCAAGTGGTGCAACTGCTTTCCAATGGCAGGAAAACAGCGGATCCGGTTTTATTGACATCGTAAATGGAGGTATTTACTCCAATGCAACAACAAATACCTTAACAATTACCGGAGCAACAGCTGGTATGAGTGGCTATTTATACCGTTGTACAGCAATTAATGGTTCGGCTAGCTGCTTTGCAAATACCAATCAGGCTACACTTACCGTTTCATCTGTTAACACTTCATCTACCTCACAAACAAACGTTTCCTGCAATGGCGGATCGACCGGAGCTGCAAGTGTAAACCCTACAGGGGGAATTGCTCCTTATACCTATTCTTGGTCGCCTTCCGGTGGAACAGGATCTATTGCTACAGGACTATCAGCGGGTGCATATACCGTTACAGTTACCGATAACATTGGTTGTCAGGGAACGCGAAACTATACAATTACTCAACCACCGGTACTTAACGGTAGTACAGTAGTAACCAATGTTGCTTGTAACGGAGGAACAAATGGAGCGATCAACCTGACACCTTCCGGTGGAACACCAGGCTATACTTTCAGTTGGGTCAGCGGACCAACAACCGAAGACAGAACAGGTCTTGCTGCGGGAACATACTCCGTAACCATTACAGATGCCAACGCATGTACTCGTAATGTTACCGGTATTACCGTAACACAACCAACATCAGCAGTTTCAGGAACAACAGTTGTAACAAACGTAGCTTGTAACAGTGGAACTAACGGAGCAATAAACTTAACTCCTAACGGAGGAACAGGACCATATACTTTCAGTTGGGTCAGCGGACCAACAACCGAAGACAGAACGGGTCTTGCTGCCGGATCATACTCAGTTACAATCACTGATGCAAATGCTTGTACAGGAACCGTTTCAGGAATAACAGTAACTCAACCAACTGCAGTTTCAGGAAGTACGACTATAACAAATACTACCTGCAACGGTGGAACAAATGGTACGATTGACCTTACACCTACCGGCGGAACACCTGGATATACTTATAGTTGGGGTGGCGGTGTCACTACCCAAGACAGAACATCTCTTGCTGCCGGATCATACTCGGTTACAATCACTGATGCGAACGGATGTACAGGAACAGTGAATGCTACCGTAACTCAACCAACTGCAGTTTCAGGAACAAGAACGGTAACAAATGTTGCTTGTTTCGGTGGAAGCACAGGCGCAATTAATCTTACTCCTACAGGTGGAGTTGGGCCTTACACATTTAACTGGGCAAGCGGACCAACAACAGAAGACAGAACTAGTCTTACTGCTGGAACCTACTCTGTAACAATCACAGATGCTAACGGATGTACGGGAACTGTTGCAACAACGGTAACACAACCTACGGCAGCAGTTTCAGGAACTACAGTAGTAACCAATGTTGCATGCTTTGGTGGAAATACCGGTGCTATTAATCTTACACCTACAGGTGGAGTTGGACCTTACACCTTTAACTGGGCAAGTGGACCAACAACAGAAGACAGAACAGGTCTTACTGCAGGAACGTACTCCGTAACCATTACAGATGCAAATGCATGTACGGGAACAGTTTCACCAACGGTAACACAACCTGCATCGGTAGTTTCAGGAACGACCGTAGTAACGAATGTATCTTGCTTCGGCGGATCTAACGGAGCAATAAACTTAACTCCTAACGGAGGAACAGGACCATATACTTTCAGTTGGGTCAGCGGACCAACAACAGAAGACAGAACAGGTCTTGCTGCTGGAACATATTCAGTAACAATCACAGATGCAAATGCATGTACGGGAACAGTTTCCGGAATAACGGTGACTCAACCAACAGCTATTTCTGTTACACCTGCTTCGCAAACAAACGTTTCTTGTTTCGGTGGATCAAATGGTGCGGCAGCTATTAATACTCCTACTGGCGGTGCTGGTGGTTATACTTACAACTGGACTCCAGGAAATCCAACAGGTGACGGAACAGTTTCTGTAACTGGTCTTTCGGCAACAACTTACACTTGTACTGTAACCGATGCAAATGGGTGTGTTGCTTCACAAAATTTCACGGTGACTCAACCAACAGCTATTTCTGTAACTCCTGCTTCCCAAACAAATATTTCTTGTTTCGGTGGATCAAACGGTGCAGCTTCAATTAATACTCCAACTGGTGGTGCCGGTGGTTATACTTACAACTGGACTCCAGGAAACCCAACAGGTGACGGAACAGTTTCTGTAACTGGACTTTCTGCAACAACTTACACTTGCACTGTAACAGATGCAAATGGATGCGTTGCTTCACAAAATTTCACGGTGACTCAACCAACAGCTATTTCTGTTACACCTGCTTCGCAAACAAACGTTTCTTGTTTCGGTGGATCAAATGGTGCAGCTTCAATTAACACTCCAACTGGTGGTGCTGGTGGCTATACTTACAACTGGACTCCAGGTAATCCAACAGGTGACGGAACAGTTTCTGTAACTGGACTTGCTGCAACAACTTACACTTGCACTGTAACCGATGCAAATGGATGTGTTGCTTCACAATCATTTACGGTGACTCAACCAACAGCTATTTCAGTAACAGCTGCTTCTCAAACAAACGTTGCTTGTAACGGTGGTTCGAATGGTGCGGCTGCTATCAATACACCTACTGGTGGTGCAGGGGGCTATACTTATGATTGGACTCCAGGTACACCAACAGGTGATGGAACAACTGCCATAACTGGTCTTGTTGCCGGAACATACACTGTTACTGTAACGGATGCAAATGGTTGTACGGCTAATCAAGCATTTACGGTAACTCAGGCTACGGCTATTTCTGTAACTCCTGCTTCTCAAACAAACGTTGCTTGTAACAGTGGTTCGAATGGTGCGGCGGCTATCAATACACCTACTGGTGGTGCAGGGGGTTATACTTACGATTGGACTCCAGGTACACCAACAGGTGACGGAACAACTGCCATAACTGGTCTTGCTGCCGGAACATACACTGTTACTGTAACGGATGCAAATGGTTGTACGGCTAATCAAGCATTTACGATTACTGAGCCAACGGCTATTTCGGTGACACCTGCTTCACAAACAAATGTTTCTTGTTTTGGTGGGTCAAACGGTGCGGCGGCTATCAATGCCCCAACAGGTGGAACTCCGGGTTATACCTACGATTGGACTCCAGGTACACCAACAGGTGACGGAACAACTGCTATAACAGGTCTTACTGCCGGAACATACGCTGTTACTGTAACGGATGCAAATGGTTGTACGGCTAATCAAGCATTTACGATTACTGAGCCAACAGCTATTTCGGTGACAGCTGCTTCGCAAACAAACGTTTCTTGTTTTGGTGGATCAAACGGTACGGCGGCTATCAATGCCCCAACAGGTGGAACTCCGGGTTACACTTACGATTGGACACCAGGTACACCAACAGGTGACGGAACAGCTTCCATAACAGGTATTGCTGCCGGAACATACACTGTTACTCTAACAGATGCAAATGGTTGTACGGCTAATCAAGCATTTACGATTACTGAGCCTGCTGCTATTACCAATTCGTTCACTGCAACAGATTGCGATAGTTATACCTGGAATGGTCAAACATACAATACAAGTGGTACTTATGCCCAAGTGTTGACAAGTACTTCAGGTTGCGACAGCACAGTGACTTTGACCTTGACCATTAATTTCTCTAGTTCTGAGAGTTTGAATGTAACTGAATGTGAAAGTTATACCTTAAATGGTCAAACTTATACAACGAGTGGTACTTATACACAACTATTGACTAATTCAGCGGGTTGTGATAGTACTATTACACTTAACTTGACGATCAATTCTGCTTATGCAGATACAACTGTTGCAACAGCATGTGATTCTTTGATTTGGAATGGACAAACATTTACAACAACTGGTTTCTATACATTATCCTTTACGAATGTAAATGGTTGTGATAGTATCCTGAATTTGGATTTGACCATTGTTTCTGCGCCAGTAGCTGGAATCACATCTTTGGATGTCATCACTTTACAAGCTACAGGAACAGGTACTTATCAATGGATTAATTGTTCCGGGCAAGCAATTGCCGGTGAAACAAATGCCACCTTTACGGCAACTGCCAATGGTTCTTACGCTGTAATTGTTTCAAATGGCACATGTAGTGATACATCTGATTGTGTTGTAATCAGCCACGTTGGTTTAGATGAAAACAAAAATTCGTTTGGAGTTACTTTAAC
>NZ_CALRYJ010000023.1:0-48428 GCF_943372375.1 Fluviicola taffensis DSM 16823 | reverse complement strand
AAAAATAAAGAGGTAATTGATAATGGCATAGATTTTTCTAAGCCTCTTCAAACATGGTTAGAAATAATACCCAAGGATAATTATAAAACTTTATTAACTAACAGTATTCAATCTTTAGAGCTTTCAATAATTTCTCAATCATATTGCTTATATCGAAATGCTTTTAGTTCTTTAAGGCTTTCAATGGAAATGTTATTTGGAGGAATCTATTTCAGCACTGCCACACTTGATTTTATTGAATGGACAAAATCATCAAAGGATTTAAATTGGAGTACAATTAACGATTTTGATAATGGAATACTTTCACATCGCTTTTGTAATGCATTCTTCTCGGAACTCAAAGAAAAGAATGAAGAATACTTTACTAAGGCAAAAGAATTATATAGAGATCTCTCAGAATATGTTCATGGAAATCATCACACTTGGATTATTGGTAGCGAAGCAATTAAAATCGAAATCGATGAAATTAATCTTTTCAACCAATCTTTAAAGTCTTTTTTTGAGATTGCTAATTTCGCCCTTTGTTTGAGGTATTTAAAAAGTTTAAATCGAAGTCAACTTGAACAAGTCGAGCCAATTATCATGCAAACATTAAATCATGTCCCTTCTATTCTTCAACATTTAACTTCATCAAAATAAAATGGCAGAAATATATTTTAGAACCGAGAATATTCGTCCAGAAGAGTTACCGAATCTAATCGTTAAATCACAATTAGAAAACGAGATAATTGAGTCTTTGAAATCAAATTCGAATTTGATACTTGAGGGGAGTAGAGGTACAGGAAAATCATTCTTAATGAAATATGCATGCTATCAATTAGAGCAAAATTTTGTTTTGGACAGAATTCTTCCTGTATATGTTACTTTTATGGCAAGCACACTTATTCATACAACGGATACTTTCCAATTTAGAAACTGGATGGTGGCTCGTTCTTTAAGAGAACTTATAAAAAGTAGTCTGAAAAAAGGATTAGTATTTTCCAAATATGCTTCAACCCTATTAAATACAGAAACAACTCCTGAAACAAATAGCCTTGACACAATTATAAAAGCCTATGAGGACTCATATAAAAATCCCGGAGTTTCAATTGATGCAACCTCTCTTCCTGAACTTAATGATATTATCGATGCATTAAATAGTTTATGTGAAGAAAATCAAATTAAGGGTATTTATTTTTTCTTTGATGAAGCAGCTCATATTTTTCGACCTGAACAACAAAGGCAATTCTTTACATTATTTAGAGACTTTCGTTCACCCTATGTTTCTTCTAAAGCAGCAGTTTATCCTGGAGTAACCCATTATGGCGATACTTTTGAAGCGATTCATGATTCTGTATACAAAAAATTAGATAGAAATATTCAAGATTCTGTTTATTTGAATTTCATGAATTCAATGGTCGAAAAACAAGCTGATAAGAGCAAAATTTTAATTATTAATCAAAACAAAGAACTATATAATACTGTCATTTTTTGCTCAAATGGTAATCCAAGAATTTTATTAAAAACAACCGAAAGACTTCAAAAAATTAATACTAGTGAAATTGATTCACTAATTCGAAGTTTTTATCGCAACGAAATTTGGGCTGAGCACACATTATTAGGAGATAAATTCAAAGGGCATAAACTACTTGTAGATTGGGGCAGGAAATTTCTTGAAGACATTGTTATACCTAGTTTAATAAAGAAGAACTTTAATGAAGATGGAACAATTAAAGTTGAGACTAGTATTTATTTCTGGATACATAAAGATTCACCAATTCAAGTAAGCGAAGCTCTCAGACTTTTGACCTATACGGGTATAATAAAAAAAATGGAAGATGGTGTAAAAGGAACCAGATCATTGATAGGGACACGCTATGAGGTAAACTATGGTGTGTTTTTATCGCAAGTAAATAATCCAACAAGAAACTCAAGAGAATTAATTGGAAAACTCCAAATCAATAATTTTTCTGAATATGGCCAAAATCACTCAGCTTATAAAGATCTGACTGATAAAAATATTGTTTTGGAGGATGATGAAACACTTGTTGCTTCAATTAATAATATTTTGGACAAGCCCATCTCAACCTTAGACCTTTCAAATTGGCAGAAAAAAAAATTAATAAATCAAGCTGGACTTTCAACAATAAAAGAATTAATTAATACCACTGAACAGACCTTAATCAACAAATTAGAACAAGTTGGAGTTGTTCGCTCAAGACAAATGAAAAATGCTGCTTATGCAGAATTACTAGAATATATATCTGGTTAAAAAAAACGTAACTTAATCTCATGCAATCCAAACGAATCAGATATGAAAACATCCCTCTTTCAAAACATCATGAGAATCCTGCTTGGGTCATTCATGTTATTGGCAGGTATCGGTCATTTAACCTTTCAACGAACAGAATTCCTGGCACAAGTTCCCCGCTGGCTTCCCGACAGCCCCGGTTTTATGGACTTTGTGGTGGTCTCCTCCGGAGTTGTGGAAATCCTTTTTGGATTAGCCATGATCTTTTGGGTAAAACAGAAGATCAAAGTGGGGATAGCCTTAGCCATTTTCTATGTCCTTGTTTTCCCGGGAAACATCTCTCAATACACCAATGGAATTGACGCTTTCGGATTGGATACCGACCTGAAACGATTGATCCGGTTATTTTTCCAACCGGTGCTAATTTTATGGGCTCTCTGGTCAACCGGAATATTCAGAAAAAAATCAGAGCGAGAATGAGAATGAGGATTCAATTCTTGTTAAGCGGTCTATTCGTCTTCCTCCTTTGAAGGAGGACCGAGGAGGATGGTAAACTCCAATCTTCCGTAAATAACAAACCCCGAAGCTTAAAAGCCTTTCCTTTTACACAGAAAACATCCTATTTCAGATTTTTTTTGCTACTATTGAAGTGATAACGTGACGAACACTATTTGCTGAAGGAAAACTCCCCTATAAGTTTTGAATTTCAGTGTAGAAGGACCAGTTTTGATTGGTTGATGGTGATTGTTTGTTAGCAACAGTTCCAAATCAGTAAATAATGAGTGACATAAGAATTTCAGAATTAATTGACCTCGCTTCGGAAGACATAGAGGATGTAGAAACAAAAGTTACTAAAACTTTTGAATGGTATTATGATAGAACTACCATGACAATAAAAGGAACAATTGGAGCAGCTGCATCACTTATTGTAGCACTAGCTATTTCATATTTTAAACAAGAGTTTAAAGTTAGTTACAAAGAACTTTTCATTGCTTTAGCTTTTTCAGTTCTAACTGCCTCATTCGGTTTTTATAAAATGTATCAATTAAGAAAAATCACAAGACAGTATATAGCCGCATTAAAGCTTTTGAGTGATCTAAAAAAAATAAAACCCTTCCTATCACTTTATCGTTCAATATTAAATCAAGATTGAAAATGGATCAGACAAACTACATGAGTATTATTAGTAAAATAGCAGCTATTCTTGGTCTTCTTTCTACTTCAATAACTTTTTTTACTTATTTGTTTAATTATATCAAACAAAGAAAAACGCTTGAAGAAATTGATGGCAATTTATTTAAGCAAGCTCTGGCATCAGCTGATATAAAACAATTAGGTAAATATCTCGATAACAATATTGGAAATGTGACAATTAAGGAATTTTCAACAAATACCAAAATCCAAAAGAAAGTAAATCATTATATTCAAAATATTATTTCATTCATTGGAACAGAAGAGGATATTAAAAAAACAGATATTGAATCCCACGAAACAAAGATTATCTATAATTACGAAGTTCCTAATGAGTTTCACTCAATTATTAAAGAACTCTCATTTGGACAACCTTGGAATGCTTTAGCTCAATTACGTAGACATATTGAAATTAGTTTGAGAGATATTGTAAAGAATTATGACATTAATATAAAAGAGTTTATGCCAATAACTCAGACACTTTCAATTCTGGGATCGATGAACCTAATTTCACCTTCTACTATTAATGACCTCAAATATGCTGTTTCTGTTTGCAATAAAGCAGTTCATGGTATTGATATATCATTGCCAGAGGCTGAAGAAGCAATACAAATAGTAATTAAAGCATTAGATGAAATTAACAAAAGTAAAAGGATATAAAAAATGAATTTTACAATTGAAACATCTTTGATATTAGGTTTGACAGTAGTTTCCTGTTGCAGATGAACTTCATTTTTCTAAGGATAAATCGCATAAAAACCTCATTACTATTTTATTTTTCAATTTCAGAAACAAAATAGTTTTAAAATTCCCCAACCAAAAAACACCGCCCAGACCAAATCCAAGCGGTGTTTCAAAACTGATACGAAAGGACTCTATTTCTTACAATTACTTGCAATTTGGGTCATCACCTTCGTAGCAATTTCCATTTCTTCCTGAGTAAGCCCGGTTAAAGCGGTTGCACGATTGGTAGGGATTACTTCGTCCATCGCTTCCATGGCATCCAATGCTTTCTGAGTTACCAGGATGTCCATCTTGCGACGGTCTGATTTGTTGATCTTACGCTTGAGGTACTTTGCCTCAACCAACAGGTTAATCATACGGTTTACAGAAGCTGCGTCCTTAAAAACCAATTCTGAAATCTCGTTTTGCTGGATCTTGGGGTTTTCAATCAAACAACGGATGACCAGCCATTGATCAATCGTAATCTGATGCCCCAAAGATCTTAAACGGGCTTGTGCGAATTGCCGATAAGTTCTAATAGCTCTGTCGATCTTATAAAAAATAATCGAATCTAGTTTTTCCACTTGTAAAAGGTTGTTGTAGTACATGATAAATTGAGTTATAGTAATAACGTCAATTACTCACTGTAAGTTGCATTCCGTGGACAAAATCCGTGAATTCTTTTAAAAGCCTTGCTAAAAGAAGCCAAATCCGCATACCCAAAAATGGAACTGATTTCGGTCCAGGTATAAGAATCTTCCGTATGTAACTTTCTAGCCTTCTCCATCTTAAGATTCCGGAAGTAACTGGCCGGACCGATTCCCATATATGCTTTGAAACTTTTATTCAATTTTGAAATGGAGAAGCCGATCATCCGGGCATGATTCGCTATATCGAAATGTTCATGCGGATGTTCATTCATGTAAGCAATCAGCTTTTCAATTGCCTTACAGTCTTCCGGGTGCAATATCTTATTCATCGTCAAAAGATTACCTAAACAAAGGTAATTATTGATACATCAATTAATAATTCGAAATCACTTTATATTGCCACTTGTCATTGATTCCGAACCGCTTACAAATTCGGGTAAAAACAGACAATAAAAAACCAACTAAAAACACTGATTTTTGGAGAAACAAATAAAATAAAAGGATATGATTCACTGGTTCTCACAACAACTAAGCATTATCGATCTTTTCGCGATTTTCGGTAAAAAGTAACTTCAGATATTTCTTCAACCCGGATTGGGTGGTCTCGCTTCAGTTTTTATGGAGATATAGAGTACGGTTAGGTAAGATAAGTTGAGATGCTTCAGCATTTAACAAAGCAAAACGAACGAACTCCTGCGAGGGGATGAAGAAAAAAAACAGCTTTACAGCTGAGTAAATGAAAGATAAGAAAGCCCTCCTGCTAGCTAGTGGGGGCTTTTTTCGCTGTCTAAAGATTCGGACTCCAATGCTTCATCCAAAAGCGCTTCATTGGCTTTAAATGCAATCTTACTGAAAACATAACGCAGTAAAATCAATGCGATAACCGCCAAAAGTGCAGCAACAAAGAATGGCGTTCCGTAAAAAACAGAATTCTTCTCTGCAAATGGAACGGACTTATAAAAGATCCACATCATAAAGACTGGTCCTATCATTTCTGCCAAACTCATGAGCGACGTAAAAATTCCTTGCAATTCTCCCTGCTCGTTGTTCTTTGCCTCTCCTGAAACCAAGGAACGAATACTTGGATCCACAATTCCTGAGAAAGCATAAGGAAGAATAATCACATACATCATCCAACCATAAGGAAGCAGTCCAATTCCAAGTGTCACAACACTTAGGATGACCAAGCCCAAAGTGGCGGCTCCCTTCTCCCCCATTCGTTTTACAATCGGCCCTGCCATTGCTCCCTGAACGAGCCCAAAGCAAACTCCAACGACAGCCAGGGAAATTCCTACGTCTTTCGTTTCCCATCCGAAACGCGCAATCGTGTAATAATTCCAAACGGAATGAATCGCCATATTCGACAATAAGACAATGAATGTCACGACAAACAACCCTCTATATTTCGGGAAACGCACAATTTGCTTGATTGCCCCTATTGGATTTGCTCGTGAAAGCTCGAATTTTCTGCGGTCGGTTACAGGCAAGGATTCTTTCAGGAAGATCAACCCATAAACGAAGTTTGCCAATGACAAGAACGCAGCAACCATGAATGGAACGCGCAATCCAAATTCGGAAGAAACGCCACCGATTGCAGGTCCGATGATGAATCCTACTCCAAAAGCAGCTCCGATCAATCCGAAATTCTGCGCTCTGTTTTTATCTGTTGAAATATCTGCTATGTAAGCCGCAGCCGTTGTAAAACTCGCCCCAAACATTCCGGAAACAGCTCTACCAATAATTAACCAAGCCAAACTCGGTGCGAAATACATGAATACGTAATCCAATCCCAAACCCAAAAGCGACATCAAGATAATCGGTCTGCGTCCGTAGCGATCACTCAAGTTCCCAATCAACGGTGAAAACAGAAATTGCATCAACGCATAAGTTGCCAATACAACTCCGGAGTATTTGGAAGATTCATTGATTGACAAATGAGTCGCATCAGCGATCAAACTTGGAAGAGAAGGAATGATAATTCCCAATCCAATGGAATCGATACAAATGGTAATTAAAATAAAAATTAAGCCTTTGGTCTGTTTTTCACTCATGCGACAAAATTACGGATTCATTTTAGTAGTCGAAGAATAGAACTTTAATTTTAGGTAAAATGTGGATTTCAGAGCGCAAATGGAAGTAAATTGATCCACCGCCGCAGAGAGACAAGATACAAGACTGAGAGAGTCAGGATTGAAAGTGGCTAAAAATTGCATATGTCCTGACTCTCGACTCTAATAGTCTTGTCTCTTCTTAATACATTAACTAGCTTTACCGAATGAAACGTGAATTGGTAAAAACCGCAGATGGCTCCACAACAATCTACCTTCCCGAGTGGAATGAGCATTATCATTCAAGTCATGGGGCATTGCAGGAAGCTCAGCACGTTTTCATCAAGCATGGGCTGAATCCGAAACCCGGAGATTATATCACGATTTTTGAAATGGGTTTCGGAACAGGATTGAATGCTCTTCTAACCTATTTTGCTTCAGAAAAACGGAATCAATACATTCATTACATCGGTTTGGAAGCTTTTCCGCCAAGTATGGAAGAAATTGAAGGGATGAATTACACCTCTTTTTCGCGCGACGAAGATGCAGAAGAAGTATTCAAGAAAATGCACCAGGTCGATTGGAACGTGGCTCGCGAGATTTCGGAACATTTTGTACTGGAGAAAATCGAAAAGCAGATCCAGGAATTGGAATTGGGCAAAGAAACGATCGACATCTGTTATTACGACGCATTCGGACCTCGTGTTCAGCCTGAATTGTGGAGCGTTGAGATTTTCCAAAAGATCTACGACTGGCTCAGTCCGGGTGGAATTTTGGTTACTTATTGCGCCAAAGGCCAGGTGAAACGCGATTTGAAATCGGTCGGTTTTGAAGTGACTGCTTTACCTGGTCCTCCGGGAAAACGGGAAATGACTAAGGCAATTAAGACCTTGTAGTCCCTCCAAATTTCTCCATCAACGATTCCACAACAGCATCTGTTTTCGCAAAACGCTCTAAACGTTCTAAAACCAACGGAGGAGTTACACGTTCACGGCAATCAGCAATCGAGCAAGATTCACAAGTTACTCCAACCAAACGTTGAGGAATCGAAGAATCATTTAGAAAACTAATTTTCCCTTGTGAATGAGGCGAAATGAGAATTCCCAAAGCGATACTACGGTAATATCCTCTGCGAATAGGATCTTTCGTAGCAGAACTAAGCACGAGGTATTTATTATTCGTGTCGTTATAAGATGAAATCTGTGCGCCAATTAAGTGCTTACTCTCAGAATTGGGAATTCTAGCCAAATTCTTGATCGAAATCCATCTGCGACAATAATGCTGGTTATTTTCATTCCCATGTGGCTCTTGTGTCGAAGTAATGTGTAATTCCTTGGTCATTTGGAAATCATCTCGTTCTGGCTTGTATCGAAACCGTAAGAAGAAGAGGTTCTTCATATTAAAATCCTTTGGAAGGATATTCGTAAGACGTTGGTAAAATGTTTCTGGCGAACCTGTAAAACGATCAATCAGCTGAAACAATTCATCTTCATTAAAGGTTTCCTGTTCGAAAAAAGATTTCAGTGCTTCTACGAGGGTTTTCCTTGGAATGATCAATGCTCCGGAAAAGTAAGAAGCGTAAAAGTTGGTGAGCACTTGGTCAAAAGTGTCAAATTTAATCCACGAAAAAGTATACAACCGATCCGTTAATTTCAAAAAGTTGTAAGCAATTTCTTTGGCATATATGAACGTTCTTTGCGATTCATCCGCTTCCTTAGAAATCAAAAGCAGCTTTGTTTTGGGAATAAAAACAGAACGTAGGTTTGTCAATTCTTGATGCTGATTCAATTCTTCATTATTGATCGTGTAGCCGTATTCTTCAATCAGGATTTCTTCCAGATCACTCGCTTTTATCTTTTGATTTAAGGGAATGGAATATGCTTTTGCAAAATGCTCAACCTCTTGTTCGATCCAATCAAAGTAATTGTTTTGTGCTTCTTGATACGAACGCAATGCCGCCAAGTAAAAGCTTTCCTTACTAACATTGTAATGTTTGGAGATTTCAATCAAAGTCGAAATAAAGGCATTTACTTTCAGAGGAGCTTCAGCTATGATGTCAATCAAATCACTTTCCTTGATTCCGAATAATTCCAATGGAATTTCTTTCAGTAAACGGGATTGTAAAATTTCACCAATCGGCGCAAGGTTCTTATCCAGTTTCAGAGAAACCAACTGATCATAAGTTGTATCCAGTGCATCTGCCAAGGTGACAATCTTATCACGCTTGGGATACTTCTTCCCTTTTTCAATTTCGTTTAAATATGATTTAGACAGACCAGTAATCTTAGCCAGTCCAAACAAGGAAAGATTTTTATCCGTTCGAATTTGTTTCAGTTTCAAACCAAAAATCAACCGAATGTATTCTTCTTCTATCATATCTCAATCGCTTACAACGTGAATTTCAACTATTTTTCCTTGTGTTTTCAAGGAGATTTACAAATATGACTTTTTTTTTGCGAATTCATCACAAAAAACAATTTTGTTAAAATAGCGAACGTTCGCTATTTTGTGTAAAAATATTATTTATTATTGTCAAAGAATTTTAAAATCGGTTCGACAAATGGAAACAAAACGTCTCAAAAAAATGATTGAAGTATCTCATGAACAAACATTCCCTGAAATTTTAACCAATGACGCATTGATTTTTTTATTTGCACTGCACGAACAATTTGATACTCGCAGATTGAAATTGCTTGAAAACCGTGCAGCACAACAAGTCATTTTCAATTCCGGAGAACTGCCCGTTTTTCCGAAAGAAACAACACACATTCGTGAAAGCGATTGGGTTGCAGCACCCATTCCAGCAGACTTACAAGATCGTCGCGTAGAAATCACCGGACCTGTTGACCGCAAAATGATTATCAACGCATTAAACTCAGGAGCCTCTGTTTTCATGGCTGATTTTGAGGACGCAACGAGCCCCACATGGAATAATCTCATGGAAGGCCAACAAAACTTAAAAGATGCTATTCAACAAACGATTTCATGGAGTCAAAATGGTAAATCTTATTCACTGAATGAAAAGGTAGCTGTTTTAAAAGTACGTCCACGCGGATTGCATTTATCAGAAAACAACCTCCGTTTTCAACAAGGTCTTGCCGCTGGTTCTTTGGTTGATTTCGGATTGTTTTTCTTTCATAACTACCACGAACTAATTACCCGTGGAACAGCACCTTACTTCTACCTCCCCAAATTGGAACATTACGAAGAAGCTCGTTGGTGGAATGATGTCTTTGTTTTTGCGCAAGCTTATTTTGGCATTCCAAAAGGAAGTATTAAAGCAACCGTTCTGATCGAAACCATAACTGCAAGTTTTCAATTAGACGAAATTATTTATGAGTTACGCGATCATATCACAGGATTGAATTGCGGACGTTGGGACTATATTTTTTCCTTCATTAAAAAACTAAACAAAACGGTTGGATTTGCTATTCCGGACCGCGACCAGGTAACTATGACAAGTCCATTCATGGCTGCTTATTCTCAATTAGTCATTCAACGTTGTCACCGAAGAAATATTCATGCAATTGGAGGAATGGCCGCTCAAATACCTATTAAAAATGATTCCACAGCCAATGAAATATCCCTGAATAAAGTACGCACCGATAAAGAACGAGAAGTTAAAAATGGACATGATGGCACTTGGGTAGCTCATCCTGCATTGGTTCCTTTAGCAAAAGAAATATTCGACCGTGAAATGACCACACCCAATCAGATTAGTCTAAAACTCGACAAACTCTTTATTTCAGAACGTGATTTATTGCAGATTCCGCAAGGAACAATTACAGAAGCAGGAATCCGAAAAAACATCAACGTAGGAATTCTCTATTTAGAATCTTGGTTGATGGGAACCGGAGCAGCCGCTTTGTATCATTTAATGGAAGATACTGCAACTGCCGAAATTTCAAGAGCACAGTTGTGGCTTTGGCTAAAAAAGAATGTATCGCTAGAAACCGGCGAATTGTGTACGCAAGGCTTATACCTGGTATATATTGCCGAAGAACTTAGAAAAATTGTTGATTATGTCGGACAGGAACGCTACAACCAAGGAAAATTTGAACTCGCAACAGAACTATTCAAGCAATTGATTTTTAATGAGGAATTGGATGATTTTTTAACACTCAAAGCATACGAATACATTTATAAAAACTAAAAATATCCTGAATAAAAAAGGAGAAAAGCAAAACTGCCGAATGCTGTAACATCCGACAGTTTCATTCAAATAATTAAATAAATAACTATTTAAAACCAATACAAAGTTATGAAAACACAAGAAAGAATAAACCAATTACTAGCAGATTGGAACACGAATCCTCGTTGGAATGGAATTACCAGACCTTACACAGCTGAAAAAGTGATTGAATTACAAGGTTCCTACCAAATTGAATACTCCATTGCGCGCAGAGGAGCAGAAATACTTTGGCACAAATTAAACAATCAAGATTGGATAGCCGGCTTGGGAGCTTTGACTGGAAATCAAGCAATTCAAGAAGTGGAAGCGGGTTTAGAGGCCATTTACTTATCTGGTTGGCAAGTAGCAGCTGATGCAAATGTAGCTGGAGAAATGTACCCCGATCAATCTTTGTACCCTGCCAATAGCGTCCCATTAGTAGTGAAACGTATCAATAACGCCTTACTTCGTGCAGATCAAATTCAAAGTGTAAATAAAATTGAAACTAAAAAAGACTACTTGGTTCCAATTGTAGCAGATGCAGAAGCAGGTTTCGGTGGAAATTTGAATGCCTTTGAATTGATGAAAGGAATGATTGAAGCCGGAGCTGCAGGCGTACATTTCGAAGATCAATTGTCGTCTGCAAAAAAATGTGGGCATTTGGGTGGAAAAGTATTGGTTCCAACACAAGAAGCAATAAACAAACTAATTGCAGCACGCTTGGCAGCAGATGTAATGGGAGTTCCAACATTGATTGTAGCCCGAACTGATGCAGATGCAGCCAACTTATTAACTAGTGATATTGACGAACGCGATCTAAAATTCGTTACCGGCGAACGATCCCCTGAAGGCTTCTTTTACGTAAACAATGGCTTACAACAAGGAATTGACCGCGGACTTTCTTATGCACCTTATGCAGATTTGATCTGGATGGAAACATCAACCCCCGATTTGGAACAAGCACGTGCATTTGCAACAGCTATCCACGCAAAATTTCCAGGAAAATTATTAGCCTACAACTGTTCACCTTCATTCAATTGGGCCGCAAAATTAAGTCAACAAGAAATGGAAACATTCCGTGAAGAATTGGCAGTAATGGGTTATAAATTCCAATTCATTACACTAGCAGGATTCCATGCTTTGAATACATCCATGTTTGAATTGTCTTTGGCTTACAAACGTCGTGGAATGGCCGGTTATTCTGAATTACAAGAACGTGAATTTGCTCTTCAAGCAGATGGTTTCCGCGCAGTGAAACACCAAGGATTTGTGGGAACAAGTTACTTCGATGAAATTCAAAGTACTGTTACAGCAGGTTTATCATCTACGGTTGCAATGAAAGACTCTACAGAAATAGCTCAGTTTTAAATACCTGATTTACCACATCCTTGTAATCCCGTTCTGCAACTGTTGAACGGGATTTTTTTTGACTGTTCTTCATTTTCTCATAAAAAGACCTAATATTTCTGGAATTGCACCTTCACAAATTCACTGATCCTAAATAAATAGTATTTTTAACCAGCAAAAATTGACACAAAAATGGCAAACGTAAAATTAGGAGGAAATCCTCTACACACAAGCGGTGAATTACCGGCAACAGGATCACACGCAGCAGATTTTTCTTTGGTAAATGCAGACTTAGGCACTAGTTCATTGGACACTTACAAAGGCAAAAAATTAATTTTAAACATCTTCCCAAGTATCGATACGGGAACATGTGCAACTTCAGTTCGCGAATTCAACAAGAAAGCTTCATCTTTGGACAATACAACCGTTTTATGTATTTCCCGTGATTTGCCTTTCGCTCAAAAACGCTTTTGTGGTGCTGAAGGAATCGAGAATGTGGTAACACTTTCTGATTTCAGAGATGGTGAATTTGGAAAAAACTACGGTTTGGAGCTATTGGATGGTCCGTTGAAAGGATTGCATGCAAGATCGGTTGTTGTTTTGGATGAAAATCATCAGGTAGTTTACACTGAATTGGTTCCGGATATTAAGGATGAACCGAATTATGATGCTGCACTGGCTGCATTGTAAGAATTGAAATAGATTTTGGAAGTCCCGTTTCACCAGTGATTCGGGGCTTTTTTATTTCCCACAAATGCTTTATTTCCCGCAGATGCACAGATTAGAGCGAGCCTACCGGTCTCGCTTAAATGGCGACTGATAAGCGCCATAAAAATCTGTGCATCTGCGAGAAACTACCAATTGATTTTTTTTGCAAAACCGTTCAAAAAAAGTTTGTTTAAGAGATTACCTGTGTTAAGTACATACCCCCCCCTACCGGTCGCCTCTTCTCTTCTAATCATTAAACTTAGTAAGACCCGCAACTAACTTTAATCAAAAAATATAGGCGAGAAAAATCTATTTCCCTATAAAAGAAATGATGTTTTTCACTAACTTAAAAAGAATGGAACATTATTTATTAGAAGAAGAAACCTATCAAATTATTGGTCGCTGTACGGAAGTTCATACTGAATTAGGAGTTGGATTTTCCGAAATTGTTTACAAGGACGCCTTAGAGTATGAATTCAGAAAAAACGGAATTTTGTTCGCGCGTGAAGTCCAATATCAGGTAAAATACAAAGACATTATTCTACCACATCAATTTTTTGCAGACTTTGTTGTTTTTGATTCTATTATTTTAGAAGTAAAAGCAATATCCGATTTAACTAATGAGCATTTCGAACAAACAATCAATTACCTGGCAATTTCAGGAATGGAAGTTGGTTTAATCATGAATTTTAGAAAACCAAAGTTGCAATACAAAAGAGTTATCCTAACTGAAAGGTAAAACGTCTGTTTTAAAAAATAGCGAGTCTGGTAAGCTCGCTTCAATCTGTGCATCTGTGGGAGAAAAAAGAATGGGTATACATTGCGATTATCACAATCCTCCGTTCAGATTCGGTTTCTCCGGCGGTCCACCTGCATCCGACTCCGGCTTTTCATACCTACCGAATGAATAGGAAACCTTGAACCAAATGATCCGTGTGTCATTTTTGGAATAACTATCCATGTTCAAATTCTGAAATGCAAGGCGCGTTGTGGATTGATCGGTATTGAAAATATCCTCAAAAGATAAAGACGTTTTCAACTTCTTGTCATAAAACTCCCTGCTGAAAACCACTTCCAAAGCCGAACGATTCTTGATGAATTGATAAATCTGGTAATTCCCTTTTGCCGAAATGTAGTAATCCACATTCATTCTGATTTTCCAGGGCAAAATAAATTGAGAGTAAACACCCGCCGTCCAGATTCCTTTATTCCGCTCCAGGTAATTGTATCCCGATATTTGGGTCTTGGTAAATTCACCGTACAGGTACATGAACGAAATTTTGTCGATTTCAACCGGCTCATCAAAGAACTTCAACCCCTTCTTGAAAATTCCGAATGGAACCGGAAGCGACATGAAGTAAGAAACCGTATTCACATTATTGAAAGTCTTGAACGTTTGGGTCGACTGCAGCGAGTTCGGTTGAACAACGATTTCGGAAAGATTTAAAGAACCGGAATGCGTGTAATCTACCGACAATTGCAAATAATCGAAAACGGTGAATTTCAACTCCGCATTGTCATAAAAATTGGGTTTTAACTGGGTATTCCCGGTAGAGGAATTGTAGGTATCGTAATAACCGGAATTATTCGGGTCAAACTGGCTGAAATTCGGAATCCCGATTTTACGCGAATAGGTTCCGATCAGATTGATATCAGAACTGATACGGTATATCGCATTGAACGATGGGAAAAAATTGAAGTAATTATTCTGCGCCGAAACGGTTATATTGGAACTCCTCGTAAGACTGAAATTTTCAGCCCGCACTCCTGCCCCAATGGAAACTTTCTTGCCTAATCGTTTTTTCAATTCCACATAAGCCGCTAAGTTGTCTTCCCGGTATTTAAAATCAATACTGGAAGTATAAAACGGATTTGCAAAGATCTCTTCAGATGTGTTTTGCAGATTGTACGATCCGATATTGTTCGTATTCAAATTCTGGTATTTGATTCCTGTATTCAAATAGAACTTGATCTTTTCGAATGGGATTTCAGCATCTGCACGGAAATAGAACTTCTGAATTTTCAACCGGTAATTCAGCACACTAAAATCCTCCGAAGCAAATTCCCGTTGCGTATTATTTCTCCTGGAATTATTCCAATACGTTGAATAGAATGCAGTAATATTCAAAACCCGGTGAAGGGTATCGAATTCGTTTCTGTATTTCACAATGAATTCGTTGTTCTGACCTTTATTCTGAGACCAATACTTCGTTTGCAGATCCACTGCCGGAGTAATTTCCTGACTGTTGGTAGTGGAATTTCCATTGTAAATATTGTCACTATAAGATCCGTTGTAATTCAGGATCAGGTTGGAACGTTTGGTCAACCGGACATTCACTGAAGGTTTGAAATAATAATACTGGCTGACAGTTTGTTCCTTTCGCTCCGAGATTAGACTTGCAACCGGATTGAATGAAGTATATGTTTTATTAGCCGTAGTCAGATTGGAACGCTCATTGTAGGAATAACCCGCCTGGAACTGCCAATTCCAACGTGAACGTCTTCCGCTCATAACTAAAGAGGGAGAAAGTTTGTTATTCTGATTCAATCCGTAATTCAAGGTGAATGTACCGGATAACCATTTGGTGACCTTTCCTAAACTGACAATATTGATGATCGCCCCTGTTACATTTGCATCGTATGAGGCTCCCGGATTCGAAATGATCTCAATGGTTTCCACGGAAGTTGCCGGTAGACTCTTCAGCAAATTCACCAAATCATCCGTCGACAAACTACTCGGAATTCCTTCAAAGTAAACACTGGCAATCTGACCGCTTATAGCAAAACCGCCCCCCGGATAAGGAACAACCCCGGGAATTTTTAAAACGGCATCGTAAATACTACTGACCGTCAGAACCGGGTTGTCCTTTACGGTAATGGTTGTCTTATCCGCATCAACCTGAATAAATCTGCGCTGGATTCCGGTAACAGTCACCTCATCCAGTACCGAAACGGTTTCTTTCAGGACCAACTCCCCCAATTGAACCGTATCCGCAGTATTTGCCTGGATCTCGAAACTCAATAAAATGGGCTGGTATAACTGTGTTTTTACGGTAAAGGAATAAGTTCCGGCAATCTTCGGTATTTCAATCAACCGGGAACATTCGGAAAATTGCTGTTTAAAAATGGTACTGTCCTTCCCTGACAGGAATGTTGAGATCGTCAACTCCTTCGAGACGTCTTCACAAGGAAAATCCTTCGAAACGAACGAAAAACGAATCCATTGGGATTGGGCAAACAATTCCATGGAGCAAAGTAATATACAAGCAAGGATGAGCGTACGTTTCATTTGAATTTTAGTGGGTCGAAGTTACAAGATTAATACCAACAACAACCCCTGAAATATGACTTCGTTACAAATAATCTATTCAAACGGTAAAAAAATAAATGATCCTTCCCCCCCTCACACTGCATCATTTCCGTTTCTGTTTAAAATAAATTAAATCGAATCATATGAAATACATCAATTTTTCATCCTTACTTATGGCAGGAGTTGTCCTGATTTTTACAACTGCTTGTAAAAAGGATAAAACGCAACCAACTAGCCCGGATCTTACAAACCCGGCAACCAACTATGCAACTGCGTTCTTCAACAACAATCTGAGTAATGGAACACAGACATTCACAATCAATGCCGGACAAGCTCAGACCATTACGGCTGAAAAAGGAACGGTGGTTCATTTCAATGCGAATTCGTTTGTGACAGCGAATGGTTCTCCCGTTACAGGAACTATTCAAATCGAACTGGTTGAAATCTACAGTAAGTCAGACATGATCTTAATGAACAAACAAACCGTTGGTAAAACCGGGAATGGTGTCAGTCCATTGATCTCAGGTGGACAGTTCAGTATCGTAGCAAAGCAAAACGGACAAAAATTGAAATTGGCTCCCGGAATGAACTATCAGATTGATGCCCCGGCTCCAAACGGAACAACCGGTATGATGGGTTTATTTTACGGTCAGATTGATGATGAGCAATTGGAATGGTCACCAGTGGATTCATCATTTGTTAGTGGCAATTCCGGAATTTATTCGGCATTCCCGGACTCTATAGGATGGGTGAATTTGGATTACTTTATGAACAACTCAGGACCTTTATCTAAATTGAATGTCCAAATTCCGTCCGGATTTACAACAGGGAATACGCGCGTATTTGTTTCAATTGATGGCTCCAGTTCAATGGCGGGAATTTATGATGTAGAATCAGGAATTTTCACCTCCGGAGATTACTACAAACTTCCGGTTGGAATGGCTGTGCACTTTATCATCATCAATTTGGATAATAATGAAATCCATGCTGCAGTCGTACCGGCGATCATTACAACCAATCACTTACAGGTGGTTAATTCATTGAATGCGTATTCTCTTTCACAATTAGATGCATTGCTTGACAACCTTCCTTAACTAAATTTCGTTTGTGCTAAAGGGTGTGTATTTTGCACATCCTTTGCATTTCATTTTTGACTGAAATAATTCCGTACTCCTTTGTTTGAATTAAACCATGATTCCATTAATGCTATAAAAAAGGGTGATCGAAAGGTCACACTGGATTTATATCGCTATACTTTTCAAGTGTTAATGGGAAATGCTGTCCGGTATTCAAACGATCAGGAAAAACAAATGGAAATCGTAAATAATGCGTTTATGAAAATTGTAGCAAATATTGATCAATTTCAATTGGGAACAGCTTATTTTTCATGGGCCAAACAAATTGTGAAACGGGAGATTATAGACGATTTTAGAAAAAATAAACGCTACAAGGAACTGTTCTCCTACGAGGATGATTATAAAAACGATTCATTGGTTAGTGAACCGGAAATTGATACGACATTTCAAGCAGAAGAATTACAGCAATTGCTTGATTGTTTGCCCCCGGCAACCAAAATGGTCTTCAATTTGTATGCTATTGACGGCTATACTTCCAAAGAGATCATGGACGAACTCCAGATTTCCTATGAAACGGTAAAATGGCATATTAAAGAAGCACGGAAGCGTTTAAAAAGCGTGCTAAGTATTCATCAAACCCAAGAAATGAAGTCATGAAAGATGATAAAGAACATATCGATCAATTGTTCGAGTCACTGAATGACCGTCAATTTGATATTCCGGAAGCTTTTCTGGAGGATTTGAACAAGCGTTTGGACAATAACAATAATGAACCGAAGAAGAGAAGACGCTTCCTTTTGTGGTTCTTATTACCCGTTGTTTCACTCGGGGCAATCGCTGTCATTTATTTCCAAAGTTTTGATTCATCGAAAGTGACGACACCTTCTAATCTTGCCAATAAAACAATTGCAAAAGAGGAATACAAGGAAGATCTGAAAGCGGAAGACATAATCCTTTTAAGCGAGCCGGATCAAAAGAACCAATCTCGGGTGGATTCGGTTTCCACTCCAACGACCGACAAAAATTTATCTGCAGTGAAGCAGAGTCAAGTGGAGAAGAAACAAGTGAAAGCATCCGAAAAGGGAACGAACCAAACGAATTCTTCCAAGCAGATTGACTTAAACCAAAGAACATTTAAAGCCAAAAAGAATCAAACCGGGCAACTTTCACTTTCCAAAAAAGGAAAATCCGAAAAAGGAAAATCACCTACTGCAATCCATGCCGACAAGCAAACAAAACAGGCAAAATCGCAGGCGAATGGAACACTTCAGAAACCGGTTAATAGCAAAACACCAAGCTCCAAAAAGAAGGATCAGAATAGTTTGAATCCAGGTGTTGATGAAAAAAAGATCCAGGAAAAGATTGCACCGGCTTCAATTCCTGATCCAGCAGTCAATACTTCATCAACAGCAAAACCGGATGATAAAGAACTTTCGAAAGAATCTGTCCCGGAAAAAGAAACCGATTCAGCAATCACTCAAAACGCGGTCGATACCACACAGCAAGCCAATTCAAGTCAACCGGAAAAAGAGGGAACTACGCCCAAATCTGCTACTGACAAATGGAAGAAGGAAATCAAGCTTTTTGCAGGATTGGGAGCAAATAGGATGCAGGACTCTCCAAAAAATTCGGAATACTTAGCAAAAATCAAAGAAAATCAGTCCTCTATTCTTGCTCCATCTTTTGGTGTAAGTGCAAACCTTTCCTATAAAAAATTCACTTTCGGAACGGGCTTAACTTACGAACAGACCGGAGAAAAATTCAAAGTGGATCTAAAAAATAGTGAGTTGAAAGATTCCACATACTCCCAACTGGTCCAGGACACTATTTGGGTTCAGGATACGAGCGGATGGATCCCGATACTTCACGACACCACTCTTTACTTTACCGTCCAATACATGGATACTTCCTTGACGTCCCGATCTTTTCAAAATCGCTATTCCTGGATTTCTATTCCTCTTCATTTCGGCTATCGTTTTGAATTGGGAAAATACGAGCTTATTCCGCGTCTAGGAGCAGCTTTCAACTTTGGAATTGCACAAAAAAGAGGAACCTATCCGAATGCTTCTTTTAATAATACCGTTCAATATCCACCCGCCAAATTCAACATTTCCTACCTCATCCAATTGGAGGCGCGAAGGAATTTTGATAAATGGTTCGTATTTATAAATCCCTACTTCCAATCAATGATCAATCCGTCCGTTTCCGGTGAGGTCATTCGCAGAAGATACACCTCTTGGGGAATTCAATTTGGAATTGGGCTGAACCTTTAGGACCAAGGGAAACAACGAAAATCAGATTATTTTTTTCTACCTGTCGCAGTGCATCTGTTAGGACAGACAAGTTAACATCGTTATTGAAGGTTACGGGTTTAATTTCAGATCGATAAACTAATTTTTTAATCTAATTCCATTAACTTTGCTGCTCAATTGAAATAAAGAAATGAGAATTGCAATTTTATTAGGAGTATTGTTTATCGGATTGACTGCGTGCAAGAAGCGTCAGGTTAAGAAGGTAGAAAAAGTCATTACGGAAGGAACCTGGAAAATCACCCGGTTTATTGACAGTGGCGATGATGAAACAACGTCATATACTGGTGCTGCATTGGTATTTAATTCGGACGGTACACTGGTTCTAACACATGGAAACACTTATTCGGGATCTTGGAGTGTTAGAAATGACTCAAGTAGTGATGACGATTCATCAGATGATGATTTGGAGTTTGTGATTACGGTTCCAACTCCCCATGAATCCTTGTCCGACGACTGGCACATTGTCAATTATTCCGATTCGAAAATCACACTCGAAGATTTGGATGATGACGAACCCAACAAATCGGATTACCTCACATTGGAAAAAATTTAAGTTGAAAAGCGTTCGTTACAATCGAGCGCTTTTTGTTTTTATGATTATTCAATTATAAATAATTAACAGGAGAAATTAATTAAAAGCAATCTTAAATAAAAAACCATTTTCTCATCTGAAATTGACAATTTTTTAATCAAAAATCTTGTTTTAAATCATCTTTCTGCATAACTTAAAGTGAAAAACGAAACAAGTCATGCTAGTAAGAACATTTGGAAGTGCCGTATTTGGAATTGATGCAACCACCATTACCATTGAGGTTAACATTGCAAACGGAGTGAATTTCATGTTGGTCGGATTGCCAGACAAAGCGGTTCAGGAAAGTCACCAGCGAATTAAAGCTGCTCTAAAAAATAACAACCTCAATTATCCGGGAAAAGAGATCACGGTAAACATGGCTCCGGCAGATATCCGCAAGGAAGGATCTACTTTCGATCTGGCAATTGGAATTGGAATACTGGCAGCTTCCGAACAAATTTCAGCTTCCAAACTGGAAGAATACATCCTGCTTGGGGAATTATCTCTGGACGGAACACTTCAGCTCATCAAGGGCGTCTTGCCCATTGTGATGCAAGCGAAGAAAGATGGCTTCAAAGGCATTATCCTTCCCAAACAGAATGAATCCGAAGCAGCAATTGTAGAAGGTATTGAAGTCTACGGAATGGAAAACATGCAGGAAGTGATAGATTTCCTGAATAATTCACGACCATTTGTTCCGGCTAGTTTCAACATCGAAGAAGAATTTCAGCGTCAACTGCATGAAAACGAAGTGGATTTCAAAGATGTCAAAGGTCAAAGCGGAATTAAAAGAGCTTTCGAAATTGCAGCAGCAGGTGGACACAACGTCATTCTGATCGGACCACCCGGAGCAGGAAAATCGATGCTGGCAAAAAGATTGCCCACCATTCTTCCTCCCATGAGTATCGAGGAATCATTGGAAACGACTAAGATTCATTCCGTAGCCGGAAAAATTGGAAAGAATACCGGTTTAGTAACACAAAGACCCTTCCGGAAACCGCATCACACGATTTCAGATGTGGCATTGGTTGGCGGCGGATCTTATCCACAACCCGGAGAAATTTCGCTAGCCCACAACGGAGTCTTGTTCCTGGATGAACTTCCGGAGTATAAACGACAGGTGCTGGAAGTCATGCGGCAACCCTTGGAAGACCGGACAGTCACTGTTTCGCGCGCACGATTTTCAGTCGATTATCCAGCCGGATTCATGTTGGTAGCAGCAATGAACCCTTGTCCTTGCGGTTATTACAATCATCCGGAAAAAGAATGTGTTTGCGCACCGGGAACTGTACAGCGTTACCTGAATAAGATTTCAGGACCACTTTTGGATCGCATCGACCTGCATGTGGAAGTCACTCCGGTTTCTTTTGATGATTTGGCTTTCAACGCTCCGACAGAAACCAGCGCAGAAATTCGGGAACGCGTCATCCAAGCCAGATTGATTCAGTTGAAACGCTATCACCATTCCCAAACACATTGCAATGCACAAATGCAGCGCAGGGAATTAACCCAATATTGCGAGATCTCTCCGGAAGGAAAACAGTTGTTGAAACACGCCATGGACAGACTGGGACTTTCCGCCAGAGCCTACGACCGTATTCTCAAAGTAGCACGAACCATTGCAGATTTATGTGCAGCCAAGGAGATTGAAACGGTTCATCTCTCAGAAGCTATCCAACTGCGCAATTTGGATCGGGAAAACTGGGCGGGGTAGAAACTATTCCTTAACAAAACTCAGAGTAACAGTTTCCGTGTCAGTCTGAATTTTTAAGAAGTACATTCCATTCTTAAGCCCAGAAATATCAATCGCGTTTTCATTCAAATGAGGTTCAATTACCTTTCCTTCAAGCGAGATGATAGATACTACTGATATTGGCAGATCATTCATGTTCAGGATGTGTAAATCACTTGAAGTTGGGTTTGGATAAAGTACAAAAGGAGTCAACTTGCTGTTTTCATCCAGTGAAAGCGTATTTAAAGCCAGTTTGACCGCAGCATAGGCATTGATCTTCCCCATTCCCCATTTGGTATCGCCCGGAGCAACAATAGTCCCGGTATAATTGTCCAATCGGGCAGTCGTTTTGATAATCTCTTTCACCTGCTGACTGGACAAATTCGGGTTTGCATCCAGAATCAAAGAAACGATACCCGCAACGCATGGTGTGGCCATGGAAGTTCCTGAAAATCTTGCAAAATCGTAAGTCTTATTATTGAAAGTGATTGAAGCAACAGCCGTATAAGCCGCATCTGTATAAGATGAAATGGACGAAGCAACATTTACCCCAGGAGCAGCAATATCGGGTTTCATCGTTCCATTATGCAAAGGTCCGATACTCGTAAACGATGCCGGAGCTCCGCCAATCGTATTCCCCGAGGTGCTTAAGTAACTGGAGGTATAAGCAGCAACCGTTATCACACTGTTGGTGCAACCCGGTTCCCCGATAGCATAAAACGAATCACCTGTGATCCCATTTGTTCCGTAAGTAGTGAAAGTCTGACCGAAATTACCCGCTCCATTTGTCAGTTCAGGAAGATTCCAATAGTGAACAGTTCCATCAACTGCCGAGCCGTTTAATACGATCCGATTATTCGTATTCAGGGAACGGATACGAATCTGCATTCCCGGCTTTCCATTCAGCGGATTTGCAGTTTCGGAAGAAATATTGAAGACAATCGTGTCAGTTCCGGCAACCAGAATGGAATCCAGATATCCGGTTGTTGCTGTGGAATAGTAAGGACTGCTAACCAACAAAGTCCCCAAATTATTGTAAACCGAGATCTTGTTGGAGAAATTATGACCTTGCTCTCCCCAAGCCGTGATGCATTCTCCCCACATATTCGGATTGGCAGCATACGAATAAAAACCAACCAACGAATTAAAGAAGTTATTGTTGAACGTTTTCTTGATATGGAAATTCGTTCCATTATTGTTTCCGGCTGCACCAACAAAAATAACATGGTTCGTTCCACTCAATTCATCGATCGCCTCGGAAAGTAAGGAAAATCCATCCAAACTCCCCATTTGATTGTAATAAACTCCCCAGCTCATATTGACAACCAAGCGTTTTCCAGCTGCTTCAGCCTTGTCTTTCATCCAGACAAAAGCGTCAATTGCTGATGCCTGATCAATGTAAAATGTTGCAAACAAGTATTCCGATTCAAAGCCAAATCCGCGATAAACTGATCCTGCACCGCTTCCTCCTGCAATACCCGCAACGTGAGATCCATGGGTATTGTAGCTATAAATGTTTGATGTGTCTGATTCTGCTACAGCTAGTTCCAACGGAGTATCGTACTCAACTCCATATGTTTGACCAACCGGAAGATTTCCCACTTGCTTGTACTGATCCCAGGCTGCATAAACCCGCGACTGCGTCAATAAAGTATCGTAAAACATCGGATGACCATAATCAAATCCCCAATCCGTAACACCGATCAAAATGTCTTTTCCCGTAAAAGCAGCCGGTAAATTGATTCCATGCTGAACACTGTCTGCTCGGGTATCTTTTACTGCTTTATCCAGCTGAGGAACAATTTTACCCGGAATCTCCAGGTAGGAATAGAATTCTGAGAAATTGATATCATCTAATCTCTCCAAAGGAACTTTCATGGTCGTAATTTTCCCAACAGAACTCCCCAAAAGGATATTGTTTTCGGGAATGATATTCCAATCGCAATTTGGAAGCCGTTTTCCGTAAAGCGAAACATACCAAATCCCGGAAATTTGGTAAACCGGAAAGGCATCTACTACTTCCTTACTAGCACCTGTTTCATTCTTGAAAGTTGCTGCATAGTGCATCAATTTATCCCAGCGCATTTGGTTGCCGGCACTTTGATTTTGTGCAAATAGGGAATTGATTGTAAAAACGAGTGCAAGTAGTAAGATGTATTTCATAATTCTCATATTAAATAGGATATTCAGTAACAGCAGTGTGATTGTAACAAAGATAAGAAAAAGCGCAGCTTTTGAAGACTCAATCATAACAAACGTTAGTGCGAAAATGATTGGGGATAATTAAACTGTTTAAACCCCAAAAGCTTTAGCGACTAATTCATCGTGCGCAATGGTTTCATAAGACTGCAGTACTTTAGATTGTTTTTCAATGATCAATATCCGCGAACAAAATTCAATGCAAAAATCAATATCATGCGATGCGATAATGACCAATCGGTTACTTTCTTTGGCAATTCTTCCCAGCAATGACATCACTTCTTTCTTGGTTGGATAATCCAAAAAAGCGGTCGGCTCGTCGAGCAAAATGATGGGAGTTTCCTGGATCAAGGCTTTAGCAATTCCCACCCGTTGACGTTCACCGTCGCTTAGTGTGGAAGTGGATTGATCCAATAACGGTTCCAGGTGAAGTATGTCGCTATATTTCCGGACAATCATTCGATCTTCCGATGACAACCTACCGGTGAAATTGGTATAGGAATGTCGACCTAATTCCAGGTACTCGTTTACTTTCAGGTAATCAAACCCCAAAAAGTGATTATCTACCAATGTAATCTGACGAGCACGGTCGATCAACTTCAAATCGTTCCAATTTTTGCCTTCGACGGTTACTTTTCCATTCGGAAATTTGCCTTGAATCAAAGAATCCATCAATGTCGATTTCCCAGAACCATTGGCTCCGATCAATGCAACAAATTCCCCCTGATCCAATTTCAAATCCGGAATTTCATACAAGGGCTGTCCGTGCCCTATCATACAATTTTCGAACTTAAGCATTTCGGATGTTTTTGAGTAAAAGGAACAAGACAATAGGCGCGCCGAGCAAAGCAGTCAAACTATTGATCGGTAAAACCATGATGGGTTCGAAAATACGAATCAGTAACACACAAAACACCATGACACTTGCTCCAATTAATCCGGAAGCCAATAGTAGATGTCCGTGATTCGCTGTTTTGTAAAACATGCGTACCAAATTCGGAACGATCAAACCGACAAATCCGATCGGACCGCAAAAAGCGGTGACCAATCCGGCCAATAGGGAAACAACAAAAATGACTTTCCAACGGGTCTGTTTCACTTTAACTCCCAAAATAGCTGCCGGTTTTTCCCCCAACACCAAGGCATTCAAGGGTTTTGTCAATAAGAATGCCAAGCCGATTCCAACGAGAAAGAGCACCAGTATCAATGGAATCTGATCGATGCCTACTTGCTGTAGTGAACCCATTCCCCAAATTGAAAAAGCTTTCACACTATTTGCATCGGCTTTCATCAATATTATATTCGTAATTGCAGAAACAAAGGTTCCCAGCATCATTCCCACAAGCAGTAAGGAAACCATGGAACGGATGCGCGCAGCAATCAGGAGAATCAACAATCCAAAAATCATTGCGCCAATGGTTGCAGAAATGGTTATCCCTAAATCTAAAATCTCCAAACCTAAAATGGAACTTCCCATAATGGTAAGAGCCACCATCAGATGAGAACCCGCACTAATTCCCAGAATAGAAGGTCCGGCAAGTGGATTATTCAAGGTTGTTTGCAAGAGCAGACCTGCAATGGAAAGTGCAAATCCTGAAACAATGGCAATAAACACTTCAGGTATGCGGTAAATCACAAAGAGTTGCCAAGCCTGTTCATTCTTAGAATCAAGGAATGAAAACCAAGCGTCATCTCCATGCGGAAAACCTATCGTAATCAAGATGATCACAATAAACAGGATAAATGACAAGATGTGCTTCTTCCACATAAACTATTTCAACTGTTTGTAAAAATGCAATTTGGATTGGGTGTTGCCTTTATTGATCCGTATAAAATCTTCCAGGAGCCAATGCGGATTTACCTGGCTGTACTCCCAGTAATAATTCGGATCGTGCATGTATCCATAAACTTTCCCTTCTTTTACAGTATGGAAATAGCTCAATTTTGAATTCAATTCGAATAGTCCATTCAAAGTCGGCGCCTCTGCATTGATCCACACATCACATGATTGATCGTCATTAAAAACCTGTTCCAAACTGAGTGAAATACTTGCAGTACCTTCTGTATTTTTATAAATATAATCCATGTCTGCATCCTGCATGATTCCTGCCATGAACGATTTCCCGGCTGGTGCGTACCACACATCTCCGGCCATTCCTCCGCACATCACCTTTTTCTGAATACGCTCTGTTTCTGACGCTGATGTGATCTGCTTTCTCAATTCCTGATAGGAACTAACAACCTGGCTGAAATAAGCGTCCGCTTCCTTGTCCTTGCAGATCAAAGCGCCAAACACCTTGATCCACTCCGCTTTTCCAAGTGGATGTTTTTCTTCCCAATCGTAATTCGCCAGGCAAACCACTCCTAATTGAGCAAATTTGTCCTCATTCGGGAACGGCTGACCAAAACCACTGAATACAATGAGTGGAATCTTGGCTTTCAAGACCGATTCGGGAGTCAATCCTGTTTCATAACCTGCTGTAATAACTTTTCCGGCATTGATCCTTTTCAAAAGACGACTGTTTGAAATGTATTGCTTTTCAGTTGTCGCCTTGATGGTTTCTATACCACCGATCGCATTCAGCATTCCAACAAATGAAGTTGAAAGCGCAGCCATATTTTGAACGGGCACCTCAATGATCTTAACGCCTTGCGGTCGTTTCATTTTCGAATTTCGTGGAAATAAAACATACTTGCTTTCCACTTTTAATGTCTTCGGATTTTTGATAATCAGCTCTTTGTATCCCTCTTTCTGTTCAATGGAAACCAATCGGGCGTATTGAAAGCCTTTTACTGCAAAATCAGATTCCGATTTTTTTGCAGTACAAGAGAATAAAAGGATAACTAGTGAAAAGATCCGTAACGTATTCTTCATTTGACAGGGCATTTTGTTTGTTTCATTGCTTTAGCGAGTTGTTGGTCATTTACAGTTCCGGTATTCAAATCGGCCAGGATGCGATTGAAATCAACTTCATTTCTATTTTGGGAAAGTTTAAAAGCGGCTTCCAATTGTTGGATTTCTATCCGGTAACCAACAATTTCTTGCATGTATGCATCGATCATATCGGTTGGCCACTGACTCATCTGTACTTTATTTTCCCGGTTTGCTTCGAAGGAATCCACCAACTTCGTCAAATGGTTCTTCAATTCCGATTGGGTCAGCTGCTCTATTTTCCCGGATACATGAACCGATTCATAATTGTAGGTCGGAACATTCAGATGTGTATAGACCGAAGAAGAAATGTATCCATGAGATCCCAAAACAATCATTTTCCCGCGACCTGTTTCTGAAATAGCAGATACGATGGTATTCTCTTTCGCTACATGGAACTCCAGATACTTGCCCGGATTCACGAATTCAACCGTAAAAGGAATGTGAACGATTGCAGGAATTCCATCCGGACCATTTACAGCCAAAGACCCAAATGGATGTTGTTCCAGAAATGCTAGAATCAACTCCTGATCTTTCAACTCAAAGTCCTTGGGAATATACATAAAGCAAATATACCATTTCGGGAGTAACTAATACAGCTACGAATTCACGAATTCAGATTTCATCAGTGACTCGCCTAACGGACTCGTATTTTTAATAACTCATTTACAGAAATAAACTTCATGCAATTGAATCTTCTAATTAACCTTGATAAGAACTACGCATTCATGAACATTCCATCCAAACAAGAAAGTAACAATACATCTGCCTAATCAGCGCAATCAGCGGGAGACCAAAATTTGGGTTAACTTTGTAAAAAACTGTTTCATGTTATTTTCGGATTATCCCATCTCCAAAGAAATCAAAGCTCAATTAGAAGTCTTAGGTTTTAAACGACCAACCGACATTCAATTCAAGGCGATATCGCCTATTTTGAATGGAGAAGATGTCTTTGGTATCGCCCAGACAGGAACTGGAAAGACGGCGGCTTTTGCCATTCCGATTATTCATAAACTGAGCAGCTCGAAAGCAAAATCGAAAAGTCCCAGATGTATCGTCATGGCTCCGACAAGAGAACTGGCAGAGCAAATCAAGCAGGCATTCGAAAGTATTGCCAAAGGTTCTGACATTCGTATTACAGCAATTTTGGGTGGATTGGAACAAGACAAACAGATTCAGGAATTGAAAAGAGGAACCGATGTGGTGGTTGCAACTCCCGGTCGTGTGTTCGACTTGCGTTCACAAGGTTTTCTTTCATTGGATTCCATTCAATTTTTGGTCTTGGATGAAGCTGATCGCATGTTAGAGTTAGGTTTCGCACACGATATGAAGGCAATTCACAAACTTTCTCCTCAGCGAAATCGCCAAACCTTATTTTTCTCGGCAACCATTGATAAAAAGATCAAGGCCTTAGCGTATGATTTGGTGCGGGATGCAATCCGGATTCAAATTTCCCCGAAAGATCCCGTTGCAAAGAATATTGAGCACGGATACATCAAAGTGGAAATGGATGACAAGCGCTTCTTCCTGGAGAATATCATCAAGGAGTATGAAGACTTCAAATACATCGTTTTTGTCCGGACAAAAGTTCGTTGCGAACGCGTTGTTGCCGCAATGGAACGCGTAGGAATTCACTCTGAAGCATTGCATGGTGATGTGGAGCAAAAAGAACGATTCAAAGTATTGGAACGATTCAGATCAAGCGAAAACAAAGTGCTCATCACAACAGACGTTGCTGCAAGAGGTATCGATATCCAGGGCATTGATTATGTCATCAATTACGACTTACCCGATCAACCGGAACAATATGTCCATAGGATTGGAAGAACAGGTCGTGGTGAGAATAAAGGACAAGCGCTTTCCTTCTGTAGCAAGGACGAAGAAAAAATTCTGGAAGAGCTTGAGTTGTACTTAGGATACGATATCGAAGAAATTGTAATCAGCAAAGGAGACTACTCCGCCATTCTAAGAGATACGGAAGATTTGACCTACGATTGGAAGAAACTCTTGGACGAGGCAAATGAAGAAGACGGAACCAGTGATAGCTGGTAATTAATCACGAATTCCCAGTGCCGAATTCCGAATTAAGAGATTTTTTGTCGGAGCGGCAACTCACTTCTCACAAATGTAAAACCAAAACATACTTAGCTAGTCACAAAAAGAATACCAAACTCATACTATACAGATACTGTATGGATAGAGCATGGATAGAGCATAGATAGAGTATGAAAATGTTATGGATTTAACACATATACTAGTCTGCTTCAGATAAATGTTTACTGTTTTTAAACTTATTCCAAAGTCTTAATATCCTGACATCCTAAAATCCTAATGCCCAAAAAATTCTCACAAGTGTAAAAATACATTCGTAATTCGTATCCCGATAGCTATCGGGACGTAATTCGTAATTCAAAAAAAAGACCGTCTTTCCAAACAGTCTTTTCCAATTAATTACGCTATGAGAGTTAATTACAGGAGACAATATCATATTGGATATCGATCTGAGAAAGTTGGACATCCATTTCATTCCAGGAATACAATTCAACATACAATCCGGTAGTTGAATCGAAAATAGTTACACGGCGATCTTTTTTGCGGTACGACTCATACGATTTGGCATCAAATAATTGTCGTTGTGAACGAAGAACCATCTGATTGTCTTCAAAACGATAAGATTGTGCCATGACATAATTCAATTTAGCCAGCTTACGCGTATCCTTTTCCAATTCAGCGCGTTGTTCAGTTGAAAAATTCACTTGGATCAATCGCTGGGTAACGGGTGCGCAATCCGTGAATTTTTGTACAAGGGTAATGGTGTTAGTTTGAGAGAATCCTACTAAGCTTATACAGAGAAAAGCTAAAATGGTAATGGTAGTTTTCATAGCAGTGCGTTTTAAGATGATCTTAATAATGGCTTTCATTATTAACTATCTAAAAGCTACAAACTATTTAAGTAGGAATCAAATCTGTGGGAATTCTAACAAATCAACTCAGCGAAACAAACCGCATATTTACTGATAGTTGCAAAACAATCATCAAAACACGCAATTCATCCTAAATCAAGTTTTAATCATTATGCAAGCATAAATATTCATCCGCAAATGGGTTCTGCTCATTTAATACCTAAATGGATTTAGTTGACTACAAAATATTCACTTCGCGCTCCAGAGTCACTCCGAATTTGGAGCGGATATCTTCAATGATCATGGTCGACAGATCAAAAATTTCCTGTCCGGTTGAACCTCCGTAATTCACCAAAACCAAAGCCTGCTTCTCGTGAACACCACAGTTTCCGATGCGTTTACCTTTCCATCCTGCCTTTTCGATCATCCAACCGGCAGCCAGTTTCTCTTCTCCGGATTCTTGCGGATAATGAGGTGCATCGGGATAATTGGTCGCGATCTTTTCAAAATCCGATTTTGAAACAACCGGGTTTTTAAAGAAACTTCCTGCATTCCCCAGTTCTTTCGGATCCGGAAGCTTACTTCTGCGGATATTCATCACCGCCTGACTAACGGTATCAACCGTAATGTCCTCCACTCCCATCACTTCTATTTCAGATTGGATTGCTCCGTAAGTGGTATTCATTTTCGGATGTTTCAATAATTCATAAGAAACAGAAACAATGACATATTGATCCTTCAAAGCTCTTTTGAAAACACTTTCTCTATAACCGAATTGGCATTGTTCCTTATTGAAGGTATGCAACTCCAATGAATCGATATGAAGTGCTTCCAACGAAACAAATGAATCCTTTATCTCGGATCCGTAAGCACCGATATTTTGCATCGGGCTTGCACCGACACTCCCGGGAATCAAACTCATATTCTCTATTCCACCCCATCCTTTTTCAACCGTGTATCGAACAAAAGAATGCCATTCTACTCCGGATCCTACTTTTAAGACAATACTTGTTTCTGTCTCATTGACCGCTTCAATTCCTGAAATTTCATTCTTCATAACGAAAAACGGCAAATCCCGCGTAAGCAAAACATTACTTCCGCCGCCAAGAATAAACAAAGGAGTTTCAGGATCTCTATTTGCCAATAAACTTTTCAATCCATCAATTGAATCGAAACGTCCGAATGACTTTGCTTTGACGTCAATTCCAAACGTATTATAAGGCTTTAAAGAAATATTGTGTTCAATCATGCCGCAAAAGTAAGGAATTAAAAAAACAGTCGAGAAACAGTCGGGGCGAATAATTATTCGCCCCGACTGTTTTTTATGTGATATCTGATCAATTTTTAATGAAAGTCAATCTCGTAAGGCATTCTCATCTGAATTCCACTGTAAGATTCCAATTTCATCAATCTTTTCGTCAAATCATCAATTACTTTCGGAACGGCTTGCTGTTTGATTTTTACCGATTCCTGATCTTCTTGAGACAACTGCTCCAAAATATCTTCGAACGGATCTTCTTTCACTTTCGGATAGTATTGAACTTTCGCATCCTTGATTTTCGCTTCTTTGATTGCAAAAGCCAATGCATCATTCATTCCACCCAGTTTATCAACCAATCCGATTTTCAATGCATCTGTACCCGTCCAAACGCGGCCACGCGCAATTACCTGAACCTGATTCGTCGTCAAACCTCTTCCATCTGCAACGCGCTTTTTAAATTGCGTGTAAATCTGGTCTACTTCAGCCTGGATCAAACTCATTTCTTCCGGGGTCAATTTTCTATTGGTTGACAGCACACTGTGTTTATTTGTTTGAACACGGTCAAACGTTAAGCCCAACTTGTTTTCCATGAAACCACCTGTGTATGGAATCACACCAAATACACCAATTGATCCGGTAATGGTTGTTGGTTCCGCAAAAATGGTGCTTGCCGGTGTTGAAATGTAATATCCTCCGGATGCAGCAACATCTCCCATGGAAACGATCACTTTCTTTTTCTTTGTAGTAAGCGAAACTTCTCTCCAGATCTCTTCTGATGCCAAAGCACTTCCTCCCGGACTATTCACCCGGAAAACAACCACCTTGATCTTATCATTGTTGCGAACTTCCCGGAAATATTTACAAATCTTCTCGGAAGTCATCTCATCTCCATTAACGGTGATTGCACCTTCCGCAACAATGACTGCCACATTTGCACTGGACAAGTCATCACTAAAAGCCAATTGCTTGTTTTTAAATGACTTTTTTGCATACTCCTCAAACGTCATGATATCCTTCAAATCTTTCAATTTGGATTTTTTCAAGACAATAGCTTCCACTTCATCGCGGTATTTTGCTGCATCGATCAATTTGAATTTCACGGCATCATCCACGCGCTGAATTTTTGCGTTCTCAGCAATGTCATTCAACTCAGCAACCGTTATTTTGCGGTCTGCCGCAATCTGAGAACGGACATCCGACCAAATGGAGCTCATATAACGTTCTGTTTGCAAACGACTTGAATCACTCATGTTTGTTCTGAAGTATGGCTCAACTGCACTTTTAAAATCGTTGTTTGAACCGCGGATAACCTGCATCTCGATTCCCAACTTATCAAAGGTATTTTTGAAGAATATCAATTCGCCTCCCAAACCGATGAATTCCATCGCGGAAGTGGAAAAACCATATACTTCATTAGAAACAGAACTGATGTAATATTGTTTTTGAGTGATCACTTCACCATTTAAATAGGCAACTACGAATTTTCCCGATTTCTTAAAATCTTTCAATGCATTGCGAATTTCCATTGCTGTAGCATAACCGCATTGTACATTCCCCAACTCCAGATAAATCCCTTTCACGTGCTTGTCCTCTTTTGCTTTTTCCAAACCGGTCAGGATATCGGACAGACCAGTTGTTTTATCCATTGAAAAGCTTGGAGCATTCAACGTCGATGAACTTCTTTCTCCGATTGCGCCGCTAAGAGTCATATGTAAAACACTTGAATCCTTTGCATTTGGTTCGTCACCAAATAGAGATCCAAAAACAATCAGCCAAAAAATCCAACCGAAAACGGATAAGATCATTGAGGCTAATAACGATGGCCAAAATATGCGCCAAAAAGAAACTTTAACTGTAGACATAGATACTAAACTTTGAAACAAATATACGCCCAAATAAAAAGTCTTCTCATCTTTAATGATGTAAGTTATCTTTACTCCATCAAAAGGATAAATATTGATTTGAATGGTAAGTCAAAAAGAAAGCGTTTATAACGAACTCATCTATATTGGTATCGGTACAAATTTGGGGAATAGACTGGATAATATAAAGGTTGCCATAAAGGAGATAAGCTCCCAGGGAATCCGTGTTATCCGAACCTCTTCCATTTACGAGACGCCTGCTTGGGGGTTTGAATCCGGCGATTTATTCCTAAATGCGGTATTTGAGTGCGAAAGCCCAATAAAACCAATGGATTGTTTAAAAGCCCTTCAATTTGTGGAAAAAAAAATGGGCAGACAGAAGACCATTAAAGAAGGTTACGAATCCCGAATTATTGACTTGGATATCTTACTCTATAAAGATCAACAAATCAGTTTCCCCGAATTAACAATTCCGCACACCTATATTACTGAAAGACAGTTTGTAATCGACCCGATGCACGAGCTGACCGGTTCCTTTTTCTTTCATTCACTCAAGAGCAGTTTTGAAGACCTAAAAATTAAATTCAAAAACCCGGAATTTCCATTCGTCGTTTATAACCCACCACTTGTCAATGAATAAATACACATTAATCTTCATAGGTTAAAAAATAATGTTTATTATTGCAAGGAATTTTATTAAGGTAGTAACTAACAATTGAATATGAAAAAGCAAAGTATCAAAGGATTAGCTTTTTTCGCTGTAGCTGGTTCGCTTGTATCAAGTTGTGATCTTCTAAAGGATCTAGAGTACACAGTAACTCCTAGCCCTCTTGAGATGCACGCTGACAGTGTACGCGTAAAAGTTGATGTCAAATTCCCTGAGAAAGGAATTAAGAAAAAAGCATATGCTGAAATCACTCCGAAATTAGCTGGAACATCGTTGAAAACGGTAACAGTACAAGGAGAGAAAGCAACAGCAAATGGTACAGTAATTCAGTACAAACCAGGTGGTACAATGACATATACGGATGTTGTTGCTTACAAACCGGAGTTTGAATATACTGAGTTAATCGTAACTGGTAAAGTATTCAAAGGTGGTAAGGAAAAAGCTGGACAATTTGAGGATAAAGAAATCGCAAAAGGTACCATCATCACTCCTTACTTGGTAAACAAAGATTTCAAGTGTATTTACGCGAAAGATGAGTTCAAGAGAGTAATCGAGCACACAGCTCCTGCTCAATTCAACTATTTGAAAGGTAAATTTGATGTTCGTAAAACAGAATATAAGGATTCTGATATGGTGAATTTAGGAAACTGGTTGGCTGCTGCTCAATCAAATCCTAAAATCAATATCAAATCTATCAACATCACTGGTTACGCATCTCCGGAAGGGGAAGTTGCTAAGAATGAGACATTGTCTTCTGACCGTGCTAATTCTGGTAAAGGTGGTATGATGGAAGTAGCTAAGAAAGCTAAAAACGAAAAAGCTTCAGGTGAAATTTACAACTTGGCTGGTCGTGGTGAGGATTTTGACGGTTTCAAAGTTCAATTAGCTAAAAACACTTCTATCAAACAAGAAGATAAAGATTTGATCTTACGTGTACTTCAAATGTATGCTGATCCAAATCAACGTGAGACTGAAATGAGAAACTTAGGTAAATCATTTACAGAATTGGACAAAACAATTTTCCCATTGTTGCGTCGTGCTGAAGTTAGCGTTGTTTACGATCTAACAGGATACTCTGATGACGAATTGAAATCAATCTCTGCTTCAGATCCACAAAAATTAACTTTAGAGGAGTTGTTATTCACAGCTACTTTGACAGAAGATTTGAACGAGAAAGGTCGTTTATACCGTGAGGCTGAGAAAAAAGATCCTTCTGATTACCGTGCTGCAAACAACGTTGGTGTTGTATTGTACAACCAAGGTAAAATGGCAGAAGCAAAATCTCAATTCGAAAAAGCAAACGGATTGAAAGACAATGCAATCTCTAAAAACAACTTAGGTGCTGTTGCCGGAGCAAGCGGAGACCGCAAAAAAGCTGCTGATCTATTCGGTCAAGCTGGTGGTGCTGGTGACGAAGTGAACTACAACAAAGGTATCTTGGCGATTCAAAACGGTAAGTATGCTGATGCAGTAAGTTCTTTCGGTGGAACTGCTTCTTTCAACAAAGCTTTAGCTCAATTGTTGAACGGTGATGCTGCTGCTGCAATCAAAACTATTGATGATTCTAACGATAAAGAATCAGGTCAAGGGTATTACTTGAAAGCAATTGCTGCTGCTCGTCAAAGCAAATTGACTGATTTGGTTAGCAACTTGAAAAATGCAATCGGTAAAGATGCTGCATGGAAAGCTAAAGCTGCTAAAGATCGTGAGTTCTTGAAGTATGCTGAAGACGCTTCTATGTCTTTCATCAAATAAGAAATTAACTTCTTAAATATAGACCCCGGTCCCGTACATACGGGATCGGGGTTTTTTATTACATTTAATCTTTAATCCAACAATACCAAATCAACATCCGATGAACTCAATCTTCCTTCGCGCGAAACACTGGCAATTATTTATCCCACTGATAGCAATTCCATTTGTCACCTTGCTTGTTTTTGGTTTCGCAGTTGCCATGATCCTATTAGGACACAATCGCAATCCAAGAGGACCTGAGGAGGCTGTTTGGATCTTCTACTTTTTCCCTCTTATCTTTGCTCTTTGTGGATTTATTCAATTTGCCTGGTTCTGGAATGTTATTACCAAATTGAACGCATTGGTTCCAACTCGCAGAGGCAAATTTCCAATGGGAAGAATCAAGCTGTTTTTCTTTATTCCGATTATTTATTTCTGCGTGTTTCCGTTTTTCATCGCTTTTGCAGTCAAAACAACCGCCATATCTGATCCAAGTGCTAACCAAATGTTGCAACTAGGTCTATTAGGAATTCTTGTTTTCATCCTTCACTTCTTAAGCATCTTCTGCATCCTTCATACGATCTATTTTGCAGCGAAAACCATTCGAAGTGCGGAGCTGAAAATAAATGCACGCTTTTCAAGCTTTGTCGGGTATTTTTTCCTGATCTGGATTTTTCCTGTCGGAATTTGGTTTATACAACCACGTATCAATGCGCTTCTGGACAAAGCAAATCGTTCTTCTTCGTCAATGAGTGAAGAACTCCTGGATTGATTCTAAAGTGGTTTAACCGCTAAATAAACTCAAAGTCTACTCTTCGATTCAGTTGTTTTCCTTCGGAAGATTTATTGTCGCCTATCGGGTTCTTTTCACCCTTGAAATCGATTACGATCCGATCCCGTTTCAGTCCTGCTTTCACGAAGAAGTCGATAATTGCCTGAGCCCTGCGTTCAGAGAGCTGGACATTGTATTCATCAGAGCCATCTGCGTCCGTGTGTCCCGTCACCCGAACACGTAAGTCGGTGTGACTGTTGATGACGTAGACAATCCGTTTCAGGAACGCATCGTATTCCGGGCGAATTTCAGCCTGGTCATAATCAAAATAAATCGGTTCAAAATGAAAGTTTTTCCGCTCCGAATCCCGGATCTCTTTCGACTTCCGACCATTCTTCAGATCTTCTATAAAAATCGGTCTCCAGGATTGCAATTCAACAATTGTTTTTTCCCGTGAAACCGTTTCACTTACTTTAAAACAGACTATTTTCCCGCTTACCCCTTTGCATTCCAGGCTATAGAATTTCCCTTGCAAATAACCGGTTGAATCCACGTAAGCCAGTTCGAAATCGAGTGCACACCAGCGATTTCCATAAAGATCCTTCTTTTTTATGATGGTCGATTGCTTTCCTTTAATGACTCCGTTTTTCGTTTCCGTTTTAAGCACCCGAACCACATACGCATCCTTTCCGTTCAACTCTTCCCGGGTACTTATTTCCTTTCCGAAATCAAAATAAATAATCGATGCCTGGTCCATTTTCTGACCGTCACGAATCAATACACCCTTCCAAACTCCGGTTACCTGAGCATTGGTAATGAGTGATACAACCATTGAAAAAATGAAAAGTTGATACTTCATGTTCACTTATTCGTTAATTTTAGAAAAAAGTTGCCTTTTTGGTCGCTTATCACCAATAAAATTTTGATTATGAAAGCAATACTATTTTCTCTTTTCGTCCTTCTAAGCGCAATTGCTTCCTCCCAGACAATCTACGACTTCAAAGTAACGGATATCGATGGCAACCAGTTCGACCTGGCTTCACTGAAAGGAAAGAAGGTCATGATTGTCAATACAGCCTCCAAATGTGGTTTGACACCGCAATATGAGGAATTGGAAAAGTTGTATGAAACATACAAGGGGCAAAACTTTGTGATTGTCGGGTTCCCATCCAATGACTTCATGTCGCAAGAACCGGGTTCCAATGATGAGATCAAGGAATTCTGCAAGAAAAATTACGGGGTGAGTTTCCCGATGATGAGTAAAATCGAAGTGAAAGGAAAAGAAATGCATCCATTGTATCAGTTCCTTACGGAGAAAAAGAAAAACGGATTCTCAGACAACTCTGTGAAATGGAATTTCCAAAAGTACCTGATCAATGAAGAAGGGAAATTGGAAAAAGTAATCGCACCGGGAACAAAGCCCTTATCGGAAGAGATTACTTCGTGGATTACCGCAAAATAATTCTAAAAAGACTGCATCGAAAGCCTCAAGTGATTGAGGCTTTTTTGTTTTAAAAAGGTTTGGATCAGGGAGCTTCCATCCTCTTTCGATTTTCTTAATAATTTGTTGATAAGTACTGGTGCCTTAACCCTTTTTGGCTCTGAAAAAAGCCTTGAATTTCGTATATTTGTTCTGCATTGAAAAATGCACTTTTTAAGCAACTTATTTATGAGCGAAGAAAAAAAGAATCAGGATTACTCTGCGGATAATATTCAGGTATTAGAAGGCTTAGAAGCTGTTCGTAAGCGTCCTGCCATGTACATTGGTGATGTTGGAGTAAAAGGTCTTCACCACCTTGTTTATGAGGTCGTTGACAACTCGATTGATGAGGCCTTGGCTGGTCATTGTGATACGATCGGTGTTTGGATCAATGAGGACAACTCGATTACAGTTAAGGATAACGGTCGTGGGATTCCAACCGGTATCAATAAGAAAGAAGGAAAGTCTGCATTGGAGATCGTTATGACGGTACTTCACGCCGGTGGTAAATTTGACAAGGACACTTATAAGGTTTCCGGAGGATTGCACGGGGTTGGGGTTTCTTGTGTGAATGCATTATCCATTCACTTACATGCAATTGTTCACCGCGACGGAAAAATATTTGAACAGGAATACAGCATTGGTAAACCATTGTACGAAGTTCGTGAAGTTGGGAATTCACCTGATCACGGTACGGAAGTCCGATTCAAACCGGATGCAACCATCTTTGATTATACCGAATATAATTACGACACGCTATGTGCACGTATGCGTGAATTGGCTTTCCTGAACAAGGGAATCACCATTACAATTACGGATTTAAGAGATGTTGACGAGAATGGAAAACCGGTTTCGAATGTATTCCATTCCGAAGGAGGTCTTCGTGAGTTCGCGCAATACCTGGATCGCAATCGTGAGCCATTGATTGCTGATGTAATCTATTTCGAAGGAGAACGCGAAGGAATTCCAGTTGAAGTTGCATTGACTTACAATACTTCTTACACAGAGAATATCCAGGCTTACGTCAACAATATCAATACACATGAAGGTGGAACTCACCTTTCCGGTTTTAGACGTGGTTTGACAAATACCTTGAAAAAATATGCTACGGATAGTGGGATGTTGGCAAGAGAAAAAATCGAAATTGACGGGGACGATTTCCGCGAGGGATTGACAGCTGTTGTTTCGGTAAAAGTTCAGGAACCACAGTTCGAAGGGCAAACGAAAACAAAATTGGGTAACCGTGAAGTTACAGCACCGGTTTCTCAGGCAGTTTCAGAAATGTTATCTATTTATTTAGAAGAACATCCGGCTGAAGCGAAAATAATCGTTGATAAAGTAATTCTTGCTGCAAGAGCACGTCACGCTGCACGTAAAGCACGTGAAATGGTTCAACGTAAAAATGTAATGACCGGTTCCGGTTTACCTGGAAAACTGGCAGATTGTTCTGAAAAAGACCCTTCATTATGCGAAATCTACTTCGTCGAGGGAGATTCGGCGGGTGGAACTGCGAAACAAGGTCGCGACAGACACTTCCAGGCTATCATGCCACTTCGCGGAAAGATCTTGAACGTGGAGAAAGCCATGCAGCATAAGATCTTCGAGAACGAGGAAATCAAAAACATGTACACTGCTTTAGGAGTACGAATCGGAACAGAGGAAGATTCAAAAGCACTGAACCTGGACAAATTACGCTATCACAAGATCATCATCATGTGTGATGCCGATGTCGATGGTTCACATATTGAGACACTGATCTTAACGTTCTTCTTCCGATACATGAAAGAGTTGATCGAGAATGGTTATATCTATATCGCAACTCCACCGTTATACCAGGTGAAAAAAGGAACGAAAGCTGAATATGCATGGAATGAAGATCAGCGTGACGTTTTAGTTACACAATTAAAAGGGAACGGTCCGGATTCTTCTGTAAATGTTCAACGATACAAAGGTTTGGGTGAGATGAATGCAGAGCAATTATGGGATACGACCATGAATCCGGAACACCGGACATTGCGCCAGGTTACCATTGAAAATGCAGCCGAGTGTGATCAGATCTTCTCCATGTTAATGGGAGATGAAGTTCCACCAAGACGTGAATTCATAGAAAAGAACGCGAAGTACGCAAAAATTGATATCTAATCGAAAAGTCCTGATCCCGTGCGTACGGGATCAGGGCTTTTTTTTATATTTATATCCAAATCAATTTTAGTCAAACGAAACCCGTCTTATGATTCATCGATTATTACTCTTGTTAATTCCAACCTTCCTGGTTGCAGGATGTTTTGATTATGACAAAGAAAATAAGGAGATCAGGGAAGCTTTCAAAACCAACCACTACAATTTCAAATTGGATAAAACCCTTAAATACGAAGGGATCTCATTTAAAATTCCGGAACACTTCAAGAAAAATTACTCGCATAATTATACCATCAAGAATTCTTCTTTAACACGGACATGCAATGCATTGAACATCTATTTTTCAGTGGAACGCTTCAATGATTCTGACTTAAACCGGGATTTTGTTTACGACTTTGTAGTCGAAGATGATCTCTTGAACACCTTTCAGGATGCGTATGTTTGGCGCAGGTATGAATCATTGGATAACTCCGGCGTGTCCATCAAGAAAGAACTTCCGAAAACGTATAAACACAAAGGGGTCATCCAAACCATTTCCGGTGACGGAACCTATTCAGGACAGGCATATTATGTCACATCTACCATGAAAGTTGGGGATGACTACTATGTTTTTCAATGGATTACAAGCAAACCGGTCATGAATTACACTTATGACGACTTCGAACAGATCTTGAAAAGTGTAAGGAAATCAAAATGACACACGCGGATTTAATTAAGCGGTTCGAAAAAGAATTACCCGGCGAGAAATCGCATTTGTCATTCATGCCATTCAGAGGCAGCTCGATGGAAGAAATTAAAAAAGGGATTGCCTTCCGGGATGCAGCAGTTGCCATTATTCTATTCCACAATTCCGAAAACAAACTTTGCACGATTGTAACCAGAAGACAAGAATACGATGGCTCTCACAGCGGACAAATAAGCTTTCCGGGAGGAAAAAAAGAATTGGATGATGCAAACCTGCTTGAAACTGCAATTCGAGAATGTTATGAGGAAATCGGGGTTCACGCAAGCAATTTTGAATTGCTAAAAGAACTAACCCCGCTTTTTGTTCCTGTAAGCAAGTTTCTAATCACTCCCTACGTTTTCTACTCCTCCAACCAATCATTCGATTACATGCGTTCTGAACGCGAAGTAGCGGCGATACACGAGCTGGACTTACTCGATCTTTACAAGTCCGAATCAGTTGTCACCATCGATCTGAAAATCAACCTGGAATTCACCATGAAAAATGTTCCCCACTTCAAGCAGGGAGACATTCTTATTTGGGGAGCAACTGCTCTTATCTTAAATGAATTAAAGGATATTTTATCCTAGAATCTTACACGGGCAAAACCCAATGCAGCTGAAACGCTTGTTCCATCCTTTAAAAAGAAACTCAACGCATCTCTGGAGGCTACACCGAATTCATAGGCTCCATCCTTGATAATGAAGGTCAATCCAAGTGGCATATTGTTTTTATAAACTCCGCCGCCGTAATATCCGATACTCAATTGAAGCCATTTCACAGGAATGATATCTCCACCGAATGAATAAACCGGATTTTGAATGGATCCCGGATTTTCCTTATTGAACGGAGCTACCACATCAAATCCTAAACGAAGGTATTTAATCGGTTCAAAGCTTACTCCAAATCTGAAATCAGACGCATTGATCACCGTATACTTTTGTTCTCCCTCCAAGGTCAGCAATCCATTATCCCGCACCAACTGATTGACTGTTTGGGTAATGTTATCACTATTTACGCCGCCTACATTAAAGCTTGCAAACAAAGTATCTTTCACTTTGTAAACATTTCGCTTATACGTTACCGAACCGATATTATTCACAGCAGCAGCTATCCGTAGTTTGTTAAAAAGGATGATACTTGCAGAAAGGTCTACTCCAAATCCATACCCCATAACAGGTGCATTTCCCTTGCTTTTCTTGGGGATCGAATTGGAACCACTGATATTTCCATAATCAATATCGAATGTTGGTGTAATGGCAGAATACATCCTTAAACCGTCGTCATCCGAAGTCATATTGAACATCGCCATGGAAGTGATCAATCGCGCGCCAACACCTGCATATACTTCACACACGGAATCCTTACCGAACAGTTTTCGTCCGTAGCCAACATTATAACTTCTATTCCAGACCATCTGGATTTGGGTTCCCTTGGTCAATTCACTGATCCGGATCGGAACATTCAATGAACCGCTGACAACATGTCCCATTGAATCTTCGGAAAGGCTCGCATTATTGGCAATTCTGGAAGTATCTGATCCATAAACAACCGTAAGTGAGTCGAAAACGGAGGATAATTTTCCTCTGAATAACAAATCAGTAGTCTGCGAATTCATTTTAGAATACCAACTGTAGTTTTCCCGGATATTGAAGGCAATTCCACCAAATTTTTCTCCATAGTATGAAAATCCAAGCCAGTTGTAATCAAAATTGATTGCAACACCCGACTCTGCATAGTCACCGGCAGACTGTAATTGTCTTTTGTAATCCACTTCGTTCGGATTCTTATGTTGAGCAGCATTGTACAAAGTACTCGTCAGATTCTGAAGTTTTTTGGAATTTAATGACGGAGATGAAACTCCAAAAGCAAACTCCGAAGTTCCGGTCGTGAATTTTTTTCCTGCATAACGCGGTCTCCAACCAAGTGCTGAAGTATTGATCCCAAGGGAGTGATAATCTGTCACGAATGGAGTTGCAACTCCTTTTCCAACTGTTGGAAAGGCAACGCCCTGTGTTTGGGAAAATGAAAATGAATAAGTAAGTAGAAATACCAGAAATAGTTTTAGCTTCATAATTGTAGTTTGAAGCCTAAAGAAACAAAAAAAATAAGAGAAAGTACTGCTTTCGATAAATTTATCCGCGGTAGTGGACAATGAGATGCAAAAACAAAAAGAGGAGTAAATTCACTAGAACTTACTCCTCTTTTTGCTAAACCATGCTAAAACTATAAAACCCAAAACTAACAACTATGAAATTGTTGTTCTTGAAACAAAGGTAAGCCGGATTATTGATATAACAACTTTATCTTCCTTTTTTTTATTCAAATAAAGCTTCTATTCTTGAATTCTTGAAAAAGGTATTTGACTCAAATTCGGTTCGAAACTCCGCTTTTCTTATAGGGAGAAACCAGGACAGAGATCAAAAAAATCGAGCCGTTAACGCATACAATCAATGGAGAGATAGAAATATTGATCCACTTTCCCAGAAACACTCCAACAACGCAAGATACTATTCCTATACATGCAGAATACCAAAATGTTTTCGCCAAAGTTTTGGAAAACTGCAAAGCTGTTGCAGCCGGCAGCACCAATAATCCTACTACGAGAATCACTCCGACACTTTCAAAACTCAAAACGGCATGAATACTTAAAAGCAACATCAATACCAATTGGAATGCTTGAATAGGTATCCCGACGAATGAACCAAATTGTGGATTGAATGCCCAAACTTTCCATCCCTTGAATCCAATTGTAATCACCAAAAGTAAAATTGCAGTCAGAGGTAATAATTGTAAAATTGCACGGGTTCCATAAAGGTATTCCCCCACAATCACCTGATCCAGAATAGATGTTTCCAAATCTCCATATAAAACACATTCCTGATCCAGGTCACTATTTTTCCCCGCAAAAAGCGCAATCATCAAAACTCCAATAGCAAATAAGAAGGTGAAGGTAAATCCAATTGCTGCATCTTCCTGGATTCGCCATTTCTTTCTGAGGAAATCGATTAAAAAAGTCGTCAGGAAACCTGTCACTGCAGCTCCGAAAAGCATCGGAACAGAGTCTTTCGTCCCACTCAGCAAATAAGCAACTACAATTCCCGGTAAGACCGCATGAGAAATCGCATCGCCAACCATAACCATACTTTTTGAAACAAGCAAGACTCCGAGTAAAGATGCCGGTATGGCAACGGAGCAAGCGGTCAATATCATTAACACATCGTTCATCCTATTCTTCTACTTTTAAATGGAATCCGTACCAAAAGAGCTACTGAAATTGCACAAACACTCAAAACCATAATAATGCAAGGTCCGGTGGGGATATTTTTTCCAAGGATTGATATATAGGAACCAATCAAGGAAGAAGACGTTCCGAAAATTAGCGATAGACTAATTAATGAACGTAGCTTGTAGGTGAGCATTCTGGCCGTCAAAACCGGAATGATTAAAAGAGCTGACATCAAGACAACCCCCACTGCTTGAACTCCCATTGCTACAACCAAAATGGTCATCGAATTCAGAATAAAGTCGTTCCAACGGAGGGAAAACCCCTTACTGATCATGAATTCCTTATTGAAGGCAAAACTGAACATGACACGGTACCTAAAAAAGGTAATTGCGATGATCAGAAAAGAAACCACTGAAAACAAGTAAAGATCTTCGATATTCAAGGCCGCTATTTTACCAAAGAGAAAATCGCTTAGTCCCGCTTGTCCATCGTCCGGTCTTCCCTGAATATAGGAAAGCATTGCTAATCCCAATGCGAAGAAAATACTCAAGGTAGCAGCCACAATGGTGTCAGACTTCAGTTTTGTTTTCCGCTGAAGCCAGGATATCTGCTGGGTAGCAAGCCAACCGGCTATAAATGCGCCCAACATCAGGATGATGGTATTCCTTTGCCCTGAAACAATATATGCCAGAACAATTCCGGGTAAAATGGAATGAGAAATCGCATCACCGATCAACGATTTCTTCTGAAGGAAGGTAAACGTTCCAACCAAAGCCGCAGAAACTCCGATGAGTGCTGTTCCAATAAATACAATCCAAATACTTAAATCCATCTTATTTTCTATTCAACAAAAGAGTCATTCCATAAGCCTTTTCAATATTCTCAGATTTCAGAATTTCATCGATCGGACCATTTGCAATCAATTTCTTATTCAGCAGAATCACATCATCAAAGTATTGAGCCACCACAGATAAATCATGATGGACGATTACTACCGTTTTTCCTGAATCCCTTAATTTTTGAACGATGGATAGGATCGAATTTTGAGAAGCCATGTCAATTCCAACAAACGGTTCATCCATTACGATCAATTCAGCTTCCTGTGCAAGTGCCCTAGCTAAAAAAACACGTTGCTGCTGACCACCCGAAAGCTGCCCGATCTGTCGGTTGGAAAACTCGGATAATTGAACTTTCTTCAATGTTTCTTTTACAATTTCCTTGTCTGTCAAAGTGGTTCGTGCCCACCATTTTTTAGGGATGATTCTTCCCATTGCCACCACTTCCTCCACTGTTATTGGGAAATCCCAATCTATGGATTCCCTTTGCGGAACGTAAGCAATTTTCGAACGGTATTTTTCCAATGATTCACCAAAAAAAGTCACTTCCCCTTTCTTGATTGGAATAATTCCTAAAATCCCTTTCAACAAGGTTGATTTCCCGGAACCATTCGGACCAATGATCCCGGTAATTTTTCCGGAACTGATGGATAGTGAAATATCATCTAAAGCGAGTGTGTCCCGATATAAAACTGTTAAACCACTTATTTCAATTGCCTTTCTCATTTCAATCCTTCTTTAATGGAATTCACATTGTGACTCAACATACCGATATAGGAATCAGCGCCACTTCCTTTGGAACCTAAGGCATCTGAAAAAAGGGTTCCTCCGATTCTCACGTGATGTCCTCTGCGCTCAACAGAACTCAAGACACTTGTTAAGGCTTTCGGACTTACCGAATTTTCTACAAAAATGGCCTTCACATCATTTTGAACAATGAAATCAACCAAGTCAACAACATCCCGCATTCCAGGTTCCTGTGAAGTCGATACTCCTTGCAATGCCTTCACCTGAATATCAAAAGTTCTCCCGAAATAATGAAACGCATCATGCGAAGTGATCAGGACTCTTCTTTCTTTCGGAACCTCGCTCAGTTTCAACTTCAATTCCCTTGTTTTTTTCTGGACCTTCAAAAGAAATTGATAGTAGTTTTCCCTGAATTCCAATTCATAATCCGGATACAAATCGACCAATTTATCTACTACCCCATTCATACTATGAACCCAGGAATCCGTATCAAACCAGACATGTGGGTCAGGTGTTGTTCCATCCGTGTATAAAACCTTATCTTTTGGAAAATCCAATTGAAAGGAGACTACCGCTTTTCTTTCAGACAAACGACTAAATAATTCAGCCATTTTTCCCTCCAGGTGAAATCCGGTATAAACAACCAATTTCGCATCATTCAACAGAACCACATCACTAGGCCTCGGATTGTATGTATGCGGATCGACTCCCGGACCCATTAGGGATTTAACAGTCAATCTATTCCCAACGACCTGTCGCACACAATCTGCAGTTATAGAAGTGGAGCAAACAATCAGTTTTTCATTTTCTTTCGTTTGTCTGACCTTGCAGCCTATTAGCAAACAAATGCAAATTACTATGTAAGCTAAATTCCTCATAGTGGTTTTATAGCTATTTGTTTGGCAATTGTGATTGAAAATTGTACTTGTTTACCATCCATCTGGATCATAATGGAGCCATCAAAACTTAGTTTGTCCATCACATCTATTTGAGTTCCCAAATGCAATCCTATCTTATTCAAGTATTGCAAAAATTCTGTCTGGTCATCTTCCACTCCCATAATGATGGCTTTCATGCCAATAGTAGCTTCAGATAAAAGAATCCGATTCGAAACAAATTCTATTCTACCATCCTTACCTGGAATTGGCTCCCCATGAGGATCAACTTTAGGGAAGCCTAAGAACTCATCAAGTCTGTCTGTGAGCTCGGTGGATTGGATATGTTCCAATTGTTCAGCAATCTCATGAACTTCATCCCAGCCAAAACTGAGCTTATCCACCAAAAATGTTTCCCAAAGCCTATGTTTACGAATAATTGCCAATGCGTGAGAACTCCCCAAATTCGTTAGAGCACAACCTTGGTATTTTTGATACTCTAACAGATCCTTTTCACATAACTTCTTTAGCATATCTGTTACAGAAGAGGCTTTAGTAGTCATCTTATCTGCTAAATCATTTGTCGAGATTGCTCCTTCAATGTCCTGACTTAGTGTGAAAATAGCCTTCAAATAATTTTCTTCGCTCTGAGTTAATCTTAACACGCTTCTTTTTTTTTTACAAATATAAAACTTTTTTTTAGACTTGTCTAAAAACACAATTAATTAAGTGGTCTCGAAGCTATCAGGTTGAGAAAATAGTTGTATTTTTGCACCAAATTATTCAAATCAATTTAAGATGTCAGGCAATAGAACATTCACAATGTTAAAACCGGATGCGATCGAAAATGGTCACATGGGAAAAATTATTGATATGATTATCCAAGCAGGATTTTCGATCAAAGCAATGAAATTTACTCGTTTAACGGAGGAACAAGCAAAAAAATTCTACGAAGTTCATGCTGAACGTCCGTTTTATGGTGAATTGGTTGAGTACATGACATCCGGACCGATCGTTGCTGCAATCTTGGAGAAAGACAATGCTGTTGCTGATTTCCGTGCATTAATTGGTGCTACAGATCCAGCTGAAGCTGCTGAAGGTACTATCCGTAAATATTATGCAGAGTCAAAAGGAAGAAATGCAGTTCACGGATCTGATTCTGATGAGAACGCTGCAATTGAAGGTAAATTCCATTTTGCTGATTCAGAGGTTTTCTAATTAAATCTCTTTCAAAATAATTAAAGCCTTACTTTTAGTGAGGCTTTTTTTATGCACTGATATTATCTGAATTAAATTGATGGTTTAACGATGAATCAATTAGACATTTTTGGAACAAAAAAACACGAGTACTTGCTTGTTATCGAACCCGATTTGAAAACAACAGATAGAGTAATTGCAATGAAGGAGTTGTTGAATAAGACAATTTCATTAACGACAGATTCCTTACAATCGAAACCACACATCAGTTTATGTTACTTTGAAGCAAATAATTATTCTGAGGAACTAATTCTTTCCAGAATGAAACAAGCCATTTCTTCCATTAAGCCCTTTGATATTCTTTTAGTGGGTTGTGAGAAATGGAAGAATGGAACCTTCATACTAAAAGTCCATCAGGATGAGCGCATCCGGCAATTTCAGCAAGAATTATCAGCTGTTTTTAAAGGGGTGATTAAAACTCCGCATCTGACAATCGCCCGAAACCTTCCGGAACGATCTCTCACTAAACTTTCACTTGCTGATTATGACTACAATGGGCGTTTCACTTGTGAATCAGTACTTCTATTAAAAAGAAATGGGAATGAGCCTTATCAATTGCTTGAACAAATTGACTTATTAAAGTCATAAACTCCTTAAATGTTTTTAATTGAAATAGCTTGGTAAAATCCATCTACCAGAGATTATTGAACGCAAAAAAGCCGTTCCTTTTTGGGGAACGGCTTATTAAAAGTGGCATCGACTTACTCTCCCACCCTCAAAAGGGCAGTACCATCAGCGCTAA
>NZ_CALRYJ010000022.1:0-55343 GCF_943372375.1 Fluviicola taffensis DSM 16823 | reverse complement strand
ACATTCAATAACAATGGTGCTGCTGTTTCCTTAAATGAAACAAACATCGCTCCTACTGCGACTGGTGCTCAAACAACAACTGGTTGGGTGAACTCAACATTGAACGGTACACTTTGGTACACATTTGTTGCGCCTCCATCCGGTTCTGTGAGAATCAACTCAACTGCAATCAACTATAACGGTCAAGCAGCGGTTTATTCTGCTGTTAACTGTGCAGATTTCAATACGTTCACATTGGTAGCTGCAAACGATGATGCAATAGGTGGAACAAGTGTCGCTCCGAACTTCACGGTTTGTGGTTTGACACCAGGTACTACTTACTATATCATGTATGACAAGTTTGATGGTACTTCAGGTAACTTCAGCTTGAATGTTTCTGCGATTGTTTTGGAAGGTGGATCTGCCTTACCTGTTACAAATGTATGTACAGGAGCAATCGTTGATTTGTTCACTACGATTTCTGGTAACAATACCGGTGGGGTTTGGTCTTCTTCAATCGCTGCGGTGAATGCAAGTATTCAGGATTCCATGTTTAATACTGCAGGACTTGCATACCAGACATTCAATATTCAGTACCGTGTAACTGATGGCTGTGCTTATGACTCAATCGTATCACAAGTGAAGATCTTCCAATTATCAAATGCCGGACAAGATGGTGTGATCACTGCTTGTAAAAACGAACCGATCGATTTGTTGGCTGGTTTGAATGGAAATACAGATTTGAATGGTGACTGGTATGATCCATCCAATGTCTTGTTGCCAAACTCTCAGGTAACAACAGGAATTTTCCCTGGACAATACAACTATGACTACATTTCAGGAAACGGTGTTTGTCCGGATGATACTGCGAATGTGGTAGTAACTGTTTTAGGAAATTGTAACTGGTTATCAGTAGATGAAATGGCATTGGAAGAAGTAACGGTTTATCCGAATCCTTCTACAGGTGTTATCTTCATTGAATCAGGGTTCACAGGTAATTTTAACCTGGTTATTACTGATATCAATGGTCGTACAGTGCAAACTGGTCAGAACACCATTTCTGCCGGAACAAACACTGTAAACTTGAAAGAAGTTGAAAGAGGTACCTACTTCTTCAAACTTTCAAGTGAAAATGCTGAAAAAGTATTCCGAATTGTGATTCAATAAGCACAAAACCGAACAATTTTGAACCCCCTTACTTAGTTGTAAGGGGGTTTTTTGTTGATTAATCAATTATTGAAACAATAATTGATATAAAAATTAACAGGTATATTATTCAACTGATCACAAGACACCCAAAAACGAAACAGAAAAAACCCCAATAAAACAGAAGGTTTCAGAGATTTACGCAAACGGTTTACCTAACCTTACACTTAAGAAGTCCAGATTGTTATCGGAATAAAAGAATAAAAAAAAACTGTTATTAAACTGTTAATTCTTTACATTTGTTTGAACGTAAATAAATACAACTTATGAAGAAAAAATTGCTACAAACTCTTTACAGGGGCATAGCGGTATTTTCCATGGTGACGCTAGTCTTAGGACTGAGTCAGCAGGAAGCCTTAGCGCAATGTACCAACAGTTCCAGTTATGGAAGTGTCACGGCACCTACATCTGGAAGCGCCACCATCTCTACCTGTTCTTATCAGGAAGAATATTCCACACTCAATTCGGTTGCAGCAAGTACAGTGTACTCGTGCGCTATTGCGACTGGTGGATACATCACTATCCACCAAGGAACTCCAGCTGGTCCGGTTATCTCTCATGGAGCTTCTCCGTTGACTTGGACTTCTACAGTTGGTGGAACCTATTATGCTCACTGGAGTGTGAATGCAGCTTGTGCAACAACTACCGGTTGTGTAACCACAAGCATCAATTTTATTGCAACACTTCCTGCAACGCCTCCAACACCAACGCAAGATCCAACAGCTCCGACATGTACAGGAGGTTCGGCATTGTCTGTTACCGGTACACCTGGAACAAACGAAGCTTGGTACTGGCAAACAACTCCAACAGGAACAAGTATGGCAACACCTTATTCAGGTCCATACACTGTTTTTGCTAATGGAACTTATTACTTGAGAACTTACAGTTCAGCAAATACTTACTGGTCTGCAACGTCATCGTCTGTGGTGGTAAGTAATTTCCCTACTGCAGCAACACCGGCAGCTCCAACAGCTGGACAAAATCCGGCATGTAACAGTACAACTCTTACGGCAGGAACACCACCAGTCGGAACAACTTATTATTGGCAAACAGTCGCTAACGGATCCAGCAATGCTTCCGATGCGAGTACGCCACTTACTGCATCTGCAACTGGAACCTATTACTTAGCGGCATACGAAACTGCTACTCAGTGTTGGTCTACAACATCCAGTACGGCAATTACTATTCAAACGATAGTTCCTCCGGCAGCTCTTGCAAATCCTACTTATTACAATTACTGTTCATCGGCGTCATCCATGCCGGTTTCTGCTCAATTACCTCCTCCGACAACAAATACTGCAAGTTGTTCTGCTACAGCAACAGCTTCAGGAAATGACGGAGCTGCTGTTACAGCAACAGTAACGAACTTCTCTTGTGCACCAACTACCATTGTTGCTGCGTCAATGAATGCTTCAATTGGTCAATACTGTGCATTATACGGATGGTATTCATACAATGTAGTTGTAAATGGAACGACTATTTTAACTGGTTTATGTGATCAAAACAATATTGATTTGACACCTTATTTACCGTTGACATCTGTATCAATCGTATCTAATGACGATGATGGGTATGGTTTCGACTTTGTAAATATGAGTTTGACTGTAAACGTTTCTTACATTACAGATCCATACACTATTTCTTGGTTCGCAGCTCCAACCGGAGGTTCTTCTTTAGGGACAGGTACTACTCTTGAAGCTCTTGGAACATCTGTGCTTCCAACTTCTGTGAATGGTCCACACCAATTCTATGCAGCAAACAATCAGGGAGTATGTGCTAGTGCAACTCGTACATTGGTTACGGTAAACGTTACGGATGTATTGGCAACTTTAACACCAGTAAATATCCTTTGTAACGGAATGAACAATGGTTCATTCACATTGGGAACGGTTACTTGTGGTACAGCGCCATTTACTTATTCAGTTGATGGTGGTGCATTTTTACCAATCCCAACAAATCTGACGCCGGGTGTTCATTCAATTGTCATGAAAGATGCGGCTACTTTAACAAGTGCTCCAATCTCAATTACAATTACACAGCCTTCTGCTCCAACTGCATTGAATGCATTTAACGTTACATTCTTCAACGGAATGTTAACATGGACTGCACAAGGAAATGAAACAACATGGAACGTTGAATACGGTCCTGCTGGATTTACTCCTGGTACCGGAACAATGATGAGCGGTGTAACAAATGATTCAGTTCCTGTTACCGGACTTACAGAAGATACAGATTATGATTTCTATGTTCAGGCTGGATGTACAACATCTTCTGCTTGGGCCGGACCATTCTCTTTCTCAACAGATGTACCTTTCTCAGCTTGGGATAGCCAATGTGGACCTGGATTCACTCCAATTCACACAAGTGGAACCGCTTTGAATCTTGCTGATGATGCGTCCATTGGAATTACAACTGTAAACCCTATTTCTTTCCAAGGAGTTACTTCAAACAACATCACTGTTAGCAATAACGGATGGGTTCAGTTTGGTGCTGTAACTTTAAATGCATGGCAAGTGGATTTGGATGACGAAGAAGGAAATGTTTATTGGCAAGAAACAACGATCGGTGGTGATAACTACTTCATCGTTGAATGGTACAATAGACCTAAATTCTCTACGGTTTCCGGACAAAATGTAACATTTGAGATCGCAGTTAATCAAACTACAGGAGAGATCTTCTACTTGTATGATGACAAAGTATTCGGTGGTTCACAAAGTGCATATGACTACGCTGGAAACTTTGCTACCATTTCTGCATCAGGACCATTATCAACCATTACTGTCTCTTACAATAGCCAAACATACTTACAAAACAACTCATGTGTAAGATTGTATACTGCGCTTTGTCCAAATGTTCAAAACATGGTTACTTTAACTTACACGGATGACGCACAATTGAATTGGGATGCGGGTCCATATGGTGAGACAAACTGGACTGTAGTTTACGGTTTGGACGGATTTGATCCAACTATTTCTGGTCAGGAACTTGGAACATTAAACGTAAATACTTCTGATGTAAACTTCGGTGGAAATTTAGAGCAATTAACTTGTTACGATGCATACATCTACTCTGAATGTCAGGCAGATAGTATTACATCCGACGGTTTCCTGGTAAACTTCTGTACAAAACCAAATTGTTCTGATATCACCTTGTTAAATGGAACTTCAGATCCTGATTCATTGGAATTAACTTGGAACTGGATCGAATCAACTCCTGTGTTCCCTGTAACTGGATTCAATATCCAATACGGTATGACAGGGTTTACTCTTGGTTCAGGACAAATCACTCCTGCAACAGGAATCAACTTTGCTGACACCATCCCAGATCCATTATTGATGGGTTCAGGTGTATATCAAGTATACGTTCAGGCTGAATGTAGTGGTACAAATGACACTTCCAATTGGGTAGGTCCGATTTCAATCGTGATGCCGCTTACAAACGACATCGTTTGTGCTCAGGAAGGACTTCAGTTGAATACAACTTATACATTCAATAACAATGGTGCTGCTGTTTCATTAAACGAAACAAACATTGCTCCTCCTGCTACAGGTGCTCAAACAACAACTGGTTGGATCAATTCAACATTGAATGGTACACTTTGGTACACATTCATCGCTCCTCCATCCGGTTCTGTTCGTGTGAATTCTACAGCTATCGGGTATAACGGTCAAGCGGCAGTCTATTCTGCAGTTAACTGTGCCGATTTCAATACATTTACATTCAGAGCAGCAAATGACAATGAAATTGGTGGAACAAGCTTAGCTCCGAACTTCACAGTTTGTGGTTTGACTCCAGGTTCTACTTACTATATCATGTATGACAAGTTTGATGGTACTTCAGGTAACTTCAGCTTAAAAGTCACTGAAATTGTTTTGGAAGGTGGAAGTGCTAACCCTTTAACAAATGTTTGTTATGGGAATACAGTTAACTTGTTCTCAACAATTACAGGAAATAACCTTGGTGGAACTTGGTCATCTGCAATTCCTTCTGTAAACGCTAGTATTACCGGTGGAACATTTGCATCAAATGGACTGGCATACAGTACATTCGATTTCGAGTACCGTGTGGTTGATGGATGTGCTTATGACTCCATTATATCTCAAGTGAAAGTTTTCGGACCGTCAAATGCAGGTCAGGATGGTGTTATTACAGCATGTAAAAACGAACCGATCGATTTGTTGGCAGGTTTGAATGGAAATACGGATTTGAATGGTGACTGGTATGATCCATCCAATGCCTTGTTGCCAAGTTCACAAGTAACAACCGGAATTTTCCCTGGTCAGTTCAACTATGACTATATCTCAGGAAACGGCGTTTGTCCGGATGATACTGCAAATGTGGTTGTAACTGTTTTAGGAAATTGTAACTGGTTATCAGTAGATGAAAATGCATTGGAAGCAGTAGCGGTTTATCCGAATCCTTCTACAGGTGTATTATTCATTGAATCAGGATTCACAGGTAATTTCAACCTGGTAATCACTGATGTTAACGGTCGTACAGTGCAAACTGGTCAAAACACGATTTCTACAGGAACAAACACTGTAAACTTGAAAGAAGTTGAAAGAGGTACTTACTTCTTCAAACTTTCAAGCGACAATGCTGAAAAAGTATTCCGAGTAGTGATTCAATAAGTTTAATTGAACTTTGAAGCCCCTTGTAAAATTTACAAGGGGCTTTCTTTTTTTATAGAACTACCTATTGCAAATAGACCATTCATTTGGTACTTTTGATAAAAACACACGGGATATGTTAATGCCATTTAATTTACATCAGTGGATCGAGGAAAACAGGGAGTTATTGAAACCACCTGTTGGAAACAAAAACCTTTATAAGGAGGCTGGTGATTTCATTGTAATGATTGTTGGAGGACCGAACGCACGAAAGGATTACCACTTCAATGAAAGTGAGGAACTTTTTTATCAGATCGAAGGTGATATCACAGTCCGTATCCAGCATGAAGGAAAAGCAAAGGATATTGTCATCAAAGAAGGTGAAATGTTCTTACTTCCCCCACGTATTCCGCATAATCCCCGTCGCGGAGAAAACACAGTAGGTCTGGTTATTGAACGCGTACGCAAAAACACAGAGATGCAGGACGGTCTGTTCTGGTTTTGTGAAAAGTGCAATCACGAACTAAAGCATTATCGATTCAAATTAGATAACATTGAAAAGGATTTTCTACCTCGTTTCAAGGAATTCTATAATTCGGAAGAAATGAGAACATGCTCCGTTTGTGGTCATCAAATGGAGGTAGATCCAAAATTCATTTAATTGTTACTTTTACCAAAAAACGAATTCACTTAGAAAAACAATCCATATGCAACTATTTGTTGGAATCATCTTTCCTATCCTAATTTCTATTATCTCCGGAGGAGGGGTCTTATTAATGGCTTATCTCTTTCTAAAGAAAACAGGGGATCGTGAGATCAGAGCTGTTCAAATCGAATTGAAAAAAGAACGCCAAAAACATTTTCTTCCAATGAGAGTGGAAGCTTATCAACGAGCGGCACTTTTGATGGAACGTATTCACCCCGGTAGTTTGGTCATGCGCCTTCACAACCCGAGTCTTCCGGCTAGAAAACTTCAAACAGATTTATTGCAGGCTATCCGCGAAGAATATGATCACAATGTATCCCAACAGATGTTCGTTTCTCCGCAATCATGGGATATGGTAAGAAATTCCAAAGAGGAAACCATCAAGATCATCAATTTAGCGGGAAATCAGATGGACGCAACAGCGCTTTCTACTGATTTGGCTGCAAAGATTTTTGAGATTGTAGCTGAAGTAGGAAAATTACCTACAGAGATTACGGTTGAATACCTGCGAAAGGAATTACAAGAATTGTTTTAACTTGAAAGAGAGTCAGGACGACGTTCTGAGACAAGAGTCAAGGCTGATTAATCGTTATCACAGCGATTTCTATCTTGATTCTAAAAGTCTTGTCTTTTGACTCTTTAAAATTTCAAGTTATTATTTCAGAACAATCCGGACCTCGTCGCCCACTTCGATGATATCGCCGGAAACCAATTTAGCACGTTTTCTGGTCTCCAATTCCCCATTACGGAATACTTCTTCGTCTTCAACAATTAGTTTTGCATGACCACCAGTCTGAGCTATTCCTGTAGCTTTTAACAATCCCAATAACTCGATATATTCTCCGTTGATTGTAAATTCAATCTTCTCCATGCTGCAAATGTAGAGCTTTTATAATGGATTAGAACTCTTTCCGTAATTGATCTGAAGTCAAAGCGCTCATTTTTTTGTATTTTGCATGAAATTCCGTTTCATGAATTTTTCCTGGAAAACATTCGCCCTACATATCTTGCTGATACTTCTTTTCATTAGTATTCCGATCATATCATCTCCGGATTTCAACTACAGCTTAGATCTTTTTTCTGTCCCTCCTTTTATTCGAAATTTCGTTGGTTATCTCATGATAATCGGTTTTTTCTATCTCAATTACTACCTTATCATTCCCAAATATTTTTTCTCAAAAAAATACGTCATTTTCACATTTTGGGTGATTGTAAGCTTCCTTATTATTATCGCATTTGATTATTTGCTGTTCCATAAATCGCCTTCCCCGCATTTTATTGATCGGGAATTTGGTCCGCCTCATCAATCTTCTTTTGACTTTCATTTTATTAGCTTGATAGTGCCATTTTCACTCATTTTGCTTTTTTCCATTTCTATCGGTCTGAATCGAAAGACCAAACAAATTGAATTGGATAAATACCAGGCTGAATTGCAAAATTTAAAATATCAGCTTCAGCCACATTTCCTGTTTAACAGTCTCAATAATATTTATTCTATCTCCATTCTGGAACCTGAAAAAACACCGAATTACATTTTGGAACTTTCCGAAATTTTAAGGTATCTGCTAAAAACCGATGGTGCTTTGGTCGTTAAATTGACGGCTGATTTGCGCTTTTGCAAACAATATATCGATCTTCAAAAATTGCGGTTTGAAGACGACAATAACTGGATAATAAAGATCCCGGAAGTCTCTGAAACCTTCCAGATTCCTCCTTTTTTAATGATGCCTATCATTGAGAATGTGTTCAAATATGGGATTCATCCGGACAAAGATTCTCCAATCAAAATCGAAGTCCATCTAAAAGAAAATAAACTTCATCTTACAACCTTTAACAGAAAAAACAATCATGCAGGAGAGAATTTACTGCTTGCTCAAAGTTTGGGTATTACAAAAACAAGGGAGCGATTGAATTTACTTTTTTCCGGTAAACATCAATTGAACATCCGGGAAACGGAGCAGGATTTTCAAGTGGATTTAGAAATTGAACTCAATCATGGTTAGAAAATATAGATTAATTGCAATAGATGATGAATCGCCGTCAATTCGTTTGATTGAAAATTTCTGTTCTGAAAATCCCAATATTTGTTTTTTAGAAGGCTTTGTAAGTGCAAAAAAAGCACTGAGTTTTCTCTCAAAAAACATGGTCGACATTATCATTTTGGATATTGAGATGCCCGGAATGAACGGTCTTGAATTCGCCGGAAAATGTCCCGAAAATGTAAAAATCATCTTTTCTACCGCTTTTGAACAATTTGCCATTGAAGGCTTTAATCTCTCAGCCATCGATTACATCCTGAAGCCCTATTCTATCGACCGTTTCAATCAGTCTGTGGACAAAGCCATCCGAATGATTGAATTGGAGTCACTGCGAAAACCGGAAGAAGAAATCGTTGTAAAAGCCAATTATTCGAATAAACGTATCAAATTGGATTCCATCCTATACATTGAAAGTTTGGACGACTATATTACGATCAACTTGATTGATACTGAATCTGTCACATTCCGAAACACATTAAAAGCTTTTACGCAAGAGCTGCCGGACAATAACTTCATTCGAATTCATCGTTCCTTTGTCATCGCATTGGATAAAATAACCAGTTATCAGCGAAATAAAGTGGTAGTTGGTGATAAAGAGCTTCCTATTGGTTTGCAATATAAAGATTCCTTTCTGTCCGCTTTAAATCAATAAAAGATGTCAAAGGAAATTTATCAGCTATTTAAAGGTGAGCTCCGTGGTTTGATTCAGGGTCTTCAAAGAAGAAGCTTTGTTACATTTAATCAGGAGAATTATTTTGATGAATCCCGAAAACCCATCGAACCCTTCACTCAATTTTCAGAGCATTATCTATACGAATCAAGGCAATTGGAAATTATGAGTGAATCAGCATCGTTGATCTTGCTCCCAATTGAAGGAGAATTAAGTATTCAGACAGGGGAAACAAACCGGACGATTTCTCCTCAACAAATCCTTGTCCTATCTCCCAATCAACTAATCCACATCGGGAATTGCCTACCGTTGGAAACGAGCCGATTCTATACCCTTCAAATCATTGATGACACACTTGAAACAGGAATTTATTCGTTTCATTTAACTGAGCGAAATGAATTAATTCCGCTGCTTGAATCAGGAGTTTTTCAACTCAATTTAGGTCTGTATGATGGCAGAAAGGAAGGTGTTCAACCCGTAAATGAAAAAAAACATTTGTTTATTTCGATCATAAACGGTGTCTTTGAAGTCCAAAATCGGTTAATGGAAACGAATGACAGCCTTTTGGCAATAAACGCTTCGGAAATCGAATTTGAAGCACTCTCTGAGAATGCCATTATTCTTAGCCTCGCTTTCTAAACACCGCAAAAAAGTATCTGTATACCGCAAGAATTAGTTTCCCCCAAGAGACTTCTCTATTTTTGATTTGAAGGTTAAATTAACAAGGATATGGATCGCAAACGGTTTCTAATTAATGGAGTTAGCTTACTTGGAGTGGCAGCAATTGCTCCAAGTGTTTTCGGCAATAAATCAGGTTCGGAAGGTGATGAAAAGGGAAATTGTTTAACATCTCCATCAGAAACCGCCGGTCCATTTCCAACCATTACACCAAGCTCACTTGTACAAACAAATATTGTAGGAGATCGAACGGGTATTGCATTTACAATAAACATTCGAATTTTAAATAGCAATGCTGATTGCAATCCCTTAGAAGGAGCAATAGTCGATATTTGGCATTGTGACAAGGATGGAAACTATTCCGAATACGGTGGCACTACCATGCAAACAACGGATTATACCAGTTATCATTTCTTGAGAGGAAGACAAACAACCGATTCCAATGGGGATGTCAATTTCGTTTCGATTTTCCCGGGATGGTACACGAGTCGTGCAACACACATTCACGTACACATTTACAATTCGGCGGGAACCTCTTTGCTGGTAACTCAAATTTCTTTTCCTGAAGGAAGCGGAAGTGCTGTGGAATTAGTGAATTCAGCAACTGCATACGGTTATACAAAAGGAATGAGTGGTTATACTTACAATGCAAGTGACAATGTTTTTAGCGACGATTCCACGAATGCAGAAATGTGTTCTTTAAGCGGATCCGTAGCAAACGGTTATGCATTAACTCATGAAATTCGCGTAAATGGACCCGTTTTAGGAATTAATGACCTCTCTGCTCCGGATTTTGATCTTTCGAATGTCTATCCCAACCCAATTGAAGACCAAGGATATTTTGCGCTAACGCTTCGTTCAGAGTCTAAAGTAACTCTCCAAATTTTGGATTTGAACGGGCGTTTTGTTTCAAAACCTGTTTCAAGCAATTTCGGAACCGGAGAACACACCATTTCTTTCGATAGGGGTTCTTTATCAACCGGAATTTATATGTACAAAGTAACTGTGGAGAATGAAAACGGGACTTTTGAAAAGTCCAACAGATTGATTATGAAGTAATGTTTTATTGATTTACATTTCTATAGAGCCTATAAATTTCTTCGGCAGCTTCAAAAGCGGAAACAGTTCCATTCTCCACTTCCAATTCTTTAGCTTCGATATAGGCTCTTGTTTTTTCCTGAAACCACAAGCCTTGAATCAATAGGTCTTTCAATGTTTCATGCATCCAATTCAAATCCTGATGTTTCCGCTTGGAATCGAAAGTACCATTCAGCTTGGTATGTCTCTCAAAACGCTCAATCATTTCCCAAACAGTATCAATATCCGTGTTCTCCAATGAGCTACAGGTTTTAACCTCCGGAATCCAGCCATTTGAAGTCGGCGGAAATAAATGGATCGCATTTTTCAATTCCCGCGAAGCCAATTTTGCTTTATTTACATTGTCACCATCCGCTTTGGTAACAGCCAAACCATCCGCCATTTCCATGATCCCTCTTTTGATTCCCTGCAATTCATCTCCGGCACCAGCCAGAAGAAGTAACATGAAAAAATCAACCATTGAGTGAACCATCGTTTCCGATTGTCCGACACCTACCGTTTCAATCAGTAACACATCAAAACCAGCGGCTTCACAAAGGATAATCGTTTCACGGGTTTTTCTAGCCACTCCGCCCAACGTACTTCCGGCTGCAGAAGGTCTGATGAACACATTTTCGTTTTGGGACAAGATTTCCATCCGGGTTTTATCTCCCAGAATACTTCCACCCGTTCGTTCACTGCTTGGATCGATTGCCAAAACAGCTACTTTTTTGCGGTTTTTCAAGATGGTCTGTCCGAATTTCTCAATAAACGAACTCTTCCCCACCCCCGGAACACCCGTAATTCCAATACGTAGTGAATTTCCGGAAAAAGGAAGACATTGACGGATCAAATCCCTTGCCGTTTGCTGATCTTCTTCAAGGGTACTCTCAAGCAGTGTGATTGCCCCACTCAAAGCTGTTCGATCTCCCAACCGGATTGCATCAAACAACTTATTTGCTGTTCGATTCTCCCGCATTTTCTTTCGGGAAGAAAACCATTCCTCCAGGCGTTTCTCGTTCATCTTTTACTTTACTCCAAATGGAAACACTAAAATATCTTTTATACTGTCGAAAATCCAGGTTTTTCCATCCTGCGCAACCAAAATAATCCGGATAGCTTCCTGCTGACGTGATTCCGATTCTGCAATAACTTGTCTGCACGAACCGCATGGTGATACACATTCATCCACTGCAACCAAATCCCCCTGTGCCAGCACCACAATTGTTTTAACTGCCGTATTCGGGTAGTTCGCACCTGCATAAAACAAGGCTACCCGTTCTGCACACAATCCACTTGGATAAGCAATGTTTTCCTGATTGTTTCCCTTCACGATTGTTCCATCAGCTAACAAAAGGGCTGCACCGACTTTGAAGTTGCTATAAGGTGCATAGGCATCTTTCGAAGCTTCGTACGCTTTCTCGATTAAAATATATTCAGACTCAGGAAGTTCCTTCCAATGATCCAACCACTCATAATCAATCTTCAATTGCTTTTTCATATCATTGTTTACACTAACAAATATAACGAATACTTACACGGGTATTTTTGTGTCGCCCCGAAATTGTCTATCTTTGCCCCTCAATTCTGCAAAAAAATGCAACAGTTCAAAAAAGTCGCTTTTTATACCTTAGGATGTAAACTGAATTTCTCAGAGACGTCCACTATTTCCCGACTTTTTGAAAACGCAGGGTTTGCGAAGGTGGATTTTGAGGAAACTCCGGATATTTTGGTGATCAACACGTGTTCTGTTACCGAAAATGCGGATAAAAAATGTAAACAATTAGTAAGACGCGCAAAAAAGATAAACCCGGAGGTTTATGTCGCGATAATCGGTTGTTACGCTCAATTGAAACCAACTGAAATTGCTCAAATCCCGGGAGTATCCCTTGTTTTGGGAGCAAATGAGAAGTTCAACATTGTAGAGCATCTGGAAGCACTGGAAGCACAGAATGAGAATGAGAGCGAGAATGAAGAAAAACAAGCTGTAGTTAAATTTGAGCATATCAAACAAACAACGAGTTTCATTCCTTCCCATTCCATGGGAGATCGCACAAGGTCATTTTTGAAAGTACAAGACGGTTGTGATTACTTCTGTACGTTCTGCACGATTCCTTTGGCTCGCGGTAAAAGCAGAAATGCAAGTATTGCAGAAACAGTACTGGAAGCACAAAAAATTGCAGACACCAAAATCAAGGAGGTGGTTCTTACAGGAGTCAATATCGGAGATTTTGGTCAGGGAGAAGGAGAAAATTTCTTCGAATTGGTAAAGGCACTGGATCAGATCAATGGGATAGACCGTTACCGAATTTCCTCTATTGAACCCAACTTATTAAGTGATGAGATCATTCAATTCACTTTGGAGGATTCGAAACGTTTTGTTCCACATTTCCATATTCCGCTTCAATCCGGTAGCAATCGCCTGTTGAAAGCAATGCGAAGAAAATATTTGCGGGAATTATATGTGGAACGTGTTCATCATATCAAAAAACTACGCCCTGACTGTGCAATCGGTGTGGACGTTATTGTAGGTTTCCCGGGAGAAACAGACGAAGAATTTTTGGAAACAGTGGACTTCCTGAAAGATCTGGATGTTTCCTATTTGCATGTTTTCACTTATTCCGAACGCGCGAACACAACGGCTGTGAAATTAGGTGAACCTGTCCCGAACCAAATCAGGGCACAACGAAGCAAGCAATTGCATATTCTTTCCGACAAGAAAAAACGCGCTTTTTATGAATCGCAAGTCGGTTCGAAAAGAACGGTTTTATTCGAGGCGGAAGAAGACGAAGGAATCATGTATGGATTCACCGAAAACTACGTGAAGGTAAAAACAGCTTTCAATCCGGACCTGGTGAATCAGATGCAGACGGTTCAATTGACAGAAATTGATCGGGATGGTGTGCTGAAATGTGAATTCATCTGAGATGAACCGAAGTACCCAAATCAACTACTATCTCGTTCTTGTTTTTGCATTCAGCTATGTTCTTATTCGCGGATTTACTGTTGGAATAACACACGACGAAGCGCTGACCTACAAGATCATTCAGGGAGACGAAATCTTCAAAGGAACCGCAAATCATCACTGGTTAAATACCCAGTTGAGCTCTTTGAGTACTTATCTATTCGGGGCAAAGGAATTCGCACTGCGCCTTCCAAACATGCTGTCATTCGCTGTTTTCTGGCTTTTCCTTTTTCGCATTTCGAAGACCTTTTTGAAATCAACATTCACTCAACTTACCTTGCTCCTGCTCCTTTGTGGAAATCCATTCATCCTTGATTTCTTCTCTTTATGCCGCGGATATGGTCTTTCCATTGCATTTGTGACTGCTTCTTTATTTTATCTATTTAGAATTGTTGACCTAAAAAGTGAGTCGAAACCCATCCACTATTATTTGTCGGCGGTTTTTTCCATTTTGGCTTTAAGTGCGAATCTGAATACGCTCAATTACTTTCTCATTGCAATAGCCTTGATCGTCTTAAGTGCGCTGGTCTTCAAACCGAAAAACTGGATTGCCTTACTTTCCATTTTAGTAATCCTATGTGGAATAAGTTTGTATTTTTCATTGGATCGATTATTCTTCCTGAAAGATCAGAAGGAATTGTATTTCGGCACCGGAAATCTGAATTCGACCATCGATAACCTCATCTATTCCAGTTTTTATATCAAAGATGGATTCAAGGAGGCAATCATTCTTCGCTACTTGCTTTATGCTTTGCTGCTTCTTGCAGGATTTTTAGCCATCCGAAGAAAACAAGTATTTCATCCCGGTGCATTCGCTTTAATCATTTTGGCTTCCATCCTGATGGCATTGGTGGCGGAAAACGGGCTTTTCGATGCACTTTATCCCATTAATCGCTCTTCGTTGTATTTGTTTCCAATCATCCTTTTGGCATTCCTGCTAAATGTCGATGAATTGAAATTCAAGCTGGTCCGGGTTAGTCTTGTTGCCTGTTCGGTGCTCTTCATTTTGTTTAACTTGTTCGCTTACAATCTAAAAACAACCATGACCTGGTCGGAAGATAGCTGTATCAAGGAAGCCATGCTTTTAATCAGGAATAATATCCAAGACGATTCCATTCACACTGCAGAATGTACCTGGATCTATGAGCCGATGGTCAATTATTACCGCTTGGAGTATGATGTTCCGATTCAGGAGGTTTTCAGGGATGGAATTAAGTGCGAAGCCGAGTATTTATTGATTCACCCTTCTGAGAATTTATCTTCTTACCCTGACCGTAAAAAATACCGCATGTTGCTTGGTCATACCAGAGAATGCGGATTATTACTGTATTGGAGAACTCCTGTTATCTCAGCAAATTAACGTGGCCAACCAATTGATGTCTTAAATCCGAAAGCATCTCACTGTATTCTATTTTCCATGTATAAACACCATCCGGTGAAGGCAGACCCGCGTAGCTTCCATCCCACATTTGCGAAAGGGCATCTCCGGTATAGATCAATTCTCCCCATCTGTTGAAAATCTCCAATTGGAAGTCCCGAATATTCACTCCAAGAGCAAAAAACGTCTCGTTTGTTCCGTTGTGATTCGGTGTAAAAGTATTCGGAACGTAGATAATCGCATCGTAATATATATGCACCTGATCTGTTGCGGAACATCCATTGATATCGTATACCGTAACCGTATAAGTCATCGCTTTATCAGGCTGCGTAACGGGATTTTGACAGACATTACAGGACAAATACTCTGCCGGACTCCAAACATAGCTGACCGCGGTATTCGAAATGGCATTCAATTGAACCGTTTCACCAAAAACGGCGTAGACATCCGGATTTGTTTGGACAAATGGTGAAGGAAACAGATTCACAAGAACCGATGCAGTATCCGAACAACCGTATTGGTCCACTCCGACCACCACATAAGTTGTTGATACAAAAGGTTTCACCAAAACTAGCGAACCATCTGTCTGCAACCAGCCATACGGGCTTGGTGACCACGTGTAAGAAACTCCACCCGATGCATGAATAGGTGTAATTTCTCCCGGGCAAATCGTGGTATCATTACCAGCCAGGATCGTTGCACTGTGTATTCCTACAAAAATACTATCCCTGATAGTTCCACAGGCATTTGAAAAATCACAGTAATAGTATTGATCCGTTTGTGCGCTGATCGTCACTTGAGGTCCATTAGCAGGTGTGATATTCGTTTGTGGTGACCAACTATAGGAGGTTGCTCCGGAAACAGTTACCACTCCGGAACTCCCCACACAATAAATCAAGGAATCCGGCATAACCGGAAGTGGAATACTCGTATCTACATGAATATGAACATCTGCTACCAGTTGACAGCCATCGGAAGTTGTTCCTGTCGCCGTATAAGTGATAGATTGCAATGGTGTTGAAACAGGAGTCAAACTGTTTGGATTATCCAAATAAGTTGCAGGACTCCAGGTAATTTGTGCAACTCCATTCACAAATAAATTGACTGAATTCCCGACACAGATCGCCGTATCGTTCGAAATACTGAGTGTTCCATTCAAGACATTTACTTGGGCGTACACCGTATCAATCCCGCAGCTATCGGAAATGACACAATAAATATCAATGTTTTGAGCCGTTGTAACCAACGGATCTGAAATGTTCGGATTATTAAAATACTGTGCAGGTTCCCAATGATAAACAGAACCTCCAAAAGCCTCCATTTGCACAGGAACATTCGCACAGGTCTGAGCTATCGGGTTTACGATTCCTCCATTGAAATCCCCGATATTTACAATAAACTGAACCGTATCCGGAGTAAAACATTGGGTGGTATCGCTAACAATCAAGGTGACAGTATATTGCCCAGGTCCACTATAGACATGCGATGGATTGACAAGATTTGATGTGGTTCCATCTCCAAAATGCCATTCAAACTCATTTCCGTTTGCACTGTTATTATTAAATACAACAGGATCCGGTAAACAAACCAACGGATCCGGCGCAGCTACAACTGCCTCGATCGTACTCAATTCAAATTTGAAAGCAGCAAGATTACAGTTCGGACTTGGATTGGTCGGTCCCCAAACATCCGGAGTGGTCGTAAATCCATTATTTACACTTCCGCAAGCGGCACAAACAGCATGGTAGATATTTCCGTTTTTGTCGAATCGACTCGTTCCACCATCCACGTGATTACTGGATGAATTGGCAGTACCTCCAATAAATGTTGCGTAATTCAATCCTGCAGCTTCCTCTTCCAGTACAGCTATCCAAAAATTACTTCCTGTGGTGGTCGATTGATAGGCATCAGGTGTAACGGGTAGTCCCGACGTAGTACTGTTGACCGCACCCGGCGCATTACTCACATTCACCTGCCCTCCCCAACCCGCAAGGTAAATTTCGCTACAGTTTGATACCAAAAAGGCAGTTGGTGAAATTTCAATATGACCTGAACCAGACCCAATTGGAGTTGTCCATAATAATGCTGAAAGATTCGGAGAGAATTTCGCCACATATTGACCGGAATTTGCAATACCATATTTTCCAGGGTAAATTGGAATAGACCCCTCTGATTGTGCATAGATATAGACATTGTCGCTCAAATCCAATTGTACAAAAAATGCCTGGTCATATTCATTCGTACCCGAGTAAGTCCCCGATAAAACCGCTCCTGTACCACCAGATAAACGCATCACATAAGAATCTGCAATACCTCCATTGTAGGTCAAATTATTTCCGGATGGGAAAGGCATATTGGGTGATGTTGTTCCTCCGGCAACGAAAACCTCACCGGTGCTTGAGAGTTGAATTCCATTTCCGGAATCGTAACCGGAACCACCAACATACGTCGACCAGATGAGAGACGTCAATCCGTTATTCATTTTAATCACTACTGCATCCTGCGCACCATTTAAAGTGCTTTGAAAAGCATTCGCAACCGGGAAATCCGATGATGAACTGGAACTGGCAACGTACACTTCTCCGGATTTAACCACAATTTCACCTCTGAACGGATCCCCATAATTGAAATAGAGACTTCCCGCGTTGATTCCATCTGTTCCTGCACCACCCAAATAAGTTGAACCGATTAAAGCTGCACCATTTGCATCAAAATGACACACATACATATCCGCACCTTGGAAACCCAATTCGTTGGTAACAATGGTGGGACCACCATTAAACGTCTGATCGATGCAACCTGCTATGGTTGGAAAATTGGGCGAGCTGGTCACTCCAAGAGCATACAAATGTCCTTGTGAATCTGTAACCAAACTATGCACGGACTCATTTCCTGAACCTCCGAGATAAGTTGAATAAATCAAAGCAGTACCTGTTGCATTAAACTTCGTAATAGACACATCGAAACCCTGAATGGTACCACCGCCAAGAGTGTATGAATTCCCTCCGTTAAAACTCAGATCAAACGACCCGGTGACTGTAGGATACGAGCCCGCTCCAGCAAATACAATACCTCCGGCATATAAATTTCCCGCTTGATCCGGAGTTGCTGTCATCCCCCAATTATCCAGGGTTGAACCAGTAAAGGTTGAAAAAACGATATCCGGGTCAATAATCAATGTGTCAGTTTCAGAAAATCCTTTGGGGAACTGATAAGTGACGATATCATCTTTCAATAAAAAGGAAACCGCAACCTTGACTTTTTTTCCGTTTCTGAGACTCCAGGCAATGGGAGCTCTTTCGATAATTTCACCAAATTCCGTGCGTGTAACCAAATCCCCTTCCCGAAGGAAAACCTCCTTGCTTCCGCTGATTCTAGTTGCAATTTTCCGGACATCTGCTCCTGGAGCGACTACAAATGAATATTTCAGGTAATCTGATTTCCCCTCCACACTCAAATCAATTCCTTCATAAATGTCGCTGTATAAAACCTTGCTTGTACTATAAACTTTCGATTTCCATTTACTCGGATCTTTTCCCTGATAGTAATTCCGGTAAGCCTGGCTTGGATCACCTTTTGTTTTGATTCCCTTCCAGGTGGTATTTAAAAGTTCCGATTTGATAACCTGACAATGAATTTTCCGGTCATCCGCCACAGTGGATTCCTGCCCATGCTTTTCATGCTGATGAGACATGGCATCGTTCAAAAAGTAGGTGAATCCGGTTTGATTGATAAAAAGGTTTCCTTGCTTCAAATCCACACTAAAATGAATTTGTGAATCCCATTGTCCTTCGTTCGGATGTAACAACACCTTTTCAGTCTGCCCAAAAGCAACTGAATACAAGCATATTACCATGAAAAAAACACGATAGAACATCAAACGAATTTACGAATACTAATCAAAATAAAAAAACACAAAGAATGTTATTTATTTACCTGTATTTACTAGACTGTGAATTCAATAAAAAGTTGTTTTTTGATGAAATATTTCTCACCTGAATCGATTTAGATTCCGTAACTTTGCACCAGATTTTTGATGCCCATGAGCGATGCAATTAAACATGAATGCGGAATCGCACTCATTCGATTAAAAAAGCCTTTACAGTATTATGTTGATAAATACGGGACGGCTTTTTATGGTTTAAATAAGCTTCATCTTTTAATGGAAAAGCAACATAACCGTGGACAAGACGGTGCCGGTGTTGCAAACATTAAGTTAGACATGGAACCTGGGGAGCGCTACATTTCGCGCTACAGAAGCATCGATCCGAAGCCAATTCAAGATATTTTCGATCACATCAACAAGCGTTTTTATGAAATTGGGGAAGAAAATCCTCACCTATTGAAAGACGTAAACTATCTGAAGAAACACGCAGGATTTACCGGAGAATTATTTTTGGGACATTTGAGATACGGAACCTTTGGTAGGAATTCAATCGAGAGCTGTCATCCGTTCCTAAGACAAAATAACTGGATTACCAGAAATCTGGTTGTGGCTGGAAATTTCAACCTTACAAATGTCGACGAATTGTTCGAAGTACTGCTTGAGATCGGTCAACATCCGAAGGAAAAATCAGATACCGTAACCGTTTTGGAAAAGATCGGTCACTTTTTGGATGTCGAAAACGACGAAATGGTGAGCAAGTATCAGTCTCTTGGTTATAATAGCCACCAGATTTACGACAAGATTGCAGAAAACATCAATATTGAACAAATCCTGAAAAGAGCTTCTGAAGTTTGGGATGGTGGATATGCAATGGCCGGTTTATTCGGTCATGGTGATGCCTTCGTTTTGAGAGATCCGAATGGTATCAGACCTGCATTCTATTATGAAGACGAAGAAGTCTGTGTCGTTGCGTCGGAAAGACCGGTTATTCAGACAGCATTCAACCTGAAATACGATGAGATCAAGGAGTTGACTCCGGGACACGCGTTGATTATCAAGAAAAATGGTGCTGTATCTGAAGTGGAAATAAACACTCCGAAAGCTCCTGCAAAATGTTCCTTTGAGCGCATTTATTTCTCTCGCGGAAATGATTTCGACATCTACGAAGAACGCAAGAATCTTGGTCGTTTTGTAGTTCCGAACGTATTGAAGACAATCGATTACGATTTGGACAATTCCGTTTTCTCCTTTATCCCAAATACCGCTGAAGGCAGTTTTTATGGGATGATCAAAGGATTGGAAGATTATCTGAACGAACAAAAATACGAACAGTTATTGGCGATTGATGGGAAACCTAGTCCTGAACAATTGAAAGAGATCCTGAATCGCCGGGCACGGATTGAGAAAATTGCCATCAAGGATGCGAAAGCACGTACATTCATCACACAAGATGATGCCCGGGATGACATGGTTGCCCAGGTGTACGATATCACTTACGGATCGGTGGTTCGCGGGAAAGATAACTTAGTCGTTATTGACGACAGTATTGTTCGCGGAACAACCTTGAAGCAATCTATCTTACGAATCCTGGACCGATTGGAGCCAAAACGGATCCTGGTCGTTTCATCCGCTCCACAAATCCGCTACCCGGATTGTTATGGAATTGACATGGCGAAAATGGGAGATTTCATTGCTTTTGATGCTGCAATCAACCTATTGAAAGAAAGTGGCAAACAACACATCATTGATGAGTGTTACCGCAAATCAAAAGAGCAGGAAACTTTACCAAAAGAACAGATTGTAAACTACGTGAAAGAAATTTACGCACCATTTACTGCCGAAGAGATTTCAGCACAAATTGCAAAAATGCTTACACCGGAGAATATCAAAGCGGAAGTTCACATCGTTTATCAAACGGTAGAAGATTTGCACAGAGCATGTCCTGGAAATACGGGTGACTGGTATTTTACAGGGAACTACCCGACACCAGGAGGAAATAAAGTCGTGAATAAGGCTTTTATTAATTATATTGAAGGCAAAAACGAACGAGCTTATTAAGAAAAATGCTTAAAAAACCCACAACTGTTTTCGTATACTTGTTGGGTGCTTATGTACTGATTCAATTCCTTTGGTGGGGTTATCATCTTATTGACTTAACCCGGGCATCCCAGCATACCGATCAAACAATCACCAAGCGGATTGTAATGATCATAGGTGAAGGATCTGTCTTTCTGGTATTGTTGCTTTTTGGATTATGGAAAATCAAACGCTCCATTAAAAAAGAAATTCAGATTGCACGTCAACAGAATAACTTCATGTTGTCAGTTACACATGAATTGAAAACTCCCCTTGCAGCAACCAAATTGTATCTTCAAACGATTCAAAAACATAAGCTGAGTGAAGAAAAGCAAATCGAACTGATCCAAAAAGCATTGGATGAGTCGAGCAGATTGGAAACCTTGGTAGAACAAATTCTGACTGCTTCCCGACTGGAGCAACAAGCAATGCCAAGACTTACAACCTCTTTCTCATTGAAAGATTTCCTGAATAAACTGATTTCCATTCAGGAAAAAAGAGTCAACATTCCCATTCATCTGAATGACTTCGAAGATATCCAGTTAGAAACCGATCCGCTCATCTTCACCAATATCCTGAATAACCTGATAGAGAATGGTTACAAATACGGATACAGTGACCGTGGAATCGATCTGACTATTTCCAAAGAGGACCAATACGTCTCCATTGCGGTCAGAGACTACGGAAAAGGGATTCCATTGGAACAACAAGACCTTTTATTTAAAAAGTTCAATCGTTTAGAAAACGAGGAAACAAGAAGTACAAAAGGAACAGGACTTGGTCTGTTTATAGCCAAAGAATGTGCCCGCACATTGGGAGGAAATTTAAGACTTCTGAAAGTCGATGGTCCGGGTGCATGTTTCCAAATACAAATGCCTTATGATGGATAATCAAAAAGTTGGTTTAATAATTTTGGATGGCTGGGGATTGGGAGACCATTCGAAGGCCGATGCTATTTTTAATTCAAAAACACCGGTGATGGATTCATTGCTGGAAAAATACCCACACAGTACGTTAACTGCAAGTGGAGAAGCTGTCGGATTACCGGAAGGACAGATGGGAAACTCGGAAGTAGGACATCTGAATATCGGAGCAGGAAGAGTAGTTTATCAGGAACTTACCCGTATCAATAAAGCAATTCGTGAAGGTCAGTTTTCCAAGAATCCGGTTTTAGTTAACTGTTTTGAGAAAGCGCAAAAAAATGGAACCAAAGTTCATTTCATCGGACTGGTTTCAACCGGTGGAGTTCATAGCTCACAGGAACATTTGCATGCTTTGCTTGATATGGCCAAAAGCTACGATCTTAAAAATGTGTGGGTACACGCATTCACGGATGGAAGAGACTGTGATCCGAAAAGTGGTTTAGGTTTTATTCAAAAGCTGGAAGATCACATGAAACAATCCACCGGCAAACTAGCAACCATTGTTGGTAGATACTATGCCATGGATCGGGATAATCGCTGGGAACGCATCCAGGTAGCTTATGATGCCATGGTGAAAGGGCTGGGAACTCCGTTCTCAAATGCTGCAAAAGCTATTGAATCAAGTTATGAAGAAGAAATCACAGATGAATTCATCAAACCTTTGGTTACAAGCTCCGGTGAAGGAATGATCCAGGATGGCGATACGGTCATCTGCTTCAATTTCAGAACCGATCGTCCAAGAGAAATCAGTCAGGCTTTGACCCAACAAGCTTTTCCTGAATTTGGAATGAAGCCTTTACGGGTGGATTATTATACCATGACGAGATATGATGCCAAGTTCAAAAATGTACACGTGATCTTCGAAAAGGATAACTTGCACAATACGCTTGGAGAAATTTTAAGTAAAATGGACCGGACCCAGGTTCGCATAGCCGAAACCGAAAAATATCCACACGTCACGTTCTTTTTTAATGGTGGAAGAGAAACGGAGTTTAAGGGAGAATCCCGCATCTTGGTGAAATCCCCAAAGGTTGCAACTTATGACTTACAGCCCGAAATGAGTGCTATTGAAGTGAAAGAACGCATCTTGGAAGAATTAAGAACGGATTTACCTGATTTCTTTTGCCTGAACTTTGCCAATCCGGATATGGTAGGTCATACGGGAGTTTATGATGCGATTGTAAAAGCTGTTGAAACCGTTGATTCCTGTTTAGGGGAAATTGTCAGCTTGTGCAATAAGTTGGACTACGAATTAATAATTATCGCGGATCATGGAAATGCAGACGTTGCATTCAATGCAGATGGTTCACCAAATACAGCTCACTCATTAAATCCTGTACCGGTTATTCTCGTTACGAAGAAAGAACATTTGCAATTGAATTCCGGTGGAATTCTAGCGGATGTCGCCCCAACCATTTTAGATCGCATGCGCATTGCGGCTCCTTTGGAAATGGACGGAAAAACACTCGTTGCACTGAATCATTAAAACCATAAAAACACGTAGGGGGCGCGATTAATCGCGCCCCCTACGTGTTTTTGATATCTATTATTGTCTGATCAACTGTAAGAATCCTTGACCGGTAATTTCTTTACCCATCAATCCTTTTACAGTGTATTGTAAGAAGTAAACACCATCAGGAGCAATTGTCCCGTCGATTTTTCCATCCCAATGCGGATCTAATCCGGAACCTACATACACATTATTTCCCCAACGGTTATTGATCTTGATAATGACATCTGTTGCATTGGTTGTCGTCAACTTGAACACATCATTATTTGCATCCCCGTTTGGTGTGAAGATATTTGGAACGATAACTGTCGGCTCAGGGAAAATACAAGAACCATCATTTTGAACCGCAGTTGGATCATAGTTCGTCGCAAGCGGATCCGTACAACCACATTCTACGATCAATACAGAAGCGAATGCAGTATCTCTACATGGTCCGTTAATTGCGATCAATACGATTTGATCAGCCGAAGCTGTAAATGTTTGCGATTGAGAACTAAGGTCATTTACAAATGCATTATTACCATTGTCAAAATACCACTCAAAATTCGTTGCATTCTGACTATTGTTTGTAAATGTCACATTCAGCGGGTTACATCCTGAAACTGAACTTAAGGACATATTTGCAATCGGCCCAGGTTCACTTGTCAAAAGGATGGAATCAGTAACCGAACAAACGTTATCTGTAATGGTAAACACATACCATCCCGGAGAAAGGTTCTGCATTACAGTTGCATCAATTTGGCTCGGCCCTCCTGTATTTGGTCCTTCCCAATGATAATGAGGCTGACCGGTAATTCCTTGTCCCATTCCACTCACAGCTCCATCCGGTGTACAAGCGGAAGCAGGGAACATCATCATGGTATCAATTGCCAGAGTCTGGTTCATGGTTACTGTTACAGTATCCGTTCCGGTATTTCCACATTGGTCGGTCGCTGTTACATAATAATCTATGGATCCATTCTGTAGGATGGGCACATAAGCTGTATCGTTGGTTTGTCCTGCGTATGACCAGGTATAGGTATATGGAGGGAATCCCGTACTGGCTACTGCTGTTACCAGCACCGAATCATTGGCACAAAATACAGTAGGATTCGATTCATTGATCGGCAAAGTCGGTCCATCAATAATATAAAGTGTTCCCGTCGTAACAATTGTATCACCACATTGGGTAATTGTATAAGCCGTAATAATCACACTTTCTGACCCCTCAACGATACCATCACCAACGGGAAAAAGGTTTAAGACGATTGAATCCTGCCCTGGTAGAAAAGTTACAGGGTTGATTAGACCATTGTAGTCTACTCCCATGCTTGCATTTCCAGTAATATCATAATTCACAACCAAGGTGTCATTTATTTGACTCTGAGGTCTAGAGAAAATAAATTGAGCACCGGTACAATTTTCAATAACGGTTGTATCTCCAGTTACAGTTGCAACCGAAACATTTACAGCATCTGAAGAAAAAGATCCTCCTTCCAGAAACACACCTGTATCTAAGATTCCATCAACACAATCAGCAATTGCAAATTTGAAATGATAAGTTGCACCACATACCACCGGAAAAACAATTTCAATGGGAACAGTAATACCGTTTAAGGAATGTCCAATTGGATTACCAATATAATACTGACTATTAAGTCCCGGATGTATGGTGGAAATTGTTATTGGGAGAGTGGTATTAGGAACTAAGGCTAGATTTGAATTAGTATAATTACCACCAGCTGGATTTGGACCAGTTAAATAAAAACCAAAAGCGTCATTATATTGGGTATTTATCCAAGTAGTATATTCTTCCGAGCCAAAAACAAATCTAAATTTTACAGTATCACCCAATGGAATAAAATCAAATTCAAGAACTGCAGCATCATTGGTAGAAGTTATTGAACCAGCAGATGGATTAGTTGTAACAGATTGCGCTGTAGCTAAAATCATGGGGTCGCCTGGTCCGAAGTAATCAGTGGAAGGATTTCCACCTGGAACCAATGTGCTTACATCCCCTGATGACATGACAATACCAGTTGGCAAAGCAATATTCGAACCAGCGGCATTAAAACTCCCAATCTGGTTGGGATCTCCACTAAACGTAACGTTAAATGCAGAAACTCCATTTCCAATTAAAACATTTTGAACTAATGTGGATGCTGCTTGCCCTGTTTGAACCGTAATTTGTGCGTTGGAATTGCTGCCCCAAAAAAGCAACATACCCAAACTAAGTATCGTAGTAATTTTCTTCATTATAATCCAGTTATACCCTTTAGACTTAATAATTTGTTAAAGGTTGCATTTATGTGTCAATAATATTAAATTTTGTTTAATTGTTAAATTTTAATCACAATTATTCGATTAAAAACGCTATGATTTAACCAAATTTGCCTCAGAAATATAAATTTTATGCAAAACACTCAAAAATATATACAGGAGTCAAAAGACAAATTCTTGCAGGAGCTAATTGATCTATTGAAAATTCCAACTGTTTCTGCCGATAGTGCTTATACAAATGACGTAATCAAAGGTGCCGAGAAAGTAGCTGAATTCCTTACAGAAGCTGGTGCGGACAAGGTTGAAATTTGTAAAACCGCCGGACATCCAATTGTCTACGGTGAAAAAATCATGAATCCGGCATTGCCAACAGTACTGGTTTACGGTCATTACGATGTCCAACCGGCGGACCCAATCGATTTATGGACTTCACCTCCGTTTGAGCCCGTGGTAAAAAAGACAGAAATTCATCCGGAAGGAGCCATTTTTGCTCGCGGTGCCTGCGACGATAAAGGTCAGTTTTTCATGCATGTCAAAGCTTTTGAAGCGATGATGAAGGCGAATGAGCTTCCTTGCAATGTAAAATTCATGATTGAAGGCGAAGAAGAAGTCGGATCGGTGAACCTGGGAGTTTTCATCAAGGAGAATAAAGAACGTTTAAAAGCGGATATCATTTTGGTATCCGATACCGGCATGTTAAGTAATGATACTCCTTCTATCACAACAGGCTTAAGAGGTCTGAGCTATGTAGAAGTGGAAGTGACAGGACCATATAGAGATCTGCATTCCGGTCTTTACGGCGGTTGCGTTGCAAATCCGATCAATATCCTGACCAAAATGATTGCTTCCCTGCATGATGAAGACAATCACATTACGATTCCCGGGTTCTATGCGGATGTGGTGGAATTAAGTTTAGAGGAACGCGCCGAAATGGCTAAAGCTCCTTATAGTGAAGCTGATTACAAAAAGGCATTGAATATTGATGCTGTTTATGGAGAAAAAGGATACACGACTCCCGAAAGAGGTTCCATTCGTCCAACGTTAGATGTAAATGGAATTTGGGGAGGATATACCGGTGAAGGCGCTAAAACGGTCATTGCATCAAAAGCATATGCTAAAATATCCATGCGTTTGGTGCCAAATCAAGAACCTGAAAAGATCACCGAATTGTTTTCAAAACACTTTGAATCAATTGCTCCCGCTGGAGTAACTGTAGTTGTGAATCCACATCACGGTGGAGAACCGGTTGTGACACCGATTGATTCCATTGCATATAAAAGTGCTGCGAAGGCTTACGAGGAAACATTCGGAAAAACACCTATTCCGGTTAGAAGTGGCGGAAGTATTCCAATCATTGCTTTGTTCGAGAAAGAATTGGGTCTGAAAACGGTCATGATGGGCTTCGGTTTGGACTCTGATGCTATCCATTCTCCTAATGAACACTACGGATTATTCAATTTTTACAAGGGAATTGAAACCATTCCGTATTTCTTCCATTATTTCAATGAAGCAATGAAGTAATTATGAAGAAGATTCTTTTTTTATGCGCACTAATGATCGCAGTATCAAGCTGTGAATTTTTAGAACCAGAAGTTTCCGGTTATTCCAATTTCAAATTCGGAAAACTGGAAGGAAAAACATTGAACGTGAGTTTTGATGCAACAGTAGACAATGAAAATGGCTATGGATTTAAAATCAAAAAAGGGAAGTTGAATGTTTCTGTAAACAACCTGGAAATCGGAGTGATTGATTTGGACAAGAAAATCAAGATCAAGAGAAAATCTGAAAACGTTTATACTGTTCCACTTCAACTCAGCCTAAGCGACGGAGCTTTGTTCCGAATTGCCAAATTGATTGATGATGACAAGTTTGAATTGAAACTGGACGGAAAAGTGCGCGGAAGCATTATGGGATTCGGAAAGAATTTCGATGTGCATGAAACACGCAGCTTATCTAGTGGAGATATCAAGTTTGATGGTCTGTTGCAAGGAATTATGAAGGGTGCAAATCGCAACTAGAATTCATTCATAAGCTAAAATAGAAAGCCTGAATCCTGTACAATAGGATTCGGGCTTTTTCCATAGATCCATATAATTACCCGGGTAAAAGAAGGATGTTCTTGCACTTATCCCAAACATTCTCGATTATCCCAAGCGAATCCGTCACGGCGAATCTGTTATCGATCAGCCGCGGCTGATCTCTTATTTCGCAAGCAAGTTTCTCCAACTCACTTTCTCTTCGATTTTCGCTCTCAATTCTGAAATTGCAACACGTTCCTGCTCCATCGTATCACGATCACGGATAGTTACGGTGTTGTCTTCCAATGTCTGATGATCCACCATTACACAATACGGTGTTCCGATAGCATCTTGTCTGCGGTAACGTTTCCCCGGAGAATCCTTCTCATCGTACTGACAATTGAAATCAAAACGCAAATCGTTCAAAATCTCCGTCGCCTTTTCCGGAAGACCATCTTTCTTGGTCAATGGCATGATGGCAACTTTATAAGGAGCCAATTGAGCCGGTAAACTTAAAACTGCTCGTTCGGAACCATCTTCCAGTTTTTCGTTCTTATATGAAGCACTCATCACAGCCAGGAACATCCGATCCAAACCAACCGAAGTCTCCACCACATAAGGAACATAGTTCTGGTTCAACTCCGGGTCAAAATACTGTAATTTCTTTCCGGAGAATTGCTCGTGCTGTTTCAAATCGAAATCTGTTCTGGAGTGAATCCCTTCCAATTCCTTGAATCCCATCGGGAAATCAAATTCGATATCACTTGCAGCATTGGCGTAATGTGCCAATTTGATATGATCGTGTTCGCGGTAGTATTTATCTCCCAAACCTAATGCCTTATGCCAAGCCAAACGGGCAGCTTTCCAATGGTTGTACCATTTCATTTCATCACCCGGACGAACGAAAAACTGCATTTCCATCTGTTCAAACTCGCGCATGCGGAAGATAAACTGACGAGCAACAATCTCGTTTCTGAAGGCCTTACCGATTTGGGCTATTCCAAAAGGAATCTTCATCCGTCCACTTTTCTGAACGTTCAGGAAATTCACAAAAATTCCCTGAGCGGTTTCCGGTCGCAAATAAATCGTAGAAGCATCTCCGGCAACGGAACCCAATTCAGTAGAAAACATCAGGTTGAACTGACGAACTTCTGTCCAGTTTCGGGAACCACTGATCGGACAAACAATTTCCAAATCTTCAATAAGTGTTTTTACCCCTTCCAAATCATTATTCTCCAAAGTGGTACGCATACGATCTTCGATCTCTTTGATCTTCTCTGCATTGCGCAATACATTCGGATTCGTAGCACGAAACTGAGCTTCATCAAAAGCATCCGCAAATTTCTTCGCTGCTTTTTCTACCTCCTTATTAATCTTTTGGCGAATTTTTTCCATGTGTTCTTCAATCAACACATCCGCGCGGTATCTCTTTTTGGAATCTTTGTTATCAATCAACGGATCATTGAAAGCATCCACGTGACCTGAAGCTTTCCAGGTTGTCGGATGCATGAAGATAGCTGCGTCAATTCCCACAATATTGTCATTCATCTGAACCATGGATTTCCACCAGTACTGCTTGATATTGTTTTTCAATTCAGAACCAAGTTGGCCATAATCGTATGTTGCAGCCAAACCATCATAAATTTCAGATGAAGGGAAAACGAATCCGTATTCCTTTGCGTGAGAAATAACCTCTTTTAATAAATCTTCTTTCTGTTCCATAGCGCAAATTTAGTTGAAATACGCTAAAAAGAAACTTCCTTGAATAGATTTAGAAATAAAAAAAGTCGGGATGAAAAATTTTTCACCCCGACTTTTTAGTATCTTATTTTTTGGAACTGCAAACGAAATCTGTTGTTGGGATTCCGGCTTTTTTGATTGCCCCAAAGCCACCGGCAATATCAATTAAGTTTTTGAATCCTTTTTGTTTCAATAACGAAATTGCAATCACACTTCGATATCCACCGGCACAATGCACATAATAAGGATTGTTCGGTTTCAAATCCCCCAAATCATCCAACATGAAGTCCAAAGCAACATGTTCTGCATTTTCCAGATGTTCCGCTTCGTATTCACCCGGTTTGCGCACATCCAAAACTGGAAGTGACGCGATCTTGTCAGCAATGCTTTCAGCACTTACCGACTCAATGGTTTCAACGAACTCTCCCGCTTCACTCCAGGCTTTCATTCCACCTTTCAGGTATCCGACGCAATTATCATAACCTACACGTGCCAAACGCATAACGGTCTCTTCTTCTTTTCCTTCCGGAACTACCAATATAATCGGTTGATTGATATTTTCAATCAAAGCTCCAACCCACATGGCAAATGTTCCATTCAAACCGATGAACAAACTGTTCGGAACAGCCGCCTGGATGTATTCTTCCTGAGTACGTACGTCCAAAACCAATACGCCATCTTCCATCAATCTTTTCACCTCAGAAACTTCAAGAGGAGTATTTCCTTTCGAAATCACTTCATCAATTGATTCATAGCCATTTTTGTTCATTAGGGCATTCTTAGGGAAATATTGTGGCGGAGGCAGAATCCCTTCCGTCACTTCCTTGATGAATTCCTCCCGGGTCATGTTAGCTCGCAAAGCATAATTGGTTTGTTTTTGCTCGCCCAAAGTTCCAACCGTTTCGGAACTCATGTTTTTCCCACAAGAACTTCCGGCTCCATGCCCCGGATAAACCGTCACTGAATCCGGTAAGATCATGATCCTGTTTCGCAAGGAATCGAATAACATTCCAGCCAGATCATATTGTGTCAAATCTCCCTTAATCGCCAAATCCGGTCTTCCGACATCACCCAGGAACAAAGTGTCTCCGGTGAAAATTGCTGTTTCCTTTCCATGTTCATCCAATAACAGATAAGTGACAGATTCAGGTGTATGTCCCGGTGTATGCAATACCTTAATAGTAATCTTTCCAACCTTGAATTCCTGGTTGTCTTCAGCAGTGATGGCCTCAAAATTCGTTTTTGCAGTTGGTCCGTATACGATCTTTGCGCCGGTACGTTTTGCCAGGTCAACGTGTCCTGAAACAAAATCCGCGTGGAAATGCGTTTCAAAGATGTACTTGATCTCTCCGTTCCATTCCTTAGCCAGATCCAAGTATGGCTGTACTTCTCTCAGTGGATCGATCACTGCAATTTCTCCTTCGCTTTCAATGAAATATGCCGCTTCGGCTAAACATTTGGTGTATAATTGTTCAATTCGCATGTCTGTGTTTTTGTAGAACAAATTTCGTGTTTTTTTCAAAGCAAAAAATGACTTTAATCACAAGAATTCAAAATGATGAATTCAATCCCGATAATTATCGGGATCAAAAGTTAGCATTCCTCTTTTTCAAGTTTTACATTTTGCATTTTGCATGCGTTTTTGGACTGATTTTTGATTTTTCCCATGCAGTTCGCAAAATTGCACTATTTTTAAACCCAAATAATTGAATATGAAAAAAGGACTTAAGTACATTTCAGCATTCGTGCTTTTATGTATCACTACCACTTCGCTTTTAGCACAAAAAGTTGAATTACCGAAAGACTCCGAGCCTGGTATTTACGCCGCTTTTGTTACTACGAAAGGAAATATCATCGTGAAACTGGAGGCAGATAAAACACCGCTGACAGTTGCCAATTTTGTTGGTTTGGCTGAAGGAAACCTGACACTTTTTGATTCGATCAAAATCACCAAACCATTTTACGATGGATTGAAATTTCACCGGGTGATCAAAGATTTCATGATTCAGGGTGGAGATCCACAAGGAACAGGAATGGGTGGTCCGGGATACAAATTCCCTGATGAAACAAGACCTGATCTAACACATAGCGGTCCTGGAATCCTTTCCATGGCAAATAGCGGTCCGGCTACAAACGGAAGTCAATTCTTCATCACACACAAAGAAACTCCTTGGTTGAATGGAAAACACACTGTTTTCGGCCATGTAGTTCAAGGACAGGATGTGGTGAATAAAATCGAGGCAAATGATATCATGACGAAAGTGATGATCATTCGCAATGGAAAAACATACAAGACCTGGAATGCAACGACCAATTTCAAAGAAGCTTATGCGAAAGTACAAGCAGAACAAGAAGTAAAGAAAGCAGAGCAAGCAAAATTGGATGCAATTGAAAAAGATCGTATTGCAAAATGCGCTGCTATGTCAGAAGCAGAATACCGTGTTTATTTGTTGAGTGAAATCCGCAAAAAATACCCGAATGCACAGCAAACGGAATCCGGTTTGGTTTATGTGATCCAAACAGAAGGAAACGGCACGAAAGCAAACAAGGGCGACAATGTTTCGACTCATTATACAGGAACATTCCTAAACGGAACAAAATTTGATTCTTCCCGTGATCGCAATCAACCATTGGATTTTACGCATAACGTAGGTCAAATGATTGCTGGTTACGACGAAGCCATTTCGATTTTGAGTAAAGGCGGACGTGGAATTTTCGTGATTCCTTACTTCAAGGCTTACGGTGCTGCGGGAAGACCAGGCGGAATTCCTCCTTACTCGGATTTGGTATTTGATATTGAGTTATTGAATGTGATTCCTGCTGTGAGCAGTCCGAGTCAAACTCCACCAATGGATAAGTAAGATCGAATTTAATTGACTAAATAGAAAAAGTAGGTGCGTGTTAATCGTGTACCTACTTTTTTGTTTTTGGTTTCAGATGAATTCCGGCACAAAAACGCGCATAGAAATAGTGCTTATTGAAACTGTCTTCACCATAGTTCTCATTCTTTGTAAAAGCAATTTCAGGTTTCAAAAGCAACTCCAGACGATTGGAAAGTGGTAACCTCGTTCCGAAACCTATCGCGGGTGTGATGGATAGTCCGGGAGTATAATTCTCGTGTTTAAATCCATTGACGCTCTCATTACTAAAAGGGTCATTGGAAAAATAATCTGATCTCATTTCTCCACCCACCGAAAATCCGAGATATGCTCCGAACTCTACCAAAAAATTCAATTCATTTCCGAAATTGAAGCGAACAAGTGCAGGAATGGATAAAACGGAATATTGATAGTGAATATTCGTTTGATTGGAAAAATTTCCCGAGTTAAGCCATGCATCCCACGTATGGAAATAATTCAACTCGATCCCTGTTTTAAAACTCACCCGATTGGTATCTTTAAAGATCACATTTACCCCAATTCCTCCTCCATAGAAAGTTCTCACTCCTTCCTTAGCACTTATCGGATGATTTACGGATGCATGAAATTCCCATCCAGGAATAGCTTTTTGACGATCTTGTGCCTGAGTAAGCATTGAAAGCAAAATAGAAAGAATGGTTAAAATCTGTTTTTTCATAGATTGAGTTGGTTTCGCCTTTCTTGCTATTTAACAGGTCCTTTTTTATAAAAACGAAAATAATCGATTTCCATTGCCTGCGGGAAATCCAAATTTGAATTCGGATCATTGTCATTTCCATGTTGAATCCCTAGATTGAACCGCACTTGCATTTGAGTGGTAAATGGCCAGGATTCATTGACTTTGTATTCGCCCCCTTCTACCAGGTTATTGCAATCGGTGGGTTTTCCGTTTTTCGAATTAAACCGGTACAGGGAATGAACCACTTCACCATCGATTGTCCAAACGATCTTGTAATAATCCCATTCCAGGGTATAGATATGAAAGTCATCACTGAAATCGGTTTTCGAATTGCCCCAATTTCCGTAACAGGGATGCATGTCATCTGCACATTGAGAGCTGGTTCTATTGATGCTGTCGCCGTGAATGGTGAAATGCGGATTTTTGGACAACCTGTTTTTCTTGTATCTTCCAACACAATTGTACTCGTTCCAAAACTCAAAAATATCTATCTCGTAATTGTGTTTACCATTTTCTCCGTTGAACAACCAAAATGCCGGCCACAATCCTTTTCCTTTCGGTATTTTGATCCGAGCTTCGTATTTCCCATAACCAAACATTTTTTGAGACTCAATCCAGGCGGAAGAATACAGAAACGAAGAAGAATCTTTTCCGGGAGGATTTGTTGACCAATTCACGACGTATTTCCCAACAATGGGCGTACTTTCCTTTCTAGCCGTCAACTTCAGGATTCCATTTTCTGCGGTGATGTTATGCGAAAGCGGAAGCGAAGGTGTTGATCCGGTATTTGCATACCAAGTTTTGGAGCCATCATGCTCAAAATTAAATCCTGCCAAAACTCCCTGATAAGGAAGGATCCATTCTTTAGATGCCAATTCCTTCCCGTCGAAATTATCTTCGAAATCCAATACCCATCCCTGATCGTTGCACGAAACCATGTCTTTGCTGGATATTTTAGTATATGTGTCGTCAAAACATTGTCCGAAACTGAATGAGACACTTAAAAATCCACTTGCTAAAATCAGTATGTTCCCTTTGTTTTTAATCATATCGTTCGTCCTACTTAAGGGCTTGAATTTACTCAATTTCGTCGTTCAAATTGATACGAATTCCCAAACAAAGCCGGAGATAGCGAAAATGACTATTAAAATCGCTCCCGGGTCCGTAGACTTGGACATTGAAATTTTTTTGGAATAAAAACTCCGGTCTCAGATACAGGTCTATGCGCTGAGATACCGGAAAAATGACCCCCAAACTTACTGCCGGAGATACTGAAAAATATCCTTCGAACTTTTCCGTTCTTGTTTCGTTAACATTGGTTCCTCCTGGGTAGGAAGAATAGGAATGATACTCTGAAGTGGTATTTCCTGTGAGGGGAATCCCCAAATAAACGCCGCCTTCAAGGAAGAATTTTACGCGTTCACCCAAGTGCAACCGAAGCATTAGAGGAATGGACAGATTCCAGAATTTGGAATGCACATCGGATTTACCGGACATATGACTCAGAGTAATACTTTTATTCCAGGTATGAAAAAAATTGGCCTCTAAGCCAGTTTTGAGACTGAGTATATGTGCATCTCTAAAAACCAGATTTGCACCAAAGCCTCCCCCATAAAATGTTCGATCTTCCGAGTTATTGTTCAATGGATGGTTTGCAGAACCGTGCAATTCAAAAGTAGGGATTTTCGACTGGGCACAAACCAGTGTATGCATCCCAATAAACCCGACTAAAAAAAATGTGGTGAATCGTTTCATTGATTGGTGATTTGAGTATAAGATTACACAAAACAACAAAGGTTGGGAAATTTCCCAACCTTTTAACAGATTATTCAATTTTTACTTCAAATGAATCCCAATACACAACCGTCCATACAAACTCGAAAATTCTTCCTGTAAAGAGCCGCTTAATCCAACATCCGGACGAACCAACAGATCCAGTTTTTCATTGAGCGGGATGCGCGCTCCTATTCCGATTACCGGACCGACCGAAATTCCCGGATTCCAGGAGTCTTTTGTTGTAGTTTCAACTGATGGTTGCTGATCATAATAACTCGTTACCGTTGCTCTTCGCTGACCAGCTATTCCTACTCCCAAATTCACTCCCAGTTCAATAAATACCCAGCGGATGTTGATGCGCATGACAACAGGAATGGTCAAATCCGTGTACGAATAATGAACATCCTTCACAGAAGAATAATGGGAATGATTGTTCTCTGAATCTCGCCAGGCACGAAAAAACTGGAAGTCCAACCCGGTTCTGAACGAAACGACCTTATCCGGACGAAAAACATGATTTGCGGCTAAACCACCACCAAAGAAACTATAGCCTAGTTCGTGGTTTACGGAAGCATGAAACTCATTGAAGAGGTTCTTTAAGGGTTGTTCTTTTTCTTGCCCTGAAACAAAAAAAACTGAAAAATGTAAGCAGAAAAAAATTATCCATCTCATAAATCCATCTTCTTTAAATGAATCCCCACAGACAAACGCCCATAGAGGTTTATACCGCCGTAAATCTGCCAATTCAATTGTACATCTGGCCTGATCAATAAATCCAATCTTTCGTTCAATGGAATTAAGGTTCCTATACCAAATGCAGGTCCAAGCCAAAATCCTGAGCCCGTCCTCGACTTTTGTACAGTCATAACAGTTTGTCCCATTGATGAGCTATAAACAGTTTCATGTTTTCTGCCTCCGACTCCAACTCCAACATTACCCCCAAATTCAACAAAAAAATGACTGATATTGATTCTCAATGCAAGCGGTACGGAGAAATCCACGAAATAAGAATGAATATTTTCCGAATACGGTTTGGGGTCATCACTATTTGATTGCCAGCAGTGAAAGAGTTGTAGCTCCACCCCTGATCGAAAAGCGACAATCTTATCCGAGCGGAAAACTTTGCCTGCTCCGAAACCTGTTCCGAAAAAGGTCCTGTCTTCCGGATAAAGTGGAATCCCATGATTCACCGAAACATGAAACTCATTGAAGAGGTGCTTTAAATCTGGTTCCTTTTCTTGGGCAAAGGAATTCAAATTCCAAAATAAAGAACTACAAATGATGAATAGGATTCGGTTCATGTGTTTTTTAGAAAAGATTACAGAAAACAAAAAAGGTTGGGAAAATTCCCAACCTTTTCTTTCAAAACTTATATACTTAACGGATAATTCCAGCATCCAATAATGCTCTGTTATCCATTACATTCAATTTTTTCTGCAATGCCTGACGGGATGAATTTGCAATGCTTGCCTTGATCTGGCTCAACATTTGCATTTTCTCTGCATCGTAATTTTTCGCTGCAGGAGCCTTCACCGTTTTGTTCACTCGGAATACATACACTCCGGATTGACCAACTGTTGCTTTGGAAGACATTTTGTCCTTGATTTTACCTGAGAACAATGCTCCGACAACTTCCGGCTCGTAACCACCTCCTTGAATACTTGGTGAAGCGAACGTCATTTCAGCTTGTTTCACGTCTGTTTTCAATTTCTTAGCCAAAGCTTCCAGGTTTGTTACAGATCCCATTTTCTTCAAGATGGAATTTGCTTTTTTCTCGTTCAATGCATCTGTTCTCATACGCTCGTATGTGTCAACCAATGCAGGTGCACCTTTTTCACGGATGGAAGAAACGATTGCAATGATCAAGCGGTTATCATCCTGAATCGGAGAAGAACATAGATCACCAACTGCTGCTTCGTCATTGTAAGCCAACTCTAAGATCGACTGAGCAGCCATTTTAGTTGTGAATCCTTGTACTTTCGGAGCCTCGTCGAACATACGTGCCGGTCTGGAGTAGAATCCTTCTCTGCGAGCGATCGTATCAAACAAGATAATCTTATCTGTAATATCTTCTTTCTTACTCAATTCTCTATCCAATTTGGAAAGCAAGTTGTAAGCTTTATCCTTCAATTTCATTTTTGTATCCTCAGATGCCAACAATGTTTTTTGAACCACCGACAATACCGGGAATTTCACTGTTGATTTTCTGTCCAATACTTCCATGATGTGGAATCCGAAATCTGTTTGAACAACACCGATAGTTCCTACCGGTTTGTCTTTTGCGAAATCAGAGAATGGAGTCACCATTTCGTAATCCATGAAATCTTCGTAAACACCACCTTTATCTTTCGATCCCGGATCTTCCGAATATTTCGCTACGAATTCCTCGAAGTTTGTCTTATTAACAACTTTCACCAAACTGTCAGCCAATTTCTTAGCAGAAGCAATTTTCTTCGTGTCTCCTTTTTGAGCACTAATCAAAATGTGACGCACTTTCATCACCGTTGAGTTAAAGTCAACCACTTTTGCAATGCGCGTTGTTCCTTTATCATCGTATGGTCCGACTATCTGACCGATCGTTGCCATTTTGAATACGGTATCCATTGCTGCCGGGTAAGTCAATTCAGGACGCGCTTTCGGATCTCCTTCAGGACGGAAAGTCATCAAGTGACCCGGAGCATACATTCTTGGCAATTCAGAATTTTGCAAAATGAACAAGGAATCATTTGTTGATGCAGCAAATTCCTTCTTAACAATAGCCAATTCCTTATTGAATTTAGATGAATCCGATTTTGAAGGAACAATCGTCACATCAAAATACTTCACATCACGACCAGCCATTACCTGATATTTCGGCTTGTCTTTGTTTTTTTCATAGAATGCACGAACTTCCTTATCGGAAATTTTCATTTGGTCATCCGAGATATCGCGGTAAGCACCCATTACGAATGAAATCGATTTGGATTCGTTCTTAGCCAAATATTCGTTCTTCGCTTCTAATTTCGTTACGTAAGCACCTTGACCCAAGTATTGGAAGTATTTCTCCTGCATACGTTGCATGCGGATTGCTTCTTTGGTCTTTTTCCAACCTTCTTTTGCAGCAGCATCCGTAGATTTCTCCTGTTGCTGAACGTATTTTTCCAATTGGGAAGCATCAAATTGCTTTGTTTGCGGATTTGTAAATGCTTGTTGGATTTCCGGTAATAAGGTAAATCCTTCTTCCCCATAAAGGAAAGCAGTGAACTCTTTTTCAGAAACCGCTAAACCAAGCGCATCGTATTCACCTTTCAAGATAATTTCATCCACCGAAGCCGACCACGCCTTATCAGCAGATTGCTCTGCATCCTTGTCCGTGTACTCGCGTTGTTGTTGCTGAAACTGTTGTTTGTCAGAGAATTCGAACTGACGCAATTTCGAATAATAAACTGCCGTATCCACTTCGTTTCCATCAATTGTACCAAGTGTACCTCTATCAACCGAAGACCCGATTTTATCAAATAATCCTGTAAGAATAAAAGTCAAAAGAGCCAATCCCGTAATACCTACAAGTAGGTAACGCATGTTTCTTATTTTCCCAATAATTGCCATTCTATAATTTCTTTTAAGGGTGCGAATATAATCAGTTGAACCGACTTTTTAAACCTTTCTCTTTTTTTTTGTTGCTTTAATCTCATTAAATTAGACCGATAAGTCATTTTTTATCCTTAACAAAGGTTAAAAATGTCCTGTTTCGAATCCGGATTCCCATTCGTGTCGTAACTTGAAAAAAAAATCTCATGAAACACGTCGTTTTCTTTTTAATCGTTACGCTCTTATCCTTGAGCGCATGTGGTCAGAAAAACAAATCCGCAGAAAAATCCCAACTGAAAGTCGATAAAAGTCCGGCAGAACTAGCCAACTACCAGGTTGCTTATTTTGGAAGCGGCTGCTTTTGGTGTGTGGAAGCCATTTACGAATCTGTAAAAGGTGTCGCAGAAGTTGAAAGCGGTTACTCCGGTGGCCATGTCGAAAACCCAACTTATGAAGAAGTTTGTACCGGAACAACCGGGCATGCGGAAACCGTGAAGATCTATTATGATTCGACCGTTATTTCCTATGATGACCTTTTGAAAGTGTTTTATGATTCTCATGATCCCACAACTGCGAACCGACAAGGACCGGATGCAGGAACGCAATACCGCTCAGCAATCTTTTATCAGAACAATTACGAGCGCGACCATGCGAAAGCTTACATCCAGAAATTATTGCGGGAAAAGAAATTCCCTTTGATTACAACGGAAGTGGTGAAATACACTGCTTTCTTTAAAGCAGAAGAATACCATCAGAACTTTGAGTGTAAAAATCCGCACAACGGATATATTGAAGCAGTTTCCGAACCAAGATTGGAACGGTTCAAGATCAAGGCTCCGGAGATGCTGAAGGAAGAAAAGAAATGAGAGAACAAGTCGGGGTGAAAAATTTTTCACCCCGACTTGTTCTTATATATTCTCCAAATAATCTTCCACTTCTTTTATGTTTACCATTGGAATAGAACACAATCCGGCTGCACAAACAGTTGCTTCCTGATCATCTGAATAGCGTACCAGCAAAAACGGTGAACTTTGCTTTCTGAACACATTCCATTCTGCTGATTTTGGAATCGTAAGCAAACGGACTTCCTGTTGGAACCGATGCAACAGCAATGCCCAATTGGAATATCCGGAACCATATTGTTCCATTCCTTCAATTACATTCTGGAGCATTTGTTTGGCTTTCGCTTCGTAGTCCAGATTATCAACCAATAAAGAAAGTGTCAATAGGTTATTTGCCATAATACTGTTGGTGGATGGAATCACGTTGTCATTGATCTCCATTTTGCGCGCAATCAGATCGTGGTCATCGGAAGTGAAAAAGAACATCCCGGATTTTCCATCATAGAAATGAGTCAACGCATAGTTGCATAGTTCCTGAGCAAAACTCAAATCGGCTTCATCGCCCGTAATTTGATAAAGCGAGAGGAAAGCCTGAATGGTCGTTGCGTAATCGTCTAAAAATCCGGTTATGAATGACTTTTGATTTTGTCTGGTATGGAATAATTGAAAATCATTGGTCGTTTGATAGTTCCGAAGCCATTTCGCAATCTGCAAAGCCAGTTTCAGGTAAGCGTGATCTTCCGTTGCCTTGAATGCTTCTACCAGACCCGTTATGGTTAGCGCATTCCAAGCCGTCAGACATTTGGTGTCTGTAACAGGTGCGATGCGTTTTTTGCGAATATGTAACAAGGTATCCAATTGATCCTGGATTTTTGAGGGCGTGACAGAAGGATTGGTCTTGCAAAATTCTTCCCAGGTTTCATTCCGCAACAAAACCCATTGTTGATCTTCCCAATAACCTTTATTCGCGGGATTATAGAATTGCCAGAACCAGGATGCGTTTTCGCCCAAGACAGACTCGATCTCTTCTTTTGTCCAAACGTAATACTTCCCTTCTACTCCTTCCGAATCGGCGTCTTGAGCCGCAAACAAACCACCCTCTTCACTTTGCATTTCGCGTTCAAGCCAGCCTAGTGTCTGATCCAATACACGCTTGTATTCGGGAGTTTTTGTTTGAGCATAGGCCTGGGCATATACACTTAACAATTGTCCGTTATCGTAAAGCATTTTCTCAAAATGAGGGATTTTCCACAAAACATCAACTGAATATCGCGAAAAACCTCCACCAACCTGATCGTAAATTCCTCCCAAAGCCATTTTATGAAGCGTCAGATCGACATACTTTTGGATTTGCTCATTCTTTTCCAAAGATCCATAATGCAGTAAAAACTCGAGGTTGCTCGGAAGCGGGAATTTCGGAGCTGAAGTTGGACCACCTTCCACCATATCCATTCGCGACTGCCATCTTCGAACCAACTCCCACAATTTATCTGTAGGAAAAGGGGAAACCGGTTCTGCTACTGCAATCAAATCCGATTGTTGCACACCATCTGAAAGTTCTTTCGCATATTCCAATACCTTTTCCGGTTCGGATGTATAAGTCTGATTCAAGGATTTCAATACATGCATCCATTGTTCCTTCGGAAAATAAGTTCCACCGTAAATGGGTTGTCCGTTCGGAATGGTAAAACAATTCAATGGCCATCCTCCTCTTTGAGTCATCAGTTGAACTGCTGTCATATAGACTTGGTCCACATCCGGTCGCTCTTCCCGATCCACTTTGATACAGACAAAATGTTTGTTCATCAATGCTGCCACCTCTTCATCTTCAAAGCATTCGTGTTCCATTACATGACACCAATGACAGGCAGAATATCCAACGGAAACGAGTACCAGTTTCTGCTCTTTTTCGGCTCGTTCAAAAGCTTCTTTAGACCAGGGAACCCAATTTACCGGATTGTGCGCATGCTGCTGAAGGTAGAGACTACTTTCGTGAATCAATTCATTTGTGTACTGTTCCATCCGATAAATTTACGAATAGTCCCTCTAAAAACCAGTATCACCACAGACCAAATAGACACATGTCTATCTGTATTTTGGAAGGGTTAGAGGAAAAATGGGGCTTCATCACACTTCACACCCATAATCTAATCCGCTGCATTTTTTCTCCCACGGACGTGCACGGAGGAACACAGAAGTAAACAAACCAGATCCAGAGAAAACCAAACTCTTTATTTGATTGAATCTAAATATCGTTCATATTAACAAGCAAATAAAAACTCCGTGTTCTTCAGTGCACGTCTGTGGGAAATCGTTTGGATGCGATCGCTCTTGCTACTCAAACATTTCCACAAATAATCCTCAAATGTGGGCAGATAATAAACAATCATTGGTCTATTCCCAATTTGGATTAATTTTGTAGCTCAATTTTAATGTAAGTGAAGCAACTACAACCATTTCATGTTCTTATTTACCTCGCCGGAATTCTGGCATTATTGACCGGTATCAGCTTTTTAGTCAAAGGAGACAAAATCGACCTGTTTGGTGCAGATGTCCGGTTTCTTACCCTTAATGATGCATTAACTCCGCCTAAACCGGTTGAAAAGAAAGACATCACCAATATTGTGAAGGTGGATACCTTGAATATCGAAGGACTTTCAGCAGACACCACGATCAAGAATACATTCGAATCGGATGGTAAAATGGGAGCACCTGCAGGTGGAACATTATCCGCAGAAGCTGCAACAAGTATGCAGTTCAACGAAAAGGGACAAGAAGCACTTCACACCTTCTTCGAAAAATTGGATGGCGCAGCGAAAGGAAAAAAGGTACGCATCTTACATTATGGCGATTCGCAAATTGAAGGAGATCGCATGACTTCTTACATTCGTCAACGCTTACAAACGCAATTCGGTGGATTTGGTCCGGGAACGATTCCTGCCAAAAATGAATACAATACCATCACCTTCAAACAAACCTGCTCACCCAATTTCAACCGCTACACTGCCTTTGGTGGTGCAAGCTTAAAATCGCGGAAATACGGTTCAATGAATACTGCCGCCCGTTTCACGTCTGAAATGGATAGTGTTCAAATGCTGAGTGCCACGTCTGTGAAAGAAGCATTTATTGAAATCGAACCGACCAAGACAGCGTATTCACGTGCAAGAACATACAACAATGCAAAAATGTTCTATACAAGCTGTTATGCTCCCTGCAAGATTAAAGTGTTCAATGGAACAACTTTGGTTCATGAAGATAGCTTGGAAAACGATGGAAAATACCATGTGCTTTCATTGGAATTCCCTTCTACACCGGGCAAATTGCGTTACGAATTCTCAGCTACTGTAAGTCCAACAATTATTGGTTTCTCTTTGGAAAGTGATTACGGTGTAATGGTCGACAATATCGGAATGCGCGGTTCCAGCGGAACATTTTTCGGGAAGATCGACCACAATACAGCAGCCAAAATGTATGCGGATCTGAATGTGGAAATGGTCATTATGCAATTTGGAGGAAACGGGGTTCCATACATGAATGATTCTTCATCCGTAAGACGCTATGCAAAACAATTCAAAGGTCAATTATACACTGTGAAAAAATTGCGTCCATCCGCTTCCATTATAGTGATCGGACCAAGCGATATGTCGATGCAGGCAGCAACAGGTCGCGTGACCTATAAGATGCTTCCTTTCCTGGTTCAGGAAATGACGCGTGTTTCAAAAGAAGTAGGCGCTTGTTATTGGGATCTGTTCAGTGCAATGGGAGGAGAAAACTCCATGCCTAGCTGGGTTGAAAAAGGGTTGGCAGGAAACGATTACATACACTTCACCAATCGGGGAGCAAGTATTGCATCACAACTCTTCTTTGATGCATTTGCAGCAGAGTACGTCAAATGGAAACAAGGAGCTCAATAAAACGGCATGCTCGTTGCTCAAATGAAATATTGGATGAAGTTTAGTTTTTATACCGCATTATTAATTGCCTCTCTTATTGCCTGTAACAGTCAGTCGCAAGTAGAGATCATGCGCGATAAAACGCCACTCGACAACTACACATATCCCAATTTTCATCACCTCGACACGAATTTAAAATACCAATACCCATTCATCAATTTCGGGAATAATTGTTTCCGGTTTTATAGTCCGCAAAGTGCCAATTGGGAACATCTTTTTCAGGATTTCAGGAACATGGTCACGGACAAGAATTGCAAGTTGAATTTTTACCATATCGGTGGATCACACATTCAAGCGGATGTCTACACACACGATATTCGAACCTACCTGCAGACACATTGGCTCGATATTCCCGGAGAACGCGGGTTGATTTTTCCATTTGACCTGGCGCATACCAATAATCCATGGAATTATGAATTCAAGTCAAAAAACCATTGGAACACTTACCGAAGTGTGAACTTCAACCGACCGGAAGGAATTGATTTCGGATTACTTGGCGCAGTGGTGGAAACACCGGATTCCATTGTGGAGATCACCTTTAAATATGACAAAACGGTTGTTCGGCCCGGATTCACCAGACTGAGAGTATATCACAACAAAGGTCCTTTTCCATACGAATTGAATTTCGGACCCGATGAAATCCTGATCGTAAACAAATTCCGAAATGAGAGCCTGGGTTATACCGAAGCTGTTTTTACCGATGCTGTCGACACCTTCAATCTTCAGTTTACCCGATTAATTGCCGGTCCTTACAATCTTCAGTTGAATGCCTTTCAATTGAGCAATGCATCTCCCGGAATTTCATACACTGCAATTGGAATCAATGGCGCCGGATTGTACACTTACCTTGCCAATAAGAACTTTGAAGAACAGCTAAAGGAATCCCCTCCTGACTTTTTTGCCTTTTCAGTGGGAACAAATGATGCAAACGTCCCTTATGGCTCCTTCAATCCGGAAGTTTATAAGAAGAATCTGGAAAACATGATGCTGAAAGTCCTGGCTGCCAATCCGGATTGTGCAATTCTGCTCACTGTTCCGAATGATGCCGGATACAAAAAGAAATACCTCAATAAAAACGTAGCTCGTGAACGCGACGTGATTATTGAATTGGCTAAAAAATATGAATGCCCTGTGTGGGACTTTTATGGGATCATGGGCGAATTGGGTTCTTCACGCACCTGGAAAGCAACCGGATTAATGCGGGCTGACTTAGTCCACTTCACAGCTCCGGGTTATCACTTCAAAGCAGATCTGTTTATAGACGCTTTTGAGAAGTGGCTTCAACAAATGGAAAAAAGAAAATACATCAATTAAAAAATAGTTTACCCCCTTTTATGGAATCGTTGCACCGCATTTTTAGTTTCACACATATGTCAGCAGATGACCTGGCGTTTAACCGACTGGATTTCTGGATTTTCTTCCTGGTATTCATGGTTCTCTTCAGCGTTCTCCATAAAAACCAATTGGTTCGCAGTATGTTCATTACGGTAACCAGTTTGTTCCTGTATTTCAAAACTTCCGGTTTCTTTGTGACCTTGCTTGCACTTTCGGTGATCGTCAATTTTTTCCTGGGGAAATGGATCTTTAAAGTCGACAACAAATTGGGACGAAAATGGATCATTGCTTTTTCCGCAATTTTCAATCTATTCTTCCTGGGTTTCTTCAAATACGCACACTTTTTCACGGACTCTTTCAACAAGATGTTCCATACAAAATATGAGGTCTTCAACACCTTTGCACAATGGGGAAATGGCTTTTTTGGAGACGGAACTTTTGAAACGATGATTTTGATGCCGGCCGGCGTCAGTTTTTTCACCTTCCAGTCAATCAGTTATGTCGTAGATATTTACCGCAAGGAAATCGAACCTGTAAAGAACTTTTGGGATTATTCGTTCTACGTGACTTACTTCCCGCATGTATTGATGGGACCAATCGTTCGTGCGCGCGATTTTATTCCTCAGATTTATCAGAAATTCAAACTCTCCCAAAAAGAATTCAGTGAAGCGGTCTTCCTTATTATGAAAGGGCTTTTCAAAAAGATTGTACTGGCCGATTTCATTGCGACCCATTTCATCAATGCAATTGTCGACAACCCGGATGTTTATCCCGGATATTGGAGCGTGATTGCCATGTGGGGATATTCCTTACAGATTTATGGTGATTTCTCCGGATACACCGATATCGCCATCGGAATTTCCAAATTGATGGGCTTCGAATTATTACCCAATTTCAATTCTCCATACAAAGCGAACAGTGTAGCCGATTTCTGGCGCAGGTGGCACAAATCCCTGGGTTCCTGGCTAAAGGACTACTTGTATATTCCGCTTGGAGGAAACAAGAAAGGAACGGTAGGAACCTTCATTGCGATTATCGTCATTTTTGTTTTCCTGATCTTCATTACAGGCTGGTTCGAATTGATCTTTGTCTATGTCGGCTTGATGAGTTTGTATGGAATCGCCATTCTCATAAGTCCGAAAGTGAAAACATTCATGTACCGCGATTTGAACTTACTGATCACGATGATTCTGGGTGGATTGTGGCATGGTGCTTCTCAAAACTTTGTGATCTGGGGAGCCATGAACGGTTTGGCTTTGGTTATTTACAATCACTGGAAAAAGGTTTCTCCTTATGAAAAGAGTTCCTGGTGGATTGTCCATTTCTGGAAGATCCTACTGACCTTCAATTTCATTACTTTTACACGCATCTGGTTCCGACTAAAAACAGAAGGAGCTCCGAGCAAAATGTTGGATCGCATTTTCAATCATTTCAACTTTGAATGGGAGACTTTCCAGAAGTTAATAGATACTTATTCTCCGGCACTTCTAATCATGCTATTAGGGTTTTTCATTCATTGGATGCCTCAAAAATGGAAAGATTTCATGGTGGGAAGTTTCGTGAAAACGCACATGATGGTTCAAATGTTAATAATTGCTGTATTTATTGTAATCCTTTATCAGGCAGCTTCTGATTCCTTCCAACCTTTCGTATATTTGGAGTTCTAAAAACACGCTTAGACTCCGCTCAGCGTCCTTTTAATATGAAAGCAGACTGAGCATAGTCGAAGTTATCATTCAAGAAAGAGATAGAAACTATGTTACCAAAAGTTCATTTTCAAGACTTGGGGCTCATGGATTACCAAGAAGCCTGGGATTATCAAGAAAAACTCTTTGGAGCAAGTATTGCCCTGAAAATTGAACGCCGAAACGGGACATCTGAAGAAGAAACACAAAATCACCTCTTGTTTTGTGAGCATCCACATGTTTTTACTCTTGGAAAAAGCGGTACGGAAGATCATTTACTTTTGAATGAAACCGGACTGGAAGAACACGACGCCAAATTTTACAAGATCAATCGTGGTGGAGACATTACCTATCACGGACCTGGACAACTGGTTGCTTACCCACTTTTTGATCTGGATTATTTTTTCACGGATATTCACAAATACATGCGGTATCTGGAAGAAGCGGTGATTCAGGTTTTGGCTCATTATGGGATCAAAGGGGAACGTTCTTCCGGGTTCACAGGTGTTTGGATCGACGTGGATAAACCAACAGCCCGAAAAATCTGTGCAATGGGTGTAAAAGCCTCCCGATGGATAACCATGCACGGGATCGGTTTCAATATAAATTCAAATCTTTCCTATTTTTCTCATATTGTGCCTTGCGGAATTGAAGATAAATCTGTAACTTCCTTGCAACAGGAACTTGGTAGAGCGATTGATATGCAGGAAGTAAAAGACCTCTTGAAAGAAAAACTAGCCTCCCAATTCGGATACACTTACGCACAATAGTCATGAAACGCACCCTACTGAAATGGTTAAAACGAACTGGTTGGTTTGTTTTAATCCTGTTTTTATCTGTCAACATTTTAATTCTCCTAAGCGGTCGTTTCTACCTCTACAAAGGAATTTATTATACCTATCTGCAAGGAGAAACCTCCCCCACCATTTATGATTTGAACAAATTCCATAATGCAAAGGTTCAAGCCCCAAAGAAAAGTGAACCGTGGAATTTTAAACTGAACAAGAATGAGCTGATCAGCAAAGAAGATCTGAAATACATGGATACCTGGAGGACATCTTCCTTTTTGATTGTAAAAAATGATCAGGTCATTTATGAACGTTATTGGGACGAGCATCATCCGGAAACCGTTTCCAATTCATTTTCTGCAGCAAAAACCGTTGTGAGTATCCTCATTGGAATTGCAGTTGAAGAAGGGAAAATCAAAAGTTTGGACGAACCGGTTTCCAAGTACATTCCTGAATTTTCCGGAAAAGGAAAAGAAAAAATCACGATCCGGCATTTACTCATGATGGCTTCCGGCTTGGATTGGGGTGAAAGCGGCAAAAATCCGCTGTCAGAAAACGCGGAATCTTATTATGGATGGGATTTGAGAGGTTTGGTTACGCGCCAGCATGTAGAACGTGCACCCGGAAAGGAATTCATCTATCAAAGCGGGAACTCGCAATTATTAGCTTTCATTCTGGAAAAAGCAACCGGGAAAGATTTATCACAGTATGCTTCAGAAAAGCTATGGAAACCGATTGGAGCTGAATCGGATGCGTTTTGGAGTCTGGATAAGGAAAACGGAGACGAAAAAGCATTCTGTTGTTTGTACAGTACCACAAGGGATTTTGCCCGCATTGGAAAAGTATTGGCCAACCAGGGAAAATGGAATGACAAACAGGTAATTCCTACTTCCTATTTTTATGAAATGGTTAAAAATCCGGTGATGTCTACCGAAGAAGGAGTCCCGAATACGCGCTACGGTCTGCATATCTGGACCTATGTAAGCAATGGCAACCAAGTTTATTACTGCCGTGGAATCAAAGGTCAATACATCATCGCGATTCCGGATGAACAGCTGATTATCGTGCGTACCGGTCACAAAAGAGCTCCGGATACGGACCCGAAAATTCTGAAGACCGCAAATACCAAGGCGAATCAGGAAAAAATAGGTCATCCGTCCGATTTATTTGAATACATCCGAATGGGAAGAGCGATTGCAAATGCCGCAAATGATTAACTTTGCAATCCAAAATCGGATGAGTAATGCGAGAAGAATTGAAAGGTCCTGTAGTTGAAAATGTAAGAGTGGTGATTATTCCTGAAACCAATGAGGAAGGCGGAATACAACATTATGTTTACCTGCTCAATTTAAGAGATGATATCATGGAAGGAATCATAATCACCAGTCGTGGTTATGGAGAAGATGTGAATACAGGAGAGAAAATCAAAACCTCCACCTTGAGACATTCTTTAGAAGTCCTTCTACCGGATGAAGCAGCTAAATTGGAACCGATCATGGAAGAAGTCTTCGGGTTTACAAATGAATACTGGGTTTCTTTTTGGGCGGACGATGTGATGTATGACAAACGCTTCATTTTCTTGCCGGAAACAATCAATGAAAAAAATTACACGGAGATTCCAAAATTAGGCCGTAAAGGAATTATGGTAGGATAAGTATGAAACGCACCTACTACACTGCCTTCATTATTCCGCTTTTATTCCTGATCCTGAATCTTGTTCTGAAAGGGATTTTTTTAGGATCCAACTCTTTGGGTGGAGATGAACCATTCAGTGTGTATCATTCGCAGCAATCACTGAGTAATTTGTTCACCATTTTCCAAAATGAGAATAATCCACCGCTGCATTTCATTCTACTTCACTACTGGATTAAATTCTTCGGAATTTCTGAAATCTCAGTCCGCATCCCCTCACTTATTTTTAGCGCCTTAACAGCTCTTTTTGTTTATCGAATCGGATTGCGTTTCTTCAATCTGCGCGTGGCGATTTATGCGAGTATTCTCTTCCTGTTTTCCAACTATCAGTTTACTTTTGCCCACGAAGCCAGGGCGTATGCTTTGATGGGATTACTCACTGCAGCTTCCATGTATTATTATATGGAAATTATCATTTCGAAAAATCGCAGCAATTGGAAACTGTGTTGGTTTCTTCTGGCAAACACCTTATTGATTTACACGCACTTTTTTGGCTTTTTTGTCCTGTTTATTCAATTCTTCTTTATCCTCTTCCAACGAGATTTACTAAGGGAATATTACAAATTTTTGATGCTTTTTGTCGGGGTTTTATTGCTGACCTACTCTCCTTATCTTTGGATCACCCTGCTCCGTTTCACCCATTCGACACAAGGTGGAACCTGGTTAACTCCTCCCGGCGGAATCAGCGAATTTTATGAGATGCTTCGCGTTTTCAGTAATGCTCCGGTTACTGCGGTTTTTACCATTGCAGCATTAGTTATCGGTTTGGTTCTCCTGATTATAAAGCGCAAACAAAATCCCAATCGGTTGGCCACCCGTCTAATCATTTGTTGGTTTTATATCCCCTTCGTTTTCATGTTTGTGATCTCATTTTGGATTCCCATGTTCCTGGATCGATACCTGATGTTTATTTCAATTGGTTTCTGCATCGTTGTCGCCCTTTCCGTTGATTTTATCATTCAAAAACCGACCTTTCAATACATCATCCCATCCTTTATTTGTCTTTTGTTTATTGCATCCGTGAAACCAAATAAATCGAATAAACGAGAAGTTCGGGAAACAGTAGCATTGGTAAAGAGTCTGGAAAACGACAGCACTTTGGTTTTAGTGGCTCCGGTTCACTTCTCACTGAATTTCATCTATTATTATGATCGGTCCTTATTTGGGAAATCAGATGCCCAATTTGTTCAAAACGAATTGAACAAAAGACAATTGTACTGTATTAATAGTTTGGAAGGTGTCAATTACAACCCCTGGAAACGCATTGTATTGGTAGATGCTGCCAGCAATTTTTCTGCACCGAATAACAATATTCTGAATACCTTGAATGCGGAATACAATCAAACGAACAAGCAGCACATTGAAGAAATCTTTGATGTTTATGAATTTGGAAAGAGATAATAGCCTTAAGACACACGACCAGAGATGAAAGACAAGATATTGCATAAAAAAACCTCGACTCCAATGAATGGATTGTCGAGGTTTTAAGTTTAATAAATCTGTCTTGACTCTTTTGTCTATAAGTCTTATTGTCTCTTAAAGAGTTCCGCGTTTCTCTTGTTCTCTTTCAATGGATTCAAACAAAGCCTTGAAGTTTCCTGCTCCAAATCCTTTTGCTCCCATTCGCTGAATGACCTCAAAGAAAACAGTCGGACGATCTTCTACCGGTTTCGTGAAGATTTGCAATAAATAACCTTCCTCATCCGCATCAATCATAATTCCCAATTTTTGTAACTCCTTGATGTCTTCCTTGAATTTCGACATGTGATCCTTCAAACGTTCCGGAATTGCATCGTAATAGGCCTGTGGAGGTGTCGACAAGAATTCAATTCCACGAGAGCGCATATCGGCTACCGTTGTTAGGATATCGTCTGTCGCAACGGCGATGTGTTGAACACCTTCACCTTCATAAAAATCAATGTATTCTTCGATTTGAGATCGCTTTTTACCCTCAGCAGGCTCGTTGATCGGGAATTTAATGCGTCCGTTTCCATTCGACATCACTTTCGACATCAAAGCAGAATATTCCGTGGTGATTTGTTTATCGTCAAACGATAAGAAATTCACAAATCCCATGACATCTTCAAACCATTTGACAGCTTCATTCATTCTATTCCACCCGGTATTTCCAACCATGTGATCAATGAACTTCAATCCAACAGGAGCCGGATTGTAAGTTGACTTATACTCTACATAACCAGGCATAAAAATACCTGTGTAATTTTTGCGTTCAACGAAAACAAAAACCGTCTCACCATAAGCCCCATAAATTCCTGAACGAACGACTTCTCCATGTTCATCCGATTCAACCATTGGTTCAAAAAAGGACTTTGCACCTCTTTTGGTCGTTTCTTCGTATGATTTTCTGGCATCTTCTACCCAAAGTGCAATCACTTTTACTCCGTCACCATGCTTTTTCACGTGTTCTCCGATTGGAGAATCACTCTTCAGCGCCGTTGTTAATACAATTCTGATTTTGTCTTGCTTTAGCACGTAAGATGCCCGATCTTTCACTCCGGTTTCTAACCCGGCGTAAGCTAAATCCTGAAAACCAAATGCTGTTTTATAGAAATGTGCCGCTTGTTTCGCGTTACCCACATAAAACTCCACATAATCCGTTCCCAATAAAGGCAAGAAGTCTTGTGCTCCCTCAAAAATTTTCTCTAAACCGTATTCAACGTTCTTTATTTCGTTACTCATATTTCTAATGTTTTAATTTTAAATGTTTTGCCTCTCTCCTTATACTTGCGCTAAAGCTTCAGCCTAGGCGCAGAGGGGAGATTGAGAGGGGTGCCATCCCCCTTAGTCCCCCTTCAAAGGGGGAAATAATTGAAAATTATTTATCCAGCCAACTTGTTGCGTAGGTGTTATCCTCCATATCAACAGCCGCTTGTGTTAATTTCAATGGTTTGAATGTGTCAACCATCACGGCTAACTCTTTCGTTTCTGTTTGTCCGATACTTCTTTCATAAGCTCCCGGATGCGGTCCGTGGGGAATTCCACCCGGATGCAAAGAAATATATCCTTTCTCCACATGGTTTCGACTCATGAAGTCTCCATCTACATAATACAATACCTCGTCTGAATCTATATTACTATGGTTATATGGAGCAGGAATAGAAAGCGGATGATAATCGTACAATCTGGGAACGAATGAACAAATTACAAAATTATGTCCTTCAAATGTTTGGTGAACCGGTGGTGGTTGATGCACACGTCCGGTAATCGGTTCAAAATTGTGAATGGAAAATGCATAAGGAAAACTAAATCCGTCCCATCCAACGACATCAAAAGGATGTGAAGCATATTCCAATTCATGCAATATATTCTCCTTTTTGATTCGAATAGTGAATGTTCCCAATTCATCGTGCGTTTCCAATTCGGAAGGAGCTCTTAGATCCCTTTCACAGAAAGGAGAATGTTCCAATAACTGACCGAAATTGTTCCGGTAATTGCGTGGAGTATAAACCGGAGAAAAAGATTCAACGATAAACAATCGGTTTTTCTCTGTTTCAAATTCCATTTGGTAAATCATTCCGCGGGGAACAACCAGGTAATCTCCATAACTGAAAGGAATATTCCCCATCATGGTTCTCAATTTCCCACTTCCTTCATGAATAAAGATCACTTCATCAGCATCCGCATTCTTATAGAAATAAGTCTGCATGGATTTTCTAGGTGCTGCAACAGCGATATTCAAATCGTTATTGAAAAGGACTATTTCACGTGATTCTAAAAAATCATCTTTCGGAGCCACATTGAAACCTTTCAACATGCGTGAAGTAATATTCTTATTCACCGCAGGAACAGGAGTCAAATCTTTAAACTCCTTGACAGATTTCACCATCGTCGGACGGTGCACATGGTACAACAGCGACGAAAAACCATGAAATCCTTCCGTTCCAAATAACTGTTCGTAGTACAAATCTCCTGATTCTTTCCGGAATTGTATATGTCTTTTATGAGGGATTTTCCCCAAATTATAGTAAAAGGGCATGTTTATTTATTTAATTTTTAACAATTAGACCATAGAAAAACAGCTCCCTCATTCAGGTTTTCGAATAAGGAGCCACATTAGTTTTATCGTCAATTCCAACCACATAGTATCTGAAAGATAGACAAAAATAGCGACAAAAAGAGTGCTAAAAAATGAGAATTGTCAGTTTTTAACCGAAAACGGACACTTTCATTGGTGGGAAAAAAAAGTATATTTGCGCTCAAATCTCACCCATGAAAAAAATTCTGGTTTTAGGTTCTTGCGGACAAATCGGTACGGAGTTGGTACTTACATTGAGAGAGAAATTCGGCTCTCAAAATGTTGTTGCCGCTGATTTAAAAGACGTGTGTCCCGAAAATCTTTCAAACGGTCCTTATATTCAACTGGATGCTTTAAACAAGGATTTGGTTCGGTCTTATATAATAGAACAAAAATTCTCGGATGTTTATTTACTTGCAGCCTTGCTTTCGGCAACTGCGGAAAAGAATCCGGATTTTGCTTGGAAACTGAATATGGAAAGTTTGTTCATTATTTTGGATCTGGCAAAGGAAGGACATATTTCGAAAGTATTCTGGCCTTCTTCCATTGCGGTTTTCGGTCCGACAACTCCTCGATTCAATACGCCACAATATACGGTAATGGAACCGAGCACTGTTTACGGAATTTCCAAACAAGCCGGTGAGAGATGGTGTGAATATTACTTCAACAAGTTTGGCGTGGATGTTCGCAGTATCCGTTATCCGGGATTGATCTCATACAAGAGTTTACCGGGTGGTGGCACAACAGATTATGCGGTTGACATTTACTATAAAGCAAAAGCAGGGGAACATTTCACCTGTTTCCTGAAAGAAGATACCGCCCTTCCGATGATGTTCATGGATGACGCAATCCGGGCCACCATCGAACTAATGGAAGCTCCGAAAGAGCAAGTAGTCATTCGTTCCAGCTATAACCTCTCTGCTCTGAGCTTCACTCCCAAGCAGATTTTTGAGAGTATAAAGAAACTAGTCCCTTCATTTACAATAAATTACGAGCCGGATTTCAGACAAGCAATCGCTGACTCCTGGCCTGCTTCCATAGATGATTCTCAAGCACGTGAAAATTGGGGCTGGAAAGAAAGTTATGATTTAGACAAAACAACCAAGGAAATGTTAAATAATTTGTGATTTTGATTTAAAAAAATCAAACTATTCCTTGTTAATCGAAAAAAAAAAGCACTTCAGCGAAATTTTGGTTGTATTTGGGCAACTATAACAAAATAATTCTATCTTTAGAATGCGCTACAAAACTAATTCAAAACATGTGGAAGTATAAACAAGTCGGACTCATTGTTTTTTTCCTGTCACTACTTATGACTGTCAAGGCATCACCTATTACCGATCAAGATGGCAAGCTCAATGTAACAGATGAAAAAGGAAGAAAACAGGGCAAATGGATTTACTACGGTAAAGACCGTCCTGATTCCGGTGTTCCAGCAAACGGTAAAGTCGAGGAAGGAAAATACGTTGATGACCGTAAAGAGGGTATTTGGATTAAATATCACACTGATGGAATGACTCCATCTCTCAAAGGTAATTATGAAAATAACCGTCCGAAAGGTCAGTTCACACGCTATTGGTCGAACGGGAAACCAAAAGAGAAAGGCAATTTCGAGAAGAACATTTATAAAGACTCCTTGATTCGTTATTACGAGAATGGTCAACCTTCTTACCAGGGAAATTACAATGAAATAGGAAAAGAGAACGGGAAAATTCGCTACTACTATCCAAACGGTCAGGTAGAATACGAATACGATTCCAATAATGGTACAATTTCCGGAAAAGCAGTACGTTACTATGAAAACGGTGATGTGAAAGAAATCTCTTACTTTGATGGTTCCGGAAATCAGACGAAAACAGAAGCGAAAGATCCGGTTCATCCGATGGTGAAAGTCAAAGATCCGGGACAATCGAAAGAGAAAGCCCCTTCAATTGCAGGAACTCCGAAAACACAAGGTGTCAAATGGGCTCCAAACGGTTACAATAAAGTCTACAACAACGACGGAGAAATCTGGCAAGATGGAGTCTTCAAAAACGGAGCTCTTTGGGATGGAAAAGTTTATGTGTATGACAATGATGGAATCCTTCTAAAAGTGAAAATCTATAAGGATGGTGTTTATCACTCTGACGGACAATTATAAAGCCAACCAATAACTCTCAATAATATTAAATCCCTTCTGCTCCGGTAGAGGGGATTTTTGTTTTAACCACATAGATTCTGTGTTAGTATCCAAAAGAAAACTAAATTTTCTTTACCTTTATTTTATTAAAGCAGCCTTGAGCTAGCTTGTAAAGAGTAGTAGCTATTGCAGTTGCTGCTCTTTCTCATTTAAGCTAAGTTTTTCAGCAT
>NZ_CALRYJ010000021.1:0-55787 GCF_943372375.1 Fluviicola taffensis DSM 16823 | reverse complement strand
TCTGCCCATGTCCAATTCAAATTTAATGAATCAGGAGCAGAAGTTCCACCAATTGAAGCTGGGTTAGAACAATAAGGCAAGGTTGTGAAATTATGAGCCAAAGCCAAAGAAGTATCTCCGTTCGCACAATTTGCATACACATAAATCGTGTAATCTGTCAATTGCGTTAAAGAAGAAATACTGGAGAAACTGTTTGTTTCATTCAGAAACTGTCCTGTTCCGGGAGTGAATCCTGCAGGACCGTATTCGATAATCCATTGAGTTTCATTCGAGAATCCTGCAGTCCATCCAAATTGAATTTCATCAGGTCCCAGGAATGTCGTTACGAAGTTTTTCGGTTTCGGACAATCTGTGTAATAGAATTCAACACAAGAATTGTTTTGCAAATAAGTAGCGTTGTCATTTGACACGTTCAAATCCTGGTTTGGACCGGAAACACCGATATCCGCATTTGCAGCATAGTCATCACCAGCATTTGGAGCACCAAAAACCACATCGTCATAAACGAACCAGATTTTTCCCGTTGCCTCATCAAATTGAACCTGGAAAGTGACAGCCGGAGCGCCAACTGATCCTGAGAAATTACAAATGTTATCCCATTGAACAATGAACGTTCTGTTCGGTGCTGTACCATTTGTTTGATAGTATACATTTCCTGTTTCATCATCCAAATCATCTCCCCAAGGGAAAATAAAGGTTCCCGGTTGCGTTGTCATGTTACCACCATACCCGATTTGAGCTGTTGTAGTACCTAGAGCCATACCACCATTGTTTCCAATCGTACAATCGTTATATAAAGTTCCTTGATATAAGATAGGGAAAGGAAGTGCCATTCCGATTTCAGAGTCATCAGTCAATACTAGATCAGTTCCTGTTGCAGCAATATTGATAAATCCTGCCGGAGAACAATCATTTGACCAATCCATATAGGTTCCTTGGTTGTAAGTGTTGAAAGAAAGCGGACCAGTATAATAAGATGAATCCGAAGATGAACAGATTGCCATTACATAAACTTGGTAGAATGAATTTGGTGTCAAACCAGTCAATGTGAATGGAATTGTTGATGCCACTACTGAATCACCTGTTCCAAGAGTAAATCCTGGAGGACCGTATTGTACTTGCCAAGAAGTTTCTGATCCACCTGCTGTCCAAGTAAGCTCGATGTCTGTACTTGTTGCACCTAGATTTGTCAACACGGTAGGTTGAGGGCATGTCGGTGCAGGAGCGATGTTAACAAAGTAATCTTCTGTTTCACCCCATGTGTAAGTTCCACATGCTGTAATGTTTCCAATAACGGTAGTCTCAACTGTGATCACACGCATACGCGTATTTCCAAGCGTTGCTGTCATAGGAATGATAATCGATCCGATTTCATTATGAGGTCCTGCTACAGCGATTGTTGAAGCATATACCTCTTCTCCCGGATCCGAGAATAATCCATTCTGATTGTAGTCAATGAATATTTTAGTCATATTACTAAAACTTCCACCACAAGTTCCTACCTGAACATTCGTTCCGTAATTAACTCCTCTTGCAAGGTTCGGTGCAGGCAACGCTGTATAATTGGAATATTGATTTTGAATAGATCCGGCACCTCCTGTTGTTGAACAGGTAGAGCTATTGTTAAGCGTTCCGATGCTGACATTCAGAATTTCCTCATCACTAGTACTGGTAGCATTACTGTTACAATAACAATTGATAAAGTTGCTTGTATTTACAAGGAAACCGGCAGTTGTATCAGACATTCCACCGCAAGTCATGTAACAACGATAATAGGTGTCGGAAGTTTGGCTCGAGATGTAGGTGCTGTTTGTAGCACCACCGATGTTTGTATATGATCCTAGAGCTCCTGTTGGAGAACTCTGCCATTGATAAGTTTGTCCAGTTCCACCTGTTCCACCTAATAATGAAAGCGTGTTATTTACTGAAGGACAAATCGGGTTGTTTGCTGCAGAAACAGTACCTGCAGTTGGAGGAGAAGTACAAGGTACAGCAGGAATGAAGGTGATTCCACCAATCAGACCTCGAGGATAATTTGCGGGAGTTGTCGGGTAAACCGTTCCTCCCCAAGAGATTCCATCACCAGTTAACAAGTTGACACCACCAGCACTAAAGGTATTTATACCAGCACCATTGGTTAATGTGGAGTATTGCATCGTGGTCGCTGACAAGCCAAGCTGATAAGTTGCTCCAGCTGGAATAGTCAGTGACAAGGACGAAAGCGCTGTAACAATTCCATTTGCAGTATTGGAATTGGAAACAACTGCTGATCCCGCAGAGATCCAACCGTTCTGTCCGGCTCCTACAGTTCCGAAACTCCATGGAGCTGCGTTGTCAACGTAGGGGCTTGTGTTGTAAAGAAGTTCAATGTTGTTTGTTGCTGTAGAGCCCAGATGACATTGGATACCGGTTATAATGATATCAAATGCATTGGTATTTTGAACATTGAAGGTAACGGAACCATTTCCGTTGTTGTTCGGATGGTTGGTATTTATGGTTGTTTGGCCGTATATAAAACAACTAAACAACATAGATAACCCTAACCAGAGTAATTTTTTGTTCATAATATAATAGTTTGTTGTAAAAGTATGGAAAACAGACTTTAAAAAAACTTAAAGTATAGTTTAAACTAAAGTAAATCAATCGGTTCAGAGGGTTAATAAAAACGGTTCATCTTGTGTTCTCATGCTCTGAATGAATATTTAGAAGGTTCTATTTAACAATTGAGAAATTAACCGGGAATTATTTTTTTATTAACAAGTTTATTTTTTAACAAATAACGACTTGATTTATCAATTAATAACATTCACAATTAATTCTTTTGACTCACTTTTCATAAAAAACGCTTAATCAGTTTGTTTTCCTCAATCAGGAATTTGAATCTTTAAAAATGTCATTGAAAGCGCAGAATGATTAATTTTGTTTGATGAAAGAATTAATCGGTAAGGTTGCTCTTGTTGCTGGAAGTACACAAGGTATAGGAAAAGCAGTTGCTATGAAATTGGCTGAAATGGGTGCGGATATTGTATTATTGGCCCGCAACGAAGAGAAGCTGAAATTGGTTAAGTCAGAACTTCATCGGGAAGGGAGTCAAACTCACGATTATTTGGTTGTTGATTTTACACAACCTTTGGAGTTAAAACAAAAGGTAAGTGATTACCTGTCAAAAGGGAAGTCTATTGATATTTTGATCAATAATACAGGAGGACCTAAGGCGGGACCGGTAATTGATGCGGATATCAGTGAGTTCTTATCGGCATTTAACCAACATCTGATCTGCAATCATATCCTTGTTCAGTCGGTAGTTCCCGGTATGAAACAATCGGGTGGCGGAAGAATCGTGAATATCATTTCCACAAGCGTGAAACAACCACTTCCCGGATTAGGGGTTTCCAATACCATTCGAGGAGCTGTGGGGAACTGGAGTAAGACTTTGGCAAATGAATTGGGACAGTTCAACATTACGGTGAATAACGTTCTGCCTGGAGCAACAAACACTACCAGATTGCAGGAAATCGCTTCTAATAAATCTGAGAAGACGGGTGATTCTGTAGATGCCATCTTTGAAGAAATGGCTGAGGAGTCTCCAATGAAACGAATTGCCAGACCGGAAGAAATAGCGGCAGCAGTGGCATTTTTAGCCTCACCTTCTGCAAGTTATATCAATGGGATAAATATTCCGGTTGACGGAGGAAGAACGAAATCACTTTAGTACGTTTACGTGACCAATCAGTACGTCTGCAATATTTGATCGGCTGACATACTTAATCTTATACGTATATGTTCCATCCGGAACCAATAGGTCTTTGTAAGTTCCATCCCATTCCCAGCGAATACTGGTTGAGTAAAACACCTGAAGACCCCAACGATCATAAATGGTCACTTCTGTTTCCTTGATATTGATCATGGAAGCTTTGAATGTATTGTTAAATTGATTGCCGTCAGGAGTGAAAGTATTCGGAACATAGATCCAATATTCTTCCTGGATAGTAATCGGTTTCACCACCGTGTCTTTACAGCCTATGCTATTTGTTGCAATTAATGTGACATAGTAAGTTCCGGGAACATCATAAGTATTATTCGGATGAACCATCGTGGATGTCTGACCGTCCCCAAATTCCCATACGTAAGTGTTTCCGCCTATGGTAAGATTTTGGAAGGTAATAGGCAGATCTTCAAATAAAGTATGACTTGAAATAACAAAATCTGCTATCGGTTGTATCACATTCACGGTTGTTGTTCCTTCTACGGTAAATGTCTGACATTCATCTGAGACAGAAACAGTATAGGATGTGGTTGTATAAGGATGCACAAAAACCTGAGATGTCGTTTCACCGCTATGGAACCATTCGTAGAAATATTGTCCGTACCCCCCAGTTGCTGTTACACTGATCGGAACGGTGTCTCCTGGGCAAATTAGCTGATTCGGGGACATGGTAAGAACCAATGGAGGACTTGTGATGATATATAAAACACTGTCAATGGATGAAACACCGCACTGATCGGTTACTTCAACATAATACATCGTACTTGTACTCGGTATCACATTCAATGTGTCATTCGTTCCTAAGACCGTACCATTGGCAAGATGCCAGGAGTAGGTAAAGTTTCCTGCGCCACCTGTTACCTGGACAGTTAGTTCTTTCGGAACATACGGACAGATTTCAGTGATGTCCGGTGTGGTCACTAAACCAATCGGTTGATAGATCGGAACAGTTACGGTTGCTACTGCATTTACAGTTTGATTTAAACAAGCATCCGTAACAGAAACGGTATAATTTTGTGTTGCAGGTGGATTAACGGTTATTGAAGCCGTAGTTTCACCAGTACTCCATAGAATGGAATATGGACCGGATCCACCACTTGGAATAGCAGTCAATTCTGCTGGATCTTGCGGACAAAGTTTGTCTACCGAGTTTACGGTAACCTGAACCGGCTGAATATCATTTATCTTCAGATTAAGTTCCAAGGGATTGGAACCACCGCATGGATCGGGAACTGCAAAAATCAAATCCACAGTTTCAACCCCTTCGGTAAGTCCATCGGCCAATGCGTTAAAATTAAACTGAACAGTCGATTGACCGGGAGCAAATGTTACTGAATTGGGAATGTTTGAATAATCCACACCTTCGATAGCGGTTCCTCCAACAGTGATCGGCACGTTCATTGAAGCTGCCGTAGAGCCATTTCTGGTCAATGTGACAGTTGTGTTCACGCAGCCTTCAGCCATGGTCACTCCATCATTGAAAGCATCAAATGACATGACGTAATCCACTTCGACAGGTACTTTTGATGTCAGACTGTTCGCCTCAAGAAAAATTCCCGAGTCAAAAATTCCATCACCGGCATCTGCAATAGCAATAATCAAATGGTATGTTTGTCCACATTGAACTTTCGAAACAGCCTCCAGTACTTTGGTGAAACCATCGTATTGAATATAGTTGGAAGATCCGTTATATGGGGCTTGATTTCCATTTCCGTTATTAACAAAATATGCTGAATTACTAGCTCCACATGCGTTTATTCCGCTTCCGGTTCCTCCGGGATTCCCGTTGTTCACATTGTTAATTGTAACAGTTGCCCCATTGGGTAATTTTGCCATATTCTGAGCACCCGGAATTCCAGGACCACTAATGAAAAATGCAAAAGCATCATTGAATTGGGAACAGACATACTCCGGGTATTCTTCCGACCCGAATACATATTTGAAACGAACGGTATCTGAATAAGGAATAAAATCGAATTCCAAAATGGAAGCATTGTAGGTAGTTGCTCCCGCCTGAGCAGTTAAAGCAGAGAAACCAGGGTAATTATTATCAAATCCCGAATTGGATGAGTTATTTGGTCCCTGAGGTCCGTTTCCATTATTTGCAATTGTTCCGGTTGTAATGACAATTCCGGAATTGATTCCCAGATTTGTTCCATTTGCCGTAAATTTCCCGATTGACGCGGAAGAACCTGAGAAATTAATGTTTGAAACGGTAACTCCTGGTCCAAGAAGTGTATTCTGAACCAATGACGCAGCACCCTGTGGTGATGTGACCAATTGACTCATCAGGGAAAAAGGGAGAAAGAATGCTATAATCCAAATCAGCTTCATATAGTAAATAACGTTCCGTAAATGGAATGGTTGTTTGGTGGAATACAAAAAGCGAACCAAAGTGGAAATATACTTATTAAACGGTAGCTATCAATGATTTATCCGTGAAAAAATCACAAAATTAATGGAAGATTCCTTGAAGGCCACACAGATTTGCATACGTTCCTCCCAAAGCAATCAAATCCTGGTGCTTTCCACGCTCGATAATCTGACCTTTTGACAGGACTAAAATCTCATCTGCGTTGATGATCGTACTCATTCGGTGAGCAATGATCAGGGACGTCCGGTCTTTCATCAATTCATCCAAAGCTCCCTGAACGATGCGCTCGCTTTCGGTGTCTAATGCTGAAGTTGCTTCGTCCAGGATCAGAATCGACGGATCTTTTAAAACAGCTCTTGCAATGCTTAAACGTTGCTTCTGACCACCTGAAAGTTTATTCCCACGCTCACCGATAAAGGTATCGTATCCATTTTCCAGTTGATCGATGAAAGTATCAGCATGTGCTATTTTGGCCGCCTTAACAATTAATTCCATGGAAACATCCTCTCTTCCAAATGCGATATTATTTCGAACGGTGTCATTGAAAAGAATGGATTCCTGAGAAACAATCCCGATATTCTGATGTAAATCTTCCAATCCGTATTCCTTGATATTGATATCGTCAATGTAGATTGCTCCTTCATTGACATCGTAAAAACGTGGAAGTAAATCAGCAATTGTGGATTTACCGCTTCCGGATTCTCCAACCAATGCAATGGTCTTACCGCGTTTCAGGTCAAAGTTGATATTCTTCAGAACCCATTCGTCCTTGTACTTGAAACTGACTCCTTCTATTCGGATCTCGTTCTTGAGACCATTTAATTCTTTTGGATTTTCTACCTGGTAGATATTCTCGCTTGTATCGAGAATTTCGTTGATCCGATCGCGGGAGACTTCTGCTTTGTTGAGATTACCTACTGCCGTTGCGATTCCCTGAATAGGACGTAATAATTGGGAAAAGACTATGATAAAGGTAATGAATTGAGCTCCTGTGAGAAGATTTGCATCCTTATCAAGGATCATTAATCCACCAAACCAAACCAGACACATCATAACTGCTGCTCCTAAAAATTCATTCAATGGCGGAGAAAGGTCTTTCTTGCGGAAAGTGCGTGTGATCAATTGCTGATGTCTTAAGTTGATCTTACGGAAACGCTCTTTCATGAATGGAATGGCATTGAAAGCTTTGATCACTTTAATTCCGCCCAGCGCTTCGTCAATCGTTGAAAAAACAATCCCGTTTTGTTCCTGACCCAATTTGGCAGTGCGTTTCAGGCTTTTCCCGATTCGGGAAATCACGAAGGCAGATACAGGAAGCAAGATAAAGGAAATCAAGGTCAGTTTCGGACTGATGTACAATAACACTCCCACTGTAGTAAGAATTGCAAAAGGTTCCCTGTAAATTAATTCCAGGATGGCTATTACGGCAATTTCAATTTCCCCCACATCACTGTTCATCCGGGACATTAAATCTCCTTTTCGTTCTTCGGTGTAAAAAGAAAGCGGAAGCTTCATTGCTTTGGCAAACAATTGGTCTTTGATATCACGAACAACTGCCATTCGGAGCTGAGATTGATGCCAAATGGCTCCATAACGTGCCAGGTTTTTCAGGAAAAAGGCAATTAAGACAGAAATACAGACAAAAAGCAGGGCATCTTTCGGATCTTCCTTGACCATTTCCTGCATGGTATAGTTGTAAAGATCTTTACAGTAAATAAAAAAGGTTGAAAAACCACCCTTATAAACCGGCTCAGGTAAATTGGTGATTTTATCCGGTTGAAAAATCAGCTGTAAAAACGGAATAAACAACACCATGGACAGGAGGTTGAATATCACAAAAAGCAAGTTGTAAAAGATCGTAAGTATAGCCGGAGCTTTATACGAAAATGTGTATTTGTGGAATGCTAATATCGATTTCATGCAGTACAAAGATATGTTTTTGTTCTCCTTTGTGTATGAACGAGTTTACAATTCTTAACTTTGCAGCATGAGTTCAATTAGACAAAACCGAATTGAGGGCGTAATTCAAGAGGAATTAGCTACTTATTTTCAACGCAATGCAAGTGAAATTTGCCTTGGTGCAATGGTAAGTGTAACGATTGTAAGGGTGACTTCTGATTTATCTTTGGCGCGTATTTACCTTTCGGTTTTTGCCGGTCCGGATAAAAAGGTGGTGTTGGATAATATTCAACAAAACTCACGCAAGATTCGTGGTGAAGTTGGAAAACGCTTAAAAAACATGCATAAGATTCCGGATCTTCAATTCTTTATTGATGACTCATTGGATTATGCTGAAACCATTAATAAATTGTTGAAAGATTAAGGTTTCATTTTTCATAGCGCGAAGATACCTTCGGTATACCAGAAAGCAGCGGAACCTTGTGAGTTGGATTACACGGATTTCTGTTGTCGGAATTGCTATTATAACAGCCGCGTTAATTATCATTCTATCAGCCTTTAATGGAATTGAACAAATGGTTTCGAAGTTGTATTCCGACTATGATCCTGCTATTACCATGCGTTCATCCGAAGGCAAGACATTTGATTCGACCACGGTAAATCTGAACCAGTTGCGCAAAATTCCCGGAGTGATTTCCTTGTCCAAAGCCATTGAGGAAACAGTTATCATCAAGCACGGAAAGAAATGGGTGAATGCACGAATGGTAGGTGTTGACTATTCTTTCGTTGATGCATGCAATTTGTCGAAACACATGGTTGACGGATATCCGACCCTGGAAGAGAATGGGGAACCGACAGCTGTTATCGGAGCGAGTTTGCTGGACAAGATCGATGGATATATTTCGGAGTTGGATGGTTACGAGGAATTGACCTTATACACCCCATTAAGAGATGCTTCCATAGCCCGGCTGAAAAGCCCTTTCAAGGTTTCTCCATTGAAAGTGGTTGGGCGAATGAATTACAACAAGGATGTGAATATGTCTGATTTGTTGGTTCCGATAAATTATGCGGAAATCCAGTTGAATTATGACACGGATATCACTGCAATCTATTTTCATGCAAAGAAGGAAAACAGAGAAGAAATCAAAACTGCTCTTGTAGCCAAATTCGGAGACACCTTTCAAATTAAAACCGCTGCAGAAAAGAATGAGTTGATCTTTAAGACAAGTGAAAGTGAAAAGAAGATAGTTGTTTTGATCCTATTGTTCATTTTTGTTTTGGCGGCATTCAATCTCGTGGCATCCCTGAATATGTTGTTCATTGAGAAAAAGGAGAATATTGAGACCATGGAACGCTTCGGTGCCACGAAACGGTTTATATTCCAGATCTTTTTCTTCGAAGGAATCTTGATTGCGCTTAAAGGAATCGGAATCGGACTGGTATTGGGAATAGGTGTTTGCTTGCTTCAAAATCATTACGGGTTCTTACAGATGCCTAATTCAGGAGGAAATGATGCATTTCCCGTTATTCTTCGGGTAAGAGATGTTCTGTTTATCCTGGGAACCGTTAGTGGTCTAAGCGTTTTATCCGCCTATTTCCCGGTAGCTTATTTGGTGCGAAAAACAGGTGCCTAATCCTTCGGTTTATATTTTTTTAATCCGATGATGGTGATATCATCCGTCTGTTCATGACCTTCTGACCAATTGGACCAGGCATTTTCAAAATATTTCTTTTGAAGCGGCATGGATTCAATTTTGATTTTCTCCAGCAATTCACGGATGCGTTTGAATGAAAACTTCTTATTTCGAATGGATCCGAATTGTTTTTGAAACCCATCTGTAATCAGGTAAAGTTGATCATCCTCTGCAATGGAGATATTCTTGCTTTCGTAAACAAAGACTTCCGTGTCGATTTCCTTTTTAGTGGATCTATGCAATACGAATTCATCTTCGTGAATATGGATCAGTGCAACTCCGCTTGTTGCAAATTCTACCGAATCCCCTTCAAATACGGCAACCAGAGCATCCATTCCTTCCGTGGTCAATGTATTGGTTCCGTGATGAAGCAGTTTATGCAATTCATTGTTCAATCCATTGAGGATTTGTGCGGGATCATCAATTTTCCGTTCGATGACCAGCTGGTTCAACAGATTGATCCCTAGAATCGTCATAAATGCTCCCGGGACACCATGTCCGGTGCAATCTGCCAGAACAAGGATCAATTTGTCACCGATTTGATGCATCCAGTAAAAATCACCACTGACAATGTCTTTTGGCTTGAAAATTACAAAGTAATCTTCAAAATGATCCCCCACTTCAGAAGCCTTCGGTAAAAGACTGTACTGGATTCGTTTTGCTGAATTGATACTTGATGTAATGTCCTTGTTTTGCTGTTCGATCAGCAATTCATTTGCACGTTTTTCTGTAATATCACGTGCCAGAGCGGTAAACCCGATAATTCGTTTCCTGGAACCCGGTTCAAATACGATGGAAGCATTTTGTCCGAGCCAGATAATCCGCCCTTCCTTGGTTCGGATTGGAAATTCCAAATAGGTGTTCTGGATCCGGTTCAGGATTTGATTTCTAAAGAAGTCCTTTACAATATCCCGATACTCCGGGTGAACGATGGATACGGAATCTTTCCCGACAAGGTTTTCATTCTTGTATCCGAAGGTCCGGCTACTCATCTCATTCAGATAGGTGAAATTTCCATCGATATCCGTATTGAAGATCATATCATGGGCATTTTCAACCAGCGATTGATAGTTGGTCGTGAGAGTCAGTTTTTCCGTAACGTCCTGACCCATGATTACACGCACAGCATCGGAAAAATACTTGCAGGACCATTCAATCCAGATCACTTCCCCTTTTTTGTTGTACATGGGAACCAGAAATATTTTCCCGTCTGAAAATTCATCTCCCAAGGAGAATTCGCGCATTTCAGCAGAAACTACGATCGGGTTGAGTGTGGAGAGTGATTTTCCAACGATCATATTCGAATCGATATGCAATAAATTTGACAGGTTTTTACTGCAATAGGTAATGATTCCCTTTTGATCGAATGAAATTGCCATCATATTTCCCTTGTTCAGGATATTGCTAACGAAGAACAATTTTTCCAATGAATCATTTCTTAAATAGGTCACCATGATCGTAAGGGCAGACGAAACACCGATCGAGAGAATGAAAAGCACACTGTTGAATGCCGGGTTTTCAATCCAGATCAACATCAGAACGGAAACAAAGATTTGAAAGAGACAAATGATGATAATCGATCGGATATTGTTTAGCATATACGGCAAAACACTTGAAATAAGCAGGATTGCAATAACCGGATAGGGATGAATATTTGTGATGAATAATAAGTAAAAGAACTGCACAAATAACACCAGAAGGGATACGTATAAACTGAGGTTATTGATCCGGTCCAGGCGATTTCTGCGACCGGAAAATTTATGGGTTATAAAACCAACCAGAAGTACCGAACTGACAATGAAATTGACCGTCATGTTCCCAAGATTCTTGTCTACGAAATAATGAATGATCAAACCTGTCAGGGCGTTACTGAGCGCTCCGAATAACAGCAATTTGGGGACAAACCTCGGATCGAGTGAATTGTAGCTGATTTCGTAAAGGTTCACCCGCATTCCGGTCCGTGTCCATTCCAGATATCCGATGTTCAATAGCCCCAGGAATAGGATCACAATCACGATAAACCATTTGGACTGCCATATCGGATTATGGATCACAATCGGATAGGTTGAAATCTCCGAAAAGTTGATTCCGTCAAAAGTTGATTTGACCTCTAAACGGTAGGAACCGTTTTCCAGTTCGGGCATTTTCATTTCACCGGAACTATTGAGTTTGATCCAGAATTTGTGGAAGCCTGTGATTTTATAATAGTACTCTAATCCGCTGTTTTTAGACAGAATCGTCTTGAATGTGAGGTATTTTCCCTGATCGACATCCCGAATCACACCATTTTGAAACAGGCGACCTTTAATGATAATTGGTTTTGGAGGAACAGGGTAGTTCTTCAGAATCTCAGTATTAATCAGAAATAGACCTTCGGAAGTTCCGACAAAACACCTGTTCTCGTCCTGGAAAACAGCGCGCATATTGGTTTCATACCCCCGAAAACCATTCTTTTCATTGTAATTTTTGTGATAAACGACCTTCCCGTCCTTATTCATTTTAAGGATATGAATACCCAAGTTGGTCCCCAGGATTAAGTTCCCCAGTTTATCAGAGGAAAGTGTGTAGAATAAGTAAGAAGGGAGTATTTTCTGGTCTGTGATGGTAATTAATTGATGATTCCGATCAATTCCTGCAATCCCTCGGTCGAAGGTGAACCACAAATTTCCAAATATGTCGCTGGTTGAATTCCCTGCGTAAGCTCCAATGGTATTGAATTGTTTTAGATGGATGACTTGTTTTGTGGCAATATTGACTTTTTTGATTCCTTCATTGGTACCGAGATAAAGGAATTTCCCATCAGCGGATTTTTGCCCGCAATAGAAATAATCCGGAGCACCATTGATTTTTGCTTTTGTGGAGGTCTTGGATTTCGGGTCGTAATAATAAAGACCTTTTTCGGCTGGTGCAAACCACAATTTTTCACCATCCCAAATGGCAAATTTGATTCGTTCACCTTTTTGCTTCGGAATAGCTGTTTCCAGGATTTCACCGGATTTCAATTCATAAATCCCGGTTTCGGAACAAATGAGTGTTCCAATCGGACATTCCAGAACATGGTTGACCCGAAAAGCCGTTTTCACCTTGAAATTAGTGGAATAAATCGGACCGTAATAGACTTCGTTCTTTCCATTTCCCAGCAAAAAATCGTTGCTTTTTGTCCTGAAAATTTGAATGATCAGGTTGTCTTCAAAAATGGGGGAAAGTTTCACTTTTGTGAACGGTTCAACACTTATTTTGGTGATTCCCTGGGAAGTGTTTACCCAGTAATCTCCGGAATTATCAATGAAAAGATGATAAATGGATCCTAATTCCTTGGTGTAGTTAGGGGCAATCCGTTTGAGGTTGTCATCTTCAATTGAAAAGAGCTCATCATCCGAATCACTGAATAAGATCTGATTCTTTTTTGATGCGATGTTTTCAATGGGGGTATCTTTGAATTCAAAACCTGTTTCCTCCTTGGTCTGTCTGAAAATACTTCCATTGTTGGAGAAGTAATACGTGTATTTGTTCTTCCCTGCTTCATCAAAGAGAACCAATTTCTTTTGATAATAGGAAGCCACCTTAAAATTCACTTTTGGCGAATTCAGCCATTTGCTCAAAGGGGTTATTTTAGTTGAACTAATGAAATAGGACTCTTTATCTGTAATCAGGATATTTCCATAGGGAGTTTCCAATAACTCGACACATTTTTTGATGTGCTTGGAGACGTATTGCTTCTTTAAAATGAGTTTGCCATTCAGATCCACGACCATGATGGAATTATTCGTGATGATAGACAGGTCGTTCTGACATTTGCCAATATGCAAAGCGGAACCATCGGTAATCGGGTTTATCTTATAGAACGAATGAATGCCATTGTTGTAATAATTCAATATTCCGGCATAAAGGGTGGAAAAATAAATTTCCCCATTGACAATGGAGATTCCGGTTACGTGATACGGACGATCAAGCCCTTTTGCACTGTGAATGGATTCAAAAGTGGTTCCGTTAAACCGGACAATCCCATTCCCATCCGTTCCGATAAGCAGATGACCCAATTCATCCTGAGTAGTGGTAAGTGTGGTAGTTATTTTTAATCCGTCCTGATGATTGAATTCCTGAAATGTATACAGCTGAGCATTAAGCTGTTGACTCAGTGCAAGAAAAGAGAATACAAAAGTAAGTATATGTAGTTTCAAAAGCTCTTAAATGGGGGGTAAAGGTAGCAATTATAGAATAATAAATGTATTTAAGCTTTGATTTTTAATTCTTTAGCTACCATTCTTCCGGTTGTTTTCAACTCTTCCAAATGCGGTCCGTAGATGGTCACGTGACCCATTTTCCGGAAAGGTTTGGTTTGTTGTTTTCCATAAAGATGGACACTGACACCTTCCTGTGAAATAACCTGTTCCAAATTCTCATATTTCGCAGTTCCTTCATAACCAGGTTCCCCCAGCAAATTGATCATCACTCCCGGAGTAATCAGCTTGGTGGAACCTAGCGGAGCATTCACGATACTTCTCAAGTGTTGTTCAAACTGTGACGTATAGCAACATTCAATGGTATGGTGACCGCTATTGTGCGGACGCGGTGCTATTTCATTGATCAGGATTTCATTAGCTGCTGTAAGGAAGAGCTCTACAGCTAAAATTCCGACCATTTGGAGCGAATCAATCACCTGAAGTGCGATTTCACGAGCTTTTTTCTCCACTTCCTCAGAAATGTCGGCTGGTGAAAACAAGAATTCCACCAGGTTTACCGTTGGACTGAATTCGCATTCCACTGTTGGATACACCACACTTTCTCCTTGTTCATTTCGGGCAACAATGACTGCTAACTCTTTGGTAAAAGGAACCAGTTGTTCAATAACGAATGGTGTATCGATCAAATGCTCCAGATCGGCGGCAGATTTCATTATCTGAACCCCTTTACCATCGTATCCTCCTTTACGCCATTTAAGAACGTATGGGAAAGGGATGTTTTTGGAGATCAGGTCCTCTTTTCCGCTGACCAACGTAAAATCGGCAGTGGGGAGATTATTTTTTTGGTAAAACTCTTTTTGAAGCCCTTTGTCTTGCACAATTGCCAAAACAGCTGGTTGAGGAAATACCTTGATTCCATTTTTTTCAAGTGTATGCAAAGCATCTACATTGACATGCTCTATCTCAACAGTAACGACATCCTTATCGCTCCCGAATTGAACCACCGTTTCATAATCTTGTAAAGAACCGTGTTGGAAAGAAGTTGCCAGATACCTGCAAGGTGCATCCGAATCGGGATCCAAACAATGAACATGAACATCATAATTAAGTGCTTCCTGGATAAACATGCGACCTAATTGACCACCACCAAGCATTCCAACTTTATAGGTGTTTCCGTTCCATTGTTTTTTCATGATGCAAAGATAGTTCCTTTTGAATATATTAGGTAATTTGGAGAGGAATGGAATAGGTCATTTTGCACAAGATTCAACGAAATAATCCATTTCAAGCTATTTCTTTGTGATTTAAGCCAATAATTCCCTTAAAAATCCTACTTTTGCCCTTAAAATTAGACAACAAAGTGCTTCAGCTGAACGATAAAACATTCGAGATTTTTATCCAAAAAGAAAAAATTCAAGCAGAGATTGCCTCTTTAGCTGCAAAGTTGGAGCAGGATTATGCTGGAAAAGAAATCGTGTTCATTGCTGTTTTGAATGGAGCATTCATGTTTGCTGCTGATTTAATGAAATGCTTTCGATCCCCTTGTGAGATCACATTTGTAAAAGTGAGCAGCTATAAGGGAATGCATTCTTCAGGTCGGGTGGATGAAGTGATAGGATTGACTACAAGTATCAAGGATAAGCACGTCATTATCCTGGAAGACATTGTGGATACCGGAATAACAATGGAAAAATTGTTTACCATATTATCAGTTGAAAAACCGGCAAGTTTGGAAATAGCAACCCTGTTGTTCAAGCCGGAAGCATTTAAAGGAACACATACCCCAACATATATCGGTTTTTCGATTCCGGACAAATTTGTAGTAGGCTACGGTCTGGATTACGATGAGTTAGGAAGAAACACCGAACACATTTATCAACTAAAGGGATAATCCCATTAAAAGAAAAAAGTATGTTGAACATCGTACTATTTGGCCCTCCTGGAGCAGGGAAAGGAACACAATCGGAAAGATTGATTGAAAAATACGGACTTGTTCACCTTTCGACAGGTGATATGTTTCGTGCACACATTGAGAATGATACTGAGCTTGGTAAACGTGTTAAACAAATCATGGCTGACGGTTTTCTGGTACCTGATTCCGTAACTATCGACATGCTCGAGGAAGAAGTTCAGAGACATCCGGACGCGAAAGGATTTATCTTTGACGGATTCCCAAGAACGGTTGTTCAGGCGGAAGCTTTGGATGGATACCTGGAAGAAAAGGGTCAGAAAATCCACAAGGTTCTTCAGCTGGATGTTCCTGAAGAGGTGATCAAAGAAAGAATTTCCCTGAGAAGTCAGAACAGCGGTCGTGCAGATGATGCTGCTGAAAAGCTTTTGAAGAGAATCAACGAATATTTTACAAAAACAATTCACGTTCTGCCTTATTACAAGGACCAGAACAAAGTGCAGACAATAAATGGTGTTGGTGAGATCGATAAGATCAGTGACGCGCTTTATGCTGCAATAGACAATAATTAATATAGAAACTCGCTTGAACGTTAACCGCATTCGAATAGAGTGCGGTTTTCAAGTCTAATGAAGTTTCGTTTTTTCAAATAAAGGAGATAAAAAATGGCATCAGATAACTTTGTTGACTATGTAAAAATTCACTGTACTTCAGGAAATGGAGGCGGTGGATCTGCGCATTTTCGACGTGAAAAGTATATTCCGCAGGGAGGACCGGATGGTGGAGATGGAGGACGCGGTGGTCATATTATTCTTCGCGGAAACAAGCAATTGTGGACTTTACTTCATCTGAAATTCCAAAAGCATATGAAAGCCGGTCATGGTGAACATGGTTCGGGTCAGTTGCAAAAGGGCTCTCAGGGTCAGGATAAATACATCGAAGTTCCACTTGGAACCTTGGCGAAAGATGCCGAGACAGGAGAAGTGCTTTTCGAAATCACCGAAGATGGGGAAGAGAAAATTTTGGTTCCGGGAGGTCGCGGTGGTTTAGGAAACGATCATTTCAAATCATCCACTTATCAGACACCTCGTTTCGCTCAGCCGGGAGAACCCGGAATTGAGAGTTGGATGGTTCTGGAGATGAAAATTTTGGCTGATATCGGTTTGGTTGGAAAACCGAATGCAGGAAAAAGTACCCTGCTTTCCGTATTGTCTTCAGCAAAACCTGAAATTGGCGATTACCCTTTTACAACCCTTCGTCCGAATCTTGGAATTGTGAAATACCGTGATTATCGTTCATTCGTTATGGCTGATATTCCTGGAATTATTGAAGGAGCACATGAGGGGAAAGGTTTGGGCTTGCGATTTTTACGTCACATCGAACGCAACTCTTGTTTGCTCTTTATGATTCCTGCAGATGCAGACGATATTCATGCAGAATACAAACTGTTGCTCAATGAATTGAAGCAGTACAATCCGGAGTTATTGCACAAGGAACGCTTGTTGGCAATTACCAAGTCGGATATGCTGGATGATGAGTTAACGGAAGCAATTCGTAAAGATTTACCCAAAATACCTTATGTCTTCATTTCTTCAGTGGCTCAACAAGGCTTAACAGAATTAAAAGACATGATCTGGAAGCATTTGAACCATGTTTGATTACCTGGAATCCATTGATAGAAGTATTGTTCTTGCAGTGAATGGTTGGAATACACCATTCCTGGATCAATTCTTCTGGTATGTCACAAAGACAGCAACATGGATTCCGTTTTATCTGCTTCTCAGTTATTTTATCTGGAAGAATTACGGCACAAAAACAATGGTTATATTCTTGGGAATGGCTTTGTTGATGATTGGGATAGTAGATAGTACGACCACTTTCTTTTTCAAGGATACGATTATGCGTTATCGCCCGTCCCATAATTTGTTGCTGGAAAAACACCTGCATTATTACATGGAAGATGGGCATACATACCTTGGAGGTAGATATGGTTTCTTTTCCTCTCATGCATCTAACAATGCTGCTGTAGCACTCTTCAGTTGGTTCTTCCTGCGCAAATTCTATCCGAATCTGAAATGGATTCTGATCTTCTGTGTGGCATTAATCGGGCTAAGCAGGATCTATCTGACGATGCATTATTTGTCGGATGTACTTTGTGGAATTGTTTGGGGAGTTCTCTGGGCTTTTGTATTTTGGAAGATTTATAAGCGGTTTTTCGCAAATAAAACGGAATCAGAATGAGTGTGGTTTATGTTTTCTTAGGTGGAGGAATCGGAGCGATCTTGCGTTTCGGATTGACCCGTCTCATTCACCAATTTCCAAAATCCGTTTTTCCAATCGCTACACTGGCTTCCAATCTGATTGCATCGTTATTAGTTGGCGTTTTTTTGGTTTTGATGATGAAAATGAAACCCACGAATGCTGAATCCTTTCAAGCTTTTTGGATTATTGGAATCTGTGGTGGATTCAGTACGTTTTCGACCTTTGCCAAGGAGAATCTGGAACTCATGGAACGAGGGCAGTTGCTCATTGCCATTTTGAACATTTTGATTTCAGTAATCTTCTGTATTTTGATGGTTTATTTGGGAAGAAAATTGGTTGGTTAATTTTTTTCAGTTGGCTTAAAATCAATAGTTTATCATTAAATCTGTTCGTATCTTTGCGAACACACGAATTTGTGAATTCTCAAATTTCCAAATACTATTTAAGTGAAATTTTCCTTTAGCTAAAAAGGATGCAAGTCAAGTGAAAAATGTATTCTATTTAAGCAATAGGGATCAATCTCTTGATGCGTTCCTCCAACTCAGCACGCTTCTCTACAAATTTCGACAGATCCACGGATTTCATTTTTCGTTTGATCTGAATTTCCTTGAATTGATGCGCATATTCATAGCTTAAACGCCATAATACGGGGATAAGGAAATAATATAGGATTCCCAAAGACCAATGAGGCAGGTACCATTTGGTGACCAAAACGATAATTGGAATGTTGTAGATCGAACCGATGATCTTAGCCATCATCATTTTTACAGAACCCCAGAAAACTTTACGTTTCATAATTTTCTCCGTCACTTTTTTGGAAATGATATACGGAATGAAACCATGCATGAATCCGACTATTGCAAAAGGCCACATCAGGATGAGGTAAAGCCAGTTATTCAGCGGACTTACTAATTCCGGATCTTTCTTTGCAAGGACGAACCGGTCCTGAACTTTCATTCGTTTTTCCAGGTTGAAGTAAGCATCCAGATCCTTTTGAAGTGCCAGGATTTCTGTGCTTTCATCTGTCACGTTCTGATTGATCCAGGTTGCCAATTCTTTGGAATAATTCCAACGTTTTAACAACGGAATATGATCATCGTGATTCAGGTTATTATATCCTTTTCGGGTGATTTGCATGATTCCTTCTAACAGGGAATATCTTGCCGGTTTCGCTACATAAACAATGCAATCCTGCATGTTTTTTTCAACGATTCTGGTTACCTCATTGATGACCTTACTTGGATTTTCCAGATAGCTTTGTTTGTAATCGTTCAGGCAGATTTTCGGACCATTATCGAGTACGAATTCAGAACCCATCGTATTTCGATCGGTATAACTGACCCCAATTCCGGAAATGTAAATATTCTTGCTCCAATTAATGGATTCCAATGCCCCGAATCCCATTCGGATAGGTCCTTTCTTAACTGGCTTTAATCCTCTGATGGGGGTGTCATCGGTAAATCCTTCCCCAAAGATCAAAATATTTCTTCCTTTTCTAAGAGAGGAATTCACTTTATTGAAAACATCGGTATTTTTTCCTTTAGTATCTGTTCCGTCTTGTTGGCGAAAGATCGGTAGCATATGTGCTGACCAGAGAATAGGTTTTAACCACCAGACAAATACATCCGAACGCGTCATAAAGTGCACGATAGGTCGGTTCAATGAACCAATCAGGATTGGATCCATGAAAGAATTCGGATGATTACTCACGTAAATCGTGCTGCCGAATAGCTCTTTGTGTTTGTTTAATACAAGAAATCGTTTGTAAAAGAGTCTGAATGAAATATTTAAAGATAGCTTAAGCAATAAATAAAACGGACGCATAGTATGTGTACTTTTTTACAAAATTAGCAATACTTGAAAATTAGCATTTATTCTTTCGGTTTTTATCAAATTCGGATTCCCCGGTTTGTCGGGAAGTTAGTGTGTTTCTTCCGGTTTCGTTTCTTCCGGCACTGGCTCTGCCTTTTCATCTTGCTTGAATTCCTTATTCATATTTCGTTTGTGACCGAAGATGAAACCGAGTCGTACCTCGTGGGAAGTATTTCCAAATTTTTCGGTAACCCCGTTCCCGAATTCAAATGAATAGGAAGCATTGAAGCGTGCAAGCAGGTTGATACCGAAACCTACTCCGATCGAAGATTGTCTTCTGTAAGAAAGACTCACCCAACCCATACGCATATAATGTAAGCGCATGGCAATGTCGTAACTGATAGGAGCATGCTTTGCCGATCTGAATTGAACAATCGGTTCCAGCCCATAGTTTTTCCCTAAATCAAACCGGTAACTTGCCAATGCGAAAAGATGCGGTTGGAAGGTACTTGCCGTCGTTACATCACTCAGACGCATTTTATTGTTAAAGACCTGGCTTCCGCTAACACTGACAAGCAAACGGTCATTGTAAACAACCAAACCGGCTTGTGCGTCCAGGTAATTCTGTGAAGCTGAGATTCCAATGTAATTTGCATAAGCTTTATCATTGGCTGTTCCAAGGGTAACTTTGGAATTGTCAATTCCAAAATTGGACCAACCTACGCCAAGTCCGATACCGGCATTCAATTTTTGGGATAATGGAATATGTACTCCGAGGTTTGCTTTCACACTTGTCCGTGTAAATGGTCCGATCACGTCATTAATAAATGTCAGACCGGCTACTTGTTTGTATGCAACAGTTCTCTGAGGTGTGCTGTAAAAAGTTTGTCCGATTGAAGACAATTCATTCAACAATGCTTTTGATTTGCGCTTCTTGAATCGAACCATGCTTTGGATCCCTGCAAAAGTGGTCATGGGTCTTCCATCAACACCGGCATATTGCAAGCGATTTCCGAGAACAACTTCAGCTACATTCATCAGGCCGCCCGCTGCCGGGTTTACTAAAAAAGGAGAAGAAGCAGTTTGTGTAAATTGAATATCCTGTTGTCCGAATGCTAATCCTACAACTGAAATAAACGGGATGATTATTAATTTTTTCATGATTGATGGGATTAACGGATAATACTGATTGACCCTTTGATTGTCGTGAAATCACCATTCGGTGAAACAATTTCGTAGAAATAAGTCCCGAGCGGAAGATCATCTCCTTTGAATGTTCCATCCCAAGGTTCACCATATCCCGTTGATTCAAAAACCTTGGATCCCCAGCGATTAATAATCATGACCTTACAATCCGGATAGGTTTCATGCAGGTTCGGAATGATGAACTGGTCGTTGTCTCCATCGTTATTCGGTGTAAAGACTGTTGGTACATCAAAAGTGCTTTCACCACAATTATTCAAATGAATTCGCAAGGTATCCTTAGTTGGTCCACAGAAATCATGTGTATGCATGTAAAGCAGAACTAAATCGCCGGGTGCTGCAGCCGTCAACTGTGTGTTCGGATTGTATTTATTTGTCAATGTTCCTGTACCTGAAAGTTCAATCCAATAGGTGGCCTGGTCGCTTCCGGGCTGATTTCCATAGATGGAAATCGGAAGTTGATTTACACAAAGTGTCGTGTCATTCGTAAGGACTTGCGCAGTTATCGGAGCATAGATAACGCTGCTATCTACTGTACTTGGGCACCCATTTGTGGAAATAGTCCAATACAAGGTATGATATCCGTCAGGAATTGAAAGAACGGTTGCTACCGGAGCATGAATATTGTTGAAAGTAATACCTGCATCGCTCGACCAGGTTCCTTGACCAATGAGTGGGGTATTTGCCTGAATGATGAAGCTGGTGGCTGCACAGGCATACATTGAATCTTGTAAAACAGCCTGAGATGGCGGCATGTTCACGACAATTTGTACCGTATCTCTTCTTGAACCGCAAGTAGGGGAAGTGACTACCCATTCAATGGTATTTGAACCCGGAGAAAGATTTTGCACGGTTGTCTGAAGTGCAGTTGCATTCATGAGTGTTCCCGTTCCGGTCAATACATTCCAGGAACCGGTTCCCGATTGGATTGCCTGAGCCTGGATACTTGTCGTATAGGTATCGCAAAGGTAGATTAAGCTGTTCGGAATAAATGCAGTGTCCGGATAAAGAAGAACCTGTACTGTGAACGAACAGGAACTGGTGTTCCCGGAAGAATCTTCAATCTGATAAGTCTGAGTAGTTGTTCCGATCGGGAAGATATCTCCGGATGAAAGCCCCGACAAATCTGTTTGGGAAATAGTGAAATAACAGTTGTCCGATCCGGTCGGATTGGAATAAGTGATAAGTGGGTTACACGTTGAAATGTTCCCGGGACATGAAATAGTAGGAGCCTGATTTTCAATGATGGTGAAAGTGGTGTTACAAGAAGATGTATTTCCAGCCAGATCAGTTACGGTAATGGTTACGATATGGGTTCCGGAAATTAAGTTCGTTCCGGCAACCGGTTGTTGCGTTAAAGAATACCCCGTACAGTTATCAGTTACGGTTGCAAGTGCCGTCAAATCAGGAATAAGTGCATAACAAGTAATTCCGTTATTCCATGTTTGAGCGGAAGGACAGGTGATTGTAGGATTGATGGATTCGATCGGAATCACTTGCGTCATACAGGTACCGATATTTCCCGAAGTATCCGTATAAGAGATCACAATCCCGACAGGGTTTGTAATGACTGTTCCCGGAAGTGGATTTTGTGAAAAGGTAAGCAGGTTGGAAGGAGTACAATTGTCAACTGCACTGTGCATTCCCAATAAATTCGGAACTGTCATGGAACACGTTCCTGAAACTGATAAGCTAGTGTCGCTTAAACAAGTGACAACAGGTGCAAGTGTATCAATTGCGATTACAAAAATGGAACAACTTCCAATATTTCCGTTTAAATCGACAGCAGTCATCAGAACCGTAATGGAATCAGCAAAGATCAGATTGACGGGCTTATTTTGTGCAAACACCAATTGGTTGCTTGCAGTACAGTTGTCGGTTGCGGATACTAATGGAACTAAATTCCCCACGACCGCCAAACATTGATTGTTTACCGGAACTGTGAGTGTTGCCGGACAATTGATGATTGGCAATGTTCCGTCCTGCACTGTCAGGTTAAATTGACAAACCTGTGCATTTCCATCTTGATCAATTGTCTGAATGGTGATGGAGTGTATTCCGATTGGTAGTGAGTTTCCAACTGCCGGACTTTGGTTCAATAAAAATACCGTTGAACAATTGTCTATTACAGTTGCTTGTGAGGTGAAACTGGCAATATCATAAGTACAGCCATTGTTTGTCGAAACAGTTTGGTTAGCCGGACAAGTGATGGTCGGTGAAATGGTGTCAAAGAACAACATGTGAGTGAAACAACCGCCCACATTTCCTGCAAGGTCGGTTACTGTAACAAACACATTTTGGGTAGCTGTCATGACAGTTCCGGCTGCCGGAGTCTGATTAAAGATCAAAGAACTTGCGGGAGTACAAAATTCGTCCACTGTAACTGTCGGGACAATGTTCGGAACAATAGCCGTGCAGGAAACAGATGCATATACTGAATCCAAAGCGATACAGGTAGCTTTTGGTGCAACGGTGTCAATTACCGTCAAGGTGAAATTACAACTTGAAGAATTTCCGGACGGATCCGTAGCTTGCAATGTAATTAGTGTATTGGAACCTACACTCGTTCCTATAGCTGGTGATTGAACCGTTGAAATGATTCCACAGGCATCATTCACAGTGGCTAAAGCGGCATAATCAATCAATGTGAAGTCACAAAACTGATCCGAATAAACGGCAGCAGGTGATGGACAGGTAATGGTCGGTGGAGTCACATCGCTGGAAGTTCCCTGGATTCTGAAATTGTCTATTGCAGGAGCTTTATTCCCAATATTCGAATTATTGTAAGTAAAGCGGAAACCGATCCAGAAAGTGGTGTTATCGAAACTTCCCGGGAGTAATTGACTGAATCCGGAATAGGTAGCATTTGCGACTAATTGTGTTGAAACAGGTGTCCAGGTTGCTCCCGAATTGGTGCTGCAAACCAGTTCCAGATAATCCAATCCGCTTTCACCCTCTACCTGAATTTCTGCAAGAACATTGATGGATGTAAAGCACGTTGCATTTACAGACCGGTAAACAATTGCTGTTTCCGTTCCGGAACTTGCATTGGTGTATCCGTAATGTTGGATCCCTGTTGGAGTACAATCGTTTGTAATTCCCCCGGAAGTGATGTATAAAGCTGAATTTCCTCCATTGCTTGTGCAATTCCCCTGAACCCATTGATTCGGACCTGAAGTACTTACAGTGTTCCATGCAAATGCTCCTTCGAAATTATCCGTTAAAAAAGTAGTTTGTGCTTGTAGTTGTGAGCTCCAATGAAGGAAAATGGTGCACACAAATAGGAGTATTGATTTATTCATAATGTAAGTTGGACGAAGGGTCAAAACTAAAAGAAAAATCAATAAAAAGGCGCGAAAATACTCCACAATGAGGGAATAGTTTTCAACGAAGTCTAATAATCGTTAGATTTGCAAACAAATTAGACAGAAATGGTTGGAATTATCATGGGCAGCACTTCAGACCTGCCAATTATGCAAGACGCTGCAGATATTTTAAAAGAGTTTGGAATAGCTTATGAGTTAACCATCGTTTCTGCTCACAGAACTCCTGAACGCATGTTCGAATATGCGAAAACCGCCTCTTCAAGAGGAGTCCAGGTGATTATTGCCGGAGCCGGGGGGGCAGCGCACTTACCCGGAATGACTGCGAGTCTGACACCGCTTCCGGTTATTGGTGTTCCGATCAAATCCAGCAATTCCATCGACGGATGGGACAGTTTGCTTTCCATCGTTCAGATGCCCAATGGAATTCCGGTTGCAACAGTGGCAATCAACGGGGCGAAAAATGCGGGGATCCTGGCTGCAAAAATCCTCGGAGCAACAAACATGGATTTGCAGAAAAAACTGACGGATTATATGGAATCGATGAAAGAAACCGTATTGGAAGGCGCTAAAAAAGTGGAGCAATCAAATAAATAATTACAAATAAAAAAGTAGGGGCGGAAAATTTTCCGCCCCTACTTTTTTAAATCATCTATAAATCAAATATTTTTGCCGGATTTTCAAAAATTCCTGAATTCCCGTTTTCCAGGTTTCCTTAATCTCTTTGGCGCCCATTCCGGCTTTTAATTGAGCCCGAAGTTGAGAGGTGCCGGCCAGGCGGTCGAAAAAGTTGCGTTGATTGATAAAATCGATACTGTCTCCCAATTGGTCACGCGCATTGATCAGCCAATTCAGGTTGATTTCATACATTCGTTTGTTTTGACCAGCCCGTAAATCATACCCGTTACAGGTACGGTTTTGCCACAAGGGATCTTTTGCTCCGGTAGTTGGCATAGGAACAAAGGTGAATCCGGTCGTGCGGAAGCTGGGATGTCCGAATAGTTCAAACGGGCGTTCTGTTCCTCTTCCGATACTTACTGTTGTAGCTTCGAAAAAACACAAGCTCGGGTACAAATTGATCGCCAAATCTGTCCGAAGGTTCGGCGAAGGCGGGATGGCGATTTCAAACTTCGTTTTGTGCGTGTAATTGCGGCATGGAACGATATACATCTGACAGGTCACATCATTGTGCAGCCAGAATTCTCCGTTGACCATTAAAGCATATTCACCGATCGTCATTCCGTAAACGATGGGAACAGGATGCATTCCGATAAAGGATGTCTGGTCTTTTTCCAATAATGGTCCGTCTACATAATGTGCATTCGGATTCGGGCGATCCAATACGATCAAAGGCTTGTTATTCTCTGCGCAAGCTTCCATGACGTAATGCAAAGTAGAAATATAAGTGTAGAAGCGAACTCCCACATCCTGGATATCAAACAAAACGATATCCACATCCCACAATTGGTCCGCTCGTGGTTTTTTATTGCTTCCGTAAAGTGAAACGATGGGTAAACCGGTTACCGGATCTTTGTGACTCCATACTTTTTCACCAGCATCAGCTGTTCCGCGAAATCCATGTTCCGGAGCAAAAACCTTTTGGATTTGAATTCCAAGAGCCAACAAAGTATCGACCAAATGATCCTCTCCCAAAGTGGAAGATTGATTGGCAACAATGGCCACTCGCTTTCCTCTTAACGAATCCAGATACAAATCCATCCGACCGTTTCCAAGTTGCAGGTTGGGAAGTTTTTCCACTCCATAAGCATCGTATTTGATCTCGTCATCAATGGGTTGAATGACCGGATATTCGGTTGCTTTATCTTGGTTCGTAGTTTTTATCGGAGGATTTGAACTCTTTTTATTTGTGGCACATGAAGCCAGGAAAAGCAAAATAATACTTTTCAACGCCAAAAGCTTTATGTACTTTCGTATTCGCATGAGTAATAATTGGAATTATATCTATTTCATCGCTAAAAAACTTCAACGTAAACAAGCTGTTACGGATGACTCATTGCAAGGCAATAAAAAAGCAGCAAAACCAATTACGAGAATTGCTATTTTGAGTATTTCGCTTGCAATGGTTGTAAACATCGTCACAATTGCAGTGGTTGAAGGATTCCAACAAGAAGTGAGCCGTAAAGTTATAGGTTTTGGTTCACATATCTCCATCCAGAAGTCAGGAGAAATTTCTTTAATGGAATCTTCTCCACTCATGAAGAGCGAAAAATTTGAACAAACACTTAGCAGGGTTGAGGGTGTAACTCATGTTCAATCAGTTGCTTATAAACCTGCATTACTTCAGTCTCGAGGAGGTGTGACTCAAAAAGAGATTCTTGGAGTTGTCTTAAAAGGTGTTGATAAAAATTACGATTGGTCTTTTTTTAAATCCTACCTGAAAGAAGGAGAACTTCCGACCTTCAAAGATCCGTCTTCCACTGAAGTACTGATTTCCAAACGCATTGCAAGTGATTTGCATTACAAACTGGGAGATACCATCAACGCTTATTTCGTGAAACAGAAACCCATTCAACGGCAATTTCAAATCGTTGGAATTTACGAAACAGGGTTGGAAGATTTTGATAAAGAATTGGTTTTCTGTTATTTGCCACAGGTTCAACAATTGAATGATTGGGGAATTGTTGCGGAGATTACCGTGGATGATACACTTGCTGATGGTGAATTGGTTATTCGGGCCCAGGTTTCCGGAGGAAATGGGAATTACCGCTACGATTGGGGGAAAGGGTATGAACGCTATGCCGGATTTACCATCTGTCCAACAAAAGATACGATTATCAAACTGGTAGCATCGGATTATTGGACATTTCTAGATGAGCCAAGTGGGAGTTTGGAACATGCAAAAAGTGAAACGGCGATTCCCGATACCGCTTATTTGGAAATAAAAGTGCACGGGAATAAACCAGCTCCATGTGTATTCAAACTTGATCCGGAAGGGAATTTGAAAAAGAAATTCCTGAGTCAGGATGGCCTTCACTATGAATTGGACGCAGGTGCGAAAAAAGTGGAATTGGAGTCCTTTCCCGGACATGGTTCGTACCGGGAATATATCGGGTCGTATGAATTGAGCGTGGCTGACTTTTCAGATATTAAAAATCAAAAATACAAGATTAAGAAGGCGGTGGAATTCAATCCTGATTTCAGGCAACAGGTGAAAGTGAACAGTATCAAGGATAATCAGGCTGATTTATTTGTTTGGCTGAGTTTTCTGGATGTGAACTTGGCCATTGTATTGATCCTCATGTTGATTATCGGAATTGTCAATATGGGTTCTGCTTTGCTTGTCCTGATCCTGGTCAGAACCAATTTTATCGGAATCCTGAAAGCGATGGGAGCGAGCAACCTATTCGTTCGGAAAGTCTTTTTGGTTCATACCGGACAACTGATCCTAAAAGGAATGATTTGGGGAAATGTAATCGGAATCGGGCTTTGTTGGCTTCAATATCAATTCCATATTATCCCGTTGGATGCGAAGGTCTACTATTTGAATACGGTTCCGATCGAATTCAATATTTGGAAGATTGCTTTGTTGAACATCATCACACTGAGTGTTTGCCTGGCTGTTCTTTTTGTCCCGTCCTTATTGATCAGCAGAATAAATCCAGCTAAATCAATCCGATTCAAATAATCCGTTCAATCGATAATTTACCCATTTCCCGATAATTTAGAACTTTAAGCAACGATAATTCCTTATTTTTGAGAGACTTTAAAAACATGAGAAATTCTATTATACTTGCTTTTCTGATCTTCTCCCATTTTCAGGGGTTTGCGCAAAGAAATGTTCGGGACAGTGCGATTGCCACACCTTGGATTGCTCTCCATTACGGACTGAATGCACCCGGTGGTGATTTGAAGGAACGGTTTGGTGCGATCAATCACATAGGAGCTATGGCCGGCTATAAAACCTCTAAAAATTGGGTCTATGGTCTGGATGGAAATTTCATGTTTGGAAACAAAGTGAAAATTCCGGGAATGTTATCCAATCTCGCGGATTCTTATGGACAGATCAACGATGTGAATGGAGATGTGGCAATTGTCGTAGTAAACATGCGAGGCTTCAACGTAAATACGATGGTTGGAAAAGTATTTCCGGTATTGAGCCCGAATAAAAACTCCGGGATTTATGTTCACGGAGGAGTCGGATACATGCAATATAAAGCGCGCGTGGAGACACAAGATCAGGTGGTTCCGACATTGGAGTTGAAATATAGGAAAGGGTATGACCGATACACAACCGGATTGAATTTCCATCAATTTGTTGGTTATGCTTTCATGGCGAATCAAGGTTTTGTAAATTTCTACGGAGGGTTTTATATCCAGGAAGGATTGACATACAATAGAAGAGAAGTGTTTTTTGATCAACCGGATGTGCCGGTTTCTAAAGCACAACGATTAGATTTGCAATACGGATTCAAGGTTGGATGGTTTGTCCCTGTCTACAAACGCAAGCCGAAAGACTATTATTTTGAGTAAATGAGACTTTTCTACGGATTTGGTATTCGCGGTTTTTATGTAGTGATGTGGCTTGCTTCCTGGTTTCATGCCAAGGCAAAAAAATGGATTGTAGGAAGGCAGATTCCGATTGAATCATTTCAGGTTCCCAAAAATAAAAAAGTAGTTTGGTTTCATTGTGCCTCACTGGGTGAGTTTGATCAGGGACTTCCTGTCATGAATGCATACAAAGAAGCGTTTCCGGACTCATTCTTGATGGTCACATTCTTCAGTCCTTCGGGAATGGAGTTCTATAACAAACGGGATCACCAGGTGGATTTGGCATTGTATCTGCCACTTGATACAAAAATCAAGGCCCGAAAATTTGTGGATCACTTCAATCCGCAAATGGTATTCTTCGTAAAGTATGAATTTTGGTACAATCACCTGAAATGCGCCAGAAGGAACGGAGCAAAAATCTATGGTGTAAGCAGTTTGTTCAGACCCAGTCACCGGTTTTTTAAGTGGTATGGAGGCTTCTTCCGGAAAGCATTGCGTTTGTTTGATCATTTTTATACACAAGACCAACGTTCGAAAGAGTTATTGAACTCGATCGGGATCGACCAGGTTACTGTTACCGGAGATACGCGTTACGACCGAATGCTTGCAGTAAAGGCAAAGAGTCAGGAAAATGAAATTATCCGAAATTTTGTAGCCGAAAAACCCGTTCTGATCTTGGGGAGTTCCTGGACAATGGATGAAGAGATTCTTGTTCCGGCATTATCTGAGTTGCGTGAAAAGTTTAAGATCATTATTGCGCCGCATGATATTTCAGCCAAGCATATCGAGCAAATCTCGGCAGAATTTGATCATGAGGTGGAATACTACACCGCTTTTGAAAATTTGGGCCGGGATATCCTGATTCTGGACACAATAGGTCAATTGACCAATGCGTATCAGTACGCGGATTTGGCATATATCGGAGGTGGATTTACAGGAAAATTGCACAACATTTTGGAGCCGGGTGCCTTTGGTATTCCTATCTTTTTTGGTCCGAAGCATGCCCGTTTTCCGGAAGCGCAATTATTCCTGGATCACGAAGTTGCGTTCACGATTGAAGACAGTTTCAGTTTTGAGAAAGCAGTCGAAGAAGCACTTGGGAAAAGAGCACAAATCAATGAAAAACTAGCTGAAATATTTGCCAAAAATCAAGGTGCAGCGAAGAAAATAATCAGCTCGTTAAGCTAAATCCATATTCTTTTTGGAGCATTTTTTCTTAGAAGCTGAAAATTATTCAGATTGGAGATTCCAAAGTCGGCGCATTGGTAAACAAGATCGGGTACCTGTGCAGTAAATGACAGAAAAATTTACCATGCTGTTTGAGGCGGAACGCTGAGTTTATGGTAAATTCTGTCATGACCTGCTAACAGGTCGATAGGTTTACCCGCGCCTAGACCTTTTTAGCTACCTTTTTACGGCAATGGTAAAAAGGTAGAATTAGAAGTTCGGACTCAAATCATGCGTTTTATAGAAATCCTCTATGTATTTCACGGCTTCATCCGCTGTATCGACGATCGTCAGAAAACGCATATCTTCCGCGGCAATATTATTCTCCTTTTCAAGCATCACTTTTTGGACCCATTCGACTAATCCCGTCCAATAATCTCTACCGACCAAAACAACCGGTCTTTTCGTGATTTTCTTTGTCTGGATCAATGTGATTGCTTCGAATAGTTCGTCCATTGTTCCAAACCCACCGGGAAGAACCACAAAACCTTGGGAGTATTTTACAAAAATCACTTTTCGAACGAAGAAATAATCAAAAGTCACAAGACTTCCCCGATCCACGTATTTGTTGTGGAATTGTTCAAAAGGCAAGTCAATGTTTAATCCAACAGATTTTCCACCACCTTGATGCGCTCCTTTGTTTCCAGCCTCCATAATTCCGGGACCTCCACCGGTAATTATTCCATAACCGGATTTCGCTAATTTTTCTCCGATTTCTACACTCAATTGATAGTATTTGTTTTCGTCTTTGGTTCGTGCAGATCCGAAAATGGAGATGCATGGACCTATTCGTGCCATGCGTTCATATCCCTCTACAAATTCAGACATTATCTTGAAAATTGCCCAACTATCGTTTGTTTTTATCTCGTTCCAGTCCTTGCGTATTGCGTTCATTCGAATGGTTTAAGTAGCTAAAATGCTATTTCGGTAAAAATAAAGTTCCTGATCTTCCATTAACCAAGCGAGAGTTATTAATTATGAACCTTGCATAGTTTATAAGGCATTTATGTTGAGAAAATAGTAAAAAAGGGAAGAAATTTCATTTAACTACTTTGATAGTTAAAATGTTTATAATCAGACGTTTGAAACAAGATGCGTATCGATTAATTTACTAGAATCATCGACGTTAAACAGATTTGGATACTTTGAAGGACAGATGGAAACAACTGGAAGTCCTTTAATCAGATCAGATTCCCAGTTCAAAACAGATTTAACCGGCTTAAACGGAAGTCTAAAACTAAGCCTGTTAGTTATACTATGGATGTTCCCAATTATCCGCAATTCAACTTTGACCAGCATCTATAATTCGGATCCATTGAGTATCTGCCCTTTTTCGCTGATTGGAATTCAGGATGAGATTTGTTGAAAAGACTATATTTGGCTCAACTTAAAATGAATGACTTATGATTATCGCACTACTTTTCTTCTTTATCATCTACTTCGGAGTAATTGCTCTAATGATCATTTCCATGTGGAAAGTATATGAAAAAGCAAATAAACCCGGTTGGGCCGCAATTGTTCCTGTTTATAACCTGATTATCCTATTGGAAATTGCGAAAAAACCAACTTGGTGGGTGGCAATGTATTTTGTTCCGTTTGCAAATATTGTGTTCATGATCATGACCATGAACAGTGTTTCTAAAAACTTTGGGAAAGACGAAGGTTTTACTGTCGGATTGGTCCTTCTGGGGGTTGTTTTCTGGCCGATTCTTGCTTTCGGTAGCGCACGATATGTGGATGCCAAAGTAGCAGCAACTTCAAACAATGACTTATTGGATTCGTAAGGAATAGTTATCATTAAAAAATGAAGGGACGTCTGTATGGATGTCCCTTTTTTATTTCTTTAGAATCCTTCTTTTCTATTATTCCTTGTTTGGTCAGACGAAATTCGAGTATGGATTTTGGAATGTTTTCAATGGATACGGGCATTTTCGCTAGCAAAAACACAACAGAATAGTTGTGCTGACAAAAAATAAATGTGAATTTTCAAAAAATTCAGAATATAAAATGTGAATTTATTAGAATTAAACACAATTGATATATCAATTTTATTACCCTAACATTCAGGGGGTTAAAATAACTTAAAGATTCGTTGAATCGTTTTAGAGTTGAGTATAGCTTGATTTGTAGCCTTGTGAGGGTGTTTTTAATGTGCTACATTCGTAGAGTAATCTTTTGAGATGATGATGAATTGAGGGGGTTGATTCGCTAAATTGAGTGAATCAATGGGAAAAGATACGAGTAACGTGCTGCTTATAAAATAAAGCACGCATGACTCAAGGACGCTCTTACGCAAGAGTTAGTTAGGTTAAGTTGTAGTATAGAAGCCCATTGAACACTGTTCGATGGGCTTCTTTTTTTTGTGCTTTCTAACCGGGAAATGTTTAGTCTCGACAGTCGTCCTTCGTTTTTATTTCTTTGGATTCTTTCACAATTTCTCCATGTGATCGATCTCCATTTCAACGGAATTCAAGCTCTTCGAAATATGGTGGTTTCGGAATGGTTTCAAATCAGACATTGGCATCCATTCAAAGTATGTAGAAATATCCTGAAACAGGTGTTCTGATAAAATAAATGTGAATTTTAAAACAAAATTACATAAAATACGTGAATTTATTTCAAACTTATTACCATTGATATATCAATTGTTATCATACTGATAATCAATTAATTAAATAGTTTAAAATTAATTTAACAGTTTGTTAAATCGTCTTAGAACTGTGTTTTTTTTGCAATCGGATTGAATCTACCTTTGCGAGGGTATATTTAATATACTATATTTCGATAAAGATACTTGAAAGGATAAAGATACTTGGGCTACTTGATTTGCACAACTGCGCAAACCAATGAAAAAGATATCGAGTAACATGCTGCTCACAAAATGAAACATGCATGACTCAAAGACACTCTTACGCAAGAGTTAGTTAGGTTAAGTTGTAGTAGAAAAGCCCATCGAACATTGTTCGATGGGCTTCTTTTTTTGTATGTGTTTTCTAACTGAAGGGAACTGGTCTTCAGGAGTTGTCCTTCGTTTTTAGTTCTTTAGATTCTTTCTCAATTTCTCCATGTGATCGATCTCCATTTTCAGGTATTTCGCCGTGTGAGAAACCTCCGTATATTTCTTGATGATGTCTTCCGGAGTTCCGGTGCAAACAATGTTTCCTCCACCTCGACCACCTTCCGGTCCAACGTCGATGATGTGATCGGCCACTTTTACAATGTCCAGGTTGTGTTCGATGACCAAAACGGTGTTTCCATCATCAACCAGGCGCTGAAGTACTTCAATCAACATGCGAATATCTTCGAAATGCAATCCTGTACTTGGTTCGTCCAGGATATAAATCGTATTTCCTGTTCCACGTTTGGTTAATTCACCGGCTAATTTAATCCGCTGAGCTTCTCCACCACTTACCGTTGTGGAAGGCTGACCTAATTTGATGTAACCTAATCCAACGGAATTCAATGTCTCCAGAACACGGTGTATTTTCGGAACATTTTCAAAGAACACAACGGCATCTTCGATGGTCATTTCCAATACATCGTTGATGGATTTTCCTTTGAAACGCACTTCCAATGTTTCACGATTGTAGCGCTTTCCATTACAGGTTTCACATTCCACATACACGTCGGGAAGGAAATTCATTTCAATGACTTTCAAACCGCCACCACCACAAGTGTCGCAGCGTCCACCAGCCACATTGAAGGAGAATCTTCCGGCTTTGTATCCACGGATCTGTGCTTCCGGAAGCGCTGCAAACAGAGAGCGGATTTCCGTAAACACATTGGTGTAAGTTGCCGGATTGCTTCGTGGAGTCCTTCCGATCGGACTTTGATCGATTTCAATCACTTTATCCAAGTGCTCCAAGCCTTCAATTTTCTTGTAGGGCATGGGTTTCTTCACTCCGTTGTAAATGTGTGCGTTCAGAATAGGGTAGAGCGTATGATTGATCAAGGTCGATTTCCCACTTCCCGAAACACCTGTGACACAAGTCAGTGTTCCCAATGGAATAGTTAAATCCACGTTTTGGAGGTTATTTCCGGTGGCACCTTTTAGCACCAGTTTTTTCCCGTTTCCTTTTCTACGTTTTTTGGGAATTTCAATTTCCAATTCACCACGCAAGTATTTGGTAGTGATCGAATCGGTTGAAATGAGCTGGTCGAACGGAGCCGCATTGACAATTTCTCCACCATGAACTCCGGCACCGGGACCTATGTCGACCACAAAATCTGCGGCTTCCATCATTTCGCGGTCATGTTCCACTACGATCACCGAATTTCCTCCATCTCGTAAGCGTTTCAAGGAATTAATCAGACGCGTATTGTCCCGTTGGTGTAATCCGATGCTCGGTTCATCCAGGATGTACAACACGTTCATTAATTCAGATCCGATTTGGGTTGCCAAACGGATGCGTTGTGCCTCACCACCCGATAAACTTCGTGCAGAACGGTGCAGTGTCAGGTATTCCAAACCGACTTCCAGGATGAAACGCACACGCGCCCGGATTTCCTTTAGAATTTCAGTTCCGATAACTTGCTGTTCGTTATTCAGGGTATCTTCAATATTCTCCAGCCAAAGAGCCAATTCCTGGATATCCAAAGTGGCAACTTCTCCCAAAGTCTTATTACTGACCTTGAAATGAAGGGCTTCTTTTTTCAATCGTGCTCCATGACATTCCGGGCAGGTAATCTTGTTCATGAAACTTTGAGCCCAGCGTTGAATACCGGCAGTACTTTCCTCGGCATGTCTTGCCATAAAGTTTCCAAGACCTTCAAACTGGATAGTGGTTTCCTTGGCACCTTGCTCCAAACCTTCATTTCCATTCAAAATTACGTGAACCAACTCGTCCGGAAGATCTTCGATTGGAGTAGTGATGTTGTAACCTTCTTGTTGAAGGAACGATTCGATGCGGTCAAAAAACCAGTTGCGTTTGTATTCACCAATTGGCGCCAAACCACCTTTTTTGATACTCAATTTGGGGTTTGGAATCACTTTGTCGCGGTCAATCTCAGAAATCTCACCCAATCCGACACAGGTTGGGCATGCTCCATAAGGGGAGTTGAAAGAGAATAGATTCGGTTCCGGTTCGGGATACGAAATTCCGGTTGTAGGACACATCAATAAGCGGGAGAAATGGCGCACATGAATGCTGTCAAACTCCTGAATCATCATGCTCTTCCCTCCATGCTTCATGGCGGTTGTAATGGCATCGTATAATCGCTTGCGGTCATCCGCCTTTACCTGGATTCGATCAATTACAATTTCAATATCGTGGATCTTGTAGCGATCCAGGCGCATTCCTTTGGTGATTTCCTGGATTTCACCATCAATTCGAGCCTTAGAATAACCCATTTTGGCAATTTGTTCGAAAAGCTCCCGATAATGTCCTTTTCGCCCTTTGATTTTCGGAGCGAGGATCAATACTTTCTTCCCCTCAAATTGTTCAATAATCAGATCCGTGATCTGGTCGTCGGAGTATTTGACCATCTTCTCTCCGGTTTCATAGGAATAAGCGGTTCCAATCCGTGCGAAAAGCAAACGCATGAAGTCATAGATTTCCGTAATGGTTCCAACTGTCGATCGTGGACTTCTTGAAACGGTTTTTTGCTCGATTGAGATGACAGGACTCAGTCCATTGATCTTATCGACATCCGGACGCTCCATTCCACCAAGGAATTGTCTTGCGTAAGAGGAGAAAGTCTCAATATACCTCCGTTGGCCTTCTGCGAAAATGGTATCGAATGCCAAGGATGATTTTCCACTTCCACTTAAACCCGTAAAGACAACGAGCTTATCTCGTGGAATTTCCAGGTGGACATCCTTTAAATTGTGTTCTCTGGCTCCGTAAACTTCAATTTTTTTAGTTTGTTCGTCAAGACTCATGTCAAAAATGTGAATTCTTTAATGTTATTTGTATGCGTTATATGGTTTCAGGTTTTCAGAAGCCGAAGGTAAAATGAGCGTGAATTTTCTTCCTCCTTTTACGGTCAATTTTGTTGTTTTCAACCAAGGATTCAATTTACGAAGAATTTTGATATTGAAGCCTTGATCATTCGCCCAAATGGCCAAATTCGGAATGGTTTCATTGACAATGACCTTTTGGATATGGAATGGTTCGTACAATTCCATTTTTTCCGGATAGAATCCGTAAGCTTCCGGGTTTTCATAAATGAGTTTCGTAGCTAATAGTCGAAATACATATCTGCCCGTCTCACTATTCTGGTACGTATCAAAATAATGCTCCGTTCCTTGCCATTTCATGTCTTCGAGAACACCTCCGACTCCGCGATTGTAGGCTGCGGTTGTCATAACCCAATCGTTCAAGGTTCTGTTTGCATCTTTCAGGTAGCGGCATGCGGCATGTGTGCTTTTTTCAATGTTCAGGCGTTCGTCAATCTCCGCATTCATTTCCAGGTCATACAACTTGGCAGTTGCAGGCATAAATTGCCAGAAACCTTGTGCGCCAACAGGTGAAATAGCTTGTTGGAGGTTACTTTCGATAATTGCCAGATACTTGAAATCATCCGGAACACCTTCTTCTTTCAGGATGCGTTCTATTTCAGGAAAATAACGGTTTGCGCGTTTGACTGCTCCAATCCAGGCACTCTGATAATACGCTGTCATGAGTACTTCCCGGTCCAATCGCTCACGCAGATCTTCATCCTGAAGATTGATGGTTGTACCCGCAAGGGTCATACTTTGGGGTAAATCCGGAAAAATAACCGCTGATGAAGCAAGCACTTCCTTGTGCCTGGCCTCTTTTTTTCTCTCTATTCTTTCGTTCTGACAGGCAGCCAAAAATCCAACAACTAGTAAAAGGAATATCTTGTTCATGTAACGCAATTAAAGCATTACAAAATTAAGCAATCTACTTCTTGTGAATAAGGGTGTTACGGTATAAAACAAAAAATACTGCAAAAAAGTAGCTTGTCAGGAAGAAAGCCATCCACGGATTGCCCATTTTTGCAAATACTACGGCAAGAACCGTCACTATAGTTGCCATTAAGCCGATTCCAAGAAAGACGATCCAGACCTGTCTGTCATTCAATCCGGAATAGACCAGGTGATGGGTTGTATGATCCTTTCCTCCAACCATCGGAGACTTTCCTTTTCTCAAGCGATTGATAACAACGGTAAGTGTATCTGCAATAGCCGGTGTAAAGGCAATGAGTGTGACCGCAGCTCCCGTTAATGGATTCAGTTGGGTGGTATTTCCTACGTTCCATAGTTCGTGGATTGAAAAGAAGGAAACAAATAATCCGACAAACTGGCTTCCCGCATCTCCCATGAATAACTTGGAAGGATGGATGTTGTAACTCAAAAAACCGATGGTTGCGCCAATCTGAATGAACATGGTCAATGTCCAGATATTCATGTTCCAATCGAAAAGGATGATGTTAGTTGCCAAACAGGAAATCAGGATAAAAAGCACGGTTGTGCCGGTTATTCCATCCATATTATCCAACATGTTCAAGGAATTCATGATTCCAACGACCCATACGACAGTAATCACGGAATTTAACCAGCCTATTTCGCTCAGTTCAATGACATTGTTGGTGTAGACAAAAATGATCCCGCAAAGAATCTGAACAAACAATTTAATGAATGGTCTGGTGTTGTAGGCATCATCCGCCAATCCCATGATGAATGAAATGGTACCTGCCGTGAGAAGTCCTACGAACTGTCTGTTCTGAAAGATGTTTTCGTTATTGAAAATGACCGAATAAGCTACTGTTCCGAAGAAGAAAGCAACAAAGAACCCGATTCCACCCAAGGAAGGTTTCGATTCATTCGCCCAACGCACGGTAACATCATTTTTGTTGCGAATCCCGAGACTTTGGGAAAACCGCAAAAGAAGGCCATTTGAAACGTAACTCATGATGATTCCCATGATCAGGAATCCGAGACAGGCTAAAGTTATTTCGTATGTCATGTTACACTATGCAAATGGAGAGTTAAAATTTGCCAGAAGAACTCCAGACTGATCTTTTTCAGATAAGATCGGTTTGGTTTCTTCCCATTGAATGTTTAACGCAGGATCATTCCAAAGGATGCTTCCTTCGCTGGATGGATGGTACCAATTGGTGCATTTGTATTGAAAAATGGTATTGTCTTCCAGCGTAACGAATCCATGTGCAAAACCTTCCGGAATAAATGCCTGGGTTTTGTTTTCCTCGCTTAGGATAAAAGAAACGTGCTGCCCGTAAGTCGGCGAACTTTTGCGGATATCAAGAGCTACATCCAAAACACTTCCCTTGATTACACGCACTAATTTCCCCTGTGCATGCGGAGGAGCTTGAAAGTGTAATCCACGAAGTACACCTTTGGAAGATTTCGATTCGTTATCCTGAACAAAAGAAACTTCCGAACCAATAAAATCATTGAATTTTTGTTGGTGAAAAGACTCCAGGAAATATCCTCGATCATCTCCAAAAACGGTGGGTTGCATCAATATCACATCAGCAATAGCTGTACGTTTAAATTCCATTTATTTCTTCGGTTTTAATTCTTCTATTTCCTTCAGCTTACCTGTCTTTTCAGATAGAGCTTCAGTCTTCAAAAGCTATTGCTTTTCCATCGACACTTTCGCACTGACGTTTGTCGTGTCTCAGTCTTCAAAAGCTATTGCTTTTTCTTCTTCTTTTTGTCCTCTTCCTCATAATAGCCATACCCATAACCGTATCCATAGCCGTACTTCCCTTTGGTAGCTTTTGTACCATTCAAAATGATGTTGAGGTGCGTGATCTGATTCATGTCAAATAATTCGCGAACCCTTCCCGCAAAAATGCGTTTTGAATAATGTGCCTTGAAGATATAGATAGGAACATCTGCTTTTGCGAGAATCTGAACACCATCTGTAACCAGACCAACCGGCGGATTGTCAATAATCACCACATCGTAACGCGATTTCAACGCTTCCAGAATTTCAAAAAACGAATCGCTCAGGATCAATTCCGAAGGATTCGGGGGAATAGGCCCGGCACTGATGAAATCCAGGTTTTCAATTTCGGAGTGTCGGATGCATTCATCCAATGTTGCTTGTTTGATAATCAGGTTGCTGATTCCTTTTTCGTTGGGGACATTTAATCCTAAATGAACTTTGGGTTTTCTCAAATCCAGGTCGATGACAATTGTTTTCTTCCCGGAAAGTGCAATAATTCCTGCCAGATTGAGTGCAACAAAGGTTTTCCCTTCACCTGAAATGGATGAGGAAATAGCGATTATCCGGGCATTGGAATTGACGAAACTAAGATTGGTCCGAATATTCCGCATGGATTCTGCCAGAATCGATTTCGGATTGTTATGGATCATCAATTGACTGAACTCGGAGCTTTCTTTCAACTGAGGGATATTCCCCAAAATGGTGATCTTATCCGGAAGCAGTTGTTTCAGATCTTCAACGGAGTTGATTTCATTGAATGTGATATACTTGAAGAAAAGGAATGCGAAACCGAAGATGAAACCGACAAAGACGAATCCTGCATAAACCAATTTTCGATTCGGACTGACAGGAACCAGGTTCAGTGATGCCTCATTCAATACCCGGTTGCTGGAAGTGTAACCAGCATTCGAAATGGAGTACATGACTTTTTTCTCTGTCAAAATCGTATAGTATTTCTCATTCAAATCCTGCATCGATTTCAAACGGTTGTATTCCATTTTCTTTTGAGGCATTTTCAGGTATTCTCCTTCAATCACCCCGATTTTGCCGTTGATGACTTTGATTTGTGCCCGGATGCGTTCCTGGATGACCTCGACACTTCTTCTGATCGACTGAATCTTTGATTGAATCCGTGAATTGAGCGTTTTCAGTTCCGAATTATTCTCTGTGACATTGGTGAGCAATTCTTCTTTCCGTTCCAGTAAGGTATTCAGATCGGTAATTTGTTTCGTCAAGGATAATTCAAAGCTCTTCCCAAGCATTTCAGGGATCAGGCGATAGATATCCAAGCGGTTCGGTTCTGATTTTAATTTCAGATTGACCATTTTCAAGGTCGCTGATTCATTCTCCAGCTCGAAGAGCAAATCCTGGAATTTATCCATGTTTTCAGTCAATGAACCGGTGGTGTTTTCCGGATCCGTCAAATGTGTCTTGCGTTGGAAATCGGTCAGACTGTCCTTCGAATCTTTCAGTTCCCCCGAAATGGAATCGAGTTGCAATTGAATGAATGCAAGGATGTTATCCGCACTCTTCCGTTTCATTTCTTCGTCGTAATGAAAAAAAGTGGTTGAAACGGATTGAATGATGTCCTTGCATAATTCAGGGTTGTTTCCGTTGTATCTTAATTCAATTGTTTTTGCATTGACATCAACCGGATTCACCTGTAAATTCGCGATCAATCTGGAAGCCAGAGACTTCTGGTTGTTAAAAGTGAAGTAAAGCCGGTTGTTGTTGTCATCCTGTTTCAGGATCTCCCAGTTTTCCACTTTGAAGGCTACATCGAAATGTTTTGTCCGAATGGTCTGATTTACACCGGAAACCTTTGAATAAGTCTGGTTGTTCAAGGTATAAGTTAACTTGACCTTGTGATGATCCATCGTTTCAACCCATACAGGAATATCACAAAGACTGCTATCCCTAAGGGCATAAGGAAGCACAGTGAACGTACTTTGATGGTATTTTTCTTCTGTCAGGATTTTTCCTTCAGCAAAAATTGAAACGTTCATATTCATTTTTGAAATGGCCATTTCAAATAACAATTGCGAACGGAGTAATTCGATTTCGGTGGAGATATCATCATTCTTGTTGATATTATCTATTTCAAGCAATTCCTTTCCCTGGTCCTTTTCAGCCAACTGAATGATCATTGCCGAATCGTAAACAGGTTTGGTGTATCTCAAATAGAAAAATGCGATACTCATGAAGAAAGTGACCAGCGCTAAAACCCACCACCAATAGCGGCGCAGGATCACACTCACAATAATAGGATTGTAATCCTTGTTTATAAATATGGAGGAGTTTGAACTGTTCACGTTATTTCAAGGTTGAGAATACGGTAATGATTACCAAAGCACTGGATACCAAAGATACGATCGGAGCAACCACTTTCAGGGTTTCCTGTCCGACTTGTTCTTTTGGTTCAATATAGATGAAGTCGTTTGCCTGAACAATCATATCTGCATATTTAAGACCTTCGATGACAGAGAGGTCAATCACATACATGGTTCTGACATCGTTGACGACGCGCATGATCTTTACGGTATTTGCTTTTCCGCGTTCTGCGATTCCTCCTGCAAGAGCGATTGCTTCCATGAGGGTGGTATTGTTGTTTTGGAGTGGGATCACTTTCGCGGCACTTCCGTTTCCAGGGAAGACGATCACCCGTTGATTGGTCAGTTTTACCTGCACAAATGGTTTATTGTATCCGTTTTTCTGTTCGAAGAGATGCGCCAGGGTGTCTTCACATTGCTTCACCGTGAATCCGGAAACTTTGGTAGCACCAAGAATAGGGAGATCAGCAGTTCCATCAGGTCTTACGACATATTCTATTTCCGCTTTGGCGATAACTTCCTTGTTCATCCCGGCCATTTCATTGACGATCCGTTCCCCTTCATTGGTATAGAGCATGAATGAAAATTTGTCATCTCTTGAAATTTTATATTCGGCAACGGGTTTTAAAGGAATGCTATCTCTCACTTCTTTCATTCCTTTGGGACTCCGGAACATGAGATTACTATTAATCCCACAGGATTGCAGTAAGAACAAACCGACCAGTAAGGAAAACAGTACTCCTTTATTTCGCATTTTTTCTCGAATTTTCTATTAGTTCAGTATAATAATTCTCCATGTTTTTCACCAAAGTTGTGTAATGGAATTTATCTCTTACGAAGTTCCAGCCATTTTGTGACATTTTATCGCGAATTTCTTTCTTTTCGATCAGCAACTGTAGTTTTTCAGCAAACGATTCCGCATCTTTTTTCGGAACAACAAAGCCTGTTTCACCTTCACTCAAAATATCCTTCACTCCTCCTACATCAGTTGAGATGACAGGAACTCCGCTGGCTTGAGCTTCAATTAAACTGACGGGTGTTCCTTCGTTATCTGAACTCAGGCAGATGATGTCCATGCCGGCATTAAAAGTTGCAATATCTTTTATCCAACTGGTCAATTCGATCTTCAACCCGTATCTTTTTTCGAGTTCTTTTGACCGCTGCTCAATGGAAGCTTTTTCCTGTCCGTCACCCACAATGAAATAACGGGCCTTGATTCCTTTTTCAGCAAGTAGTTCGATCACATCCAGGAACAACCGGTGGTTTTTGATCGGAGCCAACCTTCCCACAATTGCAACGGCAACTTCATCGGGTTCCAATTTCCATCTCGATCTTGTTTCCACCCTTTTTTCGGGTAGGTTTTCCTGAAACTTTATCAGGTCGAAACCAAGTGGAATGACCTTTATTTTCTGAGGCTTGCAAATGCCGTGGATGGAACTTAATTCTTCCTTTTGAATAGGACTGATGGCGATGATTCCGGTGGAAAGTTTCGCCAGTCTGCGTTCAATGACCTTATAGAGTAGCGTTTTTGCTTTCCCGAAATAGGAATGAAAAACATGACCATGAAATGTATGGACAATGATCGGAACACCGCATGCTTTTGCCGCTTTTCTTCCCAAAGCTCCGGCTTTTGCCGCATGTGTATGGACAATGTCCGGCTGGAATTCTTCAATGATCTGTTTGATTTTCCGATATGCCTCCCGGTCTGAGCGAAAATTGGGAATCCGCTTCATTTCAGGGATCAATAAGGGTTTGACCCCGTAATCTTCCAGAATATGCAAAGAATCCGATTCGTCCTTTTCCGGTAAACCGCCGACTAATAATGTCTCATAATCTTCCGAGATGAATTTCGTTAAGAAAGTAGCATTGTAAGTTGGTCCACCAATATTGAATCGATTAATGATTCTCAGCACTTTTGGCATTATTTCGCAGTTGTTATATTTTTTTAAGAATAGTGTCAAAAGTAAGGATAATCTAACTAAAAGCGGATGTGAAATGATAATTGGAAACCGTGAAATGGAAACTTTCCTAATCGAACTGTTCAAAAGTTTTTAAGTGGCAGAAATTTTGCAAGCGCATAAAGCAGAACTTTATGGTATGATTCATTTCAAGCGGATGTTACGCATTTTTTCAATCGGATTAATCCCTCTTTTAGTAGGGAATTTTAGTTTTTCCCAGAATTCGATTCAAACGGCAATCGATGCATTTTCTTCGAATGCCTATTTTTCGAATGCATCCATCAGTTTCATGGCAATGGATTGTTCTACCGGACAAATCATCGCATCAAAAAACCCTTCGCTCGCATTGTCGCCGGCGTCCACGACTAAATTATTTGCTACCGCTACTGCCTTTCAGTTACTGGGGAAGAATTATGCGCCTCAAACGCGGATTTACCTGGATGGGGCACTTTCCAAAGACGGGGTTTTGAATGGGAATCTGTGGATTCGGGGTGGAGGAGATGTTGCTCTTGGAAGCCGCTATTATAATGGAGAAGGCAGGGAGGATGAATTCATGGAAAAATGGGTGGATACTCTTGTTAAATTGGGAATCAAGAAAATCAACGGAGCGATCGTAGCCGACGGTTCGGAGTTTGGATACGAAGGTGCTCCCGATGGCTGGAATTGGGGAGATATGGGAAATTATTATGGAGCCGGAGCTTCCGGATTACCTATTTACGATAACATGTTGCGCTATCATTTCCAGGTGGGAGCAAAAAGCGGAACAAAAACCACTTTTCTTGGGACAAGTCCTTCCATTGAGGGCTTGAAATATGCCAATTACATCCAGACAGGTGGCTCAGGAGACAATGCATATATCTATGGTGCACCTTATTCTATGGATCGGTTTGGAACCGGGACCCTGGGAGCCGGATTAGGCAAATTCACAGTCAAAGGAAGTCTGCCGGATTCCGAACTCTCTTTTTCGCAAGAATTCACCCGGGTTTTAAAGTCGAAGGGAATTGAGGTGAAAGAAACGGCACTTGCAGCCCGGAATCTAAACCTTTCATCCGCAACCACCCGATATGCGACCATGAAATTGTTCTTTACCTACAAAGGAAAGACATTGGGGTCCATTGCCTGGTGGACCAATATGAAATCCGTGAATTTATTCGCAGAAGAAGTCTTGTGTTGGATCGGTTATGGAACATCCGGAAACGGTTCAATAGATAATAGTATCGCCAGAATGATGAGTTATTGGTCGGGCAAGATCAATACCATCGGACTTTACATCACGGATGGTTCGGGATTATCCAGAAGCAATGCCATTTCAGCGAGTCATTTCTGTGAGATGTTGAAATACATGACAACTGCCAAAGAGTTCGATGCATTTTACGGAACCTTGCCGGTTGCGGGAGTTTCCGGAACGCTTTCATCCGTTTGTAAGAATCAACCGGGTGAAGGGAAAATCCATGCAAAGAGCGGGACCATGAAGCGAATCAAGGCTTATTCAGGATATGCGGAAACAAAATCCGGGAAACGCATTTGCTTTTCACTCATCATCAATAATTTCAACTGCTCTTCCGAATACACGGTGGAACAAATGGAAAAGGTTTTCAATACAATGGTTCTTTCGGAGTAAGATGCGGGTCTTTGGAACCACATAGGTACATAGACCACATAGTTTTGTAATCTTGATTTGTATCAGAATCCCAATGGTTTGTTAAATCAATAACATCCGATAAGTTTGTGAGATTCTCCAATAACTATACTTCATCAATTCTCGATGTGCACTATGTACCTATGTGGTTAATAATAATTCAGTGCTTTTATTAATTTTGTAGGAATAGAATTAAATTTAAGTCATCTACATAGATTAAGCACGTGAAAAAAATTCAAATGGTTGACTTGGCCACTCAGTACCAAGCTATAAAAACGGATATCGATTCAGCTATTCAGGAAGTTCTGGATTCATCGATTTTCATTGGTGGACCTGTTGTTCAGCGTTTTCAAAAATCACTGGAAGCGTATCTGGATGTGAAACATGTGATTCCGTGTGCAAATGGAACAGATGCCTTGCAAATTGCAATGATGGCTTTGGGCTTAAAAGCAGGTGACGAGGTCATCACACCATCGTTCACTTACATTGCTACAACGGAAGTTATTGCCTTATTGGGGTTAACTCCGGTGTTTGTAGATGTGGATTCGAAGACATTCTGCATGGATCCTTCAAAAATTGAGGCTGCAATCACTCCCAAAACGAAAGCGATCGTTCCGGTTCATTTATATGGTCAGGCATCAGATATGGATGCGATCATGAAAATTGCGAAGAAGCATAACTTGTTTGTTGTGGAAGACAACGCGCAGGGAATTGGTTCGGATTATTATTCGGAAACGGGAGAAACGCGAAAATTGGGAACTATTGGAGATATTGGTTGCACAAGCTTTTTTCCGTCAAAGAATCTGGGTTGTTACGGAGATGGTGGCGCCATGTTCACCAATGACGATGAATTGGCTGCTCAACTGAGAATGGTTGCCAATCACGGTCAAAAAGTGAAATACCAGCACGATGTGGTAGGTTGTAACTCCCGATTGGATGCAATTCAGGCAGCGATTTTGAACGTAAAACTTCCGAAATTGGATGAATACGTGGCTGCTCGAATTAAAGTGGCGGATTTTTACGATAAGGTTCTTGGAGCATCAGATAAAATCGAAACGCCATTTAGAGACGGAAAATCAAAACATGTATTTCACCAATATACGGTTCAATTGAAAGGTGTTGACCGGGATGCATTACAAAATTATCTGGCATCAAAAGATATCCCATCGATGATCTATTACCCGGCTCCTGCCCACAAACAAGGAATGTTCAAATCATTCAACTTGCAGGACCTGGATCTTCCGGTGACGGAAGAATTAACGAAATGCGTGATTTCATTCCCTATTCATACAGAAATGACAGAAGAACAACAAACCCTTATTTGTTCTGAAATTCTGAACTTCTTAAACGCTAACTAGTACATGAAAAAAATTGCTGTTGTTGGAACCGGTTATGTCGGTTTGGTTACCGGAACATGTTTTGCTGAAACAGGGAATCAGGTTATCTGTGTAGACATTGATAGTAAAAAAGTAGAACGTATGCGCAATGGGGAAGTTCCCATTTACGAACCGCATTTGGATGTGCTTTTTGAACGGAATATTAAAGCGAATCGTCTGTCTTTCACTACCAATCTGGAAGAGGGAATTCGGGATGCGGAAATTATCTTTTTGGCTTTACCGACACCTCCGGGTGAAGATGGTTCGGCTGATTTGAGATACATTTTGGGCGTTGCGGACGATTTGGGTAAATTATTGAAGGATTACAAGGTTATTGTAGATAAAAGTACGGTTCCTGTTGGAACTGCGGAGAAGGTTCACGCTGCGATTGCAAAAAATGCAACAGTGGATTTTGACGTGGTTTCCAATCCGGAGTTCCTGAGAGAAGGATTTGCGGTGGATGATTTCATGAAGCCCGACCGTGTGGTTTTGGGGACTTCTTCCGAACGTGCCGAACGCATCATGGAGCAATTATATAAACCATTTGTTCGTCAGGGAAACCCGATCATTTTCATGGATGAAAAATCTGCAGAGTTGACCAAATATGCTGCAAATGCATTTTTGGCTACCAAGATCACTTTCATGAATGAAATCGCGAATTTCTGTGAATTGGTTGGTGCGGACGTAGATAAAGTACGCATTGGAATCGGTTCGGATGAACGGATCGGTAAACGCTTTTTATTCCCGGGTATCGGATACGGTGGTTCTTGTTTCCCGAAAGATGTTCACGCATTGTACAATTCCGGAGCTGAAAACCAATTTTCATTCGAGATTCTGAAAGCAGTGATGGCTGTCAATGAATCCCAGAAAACCGTTCTGTTCCCTAAAATGCAGAATTTCTTCAGAGGAGATCTTACAGGAAAGAAAATTGCTTTATGGGGCTTGGCTTTCAAACCGGATACCGATGATATTCGCGAAGCACCTGCATTGTATATGATTGAAGAACTGACTAAAGCAGGAGCAATTGTGACGGCGTATGATCCGGAAGCGATGGAAAATGTGAAAGCGGTGGTTGGAACTCAAATTTCGTTTTCGGAGAATGAATACGACGCTTTAAAGGATGTGGATGCTTTGCTGATCTGCACCGAGTGGGGAGTGTTTAGAAATCCTGATTTTGACAAAATGAAGTCGTTGATGAAAGATTCCGTTATCTTCGATGGAAGAAACCTGTTCGAGGTCTCTGAAATGAATAATAAGGGCTTCTATTATAGCTCAATTGGTAGATCCGTAGTATCGAAATAACATGAGTACAAGTAGAAAACGCATATTGATTACCGGAGCAGCCGGATTTTTAGGTTCTCATCTGTGTGATCGGTTCATCAAGGACGATTACCATGTGATTGCAATGGATAATCTCATCACGGGTCGTTTAAAAAACATCGAACACTTGTTCCAGTTGGAAAACTTCGAGTTTTATAACCACGATGTGAGCAAGTTCATTCATGTTTCCGGCGAATTGGATTACATTCTACATTTCGCGTCTCCGGCAAGCCCGATTGATTACCTGAAAATCCCTATCCAGACCTTGAAAGTGGGTTCCCTGGGAATTCACAATTGTTTGGGATTGGCACGTGTGAAAAATGCACGCGTATTGATTGCGAGTACATCCGAGATTTATGGCGACCCGACAGTTCATCCGCAAACGGAAGAATATTGGGGGAATGTGAATCCGGTAGGACCAAGAGGTGTTTATGACGAAGCGAAGCGTTTCCAGGAAGCGATTACGATGGCATACCATACATTTCATGGACTTGAAACGCGTATCGTGCGCATCTTCAATACCTACGGACCGCGCATGCGTTTGAACGACGGACGTGTATTGCCTGCATTTATCGGACAAGCATTGCGTGGGGAAGACCTGACCATTTTCGGAGACGGTTCCCAAACACGTTCATTCTGTTATGTGGATGATTTGGTGGAAGGAATTGTGCGTTTATTGCACAGCGATTGTTCAGACCCGATCAACATTGGAAATCCGGATGAGATCACCATCAGTCAGTTTGCGGAAGAGATCATCAAGTTGACAGGAACAAACCAAAAAGTCATTTACAAGGATTTGCCTGTGGATGACCCGAAACAGCGTCAGCCGGATATCACGAAAGCACGGAAATTATTGGGCTGGGAACCAAAAATCGACCGGGCGGAAGGTTTGAAACGGACTTATGCCTATTTTAAAAGTTTAACCAAGGAAGAATTGTACCAATCGGATCACATCGATTTTGAGAAGTATATCGTTCGATAATATTAATTGAAAAGGGGTTTCGACTCCGCTCAACCACCTTTTGGATGAATTGAAAGGACACTGAGCGCAGTCGAAGTGCCCTTTTTACTTATCACTTTTAACTATGTCAAACTATTTTGCACACGAAACAGCCGTAGTTGATGCCGGTTGCACCATTGGTGAAGGAACCAAGATTTGGCACTTTTCGCACATCATGCCCAATTGCACGATCGGTGAGAAATGTAATATCGGACAAAACGTGGTGGTTTCCCCGGAAGTGATTCTGGGAAACAATGTCAAGATTCAAAATAACGTATCGATTTACACAGGCGTTATCTGTGAAGACGACGTATTCCTGGGACCATCCATGGTGTTCACCAACGTGATGAATCCGCGTTCAGCTGTGAACAGGAGAGATCAATATTCCAAAACAATCGTACGAAAAGGCGCTTCCATCGGTGCGAATGCAACTATCGTTTGCGGAAATGATATCGGCGAATACGCATTCATCGGAGCGGGATCAGTTGTCACCAAAGAAGTTCCGGCCTATGCATTGGTCGTAGGAAATCCGGCAAGACAAATCGGTTGGATGAGCGCTTTTGGACACCGCCTGACATTTGATGAAAAAGGGTTTGCTGTATGTCCCGAAAGCAATGAGCGCTATCAGTTGATAGAGAATCGGGTGAAGGTGGTTTGATTGAAGGTTACTTTATCTGAGTAAGTTCGCATGCCCGGTCAACACCTTCTTTTCCGTAGTATTTTCCGCTTTATATTCCAGTTTCCAACCGAAAACACCTTCTTTGGTAGGTAAGCCATTGTAAGTTCCATCCCATCCCATTTCTGCATCTAAGGAAGTAAACACAATTTCTCCCCAACGATTATAAATCTCAAAGCGGTATTCCAGCGGATCGTAACCACAAACAAAAACCGGATTGAAGATATTGTTGTGCTCATCTCCGTTTGGAGTGAAGGTGTTGGGGACGTAGTAGATGATTTCGTCATCTGCACGATTTAACTGAAGGTTGTCCCATAGGATATAAACAGGAGTATCAGAATCATTGCACCCTCCTCCCAACATGACTGAATAAATATCTTCTTCAGGCGTGAAAAATACGGATATTGAGCTCCATACATCTTGTGTTGTATAACCGATCCTTCCAATTTCTTTCCATCCAAAGTTTTCAGGACAAAAAGCTGTTTGAAGAGGAAACGACTCATAGCTGGTTTTCCCAAATAGAACTAAATCGACAACAGTGGGATGAAATTCGAATGCCCATTCAGGAATTGTATTCGCTGCGACATTGAATTTTAGTAAATAAGACTGCCCAGCTAGTAAAGGTCCATTCAAGCGGGTTCCAACATATTCCCGATAATCTAAATCAATAATAGTTCCGATGCAGTTAGTCCCATCCGGTATAGGTAATGGTACATAACTAGGCATGAAACCTAACGGAGAAAACAAATCGGAGGTTGCCAAAGTTGCCTGTTCCCAACCTTCCGCACAGTTTAACTGGCTGTAACCCGATGGAATACAATTAGTGTTCTCAAAAGAAGGATTCGGGATCAAAGAAATTTTGAATGTATCTGCCCTGGTACACGGACAATCCTCGATATCATACAAATCAATCAAGCGATCACCGTCATCATCGATGTTGTTGTTGCAAATTTCCTGACCGAAGGAAAAAACGGATATTAAAACAAAGAATATAGATAAGGTAAGTGGATGACTTAGTTGTTTCATTGAATGAATGGCATTTCAGTAACTGCTCCAAATATAAAATATTTTCTCAACAATTACACATAAATGCGCAATTATTAAATGGTCAATGCTGTTTTACCGCAATTTGTTTGCAGTTTCAGGTATTGAAAGCAAAAATCCCCCTTAAATTAAATTCAAGGGGGATAATTTCATTCTGATTGTTTTACTAACGCTCCAAAGTCCATTTGCCAGTTAAAACTGAATTGGAAACCGGGTTGCCAAGCTCATCGCGCCAAATGACTTCAAAATGTCCGTCGCTTACAGTATAGGCTCTTCCTTTTTGAGTGTAATTTCCCTCAAGGTATATGTCTCCAACCATACCTTCCCAAAAGAGTTGGTCTGAACATACAAATTTATTATCATCCACCTTTAGGAGAATATATCCGTTAAAAACTTCAATGTATACTGCTTTTCCTTGGGATTCGTTCAAATTGAACGCATCGTGAATTTTATCCCTGTATTTTTTCCCATGGATTGGTTTTTCATACATTATCCCATAATCCTTGTAAACATCACCATTATCAAACATCAGTTTCATTTCATAGGTATGTTTCCCATTTTCCTTTTTGCATCCTGCAACTACAAACAACAAACAAACAATAAAAATGGGTATTAATCTGATTCTAAACATAGCTACTGTTTTCTGGTTAGTTTAAAAGTTCCACTCAACATACTTCCGGATTCAAAACTTACAAATAAATTATCTGAGTCGTGATCAGAAGAAGCAATAATTGCATCGATATACAGTGCAGGGGCATAAAAATTTGTATTTGTCATTCCTTTATAAGTTCCAACTTTGAACTCTTTCAAAGAACTTATGCCTCCTAATTCTTGTTTCACTCGAAAATAATAATTCATAGATTGCAAATACGGTCCTGATACCTCGCCAATTGTGGTGTCCTGAACCCCATTGTTATTCCAGATGCAAACAAAATCAAATCTTCCTGAATCAAAATCATCCAATGCTCCCTTCTTCTTTTTGCACGAAAGAGCAACTAGTAGAATCAGACTACAACTTAACCACTTTAATGTGTTTTGTTTCATTTCAATGAATAGGATTTAAAAACACTCAAATATAATGAGTTTTAAAATGATTACACAAAAATGCGCAGTATTGACTGATCAAGGTGTTTTAATGCAATTTGCTCGTGGTTTATAAATTAAAAACAAAAATCCCCCTTAAACTCAGTTCAAGGGGGATTATTTCATTCTAATGGTTTTACTACCGCTCCAGAGTCCATTTTCCTTTATAGACAATGCTATTAACCGGTTCTCCAGTTACATCATCACGCCAGATAAATTCAAAGGTTCCATTGTCTACAGTATACGCTCTTCCTTTTTGGGTGTAATTTCCTTCAAAGTAGATATCTCCATTAAAGACTCCTGATTGACCACCCGCAAAAGCGACAGGAGCATCACTTCTTAAAAAAAGTTTGTCGGCACAGATAAATTTCTTGTCATTTACTTTGAGGAACATATATCCGTTAAAGACATCAACATATAGCTCCTGACCCTTCCTCCTTTTAAGGCTTTTTTCTTCTATCTTACCATAATCAGTAAAAACATCACCACTATCGAAAATTAGACGCATTTCGTAGGTATGTTTCCCGTTTTCTTTTTTGCAGCCACATAAGAATAAACAAATAAGCAAAAAAGGCATCATTCTAATTCCAAGCATGTTCTTATTCTTTTCGGGTTAATGTAAATGTACCGGTTACAAGTTCGCCGACCGATGGATTTTCATTCTGAAAACTGACCCATAAGTGCTCTGCATCATGCTCCTCAGAAGTAATTTTAGCACTTATATACAAGGCATGTGCACTAAACGGTTCATTTACCATTCTAGGGTAATACCCAACCTGAAATTCTTTCAGGGAACTTATCGCGCCTAATTCCTGCTTCACATTAAAATAGTAATACTCGGATTGCGAATATGGTCCGGAAACCTCACCGGTTACGGTATCCTGCACTCCATTATGATTCCAAATGCAAACGAAATCAAATCTTCCTGAATCAAAATCATCCAAGGCTCCTTTTTTCTTTTTACAGGAAAGAGCAACTAGTAGAATCAGACTACAACTTAACCACTTTAATGTGTTTTGTTTCATTGTTATTGAATGTTAGAATAATGGTATATATTCCAGATGCCAGTTCACGAATATCGTATAAATTATTCGAAGGGACAAATTGTTTTAACTCTGCACCGTTCTGATCTAAAACAACGATCTGTTGCAATTCTCCATCTGCTGTAATTTGTAGAAAATCACTTGTAGGATTTGGAAATACGGTGACTTCATTTTCAATGGTAGCAGTCTGACTTAATTTTGCGCGTTCTTCAAACTCGGACATTGTTGGCATTTTCATCGGTAAGCTTCGATCCTTTCCACTTGCTATCGGAGACACAAAACTTCCAACCTGGTTCTCCAAACCACAGGTCTGACATTGGTCGATGGAATAAGGGGTATTGGAAGAGGTGAAATCATTTCCGCAGGTAATTTTTCCTACTTCAACGGTAATTCCATCTGGAAGGTTATTCGGATCGTAAATTCCCGCATCCAATTGCACATAATCGAGCGCTTTCAAGGTTACAGGTGTGTTTCCGTAAATATTCCCGCTCACTTTCAGGTTTTCAAATGCACCAATCATCAACCCTTCTCCTGTGTACACCATCATGTCCGTATAATCATCGGTATTAATGTCGTAATCCACCACCCGGTTAATCAAATCGTGGTAGAGTGGTTTGTCTCCTTCGTTATTGGCATAAATGAGGTTGTATAACAGCATGTAATCCATTCCGGAAAACCAACCTTCATCAATTTTATATCCGGTTGTTTGTGGAGGTCCATATTCTTGAGCCTCGACAATATCTACTTTTCCATCGTCCCAACGGTCATGATCTACATCAAAAACAAAAGGAACATTCCAATAGTAAGGAATCCCGTCCGGGTCTTGAACTGCTGAATAAGGTCCTTCGGCTTGCGAATGGTCAGGTTTATGAATATTGGTATAACCAAAGTTATGAGGTCCAACACAGGGTGCTGCTTCCAGCATCAGGTTAGCGTAATTATAGGCATGCTGTTTCCGCTCGACATCATTCTCGTTATCTGTTGGATTCCAATCCCAGAAGTAGTCGTATAGCGGTACATACAAACCATCGATATCCATATCAGCACTTTTATTGGCTACAAAACGAGGTACCGGTATTAAACCGGAGCCACTATTGGAAATGACATTCAGGATCAAAGCCATTTTCACATTTCCAACGTCATCATAACCATTGATTCCTAAATTCCAAGCAAGCTGTGCTGCTGGGTTGTAACTTAGTACGGTAGCATAGCTGGAAGAACCAAGTCCAATGTTATTATCAGTTGTGAATAAAGGGTCAGCTACTAGTTGCATGGGAATCATATATTGAAATAGAAAGTCCCCAATATCTGCTGTTTTTTCCCGTGGATTAATAACCGACCAAGATGGCATGCCCGGTATTCCCAAAGATGGATAAAGAATCGGCCAGTTTGAATTCAAAGGCACATTCAGTGTTCCACTGAACTGCCCAGCCAGCCTTCCGATCATATTGGTACTATGTCGCTTGGCCTCCTGATTGAAATTCATAAATACATCCATTGTTCCATTATTGTCCAAATCAACTTGGTAGGTAACATCCGGAATACTCTTTACAATGGCAAAAAAACCTAATAGTAAACGGATAATCTGGTCCTGGCTGGCCTCTCCGAAACCATAAGGTGAATCTTCACCATTATCTGTTGGTTGAGTTCCTGCTTCATAATTTACAATTGGATGTTGAGGAACATTTAAATCAGGTGCAGAATTACCATCACCTGGATTAGTAATACCCCACAATCCTGAGTAATCGCTTTGACTATAATTCATTTGTCCGTAATCAATTCCTGTTTTCTGATTCGTCAAGGAATAATAGTTTGGAGTGAAATTAGGAGTGACACTAGGGAATTGATTCGTGTTTAAAAAAGTGGGGGGTACATCATCCCTGAAAAAATAACCGTTGACATCAGGTGGTAAGGTTGCATCACCCACCCGAAAAGGTTCATCAAAACCAGGCTCGGAAGAATAGAAAGTTTCGGAGACGTAATCCAAACGTTCAAAGGCTTTGATGGCATAATACAACTCTCGCTCATTGTTTTTCAAGTCTTCCGTTCTTCCTTTGTCTTCCAGGATCTTGTGTTCAATAGCCAACATGGTTAAATAATATCCGTGCATGATCGTTGCATCCGCCCATTTCATGAATTGTCCACGATTGAGATTTCGGCTCTCGGCAACCAAACTTTGCCCCGGACCTTCTCCCATAACCATGAAGTCATTTCGGAGACGCCAGCGGTAGAACCAATATTTGGCATGCCAGCCGTGCATATTGGGGTTCGTACTTTGACCAAGACTGGTCGTTGGTGCAATGAGAGAGAACAGAATCGCTCCCAAGATTGCTAATAGAATACTTCTCATTAGTTCTGTCTTTTTAAAGTTTCCAATTCTGCTTTCATTTTCTCTAACTCTTTGTTTTGCTGAATCAGGTACAAAGTCAATTCTTCAATCTTCTCCATCATTTTGACATTCATTTCAGCCAGATCAATCCCTTCTTCTTTCATGACCTTTTCGGATGGAATCGATGGTAAGTGTTTGTGTTCTTTCAGGAAACTTTCCACATCCGCTAATGGCATTAACTTGTAATCCGCTTCAAAGACATAATCCGCCCAAACATCCGCATCTACTTTGATTTTCCGTGCTCTTGTTAATCCGTTTGCTTCAACCACAAATGTTTTTCTTGTGTTGTTACTGATGGAGAACATTCCGTCTGTTCCCAAATGAAGGGTGTTGGTAACTCCGTTATCAATATCCATCGCCCCATCCGCTTTTAAAACAAAAGGGCTTCTGCTCGTAGAAGTGTTTGTGACTTCCAAAATTTTGGTGTCCGCATTGTCATATTCGAAGAATAGCAAACGCTGATAAGGCTGGGTATTCCCCGTTGCTTTTACCTGGATTGCAGCTGTGCGATTGGTATTGGCGATAAAGCATTTGGAGAAGGTGTTCATATCCGCACCAACAGAAAGAGATCCATTTGACCAAATGTGAGAGGAAACCTTTGCAACACCCACTACATCCAGATTTCGGGTCGGCGTGCTAGTTCCAATTCCCACCAAAACATTAGGACATTCACTGAACAGTTTGTTCGGTCCGTTTGCCCAGGAAGGACTTGTAACACTTCCTCCTATCAAATCACAGTTTCGCGAATAGATTACATCTCGTAAAGCTCCGATAGCAAGTTTTTGAGTAATGCCATTCGCACCGCTAACGAGAATTGTTTCATTCTGAAGACCGTCCAATTGAGTGATATTCGGAAGATATAAGTCTCCATCAACCTTTAAGTCTGCTCCAACGCGGGCGCTGGATGACATAGTTACCGAATCGCTTACAATAAGGGTTGAATCAATGCGGGCTGAACCTGCAACTGTTAAACGTTCGGTGGGTGCGGTTGTTCCCGTTCCTAATCCGACATTTCCGTTTTCCGAAATGGTGTTTTCCTGGGCAATTAATTGAGTGCTAAAGAGCAAGGCTGACAAAGACAGCAAATAAGTGATTTTTTTCATGATA
>NZ_CALRYJ010000020.1:0-56429 GCF_943372375.1 Fluviicola taffensis DSM 16823 | reverse complement strand
AAGATTCTAATTGGTCAAAAGTCCCGGAGAAAGTGAGGTCTAATACACAAAATAGATTTTTTCTATGACTTCGTTTAGTTCACCTGACTTTCTCTGGTTCTTCAGTAAGTTATCAGTTTTTATTCTTTTAAACCTAAAGGTACTTCGTGGTAAGATAAAGCAACGAAGCTGCCAATTATCATCCCATCAACTCCTCACCCAGCTTCTCGTAATCGATCCCATCAAAGTTTCCGGAGGACATCATCAGTAGAACGGAATTATTCCAATTCTTTGAATGGATGAACTCCAGAACTTCCTCTGTTTTGTTGACCACTTTCACTTTGCCTCCAAAAGCATTTTGAACTTGCTCCAATGTCAGTGGTTCCAGCTTTTTATGTGCTACAACTGCCGGACTGAAATAAACCAGTGCTTCATCAGCCGCATTCATTGCTCCATCATAAAGTGGTAAGAATTCCTTTCTCAAAGAGGAAAAGGTATGTAATTCCATACACGCAACCACATTCCGATTCGGGTATTGCTCTTTAACAGCAGATGTCGTTGCTTTCAATTTGGAAGGCGAATGTGCAAAATCCTTGAACATAGTGAACATTCCCTTCTCTAACACCTTTTGAAGTCTTTTACCGGCTCCCTTGAAGGTTCTGATAGCCTTTAGGAACTCATCATTTGAAATATCCATCGATTCGGCCAAACGCATTGCTCCTACCAGGTTCTGTAAATTATGTGCTCCGAATATCTGCAACTCATACGCTTTTCCCTCATGTGTCATGATCGTTCCTGTCTCAGTAATACGATAAGCCGGAGTCTGATAAGGTTTTGTCTCCAGTTTTGTTTCAAACTCTTCTCCCAAACTTTTCAATGTCGGATCTTCCGTATTATAGATCAGCTTCCCTCCCGGTTCAATGACCTCACAAAAAATCCGGAATTGCTCAATATAATTCTCCCAGGTTGGAAACACATTGATATGATCCCAAGCAATTCCACTGATTAAAGCTGTATTGGGTTTGTAAAGATGAAACTTCGGTCTTCTGTCGATTGGGGAACTCAAATACTCATCTCCTTCCAGGATCATAAATTTTGCTTCCTCTGAAAGCTTCACCATGCAATCGTAGCCATCCAATTGTGCTCCGACCATATAATCCACATTCAGACCCAGTTCGTTCACTACATGAAGCAGCATAGAAGTAATCGTCGTTTTTCCGTGACTACCCCCAATGACAATGCGGTATTTGTTCTTGCTTTGTTCGTATAAATATTCCGGATAGGAATAAATGGGAATATTCAATTCCTTCGCTTTTAACAATTCGGGATTGTCCTCTCTGGCATGCATTCCCAGAATGACCGCATCCAAATCATCGGTAATCTTTTCCGGAAACCAACCAATGGAAGCAGGCAGGATTCCCTGCTTTTCAAGTCTTGTTCTTGAGGGTTCAAATAGTTCATCATCGGAACCGGTCACTTTCGCTCCTTTTCGTGATAAAGCGATGGCTAGATTATGCATTGCGCTTCCTCCAATTGCAATAAAATGAACATTCATAAAACAAGAATTAAATTTGATTCGAAATTAGTGGAATTGGTGCACAATAAAACAAGTAGGGGCGGAAAATTTTCCGCCCCTACTTGTTTATAATTAAAATTTATAATTAAAATCGAATTAATAATTGCGTTTCAATTTAGCATCTTGCGTTTCGCGTTGCCAAACCAATTCGGTACAAGGCTGACCATTTTTCTGATAGGTCACAATTTCCATTGTCTGTGTTCGGATGTAGACATTCGCTCTTCCATCTTTCACAACGACTCTTCTTGTAACAATCGCCGAAACCAACCCATCGGGTCCCAATTGATCAAACTGCTCTTGATTCACTCCTTCCGGATACTTTGACAAATCCACTTCGTAAGCTCCCGTTGATACTTTCACCGGTTGTTTTGATTCAATATCATCGATCGACTTTTTAGTAGACTGCGCTCTTTCATCTCCTTTTTCAGATTGAATTTTAGCGGTCGTTCCAAGCTCCTTGTTCGAATTCTTAATGATTGTTGCATTATCAGTCGATTGTGTATTCTGACCGGCTTTATCATCAATCTGATTTTGAGAAGTCGTGATCTTACTTTTATTCGCTACGATCTTATCGTCGTTGATGTTTTTCGCAGCCAATTGCGTTTGCGTACTTGCATCCTGAATCTGAGTGAAATTTTTCTTGTTCTCAGCCTGAGCAATTGAAGGAAGATCATTTCTCTTTTCAGCTTCTTTCTCTTTGAAGTCAAGTACTTGCTTATTCTCGATATTCTTAACGTATGCTTTGTTGTAATCTGCGCGTTGCAATTCCGTTTCTTTGTCTCTTGCCGTCTCAATCACATCAATATTCTCTCTGTGAGCCTCCACTCTGCTTGAGATTGCCTCGGTAGTCACTTTTTCCATTTCACTGGTCTTAGCGGCAAATCGTTGTGTGTTCTCCACGTGCTCCTTGTCATTTTCAAGCTTGTAAGTGGATTGCACTTTTTCAATCTCTTTGATCTTATCGTCGTTGTTTACAGAAAGAACCTTGTCTTCATTCGTTTTAATAGCGATATTGTTTTCAACCTTCGTTAAAACTTCTTTCGTCTCCACCGTTTTAGCATCAGATCGGTCTCTGTTCTTCGTCTCCAAATCGGATTGAACAACTGAAGCATCCCGCACTTTCTTTTCTTCCGCCAAACGCTCTTCCAAATCATCAACCGCAGTTTTCTCCAAACCGGTTCTTATTTTGGAATAGGCAACATCATTCTTAACAATGTCAGCGTAAGTTTCATTACTCATTTCAATTCCTGTATTCTCCAGATTCGCTGTAGATTTTTTAAGAATCTCATTGTTGTCAACCGGAGCTCCATCCAATGTGTTGTTAGTCACAATTGCAGCTTCAGTTGCAGCATCCAATTGCTCCTTCTGATTCACAATATTCAACTCCTTAATAATCTTATTCTCTTCTGTGCTTTTAAGCAATGTTTCAGCTTTTCCATCAATAATATCGACATTCCCCTGAACTTTTGCCGCAGCGGCAGCATCTCTTACCGTATTATCCACCCGAATCTCCGATAAGGTGCTATCTGCAGTTAATGCTGTATTGTTCTGTTTTGCGCTCAATTCTCCCGTCTTATCTGTCGTTCCACGCAATTTCTCCACCATCTTTCTGGAAGCTTTCCCTTTTCGGGTAATGGAAGCTTGTTCCAATCTTTTAGCTCCGTCCACTAATGAATTATCCGTTGGCTCTCCGAGATTTTTCAATTCCAATTTATTTGTTTCCGGAGCAGTAACTACAGTTGTTGCAACTGGTGCGCTCAGAATATTCTGAATCTCTCTCAACTTTTGTTTTGGATACGGGTCAGTCGGCTTTAATTTAGAAGCACGTTCGTAAAGTTCCTTTGCTTTTGTATAATTCTTGTTGCTGAACTTATCATCCGCTCCACTGATAATATTTCCATAAGCCCGCGCAATATCTGCATCCCGCTCTTCATTCAATTTGATTTCACATTTCTTAGATTGCTCGTAGACATATGCATTCGATGGATATTTTACCAGGATCTTATCGTACGCATTCTTTGCTGAAGACCATTTACCATCATTGAATTCAGCATCAGCAGCTGCAACCAAACCTTGAAGTTCTTTGTTTGCTGCATTCTCCTTCGCAATATCATCCAGGATCTGACGCATCTCAGCAATTTTATTCAATGCTGTCTGATCTTTTGCCTTATGTCTTAATGCTTCTTCAAAGTAAGTAATTGCCCCGTTGTAATCTTTACCCGAAGCTGCATTAGTTCCTTTGGACATCGCTTCACCATATAGTTTTTGTTCTTCCAAAGCAGGATCAACCTTATTGGCGATCAAGGATTGAAGTTCTGCGATTTTTTGATCGGGAACCAAATCATCCGGCTTAATTGTCTTTGCAGCTTTGTAAGCGGTGATCGCCTCCTCCAACTTATTCACTTTTGCCAATCCATCCGCCTCAGCCATTTTTTTGGCAAATTGGTTTTGTTGGTCCAACGCAGATTTCTCTGCTTTTTCAAGTTCCACAATCTCCTGCAGTCTTTGCTTCGGATATTGGTCTGATGGTCTGAAGTTCGCTGCACGGTTGAACATCTCTTTCGCCTTCACATAATTCTTTTCATCAAATGCCTTGTTTCCGACATCAATGATTTTTTGATAGGCATTGTCGCCATCACTTGTTTCTTGCTCTGATAATTTCTTCGCATTATCTGCTTTCTCTACTGGCAGTTTCTCGTATGGCTTCAAAACCAAGGCTGCATTGTAGGATTGGATCGCATCCGTATATTTTTTCGCAGCCAATAAATCATCCCCTTTTTTAAGAGCGGCTTGGTATTCTTGCTCCACTTTCAATTGCTCTGCACTCGCCTCTTTCAAAGCGTTGATCGCAGCAATCCGGTTTTTAGGTTCCTGTTCATTCTTGATTGCAATAGCCTCTGTGTATTTTGCGATTGCTTCGTCGTATTTCTTAGCGGCTTCCAGACCTTTTGCTTCTTCAAGAACCAAATTGTATTTCTTGTTCAACTCCACATCTTTTAGCTCTTCGGCAATTTTCTTATCACACCAGATAATTGCTTTTTCAATGTCATCATCCGATTTGATCGCTTTTGCTTCCAAATACTTTTGCTTCGCTTCCGCATATTTATTCTGATTCTGGAAAGCCATTCCTTCGCCTTTCAGTTTTTCAAAAGCAGCTTGTTTTTGAGCCTCACTTGCCTGGTCATTTTCCAACTTGGAAATCTCCAACATTTTGTCAGAAGCAATAGCGTTTGTAGGATCCAATGCAAGTACCTGTTGGTATTTTGCTTTTGCTCCACCCAAATCTTTTTTAGTTAAGGCAGCTGAACCATCAGCCAACAACTGGGTAATTTGTTTTTCCTTGTCAGCTTTCGCTATTAATGCATCAATTTCTTTGATCTTGTCTTTAGGTAGTGCCTGACCCGGATCCAATGCAGATGCTTCTTCAAATTTCTTCTTCGCTTCCGGAAGTTTATTCAATCCTAGTAAATCACTACCAGCCTTAACAGCTGCCTCGTACTTTTCTTTTTGAGCTGTAGCTTGGGCATTATCGGCAAGGATCTTTTCCACTTCTGCCAATTTATCTTTTGCTTCTGTTTTTGTAGCATCAAGCAAAATCGCCGCTTTGAATTTATCCTTAGCAGTTGTATAGTCTTTCGTAGCAAGTGCTGTTACACCGGCATTGAATGCCTCCTGATATTTTTGATTCTTGTCCTTCTCGGCATTTGCCTGAGCCTCTTTTTTACCGAGTTCAATCAGTTTTTGTTTCGGAACAGCTGAAGCGGCGTCTAACAATTGTGCTTCTTCGTACTTCTTTTTGGCATCTTCGAAATTGGAAGCAGCCAGGGCAGCATCTCCAGCGACAATAGCCTGGTCGAATTTCAATTTTTGCTCTGCTTTCTTACCTTCTGCCAAGATCTTAGCATCTATTGCATCTATTTTAGCTTGAACAGCAGCATCCGGAATCAATCCGATCGATTCCTGGTATTTCAATTTTGCATCTGCATATTTGGTCGCTTTATCCAATGCATCACCTTCAACTACCAATTGTTTCGCTTTCGCAATTTTCTCAGCATTTGCTTTTTCAAACTCCAATTGCTTGTTGATTTCCTCAATCTTCGCCTTAGCTTCCGCATTTTCTTTGTCCAAAGTCAAAACCTGATCGAATTTGGCTTTTGCACCAGGGTATTGTTTTGCTGTAAGCGCGGTATTCCCTTCAGCCAACAATTTGGTGATCTGTTCTTTTAAAGCATTTGCTTTTGCGATTTCCGCCAATTTAGCATCCGCTTCTTTTATTTTCTCTTTCGGATAAGTCGCAGCAGGTTCAAAAGTCAATGCTTCCGTGTATTTCGCTTTCGCATCCGCCCACTTCTCTTCTGCCAGAAGTGCATCTCCCGCAGCTACTGCATCGTTGTATTTTTGTTTTTTCTCCTGTTCTGATTTCTGTGCATTCAACTTCCCGTCCAAATCAGTCAACTTTGCTGTTGCTGCAGCATCGCCAGGTCTGATCTTCAACGCTTTTTTGTACTCATCACGAGCCGACATCCAACTTTTCTGAGTATAGAATTGATCTCCCTGCTTCATAGCAGCATCGTACTTAGCATTATTTTCAGCATCTTTTTTCGCCGCTTCAATCGCTAATTCAGCCTTCTCGATCTCGTCTTTCGGATATTGCTCCTGTTTTTTAGTCAAAGCTTCCTGATAACGGGCAATTGCCTCCGGGTATTTCTTCTGATCTCTCAATCCGTCAGCGGAAGTGATCAAAGCCTTGTATTCGCTATCCAATTGGGAATTTGCCAAGTTTGCTGATTTGGAAGCTTTCAGGATTCCATCAATTTCAATGATGCGGTCATTCGGATATTTCTCCGTTTCTTTTCCTTTGATTTTCGTAGCTGTTTCGTATTGAGCTAATGCTTCTTCGTATTTCTTCGCGGTAAATAAAGCATCTGCTTGCTTGATGATTGAATTGTAATTCGCGTCGCCTTGCTTTTGAGCACCTTCAGCGTCTTTCATTATTTTTTCAATCTTTTTAGCCATTTTATCAGCCAAAACATTGTCGTACTGCAACTCGGTATTTTGTCCGTCGAAGTAAAATTCAGTGATCGGATTCGTTTTGATGTAGCTATAGTCCACATTTTGAATTTCATCAAATAGCGAGATTTGAGCTTGTCCCGATGGTTTGGAAGTTCCCTGAAGCAATTCGTCATTTACATTCGCGACATTGATATTCAACATCCTGGATACTTTTCCGGCTTTGGAGACTTCCACCTTGTATTTCTTACCTGCTTTGAGCATTAGTTTCACTTCACCGGAAGCATCAGTAGTCTGAGTGGAGACTGTACTGGCACCTTCCAATAGTTTAACAGCAACGCCAGCTTCCTTCTTACCAGTGGTGTAATTGGTTGTCTTGATGAAGAAAGTAATATCCATCTGTCCAAAAACCAAGTTGGTCAGAAAGAAAAAGGAAATTAAAATAAGGAGTTTCACTCTCATGTTTTTAGTTTATTCTAGTCGTAGTACAACCGAAATTAATTTTGGTTTAAATTAGTTCAACTTATTCATACAAATATCGGTAAAAAAGTTCATTTTCGTTGCTATGATTCAATTTAAACAACTCAGTTTTTGGGAAAAAGTTACGCTTTTAGAAGAGATTGATTTTCTGATAGTTGGAAGTGGAATTGTAGGCTCCGCGTGCGCGCTCGAACTCAGAAGAACAAATCCGGACGCAAAAATCGTGATTTTGGAACGCAGTTATCTCCCACTTGGAGCAAGTACAAAAAATGCCGGATTCGCCTGTTTCGGCAGTGTGACAGAACTTTTGGACGACCTGCAAAGCACTCCCGAAGAACGCGTTTGGGATACGGTAAAATTGCGATTTGAAGGATTGGAACGTCTGCTTCAGCGCTTTTCTGCAGCGGATCTCCATTACGAAAACTGCGGCTCTTATGATTTGATTACGAATCAGGAAGAGTTGGCCATTTACGATCCGAAATTGGATGATCTGAACCGACAAATCGAATTCATAACCGGTAAAAGCAACTGTTATTCCTTTGAAAAAAATGTCCAGGGAAAATTTGGTTTCAAAGGCTTCGAAGGCGGATATTTCAATCGTCTGGAAGGAGCGATTGACACCGGAAAATTGCTTTTGGCAACCCAACAGGAACTGGCAAGCAAGCGAATCATCGTCTTAAACGGAATTGAAGTAAGCCATTTCAATCTGGATCAACAGGGAGTGATGATCGAAACCAATTACGGCGAGATCAGATCGCGAAAATTAGGAATCACCATTAATGGCTTCGCAAAAAAGTTAATGCCTGAATTAGCCGTAGAACCCGCAAGAGCGCAGGTTTTAGTCACTTCTGAAATCAAGGGATTGCAAGCCAAAGGAACCTTTCACATGGATAAGGGCTACTACTATTTCCGCAATATTGGAAATCGGATCTTGTTTGGCGGAGGAAGAAATCTGGATTTCAAAGGGGAAAACACATTCGAATTGGATCAGACCGAATTGATCCAACATACCTTGGAAGAGTTACTCAAAGAGAAGATAATTCCCGGTCTGGAGTTCACCATTGATTACAGATGGTCCGGAACCATGGGAGTTGGAAATGAAAAAGGACCGATTATTGAAAAGATCAATCCCCATACTGCAGTCGGGGTTCGACTTGGCGGCATGGGAGTTGCAATCGGCTCATTGGTAGGTGAAAAGCTTGCGCTCATCCTGAATGATTGAAAAATCCACGCAATATGCAACGGCAGATTTTTATCACCCGCCGTGGCTGACTCTTAATTTATTCTCGTATTTTCGGAGCAAATTAAACTAGTTATGAACGCAGCACACTCGCATTTAATCATCAATCACTTTCCTATAATCGGACTTATTTTAGGAATTATCGTTTTACTCATCGGAATTCTTGCAAAGTCTTCTGTTACACGACGAGTTGGATTACTACTGTTCATCATTGCCGGGATTACTGCTCAGATCTCTGACGCAACCGGAGAGGGTGCTGAACACTTTGTGGAAGAAGCAGTGGAACAACGAACCATTTCACAAGATTGTCCGGATGCAATCCAGCAAACACTTGAGAACAGCGAAGAAACAGAGACCCTGATCCACATTCACGAAGAACATGCCGAAGAATTATTGCCTTTCATGTGGGGAATTATGGCTCTATCGTTGATTGCTCTATTCCTTGAATTCAAGAAAAAATCAATGGCAATGCCTGCATCGGTGATTGTCCTGATAATCGGTGTTATTGCAGCTTACTTTGCAAAAGAAGTCGGAAATTCAGGCGGTGAGATCTCCCATCCGGAAATACGGAAAGATTTCAAACTAAGAGAAAACACTTACCAAGACGAAGATTAAACAGAATTGAGCAGAGTCGGAATGTAAATGATTAAAGTATGCTTGAAAATTTCAAAAAACACTTTCAACCCGGTGCGGATTGCATTCCTGCATCCGAAGAAACTATCGAAAAATACAAGAACAAGGTTCCTGAATCTTTAATTGAAATCTGGAAAACAAGCGGATTTGGAAAGTACAACGATGGACTGATCGAATTTGTAAATCCTGCCGATTTTGAAGACAATCTCTGGACTTGGCTCGGGAGAGAAGTCCCCAATTATGTTCCCTTCGCAATCAGTGGATTTGGAGAGTTGTTCTATTACCGGAAACTCACAGACGAAGAAGAAGATGTCTGCATGATCGATATTCAGTACCGCAAAATTGAGACATTGGTTTGGAGCATGGACGATTTCCTGGATGATTTCATAACCAATGTAGTCGAACGGAAGATGTGGCTTCGTGAAGATTTATTTGAAGAGGCTATTACTCAAAACGGAAAACTTGAAAAACACGAAGTCTTTACCTTCGCTCCTATACTAGCCTTTGGTGGAGGAGAAGAAATGGAATACCTTCAAAAAGGAAATGCGCAAGTTTATCAGGATCTGGTATTTCAAATGACCAGTTAAATTAATCACAGATTATAATAAACTAGTAGGGGGTGGAAAATTTTCCACCCCCTACTTTTTGAATTGTTATTCTTGTGCTAAATCTTTATTCGGTTCTTCGACAGGTTGATCTAATGCCGGACTAGATTCCGTAACAGCCGGTGAAGAAGGGTTTGCTATTCCGAAAGGTTTGGAAAATTGAGTTGGAGTCTGGATTATCTGATCCATTTTCACCGATTCTTCCAAAAGAGGTTTTTCGATGATATCTGTTGTTTCGCGAACCATCTTTTGCAAATCAAAATCAGCTTTCAGATCTCCGGAAGACTTTTTGATTTCATTCTGAACATCCTGAGTAGCCTGTTTGATCTGGTGCATCGTTTTTCCCATGGTACGGGCAATGCCTGGAATACTTTTCGATCCGAAAAACATCAATATAACTAGCAAAATCAGAACGATCTCTGAACCGCCGACATCACTAAGAAATAAAGGCAAAACTGTCATAATGACAACAAAAGTAATCGAATTAATTGAGCTATCCTAGCCTATTGTCTTACGAAACGTTAATTTTTAATCGTTTTTTAGATGATAATTTGGTTATATTTGCGCCCGAAAACATTAAAAAAGAAGCATGGCAACCACAGCAGATATTCGAAATGGATTGTGTATCAAATTCAATGACAAAATCAGTCAGATTATTGAATTTCAACACGTAAAACCTGGGAAGGGTCCGGCTTTCGTACGTACAAAAATGCGCATCATCGAAACGGGAAAAGTAATTGATAATACCTTTTCTGCAGGACATAAAATTGAGATCGTTCGTGTTGAAAACCGCGAATACCAGTACTTGTACCAGGAAGATCAGGATTACATTTTCATGAATAATGAAACGTTTGAGCAAGTTACGATCCCTGCAAAAATGATCGAAAGACCGGCTTTCTTGTTAGAAGGAATGGTTTGCAACATTTTGTATGATGCAAACGACGAAGTTCCTTTGGTAGTAGAATTGCCAATGTATTTGGTTTCCGAAGTGACTTACACAGAACCAGGAATTAAAGGCGATACTGCAACGAACTCTATGAAAGCTGCAACCATTGCAACCGGAGCTGAGGTGAAAGTTCCTTTGTTCATCGATATGGGAGAAATCATCAAAGTGGATACCAGAACAGGTGTTTACGTAGAACGCGTAAAAAACTAATTCAAACACATAACTGAATGAGAGGGAAATCTGCGGATTTCCCTTTTTTATGGTCGGAAAATTGAATCAATACATTTCCCACAAGTGTTATGTAGCAGGTCTCCTCAATCCAATTGAATTATTTAATTGGAAGATAGCAGATGAATACCAGATAGATAGAGCATAGATAAAGCATGGATAGAGTATGAAAATGTTATGGATTTAACAGGTGTGTTTACGGTGTTTCAGAGTGAAATCTAAAAAATATCGACTCAAATAACTTGAAATCAAACAACTCAATGCACGATTATGCTTTCTCAAAAGTGTAACCCAAAACCAGCTTGGTGTCCGATATTCTTTTCATTCTTTAATCAAAATAAAGTCTTAATATCCTAAAATCCTGAAGTCCAAAAAAAAATGGAAAAGATCATTCGTTTAGACTCAAAAGCGATCAATGTCCAGTGGATCAATCCCGGAGCATTCAATTCCTCCAAACCGGTTTTGGTATTTCTTCATGAAGCTTTAGGAAGCATCATCCAATGGAAAGCCTTTCCTTCCGAATTGTGTAACTCATTCAACTTGCCAGGAATTGTCATTGAACGAAGCGGACACGGGAAATCAAGCACATTATCCGGAGAACGCGGTATTCATTACTTACATCATTATGCGGATGAAACTGCAGATGTTCTTCGGGAAATCCTGAATCCCAATCAAAAATTCATACTAGTTGGTCATAGTGACGGAGGAAGCATTGCCTTGATCCTGGCAGCACGAAATACCAAAAACCTTCAAGCCATTGTCACCATGGCAGCCCACACCTTTGTCGAAAACGAAACCCTAGCCGGAATTCATCCGGCGATTGAAGCTTTTGAAGCTGGTAAATTGGATGGATTGTATAAAATACATGGAGAAAAGACAAAACCACTGTTCTATGCCTGGGCAAATACGTGGCTCACTCCCACTTTCAAAAACTGGGATATCCGGGATGAAATAAAGTTATTTTCAGCACCTGTTTTAGCAATTCAAGGAGCAGAAGACCAATACGGAACGGAAGAACAAGTGAATTCGATTGTATTGGATCATCCGAATCGAAAAGGAATCATTATTCCAACCTGCGGACATCACCCGCATTTGGAAAAGCCGGAAGAAACCATGAAAATCATTACAAAATGGATATCGAATCTCCAGTAGGTACACGATGCTTCGCGTACCTACTTCAATTGATTTCGATTTAAAATTCGGCATTCGTAATTCGGAATTATTACCCCAACATTATTTTTTCACATAATTCGATTCTAAACCATCTAAAACCAGTACCTTTGCGCTCGTTTTTATAATTTATACTGAATAGCTAATGAGTAATGCATTGGGGAACCATATTCTAGTTGAGTTTATGGGGTGCGATCCGCACATTATGAATGATGTATCTTCGATCGAGCGCGACATGGTAGACGCGGCGTTGAAAGCAGGTGCAACTGTGATTAATTCTACATTCCACCACTTTTCTCCCTACGGAGTTTCTGGTGTTGTGGTAATTCAAGAAAGCCATTTGGCAATTCATACATGGCCGGAATACGGTTATGCTGCTGTGGATCTTTTCACATGTGGAGAAATGGATGCCTGGATTTCATTTGATTATTTGAAAGAATGTTTTGGTGCCAAGAACTACTCTGCTTTGGAGATGAAGCGTGGTGCAGTTCAGTTGTTAACAAGAAATGACTTCGATATTTCTTCTATGCGTCAGAAAGCCGGAGAATGGTCAAATCCTGAAATGTATACCCGCAATGTGTGGTTTACAGATAAGGACGACAACCAAGCTTTGTCTTTGCGCTATACAGGAGAAGTTTTCTTCGATGTGCAATCTCCTTTCCAACGTGTTCGCATCCTGGAATCTCCTAAATACGGTAAGTTGTTGACTTTGGACGATATGTTCATGACAACGGAAAAAGATGAGTTCCATTACCACGAAATGATTTCTCACCCGGCTATGTTTACGCATGGAAATGCTAAGAATATCCTGGTAATAGGTGGTGGTGACGGTGGAACTGTTCGTGAATTCCTGCGCCATGACGGAGTGGAAAAAGTAACGATGGTTGAAATCGACGGAGAAGTGATCAAGGCGTGTAAAGAGCATTTACCTAGTATTGCTGCTTCATTCGATCATCCGAAATTGAACCTGATCGTAGGTGATGGAATTGCATTTGCTAAAGAAGCTGCAAATGAAGAATTTGATTTGGTGATTGTAGATGGTTCCGATCCGGTTGGACCGGCAGAAGGATTGTTCTCTGTGGAATTCTATAGAAACTGTCACCGCATCTTGAAACCGGGAGGAATTTTGGTTGCTCAGGGTGAATCTCCCAAATTCAATGAGCAATCATTTACTGAATTGAACATCACATTGCAACATATTTTCGGAAAAGAAAATGCTCCTGTTTCCTTGTTCTTCGTTCCTACATACCCAACAGGAATGTGGAGTTTCCAATACGGATTAAAAGGAAGTGCACAACCGAAAACAATTTCAAAAGAATCTGAGATCGAATCGTTTGTAAGCGCAAAAGGATTGAAATACTACAATTCGGATATCCATAAAGCAAGTTTTGCATTACCTAATTTCGTGAAAAGCCTGATTAATGGATAATTCAAGCAAATTTGATCCAAACGGAGTCGGAATTGCAAATGGAAATATTTTTGGATTCCCGGTTGAAGAAGGAAATGCGAATATCGTAATCATTCCTGTTCCCTGGGATGCTACGGCTTCTTATGGAAAAGGTACAAGTGACGGTCCGAAGGCGATTTTGGATGCGAGTACACAACTGGACTTTTATCATCCACAATTACCGGAAGCCTGGAATACACAGGTTTTCATGACGCCCATTTCGGAGGAAATGAAGCAAATCAATGACCAGATGTGTATCGATACTGTTCAATACATTGGATTTCTGGAAGAAGGCGGTGAATTGGAAGAAAACAGTCCGTTTCACGAAGTGCTTGAAAAAGTGAATGCAACTTCGGATTTGTTGAGAACAAACCTGAAAGAGCGTGCAACGAAATTGCTTGCAGAAAATAAGATTGTTGCCGTTTTGGGTGGCGAACACAGTACACCACTGGGTTTAATGGAAGCTTTAAATGATCAGGGACAATCCTTTGGAATTCTTCAGATTGATGCACATGCGGATTTGAGAGAAGCCTATGAAGGTTTCCAGCAATCGCATGCAAGTATCATGTACAATGTATTGCAATCCTGCAATAATCTTCAAAAGTTGGTGCAGGTCGGAATTCGCGATATTGCACATTCTGAGGTGCTTCTGTCTGATTCGGACCCGAGAGTGAAAACATTCTACGATTGGGATTTGAAAAAAGGACTATTCGAAGGACAGACCTGGAAAGAACAAGTATCCATGATTCTGAATGAATTGCCTGAGCGTGTTTATATCTCATTTGATATTGATGGTTTACTCCCTTCACTTTGCCCGAACACAGGTACTCCTGTAGTTGGTGGATTTGAATTGGAACAGATCAATTACTTATTCTTCCAACTCGTTGAATCCGGTCGGAAGATCATCGGGTTTGACTTGAATGAGGTATCTCCCGGGAAAGAAGGTGATTGGGATGCAAACGTTGGTGCAAGAGCACTTTGGAATTTGGTTTGTGCAACAGAAAAAAGCAGAAAAATAAACTACTGATATTGCAGTTCCTGAACTGAGCTAAACACCTGAAGAAAAATACACTTCAGGTGTTTTTTTATTTATATATTCGTATCGTATAACAAAAGGGATGTTGAAAAACAAAGGGATACTTCTATTAATACTGTTTACTGTTCACTTTGCGGTGTTTTCTACTGCTCAGAACATTACGCTACAAGGAAGGATCAATACCAAGCATTTCTCCATCAACGATTACGGTAGCGCAGGTCAAATCTGGACAGGTCTTCAATCCGCCAATGGCAATGTACTTTTCGGAAACAGACAGGATATTCTTTCCTTCAACGGAATAGAATGGGCTAAGATCAAAACCGATTCTGAAAAAACCAAAAAGACCATTCAGGAAAGTTGCACGGAAACCTATGTTTCCAAATTATATCTTGCTTCCGACGACCGTGTTTATGTAGGACGGGATAACAACTTTGGTTACCTCGATTACTCCAGCAAAGGTGAATTAGTTTACTTCCCGGTTTTCTACGGTGGTGTGAAAAACAACATCGGACAAGTTTGGAATATTTTCGAATTGGGAGACAATTCCATCCTCTTTGTTGCAGAAAAAGGGCTTTACATCCTGAAAAACGGCTCAGCTACCAAATTGGATGTTCCGGTGGCGTTCCAGGAATTGGAATGCAAGACCTCTTGCCGGATTCTAAATGGTGTTTTACTGACATTCCAAACAAAAGCGGAATTCAAAACCCGCAGGGAGAACTATTTGTATTACGATGTAGTGAATTCAAAATTGAAAGAGCTGCAACTCCCTTTATCCGTGCACATTAAAAATATCCGTGGTAGTTTCCAAATTGATAATGTCTGGTATATCGTCGATGCACGAAGTAAAATATTCAGTGTCAATAATTCACTCGGGAATAATCAGAATTGGGATTCTGTGCCCCGCACCAAATTCCCTTGTCTCAGTAAGTATTTTGTAAACACCGTTACTAAAGCCGGAAATTACCTCTTGGTTAGTACTGAGAACAATGGACTTATTATTGGTGATTTGTCAGGAAAGATCATTCGGGAGTATAACCTGGAAGATGATTTGGCAAACTTGACTGTAAACCAGTCATTCTTTGATAACGACTTCAATCTGTGGCTCTGTTTGGGAAATGGTATTCAGTTTATCGAAACCGGTTCTCCTCTCTCCTATTTCCATAAAAACGAAGGTGTCACCTCACAGATCGAAACCATCGACTTTAACTCGGGGATTCCTCTAATAGGAACTCATAACGGGATTATCTCTCCTTTGAGATCAGAATCAGGCAACAAGCTGGTTCCATTTGGGACTTTGGATGAGATCATTTTTGACATTGAAACGATTAAAACAAGAGCTGGTAACAAATCCATGATCATTGGATACAACGGAGTCTTTGATCTGAATACAGCATCGGCTAAACATGTTTCAGCATCGTACCAATATGCCATTGCTTTTGAGAAAAATCCAAAAGATCCCAATTCCATTTATTTCACACTGGAAGGCGGATTGGCAAAACTGAAACTGCTTCCGAACGGGAAATGGGAATACGAAGAGCTGGTTGGGGAAGCCGGTGGTGAAACGGTCAGCCTGGCTTACCTTCATAACAAAGTCTTTTTCAGTATTCGCTCCAAAGGAGTCGGGATCTATGATTTGAAAACTAAAAAATTCAAAGCAATTACCATTTCAAGCCTCAGCAAGGAAGATCAGAATAACAATTTCTATGTCGAAGAATTCAAAGGTCAGATTTTCGTGGGAACTGCAAATGGAATGTTTGTTTACGATGAAAAAAAGGACAAAATCGTTCCGTTCGAACCTTCCAACGTATTCAAGACCAAGAATTACAAGAACACCATTCACCGCATTATCAACGTCAACAATGAACAACTTTGGGTGGTTGTTTACCAGGATAAAAAAGACGGAAAGTTTGAGAATATATTCGGTTGGTTTGAAAAACGCGGAACCGAATGGCATTGGACCTCCTGGCCTTTGACCGGTTTGAAGAATGCAGGATTGGTCTTTGCAGTTGAAAAAAATCCATTAGCCAATGAAATCTGGGTCGGTGCGAATGACGGACTATTCATTTTAAACCTGGATGCCATTCGCAAAAACCGCAATCCATTCAAGGTTCAGATTGACCGGTTCGAAGTGAATGGAAAAAGTTTCCTTTACGACGTTTCGAAAAGTAAGAAACTGGAAGGTTTGAGTTACTCACAGAACTCCTTCAAACTGATCTTTCATGCCAATTCATTCTCCTGCCTGGGTCCAACAACTTTCAGTTATAAATTGGAAGGATTCAGTGATCAGTGGTCACAATGGTCTGCGCTCAACTTTGCCAACTTTGAGAAAATACCTGAAGGAACGTATACATTCAAAGTCAAGGCAAAATCAGCTTATGGAATTGAAAGTGAGGTCCTGACCTACGAAATTGTGGTCCTGCCGCCTTGGTACAGAACAGCTTGGGCATATATCCTCTATGTCATCCTACTCATTTTATTGATCTATTTGGTCGTTCAACTTTCCACCCAACGGGTAAAAAGACAAAACATCCGATTGGAAGAAATTGTTCAGGAAAGAACCAAAGAGATCGCAGAACAAAATCATCAGTTGGAAATCCAAAAAGAAGAGATTACAGCTAAAACAGTGGATATTCTGGACAGTATCCATTATGCGAAACGGATTCAATCCACCATCCTTCCTACAACCACCCGTTTGAATGAGTTGTTCAGACAGCACTTCGTATTCTACCGTCCGAAAGACATCGTTTCGGGTGATTTTTACTGGGCGCGTGAAGTTCAGGGAAAAGTCATTTTCTCTGCGGTTGACTGTACCGGTCATGGTGTGCCGGGAGCTTTGGTGAGTATTGTCGGAAATAACGGTTTACTTCGCGCTATCAATGAATTCAAGTTGACAGAACCCAATGATATTTTGGATAAGCTGCGTGAAATCGTAATTGATGCATTCAGAGCAGAAGGTCAATCGGATGTGAAAGACGGGATGGATATTGCGCTCTGTTCGATCGACCAGAAAACCGGAATCTTAAAATTCTCCGGAGCAAACAACGAATGTGTCATTATCCGCAATGGGGAAATCATCGAATTAAAACCGAATAAACAACCGATCGGTCAATTCATTGACGCCAAACCATTCAATAACCAGGAGTTCCAATTGGAGCACAACGATTGTGTCTATTTATACACAGATGGATATGTCGATCAATTTGGTGGTGAACGCCTGAAGAAATTTAAATCGAGACCTTTTAAAGTATTGCTTTCAACCATTTATCAGTTGGATATGGAGGAACAATACAAAGAAATACAACGCACTTTTGATGCCTGGAAACACGATGTGGATCAGGTCGATGATGTCTGTGTATTCGCAGTAAAATATATAAAATCATCGCATGAGAGCTAAATGGCCCATCTTACTTGCTTGGGTGTTTTTGGCACTCTTGATTCTTCTTTTCTTAGGTTGGAGTGAATTCTCCTGGAAACTGACGAAAGTTCTTCCCTTTTTCATCACTTGCCTGTTCCTGTTCTTTCAAATACTGACAGTAAGCCGAATCAGCTCAAGGACATTTCGTTTGATCAATAACTCCCTTCTGATTATACAGATCTTGGTTCTAGGATCATTTTTACTTTCATGGGTTGAGATCGGACAGACTTGGAAACTAAACATGTTGTTCTTGTTAGCTGCGACACATGTCTATTTGTTAGATCTGAACAATCGCTTCATTCAGAACAGGTTGTTTTCAAAATGGTTCCTATTGGTCTTACTCGTGATCAGTTTAGTAGCATTCCTGTTTATCGACAAATCACCGTATCTGATGAATGTCGGGTTTATCAGCGCCATGATTTCAGGATTGATCGTATTGATAAATATCTTTTTGTTTAATCCGAAGAAGGAGGATTCAAATAATTAAGATCTTGTAGGTCACCTCCCTTAATCCCTCCTCAAGGAGGGAAACACAAATCGATTCCTCCCTTGAGGGAGGATAAAGGAGGGTGGCGAAGAGAAACTAGTCGCCTTTCACATAAGTCCCGATCGCATAAAGTCGTTTCAACCAATACTCGGAATCCTCAATATTTGTAATGATCACTCCCTTGCTTGAACTTGCATGGATCATTGTCAATGGCTCACCCTTAGCAGAAACAATAATTCCTACATGTGAGATTCCCGAACCGTTATTGAAAAACACCAAGTCTCCCTTTTGGGCATTTTTCTGCTTCACTTTCGTAGATGAATTGTATTGATCTTCGGCTCTTCGGCTCAAGGTAACCTTGAATTCCTTCATCACAAAACTGGTGAATCCGCTGCAGTCAAACCCGTTTGCATCCACCCCGGCCCATTTGTATGGAACCCCCAATTGCTTTTTGGCATATTTCACAATTGCCTCGCGTTCTTGAGAAGTTGCAGCCGTTTCCTTGATCTCGGGAGCATCCACAACCGGAGGCTGAATTTCTCCGGGAACATCCAAATCCGGAATGCGATCAAATAATCCAAAGAGAATCTGCTGGATCTCATCATATTTTGCTTGCTTCCCTTCAGATTTATAAGCCAATGCCTTTTTCACCAAGTCGCGTTTTAACTGGGACACATGATTCAAATGCGTATTGAACACCTTGATACCATCAGGTGAGGCCAATACCAAACTGAATAGCTCTCTGGCTTCCTGTAATGCTTTCGGATGGAATTCAGCCCATAATCCCTGATCCGCCAATTGGAACAAGGCTAAACTCTTATAGAATTCCGGTTTATAGGAATAATCATAATCCGGCTGATCCAGCAAGCGATTTGCTTTGCGTAACACCATTTTATAATGCCCCTGATCATACAAAACCTCCAGCTTATCCAAAGCCTTTACCTGACCAAAAGATACGCTTGAAATACAAATCAAGCCTGCTAACAACCATAAAACCTTTAACTGCTTCATATCCGAACTATACGTCTTAAAATTACAAAAAGCACCTATTTATAAGGAAATAAAAGACCAACATTTAATTGTTCGTAACTCTGAAAAAAGCAGAATGAGAAACAGACCGCGTTCGCTAAAACTATAGCGGTAGCGAAGCGAGAATGAGGAAACCTCTTTTACAAAACGAATACTCTTTTAACCTGAAGCCACGCGCCGTTTGGTGAAGAAGGAAATTAAACCCATCTCTCCTTCTCCCAGCCGTGACTGACTCATTCTCCTTTCTCATTCTCATTCTCATTCTCATTCTCATTCTGTTTTCTGATTTTTTAACAGGATTCCGCAAGTTAGATAGTATCGAACAAGTCGATTGAACGTTTTATCATTATATTAGTATTCTTAAGAAAAATGTATGAAGTATTATAGCGTTTTGTTGGTTTTGGGGCTAAGTATCCAACCATTTACATCTTCTGCCCAAAAGGTTCCGACAGAACCTAAATCACCTACCAATGGTCAGCGCCTGGATGAGATTTTCACTTATATCGATAAATTATACGTCGATCCTGTAAACGACAAGGAATTGATGGACGCTGCTATTGTCAGCATGTTGGAAAAGTTGGATCCGCATACCGTATATATTCCAAAAGATGAAGTTGAAGCAGCAAATGTTGCCATCGACGGAAGTTTTGTGGGAATCGGAGTTCGTTTCCAAATTTTAAAAGACACCTTGATGGTCGTGGAAACAATCGTTGGCGGACCATCTGAAAAATTGGGAATCCGTGCAGGTGATAAAATTGTTGCCATTGATGGTCAAAGTGTGGCTGGAATCGGATTGAAAAACAATCAGGTACGTGAAAAATTATTGGGCGAAGCCGGAACGAAAGTACGTGTGGACATCATGCGTAAAGCACAAAAGAAACCAATCAATTATGTCATTACAAGAGATAAGGTTCCCGTAAATTCGGTTGATTGCGCTTACATGGTCAGCCCGAAAATCGGCTACTTGAAATTGACCTCTTTCTCACGCAGTTCCCACGATGAAATCAAAAAAGGAATTGACAAGTTGAAAGCTCAAGGTATGGAAAGTCTGGTATTGGATTTACAAGGAAACGGTGGTGGATTGCTTTACGCCGCACAGTTGATCGCCGATGAGTTTTTATCCGATAATAAATTGATCGTATACTCCGAAGGTCGTGCCCAACCGCGTCAGGATCTGAACGCAGGTAGAAGCGGTTCCTGGGAAAAAGGTAAAGTAGTCGTTTTGATCGATGACAACTCCGCTTCAGCTTCTGAGATTCTTTCAGGTGCGATCCAGGATTGGGACCGTGGATTGATCGTTGGTAGAAGAAGCTATGGAAAAGGATTGGTTCAAAGACCGATTGATCTGTCTGACGGCTCTCAAATGCGTTTGACTATCGCACGTTACTTCACTCCATCCGGACGTTTTATCCAACGCTCTTACGAGAATATAGATGATTACAAGAATGAATACATGAGACGCTTCATGCATGGTGAGTTCTCGCATATCGACAGTATCAAACTTCCTGATTCGTTGAAATTTGAAACAAGAGTGACCAAAAGACCGGTTTATGGCGGAGGTGGAATCATGCCTGATTTCTTTGTTCCGATTGATACTTCCGAGATTACGGATTTGTATCGCAATACGGTTCAAAATGGCTCTTTCACTAGTTTCCCTTTGACTTATGTCGACAAAAACAGAGACGAATTGCATAAAAAATATGAAACGGAAGATCAGTTCATTGCTAATTTCAACATTGACAAGAAATTGATGGATGAATTCTTTGCTTACGTGAAAAAGGAAAACAAGGATTTTGAGTTCAAGGAAGATCAGTATAAGATCAGCAAGAACATAATGGAATTGAGGTTAAAAGCAACTATTGCAAACGACCTTTTCGGAATCGAAGCATTCTATAAAATCTACAATCAAAAGAATGAGATTCTTCAGAAAGCAGTTCAATTGCTTCAATCAAATGAATACGACAAACAAAAATTGGCATTAAATTAAAATGAAAAAAAGAAGTTTCCTTATCGGCCTTTTACTACTAGGCGGAACACTCGTTGCTTGTTCAGGCAATACAGAAAAAACAACGGATGAGAACAACATGGTGCTGGAAGTCGCTGACGATCCAGAAACAATTAAAGCCAATGAAAAGGCTTTAAAGGAATTGAAGGAACAGCAAGCAATTGAAGCTGCATCGGTCACCTCCATGAAAATTGACAAGGAAATCCACGATTTTGGAAAAGTTGCTGATGGAGCTGAGAACTTTTGTGAGTTCACGGTTACGAATACAGGTGACAAACCATTGGTCCTTTCAGATGTGAAGGCAAGTTGCGGATGTACCACACCAAGTAAACCCGAAGGTCCGATCGCTCCCGGTAAATCCGATAAAATTGAGGTTAAATTCAAACCCAATGGAAAAGGTGTGAGCGAAAAAACGATTACAATCACTGCCAATACCGATCCGCGAATCACGGTGGTTCGGGTAAAAGCAGACGTACAATAATAAAAAATAGGGGCAGAAAATTTTCCGCCCCTATTTTTATAATAATCCTTTCAACGCCGAAGATTTCTTGGCGTACGATTCAAGAGCAGTTTTTGTAGATTCCTTCAATTTACTGTAACCTGCAACAATCGTTATCACATCATCATCAATGTTTCCGCTGTATTTCAATTGTTTTGGTGCATTTTCCTGAATCAATAAACGCAAAAAACGGTACTCCGCATTTCCATCATTCGATTTTATTTCCGACTCCAGGATTTTCTTTCCTGCATTAAACAGATTTAATTTATCCTTTGCCGTTTTTTGAAATTGTGCTGCTTTCATTTGAAGCGCCCCTTTAAACGCTTTCACCTCAGAAGATTCTTTTACACTTTGAATTCCGTCCAATTGTTTTTGGACCACTTCCTTTGAATCACTTGCCAAAGCACTATAAATTGCTTTCCGATCCAATTGGGCTTTCGCCTGGAAACTAAAAACAGGAATCAAAAGGAGAATCAGGTATTTCATAGGAATTGTTTTTGTGCAAAGATACTCGTTAATTCAAAATGGTGAATGCAAAATTAAAAAGCTATTATTCGGTAGAATTTGTGTTTTCCATTTTTTGCATTTTGACTCACAAAAGGTGTTCCAAACTGGAGAAGTGGGATTTTTGTAACCGTCTGTCATCGAATTTTACTAAATTTATATAAGCAAATCATTCAAACATGTTCATAGAAATTAATCCGGATAATATTGACAATCGTCTCGTTCAACAAGTGATTGACGAACTAAAAAAAGGCGGAATCGTCATTATTCCTACAGATGCCGTTTACGCGGTTGCTTGTGATGTCATGAATAAGAAAGGATTAGCTGAATTGGCTAAATGGAAAGATGTGAAGCTCTCAAAGGCAAATTTCTCCATCATCTGTTCGGATCTGAGTCAGGTTTCCGAATATGTAAAACAATTGGATCGCAATACATTCCGCTTGCTGAAGCACTATTTACCCGGTCCATTCACCTTCATCCTGGATGCAACCAATGAAGTATCCAAGTTATTCGATTCAAGCAAAAAGGAAATCGGGATTCGTATTCCTGATAATAAAATCGTACACGCAATTGTTGAACGGTTGGGTAATCCCTTAGCTGTTACTTCCCTTCACGACTCCGAAGATGAGATCATGGATTATTTTGTTGATCCCGCTTCCATTTATGAACGATATGATGAGGAAGTTGCCATGATTATTGATGGTGGTCCCGGAAAACTGGATGCCTCCACCATTGTGGATTGCACAAATGGAAATGCAGAAATTATCCGTCAGGGAGTTGGTCAGATAGATTTATGATTGTCATTATCGATTGTGGAAGTTCCAAAACACCGTTGATTGAATCCATTATTTATGAATTCATGGATACGCGTGTTGTTCCCCTGTTTGAGTTTAAAAGGGAATTACATACTGATGTACTTGGTTTTGTAATCTCCGGAGCCCCGATTCTAATAACGGAAGTGGATACGGAACCTTATCTGAAACAATTTGAATGGCTAAAAACAGAAACTTTACCCGTTTTGGGAATTTGTTTCGGACATCAGATGCTTGGTCTGACTTTTGGGGCTTTATCCAACAGGCAACGTGAAGACCGCGATTGGCAAATTATTGAAACCATCACAGACTGTCCGCTTTTTGACAAACTTCCCACAGAAATCGAATTGATGGAAGATCATTGTGAGGCCATTAGCATACCGAAGGATTTCATTCACGTTGGAGTATCTGACGCAACAGTAAACGAAGCAATGATGCATCAAAACAAACCGCTTTACGGAGTTCAATTCCACCCGGAAGTCTCCGGAAATCATGGTGTGGTAATTCTTGAAAACTTTGTTCATATTTGCGAAAGACATTCCAACTAATCAACCGATTAAATACCGATTTTTGATTTATGTTATTTAATCGAATATGGATCGGCTTTTTCCTCATTGCCTTTTTGGTTGGGACGAGTAAGCTGATATTCTGGCAAGACCTGGATATCTACAAACGAATGATGGAAGCCCTGTTTGCTTCAGCAAAATCGGGTTTTGAAATATCTTTAGGACTTACCGGCGCACTTTGCTTTTGGCTTGGATTCATGAGAATTGGAGAAAAAGGTGGAGCTGTTCTCTGGTTATCCCGATTAATTTCACCTTTGTTTACTCGTATTTTCCCCGAAATTCCCAAGAATCATCCGGCAACAGGATCTATCATGATGAATTTCAGTGCGAACATGCTCGGACTGGATAATGCAGCTACTCCCTTAGGTTTAAAGGCGATGCAGGAAATGCAGGAGTTAAACCCCAATAAAGACACTGCTTCCAACGCTCAAATCATGTTTCTGGCATTGAATACAGCAGGTTTGACAATTATTCCGGTAAGTGTTCTTGCTATTCGATCTCAATACCATTCAGACAACACTACCGAAGTATTCCTCCCTATCCTGATTACCACTTTCCTATCTGCCTTGTTTGCACTTATCATAGTTGCGATCAAACAACGGATCAAATTGATTGATCCAGTAGTTCTTGCTTATTTCCTTGGTGGTTTGGGCTTTATCTCGTCACTACTACTCTGTTCGTTTTGGTTTCCACAATATACTGAAGCCATTTCCAACATCATGGGTAATGGAATTCTCTTTGCAATTATTCTTTTGTTCCTGATCCTTGCCATTCGCAAAAAAGTGGTGGTTTATGAAGAATTTATTGAAGGTGCCAAGGAAGGATTCCAGGTTGCAATTACTATTGTACCATATGTTATCGCTATTCTTTGTGCAATCGGATTATTCAGAGCATCCGGAGCCTTGGATGCAATGCAGGATGGATTAGTTTGGTTTTTCACTGCAATCGGAATGGTACACACCGAATTTGTGGAAGCACTTCCCGTTGGATTGATCAAACCATTCAGCGGATCAGGAGGACGTGCAATGATGCAAAGCGTCATCGAGTCCAATACCACAACTACCATTAAAGGAGTTGATACTTTTGTTGGAAAAATAGCTGCCACCATGCAAGGAGGAACTGAAACGACCTTTTATATTCTAGCTGTCTATTTTGGCTCCGTAAAAATCAAAAACACCAGATATGCAGCTGGAGTTGGACTAATTGTTGATATAATCGGGATTATTATTGCTATCTTAGTTTCATACTTATTTTATCAGGTTCCGGCAGTCAAATGAATTGGTTTAAACGCATATTTGGAAAAGAGCCTTTGGAGCAAAAGCAAAAAAAGGTGGAGGTCGCAAAAGCGAATATCGAATTTGCTGAATTCAACTATCCTACCAAAATTATTTTGGCGTGGATCAAAGCCTTGGAAGGTCACCAGGATCTGACAAAGTTCCTTTATGAAAATGGTTACGAAGAAATTTTCTTTTTGAACCAGGCGATCAACCTGAAACAGGATGCTCGGGATTGGTTACTGAAAAACGGATATCCACATTTGATGGCCTTTGTAAATGCTGCTGAAGGAAACGAAAGCGCCCAACATTGGCTACAGGTTCATGGATTCGAATTTTTGTACAATGCTGCAATCGCGATCGACGATGAACCCGAAGGATTCAACTGGTTGAAACAGCATTCGGATGAATTCACCTTCAGCCTGATCAAAACCATCAAACAGGTGAAAGACAAAATCGAGTTCAATCACAACGATATCTATTCCTTTGGAAAAGACACTTAACATGATTACTATTCGCGCAGCTGGAAAAGCTGATATTTCAAAAATTGAGGAAATCGCCAAAAAAACTTGGCCCATTGCTTATAAAGAAGTGATTTCTTCGGAGCAAATTCGCTATATGCTGGATTTGATGTACAATAAGGCAAAAATAGAGGCTGCAATTCAAGATCCGAATCAAGCATTTTGGCTAGCCGAAAAACAGGGTGAAACACTGGGATTTTGTGGTATTGAAGTCCATAACCCGACCTCTGAATATCTTCGCATCCACAAACTCTACGTTTTACCGGATACACAAGGATTAGGCATTGGGAAATTATTAGTGGAAAAAGTGATGGGGGAAGCACAATCTCATGGACTCCATTTACTTCACTTGAATGTAAACAAAAAAAACAAGGCCTACTATTTTTATCAAAAACTAGGTTTCAAGATTGATCGTGAAGAAGTCATTGATATTGGAAATGGATTTGTCATGGACGATTTTGTCATGGTCAAGGATTTGAGTTGATTTTTGTATCCTATTTAAAACCAATTAGATGAAACACCTTACTTCAGGAATTATTTTAACACTGTTACTGAGTGCATGCGCCGGGAATAATGTCATCAAGAAGAATCGCAACATGGAATTCAATTGCGAAAATGATTTCAAAGTCCGCTTCACAGAAAGTTTGACTGTCACCAATGGGGATAGCACAGAGAAGATCACGGTTAAAGTGAATAGCCCGAAACTGAATAAGGAATTTGATATGAAACAGGTTCGTGCCGCTAGTGGCGTGAAATATGCAACCAAAGACGGGAAATACATTTACTGGGAACACCAGGGTGAATTTACCTTTGGAACGGAGGATTCTACTTATTGTTTGTGCGATTAAAGGTTGCCTTCGACTCCGCTGCGCCAATGCTGTAGCTTGTGCCGCCACTAAAGCTTTGGCGACATGAGGTCAGCGCAAGCATTCAGTCACCTTTTATTTCTTCTTCTCCTGCTAATCATTTGAATCAACACAAAAATCAACAATGCGTCCAAAATAAACAAGAGGTTGAAACAAAAATGAGGAATCGGTGGATAAAGAATAGACCAAGAACCTACAAAACTAGTTTTTGAGAACGCAAATATGACTTCAATACCCAGCAAACAAAGCATTATAAATAAAACCAGGGTACTTGTCAATAAAATCAAATAGGAAACAAATCCCTGTTTATTAAACCCATTTCGCCAGGCTAAATAAGCCGTTAGCGGGATACTTGAAATGGAAACAGCCGCTATAATCTTTTGAATTTCAAAGAAAACAACATCTTTATGCCGGTAAGAAAAGTAGTCACTAATTAAATTAGTGATATCCTTGATGCAGAGAAAACTAAATACCAGACAGATGATACAAAGGGTAATTGCAACCACTTTTACAACGGGATCCTCCTTCTGAATAGAGTTTTGAATAGAACTTAAATCATCAATCGGCTGATTTTTCATAACGAATCACCAATTCGGATGAAACTCAATAGCAGTTGCTCCTTTTCCATATTCCAGGAAATCGGCATCATAGACTTCAATTTGATCTTGCTGAGCTAAGTAAGTACGAATCTCGTTTTTGAGAACCCCTTCTCCTACTCCATGAATTACCACGAGTTTGTGGATTGATTGATTTTTTGCTTTTTTGAAGGTCGCACGGAATTCCGCCATTTGCTTGAGGAGAATTTCCGTATTGGACATTCCTTGAGTTGATTCCAAAATTTCTTCGATGTGCAAGTCAATTTCCCAAACGGTTCGGGGCTTCTTCACTCCTGTGCGTTCACGTTCCTGAATGATCCGGAAGGTTGTTTCGGGTTCCAGGTCTTCTTTCGAAATAGTGATCTCATCATCTGCATATTTCTCCGAATGGATGAATACCAGCTCGTTTAGAGGAAACCAACGATCAAAACCGGAATCATCTGTGACATGAGCACGGTGTTGCTCCAAACTCAAAATAATTCCATCGCCTTTTTCGTATAAAAAAGAAACTTTCTGACCAACCTTAAACTGCATCGACACCATTAAAAAAACCCTTACTCCACATCAAGTAAATGGGACCTAAAATAGCCAAAATCCAAGCGATAATCACGATTACCTTCATAAATCCATTGACATCCTGCGCCATTGGTGGAACAAGCATGTTCTTCACCTCATTTGCCACAACCGTTTTGGTTTCCTCACCTTCCATATTTTCAACGAAACGCCGAAGACCCGGTGTGTTTTCCAGTACATGATTTTTTACAAAGTGATAGGAACGATCTGAAAGATTGTCGTAGGTTGAATTGAAATTCACATCGTCTTCTTTCAGCCCTTTATGGATCAGATAACGACGGTGCAGGCTTCTGACCTGAAATCCCATCAAAAACCCGAATATGAGAATGATATAGAATTCCAGAAAATAACCGATTGCAATCAATGCCAGAGAAGAAGCGAATGAAAAGATGACTTGAAATAATTCAATCCGTTCGAAAAACAGGATACTCAACATGCGACCACCGTCCAAAGGAAGGATCGGAAGCAGATTCAGTATGTTTACTGCAAAAAGAATCATCGCAGATTCCACCATCCAAGCGATCTCATAATTGAATCCAACTAACCAAAGGGCAATTCCAATAATGATTCCGGGAAAAGGTCCGGCCATCACCACCATCAGGCTTTCTCTTTGCCGATAAGATTCCTTGTGTCCATGAACAAATGCTCCCATCAAAGGAAGAAAGAGCATACGAACATTCTCGTATCCGTACAATTTCATGAATAGAAAGTGTCCTCCTTCATGGATAATCAAAACGGCAATCAACTCAATTAAAAAGGTAATCTGGTTGTCAAAAAAGATCAGGAAACTTAAGGCGAATAACATTAATGAGAACACTGTTACAGCAATATGCCCTTGCCTTATTGGTTCTTTTTCCAAAAACGGTTTTGGCGGATAGAGAGAATTAAAGTCGTTGTCCATAATGATACTAATGTACAAATTTCCTTTTTCAGAATCAATTTTCAGACCAAGAAATCAAGGGGTCTTTTTTCCAAAGGATGATTTTTTTATCATCTCCGTAACTTGCGAAAGTATGACTGTCAATCAATACGATTCCGTTTACCGAACGATTATGTCCACCGTTCTTGTACTCCATGCGTTGCTCCACCTTTGAAAAATCAGCGTTCCAAACTTTAATTGTCTTGTCCATTGAAGCAGTAATGAATTGATTTTCAGTCTTCACCAATCCATAAATTGTCTGATAATGAGCAGGAATCCGTTTAATCACTTCGTAAGCCGAATTACTGATTGCAATATGTGCATCCTTCCCGACAGTGACGATCTCATTTTTCCCGGAATCCACCAAAAGGGCATTACTTCCCAATTCATTCGGTTCCCAAGAAGCCATTTCATTCCAGTTCTCGCAGGAAAAGACCAAAATCCCGATTAATTGTGTGCTGACAAAACACGTGTTATCTGAAATTGTAAGTGACCTGATTTTTCCAGCTGCCAATGGAAGATGTAAGATCCGTTTTGCAGTTTGAGGTTCCAAAACAATCAGATTTCCTTCCGAATCACCTGCGATCAACCAATTCCGGATTGGATCAATCAAGATGGAGAACCAGGCATTTCCAAAGAAATTGTGTTCCCAGACAATCTTTTTACTCGCTGGTTCGATACACAATAAAGTTCCATCGGTACATCCGATAAAACAGAACTGACCGCCCGCTTCCAAAGTGTAAGCAGCATGTTCCAATTTCACGGTAAAAGAAGAGTCTTGCAGACCTGTCGCTAAATCCCAACGAGTAACGTATTTATCTCCGGAAGAACTGTATAAGAATTCACCATCCCAGGAAGCCGCATAAATTGGTCCTGCGTGTCCATTCAATACAATCCTGGCTTGAAACATTATGCTTCTTCGTCTTCTTCAGGCTCGTCTGAGTCTACTTGTTTTAGTCGTTGAGCATAATCATCAGGAAGGAATTCAAAGAAGGTATCTCCTCGAAGTCCTAAGCGTAAACATTCCAATGGAATCACTTCGTTTGGTGCGATGTTTCCCAGATTCACGTTTGCTCCAAATAATTTAATGAACCAAACTTGCTGATTCTTTTGTGGAGCTTCCCACAAAATATCTTCCGGTTTAACCTTAGCAATGATCTTATTGATCAACATGGTATGAGCTGTTCCGTTCGGACGAAAAACACCTACGTTTCCAGCCTCACGACCTTCTGCGATCACTTTCCACGACCCGGCTTCCAATTCCGAACTCATCATTTTAATCCATCTTCCCGGACTAATCAAAATTCCTGAATCTTTCGACCCAACTTCTGAAAGGACTGTTCTCGTTTTTGCCAAACGCTGAATCAATTCCAACTTCTCATTGTGATTAATAATAATCGACCCATCAGAAATCTCTGCTAAGTCCATATCGTATTTATCCAATAAACGCAGGTAATCCTCGAAACGACCACGTGCATAGAATGCTTCGAAAAGTGTTCCGCCAAAATACACTCTTAAACCGGCAGAGCGATATAACTTAATCTTCTCTTCCAGGTTGTTCGTAACATAAGCGGTTCCGAAACCAAACTTCACAATGTCTGTCAAATGACCATTTGCCTGAATAAAGTTCTCTGCTTCATTCAAACCTAGTCCTTTATCCATCATCATTGTAATTCCGTTTTTACGCGGTTGTGTTGTACGTTCCGGAATATGAGGTAAATTAAAATTCATTTTTTGTAAATTGGGTAATATCGACAAATGTCAAACTAAACTCTAAGAGCGTGTCAAATTTACTAATTCTTGGACATCTGCCAATTCCGGATAGCGAATAAAAACATCTTTTGTTTTTTCTGCATCCTTATTGAAGGACTCAACCAACACCATTTTAGCCCCTTCTTTATTTCCAGCCACCCAATTCAGGTAAATAATCGGAAGTGCAGAGAAGAAAAGCTGATGCTTCAAAAGGTAGGTTTCCACGAAGGTTCTCGCTTCTCCAACACGGTGTTCCAGCAAGAAATCCACATAATCAAAGAAACAGTCTTCATTGGCAGGATCCAATGTCAGACAAGCCAAATAGGCTTCTTCCGCCTCCTCCAACAATTCAGCATTTTCAAGCGCTCCGGCATACACGTGGTAATAGCCGTCCATATTCGGTTCCAACTCCAATGCTCTTTCGATATAATGCAGGCTTTCCTTCGGGTGTCCTTGTAAATCTTTCACAATTCCCAGTCCGAGCCATGCTTCTGCCAAAGTCGGGGAAAGTGATAATGCTTTCTGATAAAAATCCCAGGCAACTGTGAGGTTGTTCAACTGCTCATTTGCTTCTCCCAAATAACAATAAGTCAAAGGGTCGTCCCCATCGATTTCGATGCAACGTTCAAAGGATTCAATTGATTGCGTGTATTGTTCGATAGTCAATTGTGCATTTCCCATATTGAAATACGCCGGTGAAAATCGGTCATTAATGGCAACGCAATATTCGTAAGCCGTAATTGCATCGCTGAACTTCTCCTCTTTCGAATAGGTATTCCCCAAATTGTACCAAGCGGTAAATGAATAGGGATTATCATCCAAAAACCGTCTGTACGTCTGAATCGCCCGCGCATTATTTCCCAACTGATCAAAGCAGAAAGCCAATTCATACAAAGCTCCCTCGTTTTTAGGGTTCGAACGCATGGCTTCTTCCAGAACTTCAACAGCAGACTTAAAGTCTTTTAATTGCTCTAATTCCGTTGCCAGGTCCAAGAATATCTCATCCTTCTCCTCCCGGTCAGCTAATTCAAGTGCTCTGCGGAAGAAATTCACCGCCCTTTTACTATCTCTGAGTTGACTGAATATCGTTGCTTTGGTTAAAAAAAGTTCCATGGATTCGGAATCAATCTGCTCGGCAGTATCCAATAATTCCAATGCCTCCTTCAATTTCCCCAAACCGGACATTGCCTGCGCTCTTCGGATTTGAAATAAGGTATTGAACGGATATTGTTGAATTCCGATTTCTGCTGCCAATTCTCCTTTGGAATAATTGCCATTCATCAAGTAATGGTCTATGATTGCCTCTAAACGATCACTATCGAAAAACCCAACCGAGTTAGCCTCTAGTTGCGATTCGAAACGTGCCAAATCATCATTCAGGTGGTTCTCAAAATTGTCACTATCGTCTTCCCAGTCAAACATACGCTATCATTGAGTTTCTATAAAATTAAGGAAAAATGGAGGAGGCTCTAAAAGTTTTAGGAAAGTTTATGAACAGGTTATTAAAAATGAAAAGTTCAAAATACTATCAATGAAACGCTTACACATAGATTATAACGCAAAAAAAATCCCGCTATTGCATAGAACAGCGGGATTTTTACATCTATTTTTAGAATCTTAGTTCTTAATGAATCGCGTGCTTGATACTTGATTGTCCATTGTCACTTTCACCACATAGATTCCAGCATTCAAATGTGCAATATCAATTGATTTCGTGGAACCGATCTCACCTGAATAAACGGAGTTTCCAAGTAAGTCAACCACCTCAACCATTGCTTGCTTCCCATTGTTCAACCGGATGTTCAATTTGTCAAATCCCGGATTCGGATAAATGGAGAATGTATTCTCAAATTCCGCTAATTCGAGTGTATTAGCCTGAACATGGATCGGAATTGATTTTGTCGTAGTTGCAACCGGTGTTCCGTTATCTGTAGCGGTGATCAAAACGTTGTACATTCCCGGAGGAACCAATGTTGCATCAAATGTAATATCTACAACCACAAACTCATTTCCAATAGGTGTCTGAGTCACTGAAATCGCATTCGGATATGCCGGACAAGTTACCCCAACCTGCAATGTCTGATTGATCTCAGGAGTTGCAACCATTACGGTAAAGTCTACGGTATGAATTGATTTCAAAGTGTCACCGGAATAAACGTCGATCGTGTCACAAATTCCGGCAGCGATAACCATTGGAGGTGTGTTTGAAGAACTTGCGCCTGCAACATTGAAATACATTTCCATGTTATCCAGGAAATCAATCTGATCTGAATTGTTGTAAGGTCCATCAAAACCTGTTCCCGGTTGGTCAAATCGTCCTACCTGGAAGTAATCTACTCCATTTCCATAATTCACCCCAACAGTAGCAGGAACTCCACCGAAACCTCCACTTCCTGAAGAAGCATCGCCTGTAGTCCATTGCATATCTGAATAACAGAAAGAAACGTTGTTTCCGATTGGAATTAATGGATCAGTCCCATCGGAAATAACCAATTGGAAGGTGTTTGTCTTGTCTCCATGTGTCATGAAATATCCCACGTGATCCCAGACAACAACTAGAGCATTTGGTGTCAACTTGTACCAAACATTTCCAATGTTTCCTGTCATCGTGGAATCTCTTGTATCCACATCTCCCCAAAAAGGAGCAATCATGTTGTAACTGGAATCCGGAAAAGGATTTGCGGTAAACGTGCTGTATTGTGCCAAGAAGGAAATGTTCCCATTGTTATTGATGTACAATGAGTTGTATGTATTTCCGTAAAAATCAAAGGTGAAAGGCAACGAAATCAGGTTTGAATACTGGTCGTCATTCGGTTGCATTGCAAGAATGAATGTACTGTCCAAAGGAACCATACAATTACAAACACCATTCTTCTCCTGGGAACCGGAATAATGGACAACCGGATTTTCCGTATTTGCTGTCAATTGATAATTAATCACAGGATCCAAGCCCCCGTTTATTTTCAATTGATTGTATTCTTCAACAGAGATCAGTTGAGTGGATTGACCGAAAGCAAAGCCCGAAGTCAACGAAATGAGTAGTAACCATCTTTTCATAAGTACAAGTATTATAGCTTATTACGGAGACGGAAGTTTGCCTGTTTGGTTGCTCTCAATTCACTTCAATTCAAACTCTTAACGATTTAAATAGTTAGTACATCAAATATTAACATATCTATTACTTCTCAGACAAAAATTCCAAATTAAATAGGTCGGGAATTAATCAACATTCACAGCCATTATCAAATGGCTTATCTGGCGTATCTTTTAAATTACCGATTAAAGAAGATCAGTTATCCTTGATTGATTTCAATGCAACTTTAGCTATTTCACTATTTGAGATGGTCGATTCCTGAGATTCTATGATTTCAGAGAGCAGTTTTTTTGCCGTTTCTTTATCCCCTTTTTCACTAAAGATCATTGCCTTATTTAGCAATAAAATTCCTTTTGTTTCCCTATCCGGATTTCCTGCAAGTCCTTGTTCTATTGAATATAACCGTTCTTCAGGATCTGTTTGTAAATAGGCTATTTCCTTCCATGCTGGTGCAAATGAAGGAACATTATCCACGATTTTTTTGGCAATATGGTATTTCTTCTCTGGTTCATCTGTCCATTCTATTTGCATATAGAACGTATAAAGACCTTCCGGAAATAAACCTTCTTTTTCCCCTTCCAAAGTGTAAATAGCAGTCTTTGTTGTGAAAAAACCATCTGGCTCCAAAGTATCTGTTTCTTGATAATATTTCAACGCGTTATCAAAATCACCCATCAATAGATAGGTAAATGCTAAATCATAAACCGGATATGCCCACAAAGGTTCTATTTTCATGGCTTCCAGTAATTTTTCAGTTGCCAATTGATAATTTCCCGCCTGTCCGGCTTCCCTGGCTTCTAAATGCAATAAGTTTGCTTGTTCATTAATTGGTCCAGCTTCCATTAAAGTTTTGGTTTGATTTTTCAGGATATGAACTTACTAATTTCGGCTGAATTAAAGCTCTGTTTTCAGTACATTTTTAAAACGCTTTTTCAGCAGAGTTTCATTTTTTGAGATCGTATCAAATTTGGGCAACATGCAATTGAATAAATAATAATCTCTCCATTCATCAACAGTTTGATCTTCCGGATTTTCAACTTCATGATAATACACACTGTAGTCATAAACAAATGACTGAATCTGTTTGTCCTTTGTTTTAAAAAGCCAAGAAGTGCGAACATATCCATCACCAGCATCACCAAAAACAATGGATAATGGAAGGTTTTCCTTTTGGATTTCATCTGTTTTACGGTCAAAGACGAACAGTGTAATAGAAGTAGACGCATATTCATCAGGAACTCTTGCAATCAGTCCTATATGGATTGAATCAATCAGAAACTGATAACAGCCATAAACTCCGGAAAGTTTTCCAAAGATCTTTTCAGTAATTCCAAGTGGCAAAGACATGGCTTCTTTCAGCGTCAATTCCGTTCCTCGAAACTTTTTATCTTTCGTAGCATACTCATATTGCACCTTCAGAGTATCAAAAGAGATCGGTTTGAATTTCTTCAAAAGCTCATCATAAACGCTCTTCTTTTCAATAAAAGAGGAATCTGTTTTCCGAACGGATCCCTCCTCTTTCGAAAGTTCTTTTTTCGGGTTGGAGCCGGTATTGCATGAAATAAAAACTCCTTGCAGAAGAAAAATCAAAGAGATTGCGTAGGAAGATTTCTTCATCGTTTAACTGATTGGTCTTATGAAACTACACAATTTCTTTGATTATGACCGATTAATCGCATTAAAAACCTCGGCCAAAATGGAATACGACTTCAGACGTTTCTCATTGTCAAAGATATTTCCGGTAATCATCAATTCGTCCACTCCATGCTCCTCAATAAATCGACTGAATTTTTCTATCAAGGTATCCTTATCTCCAACAAAAGTACAGGCTGTCATAGGAAGTACCGCATCCAGTAATTCCTGTGGCCAGGTTTCCAACAAATTCGGAATTGGCGGTGACAAGGGTTTGCGGGAATTAGTTAAGATTCCGGAGAACATCTGGTACAAACTCATGGACAACAATTCAGCTTCTTCATTTGAATCCGCTGCAATTCCATTCACACAAGCAAGCACATAGGGTTTATCGAGGTATTTCGAAGGTCGGAAGTTGTTTCGGTAAATCTGGGTTGCAATTTTGAATTGTTTCGGGGCGAAATGGGATGCAAAGGCATACGGAAGTCCCATTTCCGCAGCCAAATAAGCGCTATCTGTGCTTGAACCTAAAATCCAGATTGGAATATCTAATCCTTCTCCGGGAAAAGCGCGCACGGATGCTGTTCGATTGCTTTCACTGAAATACGTTTGAAGCGCCACAACGTCATTCGGGAATTGATAGGCGGTATTCAAATCGCCTCTTCTCAAAGCCATTGCCGTTTGCTGATCCGTTCCGGGAGCTCTTCCCAACCCCAAATCAATGCGATCCGGATACAAAGTTTCCAATGTTCCGAATTGTTCTGCAATAGCTAGTGGTGCGTGATTCGGAAGCATGATTCCTCCGGAACCGACACGGATACTTTTCGTTTGTGAAGCTACATGACCAATCAAGACGGAAGTTGCCGAGCTGGCAATGAACTCCATATTGTGGTGCTCTGCCAACCAAACGCGTTCATATCCTAATTCCTCTGCCTTTTGTGCTAAATCTACTGTTCTTTTGATTGCTGTTGCTGCGTTGCCGTCTTTGGTGATCATGGATAAATCCAAGACGGAGTATGTGATTTTTTTCATGCCATAAAATTACGGAACGAGGACTTAGGGACAAGCCTGTAACACGTTAAAATTTGTAGTTAGTTTCATCAAGGAAACCACATATCAAATCAACTTCCTCAAAAGATTTCAATACATTTTTAAAACGCTTTTTCAGCAGGGTTTCATTTTTTGAGAGCGTATCAAATTTTGAGGTCATGCAGTTGAACAAGTAATATTCTCTCCATAGATCGATTGTCTGATCCGCAGTGCCTTCCACCGCGTGATCATAAGAACTGTAATCATAAACAAAGGAATGAAGCTGTTTGTCTTTCGTTCTAAAGAGCCAGGAAATACGTTGATAAGCATCTCCGGCATCTCCGAAAATGGCACCCAAGTGAAAATATTTGCTCTCCATTTGATCTTTTTTTCGATCGAGAATAAACAATCCGATTGATGTAGACTCATATTCCGCCGGAATTCGGGCAATTCAGCCGGTATGAGTAGAATCGATTTGAAATTGATAGCAACCATACACTCCTGATAATTTTCCATAATAAGGTTCTGTGTATTCTATATTCAACGACTTCGCTTCTTTCAGGGTCAATTCCGTTCCTCTAAACTTTTTATCTTTGGTAGCATACTCATATTCTACCTTCAGAGTATCAAAAGAAATCGGTTTGAATTGCAACGAAAAAGTCAAAAACGCTATTGAAGAAAATCAATTGACTGGGTTCCAGTTCAGGCCTGTTGGTGTGGAAATAGAATTTGAGAACACCAAAAAGATATAAATAATTATGAACGAAAACCTATTGAATTTTATTTCCAATAATAAGGTAGAAGAATTATTAAAAGTTGTGAAGACCTTTAATATAAATCAGCTTACGGATACTGGCGATACGCCACTAATGTCGGCAATAAGAAACGAGTATATCCAAATTATAGCGATTTTATTAGAAAATGGTGCTGACCCTAATTTTTGCAATAAGCAAGGTTTCTATCCAATACATTTTGCCACGCAAAAACAAAATATGGAAATAGTCAAACTTTTAGTTAAATACGGAGCCCAGATTGACCAGCAGGACGGTAAGTTTGGCAAGACTCCATTATCAGTCGCGATTTCAAAGACAGAAGGAAGAACGTTTATTGATTATTTTCTAGAACTTGGAGCAGATATAACAATTCCAAATAAAGTTGGCGTTACTCCTGAGGCGGCGGCAAAATTATATAAGATTAATCTAAGATAAGGTTTGATTAGAACTCAATATTAGTAAAAAAATATGGAAATAAACAGCCTACATTCGGATCTGAAAAAAATATACCAGGACAAAAACATTAAGTATGCATTTAATGTTGAATTTGAATATCCCAGCGAGAAAGCAGCATTACTGCAGCTTTTAAAAATGGGGTTCTGGTCGATCATGCCTTTTGCGTTCAATGGAGGAGCGAATATTTTATCCCTCAAATTGTCGCCAGGTAAACCCATTAAAGAGTCACCGGTTGTAACATTCGATGAGGTATATAAAGAGTGCTTTACATTCGCACCAAATCTGCAATCAACAATTCCGATGGCGAATCTGAGGCTTATGAATAGATTAATCATAATAGAAGAGCTTAAAAAGCAGATAGAAGGAGCTGTCGATTTATCGAAGCCTTTTTTTAACTACCTGGGCGGCGGAGACCTTGGTTTCCTAAAGCAGTTCTTACTTTCGGAAGATAATCAGGAGCGGTTTAAAGACGCGGCTAATTTTAAAGACGCGTTTTTCAAAGAGTTTTGGGACTATTATTATGACACACCTGAACAAAAGAAGGCTTTCGAACTGTTTGAAAAGTTAAAAGAAAAAAGAACCCATCTTCCCGATTATGAGCCGATCGATTATGGCATCTGGAATGAGTATGTAGGAAACATTCTTGCCCAAAGAGCGTATGGCCTGCTCCATATGGAGGATGAGGACAAATGGCAATATTATTGGCATTGTGCCAAGTTGCCCCATGGGTTTGATTGTGACAATAACAGTTTTGACAAGTATACTATAAGCCTGGGTAATTCTGATTCTCTTGTTAGGGATATTGCTGAGGTGTTTGATTCTGAATGGGAAGACAAATTTGCCATGTTTCCGGAAGAAGTGCATAAGCACCCGCTTTTTGAAGCTACAGAAACCATTAAGTTTGAGGGAGACTATGACTATGCGGGAGAAAAACATCTTGAAGCAGCCTCACGCTTGGAAGAAGAATATAAAGACCCTATCGCTTCATGGAATGCCTTAATCAGTGCGAGTTACTGGGCTGGTAAAAGGGAACGCTTGGATATTGTAGAAAAAACGTGGCAACAAGCAATCGACTTGTCAGAAAAACATAATTGGACAGAAATAAGCGAGGCTTTAAAAGACCAATGGACATTTTATAATCATTACAAAGATAAAGTGTGATATAACAAATCAGATTCTACAACATTTTTAAGCTAAAACAAATACCATGTACACCCGATTAGAGAATAAAATGACCAAAGCCTATTTCAGGGAAATTGTAACCAAAGCATTGGCTCAAGCAGAAGAGGAGTACCATTTACATCCGGATGGTGTTTTTACTGCGTCTTTTTACAACCAGTTGCAAGACATACAAAAAACAGTTATCGAGCAAAATGTCATTTTAACAGAAGAGCAAGCCTATACAAAATATCCCATGAGCCTGATGATCATAAGAAATTTTGAAGACGATGAACGCGAGTATTACAAGCAACTGAGTGATATTGTTTGGGGCATTTTCTTTTATCCAGAAATGCCAGAAGTATAAACTGACATTAACTTTTGTAAGTCAACAATATAATAATACAGATGAGATGGAGAATCTCTTTAATTAAAGTAAATAAAACATAATGAAACAGTTCATATTTTTTTCCTTTTTATTACAATCGATTATAGCTTTAGGACAGTCCCATTCATTTTACACCCAGCAAGATACTATGACCATTGACTCAAAAGTATTTGGAGCGAAAAGAAAAATCACTGTCAGCATTCCAAAAGATTATGAAAAGCTGAAACAACCCAAAAACTGCATCATTTATTTGGATGGTGATAATGATGAAATTGCAGGAACTCTTTTGCAAACAGCTAATAATTTATACCTGTCGGATGATATACCACAAAGTATTTTGGTTGGCATTTTTCACGAAGACAGAAATCAGGAATTACAGGAAAAAGAAAAACTGTAGACGTTTATATGTACCGAAGTGATACCGAAATTACAGGAAACCTACACACTGAAAAAAGAAGTGACTATCATTGGTCATTCTTTTGGAGCCTATTTTTCCACGTATTGTTTTTTCAAGAACAATGAACTCTTTAACAACTGTATTGCTATAAGTCCGGCTTATTGGCCAAATGACAAAGATATTTATGCAATTGCCGAGGAGGAATTATCCAAAAAGGTGAAATTAACGGGTACTTTTTATTTAGCTATTGGAGACAAGCGTTGGGATGATGTTTCATTAAGAGAAGGTGTTTTTAAATTCAAATCTATGATTGAGTCAAAAGACAGTCATATCACGATCCAGTTTCAGGATTTGGTAGGTTTCAATCATAATTCGTCCCCCACCGTTGGCTTTGGTTTAGGATTAGGTTTTTGTTTTGACCAATGGGAATGGGAAAGTGTTGTTGAGGAACAGACTACAAGAATTTCATCCTTCCCAGATTTCTGGAGGCATTATGAATTAAAGGCCGATGCCTTGAACCACCTAGACAGAACAAATGAAGCCAATGAAGTATATAGAATAGCAATTGATAAATTAAATGCTGACAAAGAAATTTCAAAAGCCGAAAGAAAAATTTTCCTCAACCGGTTAAAACAAAAAATAATCAATTAGAATATGAAAAATATAAAAGAGTTTATTATAAATTTTATTGAAAAGGAATATCAATGTGAATATGCAAAGTGGGACATTGATGTAAGTAATGAAGAATATGAAGTTTTTAAAGATCAAGCTTATAGCTTTATGCATTCAAGAAGTTCAAATCCATTTGGGAGAGCTCGTGTTTTGGAAGGTTTGCTAAAAGATTCAAAAAAACGAGCTCTTGCTATCATCAAATTAAAAAAGATAACTCCCCGCACTTTATTTCAAATCAAGCATTATCAGAATCCTATATTAGGTGATGCTCTAAAGCGTATTGTTACGGGTGACTATTTATATGGCTGCTATGTAAGCTACCCTTCAAGAGGCGGAAGGGAGCTTTATTTTTCTTCCATATTCTATGTTGCAGAAACCAACGAAGGTTTAAAAATCATTTATGAAAAAAGTTTCAATTCCGACACAGGAATCTGGTACCATCCTGTAGATATTTCTGTAGGAACTGTGATGGATGAAGGCAAGCTCATAGCAGTAGAAAAATACCAAGCTCCAGTGGAAGCTACCAGTTTGGCTGATTATAATAAAGAATAAAATTTCAAGTAAATCCGTAGACAATTGAAGTATGAAAACAATCTCGTAGATTTGCATCATTAAATCCTTTTACGTGAAAAATATCCTGATTATCGATGACGAAGAAAAGCACCGTTCTTTACTTGCAAGAATTATCCGATCTGAAGGATACGATGTTTGTGAAGCCGGAGATTGCGCATCGGGATTGAAGAAACTTTCACAAAAGGCAATTGATGTGATTTTATGTGACGTCAAACTACCTGATGGAAATGGCATCGAGCTGGTTCCCAAAATCAAAGAATTACATCCGGATGTGGAGATCATCCTTCTTACCGCTTTCGGAAACATTTCTGACAGCGTACAAGCCATGAAGGATGGGGCATTCGATTACATCGTCAAAGGAAATGATAACGACAAAATCATCCCACTACTTTTCCGGGCTTTCGAGAAAGTGACACTCAGAAAACGGGTGCGTGACTTAGAAAAACGGGTTGGTAAGAAATATACCTTTGATTCCATCATAGGAACTTCACCAGCCATCACAAAAGCAATCGACCTGGCAAAGAAAGTTGCCGGAACAGATGCCAGCGTATTACTTACAGGGGAAACCGGCACCGGAAAAGAGGTGTTTGCAGAAGCAATTCATCTGGCAAGTAGTCGGTCAAACAACAGTTTTGTCGCACTCAACTGCAGTACGTTCAGCAAAGAAATTCTGGAAAGTGAATTGTTCGGACACAAGCAAGGTTCCTTTACCGGAGCGATCAAGGATCAAAAAGGGTTGATTGAGGAAGCCAATGGCGGGACACTTTTCCTGGATGAGATTGGCGAAATGCCACTTGAGCTGCAAGCGAAACTTTTACGTCTGCTGGAAACCTCCGAATACTTAAAAATCGGTGATACGAAACCGAGTCATTCAAACTTTCGCCTGATAGCCGCAACCAATAGAGATCTCAAAACAGAATCAGAGGAGCAACGTTTTCGTTCCGATCTCTATTTCCGATTAAATGTCTTTCAAGTTGAATTACCTTCATTGAGCAGTCGTTTAAAAGACATTAAACCATTGACCAAATACTTCGTTGAACAATTTTCTGCAAAATCGAATCGAAAAACGCTTGGAATTGATGATGGCTTTCTTGAAAAATTAAGTTTATACTCCTGGCCGGGAAATATTCGTGAGTTGAAAAATATTGTGGAGCGTGCAGTCATATTAGCAGATAGCAATATCCTCACAACGGATGATCTACCGCCGGAAATTCAATTCCTTCACGAACAAAAAAACAATACGCTCTCTGCATTTTCAATGGCAAGTGTTGAAAAACTGCACATCTTAAAAGTCCTGAATCACACGAAAGGGAATAAAGCGGAAGCAGCCCGATTGTTGGAAATTGGGATTGCCACACTCTATCGCAAAATTGAAGAATATCAATTGTAAGTTCTGCTATCATTTTGATAAAAGCCTCTCATTTTGATAGGCTTTTTTTATGCCCCAAAATTCCAAATCCATTCAAAACACTTGTTTTTCAATCAATTAATTCTTTCACCTCTTTAATGGAATGAGAATTGGCATAGCGCATTTAAAATTTAAAAAAATGATGCGTATAAGAAACAATTACAGACGAATGAATCATTTGGCTGAATTAACCAAACAGTATGTCTTGAAGGGGAACTTCAAACGTGTAAACGATTGCCTTACAATTGCAGAGCACCAGCTCAGAACAGGTACCAACGAAATGAAAAATGCGGTGGTGAATGGTTTTTTGTTCTCCTATAGTTGTTTCATGGAAATGAATAGAACTGCTTCAAACATTCCACTTCCGGAACTTCTCGAACGCGAATATGTGAAGCAAATAAACTCGTTTGGAGTTTAATCGGATCGAATATGGAAGCAATTCTCCTGGTCTTGTTGACCCTTCTTCTTTTTTGGCTTTGTTATAAGGCTGTTCAATTTTTTGAAAACGTTTAATATGATCGCTCTATTTATCCTCGCAATTGCCGTGTTTATTTATCTCGGCTATGTGCTTCTCAAACCTGAAAAATTCTAATTCATGAATACAGCATTGTTTGGCGTTATCGCCATGTTTATTCTTACGGTTGCAATTGCAATCCCATTAGGGCGCTACATCGGGAAGGTCTATCTTGGTGAAAAGACAGTACTGGATCCTGTTTTCAATCCGATAGAACGTTTCTTTTTCCGAATCAGCGGACTTGACGGAACACGCGAAATGAATTGGAAACAGCACATTTACGCACTATTAGGAATCAATCTGGTTTGGTTTTTCCTGTGTTTCTTGCTTCTCCTCAATCAGGGTTGGCTGCCATTGAATCCGGATCACACCCCTTCCATGTCGCCCGATTTGGCATTCAATACCACCATTTCTTTCCTTGTCAATTGCAATTTGCAACATTATTCCGGCGAAACGGGGCTTTCTTACCTCTCACAGATCGGTGGAATCATGTTTCTACAGTTTGTAACTGCCGGAACCGGAATGGCTGCCTGCGCCATGGTATTCAATGCTATGCGCAATAAGCAAACGACTCAATTGGGTAATTTTTACAATTACTTTATCAAAAGCTGTACGCGAATTCTACTGCCTGTCTCATTCATAGCCGCTGTTATATTGGTAATGAGTGGAACTCCCATGACATGGGAAGGAAAGGAGACAATTACGACCCTTCAAGGTGGAGAACAAGTCGTTTCTCGCGGACCGGCAGCAGCCATGGTTGCTATCAAACAAGCAGGAACCAATGGTGGTGGTTTTTTCGGAGTTAACTCAGCCCACCCACTGGAAAACCCAACCTATCTGACCAATATGGTTGAAAACATTCTCATTGTACTCATTCCAATCGCCATGGTATTTGCCTTGGGCTATTACCTGAAGCGAAGAAAAATGGCCTGGATGATTATGGGAGTAATGACCATTGGGTTCCTGGCATTGTGCCTCCCTTCCATCTCAAATGAAATGAAAGGCAACCCGGCTATCACAGAAATGGGAATCGACCAGTCTGCCGGAAGTATGGAAGGAAAAGAAGTGCGCTTTGGATCAGAAGCTTCTGCTTACTGGGGAATAACGACTACGGTGACTTCCAATGGTTCTGTAAATGCCATGCATGACAGTTTCACTCCAATTACCGGAGGAATGGCTATGCTGGGCATGATGGCCAATTCATTTTACGGCGGTGTGGGAGTTGGTTTTCTGAATTTCTACATTTTCATCATTCTGGCGGTCTTCATATCCGGACTGATGGTTGGTCGGACACCTGAATTCTTAGGTAAGAAGGTAGAAGCCCGAGAGGTTAAAATTGCTGCCTTCATTGCAATTCTGCATCCCTTATTAATTCTTTCAGGAACAGCACTTTCGGCATATTTTGTTTCACACAATTCCGATATGGGATATTGGTCGAATGGAAAAGCTTCTGCCTGGCTCAATAATCCCGGTCATCATGGATTCTCCGAAATGTTGTATGAATATACATCCAGTGCGGCAAATAATGGAAGTGGTTTTGAGGGCTTGGCTGATAACAATCCTTTCTGGAACATCACAACCGGAATAGTTATGCTCCTCAGCCGCTTTTTGCCCATTATCGGTCCTTTGGCCATTGCAGGTTTACTGGCGAACAAGAAACACATTCCGGAAAGTGCAGGAACTTTGCAAACAGATACCCCGATTTTCGGGATTATGATCTTCGCAGTGATTTTCATCATTGCAGCATTGTCTTTCTTTCCCGCACTTGCACTAGGGCCATTCGCTGAATACTTCAGTCAAATTCATTAAGCAAAATCATGAGCAATCAACAAATATCCTTATTTGACCGGCAGCTTGTTAAAGATGCGTTCAAAGAGTCATTCATTAAATTGAAACCACAGGTCATGTGGAAAAATCCAGTCATGTTCACCGTGGAAATCGGAACATTCGTCATGCTGGTTGTATGTGTTTTTATTCTTTTCGGAGCAGCCAATCAAGGAGGTTTCGGTTACAACTTCACCATCTTCCTGATCCTGTTCGCTACCCTACTCTTTGCCAATTTTGCAGAATCATTGGCAGAAGCTCGTGGTAAAGCACAAGCAGACAGTCTGCGTAAAACACGCGAAGAAACACCTGCTAAACAGCTTTTGGAGAATGGAGAAATTCGAATGGTGAATTCTTCTGACTTGCGAAAAGGCGATGTTTTTGTCTGCGAAAGTGAGGATATTATTCCCACTGATGGAGAAATCATCGAAGGAATAGCAACTATCGATGAAAGCGCAATTACAGGAGAATCTGCCCCGGTCATTCGTGAAGCCGGAGGAGATAAAAGCAGTGTTACCGGAGGAACGAAAGTATTGTCTGACAAGATTAAAGTCCTTGTATCCACAGAACCAGGTGAAAGTTTTCTCGATAAAATGATCGCATTGGTTGAAGGTGCCAGCCGTCAGAAAACACCAAATGAGATCGCATTGACAATTCTTCTGGCAGCTTTCACACTCATTTTTATCATTGTCTGCGTTACCTTGAAACCATTTGCAGATTATTCAAACACTCCTATCACGATTGCTGCATTCATCTCGCTATTTGTCTGCCTGATACCAACCACAATCGGAGGATTGCTTTCCGCCATTGGAATTGCCGGAATGGACAGGGCATTGCGAGCAAATGTGATTACAAAATCCGGAAAAGCAGTCGAAACTGCAGGAGATATCGATGTACTCTTGTTGGATAAAACGGGTACAATCACTATCGGGAATCGCAAAGCAACAGCCTTTTACCCCTTGGATAATCAGGATCAAAAACACCTGATAACCTGTGCTGCTTTGTCTTCCCTGAAGGACGAAACACCGGAAGGGAAATCAATCATTGAATTAGCCCAACAATTGGGTGTTGATGTGGATGCTCTTCGCAAAACTTCCGCATCGGCAACATTCATCAAGTTCACAGCAGAAACACGCAGCTCGGGAATTCAATTCGATGGGAAAACCATTCGAAAAGGAGCTTTCGACGCAATCCGCAATATCGTAGAATCTGCCGGAAATGTTTTCCCTGGTGAGATTATTGCTGATGTCAAAACCATTTCAAGCAACGGTGGAACTCCATTGGTAGTTTGTGAAAACAACCAGGTTGTCGGAGTGGTAGAATTACAAGACATCATTAAACCCGGTATCCTGGAACGTTTCGATCGCCTTCGCAAAATGGGAGTTAAAACGGTGATGGTTACCGGAGACAATCCGTTGACAGCAAAATACATTGCCGAAAAAGCAGGTGTGGATGATTTCATCGCAGAAGCGAAACCGGAGGATAAAATGGCTTACATCAAAAAGGAGCAGGAAAGCGGCAAATTGGTGGCAATGATGGGAGATGGTACCAATGATGCTCCCGCTTTGGCACAAGCTGATGTCGGCGTAGCAATGAACAGCGGAACTCAGGCTGCTAAAGAAGCCGGAAACATGGTGGATTTGGACAACGACCCAACCAAATTGATCGAGATCGTTGAAATTGGAAAACAACTCCTGATGACACGTGGCACACTCACTACGTTTTCCATTGCCAATGATATTGCAAAGTATTTCGCCATTGTCCCTGCCCTATTTATTGCATCTATTCCATCATTGGAAGGGTTGAATATCATGCAGTTGAATAGTCCGGAGAGTGCCATCCTTTCAGCGGTTATTTTTAATGCGTTAATTATACCCGCATTAATCCCATTGGCTTTGAAAGGTGTTGCTTACAAACCAATCGGAGCAAGCGCCATTCTGCGTCGGAATCTGCTTATTTACGGATTGGGCGGTGTCATCATTCCATTCATTGGAATCAAACTACTGGACTTATTTGTTTCCCTATTCATTTAATCTTATACGTCATGATCAAAAAAATCTTAGCAGTCAATTTATTCACATTCCTATGTATGTTGCTCCTCTCAGTAGCATATCCACTTCTGATTTCCGGTATTGGGCAACTGTCTCCGGGACATGGAAAAGGCCGTATCCTTTCTTACAAGGGAAAAACTGTCGGGTTCGAACAAGAAGGTCAGCAATTTACAGAGAATCGTTATTTCTGGGGAAGACCTTCGGCAGTAAACTATCATGGTGCAGGAAGCGGAGGAAGCAATAAAGGGCCTTCAAATCCGGAATACTTAGAAGAAGTAAAATTGCGCATTGATACTTTTCTTATTCAGCATCCTTACCTGGATCGAAAAGAAGTGCCCGCAGAACTAGTTACTGCTTCCGGAAGCGGACTGGATCCGAATATCTCACCCCAAGCAGCGGCTGTTCAGATAAAACGGGTAGCTCTTGCAAGAGGTTTGAATGAACAAGATCTTCGACTACTGGTAAAAAGCCAAACCAAAGGACCACTATTCACTGTTTTTGGTCCGTCAACAATCAATGTACTGGAATTAAATCTGGCATTGGAAAAATTTCAAATTAATAAAAAATAAGAGAAAGCACTGCTTTCGATAAATATCAGCCGCAGCTGATCGATAAACAATTAAAATTTAACACATGAAAAATAAATTCACACTTGGGTTAGTCATGCTAGCCCACATTTCCATCGCTCAAACCTCTGAGAAGCCAAAAAGTGATAGCATTAAAATTCCATTTGATGGAATAGATGTTTCCTGGCAAAATGGAAGCGACAGGAGAACTGAAAGCATTTGGAAAGACAATGCCATTTTCACACCAAGCGTAATGATTGATGTGAATTACACGTATTCGTTTAATAATCCAAACGATAATACGGTTGTTGGTTCAACTGCCTTGGCCCGAAACAATGAATTCCAGCTTTCAGCGCTTCATTTTGGAGGTGATTTGAATTACAAAAATGCCAGAGCGCGTTTCATGACTCAGTTTGGTACACGCTCTATAGTAGTTCCCCGAAACGATTACAGTCCTTACAAAGGTCAATACCAACTTGCCAATGTTTACCGTTACGTCAGTGAAGCGAATGTCGGGTATCACTTCAATAAGTGGTATGGAATTAATGTGGATGCCGGATTGTTTATGTCCTACATCGGGTTGAATTCGTTTTACCAATCTGAAAACTGGGAATACCAGGCTTCTTTCACCTCAGACAACACACCTTGGTTTTTCAATGGACTTCGTGCTCAAATCTTTCCTTCAAAACATATGAAAATAGAAGCTTGGGTAATCAATGGCTGGCAAAGTTACGGACGGTTCAACTCAATGCCGGGTCTTGGGGGGAATATCACCTGGATACCAAATGATAAATTGAAATTATTGACAAACGATTATTTTGGAAAAGATGCAGCAGGAATCAAAGATCGTCAGCGTTTCCACAGTGATAACAGTTTACTCTACAAATATTTCGATAAACCCACTTCAAAAGGAATTTCAAAAATGGCCTTTTCATTGACTGCTGATTTTGGTTTCGAAAAAGGAGGAGGTGTAAATGGTTTAAAGAATGGAGATAGTATCGCTGGTCCTGCACAGTATTTCGCAAGTGCTATGTTTTACAACCGTATTTGGTTCTTTAAAAACAAAGTGGCATGGACAATCGGAGGTGGAGTAATGACTAATCCAGGTCGATACCTTGTTCTGTACCCTACAGGTCAGGCTAGCCCTCTTCCCAATCCAAATAATCCAACTCAAACAGAAGGAGCATTTCCATTCTCAGCTAATCCAGGGGATGCGTTTAAAGGTTGGGATTGCTCTACCAATATCGATTTTATGCCAAATCAAAGTATTACCTTTAGAATAGAAGCTGTTTACAGACATTCTTCGGTTCCTTACTTTGCTGGTGCCGGAGGAGTAACTTCGCAAACCGGCTATTCAACGACAGCACTTGATCCGTCTTGGCGACCTGATTTGGTGAAGTCGGAATTCCGAATCATTGCAGCTTTGCTGTTTAGAATATAAAACACAAAGTAGTGCAGAAACTACACTGAAATATTGGTTTAAACAGTCATGTCTTGTTTTTAGATGTGGCTGTTTTTGAAGTTAATACAAGTCATGACAGAAAAGGAAAATAATGTACGGCACTTTCTCGAACTGATTCAACGATCGCGTCGGGGGAAATTCAAAATCTACATTGGTATGAGTGCCGGAGTCGGTAAAACATACCGGATGCTCCAGGAGGCGCATTCATTGCTCCGCAATGGCATCGATGTTAAAATCGGATACATCGAAACGCATGACCGGGAAGAAACGGAAGAACTAGTCAATGGATTACCGGTCATTCCTCGCAGACATCTTTTTTATAAAGGAAAAGATCTGGAAGAAATGGATCTTCAGGCTATTATCAACCTTCGTCCGGAAGTGGTGATTGTTGATGAATTGGCACATACAAATATTGAGGGCAGCAAGAACAAGAAGCGCTGGCAGGATATCCTCGATATTCTGGAAGCAGGGATCAATGTGATCAGCGCCGTAAATATTCAGCACATTGAAAGCCTCAATGCCGAAATCAGACAAATAACAGGAATTGAAGTCTCGGAACGCATCCCTGATAATGTCTTGCAACTCGCCGACGAAGTGGTCAATATTGATTTGACCTCCGATGAACTGGTGACCCGGTTGAAAGAAGGAAAAATATACAAGGCAGATAAGATCCAACGTGCTTTGGCAAACTTTTTCAAGCCGGAAAACATCTTGCAACTCCGCGAATTGGCATTAAAGGAGGTTGCCAGTCAGGTGGAACGAAAAGTAGAAACTGAAATTCATCACGATGCCTCATTTCGACATGAAAAACTACTCGCCTGCATTAGCAGTAATGAAAAAACGGCTAAGAAAGTCATTCGAAAAACTGCCCGACTTGCCAATTATTATCACAGTAAATGGTTTGTCCTATACGTGCAAATTCCAGCTGAAAGCAATGAGCGGATACCACTCGACAAACAGCGACACCTGATCAATAATTTCAAATTAGCAACCGAATTAGGAGCTGATGTCATCCGATTGGAAGAAAAAAATGTCACCGATGCAATCATGCGTGTAGCCGAGGATCGAAAAATTACGACACTCTGTATCGGAAAACCTCATTTCAGTCTCTTCAAAGTTATTCTTGCTACATCCGTTTTTAATAAATTACTCAATAAATTAGCTGCATCGGATATCGATCTGATCATTCTCTCTTGATTTAAACCCGTTTTACATGAAGATTAAAACAAAATTGACACTTGGCGTCGGACTTCTTTTCTTACTGATCATTCTATTGTCATTGGTGTCGGGAGGATCTGTCCTGACTTTGAAAAATGATACCAACAACATTCTGAAAGCCAATTACAATAGTCTCAACTATTCACGAAAAATGATGATCTCGTTGGATGAGGAGGCTTATGATCAAACGGCAAAAAAACGCTTCAAGGCAAATATGGAACTCCAGCTCCAAAACATCACCGAAACCGGAGAAGGAGAAATAACACAGCGTTTAAAAGACCATGTGAAAGAATTGAATGCGACTGATCAAAACAAGGAACCCATTCGTCAATTGATTCGTCAGGATATTTTACAAATCATGCAGTTAAACATGACCGCTATTCAACGGAAGAGCAAACTGGCAAACGATTCATCCGACGATGCACTATTCTGGATTGTTCTTACCGGAAGTTCTTGTTTCCTGATTGCATTCATTCTCTTGGTGCAATTACCGCGGAACATTTCAAAACCCATCAAGGAGCTCACAGAAAGTATCCGGCAAATTGCTTCGCGCAACTACAAACAGCGGGTTGCTTTCGAAAGTCACAGTGAATTCGGAGACTTAGCCAAATCTTTCAATACCATGGCTGAAAAACTGGATGAATACAACAGTACGCAACTGGCTGAAGTGTTGTATGAGAAAAAACGAATTGAAACATTGATCAACAACATGAATGATCCGGTTATTGGTTTGGATGAGCATGGAAAAATCATGTTTGTCAATAATGAAGCTATTAACATCCTGAACCTTTCAAAATCAGACCTCCTGGGTGTTGCAGCTAAAGAATTAGCCTTATCCAATGATCTGGTCCGATCCCTGATCCGCGATATGAAAGGAATCGCCGGGAAAAATGTTCCAAAAGAAGATCCGTTCATGAACATTTTCGTAAACGGGAAGGAACACTATTTTGAGAAAGAATTGGTTCCCATTTCCATCATTCCAACAGGCGAACGTGAACAACAGCTCATTGGCAATGTGATTATCCTGCGCAACATCACCTCTTTCAAGGAATTGGAATTTGCCAAAACAAATTTCATGGCAACCATTTCACACGAACTGAAAACCCCTATTTCATCCATTAAAATGAGTCTTCAATTATTGGAAACCAAAGATGTGGGAACGATCAACAACGATCAAAGACAATTGATTAGCAGCATTCGTGAAGACAACGAACGCCTTCTGAAGATTACAGGAGAATTGCTGAATCTATCCCAGATCGAAACAGGCAACATCAAACTATTCATGAAGCCTTCTGATCCTTATCAATTGATTCATCAATCCGTGGAAGCGACTCTAAAGGAAGCCGAATACAACCAAATCAAAATCGTTGTTCAGACAGAAGAGAACCTGCCTCTCATTTCAATGGACATGGATAAGACTCAATGGGTTTTGATTAATTTATTGATCAATGCCATTCATTATTCACCAAAAGGAGAAACCATCACCATCTCCTTGAAACAGGACTCGAACAAATTCCGATTTGAAGTAACCGACCACGGCGGAGGTATATCCGAAGAATATGTATCCCGGATTTTCGACCGTTACTTTCAGGTTCCCGGAATCAGCAAACCCGGAACAGGGCTTGGATTAGCGATTTGTAAAGAATTCATTGAAGCACAAGGAGGAATAATTGGTGTGGAAAGTCAGCTTGCAAAAGGCAGCACATTTTACTTTCTGATTGAACAATAATATCCTATCGTTATCCACATTTAATTTCGATGTTTCATCCAAATCGTGTCCCTATTGATCGTCAACGGAATTCCCCTCTTCCGTTTGTACAAAATGGTCAGGATAATAGCCAAAGCAATGGTCAGGATCCGGAAAACATTTGCGTAAACCCCACCAAAAGCATTGGTTGAAACCGCAAAAATCATCCAGGCCAGATTCATGAAGAAATGCAGAAAGATGGAAATCCACAAGTTGTAATTCCATTCCACAAAAAGCCAGGCAAAAAGTACCGCTCCCATGAAGGTAGTCGAAAAAACACCTATCAGTGTGGGCAGATCATTACTCTGATACAAGTGCATTGCTGCGAATAAAATGGCTCCTAATAAAATGGAAGGGATAAATCCCAATTTCGTATACCGGAATAATTGACCGAACAGAAACCCTCGAAATATAAATTCTTCAAAAAATGCCGCTGCAGCTCCGGTTATCAGGATTTCATTCAAGGTTAAGCTGCCATTGAATTGGAAGCAAACCGCAAAACCAATAAACATAGGAAGTGTACAAATCAACGGAAACAGAACGCCTTTCAAAATGGAACGATTCAATCCCAATGTGGTTTTACAGCGATTCCATTGATTAATGATTGATGCTCCCAAAACAATTGGAAAAGAGACGATTATGTAAACGAGGATATGGCTCAGTCCTTCCTGATGAATATGCGAATCAACCCAGATTCGAAGTTCTGAAAAGTAACTATTAGCGAGAAAAAAATAGACACCAAACGATAGAAGAGTGATTGAAATAACACTTAAGGATCTACTCATCGTTTGTTTTTGGGTTTTAATGATGAGTTAAGTTACCAATTCCTTAAGACTTGGGCAACAATTTTAACGTTCTGCGAATGATGAAATCAACGAACGGTGTTTTTGATTTCACTTATTTGACAAAAGATGATTCACTTTGGATAAAAAGACTTCCGTATCCACCAAGGGACATTCCAGATGTTTCCCTGTATAAATCAAGCTTTCATGTTTGGTGATACTATTTGCCTCCACCTTTTCATACAAGGAATATGGCACCTCTTCATCTTCTTTGGAATGGATGAATAACACCGGGATCTTCACCAGTTTCTTCATGTCTTCTTTTGCGGAATAAGGTGAGGTAACAAACTTTTCAATCATTTCCTTTTGTTCAGCAGGAGAATATGCTGTGGCGATATCTGTAAACGATGAAATGGTTCCATCCAGGATCAACCCACTGATTTTTGACTCATTTGAAGCTGCCAAATGAGTTGCTATCTGCGTTCCCATAGAAGCTCCGTACAAAAGAATAGCCGTGTTTTTAATCCCTTTTTGACTCAAGGCAAAATCTAATATCCGTTGTCCGTCAGCTGCGATATTGAGATGAGTTGGTTTTCCTGTGGATTTTCCATACCCTCTGAAATCGACCATAAAAAGCTGGAAACTATCTTTCAGTAAAGGTTTCACCAACGTCATGTAAGTGGACACATTTCCACCCGCCCCATGAAAATAGATGATAGTCGCCTTGGGTTTTTCCACACTCGAAATCAGATAAGCCGTGATCTCATCTTCATCCATTTTTTGCTTGAATGATTTTACCTTGAATGAATCTATTTCCTGCCATTCCTTGGAAGGATAATAGAATTTATCATCCATTTGGGCAGTTGTTTGAAGAACAAACAGCGTAATCGCAATGAAAGAAATCAGTTTATACATTTCTCCGGGAATTTGAATTTCACTAAATGTAATGAATAACCTACTACCTGTATACTGATTTTCACTTTTTAAAACAAAAAAAGCATCCATCAGGTGACGAATGCTCTCCTATTTATCTGATTATTGTTACTTAACTAATGTCACATCTTTAACCGAGTCAAATCTAGGTTCAACAGCCCATTTTCCCGTTTTATTGATTATCCCCCATTTTCCATTCAACCTTGCTGCTGCATAGCCATTCTGGAAATCACGAACGGCTTGGAATTGAGGTTCGATGACCCATGTACCTTCTTTGTCAAAGAAACCAACTAATCCCCCCTTCTTTCCATAAGCTAAACCTTCTGAGAAATCACCCCAGGATTCTGTATCGACAGTTAAGATTTCTCCTGATTCATTAACATAACCCCATTTTCCGTCTTTTTTTACACGAGCAAGTCCGCTAACCGGATCAAACTCTTTTCCAGCTTCGAATTCAGGTTTAACAACCCATTTTCCATCTTTATCTATATACCCCAATTTTTCATCCGGTGTTTTTGCCCATGCAAGACCATTCTTAAAATAACCTACACTCAAAAAATCAGCGGGAATAACCAACTCGCCTTTTGTATTGATGAAACCGAACTTTCCTTTTGTCTCAATAGCGGCCAAACCTTCTGAAAACTCTTTCACATCCACAGGAGCTGTAGCGATAGTTATTTCATTTCCTTTTGTATCGATCAATACAATGGTTTTTCCTTTTTTGACATTTGCATAGCCTCCGTTAAAATTACTTCCTTCATCATAAATTGCAGGGATAGCTAGTTTACCTTCATCATTCATATAGCCCCATTTGCCTTTTACTTCAACCAAAAACAAGTGATCAACGAAACCACCTAAATTGAATCCAAATACATCTTTTGTTTTAAAACTTTCCGGATCCGTTTTCAAACGCGTATTTCTCAAATCAATAAAATGGTATTGGCGTTCTTTCCCGTCGTAAATGACAGCAAGTCCATTCGATGAAAACGGATAGCACTTTTCATACTCTGCGGGAATAATCAGTTCGCCTTCCAGATTTGCATATCCCCACTTTTGGGTTTCAAAAGTTTTTGCCTGAAAGACAAGTGTTTGTGCCTGCAGCGTGACTGCACTTAAAACAAAAGCACATAGAGTAACTAATTTCATTCGATTCATGGGTATTGATTTTATGTCTTTCAAAGATAGGTAAATTGAACGGTCAGAAAAAGTAAAAAAACCTGTTTATTTCGGCATCCGGATCACTCCGGCTCCATCCACAAGCCATACACCATTCACCTGACTCAATTTTGTTGCAACAATAAATTCCGGCCAATATACGCCTTGAAGTGTGACCAATCCTGTTTCAGAATCCACTGATTTGATTTCAAACCCTTTTTCAGGATAATCCTGTGCGTTAAAGATCGGATCGAAACCCAGTCCCATTTCCGGGTCATCTTTCCAAGCATCCTCCATCATTTTCCGGTAATCCTTTTTGAAGTCATCTGTCAGCAATTGCTGATTTTTCACCCATTTTTCAGCGTCTTTTCCTGCGTTGGCATTTGCAACGTAATCATTCATGACATCCAAAGCCACTTGTGGATCCATTTCTGTTTTATTCTGAGAATTCTCAGTCGTTTTATCCGAAGTTTCACAAGAAAATAAGGTTGCAATAATTAGCAGAGTCATTAGTTTTTTCATAGGTCTAAAAGTTCACTAGTTTAACGTATTCAAAAATGGAATTGATTATTTGTACAAATCAACGCAGTCGTGTTTGATTTTCTTTACTTCCGGATCAGTATAATACAGGTCTTCCGGGTCCTTTCCCATTCTTAATTGCTCGATTATCTGATCGTTATATTCCATTTTGTTGATAATACAAAAACAGAACGCTTCCCGATTCTTCATTATTGAAGCCGGTAACACTTCTTCTCCTGCTTCGATTGATTTGGTAATAATCTTCTTAAAAATCGGTTCATAATACAATGAAAAATGGAAGCGATCCCTCTTCTTCATTGCTTCCGGGTATTTGAAAGTTGCAACTGCAATCAGAGCCAACGCAAAAAAGGTATAACACTGAAGTGCCCTTTTCAATGCATAATCACTGTGATTTCTTTTCAAAACAAAGTAAGGGATCAAACTCAACGATCCCACAAAAATGGTAACACCAAATGTCCCTACGATTAGAATGAGAAGGTACTCGGATTTAGGAGTGTAAGGTTGCTCTGTTAGAATCGTCAAAAAACCAGCCGGAATGCTTAATAGAAATAGGATTAAGATCCAAAGGTAAAGTTTTCCTCTTTTCATTTAGGCTTAATTAGTCAAGCGTGTTGCCTCCGCTTTTTTCATAAAGATACTGCTTCCTATTTTTTACAAAGGAATGAAAAATTCAGTAATCTGCAAGGATCAAAACTCCTTGCAGATCATCGTGATTTATCTTTCTTTCATTAATTTGGATCGCTGAACCTGATCATTCCCTACAAACTTCACTTCAATGGAATAGGTTCCCGTAGAAAGTTTTGAAATATCGATTTGATCCCCGCTTTCTACATTTTTCAGCTCTAAAACCGATTTCCCGTTCAGATCCAGAATGGATACCTGCTCTGCCGCCGCATTATTCGCAAACTGAATCGATGTTTCTGCTGGATTTGGAACAACCAAAGAAGTTTTATCCTGCAATTCAGCCACACTTAACGGATTGGAAGGAGTCAATCGAAGAATTGGATGAGAACCGGAATTTGTTGCGATATAAATTTCTTTGTTCGGACCGATTGCAATATCTCTCAGTCGACCAAAAAGACCTTGAAAATACTGATCTTCATCCGTAACTGCAGTTCCTTGTGCATTCAATTGCAATGCAACCACACGTTGTCCGTTCAGAGTCACCATAAGTACCCGATTATCCCACTCCGGAAATGCAGGATTTTCATAGTAAACCAAATCGGAGGTTGCAATAGTTGGTGTCCAGCTACGAATTGGTTCCTGATACAAACCGGTTGCACAAGGTGTGTCTTCAAATGTTTCGTCGCAAAAGCCATGAATTAACGGCCAGCCATAATTCTTACCCGCTTCCAGAATTTGGAATTCGTCATCTGTTGACGGTCCGTGTTCTGAAATGATGATTTTCCCGTTTGGAAGCGCACAAATCCCCTGAGAATTCCGGTGTCCCATCGAATAGACATACGAACCGGGAATTGGGTTATTTGCAGGAATGGATCCATCCATATTTACACGAAGGTATTTTCCCGAAAGCGAACTGGAATCTTGCGCCAATTGACTTTCGTAGCATTCTCCTGTAGACATCAACAAGGTATTATCGGGAAGAAAATGCAAACGCGAACCATTGTGATTGGCCCAAGCTAAAATATTGTCAATCAAAATAACCGGATTGACCAAGTTGGTACCGTTGAAGGTATATTTCACCAAGCGTTCTTTGAAAAAACCCTGACTGTCTTCCGTGCCATAAGTGTATACAAAGAACACTTCGGGTGTAACAGCGAAATTGGGATGTAAAGCCAAACCGAGCAAACCACTTTCACTAACTGCGTGCACATCATTTGTCAAATCGAGCACTACCGACTTTACTCCTGTGTTTAAATTAATCCGAC
>NZ_CALRYJ010000019.1:0-57734 GCF_943372375.1 Fluviicola taffensis DSM 16823 | reverse complement strand
ACAATCTACAACGTAAGTGGTAAAATGATTCGTCAGTTCAAGAAAGACAATCAGGTTACTTACATCGATTGGGATTTGAAGAACACGATTGGGGTTCCGATTGCAAGTGGTGTTTATTTGATCCATGTGGAAGTTCCTGGAGTTGGAGAACGTATTGTGAAGTTCTTCGGAGGAATGCGCCAAGTCGATTTGGAAACAATTTAATTCGTTTTGTTAAGTAAAACGAGCATTAACTCAAACAAGAACGCTTCGATTTTCAGCTAGTAATTTAGTTCGGAAGCCCCAATGCAAATTCAGTGTTGGGGAGGAAGTACAAGTTAAAATAAGAGAATCAGGCTTGTTTTGGTAGATAAAAAAACATATATTTGTTGTAACAGGAGAGTCCATTGGGCTCTCTTGTTGTTATTTATAGCTCATAACAGAAGAAAGAATTATGTCAGATTTCGCATATTATACAGAAGAAGGACTTAAGAAGTTGAAGGATGAATTGCATGAAATGAAAACGGTGCAACGCCCTCGTATTTCAGAGCAAATTGCAGAGGCAAGGGACAAAGGTGATTTGTCTGAAAATGCCGAATATGATGCAGCAAAGGAAGCACAAGGATTGTTAGAGATGAAGATCGCTAAAATGGAAGGGTTACTTTCAAAGGCTCGGATCGTTGATAACACATTAATGGATAATTCAAAGGTTTTTATATTGTCGCGCGTTAAAATCAAAAACGTCACGAATAATATGGAGATGGAGTATATGCTGGTTGCAGAAAGTGAGGCAGATTTGAAAGAGAAAAAGATCTCTGTGGATTCTCCAATCGGAAAAGGACTTTTAGGAAAAAAAGTTGGGGATATTGCAGATGTTCAAACGCCAAACGGAATCATGAAGTTTGAGGTAATTGATATTGCTCGCTAATGGCTACCATTTTTTCAAAAATACTATCGGGAGAAATTCCATGTCATAAGATTGCAGAGAACGCCGATTTTCTTGCGTTTTTGGACATCATGCCTTTGCGGAAAGGACATGCCTTAGTTATTCCCAAAAAGGAAACGGATTATATCTTCGATATGGAGGATTCTGAACTTGCTGCAATGATGATTTTTGCCAAATCCGTATCACATAAGATCAAAAAGGTATTTCCTTGTCGCAAGATCGGAGTTACCGTTATCGGTTTGGAAGTTCCCCATGCACACATTCATCTGATTCCGATCAATGGAATTGCGGATATGAATTTTGCGCAGGAAAAATTGAGTTTAAGCCAGGATGAATTGGCTCAAATTGCACAGGATATTCAAAATGCATAAACGAATTTCAGGTAGAACAAGTAGTCACTTATTTGTTCTGCTTCTCGTTGTTTTGTGTTTCTCTTGTTCCCAATCAAAGAAAACAACACACATCCTTTTCGTAGGGAATAGTTATACCTATCGAAATAATATGCCCAAACTTTTCGAAGAGATTGCCAGATCAAAGGGAGAACAATTGAGCGTGTCCCATATCACCCGCGGGAAATACACCTTTTATCTTCAATCCAAAAGAAAGAAACTATACCATGCACTGCATGATCAGGAATGGGATGTGATTGTTCTTCAGGGATCATCAAGAGATATGTTGCGGGACTCTGCCCGATTCAAAAAACGCACCTATCCGGCTTTGGACAAGATGCTTGGAATGATTCAGAAAAATCAAAAAGCCGCCAAAGTGTATTTCTACATGACCTGGCCCTACAGAAAAGGTGATCCGAAAACAAAACAATTCTCCGATCCGGATTCCATGCTGGAAGCTGTTGCTGCTGGTTATAGTAATTTGCGGGACAGATATAAGGTGCCGGTTATTCCTGTAGGCAAAGTGTGGAGAAGTTATCATGTTACTTATCCGGAAGCGAATTTGTATCTCAGAGACAACTCCCATCCATCGTATGAGGGATCTTATCTTGTGGCTTGCACCATGTACTCAGCAATTTATGGGAAAAGTCCGGAGGGAGCAGATCAAGTGGCAATTTTAAATCAAAATGAATCCACACGGATTCAACGATTCATCAACAAACAATATCGTACATCCGAATTCCAGTTCTATCTGAAGGATTCAATCTGACAGAATGAGAATGAGAATGAGAATGAGAATGAGAATGAGAATGATGATTTTGACCTCATTCTGTTTCTGTTTCTCATTCTGATTTGTTTACTTCGGTTGGTTTGCTCTTTTGATTTTATTCGAAACGGTCACCATTTTCTTCAAAGTGAAGTTGTTACAGTTTTGCCTCATGTGTAAAGTCACTGTGTAGGTACCGGAAGTCTTGTAATAGTGCTTCGGATTTTTCTGGGTTGAAGTCACACCATCACCGAAATCCCAGTAATAATCTCCCCGGTTATGTGTCTCATTTGTGAATTGTGCTGCCAACCAGGTTTCTCTCACCCTGAAATCAAGCAGTGGAGTTTCTTTTATGTCGAAAACACGTGTCTGATTCAATTTATACTGATTCAGGTTTTTCAATACCACATTTGCCGCGGCTTGTTGAATCACCTTCCAATAGGTGCTGTCCACTCTTTTAGGAGCCGTTCCCCCAACGGGTGATTCCTTGAAAATGGAAGCATAAGCAGTGCAGGCAGCAGTGAAACTTCCTAATGCATTCGGATGGTATCGATCGGTAAAGTACAAGTCAATGTCCGGATGCATCTCCCGAATGTTTCTCCAGACTGCACCTACAGGAATTACAGGATAATGAAGTGTATCACTCATCATCATATATCCGTTCCAAATACGTTGTTGCATTTTGAGGTAGGTATCATTTGCAGGTTGCTCGGGATATCCTTTTTCGTAACCCCAAGTCATATAGAAGTAAATTTGGGCGCAGGGACTTGTTTTAAGAATGCTGTCAATCAATTGTTTTGCATAGGGAATAGATTCCTTCAGAATCACGGAACTGTCTTCTGCAAACTCCCTGGAGAATCCTTGAATCAAAACGTAATCCCATTTTCGGGTTTTCATTTTCAGGTAAGTACTCGGTCTCTCACTGTGTGCTTTCAATGTACTTCCGCTTACTGCAATCGAGTCTGCATACACATTCTTTCCTTTCGACTTTGCAAGGGTTTCAAAGATCTTAGGCATGTTGTTCATGTGCGTGAAACTATTGCCTATGAAAAGGACATTCGAGGGTTGCTGCCCAAAACTGATTCCGGTGATTAATGAGAAGAATAAGACTAATTTATTCATTACGAAGCTTTTTTCGTTTAGGATAGAAAATTCCGAATACTTTGTAGTACAATTCGGTCAATGGCTCAATATACTTCACCATAATCACAAAAACGGTAATAAAGAATGCGGAAATTCCTGCTGCTTGCCATGGGTTAAACTGACGATGATACCAATGTTCAGGATCAAGTCCTATGCCAATTATTCCTCCATAAAGAATAATTACGTGAACAATGTATACCGGGAAGGTGGTCTGACCCATTTTCAGGAACAAAGGAGCGTTGATCTTGAATTTCGAATCAACCAGCATCAATGTGCCCAGAAGCATTGCAACTTGTCCCATTCTGGCGAAACCTGTCGTATTGTTTTCAAAACATCCGTGAGCTGTCAAACCAATCCAATTGGTGAACTGGTCCAATTCATGGAACAAGGATTGTCCGGCAATGTTGAAGAATAAGCCGATCACAAGGAAGGTAACTCCGAACCACCATTTACGCACATTTTTTTCGTAATGGCGAATAATTGCTCCAATCATTCCTCCCATCAAAACGTATCCTGAATAACGGACAAAACTGAAGTCGGAGAATTCTCCATAAATCATGTTTTGAATGAATTTCGGAGCTCCTTGTGGAATGAATGCACTTGGGTCTTTGACCGTTTTGATTCCTTCGGAAACACCATATAATTTGATGTGCTCTTTCAAGTATCCGTAAATAACGAAAATAATCAAGGCACCAATCAGATAATACAAGTACAGAGGACCTTTTTTGATAATCTTATAGATTCCAAAAATGAGCAGCAAGAAAAAGATTCCTACACCGATGGATTGAAGCACATGGAATGCCTGAAACCAATCCAAATGGTAAACAAAACCGCGCGTTCCTCCTTTGAAAAGATCTTCAAAACCGTAATAAGTGTCCCGGAAAAAAGTGATCAGATCAAATTGAATGAAATATCCCCAGAAAAGGAGCATTCTTACGCGCCCAAATCCTTTTTTTACCCGTTCATTCTGAAAGAAAGGTTCATCCGTTGAACGACTTAAAAGGTAAATGAACACAACACCTGTAACACAAAAGAACAGGGGGGAAGTAAGTCCGTGAAGATTATGCCAGAAGCTAAAAAGCCAATTGTTGTCATCCCGGTATTTCTCTGCCAGAGCAGAACCCGTGAAATGACCTTCAAGCATCATTAGAATGGCAATGGAACGTGCCATATCTATAAACTTCAATCGTGGACGAGCCGCTAATGGCACCGCACCATTTTCTACTGACATAGTTTGAATTTACGAGCAAAGATACATTTTATACCAATTGGATTCAATAAAATCTACTTAGGGGTTTCTCCCAGCAGCATCAGACGAATTGGTGAGGAATAACCTTCAAAATAAATGAGTATCGGGAAAGAGAAGATTCCATCGGGAAGTTTCTTGCTGGTTGTAGCCTGGATCAATGAACTTCCTCTTGCAGGAACAGTGTTTCCAAAGCTGAAATTGACCAGGTCTCCTTCTGTTTTGATGGCACTGATCTTTAAGCTTTTCTCCTGGTTGTTGTGAACCGAGAATTGGAAACTTTTTTCTCCCTGTTGAATTTTTCCCAATGTGATGACGTTCGGAACACAGTCAATGAAGAAGAAGATGGAATCGGTTTCCAGATAACTCACACTTTGAATTTCAATCTTCCGTTCTCTTGCTGCAGCTCTCGAAAAGATGGAGTTCTTTACGTCGTTTGGATTGTCACTTGTGACCTGATTCGCCGTGTATTCACCGTATGGGACACCGACCAATTCCAGTTTTCCGCCATTGGGTGCATTTCCATCCAGATAAGGAGCGAAAACACCGTTTTCATATGCTCTCAAATAATTGCCCAAGGACATGATTCTTCGTTGGGTCAGGGCTACGTTGTATTCAGTTTTTGCCAAAGGTGAAGCGAAACCTCTTACGTTTAATCGGATTTGAAATCCTTTCTGTAGTTCCTCCAACAATAGACTTTGGAATAAGCTTAAATCTTTGACTCCTTGCTCGACGTATTGAAGGAAGAAACTTTCGATATCCTCTTCTGCCTCCACAATTTTTTCACCACTCAATCCTTTTGCATATTCTTTGCGGTATTCCGGAAGCATGGCAATGTAATCATTGTAACTACTGATGTAATTGACTTTCGTTGTTGGTTCCTTGGAACGTGGATCGGGAACATCATTGTGAAAATAAAGGGTGACGGGCAAACGCTTGTTCAATTCTGCCAAAGTTTCCTTCTTCGTTTCCGGGATAATGATCCGCGGATGTCTGTATCCGAAAATATCGCTGCAGCAAGTTGGGTTTTTGACATACTGGACTCCGATGCGGTTGCTTGATACATACATGCTGTCGCGATCTTCGAAATAGTACAAATCGTTTGCGGAACTGTTGATTGGCAATCCTAAGTTTTGCGGAGCTTCCCAACGTCCGTTTTTCAATTCCAGGTAAAAGACATCATATCCTCCAAATCCATCATACCAGGAGGAAGAAAAGTAAAGCCGTTTCTTTTCCGCATTATAAAAAGGACTGATATCATTGTCGAGTGAGTTTGCGGCATTCAATGGTCTGACTTTTGAAAATTGATTTCCGTTGTTCTTAATGACTGAATAGTACAAATCCATTCCACCTTTCCCGTCTTCCCGATTGGATGAGAAAATAAGCCATTCCTCGTTTTCAATGACAGCGATAGTTGGAGTGGTGTTATTTGTTCCGGGTTCGTTGATGATTTCCCCCAAGGGATTCGGATTCGACCATTTGCCGTTTTGGTAGGAGGAAACCCAGATCTGACAATTGAATTGATTTTCGTCGCCCCCACAATTGCTGTAGTAGAATCGTTTACCGTCAGGAGAGAAACATCCGTTCCCGGTATTGACTTCTGCCTTGTTGAGACTTTCCAATAATCCGGGATTCACTTCCTTCAAGCTATCCTTCCAGGTAGTGAAATAAAGGCGGTTCTTGTAGTTGTCATCCAACATTTCTTCCCCGACATTTTCCTTTTTGCTCCGCATGGAAGACAAGACAAATTGTCCTTGAGAAACGGTGTGTCCGAATTCTGAGTTAACGGTATTCAATCCCTTTGGCAGTTCGATTTTCTCCAGATCGGAAGTGTCTTTTAAAGCTGTTTGTGACCACAGACAGGATTCCAGTTCGCGCTTCGACTTCAGGTAATTGTATGTCCGTTTGTCTTTGGAGTATTTCTTTTTTGCCCGTTTGAACAATTCAATCGCTTCCGTATAGTTTCCATTCTGTTTCTCCATCAATGCCCATTGCAACAAACTGGAGGGATAAATCGCTGTTTCTTCTTTTTCGTAAACCTTTTGGTAGTAATAACTGGCTTTGCGGTAATCTTTATATGCTCTCAATGATTCTGCATATTTCCAGATGATGCTCACCGTATTGGAATCAATTTCCATGGCTTTTTCATAGTATTGAAGCGCATAGATGTAATCCCCTTTTGCATATTGCTCATCTGCAAAATCCAGGTACTTACCGAGCATATTTTGTCCGTAAGTGGTAAATGAGAGAAGTGCAAAAAGGATTAGATATAATCTGGACATATTCGGTGAATGACTTTTTTGGGTTTGAAGCGTGTAAGAATGTATTCGACAGAGATTTCCAATCCTCCACGGGCAGTACTTGCCGGAATCAATTTGGAAATATTGGTATCATAACTTGCGGCAACCGACCAGTTTTGCATTGCTAATCCCACTCGGACAACAACGGCATCCCTTGATCGAAACCACAAGCCACCATCAACAGCGCGATAGGTTCCCAATTTGTTGACCAGGGTATATCTCACTTGAGAACCGATCAATAATTCCCGGTATTTCCCTTGAAGATTGAATCCGATTCCCGGAATGATTGCTAATTGCTTATTAATCGCATGATCCAGTTGTGAAAAGAAACTGATTCGGATATCTCGTGGAACCTTTACGCCGTAAAACCCTTGATTCGGGCGGTTCAAGTTGTGACCACTGATTCCTGTTTTCAATGAATTCCCTTTTCCGTAGTAATAGCAATGAACTATTCCTGCACCACTGGTGAGGTTTGCCCTGCTGTCGTTTTGATAAGCTTCATTGGTGGGGAGACTTGCGTCAAAAATGAGCCCGTTGAATTGATTGTCGAAATAGAATTTATCCATGTTCACTTTACGGTAATTCAATCCAACTTGTATCCCTACGCTTAGTGTGTGGGTGGAATCGCTGGTCAATTTCAGGTTTTTGGAAACACTTCCTAAAAACTCCAATGTTTGATAGAATCCGTCACCCACATTATCGTGAAAGAGAATCGCTCCAAAGTTGATTCCTTTTTGTTTCCATTTCAGATCTCCTGCAACTGCAAAAGTTTGAAAAGGAACAGTCACGCTTCTCCATTGATCCTTGTAGTTTCCGGTAAGGCGGATGTCGCCGGCAAAAAGCCCTGTATTCGCTGGGTTTTGATAAATGGGTTGTCTGTTGAGGTGGGAAAAATGGATATCCTGAGCAACTAACCTAAAAGTACATGCTATTACCAAAAGTCCAGTAAGTAGGTAATTATTCCCTTTTCTCATTGAATCAAATATACAATAAAATCAATCATAGAAGTACTTCAGTCAAGCAGGAGCGGAACATCCAATAAATTGGGTAATTTCGTTGGATGGTACAAAAGTTTTTTTTATTCATTGGAGTTGCTTTACTCGTTTGTTCATTTCGAGGCGACGGATTAATTGAGCGTGTCTACCCCGAGTTATTAGGAGACTACAAATATTACAAATCGGTTGCAGACCGTTCTGTTTCGTATGCAAAAGAGGAGAAAGAGCTTTTTACAGTTACCATCAATAGGAAAGATCAGATCCTGTTTTACAAGAATGGGAAAAAGGTTCGTAAAATGAGCTTTATTGAAACCAAAATGCCTTTTTTGGATGATGAAAACCATGTGCTTTTTGGAACGAAAAACAGCTATGAACCACTTTTTTATCGGGGGGACACCATTGTGATACAAAGTTATCCGATTGAATATCAGGACAATTACTTTATTAAAAAGAAGTAAGCGGGTTCCAAAGCCAGAATGAACATCACAATATTCAACTATTGCTAATTTTCAAAATGGTGATGTTAACCTGATTTAAGGTCGTTGAACCTTTAAAGAAGATGCATCACTGTAGATCAGGTAGTCGCCATTTTTGGAATAAGCCTGATAAGGCATTTCTTCTCCAATTACTTTTACCTTTTTATCTTTCCCGACAAAATCTTTCGGGATGTGAAACACGTTTTGTTTCTGATTGACGATCACGTATTTCGGACAGATTTTAGGATCCAGTTTTTGATTCAAGGTCAATGAATAAGTGATTTTTGTCGGAGAAAGCTTGGTTCTGATTACACGGTCAACCGGAAGTCGAACCAATAAATCTGTTTTGATTTGAGCAATGATTGGTCGGGTTAGGGGGAACGAAGCTTCCGCAATCACCCGAATCTTTTTGGGATGATAAGCAATTAACGGACTGTTTTTCTTTACATAATCGTCTGAATGTGCGTAAACCTTTGTAATAAATCCATCTTCTTTGCTTAATTGAAAATAGTTCTGGATTGTTAGCTCTTTCTTTTGGATTGCCCGGTATTTTTCTTCAATTTTTGCCTCTTCGATGAATCCTGCTTCCTCCTTGTACTCCATTGTCGGGAATGCGGGCATGATTTTGTCAGGAACCAATTTAGTTGCAAAGTCGCGCCATTTTTTTTCGACAGGATTCAGTGATTTTGGGAGGTTGTCAATTGCGTTTGTCAGGTCTTCTTTCAAAGCTTCTTTTTCGCCACTCAATTCAACAAATGCATCGTAATCATCAAATTGAATCAGTAAGCTGTTTTTCTTGAATTCGGGATTTTCGACCAAGCGTTCCAATTTTCCGGTACGTTGGGCTCGAATTGTTTTTTTTGGGATGTTGAAATGTAAAAACACCGTATCACGCTGCTGCTTTCCAGTTAGTTGAATGATATTGTTGGAATTGTCATTGATGTTTTTTTCATCTTCACCTGAACAGGAGAAGAGAGTGAATAGGATTGGTAAAAAGACAACAAATCGGATTAATTTCATAGTGCGCTTTTCATAAATGTACAACCAAAAAAGGAAAACGTTGAAAGATTGTGAAAAGTTGGACAGATAATGTTAATAACTTAGTTAACATTTAAATAACATGACTTAAAAATAACAAGCCCTTCCCACCTAAATTTGTAGGAACGATATAATGCAGGCCTATGCTAGGGACACTATTAAAAAAAAGATTGTCAGACACACAATTAGCGAATGTTTTCCTGAACGGAATTTTCGAGATTGTGGACAATGGCTTCGTTGAGGTTGTGGATCTAATCAATGAAGATTTGGCTTTTGTTTCTTCTCCTTCTATTCCTGCTGAGCGTAACGGACAATTCACTATGATTGTGGTGGTTGCCAATATTTCATCGTTGGAAACAACTTTTGAAACGGTTCAGGCAAATAGAATCGAGAAAATCATTTTTGAACAAATGGGTTCATTGATGGGCGTATCGGCAGTTGATGCGGAAGCCAAAGTGAGGGAATATCAGAAATTTATGCAGCGCATCAACCATCCTTCTAAGAATATGGTTTATGCGATGTCTAAAGCCGTGTTTCAAAAATACGATCTGAATGATTTTCAAGATGAATATTTCAAACGCTTGCAATCACCCAATCCATTATTTTTGAAACGGATGGATCAGATCATGATCAATTTCCTTTGGGATTGGGATTCGTTCTTTAAGAAGTACAAAATTGATGAATAATTGAAACCCTGACAGAATCGTCAGGGTTTTTTTATGCCCAATAACTTCTTTTTGAAATTTTAAATTGCTAAAATACTATAGCTTTACAAAAGAAATATATTTAAATAAACTCCTTTATTTAACTAGTTTTTATCAAGATCTATTTTTTGAATTTTGAATTTTTCTTTTCTATACATGGGTTAAGTTCCCATTTTTAAAGGAAAAATATAGTTTAACCAATTAACTATATCTTTTTTTGAGATAGCTTTCCTTTTTCGTCTCTTAGCTGTGCTATCCAGGTTATTAACGAAAATTCAAATAAGCATGAAACATCTACTACTTTTTGGAGTTATCGCATTTTGCACAAATACCCTTTTTGGACAAGGATTTCCAGCCTATGATGGTGGTTTGAAGATCAAATTGAACGATGACGGTTCGAAATACATCCGATTCCTCACCTGGCATCAGATTTGGCTGAAGTACAATCAAAATAACGATGGAAGCACACTTGCAGGGAAACCAATCAATGAATCGTATGACATTTCCATTAGAAGATCCCGGTTTTTAACCTATTCCCAAATTAGTGACCGCTTTTTGATTCTCACGCATTTTGGGATTAACAATCAAAGTACATTCAGCGGAGGAGCTTCTGCTGCAAACGGAAAAAAACCACAATTGTTCCTTCATGAAGCATATGTGGATTATACGGTGTTCAAACGTTTTTTAAATATCGGTGCAGGTTTGCATTACTGGAATGGTGTTTCACGAATGACAAATGCAAGTACCTTGAACTTCCTGGCTCAAGATGCTCCGATTTTCAATTGGTATAATATTGATAAAAGCGATCAGTTTGCGCGTTACTTAGGGATTTTCGCGAAAGGTAAAATCGGTAAATTGGATTACCGTTTAGCGGCAAATGACCCTTTCCAGGCCAACGAAGCAAAAACAATTGCGACGAACGTTTCGGATTACAATCCCTATTGTCGATCATGGAGTACAGCGGGCTATATTAACTATGAATTCCTGGATGAAGAAAGCAACTTGCTGCCGTTTATGGTCGGATCCTATTTGGGAACGAAGAAAGTGTTCAATATCGGAGTTGGATTCGATCATTGGAAAGATGGAATGTGGCACCGAAATTCAGATGGAGATACGGTGACGCAAGATCAATTACAGTTAGGGGCAGATGTGTTTCTGGATATGCCCTTAAGCAAGCGAAAAGACGCAATCACTTTTTATGGAAGTTATTATAATTACAACTTCGGGAAAGATTATGTTCGAAGTATCGGAATTCTGAATACTGCTGATGGAGGAGGTGTTTACAGAGGGAATGCCTTGCCGACGATTGGAACAGGACAAATTTTTTATGGGCAGGTTGGTTATTTGCTCCCTGACTTTAAGTTAACAACCCGTTTTCAGGTTTACGGAGCGTTTTCACATGCTCGTTTTGTAGGATTGCGAAACGCAGCAGATGAATTAGTTCCGGTAAATACAATCGATGCAGGTCTAAATGTATTCTTGGCTGGGCATCATTCAAAAATCACATTGAACTATCGGGCACGACCTGATTTTTCTGATATTGAAAGTATTAATTATAAAAACGAACTGACACTACAATTTATGGTTTACTTGTAAATTGCTGTATCTTTTCAGATAAAAAAAGAGATGGATAAACGCAAAATTCAAACGAGCTATTTTTTGCTTGGATTACTTGGGTTCGTTTTGTTTAATTATCCGATCATTCATCTGATGGAAGGTAAAGTTTGGTTGGGAATTCCGGCTTTGTTGATTTATTTCTCTGGGGTAGTGTTATGCATCAGCGTGGTCGGTTTTCTCATCGCCAAACGAAATAAAGAATGAAGGTAGTTCAAAAGTTGAAAGAGTTCAAAAGGTTCAAAGGAAATTTGCTTGAACTCTTTGAACCTTTTTCCCTTTGAACTATTTTTCATGTAAAATGGAAAATAAATGAGTGGCTTAATAATTTTGGTCATAGTGGCGTATCTGGCAATGCTCTTTTTTGTAGCGTACAGGATTGATGCGTCTACCAGATTGAGATTGCGAGTTGCCAATTCTCCGACTATTTATGCGCTTTCATTAGCTGTTTATTGTACGGCTTGGACATTCTTTGGAAGTGTCGGCGGTGCTTCTGCCTACAATATTCAATTTCTCACGATTTACATTGGACCAATTATTCTAATGCCTTTCTTGTGGTTTGTTTACCGAAAGTTCATTCGTATTTCCAGAGCGCAGGGGATTTCTTCTCTTTCTGATTTCATCGCAAATCGCTACGATAAAAGCATTGGTTTGAATCGCTTGGTAGCCATACTTCTCATGGTGGGGATTATTCCTTATATCGCCTTGCAAATTACCGGGATCGATAAGGCTATTGAGACCATCGTTACCAACAACGGAACAGAACAAAATGCCTGGTTGCGCTATGTGGATACCAGTTTATTGGTGACACTTGGTTTGGGGTATTTCATTATCATCTTTACTACCAAACGTTTTCAGGAGAAAGAACAAAATACAGGATTGGTTGGGGCAATTGCCCTGGAGTCCATTGTGAAGTTATTGGTTTTTCTATTCTTTGGACTCTATATTGTTTTGTATGCGGCCGATAAACCGGAATTATTTGCTGATTTCGATGCAAGTAAGTTGAAGTTAAATCCCCATAACGATTATGGGCAATGGTTCGGAATGATTTTTTTATCCGCTTTGGCATTTTTATTTCTGCCGCGTCAGTTCGAAATGGGAGTGGTGACAGCTGCCAACGAACGAAAGGTAAAACGTGCGATTTGGATGTTTCCTATTTATCTGTTGCTGATAAACCTCTTTGTAATTCCAATTGCCGTCATTGGGAACAACATGTTTGCCGGAGGTAAAATGAATCCGGATATGTATATGTTGTCTATTCCGATTCATCTGAATAATGGTTGGATGGCTTTGCTTGTTTTATTGGGTGGGTTTTCTGCTGCCAGCGGAATGATTATTGTCTCCACTCATGCTTTAAGTAAAATGGTTTCCAATGCGATTTTGATGCCGAGCTTTATCAACAATCGCTTCGTTTTGAATAGGTTTAAAGACCGGAATCACCGCATTCCCGTTTTTTTTAGACGGTTGAGTATTTTTACGGTGCTTCTTCTGGCTTATCTCTATCATAAATTGGTTGTTGCCGACTTCACCTTGATTTCGATCGGATTGGTTTCATTTGTTGCAGTGGCTCAGTTTGCTCCGGCAATCCTGGGAGGGATTTTTTGGAAGCTGGGAAATAAATCCGGAGCAATTCTCGGGATTTCATTGGGTTTCTTTGTTTGGTTGGTTTTTCTGATCGGTCCGACGATTCTAAATGTGAACTTGCATGGTTTTTTTGGAGCTTCTCACACAGGGCAAGCTGTTAGCCCGGAAGGTAACTTAATTACGACGGTTCTCTTTTGGAGTTTACTCCTGAATATTTTGGGATATATCATCGGGTCAATTCTGACCAAACAAACAGCTTTGGAACAAAATCAAGCGACACTTTACGTCGATATCATGAACTATTCCACGGATGTGGATTCGGGAGTGGTGTGGAAAGGAACCGCATTTTTTCCGGATATCAAATCCTTGCTGTCCCGGTTTTTGGGTGAAAGAAGGGTAACTGCCGAATTGAATCATTTTGCTCAAAAGCAAGGGATCAATCTGGAGGATCAGGATGAATTGGACTCTCGGTTGATTGGCTATTCCGAGAAAATGTTGAGCCCGATTGTGGGAGCTTCCTCGGCAAAAATTTTAATTTCATCGGTTGTCAAAGAGGAAAAGCTATCCATGGAAGATGTGGTGAATATTTTGGAGGAATCCCAAAAAATCATTGCGGTAAACAAAGAGTTGCAACAGCGGACAGATGAATTGAAACGGGTATCAGAAGCATTGAGATTGGCTAACGCTCGCATGAAGGAAAATGATTTGTTGAAAGATGAATTTTTGTACACGGTTACTCATGAGATGCGCACTCCTTTGACCTCGATAAAAGCTTTGAGCGAACTGCTTTCGGATGAAGAAGATGCCATGCCGGAAGAAGTTAAGAAAGAATTCTTGACTACTATTTTGAAGGAATCCAATAGAATGACGCGCTTGATTTCGCAAGTTTTGGATTTGGAAAATTTTGAGTCAGGGAAACACCAGTTGATTATTGATAAAGTGGATATTTCGGAATTGATTCAACACTGTTTGCAATCATTGGATGGTGTGTTCAAACAAAACAATATTCAGGTGTGCATCGATATCGAGGAAGGGCTTCCGGCTTTAGAGGCTGATTCTGATCGGATTACACAGGTTGTATTGAATTTACTGGCAAACGCCGCGAAATATTGTGATAAAGAAAGTGGGAAAGTGTGGATTGATATCGCGCGAACAGGCTCGGTGCTTCAGGTGAAAATTGCCGATAATGGTCCGGGGGTAATTCCTGAATTGCGTGAGATTATTTTTGAGAAATTCTTCCAGGCAAAAAATCAAACCATGAGAAAACCAAAAGGAAGTGGTTTGGGGTTGGCAATTTCCAAAAAAATTATTCAACTTCACGAAGGGAAAATAGGTGTAGATACAAATGAACCAGAAGGTTCCGTGTTTACATTTAGTATTCCATTTATCCAGAACAGAGATTAAGAATTATGACAGGAAAGAAGATTTTAATAGTAGACGATGAGCCGAATATTGTATTGTCGTTAGACTATTTGGTGAGGCGGAAGGGGTTTGTACCATTGATAGCCCGAAATGGTACGGAAGCACTAAGTGTGGCGAATGAACATATCCCTGATTTAATCATTTTGGATATCATGATGCCGGATATTGATGGATATGACGTGTGTCAAACCATTAAATCAAATCCTTTGTTTAGTCATACGAAAATCATTTTCCTTTCGGCAAAATCAAGACCTGAAGATATTTCAAAGGGTCTGAAAATGGGGGCTGACAAATATGTAACCAAACCATTTAGTACAAAACAATTACTGGTAGAGATCATGGAATTGTTGTAATAAAAATCTGTATAAAACTGGAACTATGAATAAAATGCAAATTAAAACCCTTGAAGAGTATCATGAAAAGTATGCTCAAAGTGTCTCAAATCCGGAAGGCTTTTGGGAAGATATCGCCAATGAGTTTCAATGGATGAAGAAGTGGGATAAAGTTCTGGAATGGAATTTTACCGAACCCGATATTAAATGGTTTAAAGGTGCGAAACTCAACATTACGGAAAACATGTTGGATCGTCACTTGGAAAAACGCGGTAATAAGTTGGCGTTGATTTGGGAACCAAATGATCCCAAGCAGCGTTTCATACGCTATACGTATCGTGAATTGTATGAGCAGGTTTGTGTGTTTTCGAATGCATTGAAGGCGCAAGGAGTGGAAAAGGGAGATCGGGTGTGTATTTACATGCCAATGATTCCTGAGCTGGCTATTGCAGTGATGGCATGTGCCCGAATCGGTGCAATTCACTCAGTTGTTTTTGCCGGTTTTTCTGCACATGCATTGGCCGATCGCATTGATGATGCACAAGCAAAATTGGTCATTACGGCAGATGGATTGAATCGCGGACCAAAACAGATTCCGCTGAAACGTGTGGTGGATGAAGCATTGGAAAATGTGAAATGCGTGGAAAAAGTCATTGTATTTGATTGCCTGGGCTGGTTGCCGCACATGGAAGAAGGAAGAGATATTTGGTGGGCAGATGCAATTGCCGGGCAAGCGAAGAAATGCGCTCCGGAGCCGATGGATTCAGAAGACCCGTTGTTCATTCTTTATACCTCCGGTTCAACCGGGAAGCCGAAAGGAGTCGTTCATACTTGTGGCGGATACATGGTTTATACGGCTTATTCATTCCAAAATGTCTATCAGTACGAAGAAAGTGATGTGTTTTGGTGTACAGCTGATATCGGTTGGATTACCGGACATTCTTATATTGTCTACGGACCTTTACTAAGTGGTGCAACAACCGTGATGTTTGAAGGAGTTCCGACTTATCCGGATGCGGGTCGTTTTTGGCAAGTCATTGATAAGTATGGGGTGAATCAATTCTTGACTGCACCAACTGCAATCCGCGCCTTGATGGCTTGTGGAGATGATCATGTGCTTTCTTACAGTCTGGATTCCTTGAAAATAATCGGAACGGTCGGTGAACCAATCAATGAAGAAGCTTGGAAATGGTATCAGTTACATGTTGGAAAAGGACGTTGTCCGGTGGTTGATAATTGGTGGCAAACCGAAACGGGTGGAATCATGATTTCCGGGATTGGAAATATTTCTCCGCAGAAACCGACTTTTGCCGGTTATCCTTTGCCGGGAATTCAACCGGTGTTATTGAATCAGGAAGGGAAAGAAATTGAAGAGGCGAATGAAGAAGGATATTTGTGTATCAAATTCCCTTGGCCATCGATTTTGCGAACAACTTATGGAGATCACGAACGTTGCCGCATCAATTACTTTTCGCACTACGATGGATACTATTTCACAGGGGATGGAGCGAAACGTGATGAAAGCGGAATGTATCGCATTATTGGTCGAATCGACGATGTGATCAATGTTTCAGGTCATCGGTTTGGTACTGCGGAGATTGAAAATGCAATCAATACCAATAAACATGTGATCGAATCTGCAGTTGTTGGATATCCGCATCCCGTGAAAGGTCAGTCGATTTATGCTTTCGTGGTTTGTGAGCACGAAGTGCCGTTGGAAGACCAGGATTTTGCACGTGGAGACATCATGGAGTCGGTGGTGGCTGAAATCGGTAAGATAGCAGCTCCTGAAAAGATCCAGTTTGTTTCAGGCTTGCCGAAAACACGTTCAGGTAAAATTATGCGCCGGATCTTACGCAAGATAGCTGAAGGCGATGTGACAAGCTTAGGAGATACTTCTACCTTGCTTGATCCCTTGGTGGTCGATGAGATTGTGGAGAACGCATTGTAATTTACAATATGAAATAAAAAAGTCGGGGCGAATAATTATTCGCCCCGACTTTTTTGTTAATAGACAGATGTCTATTTGTAAATTGTAAAAACGAGTAGAGGCGGAAAATTTTCCGCCTCTACTCGTTTTTGTTGATATGCCGATGAACTATTCGTCGTCATATTCACCTTTCAAAGCGTAGATCCCGAAGATAGCCAGTCCCAAAACAATCAGTGGAGTGAGTATAAAGAGAATGATAATCCCAAATACCAGATCATCCTGACTTCCCGTTGAGAATTTGGGAATTCCAAACTTCACGATACAGAAGTATGCTGAGAGCGCGGCTAACAAAAGCCAGACAACGCCTAAGATTCGTTTAAAAATATTCATAGTGTATTTTTTAAATTAGTAATGTCAATATTGGAAAATTCCGTTTTGTGCATTTTTTAATTAATTGACTTGTTCCGGTTTCTTGTCCTTTACATAGATTAGTCCGATGACGAAACTGATTCCGGCAATGATGATCGGATACCACAGACCATCCAGATAGAATTCCGCACTTCCCGTTTCCTTGGATTGTGTTACAAGATAAGTTGAAATAGCGGGTAAAAGTCCCCCGAATATTCCATTTCCGATGTGATACGGCAATGACATGGAGGTGTAGCGAATTCGGACAGGAAATAGCTCTACCAGGAAAGCGGCAATCGGTCCGTAAACCATTGTTACGAAAATCACCTGAATGAAAACCAGGAAGGTGAGAAACCATTTGTCTGAACTTGGAATGGTAATAGCTGTTTTAGTATCAATGCGTGGCTTTCCAGCTGCTATGATTACCTTGTTTTCCTTGTCCAAATGAACCGTTTTCTTTTGATTCCAAATAGTTCCGTCTGAATAGGTTGTTGTTATTGCATACAGCGAATCGGTTCCGGTTGCGACTAAAGTTGCGGAGGCATCCGTTTTGGACGATACGATCAATTCTTTTTTGTTCTCGACATTTGTTCGTTCGTACATCAATCGGTAAATTGGACGATAGCATATAATCGCTAAAAGCATCCCTGCAAGCATGATCTTCTTTCGACCGATTTTGTCCGACATCCAGCCAAAGACGACGAAGAAAGGTGTTCCGATTAAAAGCCCGATTCCCATGAGTGTATCTACTTGCTGGGCATCAATATTCATGACTGTTTTGAGGAAGCTCATGGCGTAAAATTGTCCCGTGTACCAAACAACACCTTGTCCCATGGCAACGCCGAACAAAGCCAGAAGTACGAATTTGAAATTCAGTTTATTACCAAAACTTTCTTTCAATGGATTTTTAGAAGTTTTCCCTTCGCTTTTTGCTTTCTCAAATTCAGGAGACTCGTGCATTTTTTTGCGGATGAGGTAAGAAACCAATACCATCAGGATGGAAACCCAGAATGGTACCCGCCATCCCCAGCTGTCGAATTGTTCTTCGCTTAATGCTCCACGTGTTACCAGGATTACCATCAGGGAAACGAATAATCCGAAAGTGGCTGTAGTTTGAATCCAGGAAGTCCAATATCCGCGTTGATTACTTGGAGCGTGTTCTGCCACATAGGTTGCTGCTCCTCCATATTCCCCGCCAAGCGCAAGTCCCTGCAGTAAACGGAGTAATAAGATCAAAATAGGGGCAAATACTCCGATACTTTCGTAGGAAGGAACGCAACCGATCAGGAAAGTGGCTCCACCCATTAAGAGTAGTGTTACCATGAAGGTGTATTTCCTTCCGATTAAATCACCTAAACGGCCAAAGAACAATGCTCCGAATGGTCGAACGACGAATCCGGCTGCAAAAGTTGCCAGTGTGGATAAGAATGCTGCGACAGGATTGTCGGCTGGGAAAAATTTAGTGGAAATGACCACTGCCAAGCTTCCGAAAATGTAGAAGTCGTACCATTCAATGAGGGTTCCGACTGAGGACGCGGAAATGACTTTCCAGATTCCTTTAGTTGATGTATTGTTACTCATGTTCGTTTGAATTACAGTTTAATAAGTTCGTAGCTAAAACAACTTGGGAGTTCCGGAGCTCCTTCGTTATTTGATTTTACCAATATTCCGTAATTCAAACTAAAGCGTAAAAAGAGTTATATATTTTTGTAAAGAGTATAGTTAGTCTCGGAAACGTTCCCATTTAATCAGCATGAATTTATCGCCCAATTCGGTGATGATCATGCCTGCTCCAGTCAGGAACTCCTTGTTATTGAGTTGTTCAACCAGTTCCTGGTGAGTAATGATTCGGTAGGTCGGGTGATACATCCCGTCATTTAACCGCTTGATTTTGTAGTGCCTTACCCAATTGGAAACAGTGACATGGGAGACGCCGATGATGCGTTCGATTTCCCGGTAACTCAATCCTTCCAAATACAATTGAAGTGCTTTGGTGATGTAGTAATCATCAATCTTCTTCCCGATCTTATCGACTGTAAAGTTGTAAGAGCATTGCTTGCAGGTGTAGCGCTGACGATTATTCACAATACCGCTCTTGATGATTTTGGGGCTTCTACACTTCGGACAGCTTTCAATTTTCATCGATACTATTTTATTTTTGCATAAATATAGTATTTTAGCGATATGTTGTCAAATAATTGAAATAAAAAAGACCTAATGAAAAGAAAATGAGTGCTTTCATAGCCTTGTGAAGCTATTGCTCTTGTAAAAAATGCATGAATTCCTGCATTCTACGCTGGGCAATTGGAATTTCTTTTCCGGTTATCATACGTAAAATACCTGTTCTACTTTTGATCAATAGCTGCATATGTTTCACATTTACAACGTAGCTATGATGTGATCGTTTGAATTGTTCTTTTGGTAAGATCTTTTCGTAGTATCCTAAATTTTTCGAGGATAAGATACGTTCATGTTTTGTAATCACATTTGTATAGGCTCCATCTGATTCAAAGTAGATAATATCGTCGTACTTAATTGAGTTGTAACTTCCTTTGTAAGGAATTAAAAGGGTATTTGAAACACTTGATTTGTTGATTTTCGAGAGTACCAAAGACACTCCTTTTTTAAAGGTTTCATCTCTTATTGGTTTCAATAAATAATAAGAGGCGGAAGCGTTCAAGGCGTCAATGGCATATCGGTCGAACGCGGTAACAAAAATTGCCTCAAAAGTTTTGTTCTCTATACTTGAGAGCACATCGATTCCTGTGCCACCCTTAATCTGGACATCCAGAAAAACCAAATCAATAGACGGGTTCGCATTGATAAATTGAATTGCTTCGACTTTGTTGTCTATAATTGCTAAGACCTCACATTCCGGAAAATGGGTCTTTAGTTTATTCAAAAGGATTTGTTGACCGGCAATTTCATCTTCAACAATAACGCAATTAATCATTCAAAGGTATTTTTAGAGTTACAACTGTGCCTGTTTGATTTGTCTGATCTAAATCTTCAACAACCAGACTGATCAACTTATCGTATTTCAGATGCATGATATTTATTTTTTCTTTAACTAATCCAAGTCCCATTGAAGTATGGTTTTTTCGATATTCATTCATTTTTTCAGATGCTTTTCTGCCAATTCCATTATCTGAAATTTGGATTTGAATAAAATTGGAAACGATTTTTGCTTCAATGGTGATTGTGCATGGTTGATTGCTATGACCCACTCCATGTTTTACAGCATTTTCTACAATGGGTTGAAGCAGCAGGGTAGGGATCTGTTTGTCTTTTAATTGTTCATCAATGAGAAAAGTGTAGGTGAATTCCCCGTTTTTTCTTCGTTTTTCGATGGCAAGATAAAGTTCCAGAATGGCAAACTCTTCCTGCAGCGAGATGAATGTTTGATCACTGCTTTGTAAAAATTGACGAAGAAGTAATGAAAAATCCTGAAGTAAATCTTCTGCTTCCCGAACCTGATTGCTGTTCAATAAGTATATGATATTGTTTAATGAGTTAAAAATGAAATGTGGATTCATTTTCGATTGGATTGCTTTCAGTTTTAGTTCCAGAAAAGTATTTGAAATCCGGTGTTCTTTTCGTTCCCTTACCCGTAATTGGTAAATTCTCAAACGTATGATATAGATTCCTACAAATAGGATGAATAGGATACAGATGCAAAGAAACCACCATGTTTCATAGAAGTAAGGCTTGATTCTAAAATTATAGGATTGAATTTTTGGAAAAGCATCGTTGTATGCATCAACCCCTCTGATTTGAAAGTTATAATCGCCTGGCGGAAGCATCGAAAAACGAATATTGCCATTTTTTTGAATGTTTGACCATTTGTTTGGTAAGCCGGGGCCTAAAAGTTTGTATTGATAGTGAATGTTGTATTTCGAAATGTAATTGGAACAATAGAAATTGAATTCAACGGAATGTGTGTTTCGACTAAAAGTGGCATCGTTTTGATTGATGATTGTATCATTTACAAGGACACTTTTTATTTTGGGTGTTAACTTTCTGAATAGGTAATCATCCGGACTAGTCACTAAAACACCTTCAATTGTTGGAAGATAAAGGTGATCCATTTTTGTCATCAGGAAGTTATTCTGAAAACCACCGTTGAATTCTGTGTTTTTAATACCGTTCTCATTGCCATAATAGAAAGGAATCAAATAGTCGATTTTTCCATTGTAATAATCATTCAGTTTTTTTTCAGATACAACATACAATCCATTATTTGAGGTCATATAAATAGATCCCTTGCTGTCCTTCGCTAAAGTGAATAAATCGTTATTTAATTTGCAATTACTTTTTTGATTGATGCTTGTGAGCTGATTGTTTGAGAAGCAATAAAGTCCACCGTCATAAGTGCCAATCCATAATTTTTTTTCTTCGTCCTCATAAAATGAACGTACTTCTTTGCAATTCAAGCCTTCTTTTTTACCAATCTTTTTAATCAACTGGTGCTGCTTGTTTATAATATAAACCCCTTCAGAACCACCGATGCAGATATGTCCGTTGCGTCTTTCATAAAATGTGATGATGCGCCCGGTAATCTTTAGGGGATGAAATGGTTTCAGTTGTTGAATTGTCTTTCCGCTCGATACTCCGGAGTAGGTACCTATCCAAATGGTTCCTCGGAGATCTTTGTAGATGGCGTGTACAATATTACTCTGGAGTTTTGGGTAGGTAATGTGTCCGGTTTTTTGCCTGTCTTTAACTAGGATGACTCCATTGCCCCATGTGCCTATAAATAAGGTGTTATCTATTTCGCTCATGGCTGAGAAACCGGATTTGTTCTCAAAGTATGTGGAACATCCTCCAAGTTCCAGTTGATATATTTTAGTATCTGAACTCGCAATCAGTATTCTGTTTTGATGATCTCTAATGATCGAACAAAGGGATGATTTTGCTAAATCAGTATTTTCAACTATGCTGGAGCAGTTCTTGATTTGCAATTTCAGAAGTCCTTTGTTCCCTGTTCCTACAAAAAGACACTGTTCTTTTTTGTCATAGTAAAGACTTTGAGTATAATTTGTCGGCAGGTAATCACTTTCTTCGTATCGCTCACTATAATAGGAGTTGCAGTAAATAAGTCCGGCAGTGGAACTTACAAAGAGTTCATCATTTGAAATAAATTCAACATCCGTAAGAATCCCTTTCTTTTCTACTCCTAAATCAACAGGTTGAATACGGTTTCCTTCTAAAGTGTAAAGTGTGTCCGACGAAAGAGCATATAGGGCGCCAGTAAATGGGTTTTTCTTAATCTTTAAAATGAATTCGTTACGGAGTAATGTCTTTATACCGGTATTCAAATTAAAATGATAGGTGTTTTTTTTGTTAGATAAATAGCAGTTGTTTTTATCGAGATATAAAGCGTATACGTTTTTTACTTTTGAATTGAATATCAATCTAGCGTGTTTACTTCCCAATTTCCTGCTGTAGAGACATCCGTTTTTGGTAATCCAGAATAGTGTTTCGTTCTTTAAATAAGCGCTGAAAATGTACTTTGCTTTTTTGAAAGCAGGTGTGATCTTATTATAATTTCCACCGTTTTCAGAGCCGTAAAGTGTTTTGTGAGTCTCGCTCCAATAAATGTTGCCATGAATATGTCTTTTGTGCTCTGAGTCGTTCGTGATCGGGTAAAATTCGTGACCGTTATATTCAACTATTCCATTTGCTGTAGAGATGATTAATTCACCATCTCTTTTTTGAATGATGTCTAAGATCTGATTTTGAGGCAACCCGTGTTTGGTTCCATAACAGGTAACGCTGAAAGGGATGAAGATAGATTGGCTCTTTTCAATGAAATTACCAAGTTGTTGACCCAGTAATTCATGGTGCAGGGCCAATAGTAAAATCATTCCGAAGAGTTTTCGAAGCTGCATTAGTAAAAGTTTCAATCACAAATGTAAGAGATTTTACGGTTTTCATTTTCCTAAAAAGTTAGTTTTCAAACGCTATACTCACTTATGAAGCATTCTACTCACTTATAAAATTGTTATCAAATTCTCCTTTTTAACATTCTACTTTTGTCTTGGATTTTTAAAACTACACAACTTAATCAGCTGGTTTTCAGTGGGTAATGGAATTGTGTTGGGTTAATTGATCCATATATCTTATAAGCGGATTAAACAATCGAATACTTATGAATAAATCATTTCTTTCATATCTAACCGTACTAATTTTATCACTATTTATTAAGTTGAGCGTCAATGCTCAGGTAAATATCTCCGGGATTGTCAATCAGTACACAGCTGTTACAGGCATTAGCCAGCCGGCATGCGCACCATGTGACGTAGCTTGTATTCACACCATCACGGTTACAGATGGTTCTCTGTTTCAACCAGGTGATAAAGCACTCATCATCCAAATGAAAGGTGCAACGATCAACACTGCTAATGCGACGGGTTCAGGTAATGTTACTGCAATCAATAATGCTGGAAACTATGAGTTTTTTGAGGTGGGAAGTGTTGTCGGGAATGTATTGACTCCTGCTTATCCTTTGATTAGAAACTACACCGTAACTGATAAAGTTCAGGTTGTACGTATCCCACAATTTGCAGACAATGTCAATATTACAGGAACACTAACAGCTCAAGATTGGGATGAAGTAGCAGGTACGGGTGGCGTTGTTGCAATTGAAGCTAAAAAAGTAACGTTTAATGCGGGGATTAATGTCCTTGGTCAAGGGTACAAAGGAATACAAATGTTAGTAAACGGAACACCGGATGATTGTTCCCCGGTTCCAACAGCCTTATTCAATGTTTCAAGTGGAATCAATTCAACATACACGAAAGGTGATGGAATTGTGATAGATGATGTGGCCTCGAATCGTGGGAGAGCGCCAAGAGCAAACGGTGGTGGTGCAGGAATTTCCGGTGACTCCGGTGGAGGAGGAGGTTCTAATTTTGGTGCCGGTGGAGAAGGTGGTAAACGCTGGTGTGATATTGATGGAGCGAATGCCGGTGGTGTCGGAGGTTTTTCCTTGAGTACATTTTTGGCTCAAAACAAAGTGTTTTTGGGAGGAGCCGGTGGTCCTGGTTTCGTAACAACAAACAACCCTTCGAATGCCGCTGATGGTGGTGGAATCGTCATCATTTTTGCAGATACCATTGTTGGAAATGGAAATACAATCAATGCAAGAGGGACTAGTCCGGTTGCAATCAACCCTGTTGGAGCTCCTGATGGAGGAGGTGGTGGTGGTGCCGGTGGTTCGGTAGTGCTAAAAACAGAAACGTATATCGGAACCTTAACTGTTGATGTAAGCGGTGGTGACGGACAAGATTTGAATACAACTACTCCTCATGGTCCAGGCGGTGGTGGAGGTGGTGGTGTACTTTTGTACTCATTGGCATCTTTACCAGCCGGATTGACCTTGACTAATACAGGTGGAATTGGTGGTCAGCACCTAGCTGGTGCATCATCCGTAAGAAATGGTTCTCAAGACGGAAATATCGGAGGATCAATTTCTCTTTATGTTCCTATCCAAAATCCAAATTATCAAGGGAATGTTGATAATGATGTAATACCTGTTTCATGTGATATTGATGATGACAATGATGGGGTTCCGGATGTGGTTGAGGCATATAATGGTGATCACGATACTGATGGAATAATGGATTACATGGATCCGGATTTCTGCGGAGCAACTTTTCAAGGTGTGAATGGATGGGATTGCGCTACTATGGGGTTGCCTGATCCTAGTGGAGATATGGATGGTGACCTTATTCCTAATTATATGGATGCAAACTTCCCAACTTGCGGAGGTTTGATAAGCGGAGGTATTTGTGCAAGTTTTGATGCCGATGGAGATGGAAATCCTGTTCATTTGGATTTGGATAGCGATAATGATGGGATTCCGGATTTGATTGAAGCGGGAGGTGTAGATACGAATGGAGATGGGCAAGTAGATTCTGCCGCTGATACGGATGGTGATGGTTTGGCAAATTTATATGATAATAATGATACAGATGGTCCTACAGGCTCAGCACCATGTACTCCTTCTCCCAACTGTTTGTTAACTACGTCTACATCGCTGTTGTTAGATACAGATGCAAACGGGACAAATGATTTTGGAGCTGATTTTGACAACGATGGATTGCCGAATTTTGTTGATTTGGATAGTGATAATGACGGGATTACAGATGTAATTGAAGCGAACGGACTTGATGCGAATAATGATGGAATTGCGGATGCTTTTGTGGATATTGATAATGATGGTTACAACGATGTAGTTGATGGCGTATTTGAAAATTGTACGACTACGGGTAGTTATATTTATTCACCGTCTTCGATAGCCTATGCAACGTCAAATGGTCCGGGAGATGTTAGTGTTACCAACCCTGTGAATGCATTAGGAGAGCCATTGGCAGCTGATTTTGCACTGCTAAATTCAACCGGTGATATAGCAACCTTACAAATCGCAAACACAGTTAATGCTGGTGGAACAATTCGTCTGTATATTTCAAATCCAAGTGGAAACACAGCGAATACGAATCTTTCATTTTCTTCTAATGGGACCACCTTTACCAATGTAACAGCATCGAACATTCCTGCTGCCAATACAGCGATGACAGTTTATGCAATTGTTGTACCTATTAATACCGTTGCGATTCGTGTTACAAGAACAGATAATGATGATATAAACTTACATGGACTTGATTATACCGTTCCAGCTTCGGTTTTAAATACGCTTAATACAACTTGTGTTACAAATAATGGAACTCCTTTAATTACAACCGGTGCTGATTCTGATGCAGATGGTAATCCAAATTCGTATGTTTCAGGAAACAACGACTCCGATTTACAATGCAACTTTATTGATATTGATTCCGATAATGATGGAATTGTTGATAATAGTGAAGCGCAAGCTACAACCACATACATTGCGCCATCTGGTTCTGATTCCGATAATGATGGAATTGATAATGCATACGATGCAAATAATGGTGGGACTGCTATTATTCCTGTAAATACAGATGGTGTCGATAATGTAGATTATCTGGATTTGAATTCTGATAATGATGCATTGTCTGATGCAATTGAAGGATGGGATACGGATGGAAATGGAGTAGCGAATACCTTGCCAACAGGTTTGGATTCGGATAATGATGGTTTGGATGATGCGTATGATGTGAATGATGCATTAGTTAATCCAACGAATGGCACTACACCGTCATCCTATCCAAATGTGATCATTTCAGGAACACCTGAAAGAGATTGGAGAGAATTAAATCCTCCAACAGTAACTTTAACTGGAACAACAACGATTGCAGAAAATGCAGCGGGAGTTGCAACCTTGACAGCAACATTATCCGTTGCAACAACAACTGCCACAACAATTACAATCGGATACACCGGAACCGCAACTAACGGAACGGATTATACACCAAGTTCGGTGACTATCACCATTCCTGCCGGTGCAACAACCGGAACAGTAACTATCGACCCAACGGATGATGTCATCTTTGAAGGTTCTGAAACCGTAATTGCAGACATTACCAACGTAACAGGCGGAAATGGTGCTACAGAAAGTGGAACTCAAACTGCAACAGTTACGATTACAGATAATGAAGTTGCTCCAACAGTGACTTTAACAGGAACAACAACGATTGCAGAAAATGCTGCGGGTGTTGCTACTTTGACAGCAACCTTGTCAGTAGCAACAACAACTGCCACAACAATTACAATCGGATACACCGGAACCGCAACTAACGGGACGGATTACGCACCAAGTTCGGTGACGATCACCATTCCTGCCGGTTCAACAACCGGAATAGTAACTATCGATCCAACGGATGATGCATTGTTTGAAGGTTCTGAAACCGTAATTGCAGACATTACCAACGTAACAGGCGGAAATGGTGCAACAGAAAGTGGAACTCAAACCGCAACAGTTACGATTACAGATAACGAAGTTGCTCCAACAGTAACTTTAACCGGAACAACAACGATTGCAGAAAATGCAGCGGGCGTTGCAACCTTGACAGCGACATTGTCAGTAGCAACAACAACTGCCACAACAATTACAATTGGATACACCGGAACCGCAACTAACGGAACGGATTACGCGCCAAGTTCGGTGACGATCACTATTCCTGCCGGTTCAACAACAGGAACAGTTACTATCGATCCAACGGATGATGTCATCTTCGAAGGTTCTGAAACCGTAATAGCAGACATTACCAACGTAACAGGTGGAAATGGCGCAACAGAAAGTGGAACGCAAACCGCAACAGTTACGATTACAGATAATGAAGTTGCTCCAACAGTAACTTTAACCGGAACAACATCGATTGCAGAAAATGCTGCGGGCGTTGCAACCTTGACAGCGACATTGTCAGTAGCAACAACAACTGCCACAACAATTACAATCGGATACACCGGAACCGCAACTAACGGAACGGATTACGCGCCAAGTTCGGTGACTATCACGATTCCTGCCGGTTCAACAACAGGAACAGTAACTATCGACCCGACAGACGATGCCTTGTTCGAAGGTTCTGAAACAGTGATTGCAGACATTACCAACGTAACAGGCGGAAATGGCGCAACAGAAAGTGGAACCCAAACTGCAACAGTTACGATTACAGATAACGAAGTTGCTCCAACAGTAACTTTAACCGGAACAACAACGATTGCAGAAAATGCTGCGGGTGTTGCTACTTTGACAGCAACATTATCCGTTGCAACAACAACCGCAACAACAATTACGATTGGATACACCGGAACCGCAACTAACGGAACGGATTACACGCCAAGTTCGGTGACTATCACAATCTCTGCCGGTTCAACAACCGGAACAGTAACTATCGACCCGACAGATGATGCCTTGTTCGAAGGTTCTGAAACAGTGATTGCAGACATTACCAGCGTAACAGGCGGAAATGGTGCTACAGAAAGTGGAACTCAAACCGCAACCGTTACGATTACAGATAACGAAGTCGCTCCAACAGTAACTTTAACTGGCACAACAACGATTGCAGAAAATGCAGCGGGCGTTGCAACCTTGACAGCAACATTATCCGTTGCAACAACAACCGCAACAACAATTACGATTGGATACACCGGAACCGCAACTAACGGAACGGATTACACGCCAAGTTCGGTGACGATTACCATTCCTGCCGGTTCAACAACAGGAACAGTAACTATCGACCCAACGGATGATGCCTTGTTCGAAGGTTCTGAAACCGTGATTGCAGACATTACCAACGTAACAGGAGGAAATGGCGCAACAGAAAGTGGAACTCAAACTGCAACCGTTACGATTACAGATAACGAAGTTGCTCCAACAGTAACTTTAACAGGCACAACATCGATTGCAGAAAATGCAGCGGGTGTTGCAACCTTGACAGCAACATTATCCGTTGCAACAACAACCGCAACAACAATTACAATCGGATACACCGGAACCGCAACTAACGGAACGGATTACGCACCAAGTTCGGTGACTATCACCATTCCTGCCGGTTCAACAACCGGAACAGTAACTATCGACCCAACAGATGATGTAACTTCTGAAACTTCAGAGACAGTTATTGCGGATATTACCAACGTAACAGGTGGAAATGGTGCTACAGAAAGTGGAACCCAAACAGCTATAGTAACTATTACAGATGATGACACACCAACTGTTTCTTTATCAGGAACAACTACAGTAGCAGAGGATGGTTTAGCAAATGCAACTTTAACATTGACATTGTCTGTAGCTTCTACTCAAAATGTGGATGTGACACTAGGTTATACAGGTACAGCGACAAATGGAACGGACTATGCTACAGGGACTATTACTGTTACCATCCCTGCAGGTTCAACATCAGTTACTTTTGACATTGATCCAACATCTGATTTAATTTCTGAAGGCAATGAAACAGTAGTTATTGATATTACCAACGTAACAGGCGGTAACGGTACGACTGAAAATGGTACCCAGACAGCTACTGTAACAATAATTGATAATGATGCGCCGACAGTAACATTAACCGGAACAACAACGATTGCAGAAAATGCAGCAGGTGTCGCTACATTAACAGCAACTTTGTCTAATGTTGCTACAACCGCAACAACAATTACAATCGGATACACCGGAACAGCAACTAATGGTACAGATTATACCCCAAGTTCTGTGACGATCACGATTCCTGCTGGTTCAACTACAGGAACAGTAACTATCGATCCTATCGATGATATCTCTATTGAAGGAAACGAAACGGTGATTGCTGATATCACGAATGTAACAGGCGGTAACGGAGCAACAGAAAGCGGAACACAAACTGCAACAGTTACTATTCTTGAGGATGATGCAGCTCCAACTGCTAATGATGATATTGTTGCTACTCCTTTAACTGAGGATGGAGCGAATGGGATTGTTTCTATTTTAATAAATGATACCGATCCAAATGGTAACCCTTCAGCACCTACAAATGGAGGTGGTCAATTTGTCATTGATATGGATCCCGTTACTGCCGGTGTTCAAACGTCAATTATTACAACAGATGGTACCTGGACTTACAATCCGGTAACAGGGGATGTAACATTCGATCCTGCAACTAACTTTAACGGAACAGCAACTGTAACTTATCAATTGTGTGATCCAAGTAATGCTTGTGACAATGCGATTATCAGTTTTGTTGTTTCTCCAGTCAACGATGCGCCAATTGTAGATGACGAAAACATCACCACACCGGAAGAAACTCCAGTTTCAGGAGACGTAACCGATGCTGGTGATTCAGATCCTGATGGAACACCATTGACGGTAAATACGACACCGGTTGATGGACCAAACAACGGAACAATCGTTGTGAATACAAACGGAACCTACACTTATACACCAAACGTTAACTTCAACGGAACAGATACGGTTGTGGTAAGTGTATGTGATGCAGGTACACCTTTACCGGCAATCTGTGTAAACGATACAATTTTCATCACGGTAACGCCAATCAACGATGCGCCAACTGTAGATAATGAAAATATCACCACACCGGAAGAAACTCCGGTTTCAGGAGACGTAACCGATGCCGGTGATTCAGATCCTGATGGAACACCATTAACGGTGAATACAACACCTGTTGATGGACCAAATAACGGAACGATCGTAGTGAATACAAACGGAACTTATACCTATACGCCAAACACGAACTTCACAGGAACAGATACGGTTGTAGTAAGTGTATGTGATGCAGGTACACCATTACCGGCAATCTGTGTAAATGATACAATTTTCATCACGGTAACGCCAATCAACGATGCGCCAATTGTAGATAATGAAAATATCACCACACCGGAAGAAACTCCAGTTTCAGGAGACGTAACGGATGCAGGCGATTCAGATCCTGATGGTACACCATTGACGGTGAATACGACACCGGTTGATGGACCAAACAACGGAACGATCGTAGTGAATACAAACGGAACATACACTTATACACCAAACGTTAACTTCAACGGAACAGATACAGTGGTGGTAAGTGTTTGTGATGCAGGTACGCCATTACCGGCAATCTGTGTGAACGATACGATCTTCATTACGATAACGCCAATCAACGATGCGCCAATCGTAGATAATGAATTCCATACAACGAATATAAATACTCCGGTGAATGGAGATTTGACAAATGCAGGTGATTCAGATCCTGATGGAACACCATTGACTGTGAATACAACACCGGTTGATGGACCAAACAACGGAACGATCGTTGTGAATACAGACGGAACCTACACTTATACACCAACTGTTAACTTCAACGGAACAGATACTGTTGTGGTAAGTGTTTGTGATACAGGTTTGCCTTTACCGGCAATTTGTGTCAATGACACCATTTTCATTACGGTGTTAGCATGTCCTAGTCCATTTGATACGGACAGTGATGGATTGACAGATTGTGAAGAGACAACAGGAATCAATGATCCTGGAACTCCGGCAACACCATCCGGAACTTCAAATCCAAACGATCCATGTTCTCCAATCGGATTGATTACGACCGATACCGATGGAGATGGATTGACAGATTGTGAAGAGACAACAGGAATCAATGACCCTGGAACTCCAACAACACCAACCGGAACATCGAATCCGAATGATCCGTGTTCACCGATAGGATTGATTACGACCGATACCGATGGTGACGGTTTAACAGACTGTGAGGAAACAACCGGAGTGAATGATCCGGGAACACCTGCAACACCAACCGGAACATCGAATCCAACCGATCCATGTTCACCTATTGGATTGATAACAACAGATACAGATAATGACGGATTAACAGATTGTGAGGAGACAACCGGAGTGAATGATCCGGGAACACCTGCAACACCAACAGGAACTTCAAATCCAACCGATCCATGTTCACCTATTGGATTGATTACGACCGATACGGATGGTGATGGATTGACAGACTGTGAGGAGACAACAGGAATTAATGATCCTGGAACTCCAGCAACACCAGCGGGAACAACTGATCCAGCTGATGCTTGTGACCCGATTGGATTGATAACAGTTGATACAGATAATGATGGATTGACAGATTGTGAGGAAACAACGGGAGTAAATGATCCGGGAACTCCAGCAACACCAACAGGAACTTCAAATCCAAACGATCCATGTTCACCAATTGGATTGATTACAACTGATACGGATAATGATGGATTAACAGATTGTGAAGAGACAACGGGAGTAAATGATCCGGGAACACCTGCAACTCCAACAGGAACATCGAATCCAAACGACCCATGTTCACCGATTGGATTGATCACAACCGATACGGATAATGATGGATTGACAGATTGTGAGGAAACAACGGGAGTTGATGATCCATCAACGCCAACAACACCAACAGGAACATCGAATCCGAATGATCCATGTTCACCAATCGGATTGATTACAACAGATACCGATGGTGATGGATTGACAGACTGTGAGGAGACAACAGGTATTGATGATCCTGGTACTCCTATAGTTCCAACTGGAACTTCAGACCCAACAGATCCTTGTGACCCAAATCCAACAGTAGATACTGACGGGGATGGATTGACAAATTGCGAAGAGGGTTCAGGTGTAGATGATCCAGGTACACCAGCGGTACCAACAGGAACATCGAATCCGAATGATCCATGTTCACCGATTGGTTTGATCACAACGGATACGGATAATGATGGTTTAACAGACTGTGAGGAGACAACCGGAGTGAATGATCCGGGAACACCAGGAACACCAACCGGAACATCGAATCCGAACGATCCATGTTCACCGATTGGATTGATCACAACCGATACGGACGGTGACGGTTTAACAGATTGTGAGGAAACAACCGGAGTGAATGACCCGGGAACACCAGCAACACCAACAGGAACATCGAATCCAACCGATCCGTGTTCACCGATTGGATTGATCACAACCGATACGGACGGTGACGGTTTAACAGACTGTGAGGAAACAACCGGAGTAAATGATCCGGGAACTCCTGCAACACCAAACGGAACATCGAATCCGAATGATCCGTGTTCACCGATTGGATTGATCACAACCGATACGGACGGTGATGGTTTAACAGACTGTGAGGAGACAACCGGAGTGAATGATCCGGGAACACCTGTGACTCCAACCGGAACATCGAATCCAAATGATCCATGTGATCCGATTGGAATTGACGATACGGATACAGACGGTGATGGCTTAACGGATTGTGAAGAAGAAACAGGAGTGGATGATCCATCTACACCGGCAGTACCGACAGGAACATCAGATCCGAAAGATCCTTGTAGTCCAAGACCATGTCTGATTGATATACCGGAGGCATTTACGCCTGATGGAGATGGAACAAATGATGCATTTGTGATTACAGGAATTGAGTTATTCCCGAACAATACCATCACCATTTTCAATAGATGGGGGAATCAGGTATTCTTCACTGAGAAGTACGATAATACCTGGGAAGGTAAATCAACAAGTGAATTCAATATTGGTGGAGATGAATTACCAACAGGTACATACTTCTACATCTTCGATACCAGAACAACGGAATATGGAGTGGTTAAAGGATATGTTTACTTAAAAAGGTAAGCGAAGCTTTCGATTTGCTTGGAGTGAAGGAACAAGCGTTAATACAGGTTAAAAAACACCGACGATGAGTGTCGGGATAAAAGAGAAGGAATGAAAAAGTTAGTAGCAATAGTTATGTGTTTTGTTTGGGTGAATAGTTTCGCCCAGCAAGACCCTCACTTTACGCAGTTTTTTGATAATACATTGTTTATTAATCCGGCTTATGCGGGAAGTAAGGATGTATTAAATATTACAACACTTCATCGTGAGCAATGGGTTGGGTTTGATGGTAGACCAATCTCCACTACCGTAAGTGTGCATTCCCCGTTGAGCTATAAATCAATAGGGGTTGGGATTACTTATGTGAACGATAATGTTGGTCCGGTGAAACAAAATTTGTTTTATGGTGATGTATCTTATTCCCTTCGATTTAAGAACAAATCAAAATTGGCATTCGGTATAAAAGGTGGTTTGAATTTGATAAATATTGGTTCAAACTCCTTGAATACCACTACTGCTGCTGACCCGAATCTGATCAATAATATTCGAAATCACGTGAATCCGAACTTTGGATTTGGGGTATATTATCATACACCACATTGGTTCATTGGGGCTAGTACGCCCAAATTATTGGAACAAAGTTATGATGGCTCCAAGACAAATATGGAAAAGAGACATTACTTCGGTCATGTTGGAGGTGTAATCACCTTGAATCCACATTGGAAATTGAGACCAATCGCTCAGGTGAAATTTACTCCGGGTGCTCCCATTAGTTTGGACGCATCAATAGCCGGAATCTACAACGAACGATTCTATATCGGTGCATTGTATCGCTTGGATGCAGCAATTGGCGCATTTGTTCAATTTCAGGTGAGTAAACAATTTAAACTTGGTTTTGCAACTGATTTTGGTACACAGGCGATTCGCAACTACAACTATGGGACGTTCGAAATCATGTTGTCTTATGACTTTGTATTTAAAAATTCAGGAGTACGTTCTCCACGTTACTTCTAATCTTATTCAACAATGAAACACATTCTTGTAACAATATCATTGCTATTTACTATTCAGTTTGCAAATGCTCAAGCTGGAAAATTAAAACGAGCAGATAATTACTATAAAACACTCGCATTTGCACTTGCAGCTGATCAGTATGAAGGATTGATCGGTTCTGAAGTCGATTCACCTGAAATGCAGTCAAAATTGGCTTACAGTTATTTCAGAACAGAGCGCTTTGACCTATCTGAAAAAACCTATGCGAAAGTGGTACAACAATCTTCCAATGCGGAGGATGTTTACCAGTACGCTCAAGTATTGAAAATCAACGGAAATTATACAGCTTCTGATGAATGGATGAATAAATTCATTGCAATGAAGCCCAATGATGTGCGCTCGCAATCATTCAATTCTCAAAAGAATTACAAGGAACAGATTGCCGCTGCAGCTCCGGATTTCAGTATTCAAAATTGGAAAAACAATTCGGAGTACACGGATTTTGGAACTTATCCATCATTGGATGCAAACAAATTGTATTTTCTATCCTCCCGCTCCGAGCGTTCCTTCGTTCATAATAATTGGACCTGGAACAATGACCGATTCTTAGAATTACATGTTGCGACCACCGATTCTACGAATGAAGTGGTGAATCAGGACGTTTTGTCGAAGCGAGTAAATAGCCGTTTTCACGAAGGACCAATCTGTTTTCATCCAAATGGAAAATGGGTGATTTATACACGCAATAACATCAAGAAAGGAAACAAACGGAAAGATAATCAAGGAATCCAAAACTTGAAACTCTACATAGCAGACGTAAGCAACGGGAAATGGTTAAATGAAAGAGAGTTTATATACAATTCACGTGATTACTCTGTTGGACATCCAAGTTTCACACCTGATGGGAAATGGATGTATTTATCATCTGACAAACCGGGAGGATTTGGAGGTGCAGACATCTATCAAGTTGCAGTGAAGGAAGATGGGACCTTTGGAGAGCTCATCAACTTAGGAAAAGAAATCAATACAGAAGGACAGGAAATGTTTCCTTGGGTGAGTCAGGAAGGTCATTTGTTTTTTAGTTCTGACGGTCTTGTGGGGCTAGGAGGGTTGGACATCTTCGTTTGGTTGAATGATAACAACAATTTTACAGAAGTCTTAAACTGTGGAACGACTATCAATTCAAGTTACGACGATTTCGCATTGACCACTTTTAACAATGGGAAAGAAGGGTACTTCTCTTCCAATCGTTCCGGTGGAAAAGGAGGAGATGACATTTATCATTACCAACAATTGACACCGTTTAGTCTTGGATTGATGGTGAAAGGTTATACGAAAGATAAAAACGGTTCGGCTATTCTTGCCCAAACAACAGTTTATTTGTTTGATTCAGCGTCCAAAAAAATGGATTCAGTTGTTTCCAACAATCAGGGGTATTATGAGTTTCACTTAGTTCGTGATGCAAATTACCAGTTATTGGCTGAAAAACCAGATTATTTTGATGGGAAAGCATCCGTTACAACCAAGGCATTACCTGTGTCAACTCGTGTAATTGATCAAGATCTGGTTTTGGAAAAAGATCCTGGATTTGCCTTGTTGACGATTGTCAAAGATGGACAAACTTCCGAAGTATTGGATAGCGTTCAGGTAGAGATCAAAGACCTGAAAACAGGAAATAAAGTGATTTATGATTTGACCAATGAGAATGGTGAGGTTTTCAAATCGCTTGCAACTAATAAAATGGGAGATGTATTGGATTATTCCATCAAACTATCTCGACCGGGTTATTTGACCAAAGAATTGGTGTATACGACAAAATTAACCAAGCCAGGTGTTGTAGAATTGAATAAGGCGTTGGATATGACGATGGACAAATTAACTGTTGGTATTGATTTGGCAACGATTATTGATATCAAACCAATTTATTTTGATTATGCCAAATACGCTATCCGGAAAGATGCTTCTATCGAGTTGGATAAGATTGTAAAAGTCATGAAAGAATATCCGACCATGGAAATTGAGTTGGGTTCACATACAGATTGTCGTGGTTCAATTGCGTCAAATGAAAAATTGTCAGATAATCGTGCGAAAGCTTCGGCTGCTTACATTAGAGCACGTATTCCAAATCCGGATCGTATTTACGGGAAAGGTTATGGTGAAGCGAAATTGAAAAATGGATGTGGTTGTGAAGGTCCTGTTAAATCTACATGTTCGGAGGCCGAGCATCAGGAAAACAGACGCACGGAATTCATTATTATGAAAATGTAATACAAGTTAGGTCTTGAAATAAAAGAGGGATGACATCTGTTCATCCCTCTTTTCGTTTTTATAGCCTTATCCTCTTCTTCTTTCCAATAAGATCATCATCATCAAGGAAAGTACGATGCACTCATCTTCCGCAGCATTGTGTGTCGGACCGATTTTTTCAAGGGAGAATTTTCTTCCGAACATCGATGCGTTTTTCTTTAGGCGCATCACCTTAGATCCGTCCGGTCTTCCGACAATGTATTTCGGATTGAACACATATCCGGTAAACATTCCCAAAACCGGAATTTCACTGAATAAGGTGTCGAATACTTTCGTCCATGCATTTTCCTCCATGATATGGAAAGCCAGGTGCTCGTTCTGGTCGAATACATCGTAACGCGCCTTCCAGATGGAAGCCCATCCTTTACGAGCAACACGACCTTTCTCCACACCATTTTTATCTGTGAAAACATAGGTTGCCGAGAAGTCGATCCACTTATTTGCTTTGATGGTGAACTCCAGGTTTGTTTTGCTTGTATCTGTGAAAACCTGAATTTCCTCAATAAACTTGAACATCTTTTGACGGACATAAGCCAAAGTTGCAGAACTTGCATCTTCGATCACAAAGTCATTTGACATGGTTCCGATCTTGAAGCTGAACTTCAACGGATAATTCAGGTTCCCAAGATCAACGTTCTTTTGAGCAAAAAAGCTCATGTTGTCTAATACTTCACTCATGTTTAGTTCTTTTTTAGTGCTTTTTCATAATTGGAGATCCAGTCTTCCGGACTCATCTTGCTTACTAATTTACCTATTAATTCGAAAGGAATCTGATCTGGCTTTTTAAATCGCACACAACTTTTCCCCATATCCAGTTTGGTTTTACTTACCTGCTGAAATTCATGGACGAACCAATCGAGTAATTCCTTATCAGCATACATTCCCATGTGATAGAATGCAATGAAGTTTTTCTGCGAAGCAAAACTCATAAATGGCAAAGGTAGTTTTGGGTCGCAATGATAACCTGCGGGATAAATTGAATGCGGAACGACGTAACCAATCATTCCATAGTTGATGCATTCTTTGAAGCCTGCAGGCAAATTATCCAAAATGGTTTTTCTAAGTTTAATTAACGCTTCTTTTCGCTCTTCCGGAGCGTTATTAATGATCTCATCTGGCGTAGAACCTGAAGTTTGCATGGGTTTTTTACTCCAAGTTAAAACTTTTGATGAAATGCATCACAAGATCAACGGGATTCCGTCAAGAAATACCATTGATTATTAGTTGTAGGTTTGGATATGCCTTTGCAATTTCCAGGTCATGCATGAACTCTTGTTCTACCACAATGGAATTGGAATTGGATGTTGATGCGGATCAGTTGTCCCGAACCAGGCTTACTTAGTCATGTTTACATAGACCACCGCCTTCGTTTCGAAGAATTCACCTGAAAAGATCTTTTGCAATGAGTGAATGTGATAGGATTGTTTCACCGGAGCCATTTCTTCTTTCAAATCGCCGCCTTTGAGGTATAAGATTCCGTTTGGGAGAGGATTCTTATTTTCTTTAAGAAACTTTCCTTTAGTCCAAGGCAGAAAAGCGGGCATTGCGGTTACGGCTCTACTCACGATGAAATCAAATTGCTCCTTGATTTCCTCTGCCCGTGCATGGGTACCACGAACGTTTTTCAGATCGAGAGCCTGTGCAACTTCGTTTACCACTTTGATTTTCTTTCCAATGGAATCTACCAAGTGAAATTGCACCTCGGGAAATAAAATTGCCAATGGGATTCCCGGGAAACCACCACCGGTACCAATATCCAAAACAGATGATCCGGGTGTAAATTCCATGATTTTTGCAATTCCTAAGGAATGAAGTACGTGGCGTTCGTAGAACTCCTCCGTATCCTTTCTGGAAATGACGTTGATTTGAGCATTCCAAAACAAATACAATTCCTGCAAGCGCTCGAATTGGGAGCGTTGTAAATCGGTAAGATTTGGAAAGTATTTGAGGATTAATTCCATATGTTGGTTTTTGGCCATCCCCCTTTATCCCCCTTCAAAGGGGGAGTTTAAACCACTTCCTCCCTTGAGGGAGGATTGAGGAGGGTGGCTTAATGGATTATTTCGAATTATCCTTCAATCAAGTTTCCTAATGCATTATCAAAAATCTCCTTTGCTTCAGAGATGAATCCGAAATGCTCGTCGTCAACCATCATTTTTCCTTTTGTAACGTGACCAAGAAGTGTATAGCTTACACCACTTCCCATCATGAACTCAATGAAGTCTTCTTCCGTTTCTTCTGAAACAGTAATAACTACACGGCTTTGAGCTTCTCCGAACAAGAAAGCATCTTCACGAACTTCGGAATCAGTAACGATATCGAAACCAAGTCCTCGGGGCATGGACATTTCAACCAATGAAACAAATAATCCACCATCTGCACAGTCGTGAGCGGCGTTGATCAATTCCTGACTGATCAAACCTTTAACAGCTTCTTGTAATGCATACTCTTTTTCCAAATCGAAATGTGGAGCCGGAGATGCCTCGATTTTGTGGTACTTAGCCAAGTATTCTGAAGAGGAGATATCATTTACGCAATCTCCAAGGATGAAGATCAGATCACCTTTTTGTTTGAAATCCAAAGTCATGATTTTTGACTTGTCTTCTACCACACCAATCATTCCGATTGTCGGAGTAGGGAAGACAGGAATCTCTTTTCCACCGATATTACTTTGGTTGTAGAAAGAAACGTTTCCACCTGTTACCGGCGTCTCAAACTTCAGGCATGCTCTTGACATTCCTTTGATCGCACCGACAAACTGCCAGTAAGATTCCGGGTTGTATGGGTTTCCAAAGTTCAAACAGTTGGTAATCGCACTTGGGATACCACCTGAAACAACGATGTTACGAGCTGCTTCGGAAACCGCAATTGCAGTTCCGATTTCAGGATCGGCATTCACATAGCGTGAATTACAATCCACTGTCATTGCCAATGCTTTCTCTGTTCCTTTCAAGTTTACAATTCCTGCATCCGTCGGACGGTTGGTAGTCATTGTTTTTGTTCCAACCATCGAGTCGTACTGTTCGTATACCCAACGTTTTGAAGCGATATTCGGCTGACCCAATAAGAAGAACCCGATTTCCTTTAAGTTTTCCGGTTGTTCTACAGAGTCTATATTGAATTTTTTGTATTCCTGGTAATATGCCGGTTCGGAATATTCGCGCTGGTATTGTGGTGCACCACCTCCCAGAACCAATGATTCAGCTGGAACATCTCCAACCAATTCACCATTCATGTAATAGCGGACACGACCGTCATCAGTCACTGTTCCAATTTCTTCAGCGTGTAAATCCCATTTGTCAAAAATGCGCTTCACCACTTCTTCTTTTCCTTTTTGAATCACCACCAACATGCGTTCTTGAGATTCTGAAAGAAGGATTTCATAAGGCAACATATTTTCCTGACGAGTAGGAACGCGATCCAAATGGATTTCCATTCCAACACCACCACCGGCACTCATTTCACATGTGGAACAAGTGATTCCTGCAGCTCCCATGTCTTGCATTCCGACAATTGCATCGGTATTTGACAATTCCATAGTAGCTTCCAAAAGCAATTTTTCCATGAACGGGTCACCAACTTGTACGGATGGTAAATCTTGTGCGGACTCTTCTGTAATGTCTTTTGAAGCGAATGCAGCACCTGCGATCCCATCTTTACCGGTAGAAGAACCTACGATGTAAACAGGGTTCCCTGGTCCTTTCGCTTTTGCGGAGATTACTTTTTTCGTATCGATAATTCCGGCAGAAAACGCATTTACAAGTGGATTCTGATTGTAAGATTTGTCGAAGAATACTTCACCACCAACGATTGGAATACCGAAGGCATTTCCGTAATCGCCAATTCCTTTGACAACACCTTTCACCAACCACTTCGTACGTGCTTCTTCGATGTCTCCGAAACGCAATGAGTTCAATTGTGCAACCGGGCGAGCTCCCATCGTGAAAATATCGCGGTTGATTCCTCCAACTCCTGTTGCAGCACCTTGATAAGGTTCCAATGCGGAAGGGTGATTGTGAGATTCGATCTTGAAAACACAACCGATACCATCACCTAAATCTACCAATCCAGCATTTTCTTCACCAGCTTTCACTAGCATGTGAGGACCGTCTTTTGGCAATTGTTTTAACCAGTAAATGGAGTTTTTATAAGAACAGTGCTCAGACCACATGACAGAATAAACTGCAGTTTCAGTGAAATTCGGCGTGCGACCCAAGATTCCTTTGATCATTTCAAATTCATCAGCTCGCAAACCTAATTCAACCGCTTGCTCAAGGGTAGCTTCTTGTTTGATGGAAGTACTCATTTTGTTATAACTTTGATGCAAAAGTAATCATTCCTGTCTAATTCCGAATGCGGAATTCCGAATTCCGAGTGCAGAATTGTGAATGATTAGATTTTTCAAAGATGACGAAGCATCCAGTCACCAGATTGTAAGAATATGAATGTTAAATCCTTCACAAAAGGTCGCTCTCTAACGCTTTATCCATGCTCTATCCTCTTAGTATCTATCCGATATCTACACAATACTTTTTCAGGATAAGACGGAATGCTGAAAAATTCGGCATTCGTAATTCGGCATTCGTAATTATGAATTAACTTAGAGCCCTCATGATATTCGCACTGGTCCTGCTTGGTTTAACGTGGTTTGTTTGGAAGTTCAAAACAGATGGCTTATCGCGTACGAATTTATTGACCGGTTGGGGAGTGAAAGTACTCTTTGGGATCTTGTTCATGATTATTCATACCAAGATTTATGGAATAGGTGAAATAACTGTTGATTGGGAGGAATACATGGATGATAGCGTAACGCTCAATGGAGTGGCTTATCAGTCTTTTGGTGATTACCTGAAATTTTTATTCGGAATGAATTCGGAATTGGATGTTCAACATTACCTGGCACATACCAATCATTGGTCGGCAGGTGACTTGGATCTGATGAATGATTCACGCAATGTGTTGCGGATAAATAGCTTGATCGTATTCATTTCGAAAGGGAATGTGTACATCCATATCCTGTTTTTCTCTTTCTTCTCATTGATAGCTTTACGGGAAATTTTTCTGGCATTCAAGGATCGAATTTTCTATGATAAGCGCTGGTTTTGGTTTGCACTCTTCCTATTCCCGACATTGAGTTTTTGGACCAGTACGGTATTGAAAGAACCCTTGATGATCTTGGGGCTTGCGTTCCTGCTAAATGTCATGTTTGGCAACTTAAGTTGGAAATCCCGCCTTTGGAGAATGATACTCGGATCGGTGTTGATGTTGGGATTTAAGCCCTATGTTTTAGGATGTTTGCTCTTGAGTCTTCCCGTTTTCTTGCTGGGGAAATTCGTCTTTAAAAAACGCGTGATATTGGCTCCGGTAACTGTTTTGATCGTCTTTTTAATTGGTTTTGCATCCTTTTCTAATCTTAGGACTGGTCTAACTCATCGGCTTACCCGTATGCAATTTGATTTCATGAATGTGGGAAGGGGAGGTATTCACGCATACGCGGATTCCTGTTATTATTATTTTAGAACGGATCAATATGCAGATTTGAATTTTTTGGAAGATGGAGGTCTTCAGGTCAAAAAGAAGATTGTTGCGAAGAAAGTGACTTTCGGAATGAGTTATCCTTTTGATGATATTTCATTAGATCCGTCTGATGGTCCGTGGAGAATCGATTTTGTCGGAACAGAATGCGGAAGTTATATTGAATTGACTGCTATTAATAATGATTCCGGTCAGTTGATCAAAAATATTCCGGAAGCAATAACGAATGCTGCTTTCCGGCCTACCTTTTGGGATCCGGGGGGCAAACTGAAGATTGTCAATTTTCTTGAAACGATCGGTTTATTCGGATTGTTGGGGTTTGGTTTTTGGTATAATCGCAAGCATCGAACTGCTGAAGAAAAGAATGTGATTTTGTTTTTACTCAGCTTTTCACTCATTTTGTTTATCTTGATAGGTTGGACAACTCCTGTTTTGGGGGCGATAGTACGCTACCGGGTACCAGCATATTTAGCCTTGTTTTTAATTGCATTTATCGGATCGAGACCGTTCAAATTTAAATTATGAAAAAATACGTTTTTATTACCGGAGCGACTGCCGGTTTTGGAGAGGCGACAGCACGCATATTTGCTGATAATGGTTGGGATTTGGTTTTGACAGGAAGAAGGATCGAGCGTTTGGAGTCGTTGAAACGGGAATTTCTAAGTAAGGGAGTTGATGTTCAGCTTCTGAACTTTGATGTACGTGGTGAAGATGAAGTGAATCAAGCTGTCCAAAGTTTATCTGATGAAGTGAAGGAAAACCTGTCTGTTTTAATCAACAATGCGGGGTTGGCTGTTGGTCGCGGACCGATAGATTCCGGTGATACGGATGATTGGGACCGGATGATCGATACGAATGTGAAGGGGCTTTTGTATGTGACACGGGCAATTTCTCCTATTTTGAAGAAAAATGGTGGTGGACACATTGTAAATATTGCAAGTATTGCAGGAAAAGAAGTATATGCAGGTGGGAACGTCTATTGTGCTACCAAACATGCGGTAGATGCTTTGTCCAGAGCAATGCGCATTGATTTGGTTCACGACGGGATCAAAGTGACCAATATTGCTCCCGGAGCTGCGGAAACGGAATTCTCATTGGTTCGTTTCAAAGGGGATGAACAAACTGCTAAAAATGTATACGATGGATTTGACCCCTTAATGGCGGAAGATATCGCGGATGCGGTTTATTATGTTTGTTCAAGACCAAAGCATGTTTGTATCAATGATTTGGTGATCATGCCAAGTGCACAAGCGAGTTCAACAGTATTTCATAAAACCCATTCGTGATGCGTTATTTTTTATTCTTTTTAGTCGGTTTGATCAGTGCTTCCTGTATGAAGGGGCAATCTGTTGATTTGGTGATCCACAATGCAAAAATCCACACGATGGATGAGGAAAACTCGATTGTTCAAGCCATTGCAATCCGGGATGGAAAAGTGGTGGAAGTGGGTCCGGATAGACAAATCATGAATAAGTACAGTGCCGAAGAGTATATCGATGCGGAAGGGAAAGATATTTTCCCCGGTTTTGCAGATGCTCATGGTCATCTGATGAGTTTGGCGCGCCAAAAATTATCGGTTAATCTGGTGGGTACTACTTCCATGGATGAATTGATCGTCCGTGTGGAGAAATATGCACAACGGAAAGAGCGCAGGGTGATTGTAGGCGGAGGTTGGGATCAAAGTTTGTGGAATTCGGCTGAGTTGCCGACAAATGAATTGTTGAATGAGAAATTCCCCGATAAACCGGTTGTTTTATATCGAATCGATGGTCATGCTGTCTTAGCGAACAATGCGGCACTAAAAAAATACGGAATTACCGGATCTTCCCATGTGGATGGAGGAGCTATTTTGAAAAATGCAGACGGGAGTCTTTCCGGGATTCTCTTGGATAATGCCATCTCATTAATCAGTAATAAACTACCTGATTTTTCGGATCAGGAATTAGCAGAGGCTTTACTGGAAATACAACAGGAGTTGTATGGATATGGAATCACCGATGTGCATGAAGCCGGGCTAACCTCACATGATTTTAAACTGATCCGCAGGTTGGTAAAAGACAATAGATTGACGATAGGGATTTACGGTATGTTGTATCCTGAAAAGGAAAATGCTGATTTTGCAAAGAAACATGGATTCCTGGAGGAAAAGAATTTGTTGGTACGCTCTTTTAAAGTGATCGGGGATGGAGCTTTGGGTTCACGAGGCGCACTTTTGAAACAGCCCTATTCGGATGATCCGCATAATCATGGCTTATTGACAACTTCAATCGCAGATATGAAGCGCTATTCTTCCCTGGCGGAATTGACAGGTTACCAATTGAATATTCACGCAATCGGGGATTCTACCAATAAATTGGTGCTTGACCTGATTCAGGCTTATTCCAAAAAGAACCCGGATCATCGCTGGAGAATTGAGCATGCACAAGTTTTGGACCCAATGGATTTTGACCTGTTGGAAAGTTCCGGTGCATTTCCATCCGTTCAACCTACCCATGCGGTAAGTGATCAGCGTTGGGCTGAATCCCGTTTGGGTAAAGCGCGCCTGAAGGGAGCTTATGCTTACAATACCTTATTGCTCAAAGCCGGAATGTTGGCTATCGGAACCGATTTTCCGGTTGAAAGTACCAATCCTTTTCTGACCATTCATGCAGCAGTGAATCGGAAGAATGCAGAAAATGATCCGATCGATGGTTTTTTACCCGGGGAAGCACTTACGGAAGAGGCATGTCTGAGAGGAATGACCATTTGGGCGGCATTTGCCAGTTTTCAGGAAAGTAATAAGGGGAGTTTGGAAAAGGGGAAAGAGGCGAATCTCGTAATTCTTGAAAGTCCGTTTGTTTCGAAAGGAGCATATAGTCCGAACTTTTCAAATAGGACGTTTGTCAAAGGGAAATTGGTGTTTTCTATGGAATAAAAAAGGGCTCGCCGGCAAACGAACCCCTACAAACCAAAAAACCAAAAACGATCAAACACAAGTCAGTAATTCTTTGTAACTTTCCAACTAGTTCATGAATTGCACTTGATCGAAGTTAGAAACTATATTCCCACAGTATAAAAGTAGGAACTTGTTTCTTAACAGTGGGCTGTGAAAAAACAAACACTGGTTTTGGATGAACATTTTTGCGCTATTGCTTAATTTTTAATACATATATTGTGAGTGCTATTACAACTGATATGAATGAAGTAAGACGACTGTTTGACGTGCCTACTTATCAATTGAAAAACTTTCCAAGCGCCTCGATGTTTGTTACCAAAACTGAGGGAGTTTGGATACCTATGACGACCGAAGAATTTGTAGCACATACAAATCAAATTTCTAAGGGACTTGTGGAACTGGGTGTTTCAGTTGGAGACCGTGTGGCATTAGTTTCACCGAACCGTGTGGAATGGAATGTGATGGATATTGCGATCCAACAGGTAGGAGCTGTTGTGGTTCCTGTTTATCCGAATATTTCGGAACACGACTACGTGTACATTTTTAACGACGCCGGAATCCGCCACGCATTTGTGGCCGGAGAAGAACTGGCGCGTAAGATCCAAGGAGTGGCATCGCAAATTTCTTCGTTGGAAAAGATCTTTACGTTTGACCAGTTGGAAGATTTTTCCAATTATAAGGAGTTGGTGTCCATGGGAGCCAATGTCCCTCAAAGTAAGATCACCGATCTGAAAGCGAATGTTCGCAACGAAGATCTGGCAACGATCATTTACACTTCAGGGACAACCGGAAATCCGAAAGGAGTTATGTTATCGCATAACAACCTGCTCTCCAATGTGCTTTCCTGTAAATTCAGTATTCCGGCGGATGAGAATTCCCGTGTATTGACATTTTTACCGGTTTGTCACGTATACGAGCGCATGTTGCATTATCTCTATATGTATTGCGGGGCTTCCATTTATTTCGCGGAATCAATGGATACGATTGGTGAGAACCTGAAGGAAGTAAAACCTCATGTTTTCACAGCTGTTCCTCGCTTATTGGAAAAGGTCTTTGATAAGATTATGCTAACAGGTGAAGCATTGACTGGATTTAAACGAAGAATCTTCTTTTGGTCCGTTTCAGTTGCAGAACAGTATCATACAGGAAAACTGGGGTTTTGGTATAAGATCAAATTGGCAATTGCCCGAAAATTGGTTTTTTCAAAATGGCAGGCAGCGCTTGGAGGTGAAGTGAAAGCTGTTGCTTCTGGTTCCGCAGCATTGCAACCTCGTTTGGCTCAAATCTTTATGGCAGCAGGTATTCCCATATTGGAAGGATATGGATTAACGGAAACTTCGCCGGTTATCTCCGTAAACTGTTTGAAGAAAGGGGTCAAGATCGGAACTGTCGGTCCATTGATTGATGGTGTGAAGGTGAAAATTGCGGAAGACGGAGAGATTTTGGTGAAAGGACCGAATGTCATGATGGGTTATTTCAATTTACCGGATAAAACAGCAGAGGAGATTGACCCGCAAGGTTGGTTCCATACCGGAGACATCGGAACGTTTGAAGATGGAATTTTCTTGAAAATCACAGACCGTAAGAAAGAGATATTCAAAACTTCCGGAGGGAAATATATCATTCCGCAGGCAATGGAAAACACCTTCAAGGAATCGCGATTTATTGAACAGATTATGGTTTTGGGTGAAGGACAGAAGTTTCCTTCCGCATTGATTGTTCCTGCCTTTCCGTTTGTGAAAGAATGGGCGAGCCGCAAGAATATTGAAATAGGGACAACGAACGAAGAGATTGCTAAAAATCCGGATGTGATTGCACGTGTCCAAAAGGAAGTAGATCGCATCAATGAAGGATACGGAAGCTGGGAGAAGATCAAGAAGTTTGGTCTGTTGCCTCAGGAGTTTGGTATTGCAACGGGCGAATTGACGCCAACTTTGAAGTTAAAGCGCAAGATCATCCTGGAACAATATAAAGCAATGGTTGATGGTTTTTACAAGGAAGATCATCGCGAATGATTAAAATAATACGATAAATCGAAAAAGTCGGGGTGAAAAATTTTTCACCCCGACTTTTTGTTTTTTATTTAAGATCTTAAATAGAATCCTTTGTCTGTTCCATCATTTGAGCCAGGAAGTCCCGTGCTCTGAATAGTTGGGCTTTCACGGTTCCCAAAGGAAGGTTCAATTCCTCTGCGATTTCCTCGTAGCTTAATTCCTCAAAATATCTTTTTTCAATCAATTCGCGGTAACGTGGTTTTAGTTTGCTAACCAGGTTGCGCATGTGTTTTACCTTCTGATTGTGGATGATGTGTTCTTCCGGGTCACGCGTATCTGATCGTGCATCAATTCCAACCGCTTCTCCATCTTCATTGGTGTAGCCCGTATCCATGGAAGTGAGTTTAATCCGTTTCTTACGGATAAAGTCGATACAGTTATTGGAGGCAATTTTGAAAAGCCAGGTTGAAAAAGCAAAACTTGGTGAATACTGCTCCAGGCGACTGAACGCTTTTCCAAATGCCTCGATCGTCAGGTCATCTGCGTCATCCGAATTTCGAACCATTTTCATCATCATGAAATAGATGGATTCACGGTATCGGTCCATTAATTGCGCATAAGCTGCCTGGTCGCCATTTTTAGCCTGATCTACCAGTGCCAGATCTATGCGTGCTTTGTCCGATAAATGATCTCCAACTACCTCCATTTCGAAGAATTTTTTTGCAATGCTGAATAATAAAAAAATGGAAGTATCAAAACATATACCAAGTCAGTAATAGGTAATAAAGCAATGAACCCCGGTGATTTTAGTTTTTTGAAGCAAAGCCCCAAAAGCCACCATTTTATCATTGTTACAAAACCAAAACCAATCAAGGCGTGTATCCACCATCCACTTTGTAGGATCAAAAGAACGAAAGATATCAGCATCAAAATCAGGGTGAAGGGATATATTCCTAACATCGCTTTCTTGAAAACCTTGTATTTCGGAGAGGTGGTGTAGTGTCTGGACTTCTGAAGGACAAAAGATTCCCAGTTTTCTTTCGCTTCACTGTATTGAAAGCTTTCGGGATCCAATTGGATGGTGTAGTTGCTTTTTCTCGCTGCTTCCTGGATGAACAGGTCATCATCACCTGACATTAAGGAGTAATGGGACTTGAAACCATTCGTTGACTTGAAAACCTCCTTCGTATACGCCATGTTTCTCCCAACTCCCATGTAAGGAACTTTGTTGATAGCCATGGAAAAGTAATTTACAGCAATCATGGTGGTATCGAAACGAATGATCTTGTTTAGGAATCCTTTTTTCTTGGTATAGGGACCATAGCCCAACACAATCTGTTTTTTGTCACTGAATTGTTCTACCATTTTACGCAACCAAAGATTTCCTGCAGGCGTGCAATCTGCATCCGTCAGGACCAAATGTTCGTATCGCGCCTTTTTAATTCCCAAAGTCAAAGGGAATTTCTTGCTCGGTAGCAAATGTTTACTGCGTTCAACTTCCATCACGACCAAGTTCGGGTATTGACGACTTAAGGCATCCAATAAATACTTGGAATCGTCCATTGATTGGTTGTTTATGACCACAACTTCGAATGGTGCCGGATAATCCTGGTCTAAGATCTTAGGTAAATTCTCGTATAAATTGTCTGATTCATTGCGCGCGGCAATAACAATGGATACGGGTGGCAAGTCAGTTTTTCTCTGCTTGCTTTTCCAAAAAGCTAGTCTCCCAAAGAAAAGTACGGAGTATATCAACTGTATAGCCAATAGTCCAGCAAAAATCCAAAAGATATAAAATACGCCTGTTTCCTGTAATTCGGGGATAATTTTCATTAAAGTGTCTTCTTCGCCTACAAAGATGGGGCTCTTTCCGAAATCCCCTTATCTTTGCAGCGTTTATTTTTCAACACAATTATGCACTTTGAACTGAAGCATACCGATCCCCACTCAAAAGCGAGAGCTGGACTTGTTCACACGGACCACGGAACGATTGAAACTCCGATATTTATGCCTGTTGGAACACATGGAACAGTAAAAGGTGTTCATCAACAGGAATTGCGCGATGATGTGGAAGCACAAATTATCCTTGGAAATACCTTTCACCTGTATTTGCGTCCGGGATTGGATGTGATTGAAGGTGCCGGTGGCTTACATCAATTCATTGGCTGGGAAAGACCGATTCTGACAGATAGCGGCGGTTATCAGGTGTATTCCTTGGCGACGAGCCGGAAAATTACGGAAGAAGGAGTGCGTTTTCAATCACATCACGATGGAAGCTATCACTTTTTCTCTCCTGAGAGAGCCATTGACATTCAACGAGTGATCGGTGCGGATATCATCATGGCTTTCGATGAATGTACACCTTATCCGTGTGAATATGACTATGCGAAACGCTCGATGCACATGACGCATCGTTGGTTAAAGCGCTGTATCACCCAGATGGATTCGACTGAGCCCAAATATGGTTATTCACAAGCATTGTTTCCGATCGTTCAGGGAAGTGTTTATCCCGATTTGAGAAAGGAATCCGCTGAATTTATTGCAGAACAGAATGCCGTTGGAAACGCGATCGGTGGATTATCCGTTGGAGAACCGGATGAGGATATGTACAGCATGACCGATTTGGTTTGTTCTATTCTGCCAACAGATAAGCCGCGTTACCTGATGGGAGTGGGAACTCCGGTGAATATTCTGGAATCGATTGCATTGGGAGTAGATATGTTTGACTGTGTTATGCCGTCACGAAATGCAAGACACGGAATGTTGTTCACTTCAGAAGGAACCATTAACATCAAGAATCACAAGTGGAAAATGGATTTTTCCCCTTTGGATATAAATGGCACGGCTTATGTAGACCAGGTTTACACGAAAGCTTATTTGCACCATCTGATCAAAGCGAAGGAAAATTTGGCCATCCAAATTGCGACAATTCACAATTTAGCCTTTTATTTGGCGTTGGTTAAAGAAGCCCGAAGAAGAATTTTAGATGGAACTTTCCGTGCCTGGAAAGACGAACAAGTCAAAATACTAGGGAGAAGAATTTAATGCTCAGAATTTTAGATCGATATATCATTCGGAAGTTTCTTTCAACATTCTTTTTTATGTTGGGAGTGATTATGCTATTGGCAATGGTGTTCGATATTGCATCGCGTTTATCGGAATTCATTGACAATCAAGCTCCGTTCAAATCGATCGTTTTTGATTATTATTTCAACTTCCTGCTTTATTACGGAAATACCTTCTCCTCCATGATCATTTTCATTTCTGTGATTTGGTTTACAGCGAAAATGGCACAGGAAGCAGAAATTATCCCGATACTGAACAGTGGAAGACCATTTACGCGCTTTCTTCGGCCTTACATGATTGCAGCGACAATCCTGATGCTGATGTCATTGATTCTGAATCATTTTGTTTTGCCAAGAGCGAATCGGGTACGACTGGATTTCGAGGAATCGTTTTACCGGGATCGTTTGCTGGTTGAGAATTACCACGCAGAATTCCCCGGAAATGAATTGGTTCACTATGCCAGTTATAATTCCAAGGAGAATATTGTCAATGATTTTGTCGTTGAAAAGTATGATGACCGCAATCGGCTCATTCATTTTCTAAAAGCACGAACTGCTACCGTAGCGCATGGTTCTTCGAATTGGCATTTGGTCGATGTGTTTGAACGGCTAATAACCTATAATGATTCGATCGATATCAGCGACCAGGTCATCAATCAAAAGATTCACTTGATTGAAAAACACGAAAAGGATACGGTTTTGCCTTACCGGATTGAAGATATGGCGATTCGCGACAATATTGCGGAAGCAATGACCTATACCGAATTAAGAAAGTTCATCAAGAAGGAGAAAGAGAAAGGGAACTCGAATGTTCCAACCTTCGAAATTGAGCTTTATCAACGAACAAGTTATCCTTTTGCGACTTACGTCCTGACTTTGATCGGGGTAAGTGTTTCCAGCAGGAAGAGACGTGGAGGAATCGGAGTGAATATTGCCATTGGTTTGTTATTCGTTTTCATCTATATTTTCGCTATGAAAGTGACGAGTGTGGCCGCTACTACGGTTGGCTTTCCACCTATCGCGGCTGTCTGGTTACCGAATTTCATTTTTGGCATCCTGGCCATATTTATGTATCGCATTGCACCAAAGTAATGAAACAGGTAGGTTTTATTTTCTTCTTGATCTTTTTTTCTTTCCGTTTGCAGGCGCAGATCGTGAATATTGAAAACAGGCGTATTTATGAGGATACTTCCGGATGGAGCGGTTCGCTTGATGCCGGTTTTGCAGTTACCCAAAACTCCCCGGATATCCTATATTCGGGAAATCTTCGTCCAAGGGTGCAATACAAAACGCGAAAAAATCACTACCTATTAATTTCGGATCTGAATTACACGGCTTCCAATAAGACAACGTATGCGAATTCAGGAATGTCCCACTTCCGGTATGCCAGACGGATCAAGAACAGTCCATGGAAATGGGAAGCCTACACCCAAATTCAATACAATCAGTTACTGAACCAACGTGTGCGTTATCTGATCGGGACAGGTCCCCGTTGGAAATTTGTGGACACGAACAATGTCCGCTTTTTTGCCGGAACATCCACCTTTTGGGAATACGAGGAATTAACGGAAGATGGGATTATCCATGATAATTTTCGTTGGAGTAACTACATTAGTTGGTTTATTCGGACGGGAACAGGATTCAGTTTTTCAGGGACGACTTATTATCAGCCTAGATGGGACAAGTTTAATGATTTTCGATTCTCCGGACAGTATTCCATTGCTCAAGCAATTACCAAGCGCCTGGATATGCGTATTGAATTCAACATCTATTACGACAGTGCGCCTCCGACGAATGTCCGGAAAACCGTTTTTAGCTCATCGGCGGGTATACACCTGCGTTTGGGGGAATAACCCGGTATTTATTTGTTACATATGTTTTGGATTTAACAAAAGTTGACCCTTTGGTGGGTTTATTAAAGGTATCTTCAAATGAATTAGAAACTAAAATAGGTATTATGAAAAGAGTGATTTTAGGAATTTCAGCAATGGCATTGCTGAGTTTGGCATCGTGTAAGAAGGATTATAATTGTGAGTGCACTTATCAAAATACTGGTAGTACAACAGTTACAGAGAACAAAACAATTAAGAATTCCACGTTGGATGATGCGAAGAAAACATGTGACGGATATGAATCCGACGGGTCTATCACAAAAACATGTACGCTTCTATAACGGAGTGAATTTTATTTAAAGATCCTCAAGAAGGTTTTTATACATGAATGCCGTGTTCTGCAATAAGAGCGCGGCATTTCGTTTTTATTTTTTGAATGGATCTCAAATCAATTAATGTATCCGCTAATCGAAATATGAGTTCGTTTTCCAACTCTTTTGAAATCAAAACCATCATAAATTTCATTTTCTGCAATAAGTGAATCTATTTTTACTGAATAGACTTTCCAATCGCTTTCATCCTTTTGAAGCACGTATTGTTTGCTCGAAATAAAGCGTAGGTAATTGGTGTCAAATCCATTATCAAGAAAGTTCTTGGCGAGCCATTTGGTTTTTGCCATTAAGTAATCCGGATTCGAAAATGCTTCTTCATTTGTTCGGTATTCAGCAGAATAACCGAAATGATAACAACCGCCAATATGTACAAGTAAAGAATCTCCTTTCGGGAATTTTACGATTGCTTGCTGATTGTTTTTATCCCATGAAAAATGAATTTTGCGATCAAATTTCAATAAGATTTCGGAAGTGAATTTGTAAGTGCTCGTGTCGAAAACACAATCCGACTCAATCTCCAAAGGAGGTTCATTAATCGAATCAATTTTCTTTTTCGTTTCCTTTTCACTTGAAATAACAGGTTCCTTTTCCTGCTCTACCTTTTTTTGATTGGAAGAGCAAGCTACAGTAAGAACGATGATCGAAAGTGAAAGAAGAAAATATTTCATAGTTTATGAGGGCTTAAAATTCATCCAAATGATTGCTTGAAACATCTTTTTTCTTGGTTAACAGAAACAGGATGAGTGCGGTTACGCCTGCAAAAAAGAAACCGACACCTGCAACAATGGTTATAATGCCATAATTTTCATCCCCGATTCCATTGTAAATCTTGTTTCCGATGTACATGGACAAGAAACCGAATAAGGCAAGCGCGATACCGGAATACGTAGCCATCAGTTTTTTAGGGGCATGTTGCAGGATCAGACTCAGTAAGATAGGCACGATTAGGATTTCACCAATGAAATTCAAACAAAGGAATCCGGTCATGAATTTGGGGTCATCCGTCTGACTGTTTGCCATGGTCATGATTGCGGCTACGATTGAGATGGTTGCTGCTGCAAAGCCAATGACGATTTTCAGAAGTGGAGGAAATTTGAAGCGATTCCAGATTATTCCGAAGATGAGGTAGCCGATCAAAGGGATCAATGCAGGAATCATACTTACTAACATACTGATGTCTTCCGATCTTCTGAAGCCGCTGTAGTTGAAATTCGCCATGGATCGATTCAGGAGGGTTTCGAACAACCAATAAAGGAATAAACCCAGGATCGACAAGAAAATCAGTTCGTTGGTGCGATTTCCGTCCCGGTTGATATCGAGATCCAGGTTCAGTGGGTTTTCTCCCGAAGAATCTTTGGGATGCTTAATCAGGAAACAAAGCCCGATGATGAGGAGGAAACAAATGATACAGGAGGTGAAACCGTGTTCGAATGTGTCTGCAAACTCAAAATAATGGAATGCTCTCGGAGCAATGAATGAGCCCAGGTTGATCGCGAAAAGACTCAGCGTAACTGCTCCGTCTAGTTTGTTTTTTTTGGCTGAATAAACAGCGCCTATTGATTTCAATATTGCGGGGGAGAAGATACATTGTCCCAAAATAAAGACAAACATTCCTACATAGAATAAGCTCAGTTGTTTTTGCATGAACAATAAAATTCCGAGAATCTGAAGTGCAGAACTCACAATGATTGAAAGCTTTGGTCCCAATAGGAAGTCGACAATCAATCCACCGAAAACGCGCGCAAACAATAAGGCTGAAGCAAAGGTTACAAGTAATTCGTTTGCATCATCACCGTATAGATTCATCGCATCACTGATCAGGTAGCTGAATGCAAAAGTCTGTAAGCCATAGAAGGCGAATCGCTCCAAAAAAAGCAAACTGTTCAGAACGCTTGATTGTCCTAGGTGGTAGTATTTGTTAGCTGACATAGATGTTATTATTGTTTTCAATTAAGTTCAAAATCGAGTTTAAATACATTGAACGCTTTCAACCTTTTAAACCTACTTGATCCACATTAGTTTTTCCCGTTCCACTTTCAGCCGCATAAATCCGAATACAACTGTAAGCGTGTGCCCTTTGATTTCTTCAACCGTTCCGCTTTGTTTGGTTTCAATCATTTTTACGGTTGAACCGACCACAATCTTATCCCGTTGATAGGTATCTTCTTCCTGTTTTTGAGTCTTGCGTTTTTTTGCAACCACTTTTTGCGGTTTCACCTGCATCAATTCCACTTTCCGTTTCGCCTCTTCGATTTTCGATTTCTCGACCATCAAATACTTCCGGACGTCTTCCAGTAGTGGATTGTTTGCATCTTTCTTTCGGGTTCTGGTCTGATAACGATCAATAAAAGATTTCATCTTCTTTCCCGAATTGATGAACAAATTGTTCTTTTCAGCCAAATCCTGTTGGGAACGCAAGCGTTCATCGATGCGTTGTTTTTTCTCTATGAATTCTTCACGCGCATTGTTGGCCAATTCCTGCGCTTCAATGTGCTCTTTGTTCAAGCGTTGAAGATACATTTTTTCGCGATTCAACTCATTGAGCAAATGATCCATCTTCACGCGGCTCTGATCCAGTTTTCCTTTCGCCTGTTCGATCAGATCCATTGGAATTCCATTCATCTGGGCTACTTCAAACGTAAAGGAGCTTCCGGGTTGTCCCATGGAAAACCGATACAGTGGTTCCAGTGTTTCCGTATTGAAAAGCATGCATCCATTTACGGCATTCGGAAGTCGGTCCGCTTTGAGTTTGATATTGGCATAATGCGTGGTGATGACGCCGTATGATTTCCGTTTGTAAAGTTCCTCGAAAAAGACTTCTGCCAAAGCTCCTCCCAGTTCCGGATCGGATCCTGTTCCAAATTCATCCAGTAAGAGTAATGTGCGTCTGTTTGAAACTTTCAGGAAGTACTTCATCCGCTTCAAGCGATACGAATAAGTACTCAATTCGTTTTCGATGGATTGGTTGTCTCCAATATCTGTCAAAACCTGTTGGAAGAAACAGAACTTGCTGTTCTCGTGAACGGGAATCAATAGACCTGCTTGCAGCATCAACTGCAACAATCCGATTGTTTTCAAGGTAATGGATTTTCCTCCTGCATTCGGACCTGAAATGACCAACATGCGGCTGGTTGCATCCAGAATCAAACTTTGAGGAAGTGTTACTTTACCCAGGTTCTTATTTGTTTTCCAAAGAATGGGATGAAATGCGTCAATTAGTTCAATGCGTGTGTTACGAACAATTCCCGGGAGATTTGCATCTAAATCTAGCGCTAATTTTGTTTTTGCATTGATGAAATCAAATTCGGTCAGTAATTCCTGGTACGCTTCAATCAAAGGAAGGTGATGCGCAATGTCTCTCGTGAGTTCTTGCAGGATTCGAAAAATCTCTTTCCGTTCATCATCCAGTGACATTTCCAGTTCATTGTTCAATGGAATATTGATAGCGGGCTCAATGAATGTAAGGCTTCCGGTTTTGGATGACCCGACGGCAATTCCCCCCACTTTTCGTTTGTGTGTGGATTGAACGGTTAACACTCGTCTGTCATTGACAAATGCTTCCTTGGTATCGCCCAAAAGCCCTTCTTTCAGGTATCTGCGCATTTCCTTGTCAAAATTGCGGTTGATTTGATTTCGCAACTTCGCAATTTGTTGTCGGATGGAATATAATTCCGGAGAAGCATCGTCCTTGATCAGACCTCTTCTGTCAAATACCTTTTCGATGGCTTCAATCAGTTCGCGGGTAAAGTAAACGTTGTTTAGGAGCGCAAACAGATTCGGGAAATCTTGTGAACGCTTATCGAAGAAATGCAACAGGTGATTGACCAACTCGGAAGCGCGGGTAATACGCACAAATCCTTCCTGTTGTAAAACGGCATTTTGAATGGGAAGCAATTTGATCTCAGCTAACAACTCTTCGAAATCGAGTGCGGGAAAAGATTCACCTTGAACACGGATGCTCTTGAATTCGTTTACGCGAAGCAATTCAAATTCGATTGCATCAAAATCATTGTTCGGCTCCAGGTTTTCCAGTCTGGTCTGAGCCGTTGCTCCAATACTGAATGCAGCCAACCATTCCCTGATTTGGTCAAATTCTAAATCGTGAAGTGTTTGCTGATCAAATCCTTTCATGGTGTAAAAATAATGTCAATTTGGAAGCCCACAATGAATAAAAGATACTTGCAGTATAAATTTTACCACAGATACACAGATTTTTTGCGCTCCTACCGGAAGCGCTAAGATATTTTGAGTCGAGACTGGTAAGTTCGCCTTTTATCTGTGCATCAGTGGGAAATAAATGAGTGTTTTTTTAAGGTGTGGAACAAAATCATCACACAAAATTCTATTTTTACGTTCAAAATTCAGACTATGAAACTTCTTTCTTTTAACGTAAACGGAATCCGGGCAATTGCAGGAAAATCTTTTCTTTCGGATATGAAGGAAATGCAGGTAGATGTCATTTGTTTGCAGGAAACAAAAGCAACTGTGGAACAAGTGTTGGAAACAGTGAATCCTTTGGGTTATCCGTTTGTTTATGCAAATGAAGCGGGAAGAAAGGGATATTCGGGTACTGCAATTATTTCTAAGACCGAACCGATTTCGGTTGTTTACGATATGGGAATTCCGGAACACGATGATGAGGGAAGAGTGATTTGTGCAGAATACGATAAATTCTATCTGATTACAGTTTACGTTCCGAATTCCGGGAGTGAATTGTTGCGTTTACCTTATCGTCAGTCTTGGGATGCAGATTTTCTGCAGTATTTGAAAAAGTTGGAAGAAAAGAAACCCGTGATTGTTTGCGGCGATTTCAATGTGGCACACAAGGCGATTGATTTGGCACGACCTAAAGCGAATTACAACAAGTCTGCCGGATACATGCAAGAGGAAATTGATGGAATGGATGCATTCGTTGGCAGCGGGTTGGTAGATTCCTGGCGCGTTCTGAATGGTGATGAGATCAAATATACCTGGTGGAGTTACCGCGGTGGCGCAAGAGAGAAAAACGTAGGCTGGCGGATTGACTACTTCTTAGTTTCGGAAGCATTTATTCCAAGCTTGAAAGCGGCAACCATTCACAATGAAATCTTCGGCTCGGATCATTGTCCGGTTGGGGTGGAGTTGAGTTTGTAATATGAACCACATAGGTCCACATAGAGAACATAGAAAAAACACTTCCATTACCATACTTAAAAACTATGTGACCTATGTATCTCCTATGTTTGTATCAGTTATTACTTTTATAGAAAAGTGAAAAGGAGCGAGAACACATATGTGCCTAAACAATCCTTGAGATATGTTCACACATAGATATCGTCTCCTCCTTTTTTATCTCTTAGAGTTTAAACAGAATGTAAGGAA
>NZ_CALRYJ010000018.1:0-61416 GCF_943372375.1 Fluviicola taffensis DSM 16823 | reverse complement strand
CTAAATCAACTTCAGTTCCTTACATTCTGTTTAAACTCTAAGAGATAAAAAAGGAGGAGACGATATCTATGTGTGAACATATCTCAAGGATTGTTTAGGCACATATGTGTTCTCGCTCCTTTTCACTTTTCTATAAAAGTAATAACTGATACAAACATAGGAGCTACATAGGCCACATAGAAAGTTGATTCTGATTGTAATATAGCAATATAGAATAGTGATTGATTCATTATTCTCAGATACTCCATTCTCGCTTTTTTCCTGAATTGTGAATACCGAAGGAATTCATAGACTTTAACTTCCTAACAAAAGATTGAAGAAAAGCTATGTGCTCTATGTATCTATGTAGTCAAGAAATATGAGGTAGCGAATCAAGGTCTGTCCCAAAAAGTAGGCTCGCTAAAACGAATGATTGTGATGAAATTCGAACTTACTTCCCGCATCACGATGGAATACAAAAGTCCGGTCAATCCGCTGTAAATGATTTGATATTCGGTAATGAAAACTCCGTCCTTATAGATCAGTTTCGACTGCAGGTTACCAAATGTATCGTATGTAAATCGCGACTCACTCATTGGAACCGTATCCGTGTTCCTATAGACAGAGACCTTTTCTATCCAGCCTTTATCCGAATAAGTATACTTCGTTGTAATTCGGTTGCGTGTAATGGTGAACAATTCTTCTTCTCGTGCCAAATAACCCAAACTATCCAGGTATTTCGTCACTTCCAGATACTGATTTCCATAACTATTGAATACTTTCTTCTTATACTGCCCTTCGTAAAGCTGATAGTCCATGGTTTCCGTATTCCAAAGGATACTTCTTTCGATGGAAGGATTCAATAAGCTATTCATCGTATCGATATCGCGATAAACTTCTTCCTTCACGATCTGACCATTGGAATTGTAGGAATAATAAGTGGAAAGGAATCCCTTTTTCTGGCTGATGCGTTTCCGCACTATTCGACCGTCTTGTGTATAATCGTAGAAACGAACGTTGGTGTCTGTTACCAAATCCCCCTTTGAAGTCTGATAATGCCTTACCAGATTTCCAAGTGTATCAAAATTGAATACATACACATAATTCGATTCACGCATGATATCACCTTGCTTCTTGAAGGTGAACTTTCCATGGATTTCTTTCAATTTACATCCCTTTACGAACTTCGTATTGAAGAACGGAATATCTGTAAATGCGACACCTTTTGTATTATCTAAAAGCTGCGCCGAAACTTGTGATGAAATCAGGAGGAGAACCAAAAAAAAGCGACACTTCAAAAACATAACACAAAAATGGTGTGAATTTCGAAGCATCGTTCGAATTTTATGAAAAATTGGAATCTATTAAAGCAAAGGAAGAATGAAACTGAATCCAAGCATACCAACCAATGCAATTGTCAAAACTACAACTGTCAAAGGAGATAACTTAATCTTCTCTTGCTCCTGCTCAGCCGGAGAAACCATGGTACCCATCACTTTCAGGTAATAATAGATACTGATCCCTGAATTGATCAAAGCAATGATAACCAACCAGGAAGCATTTGCCCATGCAGATGAGAACAAGATATATTTCGCAAAGAAACCGGATGTCGGTGGAATTCCTGCAAGTGACAACAAGGAAACAATCCCGACAACTGCCAGGAATGGGTTTCTTTTTCCTAAACCTCTCAGTCCGTCAATTCGATCTTCCGGATCATTTACAGCAATAGCCACTCCGATGATTCCAACAATAGCAAATCCGTACGAGAACATATAGAACCACAAAGTGTGAAACGGATTCCCATTAGATACAAATATCAAAAGTGTGTAACCTACATGCGTAATGGAAGAATAAGCCAATAAACGTTTGAATTTCACTTGACGCAATGCAGATAGATTCCCTACAAATAGCGTAATGATGATCATCACAACCAAAGCACCTTTCCAGAAAAGGTATAATTCGCCTTGTCCGAAACAGAAAGCAAACATCTTAAGGAATGCATAGAACGCAGCAATTTTCACAACAGAAGCCATGAATCCGGTAACAGCCGGTGGAGCTCCATCGTATACATCCGGACTCCAGAAATGAAATGGCGCAGCACCAATTTTGAAAATGAACGACGCCATAATTAATAAAACACCAATCATCAAAATCGGACTTAAGGTATCCATTTCGTTGATCTTTAGTTGGATCTCCTGCAATTTAAAGGTTCCGGTTGCCCCGTAAACCCATGCCAATCCGAATAAGAAAATACCTGTAGCAAATGAACCTGTCAGGAAATACTTCAAGGATGCTTCCGAAGAGCGAACGTCTGCTTTGTTACTTCCAGCCATCACATAAATCGGAAGCGACAAGATTTCCAATCCAAGGAAGAACATGAACATATCTGTATATGCAGTCATGATCATAGCTCCAGTCGCTGAAAACATCAACAATCCGATGTATTCTCCGGTATGCGTTGGATTTTCTTTGAATCGTTCGTATCCGATACCAATAATCAAAAGCGATAGTACACAAATTGCTAAACTAAAGAGTAGTGCAAATTGATCAAATACTAATCCTTCGTAAGTCAGGAAGTCAAAAAATGCTTTTCCCGTTTGAAGTTGACTGATAATAATGATGATAGCAGCCAAAAGACCAGCCATAGCAGAACTTACAACTAACCAAGGTTTCTTTGCAAAAGCAGCAAATAAGGAAATCAATCCACTGGCAAAAACAACTAATAATGCATCCATATTATAAACCTGAAGGTGTTGAAAGGGTTTGTAAAACTATTTTTAAACTTGGATTTACAAAATCCGTGATCGCAGCCGGGTAAACACCCAAAATCACTACAGCAAGAATGATAATTGCCAAAACAATCAATTCGGACCAATGTAAATCAGGGAATTCACTTCTTGTAACCGGACCAAACATACTTAATTGGTATGCGCGGAATGTGTAAACTGCTCCAAAGATCAATGTCGTTCCGGCAATGATTCCAATGATCATGTCAAAACTCACGATTCCTTTTAACATCAAAAATTCTCCGATGAAACCACTGGTCAATGGAACGGAAACCGATGCGAATGCCAATACTGCAAACCAGAAAGCGAATTTCGGAGCTTGTTTTGCATAACCGCCTAAATCTGCCAGGTTGCGTGTTCCTGTTCTGCGCTCAATGATTTCCACTGCAAGGAATAATCCAACTGCAACCAATCCGTGATTGACGATCTGAACCATACTTCCGGATAATGCATCGAAATCCCAAGTCATAATTGCTGCTGCAATCAAACCAACGTGAGACATGGAAGCAAATGCAAACACGCGCTTCATATCTTTTTGCTTGATCGCGATAATTGCACCATAAACCACTCCGATAGTTGCCAAGACAATAACAGGATATTGCAAGCAAGACATTGCTTCCGGGAACAATGGAATCATCCAACGAATCATTCCGTACAAAGCCATTTTCAGCATAATACCTGATAAGAGCATTGTTCCAGCCATTGGAGACTTCGTATACGTATCCGGTTGCCAGGTATGGAATGGGAAAATAGGAATCTTGATGGCAAATGCCAGGAAGAAACCAAGCGCTAACCAACAAGCTGCTTTCGAAGTAAAGACAACTGCTTTCAAATCTTCAATATAGAAAGATGCAGCATGTGCCGCATTTACTTTAATTCCGATCAAAGCAGCCAACATGGCAAGTGATCCTACGAATGTGTAGATGAAGAACTTCATCAATGCAGCCTTTCTTTCCGGAGCACCGAACCACCAGGAGATCAGGAAAATTGGAATCAGGGTGATTTCCCAGAAAACATAGAACCACAATCCATCCATGGAGATAAATACGCCGATTAATCCCAATTGCATGAAGAAAACCATACTAGTAAACAAGCGATTCTCAGCTAATTCATTCTTGAAATTGGAAACCAAAACCAATGGAACCAAGACAGCTGTCAATAGCAACATGATCAATGAAATTCCATCGTATCCGAAACTTAAAGTGATTCCCGTTTCAGGGAGCCATTCCTTATTGCTTCCAAAGAAATGAATAGTTCCATCATTGTTGTACTGCATCATACATGCTATCACAACTCCTAAAACGGCAAGCGAACCGATAATTCCGTATGCACGAACGCCACTTTTCGGGACGATCAATACCGATAACGCAAAGAAAACTGGTAAAATAAATAAAAGTAGTTCCACGTCTTAGTTTTTATAGTAGATAATGTAATAAACAATCAATCCGATGATTCCAAAAACCATCCAAAGAATATAATTGTCTGTTCTTCCTGTTTGAATTTTACGAACCAAGTCGCCCGATTTTCCAATCACTTTTGCAATTCCCACTACTCCACGGTTCAAAAATGCTCCTTCGAAGTAATGCGCTCCTTTTTCAGAAATCCAAAGAACCGGTTTTACAAACAAGAAATTGTAAATCTCATCAAAGTATAATTTCATTGCTGAAGCTTTCTCCCATCCTTTTAAATCGGCATCTTCTTTAGGAATACTGTTTTTAGTAACATAAACCGTGTAAGTAATACCCGCAATTACAACTGCCATGGCTCCTGCAATACACATTAAGATCAATGTCATCGTTGTATCACCGTGTTCGGCTACTTTCATTCCGTCACCCGCTACATTATGCGCATAATAATGAGATAACCAATGTGTTCCATTCTTTAAGAAAACCCCCGGCAAGTTCAATAATCCACCAAAAATGGAAAGAACTGCCAAAATGATTAATGGTAAAGTCATGGAAGCAGGACCTTCATGCAAATGATGCTCTTGTTCATGTGTTCCTCTGAACTTTCCGTAGAAAGTAACAAAGTACAAACGGAACATATAAATTGCTGTTAGTGCTGAACTGAACATCAATGCTCCGAATACAAACTTGTTGTCCGTAAATGCATGACCGATAATCTCATCTTTCGAGTAGAAACCGGAAAGTAATGGAATACCTGAAATTGCCAAAGTCCCGATAAGGAATGTGATGTGTGTAATCGGAATTTTCTTGCGTAATCCACCCATTTTACGGATATCCTGTTCGTCCGACATAGCGTGAATCACACTTCCCGAACCTAAGAATAATAATGCTTTGAAGAATGCATGAGTCGTAACGTGGAACATCGCAGCTGTGTAAGCTCCCATTCCCAGCGCAACGAACAACATTCCCAATTGAGAAACCGTTGAGTAAGCCAAGACTTTCTTGATATCGTTTTGACGCATCGCGATAAATGCTGCGATAATCGAAGTTGCCAACCCGACATACAACATGATTTCTTTTGTCAGATGTGCATGCTCGAACAAGTAGTTTGAACGTACTGTCAAGAAAATACCTGCTGTTACCATTGTTGCGGCGTGAATCAATGCAGAAACTGGAGTTGGACCTGCCATTGCATCCGGTAACCAGGTAAACAAAGGGATTTGAGCCGATTTTCCGGTTGCTCCAATGAATAAACAGATCGTGATTCCGAAGATCAGCATTTCAGAGATTTCAAATCCTTCTGTCATTACTGCTTTTGCAACTTCTGCATATTCGAGTGTTCCGAATTTTCCAAGGATCAGGAATAAACCGATCAACAAACCCAGGTCACCAATACGGTTCATGATGAATGCCTTACGTGCAGCCAAGGTGTTTTTGAAATCCTGGTACCAGAATCCGATCAACAAATAAGAACAGATTCCTACACCTTCCCAGCCAAAGAACAGCATGAAGTAGTTGCTTCCCAAAACCAAAATTAACATGGCAAAGATGAAGAGATTCAAATACGTAAAGAACTTGTAATAGCCCGCATCGTGTTTCATGTAACCCATGGAGAACAAATGAATCAAAGTTCCGACACCGGTTACGATCAAGGTCATCCAAAGGGATAAGTTATCTGCAAAAAGGCGTGCATTCAACGAAAAGGAACTGGTTTTTATCATCGTGAACAAATGAACCGTTACCGGTTCACCGTGTTGAACACTCATAAAAGCCATCACGGCAAGAACAAATGAAATCGCCATGACTCCGGTTGCAATGGTTCCGACCATCACTTTTGAAAGTGATTTTCCTATTGTACCGTTAATAAAAGCTCCAATCAGAGGAAGCAGAAGGATCAAAGGGAGAATTTGTGATACCGACATGTTTTAGTTTTTTAATTTATTAAACAATCGAATATCCACTGAACGGGTATTTCTGAACAGAAGCACCAGGATCGATAAACCTACTGTTGCTTCAGCGGCCGCTACGACCATGATGAAGAACACGAAAAGTTGTCCGTCTGCCTGTCCAAAATAAGTTGAAAACGCTACAAGTAACAGATTCACCGCATTTAGCATTAATTCAATGCACATCAATAAGATGATTGCATTTTTTCTGTAAAGCACTCCAAAAACACCAATGACAAACAATGCCGTAGCAAGTACCATGTAGTGTTCGATCTTTACACCGGATTCAAATAATGTCGCTAATAACATATTACTCTATAGTTTGTTTTTCTTTTTTCGCTAAAAGAACTGCTCCAACCATTGCGGCAAGGAACAAGATCGAAGAAACCTCAAAAGGAAGTACATATTTTGTAAACAGGACTTTCCCCAGATTTTCAACTAATCCCACTTGTTCGGAATTCGCATCAATCATCGGAGTTGCCAAAATTGCATCGCGCATTGCTGCAACGACCACTAAGAACAAAGCTCCTCCGGCAATACCGGCACCGATAGTCATCATGGGTGAATGCTTCGGCTCATTTTCCTTATTGAGATTCAATAACATCAAAACGAAGAGGAACAATACCATGATTGCTCCGGCATAAACGATGATGTTCACAATCGCAATGAACTGGGCATTCATCAATACGTAGTTTGCAGAGATTAAGAAGAAAGTCAGTACTAAGTACAAAACACTTCTCACCGGGTGTTTACTCAAAACAACCATCAGGGCTGTTCCGATAGTCAATCCACCAAGAATATAAAATAGAATGTCTAAACTCATTACGCAGGTCTTTTTCCGGTTAATTGTCTTTTACTAATGTCCACACGCTGATCAACCGGTTCCACCAATTTATCTTTTCCGTAGATGAAATCGTTGCGCTCGAAATAAGTCGGAACGATACGATCTGTCAGGAAAATTGCTTCTTTCGGACATGCTTCTTCACACAAACCACAGAAAATACAACGCAACATATTGATTTCATATGTTGAAGCGTATTTCTCTTCTCTGTATAGATTCTCTTCTCCTTTTTTGCGCTCTTCAGAAGTCATGGTGATTGCTTCTGCAGGACAAGCGACCGCACACAATCCACATGCAGTACAATTCTCCCGACCCTGTTCGTCACGTTTTAGCACGTGTTGTCCACGATAAACGGGAACATACTCGCGCTTCACTTCCGGATATTTAAGGGTATTGTGTTTCTTGAATAAATGCTTAAAGGTAATCCACATACCTCCCAAAATTGCCGGGAAGTACAGTTTCTCCATGAAGCTCATCTTCTTGTTCGAAACAACTTTTTTACGATTTGATAAACTTTCCATTCGAATATTTATAAGCTATTTCCAGTTTTAGTCTTTCCATAGGAGGTATTCAAACCCAAAGGCTGCTCCATTTTTGCATTACTTGCAGATTCGCTCTCCTTGTCTTTAGAGAACCAACCTTCCGTATAAGCAATCACAACTCCCGTGATCAATAAGTTGATCAAAGCAATCGGAATCATTTTTTTCCAACCGATGTGCATCAACTGATCGTAGCGGAAACGAGGTAATGTCCAACGAATCCACATGAAAACGAAGACGAAGAAGAATGTTTTCGCGAAGAAAACCAAGGTTCCTATGATTGCCAAAGTATTTCCGGAGAAGTTATCCATTCCCGGGAAGTTGTATCCTCCGAAGAACAAAGCCGAAATAACTGCGCAAGAAATGAACATGTTTACATATTCCGAGAATAGGAAGAATCCTAGTTTCATCGCTCCATATTCGGTATGATAACCACCGATCAACTCGGATTCACATTCCGCCAAATCGAAAGGAGCGCGGTTACATTCCGCCAAAGCAGTAATCAGGAATACAACAAAACAAATCGGTTGTTTGAATACGTTCCAGGAGAACCATCCATCTTCCCAAAAACCGTGTTGCTGGTCAACAATTTCTCTTATGCTTAATGATCCGGTCATCATGACAATCGTAATGACAGAAACTCCCATTGCCAACTCGTAGGAAATCATTTGCGAACTTGCGCGAATAGCTCCGAACAAGGCGAACTTGTTATTGGAAGCCCAGCCTCCGATCATGATTCCGTAAACACCAATGGAAACGGCTCCCATAATGAAGAGGATTCCAATATTTACATCAGCAACTTGCAAAGCAATCGATTCACCGGCAATTTTCAAATCCGGTCCCCAAGGAATCACCGCACCCGTAATGAGTGAAGTAAACATGGCAATTCCAGGTCCGATGATAAATAGCCATTTATCTGCATTGGTCGGTCTGAAATCCTCTTTGAAGAACATCTTTCCACCATCTGCAAGTGGTTGCAACAAACCGAATGGTCCAGCTCTATCCGGTCCGATACGATCCTGCATCCAAGCTGCGACTTTTCGCTCCATTAAAGTCAGATAAGCCGCTATTCCCAGTGTTACTGCGAATAAAACAACAACTATGATTAATTTTATGATCATCTTACTTTCCTGTTAGTTTTTTAAGTTCAAGACGCTCGTCAACCAGGTATTTATTTTGAGAAATCACGGAATGACGGTTAATCACTCGTGGTCCTTCAATATTCCATTTGGTCTTGTCTTTCTTGTCGAAACGGCATTCGTTACAGATCCAGGCTGTTTTTCCATCGATATCTTCAATCTCACCGTATTTGTCTTTACGACCTGTAACACGGTAAATTTCATCTCCAAACATCCAAACGACCGCTTTTCCGGCACATTTGGTGCACTCACAAGAGGCTTCCATCGGTTTCAAGAACCACACGCGACTTTTGAATCGGAATGTCTTATCTGTCAATGCTCCGACCGGACACACATCGATTACGTTTCCGGAGAAATCGTTATCGATTGCTTTCTCAATGTATGTAGAAATTTCTGCGTGATCTCCGCGGTGCATGATACCATGAACACGTTTATCTGTCAATTGATTTGCCACATAAACACAACGGTAGCACAAAATACAACGATTCATGTGCAATTTAATCTTGTCACCGATATCGATCGGATCAAAGGTTCTGCGTTTCTCTTCGTAGCGCGTTCCCTCTTTTCCGTGCTCAAAACCAAGGTCCTGTAAGTGACACTCACCAGCCTGGTCACAAATCGGGCAATCCAACGGGTGATTGATCAACAAGAACTCTGTTACTGCAGCACGGTTATCGTAAACGCGTTCTGAAGTTTTGTTCTTTACAATCATTCCATCCATTACCGGAGTCGAACAAGATGCAACCAATTTGGGCATCGGGCGCGGATCTGCAGTAGAACCAGCGGCTACTTCAACCAAGCATGTTCTACATTTACCACCACTTCCTTCCAACTTGCTATAATAGCACATTGCAGGAGGAACTACATCTCCACCGATTTGTCGAGCAGCATTCAGGATGGTTGTTCCCGGTTCTACTTCTACTTCGATATCGTCAATGATAACTTTTACCATAATGGATCTCTTTTATACTAAAGGCATGTGATTAGACGCAATCCCGAAGTTGCGTTTTACCGCTTCATCCGGATGTGTGACATGCCATTCAAATTCTTCTCTAAAATGACGGATTGCCGCTGCTACCGGCCATGCTGCTGCATCACCTAGCGGACAAATCGTGTTTCCTTCTATTTTCTTGTTGATCTCAGCCAACAAATCAATGTCGTGCATATGACCCTGACCGTTTTCGATACGACGAAGTACTTTCTCCATCCATCCTGTTCCTTCACGGCAAGGTGAACATTGTCCGCAAGATTCGTGTGCATAGAAACGCGCAAAATTCCATGTGTTTCTAACGATACATTGGTCTTCATCAAATACGATGAAACCTCCTGAACCCAACATTGATCCGGTTGCAAAACCACCTTCTGCCAAACCTTCGTATGACATCAAACGATCTGTTCCTTCCGCTGTTTTGGTAATCAGGTTTGCCGGTAAAATCGGAACGGAAGATCCACCAGGAACACATGCCTTGATTTTCTTTCCGTTAGCGATTCCTCCACACCACTCGTCTGAGTAGATGAATTCTTCCACCGTCATTCCCAATTCAATCTCGTAAACTCCCGGTTTTACCAGGTTTCCACAAGCTGAAATCAATTTTGTTCCGGTACTTTTTCCAATTCCTATTTTTGCGTATTCAGCTCCTCCATCATTGACGATGGGAACAACTGCTGCGATAGATTCTACGTTGTTTACTACTGTCGGACATCCCCACAACCCTTTTACAGCCGGGAATGGTGGTTTAATACGTGGATTTCCACGTTTTCCTTCCAATGATTCGATCAATGCTGTTTCTTCTCCACAGATATAAGCTCCACCACCCGGTGCAATAGCTAAATCCAAGTCGTATCCGGAACCTAAGATATTTTTTCCAAGGAATCCATTTGCATAAGCTTCGGCAATTGCTTTTTCCACAATTTCCAAAACCCACATGTATTCTCCGCGGATATAAATGTATGATTGATTACATCCCAAAGCGTAGGAAGAAACGATCATTCCTTCTACTAAAAGATGTGGGATTTTCTCCATCAGGTAACGATCCTTGAAAGTTCCGGGTTCGGATTCATCTGCGTTGCACAATAAGTAACGCGGAACACCTTCCGGTTTTGCCAGGAAAGACCATTTCATTCCGGTAGGGAATCCTGCTCCTCCACGACCTCTCAATCCGGATGCTTGAACTTCTTCTACCACATTTTGCGGAGACATCGTTTTCAAAGCCTTTTCTACAGAACGGTAACCACCGTTTTTGCGGTAGACTTCAAATGTTTCGATTCCAGGAACGTTTACATGTTCCAATAATAATTTTCTTCCCATTCCTATTTCTCTGAATGTTCTTTACGCAAGGTATCCAATAACTCATCTACTTTCTCAGGAGTCAAGTGTTCGTGGTAATGTTTTCCGCATTGTAGCATCGGACCATAACCACAAGCTCCCAAACATTCTGCAGTTTTCAATGTAAACATTCCATCTGCTGAAGTCTGACCAACTTTGATATCCAATCGGTTTTCAATGTGCTCGATAATCTGATCCGAACCAACCAACATACATGGTCCTGTTCTGCATACTTCCAAAACAACTTTCCCAGGTTTCTCAATATTAAACATGGTATAGAAAGTTGCCACCTCGTATACTTCAATCGGTTGGATATTCAACAAACCGGCAACATAATTCATGGTCGGTACACTTAACCAACCTCCGAATTCTTCTTCTGCCAAATGAAGAATACGCATCAATGCACTCTTCTGCTTTCCTTCCGGATACATGTTGATGAAGCGTTGTACTTCAACCAATTTCTCAGCACTGAATTGTGGTTCAGCCTGATCTGTACTATTATGTGTAACTGATATACTCATCTTATGCGTCCAATTCTCCTGCAATCACGTTCAAACTACTTAGCGTCAATACGGCATCTGAGATGGTTTGACCGATAATCATTTCCGGATATGCTTGATAATAAATAAAACAAGGTCTTCTAAATTGAAGTCTGTATGGTGTTCTTCCGCCATCTGAAATCAAATGGAATCCTAATTCCCCATTTCCTCCTTCTACTGAGTGATATACTTCCCCAACCGGAACAGGTGTTTCACCCATTACAATTTTGAAGTGGTAAATCAATGCTTCCATTTTCGTGTAAACATCTGCTTTTGTAGGCAAATAGAATTCAGGAACATCCGGAGAGAAGTAGCTTCCTTCCGGCATATTGTTGTATGCCTGCTCGATGATCTTCATACTCTGACGAATCTCTTCCTGGCGTACACAAAAACGATCATAGGTATCACCTTGTGTTCCCACCGGAATAATGAAATCGAAATCTTCATAAGAAGAATACGGAGTCATTACACGAACATCGTAATCCACACCTGCTGCGCGCAAGTTCGGACCTGTAAATCCGTAATCCAATGCCCGTTCACCGGAAATAGGTCCTGCACCGATCGTACGATCCATGAAAATGCGGTTACGCAATAACAAATCATCGAACTCCTGGAAGTGCTTATTGAATTCTTTGAGGAATTTTTTCAGTTTTACGTGGAATGTCGGAGAGAAATCGCGTTCGAAACCTCCGATACGACCGATGTTCGTAGTCAAACGTGCACCACACACTTCTTCATACAATTCATAGATCAACTCACGTTGTTGGAACATGTAGGTAAACCCTGTCAATGCTCCGGTATCCACACCAATTACGGAATTACAAACCAAGTGATCTGCAACGCGCGCCAATTCCATGATGATCACACGCATGTAATCCACCCTCTTTGGAACTTTCACTCCGATCAGTTTCTCCATTGTCATTTCCCATCCCATGTTATTGATTGGGGAAGAACAATAGTTCAATCGGTCTGTAATCGGGGTAATCTGGTTATAAGGTCTTCTTTCAGCCAACTTTTCAAAAGCGCGGTGAATGTAACCAACTGTTTGAACAGAACCTAAAATCTTCTCTCCATCCACTGTCAACACGTTTTGGAAAATTCCATGTGTTGCAGGGTGAGTTGGCCCCAGGTTTAGTGTTGCTATTTGTCCGTCGATGGTTTCATCAGCAAACAAGCTTTTATTATGTGGAGTACCGCTCATAGTTTCTTTATTAGCTACTCTAATTTTTATTTACGTTTTAAGCTTCCCTTTGGCAACTGCACTAACGCTTGTTGCTTTATCAAAAGCGGTGCTTTTTCATCTACCGAAGTAGCGATCATCTTTATCTTCTCTTGTTGCATCTTCCAAATGGTACTCTTTTCTCATCGGGAAATAATCCATATCGTCTTCATTTAGAATGCGAACCAGATTCGGATGTCCTTCGAAAATCACTCCGAAGAAATCGTATGTTTCACGCTCTTGCCAATCTGCACCAACATAGATGTCCACGATGGATTGAATAGTTGGAGTTTCAATCGGAAGAAATGCACGAACACGCATACGCACATTATTCACTAAGGAATGCAGGTGATAGTTTACACAGATTTCGCGTCCTTTATCGTTTGGAAAATGAGCTGCCCCAATCAAAGTCAAAAAGGATACTTTCAATACTTCGTCTGTTTTCAACCAAGCAATTAAATCATGTGTTTTGTCAGCCTGAATCTCGATTGTCAATAATCCGTAAGGCTCTTCATTGTGAAGTACCGCATCACCAAACTTTTCCTGAATGCGAGCCAGTACTGCTTCGTTTGTCAAATTACTCATCGTTCAAATCGTATTTTTTCAACAAATGTTTGTATTCGTCTGAATAACGACGACGTAATGATTCGCTTTTCACCAAGCGGTGAATATTCATACACCCTTCAATGATTTGCTCGGGTCTTGGCGGACATCCCGGAACGTAAACATCCACAGGAATTACACGGTCTATTCCTTGCAAAACAGAATACGTATCAAAAATCCCACCTGAACAAGCACAAGCACCAACAGACAAAACCCATTTCGGTTCAGCCATCTGTTCGTACACTTGTTTCAAAATCGGAGCTAATTTTTTCGAGATGGTACCGGCAACGATCAATAGATCTGCCTGGCGTGGAGAAAAAGACATGCGTTCCATTCCGAAACGTGCCACGTCGTAGTTACTTCCCATTGTTCCCATGTATTCGATACCGCAACAAGAGGTAGCGAATGGCAAGGGCCAAACGGAATTCGCACGAGCTGCTCCAATCACCTTGTCAAGCAATGTCAATTGGAAGCCTTCTCCATTAATGGTTTCTACACCATTGATAATTTCTACTTTTCCCATTCTAAAGCACCTTTTTTAAGTACGTAGAAAAATCCTGTAAGGAAGAATGCCACGAAAATAATTACTGCAATCAATCCATCCATTTCTAAAGCCTTGAAATTCACAGCGTACGGGTAGAAGAAAATAACTTCCACATCGAACAACACGAATAAAATTGCGGTTAATAAATAACGAATGGAGATCGGGAAACGAGCGTTTCCGACTTCTTCAATACCACATTCCCAGTTGGCATCTTTCTTTTTACCTTTCAGTCTTGGTCCCAACATGGGAGCCACCACTAAAACAAGTATAACAAAACCCAGAGCAACACCTGCCTGGAGTAATATCGGTAAGTAATCTTCTGCAGAAGACATAATCTCTAGTTTTTAAGACAGGCGAATTTAATACTTTTTAACAAGACCAAATGGCGCAAAATTCTATTTAGATTCAATCTAAATTACGCTTAAATACTTTAGAAAGCTAGGGAAAACATTGGTCGAAGAAAAGGATTTGTAGGACGATGATAAAGGCTTGTTTATAACGAAAGTCTATGCGAATTCCATTTCAAAATGATTTTGTTAAAAGATTCGTTTCTCCAAAATCGGGATGGTTGTTGCGATTTTCCACACTCAGACTAATTGAAAATTGGTACTTCGACTGCGCTCAGTAACCAATTGAAAAAGATCACCTACTTACAAATCCTCCGAATCGGAGACATCACCGCGCAATGCACGGTAGCGTTTTCTGGCTTCTACGGTCAATAGACTTCCTTTGCATTCGAACAAGATTTTCTTGTAGTATTCGGTCGCTTTTTCTTTGTCGTGAAGGTTCAGCTCGTAAATTTCAGCGATCGTGAAAATAGCATCATCAGCCAGGATATCATCCATGTGATAAGTGATAATTTTATTCAGATAATCCAAAGCATCTTGCCATTTACCCTGATATTGCATAGCCTGAGCTTTTCGAAATAGGATCTCATCCGCCAAACCGTGAGCCGGGAATGCGGCATTGATTGAATCGTAGAGTTTGAATGCCTTATCGAATTGGTGTTGTTCCAGTAACAAATCTGCCTGTGCGAATTGATACATCGCGGTGTAATTGCTGTCCAAGCCCAAATTATCCGTAATCAACACAGACAATTTCATGGCGTCATTGGCGATCAACTTGCTGGTGGATTCTTTCAAAATATCCAGCTGTGATTGAGCGAATTTAAAATCGCCATCGTAATAGAAGATCCGCGCATTTTTGAATTTCGCTTCCGAGCCGATGGCTTCGAACTTAAAATCCTTGTCGATTTGCATGTAGTACAAGGAAGCTTGCCAAATATCATCCTGAAGAATCAATACATCTGCCAAAGCCATTTTGATCTGTGCTTTTTCGAAATCTGACAATCCATTCACCGCCAAACAACTATCCAACAAATCGGCTGCTCCTTTGGCATCGTTTCCATAATAGGCTTTGATTTCCGCCAATTCTTTCGCAGTATACACTGCATTTCTTCCCCAACCCAATAACTTCAAGCCTTGTCGGTATTCTTTCTCTGCATCGATGATATCTTGCGGCTGGTATTTTTTCTCGACTGTGATTTCACGGTAACGGATATTCAACAAGGAACTGTAAGCAGCATAATAATTCGGATTCTGAGTACCCTGATCGATCACGTAGTTATAAGCTAAACGAGCTGTTGCATAATCGCTGTTTTCGACACATGTTTCCGCCAAGTCCATCACCCGATTTCCCGTCCCTTTCTCCCGTCGGTCCAAAGCTTGCGTTTGTATTAAGGCAGACTTGAATTCCTTCTTCTGTATAAAAAGCCAGATAAGCATTTCGGAATACACAAAATCATTCGGCTTCTTTTGGATCCGGACCAATAGCTTGTCTTTCAGCTTCTGATATACTCCTGTCTTATCCTCTGAAAAATCAATTTGTTTGCTTAATGCGTTCTGAATATTGCTGGTATAATTCGGATACTGATCCAAGATATCAAAATACTCGTCAATCATCTCGTCTGTTCTGCCCAAGAGGGCATAAACTTCTGCAAATTGCATTTGTAGCGGATAATTCTTCTTCAACTCTTTTCTTCCGGATTCCAGTGTTTTCAATCCCCAATCAACTTTCCCTTTCTTGATGAATGCATTATACAATTCAATCACCTCATATCCGTTCGAAGCAACTTTCTTAATTCGTTCGCTGTAGAGCTTTTCAGTTTGGGAAGTCCGTTCGGTGCGTTCGTATAAATCGCCCAGTGCAATGGTATAATCGAAATCAGTGGAATTGGACGAGACCAATTTCTTTAAAAATTTTTCCGCATCCTTTACCTGATTGGTTTTTTCCAAACAATCCACGTAGCGCAATTGATCGAACTTGGTGCTTTCCTTGGTGAGAATTTTCTCGAAATACGGAAGTGCCTTTGCAAACTCGCCATTGTTGTAGTACAAATTCGCTAATTGCTGATCCGTGCTCGTTTGAGCTGAAAGGGCAAAGGAAAAAAGTATGCAACAAAAAATTAGTGCGTGTTTCATGATTTATTTAGTGTACGACTTTAAAACGCTCAAATGTAGGTTTAAATTGCTCGTAAGATTGTTTAAAATCCATAAATTGTTTCTCCAATCTCAAACTATGAGCACGGATCTGTTCGACTTCTTTTCGCTCCAACTGAACGTGATCATAGTATGAAGATCTGTCGCCGGCACCATTTTCAATGTCCGATTGCAATTTCAGGAGCCTGTCGTGCTGTTCAATCTGTGCTTTTCTTAATTCCCTGATTTCAGTTGTGAAATAATCCGTTGCACGGTAAGCCTGAATAAATCCGTCGATTTCCCTTGCAGTCTCCATGTCCAAGGTATCGTTCCCTAATTCAATATTGAAATTCAGGAGCATTATTTTTGATTTTCCGCGCAACTTCAATACTTGGTTCGTATCCAACTGCTGAAGAACTTTCTGCACAGAATCATTACTTGCCTTTGTAAAAAGCACATCTTCTTCAAACTTCCCCAATTTGCTTTCGCAAGAGAACAAGAATGTAAGCAGTACTAGAAAAAATCCGATTCTGAGCATGACACTAAATTACATAAAATCCCAAAAACAGATAGGGGCGAAAAATTTTTCACCCCTATCTGTTTTATTTCAATCTATTCTCGTAAACCCGGTGTATTTATGCAGTACCTCCGGAATTTCAATCCCGTCCAAGGTCTGATAGTTTTCCATGATGGAAGCCATAATCCTTGGTAAAGCCAAAGCCGAACCATTCAGCGTATGTGCCAGGTAATTTTTTTTCTTGTCACTCCCTTTGAAACGCAATTTCAAGCGATTTGCCTGGAACGTGTCAAAACGGGAGCAAGAACTTACTTCCAACCATTTCTCCTGCGCTGCAGAATAAACTTCAAAATCGTAAGTCATAGCAGATGCGAAACCGGTATCTCCACCACATAAACGCAAAATACGGTAGTGCAGACCCAATTTTTCGAGTAATCCTTTCACGTGGTTTATCATTTCGGTCAATGCGCGATCCGTGTTTTTGGGATGCTCGATACGAACGATTTCCACCTTATCAAACTGATGCAAGCGATTCAAACCACGCACATGTGCCCCATAACTTCCTGCTTCACGACGGAAACAAGGAGTATAACCGGTCATTTTGATGGAGAAATTTTCATCCGGTAAAACCACGTCGCGGTAAATATTTGTCAATGGAACCTCAGCAGTTGGAATCATATACAAATCATCCACAGGCATGTGATACATCTGACCTTCTTTATCCGGAAGTTGTCCCGTACCATAAGCACTCGCTTCATTTACAACGTGAGGAACGACAAATTCCTCGTAACCTGCTTTTTCCGCTTCATCCAAAAAGAATTGAATCAATGCGCGTTGCAATTTTGCTCCTTTTCCTCTGTAAACAGGGAAGCCTGCACCTGTGATCTTAACACCTAATTCGAAATCGATCAAATCAAATTTCTTGGTCAGTTCCCAATGAGGAACCGCCTTATTGTGCAATACCGCAGGCTCTCCAACTACTTCGATTGTTTCATTATCCTCTTCGCTCTTTCCGGCAACAACTAAACTGTTTGGAACATTCGGAATTTGATAAAGCAACTGGGTGATTTCATTTTCAAGTGTGTCCACTTCCGTTTTCAGCTGTTGTTCTTCGAGCTTTAAATCTGCCGTCTTTGCTTTGGCGGCTTCTGCTTCTGCAGCTTTACCACTTTTGAAGAATTCACCAATTTCTTTTGCAATCTTGTTCAATTCGGACGTAATGGATTCCATGGATGTTTTTGCTGAACGCCATTGTTGGTCTTTCGCAATGATTGCATCAATAGTCTCTGTTACATCAATGTTGCGCTTTTTAAGTGCTGTGATGATCTCATCACGTTCAGCGCGGATTTTGGTCATTTCTAACATATGAATTGAATTTGAGTGTTGATCCGCCAAGGCGAACCGGGTTTAAAATTGGTAAATTAAAACATAAAAAAAGGCGAATTCCGAAAAACTTCGGAACTCGCCTTTATCAAAATATGTACTATTATTCGATTAAGCTTCCGCAGTTTCAAATGGAACTACCGATACAAACGAACGAGCATCTCTTTTTTTGCGGAATTCAACTGTTCCGTCAGTTAATGCGTATAATGTGTGGTCTTTTCCAATCCCAACATTTTCTCCTGGGTGGTGTGCAGTTCCGCGTTGACGAACAATAATGTTCCCAGCGATTGCAGCTTGTCCACCAAAAATTTTCACTCCTAGACGCTTGCTATGTGATTCGCGACCGTTTTTGGAACTACCGACTCCTTTTTTGTGTGCCATCTTTTCTAATTTTTTATCCGTCTAATGACAGAGAATTACCCTTTAATATCTGTAATCGTAATTTGTGTAAAAGATTGACGGTGACCGTTTCTTTTCACATATCCTTTTCGTCGTTTCTTACGGAAAATGATAACTGTATCACCTTTAACGTGATCATTCACTTGAGCAGTAACTTTTGCTCCTGCGATAGCTGGGGCGCCAATATTCACTTTTCCACCATTGTCTACCAATAAAACACGATCAAATTCTACTTTTGATCCTGCTTCAGCGTCTAAACGGTGTACAAAGATTTTTTGGTCTTTTTGCACTTTAAATTGCTGCCCTGCTATTTCTACTATTGCGTACATAACAGATGTTTTAAAATTTAATTTGGAGGGCAAAGATAGCAAAGTTTTTCAACAATTTACTGTGTAGAGTAAAAAATCTTAGCAAAAATCAGTTGAAAAACGAAATTCTCCACTCCTTATTTCAAAATCAAAGGTACGGAATTGATTCCAGTTAGACTTTTTACGATTACAAAGTAATATCCCGAATTTAAGTTTATCAAAGGAACCTGATAGGAATCCACCGCATTTACTTTTTGATCTTCAAACATGATCCGTCCCTGAGCATCTACCAATTGGATTTCACCAGGATTTAGATTTACATCCCATTTCAAGGTCGCAAAACCATCCTTTGCTGAAGGATTCGGATAAATCTCCAGCATATTCCCGGAACCGACCTCATGTAGTCCCAACTCATTCAATTTCCCGATCCGAATGTTATCCAAATAGAAATTATTCCCACCCTTCGATTCAAAGCGGAATTTAACTTGGGTATGATCCGTAAAATTACTCGCACCATTGATTATCACCGTATCACTAGCCCATTCATTCAATGATGCCGGAGTGAACGGAGTAGTCATAAACTGACTGACAGACTTGAGTGTACTGGTTCCCGAATACGTCTTCTTAACCAGCCAGTTTTCCCCGCAATCATTGGAAATAAATATGCGGAATAGATCTGTATTGCTTGCTAATTGTTGCGCATAAGCCCAATCAATTGCAACTGCCAAACTGGTGAATCCGGACAGATCCAATGGGTCTGAAAAGAATTCGTAAACCTGATTCGAACCTCCGTCAAAATTAGTGATCTTGATCGACTGATTGCTTTGGAAGCCTGTGTTGGCAATTTCCCAATTGAATGGCTGCCCAACCTCTCTTACATGCCAACGATTGGAAAATCCTGCCAGATTATCTTCAAATCCTTCCACAATTCCTGAGGTTGATCCCAAATTTGGAATTACTGTAATGTAATCGGATAAAACCAATTCAAGCGTGTCTAAACCGTTGCTGACTTTCAGTGTCACATCAAACTTCCCAACTTGATTGTAAACTACTATTGCAGTATCGTTGGAAGATGACCCGTTCACTATTCCAGATTCAAAGTTCCAAATTCTGCTTGTTATACCATGCGACGAAACATCTTTGAATAGAATGGAATCTCCTTGACAAACAATTTGCTTACTTGTTTCGAATTTTGCTTCACACAACTGACTCACCAGATCGTCGGTTCCGGTAGCAGCCAAATTTGCAGGAGTCCATAAGTTATTTCTATTTGCTACGGAAGCATTCAATGCGGCATGCATACGCACTTTTTGTCCTTCGGTAAACATCAATGCACAATAGGCATAATCCATGTAATTCTGGACATTGTCCAGGCTACTACAGGAATTCGCATTTAAATTACAGGAAGACCAACCAATGGTATTTGGTGTGTCTGTTACCTCATCATCAAAAGCACAATTTCCGGCATTTCCTACTGGTAAATAGTAAAAACCCGGAACATTATTCCCTCCCCAAATGTGATAGAGATTCAGATAATGACCGATTTCATGGGAAAGAACCGTTCGTCGAAAATAATCTGAAGTTCCTATTGTCCCTACATAATCGTGGCGAATGACAATTCCATCCCATTCCGGGATTGTATCTGCAACTGCTGGCATTAATGCATGACCTGCTAATCCGGCCGCATCAAAACAAACATAAATATTCAGGTATTTTTCCGGTGGCCAATGGATCAGGCTTTTCACCTGATGATCTCCGGTATAAGTCAACGGAGAGACCGTTCGGGTAATTCCAGAAGTGCAATTTCCATTCGGGTCGATTTGCGCTAAACGAATCTCTATCCCGGCATCCGCTGCGATGGATTGAAAAGCGGAAACAATCTGATTGGTATCCGGATTCTGTTTCCGGTATTGCAGATTTACTTGTTCAATGGCATCGAAAATCTGTGAATCATTGATGTTTTCCGCTCCATTGTTATGAATGATGTGAAAAACGACAGGAATGGTATAAGTCGCACCGGATTTCGTTGAGCTTTCCTGGAATTGCTTGGTAAATGTCTCCAATTTTTTCCGGGATCTCAAAAAAGCTTGCTTGTATTCCGGGTGTTCCTGAAACAATTTACTTTCCATTTCATCACTCCCGCAATGAAGCATTTGTTGTGCAAATGAATTGGATACCGCAAATGCGATAACGAACAAAAGGATTCGGTTCATATTTATTAACTAGTAGTAAGTGAATCAAAGATAGATTGTTCCTTTGAAAGTCTTTTGCCCTTTCATCATTTAATTTCCTTTTGTTCAACATTCCTGAAAACAAAAGACCAACCCTTGTAAAGGATTGGTCTTTCAACGCAAAAGTTAGTATTTAGGAATTCTATTACAATATCCTTTTGCCCAGTTACGAAGCAAACTCGAATTTGGATTTTCAGGGCATAAAAAAACCCCGACGATAAATGTCGGGGTCTTCAATCAAATATGGTTGTGCAAATTACTTTGCCTCTGAATCATCTTCTTTTTCAAACACACGTTTTGGACGCATTTGTTGGCTGATTCCCAAGCTAATCCAAAAAGGAAGAACAAAGCCCATTAAGAATAACAACATCCAAAATGCCATACCTCCAATCAAAAGAAACAATACGATACCAAAAACGCTCATGATGTACTAATTTGTGTTTTGTGGGATAAAAGTAGTAAAAAAATCAAAAGTGAATCCGTTTGAAGCAATTTTTCTGTCAAAAAAGAGCTTAAGAAGGTAATTGACTCAACAAGTTTTCAGCATTTGCCAAGATCTCTTTCGTTTCTAAGCGCTCAGCTCCAAATCCATAACGGTATTGATCGCACATTTCAATGATTTCCCTCAATCCTTTAGCGATTTCCGGATTTGTATCCAATAATCGGTCAAAAGCTTTCTCACGTGATTGGAAATTGCATTTCTCGCACCGTTCAATCCGTTGAATGATTGCTTTCGGTAAAAGAATCGCAAATACGCTCGGATCTTCCACGTGTCTTTCGGCATCAACCCAATAATCAATCACTTCCGCTTTAGCCGGCTCCTTCGTTTCGTTCAAGAAAACCGGTCCTTTAGGCAAATCATTCTCTATCGAAATTTCGTTCTGAACCTCTTCTTTTTTCTTACGTCTTCTTACAGCTAAAAACACGAATAAAATTCCCAGTAAACTTGTTGGGGCAACAATACTCACCCACAATCTGGATTTGGAGGAAGATTCCGTTTTTGTTGCTGTGGTCGATTTCTTTTGGGTTTTCAAATCAACCATATCGGAATGTGTTCCCGGACTAGGACTGGATAAAACGATCGGATTAAAACTTTTATCGGGTGTTACTCTTACATTGAATGAATTCCCTTTAATTGTCAGGTATTTTTCCTTTTCCGGATCAAAATAACTGATCGATGGTGCGCTGAATTCCAAATTATGATCTTCCAATACCTGAATATTGAAACGGTAGGTGATCATTCCTTCTGCACCCATCTCGGTGAATTCAATATCTTCGATTCGCTCGGGATCTCCATAAATCGAACAGCCTTTTGGCAGTTTTAATTTCGGTGTGTTGGAATTATGAATATTCCCAACTCCGGAAACCACTAATTCAAGGGTGAAAACTTCTCCTTCTTTTACTTCCTTGGTCGGATTTTTTTGAGAGAGCCTGTATTCACCAACTGCTCCTATGAAATCTTTCGGGGCATTACCCGGTAAAGGTTTAATATTGATATACAATCCGGAAGAACGCAGACGCATGGTTTTTGAAAACAGGGAGCCGTGACAACGCAATGCCATTTCAAATGGTTTGATATGACACTTCCCTGTTCCCACCGGGATCAACAATTGTTTTCCGTATTCGAAAGCTAAGGCATCTTTTCCATTCACCCGCGTTTCCTCCACTTCTACACGACCATTAGGGAATGCATGTTCTTCCATCGAAAGATCCGCTTTAAAATCGGAATATCCTTCGAGATACTCAATATTGATGTATGAAAACACTTTCGCTTTCAGTAAAATGGGTTCTCCTTCGTATACACTCGTCTTCTTACATTGGATGAAACCAAAAACGGGATCGTTTGAGTTCACATTGTCATCCTCTTCGGTAGCTTGATTGACCTTGATCGTTATCTTATTCGATCTGTAGACCTTATTTCTATAGGTTGTATAAGCATAGAATGAATAGGTTCCTTCTTTCTTGAAGGTTCCCGATTGTTGCATGTAGTAGTAAGTTTTGATTTTACCACTTGGATCCATCTTCTGCTCCATTCCATGCATGACACCAAAATCCACTTCAAACTCCACAGGAAAATTAATTTTCATCGATCCTTCCACGTTCGCGGTAATGGTGAAGTTCAGGTGTTCGTCGATTCCGATTTCCTTCTTATCGGATGTCAGAGCAACCACTGGTTTTTGAGCAACGGATATCTGGCTCACCAATGTGAACAAAACCAACAGCAATTGCCATTGATGATTACCAATCTTTTCGTGCTCTTTTACCACCTGTAGTACCTTTTGAACCATCCAATCTTTTCTTTGTATTCTGTTCCTGCTTACTAAACTCGTCTAGTTTGCGTTCGGTTTCCTTGTCTTGTAATTTTTTCTGTTCGCTCTTTTCTTGTTGAGACTTTTGATCTTGCTGGCTTTGGTTTTGTTTATCCTTTGAATCTTTCTGATCTTTCTGATCTTTCTGATCTTTCTGATCTTTCTGATTATTGTTTTGTTGATTTTGGTTGTCTTTATTTTGATCTTTATTCTCTTTGTCTTGTTTGTTTTGTTGTTCTTTTTTCTGTTGTTCTAATAATCTTTTAGCCTCAACCAATCGTTGTCTTGCTCTTTCATTATCCTGATCCAATCTTAAAACATCCTTGTATGCATCAATCGCTCCCTGGAAATCTTGCTGCTTCATACGGGATTCACCCAAACTTGTTCTAGCACGAATCTCTTTTTCTTTTGTAGGAGCGTTATTCGCCTGACGTTCAAAACTTTCTGAAGCTGTCTCAAAATCATTTGCACGGTACGCAGTCTGACCAATCTCTTGAGACAAATCTACATCATTTGGAGCTAATCTTTCGGCTCTTTTATAATACTTTAACGCTTCTTTGTAGTTTCCTTTTTTGTACAACCTTCTGGCTTCGTTGAGCGTATCTTTCCATTCCTGCCCAAAAGAGTTGAAAGCCAAAGCACACAAAAGAGTAAGAATTGCCGTTTTCATGCCTTATTGGGATTAATAATGATCGGTAAAAAGAAGTAGCAAATCATACAAAGTAGTGCCAGTATTGTAGGGACGTAAAAATAGTTTTTATCTACATTAAATTCCACTTTCATGACCTGCTTATTCTTGGTATTCTTGTAGTTCGTTGCGATATCATAAATATTTGGGAACGGACTATCGGAGGTAACCAGAATGCTACCTGATTCACTTGCCATTTTGGTCAATCCATTCTTATCAATTTTTGACACAACCGCCTGTCCGTTTTCGCGTTTGTACCCATCTGAAATATCATACGGATTATTTGGGATAAGTCCTCCTTTAGTTGATCCAAGTCCCAAATAAGCCAATTCCACATGCTTCTTTTTCAATTCCTCCAATTGTTTTTTCCAAAGTGCTTCGTGGTCTTCGCCATCCGTAATGACCAGAATCGCTTTTCCGGATTCCGTATCTTTGAACTGCTCTTGTGCCACTTCCAATGCCCTGCCGATATTTGTTCCCTGGTCTGAAATCATGGACGTTTCAATATCCGGAACAAACAATTTTGCCGCGCCATAATCCATGGTAAGAGGCAGCTGTGTATACGCATCGTTGGCAAACACCACAACGGCAATCCGTTCGCCTTTCAATTGGTTCAGCAACTCGCCAATTGCCTGTTTCGCTGCTGTCAACCGACTCACTTCCGTACCTCCCATATCTTTGGTGTTCATCGAATTTGAAATATCCAGACAAATTACCAAATCCAGGATGCGTTTGGAACCATTCACTTTTTTGGACCCTGCTACCGGCTGAGCCATGGCAAGAACTACGAAAAAATAAGTGCTGCGCAATAAAAAATAATGCAGGAATGCCTTAATCGGTTCGAATTTCACCCACAACATCCGGGTAGATCCATAACCTGAATATTCCTGGTAGATTCTTGCCTTCCAACTCCATTGAATCCAGGAACCAGTTGCCAGAAGGGGAATGACAGCCCACAATCCAAGCATTTCGGGGTGAAGCAACTTCACTCCAAAGCGGTCCAAAGGAAGCAATGAATACCCGATCAGCACCAATGTCCACCAGATTCCTTCTGAAAGAAGTAACAGCCTCATCAACCGATTATATGTATTCGCTTCCTTAATCATCCAATTTGAATTTCAAGCGTTGAACACCCCAGGCTATTCCTGAAAAAATCATACTCCAAATGAAAAACGGGAATAATGTTAAAGGAGGTTCCACTGCCAGATGCTGGTCTTCCATTTTTCGTTTTTCTAATTTATCAATTTCAGCGTATATCTTTTCCAGGGATTTTTCATCCTGTGCCCGGAAGTATTTCCCATTGGTCAGCTTCGCAATATCTTTCAGGATCACCTCGTCGATTTCTACTGCAACATTCTGATAAACGACTCCAAACGGCGTTGAAACCGGAGTGGGTGCCATTCCATTCGCTCCAACACCAATGGTATAAACCTTGCATTTTTTCTGCTTTGCCAATTCAGCTGCTTCCATCGGATCCGGACCGGTGTTACTGCTTCCATCCGTTAATAAGATAATGACTTTGGAAGGCAAACTATCACTCCTCAGTCTCGTTACCGCCACTCCCAGACCGCTTCCAATAGCTGTTCCCGGTTCCAAAAAACCCGGTTCAATAGCAGAGATCTGTTCCTTCAATAATTTATAATCCAATGTTGCAGGACAAGCAGTGTATGCTTCTCCTTCATAAACAACCAAACCAACCCGATCCCCTTTCCTGGAATCCACGAACTTTTTTGCTACGCGTTTTGCCACTTCCAAACGATTCGGATCAAAATCCTGAGCCAACATGGATCCAGAAGCATCAATAGCCAAAATGATATCGATTCCGTTCTTGTAATCAATCTTTGGAGGATCTATGGAAGTATTATAGGGTTCAGCCAGGGTCAAGACCAAACACCCCATGGAAAGTGCATAACAAGTGTTTATTCCCCATCTGATGTAACGAACCCAGCCAATTGAATAGGCCAATTGTTCTTCTTCGGAACTCGCATATTTCAATTGACCAACCCGGCTTTTTTGTAGGTACTCCCAGAAAAACAACAATACCGGAATGACCAACAGCAGCCAAAGCATGTGTGGATTATAGAAATCATATTCCCAAAAGCAGATATTGAAATAGCGACTCATTCCGGAATTTCTAATGGGCTTAATTCGGTGACTATCTCTTCCAGTCTAAATAAGCTGGATTGAATGTGCAGCGGATCCAATTCCGTCTTGGCAAATTTTACCATATCTGCTTCTCTCAAAAGCACTTCAATTCTTCGGATCATGGTAAAGTCGAGCCCTTTCAGTTTCAATAAGGTGATGGTTTCCCGGGTAGTCCGTTCCATCAGGTTCAGTTCATATCTCGAACTCAAATACATTTTCAATATTGCTGAGAACCCCACGTAATGTGACTTGGTTTTGCCGTGAAGCCAATCCTCCCTTTTTTTCAATTGTTTTATTGCAAGCAAGGTTCGTTCCCTTAGACTCAACTCCTCCGATTTTTGAATCTTTCTTCGTTTGTTCCAAAGAATTCCAATGGTTACTCCGGCTGCTACAATAAGCAAAACCCACCAATATTTTTTAAGTAATCGCAAGGAATCCTCTTCCGGTTCAATGGGAATTTCATCTATTCCCTCCTTCACCTTTTTCTTCACGAATCCGACGTAAAGATTCGGTGCTCGAAATGAAAAGGTGGAATCCTTCCAGGTGAGCCATAATTCCGGTAAACGGTATTTTGCAGAATCCCAGGCAATCAAGGTGTAAACTCCTTTCCAGTATTTAATTCCTTTTTGCGTGTAGGTTGAATCCCGGAATGATTCTATCTCCAACTCTCCACCGGGTTTCCAAAGTGTTTCGCCTTTGTGATTGACGTCGCAAATAAATACGCCTGAAATAGGATTGTAATCAAATTTCTTCGGTTGATTCTTTACCAGGATTGTCAATTGAGCCTTGTCACCAATCCGAACGGAATCTTCCGCCCAATAAACGCGCTTTGTCTGTGCAAACCCTGCTCCAAAACAACAACATGCCAATATGGACAAAATCCCTCTCATTTTCGTCGTTTGAATAATTGGAGCAATGGTAAATATACATGATCTCCCACTTCGAAAAAGGCCGCATCAATTCCCAATTGCTGGAAAAAGGCTTCGGTCTTCTCTTTTCGGAGGATATGATTCTTTTCGTAATCCCTTCTTACCTGAGTGGAAGAACTGTCAATCCAATTGGTTGTATTGGTTTCTGCATTCACCCAACGGACAAATCCCACATTGGGAAGATTCGCTTCTCCGGGATCACGCACACCAAGTGCCACCAAATCGTGTTTTCTCGCCGTATTTGCAAAACCTTCCTTGCTTAGTTCCAGTTGGGAAAAATCACTGATCACAAAGCAAATGCTTCGTTGCTTGAAAATATTCCGGGCATATTTCAGCCCCGTATCCAAACTTGTTCCTCCCGATTTCGGTTGAAGATTAATCAGCTTTCGCAATAGGAAATGAACATGTCCGAATCCTTTTTTGGGCGGCACATAATACTCCACTTCATCGGAAATAAAAAGAGCTCCTACCTTATCATTTTTCTTCGCCGCAGAGAATGCCAGGGTTGCAGCCAATTCAACTGCCAGCGATATTTTTGAATCTTTTCCTTGTCCAAAATACATAGAGCCTGAAACATCTATTATCAGAAGGACGGTCAATTCCCTTTCCTCTTCGAAGATCTTCACGAATGGTTCCCTGAAACGGGCAGTGACATTCCAATCAATAGTTCTTACATCGTCTCCAATCTGATAGGATCTGACTTCACTAAAAGACATACCTCGACCTTTAAACGCAGACTGATATTGTCCGGCGAATACCTGTTCAGTCATACCGCGAGTTTGAAGCTCGATGGTACGAATGCGCTTCAGTAAGGCTTCCTTATCCATGATTGATTAGGGAACTTCTACTCGCTGTAATAAACGTTCGATGATCTGTTCGGGCTTCACTCCGTCAGCTTCCGCTTCGTAGTTTAAACCGACGCGGTGACGAAGTACATCCATAGCAACAGTTCTCACATCATCCGGAATGACGAAACCACGTTGTTCCAGGAAAGCATTTGCTTTTGCAGCCAAAGCCAAATTAATGGATGCTCTTGGTGATGCTCCATAAGACAAGTACTTTGAAATTTCTGAAATTCCCGCAGTGGCAGGATTCCTAGTTGCATCAACTATATCAACGATATAACGCTCCACTTTCTCATCCAGGTAAATGGAACGCGCCAAGTGTTTTCCTTTTATCAGATCGTCCGGATGCATGACGTGCGAAATTTTTTCAAGTCCTTCCGGTCTCACATTGGAACGCAATATCAATTGTTCTTCTTGCTTGGATGGGTAACCCATAAATACTTTTAGCATGAACCGGTCCACCTGTGCTTCCGGCAAAGGATAAGTTCCTTCCTGTTCAATCGGATTTTGAGTTGCCAGTACTAAAAATGGTTTGGGTAATTCATAGGTCGAATCACCTATTGTAACCTGGCGTTCCTGCATCGCTTCCAATAAAGCTGCCTGAACTTTTGCCGGTGCGCGGTTAATCTCATCTGCCAATACGAAATTGGCGAAAATCGGACCTTTCTTGACCGCAAATTGTTCTGATTTTTGCTGATAAATCAAGGTTCCTGTAACATCCGCCGGAAGTAAATCGGGAGTGAACTGAATTCTTGAAAACTGTCCGGAAACGGCACTTGAAAGTGTTCGGATCGCCAGAGTTTTTGCTAATCCCGGAACACCTTCCAATAAAACGTGTCCATCTGCAAGCAATGCAATCAATAGACTTCGAACCATGTTCTCTTGTCCAACAATTACTTTTCCAATTTCACGACGCAATAAATCGTATTTTAATCCTTCTGTTTTAATTTCACCTGCAATTACCTGCAGCTGCTCCGAAGGAGATAAATTAGGTATGTCCATCATAGTTTAAGCCTAAGGTCGCAAATATGTGAAAGAATGTTCTTTGGGGGTTGCAAATGCTGTTAATTTATGTTAAGTCACTTGTTAATCACGGGCTTCACATGCTGTTATCTAGGCAATTGAACCAGTTTTTGAATTTCGGAATTACTCTGAGTCATCGCAAGTGAATAGGCCGTTTGTCCATCCTTGTTTTTCAGTTCCAGATCTGCTCCTGCTTTTCTTAGTGCGTCAACCAACTTTTCATTTTGATTCAAAACCGCATACATCAATGCTGTATTGCCATCAGGTCCCTGAATATTCAATTGTGCTCCTTTGGCGATCAACAATCTCGCTAGGTCTGTATTATTTTGATAGCAAGCTGCTTGTAAAGCACTTCCCTCAGCTGACGGACGATTGACATCTGCTCCATGTTCGATCAAAAATACTGCACATTTGGTTTGACCGCGGTAACAAGCAATCATCAAGGGATCAAAACCCATTGAATTCACTTTCTGAATAGTGTCCTTATTCAGTGAGATCAGTTTCTTTAACTGCTTGATATTTCCTGTCCGTGCAGATTCAAAAACATCTTGAGAATGAGCTGAAAATCCCGCAAATAGTAAACACACCAGAAAAAGTCGGGTCTTAATCCACATAGATCCTAAAGAATGATGATGCATTATTTTGTTGAATTCGAACCGTGTAGATTCCCGTAGGAAGATTGTCCAGAATTGTCTTCTTTGAATTTATGCGTCGGATCAATCTTCCGCTAACATCTACTATTTCGCCTTCAGAATAAGCCGCTTTAATGACCAATTCTTTTCCGTTCCAGGAATAGTTGTCAAAGGATAATTCCTGGAGTCCTGTTTCCAAAACTGCTGTAAACGACCAAGCGGTTGTATCCGAAATTCCTGCAAATGCATTTCCAGCCAAATCTTCCACTGCATTGTTGTCAATTAAAACATGATAGTGCCCAGCCATTTGAAGAGCAAGAGCCAGGTTAAGAGTTACCGTATTTCCACTGATTAATGCATTTCCAAGCGAACTACTGAATTCTTCTGAGGTTCCTGCAAGTTCATTTACCAAAAAGAAACTTCCGGTGCCCAGTGCAATTGGTTCACTAAAGGTAATTGCAGGGTTTACATCTAGCATCACGTTAGCAGTATTATCAGCAGGATTTAAACTCGCAATGGTCGGTGCAGTGAAATCCCCAACGGTGAAATTCCATAAAGTATTCGTCGTGATCCCCGCAAAATCATTTCCGCTCAGATCTTCTATAAATCCGGATGTAATGTTTACGTAGTACGCGGTATTTTCAGCAAGTGGATTGGTAGTGGAAAAATTCACGGTTGCACCGCTTACGGATAGTTGGGCGGATCCTGAGCCAAATGATTCCACCAAAGTTCCTGTGGAAGTATAAACTTCAATCGCTCCCGTTGATGCAATTTGTACGTCTTCCGTAAACGAAATACTGAAATTTCCGGTAGTGGGAACATTCACAGCCTCATCAGTAGGAGAGAACGGTGCAACAGCCAGTGGTGCAGTTATATCATTCGTATTGAAATTCCAGGTTGTATTATTTGTAAATCCTGCATAGTTATTATTGGATAAGTCCTTAACCGCTCCGGATTGGATATTCACATAATAGTTGGTATTCAATACCAGATCTGTTGGATTTATAGTAACGGTTGAACCAGCAAAAGAAATGAGCGGACTAGTTAGCACATCATATGATTCAACTAGTGTTCCTGATCCGGAATACAATTGAATGACTCCCGTTCCAGCCTGAACTGCTTCATTGAATGTAATAGAAAGCGGTGTCGTAAGGGCAACACCAACTGCATTATCTGCAGGAACAAATGGCGCAACAGTCAAGACAGGTGCAGTGACGTCATTGGTATTGAAATTCCAGGTGACATTATCCGCAATTCCAACAAAAAAGTTATTTGCCGCATCCTTAAATGCCGTTGCATCAATTTTAACGTAATAAGGCGTATTCAGAATTAAATTGCTCGGTGGATTATAGAAAAAACTACTTCCGGTAATCGTCACATTCGGGTTTCCACTGGAAACAGTTTGAATGACATTATCATTTCCATCATACAGAGTCAATGATCCGGTTCCCCAAGAGATGTTCTCGGAAAAGTTAATCGTCAGGTTTGTTGTAACACTGGCTCCAATTACATTATCTGCAGGAGTGGTATTTGAAATGGTCGGTGGAGTGACATCCGGAACAATCCAAGTGCGAACAATTCCACTGGCACGGTTACTTGCCCCATGATATTGTAATTGATTGGTTGCGCTGGGTCCTTTCGCCCAAAATAAGTTTTGAGTCGTTGCTGCAAAATTAAATGTCACATCATTCGCATCTCCAGTACTTAAAGCCCTTGATGCCACAATGGTTCTGTTTCCACCAGAAACGTTATTGGAAACAACCGTCCAATCCTGTTGTGCATCAACAGTAGGTTCATTACCTTGCCCAATCATTCGGTGATCTCGTAATTGAAGAGGTGCAGCTCCGGTTCCCAATGTCGACCAGATAATTGCATCATTTCCTGTAGCCATTCCCGTTCCGAATCCGAATGCCAAAAAGCGATCCGAAGGTCCTTGAACAGTAACTGTAATATCTGTCGGCGTCATGACAGCACCAAAATACATCCCGCTACCAACGGTAAGCTCGGCAAATGTGATTTCTTTTGTTTGACCAAAGCTCAGAAAAGGACAGATCAAAAACAGCAAAAAGTAAATTTTCTTCATAAACGGTAGTGTTTTGAACACAAACATATCCCATAATGTATTAGCAATCAATTTTTTTTTAAAATATTAAACACCTTTTGTCTAAATCGACTATTTTTCTACTTCAATAGATGAAATCACTGAATAAGATGCTAGAGAGAAAATGCCTGGAATGCGGACAGAAATTGAGTGGTCGAAAGGATCAGAAATTCTGTTCCGACTACTGCAGAAATACTTATAATAACCGATTGAACGAAGATGCTACTAAATATGTTCGACGTATCAACAATATTTTGAGGAAGAACCGACGGATTTTAGCGACTTTGAATCCGACAGGAAAACGGACGGTCGATGCAATTACTTTAGCTGAAGAAGGGTTCAATTTTCATTACTATACGAACACGTACCAAACCCAAAAGGGAAATACCTATTATTTCTGTTATGAACAAGGATATTCGAAACTGGATGGCGATCAGTATGTATTGGTGTTGAAACAGGATTATGTGAAGTAAATTGAAAATGCAAAAGTTAAAAAGTTTCAATTTATCACAATCAAATTTATCCTCCCCCTTAATCCCCCTCCAAAGGGGGAGTTTGAAAATGCTTTCAATACAATATATGCTTATCTAGTTCAATTAAACAAAAAGAGACAATTGTGCTTTGTTTTGGGGAAATCTGGTTTCCCCCTTTGGAGGGGGACAAAAGGGGGAGGACATTTTTAGTGGAAACAGAAAAGGACAACAAATGTCGTCCTTTTAAATTATTTTGAATTTCAAAAACATGTCTTACAAATTCCACTTCTCCTTGAAGATATCCATCTTCGGATGATCCTTGATTCCTTCACTACCGATGAACAAAACATCTTTACATTTTGTGCGGTCGAAAAACAAAGACAAATGAGATAAGGCAACGTTCATCGTTCCACTTAGATCGATTTTATGGATCGGAGCTTGATGAACTTCAAACAAATCGCGCAATTCAGCAGTTCGTTTATCGAAGTTGTGATTATCGTGGAAAATAACAACAGCATCAATTTTTTCCGTCAATTCATCATTTTCCTGAAATGGCAAAACATGAAAGCCTAATGCTACCAACCAAGAATTCACGGTTTCAGCAAAAGGTGTTTTGTCTTCGGTGTAAATGGTCTGAATATGTGTCGTCATTCTTACCTTGTTTGTTATTTTTCGTTTACGTTTCTTAAAAGAGAGTGCAAAAATACTGTAAACTTTCAGTAAACTCTGTTTAAAAATGAATTAATTCCGCTTTTTGTTCGAATTAGCAATTCAATAGTCAGGAAAGCAATTGATTCTGAAATAATTAACTGCAACCCATATCAAGCATGAAAAATACAACAATTTCAACTAAAAACCTAGAACTAAATAACTAATTCGATTTAGCACTTTTATGGGCGATAGCCTAGAATCCGCATGAAATCATCTGCAGTTTGTTCCTCAGAGAACAGCTCCGACACGATTTTTCCGTGTTCATCTCGTTGAATAAGTACATGTTTCGGCTCCGGAATCAAGCAATGTTTCAGCCCACCGTATCCACCGATAGTTTCCTGATAAGCACCCGTATTAAAGAATCCAATATAGAGTGGTTTATTCTTATCAAACTTTGGAAGATAGATCGCATTTGAATGTTGTTCCGAATTGTAATAGTCATCCGAATCACAGGTCAATCCGCCAAGAAGTACCCGTTCATAATCATCATTCCACCGATTGATTGCCAGCATGATGAATCGTTGGTTAATGGCCCAGGTGTCCGGAAGATTGGTCATGAAAGAACTGTCGATCATGTTCCACTTTTCCCGGTCATTTTGTTGTTTCTGATGCAATACATTGAAGATTGCTCCTCCACTTTCACCTACTGTGAATGATCCGAATTCGGTGTAGATATTTGGCTCCGGGATGTCATTATCCGCACAAACGCGTTTCACCTGCATCAGGATCTCGCGAACCATGTAAGCATAATCAAAATCAAAAGCCAGAGACTTCTTGATTGGGAAACCTCCACCAATATTCAACGAATCCAATGTAGGACAAACCTTTTTCAAATCTGAATAGATACGCAGACACTTTGTCAACTCATTCCAGTAATACGAAGTATCATTGATTCCTGTATTGATGAAAAAGTGAAGCATCTTGATCTGCACACGCGGATTATCCTGAATGAACGCTTTGTAGAACGGAACAATTTCACGGTACCGAATCCCTAAACGGGAGGTGTAGAACTCGAATTTCGGTTCCTCTTCCGAAGCAATCCGAATTCCGATCTTCAATTCATTTTCTCCTGTGGCGGCGATCAAATCGTGAATTTCTGCCGTATTATCCACCACCGGAATGATGTTCAAGCGCTTATCCTCAATCAGGTCTGCGATGTTCTGAATATACTTCGGAGGTTTGAATCCATTGCAAATCACATAACTTCCTTCTTTCAGTTTTCCTGCGTTCAGGACATTCTTTACGATATCGATATCAAATGCGGAAGACGTTTCAATATGCACGTCGTTCTTCAGAACCTCATCCAGAACAAAGGAGAAGTGGGAGCTTTTTGTACAGTAAGAATAATAATAGTTTCCCGAATAACCCAAGTTGTTCATTGCTTCTCGAAACCAGCCTTTGGCTCGTTGGATATTGTGCGATATCTGAGGCAAGTAGTTGAATTTCAATGGCGTGCCATATTCTTCAATTAATCGCATCAAATCAATACCATGGAACATCAAACGATCTTCTCTCAAGTGAAACTCATCTTGTGGGAAATCAAATGTCTGATCGATAAGGTCAATGTATTTTGTTCTCATTCGCTACACGTTGCACTCCTCCTACGGAAATCTTTCTTAAAAGTTCTACAAAACCAACTAAATTATTCCTGAAATAATTCGGTGCAAATTTAGAGTAAAGATTGGGATGTGACTGGTAAAAAATTAAAAATTGCATTCCTTTTCAGAGAAGTCTTATGGAGAAGTACTTCCAGGCTCTCTTTTTAGGCAGTTATATCCGTCCGAACGAGTTTGACATGCGAATCACTAATCGCGATGTTTGGTGAGGTACTCCACCAATTTCGAGGCTCTATAACTCGAATAAATTCCGAAAGCGTTGACAACGATTCCTTTGATGTTTTTCTCACTGGAAGAGATCGCATAAACAATCATTTCATCTCCCGGATCAGTCATTCCTTCAAAACGGTACACCTCATCGATTGTGAAATCCTCCGGGGACAATTGTGTTGCAGTAGAGTTACAGAAAAGATAATCCTTATCCGCCTCCATCGATAAATCCGATGTATATCCGCGTTTTTTCAAATCATTCACTGCTTCAGTAACCGTTTCGAAATTCCGTTGTTCCATAATTGCACCATTTTGATTCTCTTAAAGATAACGAAAAAGATTCCTGCTAAACTCTTTTTAAATCCGTTTTCAATTCCTAAGCAACTGAGACGAATATTAGACGTCTTCTCCATATACAAAACACTAAACATGAAAAAATTACTACTCAGCATTGCCCTTACTTTGGGAGGCTTCTCCTTTTCGCATGCACAATGCAGCGTACAGGTAAACGACAGTTTATTAAGCACTTATGATTACGTCTTGAATGCAGTCAATGCAACCGGATCAGCTCCATTTGTCTATTCCTGGACCGTAACTGACGGGAATGGAATTCCTGTCCCATATACTACCAGCCCAGGTGGTGACAGTGTTACAATAGATGCTGCAACTCTTCAAAATAATTATGGATGTGTGATTTATCAATTGTGTGTATCGGATATGCTTGGCTGTACATCCTGCTCTTCCGACACAGCAATGGTCCAAGTCCCTTTTCCTTGTTATTCGGCATTTAATTCATCCATTGTAGGACCAAACCAGGTTTCTATTACCTTGAATTCATCTATGCCACCATTTATGATTATGAATCAAATGATTATGTGGACAGATGGAACCGGTCAAGGTCAATCATCGCCCTACATGGGACCGGGAACGCTTGTTACTTATACGCCGGGAGCTTCCAATTCTTCTAACAAATTCTTCTGCTGCATCCTGACGAACACACCCAATGGCGGTTGTATTTCTTGTGATTCGATTCAGTATACCAATTCCGCATTAGGCATCCATGAATTGGAAAAAATGAAACTTCACATCGCTCCAAATCCGGCTTCATCAATCACAAAAATAGAAAGTGCTTCTGCTATTGAAACGCTGAAATTGGTTAATTCCCTTGGTCAATCGGTTTCGGTGAATTATTCGATTGAAAACAATGCTGCCTGGATCAATCTATCCGAATTACCGAAAGGAGTTTACATCGTTCAAGTAGCTACTCAAGCAGGAACGTTTAAAGAAATTGTAATCAAAGAATAGAAATACGGAGTTATTTTTCACCGCTAAGGACGCTAAGATCGCAGAGGCAAGATACTGTTCTTCTTTGCGCTCTTTGCTTCTTCGCGGTTATTTTTATTTTTAAGCAAGTAAATCTTTGATTAAAGACGGAGGTCTGCCTACTATCGCTTGATTTCCCCTCACCACAATTGGTCGTTCGATGAGGATCGGGTATTTCATCATGGATTGGATCCACTGTTTTCGGGTACGTTTCTTCCCCAAATACTTTTCAAGAAAAATGGGTTCCTTCTGACGAATGATGTCAAGAGGTTTCGCTTTCAACAAGTTCAACAGATTGTCCAATTCCTCATAAGTAGGAGGAACCATCAGATAATCCCTGATTTCGATATCAGCACCCATCTCTTCCAGAACGCAAAGGCCTTCCCTACTTTTTGAGCAACGGGTATTGTGGTATATGATTGTTTTCATTTTTTTAAAGACATCAGATTTTAGACAATAGACTTAAGACTCGATTTTTATCAGACAAACGATTCAAGTCTTCTGTCTTTAATCTTTTGTCTTAAGTCTTTGTTAACTACCGTACATCATCAGATAAGACTTCAGGAAAGGCAATAAATCCCCATCCAATACTTTATCCGGGTCATTTACCGTATAATCTGTCCGGTGATCTTTCACTCGTCTGTCGTCCAGTACATAACTTCTGATTTGCGATCCCCACTCAATCTTTTTCTTTCCTGCTTCAATCTGCTCTCTTGATTCAGCGCGTTTACGCAATTCAATTTCATATAACTGGGAACGCAATAACTGCATCGCTTTTTCCTTGTTAGCCAATTGTGAACGGGATTCGGAGTTCTCAATGATAATTCCTGAAGGAGCATGTCGTAAACGAACCGCGGTTTCCACCTTATTTACGTTTTGTCCACCTGCACCACCTGAACGGAAGGTTTCAAATGAGATATCCGCCGGATTGACATAGATTTCAATCGTATCATCCACAGAAGGATAAACATAAACTGAAGCGAAGGAAGTCATGCGTTTTCCTTGAGAATTATACGGGCTCACACGAACCAAACGATGGATCCCATTTTCACCTTTCAAATATCCGAAAGCAAATTCACCTTCGATCTCAAGCGTTACGGTTTTAATTCCAGCCACATCACCTTCCTGAAAGTTGAGCTCTTTTACTTTGTACTTGCTTTTTTCAGCCCACATCAGATACATGCGCATCAATATTCCAGCCCAGTCACATGCTTCCGTACCACCGGCACCTGCAGTAATCTGGATCACAGCACTCAGGGCATCTTCCTCTCCGGAAAGCATGTTTTTCAATTCCACTTCTTCTATCGTCGCAAGCAAAGACTGGTATGCATCGTCGCATTCCGACTCTTCAGCGGCACCTTCCTTCACAAACTCGATTAATACTTCCAGATCATCGGCTTGAGATTTTAAACGCGTATACGATTCGATCCAAAATTTCAGTCCACGAATTTCTTTCATTTGTGTTTCTGCCTTTTTCGGATCGTCCCAAAACCCCGGGTCCTGCGTCTTCAATTCACTTTCACGCAATTGCATTTCCTTTTCCGGAATTTTCAAATAGTTTGCAATCGCAGTAATGCGTTGATTAATTTCTTTGAGTTGGTCACTGTTTACCATGATGCAAAGTTAATTCAAAATTCAAAATGGAAAATTCAAAAAATGAGAAGTGAAAAATTGAAAAGTTTTCTCGTAACTCAACGATATAAACGCAGAGAAACAAAGCATGCAAAGATCTGAATAATAAACTCCTTCGCGGTCTTTCACTCTTTGCGGTTAAATATTTCAAAAAGCTTATTTAAAAAGAGGTCAACTAGTGAGGCTTCCTAGCGGAAAAAAATTACATTTGCACCGAGAAAACGACTTTAAAAGAATAACAAGATGAATATTCCAGCAAATTTAAAATACACAAAAGACCACGAGTGGGTAAGTGTTGAAGGTGATGTTGCAACAATCGGTATTACTGATTTCGCTCAAGGTGAATTAGGTGATATTGTTTATGTTGAGATTGAAACAGTAGGCGAAACAATGGATCAGGAAGAAGTTTTCGGTTCGGTTGAAGCGGTTAAAACAGTTTCTGACTTGTTCATGCCCGTTTCTGGAGAAATCATTGAGTTTAACTCAGGTTTGGAATCAAATCCTGAAGCTGTGAACAAAGATCCTTATGGAGCTGGTTGGATGATCAAAGTGAAATTGACGAATCCAAGCGAAATGGATGGTTTATTGGATGCTGCGGGATACCAAGCATTAGTAGGATAATAAAGATATCAGGAAAATATTAAGAACTCTGATTCGTTATGCGGGTCGGAGTTTTTTTTTAATTATCAAAAACTAATTATGAATTATCAAGAGCGAAATCCTTCTTGATAATTCATAATTGATAACTCTTTCTAGTGTTTACATACAGAGTTAAATAAGCCTTATTTTCCAGGGCACGGTTTTTGATTTTCACGGTTTCAACTAATTTAATATGTACCTTTCACAAAAATAGTATCTGATGAAAATAGCGTTATACATCACGGGGTTCTTGATTTTTCTAAATTCCTGTACCATTATCACTTCCACAAATGCTCCCGGAAAAGCGGAAAAAGTTTTTCCAAAATCGATGGTGGGAAACTATGAATTGATTTATCCTGAAAGTTTCCAGGGAATGATGGAAGGAACAGAGATGAAAACCACAGTTGTTATCAAATCAGATGAGCTGATCATGAACAGTGGCGAAGGAGATTCTCACATGAAAATCAACGATTCGATCTCTGTTAACAAATTGGGGAAGGATTACTATTTATGTATGGGGAAAGCACCTGTATTGAATGTCTTCAAGGTGATCAAAAAAGGGAAGGATCTGGAACTTCATTCCATGAATGCAAAAGAAGGAGTGACTGCTGACCAGTTGAAACCGTTCTTTTCGCAAGTAACCACCAATACAGATACGGATGAAGAAACCGGTGAAACCACAGAATCTTATGTTGTAACGATTGACGATAGTAAAATTGACGGTTATTACAAAAGCGATATCGTTCATGTGGAGCCGTTTACTTTGAAACGGAAGAAATAGAAAAAGTTCAAAAGGTTTAAAGGGTTCAATAAGTTTCAGCTACACTCAAGCAACTTTTGAAACAGGATGAGTTTGAGTGTGAGAACGAGAAAAAAAGAAATAAAAAAGGGGCTGTCCCTATCTTACAGCCCCGATTTATGTGTTTAATCTGCTACTATTAAACAACTTCATCAATTTCTTCGTCGAGGTAAATGAAGAATGCATATACATCATCCTTTAATGCCTCTGCTTGTTTTGATTTCAACTCTTTCTTAAGTGTTAAAGTCTCTACCAAAGCCGCATCTGTTTTCAAATCAGCAGTGTTTTCTTGACGGACATCTTTACGTAATTCCTTTTTAGCTAAACGCAATTCTTTTTTGGCTGCTTTTCGCTCTAAATTCGCTTGATGTACCGCTGTTGCCTGATCGGCTTGTAAATCACATTTGTCAATACGCAAGTATTTTTTATCCCTTTTCAGATCGGCTTGCGCTTTTCGGAGTTCTTTTTTACTCATGTGTGATTCAATCACCAAACCTGCTTCTTTATTTTTTTTGAATTCCGCTTTGTGAAAAGCAATGCGTTCCCGATCCTTTTCAATGCGTGACATGGAAGCTTTCATGTCTTTGTATTCTTTACGGTTTTGGTATCTGTTACCTTCAATTGAACCTTCTGTATTCCCAGCAAAAGAAGGCGTTGCTGCCAATAATCCTGTTACCATCGTCCCGATTGCAAACAAGTTTTTTAATTTCATCTTTTCCATGATTTCCAATTTTTTTGGTTCGCTTAACCAAAGGCAATGGATGTGCCATGAATGCCAAAATAAGCTCAAACTCTTCTATAGCAAGTAATTGAGCCTATTTATTCAAAATGAAAAAAAATGTGAAAATTTTTCAAAATGAAAAAACGCGGGTCGAAATGAAGAATCCTTACTTTTTTCCAAGGCAAAAAAAGTAAGCAAAAATGCCTTCGTCCCAATTCCAGCGTTCAAGCAACCTTCCATTCTAGACCGATTCACGAAAAGACGGGATCAGGATCCCAAATGTCAAGCACTTTCCGGAATCGGTTGCTAGAATCGAAGGTCTTTTCTATTCAACATATCAATTGTAAGAACGGGTTAGGTTTTTCGCAGGGAGGTAAAAATCTTACTGTCGTGGAATTGGGATTCTCTCCGCTGCTGAAAATTGCTGAAACAGATGACATCTCCTATTCCGAAAGGAAATCATCCTATTTTAGCTGTTTAGAATCTACCTCTATTAAAGAATCTCCTGTTCGGATCAAAAATTTGTGCGCCTTTGGTGATATTCCCCAACAGGATGAGAAACGCTCCTGCCAAACCGATGTAAACCGGTTCCAAAAAATTACTGGTCTCAAAAGATTTTCCAAAGTGAACACCGTTAAAAATCCAATGAACAACCAGGATTATAGCGTTGGGTAAATAGCATACCCGTTTCATTCTTTGAATCCGGAGGTTGGTATTCGTCCGGGTAAGGTCAATACTGCTTTGAGCAATTATTCCGGATTTTTCGAGTCGATCCATCTTCACCAACTTTTGATTCAGCCGACTGTATCTGCCATAGTAAATCATGAAATAGATCACCTGCAAAAAAGCAAAGACCAAGAGGATCAAAAATGGAATATCGTCCGGATTAAGCTCACTCATTCGACAAAATTGGTTGATTTTTTCCGATTCGCATGAAGACAGGGAACGAAATCTCTACTGCTTCAAAAGCCGGCATTTCCGGAAGAATCAGATCAATCGGATTGATTGGATGCTTGTCTTTATAATGCTTCACAGCCGACCACGTGTTCAAATAACCCAAGAGTTGTTCCCGATTCCAAGTGTTTTTAATTTGAAATTCAGGATGCGCTATTCCCTCGAACGGAAAAGGAATCGTTTGGTAGTTTTCATCGATGAAATGACGTTCGGGATCCCAATAACCAGTTAGAATTCCGGAATACAATCTGGTAATCACGGATTGAATTTCTTCTTTCCCAACCTGAATATTTCCGTAACCCAAAACGACCAACAAGCCGTCCGGTTTCAACACACGTTTTACTTCTTGATAGAATCTTTCAAAGTCGAACCAGTGGATGGCCTGCCCCACAGTGATGCAATCAAAATAATGATCCGGGAAATTAGTTTCTTCTGCAATTTGCTGCGAATACCGGATTTTGGAATGAGAAACCGCATTTTTCAATTGATTTTCACTCAAATCGGTCGCTTCTATTTCATCAAACAGATCGACCAAGTTTTCGGCAACCTGTCCGGTTCCTGTTGCACAATCCCAAACGCGTTCTCTTCCCGTCAGAATGGTTTTCAAAAACGCAAAGACCTCTTTCGGATAAGTCGGGCGAAATTGTGCGTAGTTGCTCGAGTTATGTGAGAAGTTATCTTTCAACTCTTTTGAATTTTACTCCCAATAGCTATCTGAATTGAATTTTGAACTAATAACTACTCGTCGCCCCTCCCACATTCTCAATCGGATGCCAAGTCGTTTTCAATTCTTGTAAATCTGTGATGTAATAAGGATTTTCATCCGTTGCTTTGGTGAAATCGTTCTCATAAACAAAGATGCGTTTCACATTGCTGTCCGCACCGGTTTCAATTGCTAAAGCGTTTTCTTTATTTCCCCCGGCGTAAACCACTGCATTCACATCCATGTGGCTATGGAATTGTTCCACCAACTCTTTTTCAGTTCCGGTCAGGATATTAACCACTCCGCCAGTCAGATCGGAAGTAGCTAACACTTCAGCGAAGGTAATTGCGCATAACGGCAAATTCTCCGATGCCAAAACAATGCATGCATTTCCTCCTGCAATCACCGGTAAAATCGTTGAAACCAAGCCGATCAATCCGTTTGTTTGCGGAGCGATGATTCCCACAACTCCCATGGGCTCCAAAGCTGAAAAATTGAAATGACTGCTTGCTACCGGATTCACCGAACTGAAAACCTGCTGGTATTTATCACACCAACCGGCATAATAAACGCAACGGTCAATTGCTAACTCGACTTCTTGTTTCGCTTTTGCCTCTGTGCTTCCTTGCTTTACCAATTCTTCCACAAACTGTCCTTTTCGACCTTCCAGCATTTCGGCAATGCGATACAAAATCTGTCCGCGATTAAAAGCCGTTTTCTCGGACCAGGATCCAAAGGCTTTTCGTGCAGCAACCACTGCGTTCCTGAAATCTTTCCGTGACGATAAACACATATTCGCCAAAGGCTGACCTTTCTTATCCAAGGGTGCGTAATATCTTCCGGATTCCGTTCTCGGGAATTGTCCGCCAATGAAGATCTTGTATGTTTTTAGTATTTCCAATCGTGACATAATTTGTAAAATCTCGTTTTTCCTCCCTCTTTTATCTCCCTCCAAAGGGAGAGATTCAATCCGCTTCCCCCTTTGGAGGGGGACTGAGGGGGAGGATTACCCCAATTTATATGCAATAATTATCTTTCCACTCTCAAATAAGCTCCCAATCCTTGCAAACCTCCTTCACGTCCAAAACCGCTTTCTTTGTATCCTCCAAACGGAGAAGTCGGGTCGAATTTATTGTAGGTATTCGCCCAAATAACTCCAGCTCGCAATTTCGACGTCAGGTTAAAGATGCGTGATCCTTTATCTGTCCAAACTCCTGCTGCTAAACCATAAGGGGAATTATTTGCCTTTTGGATCACCTCATCGATTGTTCGAAAGGTCTGAATCGTTAACACCGGCCCAAAAATTTCTTCTTGCGAAATTCTACTGGATTGCGCCACATCTGTAAATAAAGTTGGTCGAACAAAGTATCCTTTCTTTGGAAGCTCACACGAACTTTCATACATGCTCGCTCCTTCGTCTTTCCCGATTTTAATGTATTTCTGAATGGTTTCCAACTGCTCTTTCGAATTGATGGCTCCAATGTCTGTGTTTTTATCCAAGGGATCTCCGACATACAAGGTGTCCAAGCGATCTTTCAATTTTTGGATCACTTCCTCTGCAACCGATTCCTGAACGAACAAACGCGAACCTGCACAGCAGACGTGTCCCTGGTTGAAGAAAATTCCATTTACAATTCCTTCCACAGCCTGATCGATCGGAGCATCTTCAAATACGATATTTGCGGATTTTCCACCCAATTCCAAGGTCAATTTCTTTCCTGTTCCGGCAACCGCTTTCTGGATGATCTTTCCAACATTCGTTGAACCTGTAAATGCAATCTTATTGATATCCGGATGGTTTACAATCGCTGCTCCGGTATCGCCGTAACCTGTCAAAATGTTCACCACACCTGCCGGCAATCCTGATTCGTGGATAATCTCTGCCAATAACATAGCAGTAAGAGGTGTTGTTTCTGCAGGTTTCAGAACTACTGTATTTCCTGCTGCCAAAGCCGGTGCAATTTTCCATGCAGCCATCAAAAGCGGAAAATTCCAAGGGATAACTTGTCCTACAACTCCTAACGCACTAACGGTTCTATTTGGAAACGCATACTCCAATTTATCTGCCCAACCGGCATAATAAAAGAAATGATTACACGCCAAGGGAACATCCACGTCCCGTGATTCACGAATCGTTTTTCCAGCATCCAGTGTTTCGACAACTGCCAATTCACGTGCTTTTTCCTGCATCAGACGGGCAATGCGATAAATGTATTTTCCGCGTTCTTTTGCAGATAGTTTCGACCAGACGTTTTCATACGCTTTACGGGCAGCTTTTACTGCTTTATCCACATCACTTTCATCGGCGTAAGCTACTTCTGCAATCACTTTCTCCGTTGCCGGATTCGTTGTTTGGAAGTACTTACCGGAATTTGGCGCAACGAACTTTCCATCGATATACAGATCGTAGCGTTCCTTGAGTTTTACATGACTGGTACTTTCCGGACTAGGGCTGTAATCCCATCCGCCGTTGAAGTCGAAAGTTGTTTTCTCCTTATGGTTCTTTTTTGCCATTTTATATTTTTAAAGCCACCCTCCTTGATCCTCCCTCAAGGGAGGAGAGGCTTCCCCCTTTGGAGGGGGACTGAGGGGGAGGATTAATCTATCGAAAAATAATCGGCGCTTTGATAGTGCCCCGTTTCTTGTTTTACCAATTGCATCAGTACGTCGTTTGCCAACGAACTTGCTCCAAATCGGAACCAGTCGTTATTCAACCAATCGTTCCCCAATGTTTCTTTCACCATGACCAGATTGTGCAATGCCAACTTGGAAGAAGAAATTCCACCGGCTGGCTTCATTCCTACTTTCACTCCGGTTTTTCTGTAAAAATCCTTGATTGCACAAAGCATCGTATAAGTCACTTGCATAGTTGCAGCAGGTTGAATTTTCCCGGTAGAAGTCTTGATGAAATCCGCACCTGCATACATGGCAATATCACTTGCTCTGCGCACTTGATCGAGAGATGCCAGTTCACCTGTTTCAAAAATGACTTTCAATCGTGCTTTGCCACAAGCTTCTTTTATTGCTGCAATTTCATCAAACACAAAGTTGTATTCACCTGCTAAAAATTTTCCTCGGGAAATGACCATATCTATTTCGTCAGCACCATTGTCCACTGCAAATTTCGTGTCCAGCAATTTGATTTCCATGGTCGATTGTCCGCTAGGAAAAGCCGTAGAGACAGACGCCACCTTGACACCGGAATCTCCCAATGCCTTTTTTGCTTCTGCGACCATTGTCGGATAAACACAAATTGCGGCTACCGTTGGCAACCCATCCTGTAGATCATGTAAATGCTGAGCTTTGTAGCACAACTGACGTACTTTTCCGGGAGTATCTTTCCCTTCCAAGGTGGTCAGATCGATCATATTCAACACCATTTTCAAGCCTTGAACTTTTGATTCATTTTTGATACTTCTGGTTTGAAACCGGGCTACGCGCTCTTCCACTCCTACTTTATCGACAGATGGAGAAAGTTTGAAATCCGGAATATTCTTGAATGTTTTATTTCTATTCATATCCTATGAATGGGATTTAATCAAAGATACTGATACGAAATTAACTGGCGATTAAATTTGAGGAAGAATTGATACTAAAAGGAATTAGCCACTTTATTACCCGGGTAAAAGAAGGATAAGTGTACTCTTATCCGATTCTCCCCTTCACCTTTTCATTTTCAACTAACTTTAGCTTCACCATTCCTCTTTTCTCATTACTTTTAACCGATGGTTATTTCAGAAATTCAAACTTTTATTCCGATTGTTCTCAAAGCTTGCGTAGAAGCTTCAAAGGCAATTATGCAAATTTATGAGACAGATTTTGATCCTTCTTTGAAAACGGATGGAAGTCCTCTAACCAAGGCGGATCTGATTTCCAATTCAATCCTTAAAAAAGCATTGGAACAAACCGGAATTCCAACCATTATGGAGGAAATCAAGAATTCTCCATTTGAAATCAGAAAAACATGGGAAACTGTTTGGGTTGTAGATCCGTTGGACGGAACCAAAGAATTCATCCAAAAAAACGGAGAGTTTGCAGTTTGCATTGCATTGGTTGATCAAAACCGTTCCATTCTGGGATTCATAGCATCGCCTGTCAATCAGGAAATCATTTTTGGTGGAACCGATTTTCAGGTAACCGTCCTTTCATTTGATGAGATTAATCAACCCGAAAATTGGAAAAAGATCAGTCCCAAAATGGAAGTCAATAACCCGCTCAAAATTTCAGGAAGTCGCTCCCATCATTCCGGGAATGACCTTGTATTCAATCAAGCCATGCGTGAGCAATTCGGAGAAGTGGAATTCCAACAAAAAGGAAGTGCATTAAAATTTTTCGATTTAGCTTTGGGAAAGGCGGATGTTTATCCGAGATTTGCACCTACGATGGAATGGGATATTGCTGCCGGACAAGCAATTATAGAAGCCTTGGGAGGAATAGTTGTGAATGCTGAAACCAATGAAGCACTTACTTACAATAAGGAAAGCTTATACAATCCCCACTTCATTGTAAAAACAAAGGCTCTCATTGACCTGATGAATAAATGAAACTAGTACTAAATACCTTCTTTTCATTCTTTCTAGTCTCCACACTATTTGGACAACAATACCGCGTTTTACCAATTGAATCCTACTTCAAGGATATTTCCTTTTTCACTGATTCTTCCTTTACTCCTATTTTCCCGGTGAGCGACAATCAGGTGAATTACTACAACACAACAAAGGAACAAAAGTTGCGCTATGCAACGGTTGGACACTACATATATCAGCGGGAAATCATTCAGGTCATTAAAAAAGAAGGTGCTATTTGGGCAAGTCCCATTCTGGATATCCAATCGGGTGTTGAACGCGGAGATACCGCTATGAGTCAGTACCTGAATGTTCGTGGTCTCCGGATAGAAGGAAGCATGAAAAACAAGGTCTTTTTTTCCGGATCTTTTTATGAAAACCAAGCTGTTTTACCTTATTACGCTCAGCAATATGTCACCAATCGAGGGGAATTTTATCCGAACAGCTCTGATTCAAGCTACCATCAGGTAAATGCTGTGATTCCCGGAAGCGCCCGTACAAAACCCTTTAAAACAAATGGATTTGATTACGCATATGCAACCGGAATGGTGCAATGGCAAGTTTTGAAAAGCCTATCTGTCTCTGCAGGAAATAATCCGATTTTTGTCGGAAGTGGTTATCGCTCCATGCTCTATTCTGACAATTCGCTCCCGACTATGAATTTCCGGGTGAATTATACCTTGGGTAAAAAATGGAATTTTCAGTTAATCCGGTTGCAAGGATTGAATTTACTTCGGGTTCCTTATGCCAGCAATGGGGAGGCACTTTACGAACGGAAAGCATTGAGTATCGGGTCGATCTATTTCCAGGCGACCGAGCATCTTCGGATCGGATTGATTGAAGGTGGAACCTGGACAAGGGGAGACTCCATTCAGAAACAGGCAGTCGAAGGTGGGTTTTATATCCCGATTCCTGGTGCAGCAACGATTCAGGAAGGAATCAATGGAAAAAGTTATGCTTACTTGGGTCTCGATCTGAATTGGAGAGTATGGAAAGTACTTTTGTATGGACAATACGGGAGAAATCCCTATTCCAAATCCAGTGATGTGGGTCAGATCGGAATCCGGTATTGGCCATTCAAATCTCCCAATTATCTGGTTCATGTAGAATACAATCACACTTCTTCAAACGCATATAAATCTTCCAATCCGAGAATCAATTACAGCAATTTCAATCTTCCGATCGGACATCCGATGGGAGCTGGCGTGGATGAAGTAATCATCCGTCTTCGTGCGGAATGGAATCATTTATTCGTTAGTTCTTCCACCAATTACTACCTGAATCAATCGGATAATTACAGACAATTGTTACCTGTTTACGAAGCCGCTTCCGGAACAAATCAACAAGTGCTTTATGAGACCTTCGAATTGGGGTATAACTTCAATCACGGATATGGATTGGAAATCTTTGGTTCGGCAAAGTTGAGAATGGTGAAAAATCCATTGCAAAATGAACAGTCTTATTGGTTCAACCTGGGGATTCGAACTGCCCTAAATAATCATTATTTCGACTTCTGATGCGGATCCAAATTCTCATAGCAACCGTTTTCATCTGCTTCCTGGGGCATTCTCAGGGAAAGATTGATCGCATTCGTAATTTCAGTTTAAAGCCGGACTTTCCTTACAAACGAAACCTTCATCATTCTATTCAACCGCTGATTCGTGCGAATCCCTTAAATCTGGAAACAAACACTTCTGACACGTTTATCATTGAAATCAAGCAGAACAACACCCCTCTTTTTTCCAATCCCAAAGAAGCTAAAAGACCGTTTGTTATTCTTCCGGCATCGGATAGTTATTTTCAATACGACACTGCAATTAATTACCGGGCAGCCGTCGGATTCAATTTCGAGAAAACTTGGGGCAAGTGGTACAATCGCACCTTGTTAACTTCGGGCTGGAGTTTGAGGGAAGATTACACCCAAACACATGTGGCTTTTTCACCCATGCAAAATCGGGATGCCTATTGGTTCACAGATATTCGAACACGACTGGGGTATACACCAAACGACATGCTTCACATCAGTGCCGGAATAGACAATCAGTTTTTTGGTGAAGGCTACCGCTCACTGATTCAAGGAGATCAGGTTGCCCCAAATCCATTTGTCCAGTTCCGGGTGAATTTTTGGAATCTGGAATACGGGTTACTCTACCAATTTTTACACGATAATAATTACGCCAACAAAACCCGCGATTGGAAATACAATACAACGCATTACCTCAGTATGAATATCGGGTCGAATTTCAATATCATGTTGCTGGAATCCGTCATTTTCCAATCCAAGGACAGTACCTACAAAAGAGGTTATGAAGTGGAATACCTGAATCCATTCGTGTTCTTCCGCCCACAGGAATACAGCTTGGGATCGACTGACAATGTGCTCCTTGCACTTCAGTCCTCTTATTACTTTGGTTCTAAAAAACACTGCGTCTATTTCCAATTGCCCTTGGATGAATTTGTATTGAAAGAAATCACAAAGCGTTCTAAATGGTGGGCAAACAAATACGGTCTGCAATTGGGAGTCAAAGGTCAATTCAAAAAATGGTCCTATCAATTCGAAGGCAACCTGGTTCGACCTTATACCTTCTCCCATATTTCTTCCGGACAGAATAACGGTTCGCTCGGTTTGCCGCTTGGACATTATCTGGGAAGTAATTTTGCTGAATTGCTTGCAACAGCTCAAATTCCATTCAAGAACTTCCAATTGACACTTTTTTCTTCCTTCTACTTAAAGGGATACGACGATTCTTCCATCAGTTATGGAGGAGACATCTACAAAAGCTATACTTCCCACCCAAAAGAATATGGAAACACGATTGGTCAAGGAATTACTCAGCGGGCACTTTCCTTTCAGGCAAATGCTTCCACCACTTTGAGTAAACTGCAATTGGAACTTTATCTTCAGGCGGGAATGCAATACAGTTGGGGTGAAATGGAATCCCGCACGAGTCCATTGATCTGTTTAGGTATGCGCAGTAACCTGTTCAACGAACGAAAGATCCGATAATCAAAAACAAAGAAATTAATCGTATGACGTTGGAAGATTGATATTTGGGAACAATGTGTTAATCTTATCAATATATAACCCCGGTTTTCAATATGAAATTTAGAGCACGGAAATTTAGGGCAAAAAAAGAGGGAGGCTTACCACTTCCTCCCTCAAACTAACACACCTATGACCCGATTTTTGAGATTCCTAAAAGGAACTCATAACCTGATACAGAACAAAGGTATCTTTAAAGTTAAATCAAACCCACAGAAATTAATAATAGGTAAGAACTAAGTAACATTTGGTTCATTTTAAAGAATACTTGAAATTATTGTTATCTAAAATCAATCTAATTTAACCGCCATTTGAAATTTTGAATTAGAGTTGGGTGCTATTTCCAACTTGATGTGTACATTTGCACAGTCTTTAAATAGAGTAATTATGGGTATAGGCAAAAAAGTGAAGATGTACATGAATTTCACCAAATTCAGACTCTCAGCCCTTGTTGTTCTATCAGCCCTTTCCGGATATTTGTTTGTTGGAGGTAGCGACAAGCTGGAAATGGTTTACTTAATGCTCGGTGGTTTACTGGTAACAGCTGCTTCAAACGGATGCAATCAAATTTGGGAACGCGAGCTGGATGTACTCATGAACCGAACTGGAAAAAGACCGCTTCCAATGGGCGAAATGTCTGTGAATGAAGGATTAATTGTTATTGCCCTTTGTTTACTTCCCGGATTGTGGATGCTTTACCAATTAAATCTGGGGTCAATGCTGCTTGGTTTAGCCGCATTCGTATCTTACGTTTTTATTTACACCCCGATGAAGCGCATTTCTACATGGGCTGTTTTTGTAGGTGCGTTTCCAGGAGCTCTTCCTCCGATGATCGGTGCTGTTGCCGGATCTGATAGTTTCGGATTAGTTCCAGGAGTGTTATTCTTCGTGCAATTTGTTTGGCAGTTTCCTCATTTCTGGGCAATTGCATGGGTGGTATATGACGATTATCAACAAGCAGGATTTTCACTTTTACCTTCCAAACAAGGAAGAACCAAAGGATCTGCTTTTCAGATCATGATCTATTCATTGGCGCTAATTCCTTTTTCCTTATTGCCTTGGCTAATGGGCTGGACGAGCGACATTACATTAATTATAGCCGGAACTTGTTCCATCCTATTCTTCCTTCAAGCCTATAAACTTTTCCTGAGTCTTACAATTGCTGATGCGCGAAAACTCATGTTTGCATCCTTCATTTGGTTACCCGTAGTTCAATTTTTATACGTGTTCGACAGAAATCTTCCTGAAATCATGGAGGCATTGTGGAAACACGGTACACTTTTTTAAAAAACACATGTCTCAAACAGAATACGACAAAGAATTGACTCCTGAGATTCGGGAGAAAATGCGAAAAAATCTCATTTACGTGGGAATTTTCAGTATCATGATGTTATTTGCAGGTTTATCCTCAGGTTACATTGTAAGTGCAGGAGATACATTTTGGGTGAAATACGATTTCCCACCGGCATTCTACATTTCTACCGCACTGATTATCTTAAGCAGTATTGTTCTATTTATTGGAATCAAAATTGCACAAAGGGGAAATGCTGCCATACTCAAAACAATTGTTCCTCTCACTTTTATTCTTGGAGTTGGATTTGCTTATTTTCAATGGCAAGGTTATTCACAACTCAATGAAAACGGTTCAGCTTTATCCTCTAAAATAACAGTTTCCGAAGGACGCTACGGTGACTATTATGAATTGGAAGTGGATGGCAAATACATGGAAGTGGACGGCAGTGATTACTTAATTGCCGGAAAAGTCATTTCTGAAAAGCAGAAAAAAGAAATCGGTCTTTTCGCGAAACAATTTGAAGCAATTACCAGGGCCAAAAATCCTAAAATTGCCAATTTGGATAAGTATACGCTTCGGTATAAAAGCCAAGAGGTCAAGTTGAAAGATGGGAAGTTCTATGTTCAGGATTCCATTGAATTGAAACCCGTTGATTTGATCCGTTTGGAACAATTTTCATGGCATTTACGTGACGGTCGCGGAGATTTCTTCCACAAAGGAAAATTCGGGAAAGACTTTAAAATATTTTATAAGAAACAAGAGCTTCAATATAAGGATAGAACGCTTTATTTGAAAGGAAACCCACTGTCTGCACCATTACAATTGAGACTCGACGGTGATTCCGATACATCAAGTGCATACCTTTATTTGATGACTGCTTTACACCTATTACATATTGTGGTGACATTGTTTTTCATGTTTCGAGCTTCAATTCATTCATTCTCAGGCAAATTAGCAATTGATAATTTCCTTCCAATACGCACCCTTGCTATTTTCTGGCATTTTTTAGGTGTATTATGGATTTATTTGTTGCTTTTTTTGCTTTTTATTCATTAAACTTGCACAAAAAATTATAAAATGGCTGGACACGCTACAACACATGTCGACGCAGCAACCGCTTGGAGCGGGAAAGTTTCTCCGTTTAACGTAAGTTACGGAAAACTAATGATGTGGTTTTTCTTGGTATCGGATGCATTGACATTCGGTGGATTGTTAGTTGCTTATGGTTATACGCGCCACACGACGCAGAGCGCATGGCCAATCGGTGAAGAGACTTTTGACTCCTTGCCTTTCTTAGGTCATGGTTATCCGTTGATGTATGTGGCTTTGATGACCTTCATCTTGATCGTATCATCTGTAACGATGGTATTGGCTGTTGAAGCAGGTCACCGAATGGATAAGAAAGGTGTAATGAAGTGGATGATTGCTACCATCATCGGTGGTTTCTTCTTCTTGGGTTCTCAAGCTTGGGAGTGGTCTCACTTTATTCACGGTTCTCATTTCGGAAGTGTTGAAATCCTATCCGGAGAGCATACAGGATCCCGTGCGATTGTGAAAGGTCACTTCGGAGATTTGGAAAGCTTTACAGTAGTTCAAGCTGGAAAACACCACAAAGTTGGAGATGTGATTAAAGAAACTCCTGACGAATTGTTCCACCATTTCCGTACAGCGGTTATGAACGGACAAGTAAAGGACGGAAAGATCACCCTTCACGATGGTTCAGTTGCAACTTGGAAAAAGCACAACGATGAACACATGGAGTTGATCATCAAGACTGATGGAAACGAACACTCTTTACCTAAAGTGACGAAAATCCATGGAAAAGATGCTGAAGTGAAATATTGGGAATCTGTTAACTCAGGAAAAAAAGGAGCAATCATTTACGGTGCTGATTTACAAAGCAACGAATATGGTCCATCTCAATACGGACAATTCTTCTTCTTCATTACAGGTTTCCACGGATTCCACGTATTCTCAGGAGTAATGATCAATATCTTGATTTTCTTAGGTGTTTCCCGTGGTACTTACCACAAGCGCGGACATTATGAGATGGTTGAGAAAACAGGATTGTACTGGCACTTTGTCGATTTAGTTTGGGTGTTTGTATTTACATTCTTCTACTTAGTTTAATTTTTTAGAACGATATATCATGGAAAGAGACGATATTATTGAATATTCATTAGATGCTCACCATAGCGAAGAGGCTGGTAAAAAGATTCGTCGCAAGATTTGGTTAGTAACAGCTATCCTTACAGTAATTACTGCATTTGAAGTTGCTGTAGGAGCAATGGTTCATCAAGACAACCCGATGTGGTGGATGGTTAAGATCCTATTCATCGGATTGACATTGTTGAAAGCTGGTTACATTGTATTGGTGTTCATGCACTTAGGTGATGAACGAAAAGTATTGAAATATTGCATTTTAGTTCCGTATTTTATTTTTGTTATTTACCTTATTTTCATAGCTCTGACTGAGGCTAACGCCGTTCACACAGCATGGGAAACATACGGAGGATAGTTTTCACTTAAACGATTTATAGCCAATGGCTAAGTCAAATTCTAAGGCCGGTTCGTTAAAATCAGTGTTCGCACTACTGCTTTTATTCGGACCGGCTCTTATTTTAATATTCATCTCCACTCGAGGTTGCGAACACAAATTCAAAGAGTTGGATGATTACGGAGCAATTCCAAAATTCTCCTTTACGGATGCCAGAGGAAAGGTTTATACCAATGAGTCTTTCAAGAATCAAATTGTGTTGTATACAACCATTCAACCATCCTGTCCGGATTCTTGTGGTATAACTATTTGGCACTTGGATCAACTGATTTATCAAACACTTAGAGAGAACAAAAAGAGACTGCATCATGTCAAACTGGTTTCCATTTTGACAGATGGTGCCGGAAATCCGGATAAGCGAATCAAAGACGTGGAATTCATGTTAAAGGATCGTGTGGAAGGATTCGACCCTTCTATCTGGTTGATTGTTTCCGGAGATGCAAAAGCGCTTTATAACATCAAACACAACGGTCAGACCTTACTCCAGGAGGATAAAAAATACTTCGGAGGATTCGGTTTCCAGGAACTCATGCTTCTATCGGATAAAAGCAATCATTTAAGAATGGTTTTACCCGGAAAAACGGAAAGTACGATCCGTACCATGCGTGACCATATGGCTCTTTTAGAAAAGGAATACGATATCAAAGCATTCAAATTGAAAAAGAAATCCGCCAAGGTGGATTGATTAAAGAACAAGCGGCAGCGCGGTTCAACAGAAAGAATTAATTACAATAATAATGAAACGGATCTTACATGTTGCGCTGATTCTAATCTTATTTACGAGTTGTAAAACAGAACAAGAAAAGAAACCAAAAGCACTTCCCTATTTTGGGAATTACGACATTGTTTTTTCTGAGACAGATGGTGTTGAATCCATAGATACCATTTTTCCTAAAATTCCCGCTTTCTCCTATCTGAATCAAGATTCGAATGTGATTACATCCGAGTCAATGAAGGGAAAGGTCTGGATTGCCAATTTTTTCTTTACGAGTTGTCCGAGTATTTGTCCACCGATGATTTCTCAAATGAAACGGTTAAATCTATTGACACAGGACCTTGCTTCTGAAGTTCAGTTCATGTCATTCAGCATCGACCCGAAAACAGACCAGCCACACATTCTAAAAACATACATCAAGAACAATGGAATCCAAACCAAAAACTGGTATTTCTTCACTGGTGATGAAGCTAAAACACATCGTTTAGGTGTGATGCATTTCATGGTTCACGCGGATAAGGATCCAATGGCAGCGGGCGGATTTGCTCATAGTGATGGAATGGTTCTGGTTGACAAGGAAGGTTATGTGAGAGGTGTCTATCGGGGCACTCAAACAAAGGAAGTGGATAAGTTAAACAACGATTTACGCAAATTATTAGAAATTGAATATGGAGTCAACTCAAAACAACACTAAACACGGAATTCGCAAATTGATCATTGCGCTTTCAATTGTTATTCCAATTGCTGTAGCCGTATGCTTTAAAGTCAAAATTGAAGGTGTTGATTTGACTTTCTTGCCTTCGATTTATGCTTGTATCAATGCTCTCACTGCCATTCTCCTGGTGGTTGCACTAGTTGCTATCAAACAGAAGAAAATCAGTCTCCACGAGGCAATCATCAAAGTTTGCATGGTGCTTTCTGTTCTTTTCCTACTTTGCTATGTGGCTTACCATATGACTTCCGATTCAACCATTTATGGGGATTTGGATGGAAGCGGTGAATTGGAGAAGTATGAACTGGCAACCTTATCATCTGCCAGTAAAATCACTTACTACTTGATTCTGATTACACACATCATTTTAAGTATTGCTGTCATTCCAATGGTGCTGTTCTCTTATTTACATGCTTGGGAAGGCAACTATGATAAACACCGCAAGTGGACAAAAATCACTTGGCCGTTGTGGTTTTATGTTGCTGCAAGTGGTGTGGTTGTCTATTTGATGATTTCTCCTTATTATCAACATTGATAATTCCTAATTACGACTTTACTCCCTGTCGGGTGAAAATTTTCATGTCGTGATACGATTTTAGTGTCGCGCAATTGGGACTGTATCCGCAATAATAAATTGTTTAAACTGGTAGAGCGAAACATAAAAAAGTTGACAGAAGACTTGAATTAACGCAAATAAATTTCTCTTCTTCCAACAAAGTAAAAAGAGTTGCAGCGAATCCTGAAGGAATTTGATTTTATAGATTAAAAATCTGAAGGGCAATTTCCTTTTCCGCCCATACGAATCATCAAACCGATTCCGAAGAAGGTATACCAATCTCTGGATGCACGATTCCCGCGTTGTCCGAAACGATTTCCATCCAAACTTCTATTGCTGAGAGCAGCTGAAGTCGGACCATTCTGAGCAGCCAAAAGTACCGGATCTGCATAACGGTATCCACCAACATCATCCAAATAATCCGTAAACATGAATCGGATTCCGTATTCAATATTCAAAGCAACATTCGGAGAAAGTGAAAGACGTGCTCCAACCGCAATCGGAACTCCCAATTGAATTCGTGAGTATTTTCCTTTATCCGCCAAATCAGTTCCTTGCCCTTCTGTTCCCAAAGGTTGCAATTCGACCAAAGCCCCATTGTAATTCGCCTTCGGATTAATTCGGGTCAAAGACAATTCTGCCAATAGATAAGCTGTTCCCTTATATCTTCTGTTTCCAATTTCAAAGGGGAAATAGGTCACTTCTATACCTGAACCGAATTCAAATAAATCGGATTGAAATGAGAGGTTTCTATTTTTATAGAATGCATTGCTTTGTTCGCTGTCATACCCTTCGATCTTCCCGTAGGTGAAATTTAAACGATAAGCCAAACGTGCATTGATATTGAAACGATACAAGAGCTGTCCCGCCAGATTCGTATGCTTAAAATGAGCTTGGTTCAAATCACCGATATAATAACTTCCTCCAGCCATAAAGCCAATTTCAGAGCGCGACCAACCATTATGTCTGTGCGCCTTTTGACTCCATGAATAAGAAGTTAAAATACAAATCACTAAAACCAGAATTCTACTCTGCATAAGGCTATAACGAAATTGAAATCGATTAATTGTGTGATTCGATAGTCATCGGAGTCAAAATCCCTTTCTTCATCAGGAGTTCGGCAATTTGAATCGCATTAGTTGCTGCTCCTTTTCTCAAATTATCGGCTACCACCCACATATTCAAAGTCTTTTCCTGACTCTCATCTCTTCGGATTCTTCCTACAAACACATCGTCTTTAGACTGTGCAAAACGAGGCATTGGATACGAATTCGTTGTTGGGTCATCCTTCAAGGTAACTCCTTCTGTTTCATGAAGTAATTTGCGAACATCCGCCAAATCAAATTCCTTTTCAAATTCCACATTTACCGCTTCCGAATGCCCACCGACAACAGGAACACGCACAGCAGTAGCAGTAACGGAGATTGACGGATCTAATATTTTCTTGGTCTCATTCGTCAACTTCATTTCTTCTTTGGTGTATCCATTATCCATAAATGAATCACAATGAGGGATACAGTTTTTATCGATCGGATAATTGTAAGCCATTTCTCCCGAGATTCCTGCACGTTCGTTTTCCAATTGTTGAACTGCCTTTACTCCCGTTCCGGTAATTGATTGATAGGTGGAAACAACCACACGTTTCACGCCATAAGCTTTATGAAGTGGTGCAAGAGCCATCAATAATTGAATGGTACTACAGTTTGGATTCGCAATGATCTTATCCGAAGCAGTCAGAATATCTCCATTAATCTCCGGGATGATCAATTTTTTATCGGGGTGCATTCTCCAGGCAGAGCTATTATCAATAACAGTAGTTCCAACTTCTGCAAATTTCGGTGCCCATTCCAAAGATGTCTCACCACCGGCAGAAAAAATAGCAACATCCGGTTTCATCGTAACAGCAGTCGCCAAATCCACAACCGGAAATTCCAATCCTCCGAATTCGATCTTCTTACCAACCGATTTCTCTGAAGCCACAGGGATTAATTCCGTTATAGGAAATGAACGTTCTTTCAAAACTTCCAACATCACATTTCCAACCATTCCTGTTGCTCCGACAACTGCTACTCTCATAACCAAAAAAATTTTTACAAAAATAACTGATTTCAGGGTATATACGGCGGAAGTGATGGAAAAATGAAAACGGATAATTTAGAAGGAATAGCATTCCTAACTTCAAATTACTCCCCTTTTCCATTCTCAATTATCCATTCTCAATTGAATATTGTACCTTTGCACTGGAAAAAATCATTTTCTGCCGATTTGAAGTGAGGAAAAGTTCACCACACGTGACAATCAGTTCGGACAATTTTACAGAACAATTTCATGCAATTTGATGAATTAAACTTGCTTCCACATTTGTTGGATGCACTAAAAGAATTAGAATACACTACTCCAACACCGATTCAAGAACAATCAATCCCCAGTTTATTAGAAGGAAAAGACCTATTCGGTTGTGCCCAAACAGGAACAGGGAAAACAGCGGCTTTCGCGTTACCAATCTTACAACATTTGGATCCCGATGGTCAGGTAAAAGGGAAAAGACCTATCCGTTGTTTAGTACTCGCACCAACTAGAGAGTTAGCAAATCAAATCAATGATAGTTTCAAAGCTTATGGAAAATTCTCTAAGTTGAGATCCATGGTGATTTTTGGCGGAGTAAATCAGAACAAACAAGTCAACCAATTAAATGCCGGAATAGACATTTTGGTGGCAACACCGGGTCGTTTGTTGGATTTGATGAACCAAGGACATATTCACTTATCTAAGATCACACATTTCGTGTTGGATGAAGCGGACCGTATGTTGGACATGGGTTTCATTCACGATATCAAAAAAATTCTTCCACGCCTGCCTAAAAACAAGCAGAATATTTTTTTCTCGGCAACCATTTCTCCGACTATCATGGAGCTTGCAGGTACGATCTTATTCGACCCGGTTAATGTGCGCGTCACTCCTGTTTCTTCAACAGCTGAAATTGTAGAACAGTTTGTTTACTACGTTGAAAAAGCAGATAAACGCAATTTCTTAAAACAATTGATCAAAACTGAGAACATTAGCCATGCAATCGTTTTCACCCGAACGAAACACGGAGCAGATCGCGTAGCAAAAGAGTTGACAAAATCCGGACTTCGAGCTGAAGCAATTCATGGAGACAAGTCTCAAAATGCACGCGAAAGAGCTTTAGCAGGTTTCAAGAATCGGTCGGTTAGTTTTTTAATTGCAACAGATATTGCTTCGCGTGGTATCGATATCGACCAATTGGAATATGTGATCAATTTCGAAATTCCGGAAGTAGCTGAAACTTATGTGCATCGCATTGGTAGAACCGGTCGTGCAGGATCAAGCGGAATTGCATACACCATGTGTTCAAGTGAAGAAAAGGCTTCCTGGAAAGCGATTCAAAAGTTGACCAATCAGCAAATCCCGGAGCGAAAACTGAAATAATACAGCAAAATAAGAATATTTGAACATCGCAATAGTGTGATGTTCAAATATCACGATATCCAGAAATTTCAATGTAAACTATTGAATTCCTTTTTCATCAAGTCGGACTTTTGTATATTTAGTCCGACTTATTTTTTATGAAAACACTTTTCATTGTACTTGCACTACTTTTTCCCTTTTTTGGTTGGAATCAGGTAATTGATGATTTTTCCGATGGAGATTTCACTGCAAATCCTGCATGGAACGGAACTAATTCCACCTACATTGTAAATGCTGGACAGGAACTACAACTAAGTAATACGGTTGCGGCAAGTTCCTATTTATCAACTCCGCACAATTTATCTACTCTGGACAATAAACAATGGGAACTATTGGTCCGTCAAACCTTTTCTCCAAGCTCAAGCAATTTTGGAAGGGTTTATCTCACATCCAATTCAGCCGATCTAAGCACGAATCCAGATGGGTTCTATCTTCAGTTTGGTGAAGCCGGTGCAACAGATGCAGTAAGACTTTTTAAAATTGTTTCAGGGGTTTCTACCCAGATTTGTGCTGCTCCGGATGGTCAAATTGCTGCTTCATTCACCACCCACGTGAAAGTTGTGCGGGACAATGCCGGTCTTTGGAAGCTCTTTGTTGATGCAAGTGGCGGAACAAATTATGGAAGTCCTTACACCGGAACGGATGCATCGGTTCTACTTGGGACACATTTTGGCGTATTTCAGACCTATACAGCTTCCAATGCAGCGAAGTTCTTCTACGACGATGTATACATTGGAGATGAAATCATTGACACGCAAGCTCCAAGCTTGGTAAGTTCCAGTGTGATCACCAATTCACAATTGGATCTCCTGTTCAGTGAACCTGTTGGAGGAACTGCTATGCTTCAAACGAGTAATTATATTATCAATCCGTCAGTTCCGGTTTCCAATGTTTCTGTCGATGGAACAAATGGAGCATTGCTTCATCTGATTTTGGGAACAAGCCTTACAAACGGTCAGAATTATACGATAACCATTTCCAGTATAGAAGATGTTTTTGGAAATATCGCTACTAATCTCTCCGGAAATTTCACTTATCTGGTAGGTGAAATAGCTGTAAAAGGTGATGTTTTGATTTCCGAAATCATGGTGGATCCTTCACCTGTGATTGGCTTACCGGAATTGGAATTCATCGAAATTTACAACAAGAGCACTAAATATATCGACCTGTCGGGTTGGAAGCTTGGTGACCAAAGCGGAGACGGAACTATTACATCCGGATTTATCAATCCCGGTCAGCATCGAATCCTTTGCGCAACCGCAAATATGCCTGATTTTCCGGGTTCTTCAGGTGTAAGCAGTTTTCCCAGCTACAATAATTCAAGTGATGATGTGGTTCTAAAAGACAATACCGGTCTGCTCATTGACCGGATTTCTTACACCGATGATTGGTATCGGGATCCTGTAAAACAAGACGGCGGATATACCCTTGAATTAATCAATCCGAATGATCCTTGCTCGGATGCATCCAATTGGATCGCTTCAAACAATCCGAATGGTGGAACTCCCGGAGTTCAAAATTCAGTTTACGATATCACTCCCGATACTCAAGTTCCAAATCTTACGAGTTTAGTGGCACTTAGCCCGAATTACCTGGAAGTTCATTTTTCGGAAGGAATGGATTCAACCAGTTTGGTCAATGCAACCATAACAACAACTCCCAATTTAACCGTTCAATCCATTTCCGTCGCATCTGCTTTCAGTAATCAGGCTGTCATTATATTCAATCAGAATTTGACCTTGAGTCAGCACTACAGTTTTTCTTACGGACCAGTCAGCGATTGCTGGTTGAATGCAGCCACTTTATCCGGAGACTTTGCACTAGCTGATATTCCACAAGCCGGAGATTTGGTGATTAACGAAATCCTGTTCGATCCTGCAACAGGTGGGTCTGATTTTGTGGAAGTTTATAACCGCTCGTCGAAAGTGATTAATCTGAATGGTCTGATCATTGCAAATTTGGATGAGGATACTGTCCAGTTCGACCAAAACTTTTTTTTGAATCCCGGATCTTATGTGGTACTGACTCCGGACAGTAACTATCAGAAAAGTACTTTCCCGGAAGCCGTTCCAGGACGATTTTATGCGACTTCCCTTCCATCATTGAACAACGACTCTTCAACCATTCAACTGATTTACAATTCAGTAGTGATTGATAAAGTAAGTTATAACGAGGATTGGCATTTATCCCTCATTGATGATACCGAAAACAAAACGCTCGAACGAATTAATCCGGAAGGCGCTTCATCCAATGCTTCCAATTGGCATACCGCAGCGGAAACCATCGGTTTTGGAACTCCGGGGAAATTAAACTCCCAGTACCAATCGGGAAGTGTTTCTTCAACATTCGGAACAACCGAACCCATATTTTCACCTGATAATGATGGTTTTCAGGATGTCTTGTTGTTTCAGTACAATTTTGATATCGGAATGATTGCTAATCTGAAAATATTCGACAATCAAGGCAGAGAGGTTCATACCTTATTTTCAAGCGAATTGCTCGGTCAACAAGGAAGTTTCACTTGGGATGGAGTGATGTCTAATAACCAAAAAGCTCCTATTGGAATTTACATTGCTGTGATTGAAGCTTTTTCAGTTGATGGTGGTGGAAAGCAATTTGCGAAACGGGTTGGATTTACTTTAGCTGGGAAATTAGATTGAAAAAGCAAATTCGAGAACATGAAAATTCTCGAATTCGCAAATGGTACATTCAACTTATAAATGCAACTTTTGGTTAAACATTTCTAATGGAGATCTAAAGTTATATCTTTTTCGTGGTCTATGATTGATTTGATTTTCAACAAAAGCGACCTGTTTGGGATCAATTTTATCAAAGTCAGTTCCTTTTGGG
>NZ_CALRYJ010000017.1:0-80565 GCF_943372375.1 Fluviicola taffensis DSM 16823 | reverse complement strand
GCTCATAGGTTAAATGGCTCATAATTGGCAACTTTGGTCGGTAGTCAATTTAAGCTTTTTATCTCGGGGAAAGAGAATCACTTCTCTTTCCCTTGATTTAACTTAACAACTACCGTAGTTGCATTTATCAATTGAATCTAAGTATCGCTAAATTGCGAACAGATTTTATATCAATTATTTGAAAATCAAAAACTTAAACTATTCCACATAGCTCAGTTTCAACATATTCGACTTCCCATTTTCCTCAATTGGAATGGAAGCGATATTGATTACCAAATCACCTTGTTTCAATAAACCTTCTTTAGTCAAAAGGTATTTGATATCCGCAATGGTATGATCGGTACTTACTTTCTTATCGTAATAAAATGCTCTTACCCCCCAAACCAAACTCAATTGCGTAATGATCTGTTTGTTCCCTGTAAATACAAAGATCGGAGCATTTGGTCTTTGGGATGCAATTTTATACGCCGTGTATCCGGAATAAGACATCGTGATGATTGCATCTGCTTCAACTCGCTGCGCCAAACGACATGCATTAAAACAAATTGAATCTGAAATGAAACGCGACTGTAACTTATCCGGAAGTTGGTCTTTGTGATAGATTCCTTCGAATTTCTCCATTTCGTCTACGATGTTCACCATGGTGCGGATCACTTCATTCGGAAATTTACCAACAGATGTTTCTCCTGATAGCATGACTGCATCTGCACCGTCTAAAACTGCATTCGCCACATCATTCACCTCTGCACGAGTTGGTGTCACATTGGTAATCATGCTTTCCATCATTTGTGTTGCCACAATGACCGGTTTCGCAAATTGATGTCCTTTACGGATCAACATTTTCTGGATCAATGGAACATTTTGGTAAGGAATCTCAACACCCAGGTCTCCACGTGCCACCATCAATGCATCAGTTACTTTGATAATCTCATCAATATCATCTATTGCTTCCGGTTTCTCAATTTTAGCCACTACCAATGCTTTCGCCTGACGGTTGGAGATGATGTGTTTCAATTCAATAATATCTCTTGCAGAACGCACAAATGACAATCCGATCCAATCCACATCGTTACTCAATGCAAACTCCAAATCTTCTCTATCCTTCTCTGTAAGTGAAGGCAATGAAATTTTGGTATTCGGAAGGTTCACTCCTTTTTTAGAAGAAAGAATTCCACCGTGAATAACTTTTGCTTTGATCTCCGATTCACCGTTTGTTGATACGATTTCCATTTGCAATTTTCCATCATCCAATAGAATGCGCTCTCCGGCCTGAACATCACGTGGCATCAAAGAGTAGCTTATTCCAAACCTCTCAGAATTCCCCGTAATACGCTCTGTTACAATCGTTACGATAGAACCTTCCTCCATCATGACGCCATTGTTTTCCATTTCGTACGTACGAATCTTCGGACCTTGCAAATCTGCCAAAATCGAAACATTCAATCCGGTTTCTTTATTGATCTCACGAATCATATCAATACTCTTCTTATGGTCTTCGTGAGATCCATGCGAACAATTCAAACGACATACGTTCAAACCATCCAATATCATTTGTTTTAATACTTCCTTATCTGCGGTAGCCGGACCTAAGGTTGCTACGATCTTTGTTTTTTTCATTCGAAAATTATTAGTTCTGCGGAAGGAATTGCGCCAGCTTCAAAAACATAAGCTGCCATCACACTATTTGATTCCCGAATCTTCTCAACCAACTCATCCAATTCATGAAGGATATTTTCTCTTAGAATCAAAAAATAGTCTATCTGGTTTTTTTCGGGAATCAAGAATTTACCTTCCGATTTATTCTTAATTAAATACCATTCCATGTGATCCACCTCATCGATAAATACATGAAAACTGTGTTGCGAAACAATTGTACCTTTCTTGGATTGAATAACAAAGGGCTCGTCACTTTTTGTCAGTTCAAGCTCCAAAATCTTATTGATTCCCCAAGCCAAACGGTAATCACTGTGATGAGAACAGATACCGATTAATTCGAAGTCTACAGCTGTTTCTAATGAAAGTACATGACGCTTTTGTTTGCTCATCCACTTTTAAATTTAATCCCGTGAAGATACGCAATATCTTACAAATGACAATCAGTTAAAGGTTAGGATATGATTAAGAAAATAAATCCGTTTTTAACTTCCTTGAAAAGGATGCTTTTCCACAGGAACTAAGCAATAAGAGGAAAAACCTGAGGGTGAACAGGATTCTCATAATAGCGTCTTTATTTATTCAAAAATGAGTAACTAATTTTAGATTCTAGTTGCGATTTTCCGTACTTGATTTTTATGTTCTCCAAAATTCAGTAACTAACAAATAATGAGCCTCTCATTTTTAATAATTAATCTCATGAACCTTGGTTTCGTTTACTGTAAGATTAAATGAATCATAATAATCTGTTGAAATATTATTCTTAGTAACAATCCAATGAAGTGTATAATTACCCGCCGGAACTTGAGAAGGCACTGTGGTGTAATCCGCACAACCATTTAATATCCATGGAGTTGGGACTAATGAATGTACAGTATTATCTATATATATCTCTATTTTATCATTTCCATCAATACAACTAACGTTCTTAACTTTTCTCTGAAGTGTGGCGCACTGTGCAAACTCAAAAGTAAAGGTTCCATCCACATCATAAGGACTATCAAAGTATTGGGTAATTTCCTTATTGTAACAAGTGTTTTCCGGTTCCACAACCCGAATACTATAAGTTCTCCCCTTCTTCTGTTTGATATTTACAAGTGCTTCTCCATTGGAATCCAATACCCCACTGGCTTCTGTCCGGTACTTTTCTCCATCAGCTGCTGTTCTGGATGATGCAACGCGGTATTCCAATCCCGCATAAGGCTGACCGGTCGCCGCATTGATCGCTTTGATTTTGATGCTGCGGTCTTTTCCACAAGAACTAAGCAATAAGAGGAAAAAACTGAGTGTGAATAGGATTCTCATAATAGCGTCTTTATTTATTCAAAAATGAGTAATTAATTTTAGATTCTAGTTGCGATTTTCCGCACTCGATTCTTTAGTAGTTTATATCATACGTTTTGTATTCTCCTGAAATCAAGTAAATTGTATCATGGTATGTATTCGTGATGCCATTTCTTGTTACCTCCCATTTCCAATACATATTTCCCATAGGAACTGAAGAAAAATCACTTCCCAGATAAGAAAAACACCCTCCCCCCTGAAGGGAAAGTGCTCCGACAATATTTGAACCTTGTCCCCCTACTTGTCTTCCCATATAATAAAGTTTAAAATCATCATTTGCGCCTTGGCAATTTACATTATTGATACTTAATTTTAAATAAGCACACCCTGCAAATTCAAACGTAAAGGTTCCATCCACATCATAAGGACTATCAAAGTATTGGGTAATTTCCTTATTGTAACAAGTGTTTTCCGGTTCCACAACCCGAATACTATAAGTTCTACCCTTCTTCTGTTTGATATTTACAAGTGCTTCTCCATTGGAATCCAATACCCCACTGGCTTCTGTCCGGTACTTTTCTCCATCAGCTGCTGTTCTGGATGATGCAACGCGGTATTCCAATCCCGCATAGGGCTGCCCGGTAGCTGCATTAATCGCTTTGATTTTGATGCTGCGGTCTTTTCCACAGGAACTAAGCAATAAGAGGAAAAAACTGAGTGTGAATAGGATTTTCATACTGGTTTGTTTTCATAATTATACATTTTGAAATTAGTAATCTAAATTAAAGTCATAATACTGATTTTCAATCAGTTGGAAAGACGATTCAAAATTATTGGTAATGCCATTTTTAGTTACCTGCCATTCATATTTATAGTTACCAGCAGGTAAAGAGAAATATTCCCCATCATATTGAAAACAACCACTTTGAATGAGGAAATCATTTGTTTCTCCGCCACTGATCCATAGCCTTCGAAATCTTACCTCATCATTGCTATTAATGCAATTTACGTTATGAACATGTAATTTCAAGTACGCACATGGGGCAAATTCAAACGTAAAGGTTCCATTTACATCATAAGGACTATCAAAGTATTGGGTAATTTCCTTGTTATAACAAGTATTTTTCGGTTCAACAACCCGAATACTATAAGTTCTGCCCTTCTTCTGCTTAATATTCACGACGGCTTCTCCATTGGAATCCAATACTCCACTAGCTTCCGTGCGGTACTTTTCTCCATCAGCGGCTGTTCTGGATGATGCAACCCGGTATTCTAGTCCCGCATAGGGCTGGCCGGTAGCTGCATTGATCGCTTTGATTTTGATGCTGCGGTCTTTTCCACAGGAACTAAGCAATAAGAGGAAAAAACTGAGTATGAATAGGATTCTCATAATAGCGTCTTTATTTATTCAAAAATGAGTAACTAATTTTAGATTCTAGTCGCGATTTTCCGTACTTGATTCTTAGTAGTCAATTTCATAGACTTTCATTTCATTTTCCGTCAGGTTAAATGAATCATAATAGTCTGTGGAAACATTATTCTTTGTTACAATCCAATGAAGTGTATAATTTCCAACAGGAACTTTGGTCGGTACAGTAGTATAATCAGCACAGCCATTTAGTATCCAAGGAGTTGAAAGTAAAGAATGGACAGAGTTATCAATATAGATCTCTATTTTATCATTAGAATCAAAGCAATTAGTGTTTTTGACTTTTCTTTGGAGAGTAGCACACTCTGCAAACGTAAAATCAAATGTCGGACTCTTCTCACCGTGGATGGTATAGGAATAACTGACTTCATTCATGTAGCACCAATTAGGAGGAGGATCCAGACGGATGACATACGAACGGTTTTTGCGAATTTTTACGGGTACTATTTTTTCACCGTTTCCGTCTAAAGTTCCGGTTGCTACAGTGGTGTAATCGGTTCCATTGTTCCCTTCTTTTTCTTCTACCACATAGTAGTTTAATCCGGGATAAGGAGCTCCAGTTACGGCGTTTTTGGCTGTGAGATGGATGTGACGCTCTTTTCCACAAGAAATGAGAAGCAAGATTGCAGATAATAGTAGAAGTAGTTTCATAGTAACCTGTTTTCACAAATATGCGCAAAATGTCTCAAAAGTGAGTTGCGATTTTCCGTACTTGAATTTTACTCTTAGTAATTAATTACAAAATTGTAATGCTCATTTTCATTAATTGTAAAAATTGAATCATGGGAAGTTGTTATTCCATTACGTGTAACCTCCCACGTCGCCTCCCACTGGCCACAGGGTACTTGTGACTCAATAAAGGTATTTGAATAACAACCAAATTTTTCTGTAGGAATAATATTATCATAATTAGGAATATAAATTGGTTGTAGATCAAATAAAATCCTGTCCAGTGATCCTTGACAATTTATATTATTAACAGATAAAGTCAAATAGGAACATCCAGCAAATTCAAAGGTAAATGTTCCATCCACATCATAAGGACTATCAAAGTACTGGGTAATTTCCTTATTGTAACAAGTGTTTTCCGGTTCAACAACACGCACACTATAGGTTCTACCCTTCTTCTGCTTAATATTCACGACGGCTTCTCCATTTCCATCCAACACTCCACTGGCTTCTGTCCGGTACTTTTCTCCATCAGCTGCTGTTCTGGATGATGCAACCCGGTATTCTAGTCCCGCATAGGGCTGCTCGGTAGCTGCATTGATCGCTTTGATTTTGATGCTGCGGTCTTTTCCACAAGAACTAAGCAATAAGAGGAAAAAACTGAGTGTGAATAGGATTCTCATAATACAATGATTTGTTTTGTAATGGTTTTACCTTCCGCTGTTTTTACGTGTAATAAATAATGTCCTTTCGGAAGATTTAATTTTACACTTCTTTCTGAGGGGATGATTTGCTGCAGAATACGTTCACCAAGATAGGAAAACACGATGAAATCGCCAAGCAGTTCATCAGAGAACACGAGGTTGATTTCCCCCAAAGAAGGATTGGGATAAACACGGACTTCTTCCCGATTCGAAACTTCGCCTTCATTCTCGGAGAGAAGAAACCGGTTGTTCGAAGCATTTTGCATATCCGTATTGGACGAAAGAGCACTTTTCCCGTCATCCCGCGGACACTCATCGGAGGCAATGTAGGCATGAAAGCTAGACCCTTGTTGGGCGTGAAAACCCGGTTTGATATGGACCTCTTTACCCGCATAAGTGGTAATATCTCCAGTGGTCTCAATTACATATGCCCCAGCATCCGTTTTTGGTGTTACATTTTTCCCGATTGTCAATTTGTTCTTTGCTTTGTACCAGGCAGTGTACGTATAATTCGGATCCCACTGTACGTGGTTTTTTCCAATAATCTTATTCTGCAAATACACATCATCGGCCTCTACTTCATCCAACATGAATTGTGTGACGTAAGCAAGATAGACCGGATTGTTGTTGTTTGCATCACCTGAGTTTTCAGAAATAGATTCCTGCAATTTGATGTGCTCATACGTCTGCGGATCGCAGTAAAGAGCTTCGAAAGGGGTGATTTGAAAGTGATCGGTTGGATGTCCTAAATTGGGATAACCATATGTATCAGATTGGACGTTCGAATTGAATTGATTAAACATCAACCCTTCCGATTTTATGTTATAATGCAAATTCCCCAACTGCCAGATATCTTTGTTAATGGCCAATGCAGAAACCATGGGTAGAAAGCACATGTGGTTGTCATAATGTTTTTGACCAAGCCCAAAGGCTCCCAAACGAAGGACTCTAACAGCCCCTGTCATTTTATCGTAGAACTCGTCTTTGTACCCACCTTGCGCCATGTCCCATTCATCTCCGTAGGAAATCCGATAATCGCGGTCTCTATAAGTAATCGGGATTAGAAAAGTGAGCATTTGCTCCTTATTGCGGAAAATGGAATGGTCATATTCCCGTTTGGAGGCATAGAGTCTGCGCAATTTATATGCTGTTCCTCCGTAGTAATATCCGATAGAACTTTGAGAGAAGAGTAATTTTCCTGGTTCCAATGAAAACAATTCGTTGTAATCCTTTGAATTGCTACCGGTTGCAACAGAAATGTTTCTGGTGAATGATGGAAATGTTCTTCGAAGATCAGAAGTAATGCTTAAAGTATGATTGAATGACAAGTATAACTCCGACATAAAATTATCCCGTTCACCCGTCGCACCGGGTATGATGTGATAAATATCCAGATCTCCAATACCACCTGCTTCAATACTCGTAACAGAACCATTGATATGAACCGCGCTCATGTCCCTAGATGCAGGATCATCCAAAGCAATATATGAAAGTCCGGCAAGAATGTTCAGGTTCTTCAAATCCTTGTATACCGCTTGGGTGAACATCGGAATATTTGCTCCCCAATGAGGGGAATCAAATGGGATATATAAGCGTGTATGATGATGGGGAGAACCGGAAACCATATGATTGTACTCCATTTTCTTCAAACAATAACGTGCTATTTGACCTCCCATACTATACCCAACAACTATATTCTCCCAACTTTCATTTGGAAACTCCTGCTGTTTTAATTCATTTATTTTTGTAATGTATTCCGAAAGTGCCTGACCGGCTAGTTCCAGACTTGGATATCCGGGTTTCAATTTGATGAACAGAACATCGTATCCCATGTTTGACAGTTTATTGAATAATCCATCTACATTGAATTGATCAAAGTACTTTTTCATGGAAAATCCCTGAATAAAAGGACGGTATGGGGGAACAAAAATAATTGGTCTTCTCGGATTCAATGAAGTGTTTCCGCAACCACGTAAAAATCCAACTTCAAATTGGATATTTGTAGAATTAGTATATATTCCTACAAATTCCCAATATGTAGCATTCTCTTTCTCATTTGCTTCTCCTTTTGTCGTTAAATAAAACTGAAGTGTATCAAAATACTTTTCACCTTCAAGTTGGTATGTATAAGCAAGTAGTCCTATCAATGAATCGCCTATTCTATTGTATTCAATAAGATTATTTGTTTCATTGAATGGAAGGAAACCATTTCCTGTATTTACCTTCAGTATCAGATTTTTAATATCCGGGCTAACGCTAATAAGTTCAGGAACGTATTGCAATTTCCCCGTTAAATAACCACTTTCCGGATATAGCTCTATTAATGCTCCTGATTTCAGAATCGTTTTTTTATAATACTCTGATTCCTGAGCAGTTGGTACGAGGTTAAATCCGTCCGTCGAAAAATAATTCTCATTCAATTTCGTGCTATCAATCTGATTGACATGATGCAGAACAAATCCGAAAGGTTGAATCAATTTATCAACGTGATTCAGCTCGTTCTCAATTGACACAGTTTGCAGAAATTCCGCAAATTCCTCATTATTCATTAATTGAGTACTATCCACATAGGAAGACGCAATATCATGATATAACTCAAAGAATTCAAAGACCGAATGAACCTGATTATAATTTCCATTAATCTGTTGATTGGTTATTTCAGAGGAAGAAAAAGCTCGGTTAATAAGTACTCCATTAAATAAGGAGGAATCCAATTGTCCGAAAACAATATCTGCTGCTTTTCTTAAGTCTTCCTCAAACAACGTATCCACCTGCCCCCACCCATGTAACCCCATGAGCAGAAACAGTCCTGTTAGGAATTTTCTCATGACTCAGGGTTTTACTTGTTCTTCCAATTTCCGGATCAATTCCTGTTGTAAACGGATGGTTTCCTGTTGTTGCTTCAACAAGTCGTCCTGTACTTTTACCCGTTCGTTGATCTGCAACATGTAAAGCGTCAGTTCCTCCACTTTCTCCATCAACATCACATTGCTCTTTGCCACATTAATTCCCTGCTCTTCCATTTCGCAAGCACTCGGAACATTGGGTAAATGATTGTTTTTTTGAATAAACTGCTGTAATTCGCTCAGAGGCATGAGTTGATATGCTTCATCAAAAACGTAATCGGGCCAAGAGTCCAAATTCACTTTTACTTCACGGGCATAGAGCAATCCGGTATTGTCCAATTCCATTAGCTTGTATGGAAGCACATTCGAATTATTGGAAATTCGCTTCTCAATCAGCAAAGGGTGCAATGTGGAGCCATTCACTAACTGCACGTGCAATTTGGCATCGGGCTTTACACCAACACCCAATCTTGGATCGGGAGAACAGGGCGTATTGATCAAAAACATACGCTGTGGATTATTGGAGGCTTGCCAATAGGGCGCTGTTTGGATATATCCACCATTCATATCGGTTGCACAAGGCATTGCTGGTTGTGCTTCGGCATAGATTAAACTCTTCAAATCTCCACCATTCTTCACTTTTCCATTGGCATTGATCATCAAAACTCCATCGTCGGGTAAAGTAGAATCTCCCAATGCTTTGATCTTGAAATCTCCTTCTTTGATGATTGTTGTGCCAATTAAAGTAGTGGTTCCTTCAACCTTTAAATCTTTCTTAATGGTTGCATTGTCCTTAAAAGTTGCTTCTCCAACCACTTTCAGGTTGCTTTTCAAATGGGCAGTTTTGTTGACGATCATCGAATCTTTGACTGTCAGCATGGAATCAATTTTAGCTGAACCATTCACTTGCAGCTTTGCGGATGGAGAAGTGGTTCCGATTCCAACATTACCAGAAGCGGGAAGGGTGTTTGTTTGGGAATAGGAATTATAAGTTAACATAGTGAATGCTAACAAAATGAATCCCTTCATAAAAAATAAAAGGATGACCAAATTTGTTTTCATCGTTGTAGTATTTAATGATTTAGGCTCGCAAACTATAAACTTTTTGAATGAAAGTCAACCGTATAAATACTGAAAATACAAGCGAATAAAAAATGTGGTTTTCCGCAATTTTAGATAAATGTCTTGTGCTGGAATTTAAGTAATGTGAATTTTCACACTCAAAACGCCTAAGCGTTGGCGCATTTACGAAGATTTATGAACCAATTAAAAATAACTTGCTTAGATCTCTCCCATCAGAATGAGTGTCTCCTTTGCAGCTGCCTGTTCGGCCAATTTCTTGGAATTACCTGTTCCCTTACCGTAATTTGTGCTATTTACCTGAACGATCACTTCATAAAACCAAGTCCCATGATTGTTCTCTTCGCGTAAAACGACAAACTCCAAGCTCAATCTTCTTTTTTGACTCCAGATAAACAACTTGGATTTAAAATCGATTTCCTCTTCCAGGATCTTATTCAGATCCACATACTTCCGAAAGATATGGTTGTAGATGATTTTCTTGGTCGCCTCGTAAGAACTATCCAGATAAATCGCTCCGATAATTGCTTCGAAAGCATTTCCTTCCAGTGAAGATAAATTGATGGATCGCCCTTTGTTGTAGCGAAGCACGGAACGTAGTTCCAATTCCTCACCGATTTCCGAAAGCGTTTTCCGGGAAACTACTTTTGATTTTACCTTCGTCAGATATCCTTCGTCTTCCTCCGGGAATCGTTGGAACAGGAATTCCGCAATGATGGAGTCCAAAATGGCATCTCCCAAGAATTCCAAACGTTCATTTGAAAAATCTTTTTGACCATGATAAGCTATGGAACGGTGTGTAACTGCTTGATAAAACAATTCGATGTTCTTCGGTCTGTATCCAAAGCGATTTACAAAAAACCGAATGAATTCTACGTCTTCTTGAGACCGATTTTGCTTTAAAAATGGGATTCTAAACCTCACCTAACTGTTAACCTTTATACTTTCGCACGATCACAGAAGTATTGTGACCACCGAAACCGAAGGTGTTTGATAAGGCAACATCCACAGTACGGTGCTGAGCTTTATTAAATGTGAAATTCAATCGATTGTCGATCTCAGGATCATCTGTAAAATGATTGATCGTTGGTGGAACAACATCATTTTTAACTGCCAGGATACAAGCAATCGCTTCAATAGCTCCTGCAGCACCCAACAAGTGACCGGTCATTGATTTTGTCGAACTGATATTCAACTTGTAAGCATGTTCTCCGAATACTTGTGAAATTGCTTTTACTTCAGCAATGTCACCCAAAGGAGTTGATGTACCATGAACATTTACGTAATCAATTGCTGTTGGATCCAGCTCGGCGTCTTCCAAGGCAGCAATCATGGTGTTTCGTGCACCAATTCCATCCGGATGAGGAGCCGTCATGTGATAAGCATCACCGGACATTCCACCTCCAAGAATCTCAGCATAGATTTTAGCTCCACGCTTTTTTGCATGCTCGTATTCTTCCAAAATAAGTGCACCACTACCTTCCCCCAAGACAAAACCATCACGGTCCAAATCAAATGGGCGGGAAGCTGTTTCTGGAGAATCATTTCTGGTAGACAAAGCTCTTAAAGCATTGAATCCACCCATCCCCATTTCGTTTACTGCAGCTTCCGAACCACCTGTTACGATAGCGTCGGCTTTTCCTAAACGGATCAAATTGAACGCATCGATAATTGCATTCGTTGCAGAAGCACAAGCCGAAACAGTTACGTAGTTTGGTCCACGTAAACCATATTTAATAGAAATATGTCCTGCTGCAATATCTGCGATCATTTTTGGGATGAAGAATGGATTGAACTTTGGAGTTCCATCTCCGGCAAAGAAATTTTGTGCTTCATCCTGGAATGTTTTTAATCCACCGATTCCAGAACCCCAAATAACACCGATGCGGTCTATATTCGGGTTTGACTCCATCAATTTAGAATCAACCATGGCCTCTGTAGCAGAGACCATGGCGTATTGTGAAAATTGATCTAATTTCCTTGCTTCTTTTTTGTCGATGTGATCTTCGACATTAAAATTTTTAATCTCACAAGCAAAGTGCGTCTTAAATAACGAAGCGTCGAATTGTTTAATCGGAGCAGCACCACTTTTTCCATTTAGTAATCCATCCCAATATTCCGCAACAGTATTACCAATGGGTGTAATAGCACCCAACCCAGTTACAACAACCTTCTTCAGCTCCATAAATAATTAATTCGTTTTCTTAATGCTTGGAAAACTAAGATCTCTTAGTTAGCGTTTTGCTCGATATAAGAAACTGCGTCACCAACTGTTTGAATGTTCTCAGCTTGATCATCTGGAATAGCGATGTTGAATTCTTTCTCGAATTCCATGATCAATTCTACAGTATCTAGTGAATCAGCACCTAGATCATTTGTGAAGCTTGCTTCGTTTGTTACTTCGCTTTCTTCAACTCCTAACTTATCTACGATAATAGATATTACTCTTGATTTGATATCAGACATCTCAATTCTTTTATAAGGTTTTTCAGCTTGCAAAGAAAATAGGAAATGCGATAAAAACAAAATATAAAGTGACTTAATTACATTTTAAGTCTTTTGGGAATCTTGTTTTCTGCTTGAAATCCGCTTGTGCTGTGTCATTTGGATTATGTAACTTTGTGCCATGAATAAGAAATCCATAGCCCTATTCGCATCGGGGAATGGCTCAAATGCCGTTAATTTGATTTATTTTTTTCAGAATCACGCTCAAATTGAGGTGAAAACAGTGGTTTGTAACAAGACGGACGCACCGATTGTGGAAAAAGCCAAAGCCTTGGGAGTCGAGGTATTGATTTTCACCAACGAGGAATTCGAGAGTGGATTGACTGTTTTACAAGAACTCGATTATCGTGCTATCGATTGGATCGTATTGGCCGGATTCTTGCGGAAGATCCCTGTCAATATTATTCGCGGATACCAAAATCGGATCATCAATATCCATCCTTCACTCCTTCCAAAATACGGTGGAAAAGGGATGTATGGAAAGTTCGTTCATCAGGCAGTTATTGAAGCAAAAGAAGCAAAGAGCGGAATCTCTATTCATTTGGTGAATGAAGAGTTTGATAAAGGAGAATTACTCGCTCAATTTGAAACAGAGGTAAGCTCCAATGACACCATTGATTCTCTTGCTGAAAAAATCCAGTTATTGGAACACAAACATTTCCCTATCATTGTAGAACAAACGCTTTTAAATCAGTAAGATATGTTAAACTATTTCTGGGCTTTCAATTGGGGCGATTTTTTCAAAGCTTCCATGGTCTTATTTGCTGTTATTGACGTGATCGGATCTGTTCCCTTGATCATCAAGATCCAGGAACAAAGTGGTGATATTCATCCTGCAAGAACGAGTTTCGTTTCCTTGGGAATCATGATCGGTTTCCTGATCCTGGGAGAATCAATCCTCAAGTTGTTTGGAGTAGACGTGGGATCTTTCGCTGTTGCGGGTTCCCTGATCTTGTTCGCTATGAGTTTGGAAATGATTTTGGGTGTGCGCCTGTTCCGCGACTCTGTTTCAGGAAAAACAGCCAGTGTCGTTCCATTGGCTTTCCCGATCATTGCCGGCGCAGGAACAATGACCACCCTGGTTTCACTGAGAGCAGAATTTCAAAACATCAACATTGTTTTGGCAATTTTATTGAATGTACTGATTGTTTACATTGTATTGCGCTTGACAAAAACGATTGAACGTATACTTGGTCCAGGAGGAATTGCAATCATGAAGAAAGTATTCGGAATCATACTTTTAGCAATTGCAGTAAAGCTATTCACAACCAATATTGCGAAGATTATCTTGAATGTTGAAGCAGAAAAGGGTGTTCAAAAGACCGAAAAATCAAAGTAATAAACGGTTGGATTTGGTATTGAAAAGGTCATTGAATGCTTGCGCTAGAGCTCTTGCCTTCGCATAGCCGCTTCGGTAAAACAAGGACAGCATAGGCGCAGCGTACAGTCGAAATGCACTTTTCAATTTTACATTATCATTCCGATAGCTATCAGGATTCAATTTTAAAACGAAGCTCGTACCCCAATCCATTTTCACGTAGAATTTTCAATTCTGCCGAAAGTTGGTCGGAAAGAGCACCGATTAATTGAATTCCCAAACTTTCGAATGCTTCGGTCTGAATGGTTGTCGGTAATCCAATCCCATTGTCTGAAATTTTCATCCGAAAATGCGTTTTCGAACCCGTAAAAATGATCCGGATAATTCCTTTTCCATCCGGGAATGCATACTTAAAACTGTTGCTTACAGCCTCATTTATAATTAATCCTATTGGAATCATGCGATCTGCTTCCAGGTAAATCCGGTCATCGATATCATACTCGAAAACCACATCCGAACTACTTCCCGAAAAGGAACTATTGATACTTAAAGTCAATGTCCGGATGTAATCTGAAACCTGAATACGACTCAGATCTTTTGTCCGATAGAGCATCTCATGGATCATCGACATGGAAATGATCCGATTTCTACACTCCCGTATCAGCGCCAGAAATTTCTCGTCTTTTGTGTAAGATGCCTGCAGGTTCATCAAACTGGAAATGATTTGCAGGTTGTTTTTCACTCGGTGATGAACTTCCTGAAGCAATGCTTCCCGTTCCTGAAGAGTTATTACAGAGTTTTCCAATTCTTCCCCTAGCATATTCACTCCGGAAGCTATGGAATCAAAAACATCTCCCTGATCGGTTATTTCTGTTTTTTGGGTGAAATCCAAACGGGCATAAGCCATAATAACATCCAATATCGCATTGGTGCGTTCTTGAATATATTTGACTTCGTTCGGATTCATTATTCTTTCAATTTACGTAACCACTCCACCGCATTGGGCTCATCCAAAAACAATTTGGTAGGTACTGCTGGTTTATTGATTCCTAAGAAAAAGTTTCCGACCACCCTACTTACGGAAGAATCGATAATAATCGCAAATGCCAGTGTATTTGTTTGCCGACCGTTGGTTGTAAAGAAATTACGGGCATCCCGTGAGATAGATCTTATTCCGCGGGCATCAATCAAAAGCGGGTATTTTCGGTCGATGTAAAAACTATTGACAACAACTGAGTTTTCCTGAGCATGCTCCAATTTCACTTCCGAACCCGGTTTCACTTTTGTTCGGGCAATTCCATCTTCCCCCATCCAGGTGAAGTAACAAGTCAAATTATGAGCAGTTTCCGGAATGTTCATGCATTCGTTTTACACAAATTTAAAATAATTCTTAGTTCATCTAAAGCAAGTTACTCATTGGAGGTGCAGCGACTATTTCCTGAACCGGAAAAAGTGGTAGAAGAACGCCACTCTCAAATAAGCAGAAACCGTTGAATTATCTATGTCATTTGTTGACCAACCATTCGTTGGAGAATAGACAGTTTCGGTATAACTTCCAAATCGTTTGTAAGCATTCAGACTCACGTCCAACCCGGAATTCCCTCCGTTGAAATACCACTTTCCTCCTATTCCTATTCCGAAGTCGGTAAATGTTCCCCTTTTTGTTTCCAGTAAATAATTCGGATCAATCAACGTATCATTTTCAGCATCTTCATACCAATCCGTCCGTTTCCCAAGGAACCTGGAGTAAACCTGACCGTATAAACTGAAAACTTCATTAAAGGGGTGAATGTATTTGTAATCTGCATAGACACTTGACCTTTTGGTGACTTCCATAGCTATAAGATCATCATATTCACCTGTTTCCCATCTCCTTCGAGTTATAAACCCATCTCCATCAATACCGATTGCATGATGTTTCCCTATAAAGATCTCGCCACCATAACTGTATGATCTCCAGGATACATTCTCCCATCCAGGGAGATAAAGGTATTTTGCTCTGATCGAAAAGGAAATTTTAGAATATTCATTACCCGATTCCTGTGCAAGAATCGGATTTGTGAAAACACAAAAAAGAATAAAGGAGATAAGTCTGATTAAGTGATTCATGGAGGAAATATAACAAAAAACCCTGACGTCCGATAAACGGAGTCAGGATTCTCTTTTATATTAGTTTGTTGTTTTTAGTCTCTGATCAAGAACTGGAAACGATCCAGGTTCTTCAATGCGATACTTGTTCCACGTGCTACAGCTCTCAACGGATCCTCAGCAATGTGAACAGGTAATTTTGTTTTCTCATTGATGCGACGGTCCAAACCACGCAACATAGAGCCACCTCCAGCAAGATAAATACCTGTTTTGTAGATATCCGCCGAAAGTTCCGGTGGAGTCTGCTCAAGGGCACTTAAAATCGCTTCTTCAATTTTGGAAATCGTTTTATCCAAAGCATGGGCAACCTCCGAATAGGTAATGATGATTTCTTTTGGAATACCTGTCATCAAATCACGACCACGAACTGCGTAATCTGCCGGTGGATTCTCCAATTCAGGTAAAGCTGCACCAACTTCGATCTTGATTTGCTCAGCTGTGCGCTCCCCAACCAGGATATTGTGTTGACGACGCATGTACTCTTCGATGTCAGATGTGAAATCATCTCCGGCAATACGAATCGATTTATCACAAACAATTCCTCCCAATGCAATGACTGCAATTTCGGAAGTCCCACCGCCTATATCAATAATCATATTTCCCATGGGCTCTTCCACATCGATACCGATACCGATTGCAGCAGCCATAGGTTCATGAATCAAATAAACCTCTTTTGCTCCTGCATGTTCTGCAGAGTCACGTACAGCGCGTTTTTCCACTTCGGTAATTCCGGATGGGATACAGATAACCATACGAAGGGTAGGATTAAACAAGCGTTTCCCCGGATTAATCATTTTGATGAATCCGCGAATCATTTGCTCAGCACTTTGAAAGTCCGCAATTACACCATCTTTCAACGGTCTGACTGTTTCAATTAATTTGTGTGTTTTTCCGTGCATCTGTTGTGCCTTCTTGCCGATAGCAACAACTTTACCCGTTTGAATATCCTTTGCTACAATTGACGGCTCATCAACTACCACTTTGTCATTCATAATGATCAGTGTGTTTGCAGTACCTAAGTCAATAGCAATTTCTTGTGTCAGAAAATTAAACAGTCCCATCTAGCGCGCTCCTTTTTGCGTTTCCCCCTCCTTATTCGTAAATTCTTGGAAAGTGTTACAAAATTAGACTAAATAATCGAAAAAAAAATCAAAACCCGAGTCTAATTTGTAGAAAGAAATTTGAAATTCAATTAATTGTGTTTGCAATATTCTCAAATGATCGAAAAACCGTTTGTTTTGCTCAAAAATTGAAATCGGAAAGTCCCTTCAATTCTCGGAAACTTCCGGAATATTTTAAAATTCAGCAACTCAAAAAACAAAAAAGGAGCCTTCTTCAGCTCCTTTTACAATTCATTTATTTTGAATCAATGCTTAAAATGTCTGTTTCCTGTGAACACCATGGCAACTCCATTCGCATTGCAGTAATCGATTGATAATTCATCTTTGATTGAACCTCCGGGCTGAACAACTGCAGTGATTCCAGCTAGATGAGCAATCTCAACACAATCCGGGAAAGGGAAAAATGCATCTGAAGCCATAACTGCTCCTTTCAAATCAAATCCAAATGTTCTGGCTTTTTCAATTGCTTGACGCAACGCATCCACGCGGGATGTCTGACCTGTTCCACTTGCGATCAATTGTCCGTTTTTTGCAAAAACGATGGTGTTCGATTTCGTATGCTTCACCAATTTGTTTGCAAAGATCAGGTCTTCCACTTCCTGCGCTGTAGGAACTGTTTTTGTTCTTGGCTCAAAGTTAGTTGCAGATTCAGAAAGCATGTCCTTATCTTGCTCCAAAACACCATTCAATAAGGTTCTGAATTGACGTTTTGGTAACTCAACCTTCTTTTGAACCAATAAGATCCGGTTCTTTTTGCTTTTCAGAACTTCTTCTGCATCTGCATCAAAACCCGGAGCAATAACTACTTCACAGAATAGGTCGTTGATCTGATTGGCAGTTGCCAAATCAATCGTCCGGTTTCCAATCAGAATTCCACCAAAAGCAGAAGTCGGATCTCCGGCAAGTGCATCAGCATAAGCCTGAGCCAATGTTGGACGTGTAGCCAATCCACATGCATTGTTATGCTTCAGAATCGCAAACGTCGGATCATTGTTTTCGAATTCAGCCATCAACTGAACGGCAGCATCCACATCCAACAGGTTGTTATAGGAAAGCTCTTTTCCATGCAGTTGATCGAACATTGCCGCAAAATTTCCGTGGAACCATCCTTTTTGATGCGGATTTTCTCCATAACGAAGCGGTTGACTCTCCAGGATACTTTGTTTGAAAACCGGAGTTTCATCTCCTTCATTAAAGTAATTGAAGATATGTGTATCGTAATGCGATGAAACCATAAAGGCTTTCTTCGCAAATTGTTTTCTTTGGTCGATAGTAGTTGACGCACCTTGTCCTTCCAATATAGAAAGAAACTCCGCATATTGATTTACAGAAGGAATGATCACTACGTCATTGTAATTTTTAGCTGCTGCGCGAATCAATGAAATTCCACCGATATCGATTTTCTCGATGATGGATTGGTGGTCTGCACCGGACGCAACTGTTTCCTCAAAAGGATATAAATCAACGATTACCAAGTCAATGGTAGGAATATTGAATTGCTTTGCTTGGTCTAAATCAGCCTGCAAATTTCTTCTGTGCAGAATTCCTCCAAAAATAGCCGGATGCAATGTTTTCACGCGTCCACCGAAAATTTCAGGGTAAGAAGTCATTGACTCAACCGGTATAACCGGAATTCCCAATCCTTCAATAAACGTTTGGGTTCCACCAGTGGAATAGATACTTACGTTTTCTTCATGCAATTTACGTACAATTGGCTCCAAACCATCTTTGTAATAAACTGAAATTAAAGCTCCTGTAATTTTTTTAGCGTTTTCCATATATCAACTTTGTTCCTTCCGATCAACCTGATTCGAGGGCGCAAAAGTACCAATTTTAAATGGAAAACCGTTGTAGTTTGTTGATAACTAAATTGAAAATGGAGAATCGTCAAAAACTTTTCAATTCCCTTTGAATTATCTAAAGGTCAAGTTTTTGAATTTTACCTTTTGAATTTTGAATTATCTAAATCCTTTTCTTCGAGTTTTGAATAAAGCAGTATTCAGATTCGTATAACTAAGCGAAAATTCCAAACTTCCTCCTTTGTAACCGTATCTAAGTGCTGACAAGGTGATGTCATAAGAGACTCCAAAATGGAAACCTTTCCAGTCAACTTGCAAAGTAGGTGAAATTGCATCTTTCAAACGGGTATAAACTCCAAGTCCGACAAAAGCATCCTGATTCAGACCGGTAATCTTCCCTCCGCTTTCAAAACGTCTTCTCAAGATCAACCCCAGGATTGATTCAAAATGTCCACCTTGAATAAACTGTGCAAATTGCGCGTCAAAAGCCAGTTTGGTATTTGGTATATCCATCGAATATTTGACCATTCCAACATATTTTCTTGCGAGTTGTTCCTGGGAGCCACTGCGATATTTCAACAAAGGAGCATTCAAATGATACCCGGCCAATCCAACCTGGAACTTCATATCATTATTTCGTGCAAAGGTACTTTGTCCACCATCGAACTGATAGAAGAGTCCGGCTGAAGCATCAATATAAATAAACGAGCTCAAACTTCCGGTTTCTCCACTGACAATCGTCGGATCATAAGCCCCATTTCCGTTCCATTGCGAATCATAGATCAATCGAGACATATTTCCCGAACGGTTCCCAATACCTCCTTGAATTCCAAGTGAAAGTTGACTTCCGTTTCCAACGGGAAGAATCCCGGAAACGGCTAATGAACCCGTTTGTAACCCATATCCTGAACTCCCGGCAATATCGTTATAAAACTGAACTCCGACTCCAAGATGAGCTTTCGGTTTCCGATCGTTCTTAAAAAAATTGGCATCTGCCGCCAATCCGGTTGTCATATAAGTTGCGCCGCCTCCCAGCCACTGATTTCGTTGTTGAATCGCAATTCGTTCCCAACCGTCATAGACCCCAACCGCTCCGGGATTGAGTAAGTTTGAAGACTGAAGAATCTGCGTAACATGAAAATCCTGGGCACTTGCTGACAGACCAGTCAAAAATGCAAGTGCCGTAAAAACCCCTCTTCCCATGATTATCTTGTTACAGTAATATTACCTGTGTATGTTTCTTTTCTGCCATCTGTGAAAGTCACATTTGCCTGATAAGCATAGACACCTGTATTTACTTTTACACCATTGAAAATTCCATCCCATTTGAAATTCACATCCGAACTGACAACCATTCTGTTACCCCAACGGTCGTAAACATACCAAGTGAATGAAACAACATCTCTTCCGACTCTCGGAGCTAAAAGATCGTTTAATCCATCTCCATTTGGAGAGAATGCGGTCGGCATATAGAATCCAAGGAAACAATTGTCTCCTACCGGATTCGGATCACATGAATCAAGTGGATCGGTTCCATTTGTCACCTCATCTCCATCATTAACTCCATCTCCATCCGTATCCGGATTGTTCGGATCCGTTCCGTATTGAGCTTCTGAACCATCCAGAATTCCATCACCATCGGTGTCTATATTACAAGCCGGAGTTGCATTCGGAGGTGAACAAGGATCCAATGGATTTGTTCCATTTGTAATCTCATCTCCATCATTGATTCCGTCTCCATCCGTATCCGGATTTGTTGGATCTGTTCCGGCAGTTGTTTCTTCCGCATTCGTCAATCCATCGCTATCCTGATCACAAGGACCGGCATTTGGATTTGGAATACATGGATCTGTATTTGCAGGATCAGTTTCATCGTTCACGCCATCACCATCTGTATCTGTAACACTTGATTCCAACCCATCGATAATTCCATCTCCATCAGAATCCAGTGGATTTGCAGGATCAGGTCCAATTTCCGGACAATCACCCTCTCCGTCTCCATCTGTGTCCGGATTGTTCGGGTCTGTTCCTGCTAAAATTTCATCTGTATTTGTACAACCGTCACCATCCAAATCCGGATTATCCGCAATAAAGACAGCTGTAATGGTAACCGGTGCAACGATATCCATTGAATTCGTATCCTGAGTTATTGCTGCTGTAAGTGTATTTGCCGTGTATTCCCAATGTGAGAAAACAAAACCGGTAAGTGGTTTGGCGATTAAATTCGTTTGAATTCCTCCGAAATAATTTGCATTCCATGGATAAGTTGGAGCCCAAACTGAGTTCACTTTCACTTCCCCTGAATTTGCCGGACTGACTGTCACTACAATCGCATTCGGACCGGTAACCTGATAACAATCAGTCATTCCCTGATTCAAAGCGGTGCATCTCAAATTAATAAAATCACGCATAGCTTGCACATTGGCTTGCCATCCTGCAACTGAACCTCCCCATCTTGCACAATGTTGTGTCATTTCCGGTGAAATCTGATTAACTACACTGTCTAACAGGTAATTCATGTACGTACAAGAGAAATGAGTATTTACCAAATCAATATAACGCGTAATGTAGTATTGTTCAACTACTGGATTTTCGGTAATGAGTTTATCCAAAATATCCGTGTGACCTTGTCCTCCCGGATTTGGTAAGTTTTCTACATTACAAGGATCTGCATTTGCTGTAGGGTCGGGGATTCCGGTATAGTTAATATAATGCCCAAAACAGGCATCCATGTCCCATAAAGTATAGCGCCATTTCTTCTTGTCACCATTCGGATCCATTCCTCTCCACCAAGCAGTATTCCAATTCAACCAATCCTGATTTACGATGTATGAGTTTATTACGAAGTAGTCTATCAATGATTCCCAGTTCAATAGGTTGTCAACATAGTTGAAATTAGCCGCAACACCCATATTGTTGGTATTGATGTAATTTCTCAAGGAATTCCAATCTGGTTGTGCATTTGGAGCTCCGTATTCTTCCCAGGTTCCTCCCCATGTTTTCAAATACTGTAAATTGTATTTGTCCTGATCAGAATAATATTTGGTAAAATCATGATCATCCGCTTTTTCACGAAGTTCATAAACTCCCCAATATTGTCCATTAACATAAACGACACAAGGTCTCCATGTACGTTCATCTAATTTTAAGTGAGCTTTTTGAGATAGGGTATGAACGAATGCATCCCGGATATGTGCTCCTCCTGTTTCAAAAGGATAGTTATCACTTGCCCCTGGTTTTAAAATCAGACGTTGGAAATTATCCCGCGTTTTTTCAGGAAAAATTTGATGATCTATTTCATGATCATATCCAAATTGATCGCGCATAATGAAGTCAAATCCTCTTTGGTCATATGCCCAGGAATCATTCCCATGCTTATTGAATTCTCCTTCTCCTTTATCTACAAACGATTTATCTGCTTCCCAAATCTCGAAAAACCCTTGTGGCGTAATTCCACCATTTCCATTGAGCAAGGTTGCTACGGAATTACTTCCAAATCCAGCAACAGAGACCACTGGCACCGTATGATTTACATTGATGAAATAAGTTCCGGACATCGTGAAACTAGGTTCGTTCGTGGAGAATGCCTTTGCTCTTAGCACTTTGGTTGTAGTAATAGAAACAGGTCCGGCGTACAAAGTAGAGGTTGTCGTTGGAACAGATCCATCGGTTGTGTATCGGATTGTTGCTGTTACGTCAGAGCAGGTGATTGTTACGTTTTGAGTTCCGGGATAAAAACCAGGTGCTACACTGAATACAGGTGTCGGGGTATAAAAGTTGATCCCCCCACTATTTGCTGCTCCGGGAGTTGGTGTTAAAAACAATCTCCAGGTAGCTGCACCATTTGTTTGGCGACCAATGGAGTGATTCTGTTTCGTCATTTGTGTAAATTCCACGAAATCGACCGTTACATTGGTAGGACTCGTCAGAATAAACCACTCATTCTTGGTTTGTGCCAAGTTAAAACTCGGATGGTATTCTGCACCGGAAACCAAATTTCGACCGCTACAATACACCATCTTGTATCCTCCAGCGGCAATTGATCCGGAAGGTATCTGCCACTTTTGAGGATTGGCGTCATTATCAGATAAATAATAGCCTGTTAAATCTACCGAGGCTGCACCCGCGTTATACAGTTCGACCCAATCCTCGTATTCGCCAAAGGCATCAACAGGACCACTTATATTAGAACACGAATATTCATTGATTACGACCTGCGAATTCGCTATACCAGATAGCAAAATAGGAAACAGGAAACAAGCCGTTTTAAAGAGAGATAGCAATTTCATGCGTAGTTTTCATTTAAAGAGTGTATAATTTTACGAATCTTTTATGTTATAATCCAAACAGTAGACGTATTTTTTCACGAAAAGTGGCTGGAAAGTTCGTTTTTAATTTGTAATTCCTTATTTCAGGCGTATCATTTGATTAAAATTCTCTTAATATTGTAGCTCTATTAAACTAGACTAATGAAAAAACTAATTTTTGGAATTGCCGTTCTCTCCACAATTTCAGCATGTAAGAAAGTAGAAGGCGACGGAGGTCGTGCATCAATCTCCGGAAATGTTGTCGTAAATGAACGCCTTTACATCAACGGTCAGGTTACGGATACCGTAAGTTACTCAGGAGCAACAGAAGATCTATATATCATTTACGGTGATGGCGATGCCATGTACGATGATAAGATCGAGGTTTCTTATGATGGCTCATTCAAGTTTGAATTTTTGCAACCCGGAACTTACACCATTTTCGGATATAGTAAGATTTTCCATCCCGGAAACAATATCCCGAACAACGACGACGATTACAACACCATGGAGGTTGTCAGTAAAACGGTAACTATCGGTAAAAAGGAAAATGCCGATATCGGCACCATTACGCTAATCAAAAACTAAATGAAGGCCTTAATTATTGTTGCCTTTTTCCTGGTGCCTTCTTTCCTGGCATGGAATCAGAGCACGAGAGGTCAATTTTGGTTTAGTGCCGGAGTAAAGCGCGAAATCAAGTACAATCTGGAAGTGAATCTGAACACGAATGTGCGACTGAATAACTATGGCCAATTGGCAACTTTGTATCAGGAAGCAAGCCTGAAGTATACTAAATTGGATTGGTTCAGACCTTCCATCGAATACCGGATTGTCACCGATTATGATAAACGCAGAAACTTTGACAATAGTCACCGTCTGAACTTCAATGCCGATTTTCGTCACAAGGTGCAGCAAATTAAATTCGGTGCCCGTTTGCGCTACCAGATGTATATCGGAGGATTCGCAACAACCGGAGGAGATTTGGATCCTGCTTTTCGAATCAAACCACATGTAGAATGGGACAAGCCCAAATCCAAGATTATCCCGGAAGCTTCTGTGGAATTTTTCTATAATCCCAACAATGGTCCCTTTGGAAAAACATGGAATCGTGTGCGCTATGGCGTCACTCTGAATTTCAATTTACCCGGATCAAATGAAGTTGGCTTGACGTATTATTACGGGCAGAAATTCAATACCAAGAATAACTACAACGAACACATTCTTTCTTTGGAATATACCTTTGACTGGAAAAAAGCAAAGAAGAAGAAAAAGAAAAACGACGACGAACTGGAGGAAGATATTGAGTACCCGAAGTAATTCGTTCAAATTTCGGGGCTTAGACTAAGCTGGACCTCTAGCGCAAGCATTCAGCTACCGAAAACAAATCAACTATTTTTTAAAAAGGTGACTGAGCGGAGTCGAAGTCACTTTTTAGAATAAGACATCTCTCCGTTGGCTATCCAACTTCAGAAGGATGAACAGGAGCATGGAGAATGACATCAGGGAAGATCCTCCATAACTGAAGAATGGCAATGGAATTCCAATTACCGGTGCCAATCCGATATTCATCCCGATATTGACTGCAAAGTGATAGAAGACAATCATGGCTACACAATAGGCGTAAACACGATTGAATGTGGAGCGCTGTCGTTCAGCAATCACAATGATCCGAAACAGCATTCCCATAAAAAGTCCTACGATTGCAAGACTTCCCATAAAACCCCATTCTTCGGCAAGCGGACAAAAGATGAAATCTGTTTCACTTTCAGGAACGTGGTTTGATCGAACACTTGCTACACTTGCTTTCTTATACCCTTTTCCGAATAAACCTCCCGAACCTACTGCTGCCATTGCACGGTTGCGGTTGTAATCTTTTCCGTCATCGTCTTTACGCAAGCCCAAAACCAGTTCGATGCGGTCTTTCTGATGCTGAGCTAAACTGGAGAAAGAAAAGTTCACTGTGGTTGAAACTGCAACGGACAAAAACCATCCGGTAACAATAATTAAAAGAACTCTTCTTTGGTCTCTTTTTGATGAAATCCAACGTAAGATCAAATAAGCAATTAATGCAATCACCGTTATTACCGTAATAACCCCATAAAAACCAGGTATCAAAACACCCCGCATAAAGGTGAATTCATATTTGTTTCCACTCATCAAAAGTGTTACGATCGAAAGAAATACCACATAGAACAAGATGGGAATAAAGTGACTTCCTACCCATGTTTCCTTAAACCGAACACCCGGAATGGCATTCACCACTTTTAAAACCAATGGGTCAAAAGTGATCCCTTCCCGATACAATACAAAGAAAAAGGAAGTGAAGACTACGAACGTTCCGGCATCCGGTTGAAGCAAGATCATTACCATCGGTACCATGACTATTGCCAATGCAATAAGTACCGTTTGCACATTTTGGTTCTTTACGTTTACGGTTGAAATGTAGCGCGACAAAACGATTGCAGTACCGATCTTCATGAATTCGGCGGGCTGAATCCCCATGGAACCGATTCCCAACCAGGCTCGTGCACCGTTAATTGGAGGAGTGAAAAGAACTACCACCAGCAGGGAAAAGCAAAATAAGTAAATCGGAATTGCAAATTTGCGGTAGATATCGGAATCGATCAGGAAGACGAGAAATCCCAGGAAAATAGAAATTCCAACCCACATGATCTGCTTCCCATACTTTTGGGAAAAATCAAAAATATTGGGATGATCGGGATCGTAAGCAGCTGAATAGACATTGGCGATTCCCATACCCAACATGATGACTACTATTGAAAGTAACCACCAATCTACGTGTTGCGTAAGCGAATCTTCTCTTCTCATTTACTTCTTAGTAACTCATTCTATTTTGTTGAACTGCGCTATCCGCCTCGGCGGATTCAGTTATCAAAAGCCTATGGCTTTTTCTTCTTCATAGGCCTTGCTTTGATATTCAGTAAGTTTGCAGAGGAAACCATCTGCTCTTTCGCCTTGTCTTTCACCTTTCTGTGAATGTATTTATCAATCATCAACCCGGCAGTCGGTGCAGCCCAAACCCCACCAAAACCGGCATTTTCAATGAAAACAGCAATGGCAATTTTCGGATTTTCCATGGGTGCAAAAGCAAGGAATACCGAGTGGTCTTCTCCATGCGGGTTTTGAGCGGTCCCCGTTTTTCCGCAAACAGTAACTCCTTCAACAACAGCACGCTTCCCTGTTCCTCCCGGTTCATAACAAACCCTTCTCATCCCCTCAATAATGGGTTCGAAATTCACGGCATCAACCTTTGTTCTGTGTACCACCTTAAATTGAGGTAGCGGACCTTTATTTCCAATGGAGCGAACAAAATGAGGGGTGTAATACCATCCTTTATTTGCAATAATTGCAGCGATATTAGCCATTTGAAGAGGTGTCACTTTCACTTCTCCTTGTCCGATAGAAATGGAACGAATCGTAGAGAAAGCCCAGGTGTTATGTCCATACCACTTATCATAATAAGCCGAATTCGGAATCAATCCGGAACGCATTCCCGTAACATCCGTATCAAATTGACTTCCCAATCCAAAACTCATAATGTAATCATACCAATTGTTCAAACCCAGTTCTGCATCCGCAAAAATGGATTTCTTTTTCCCCTGCTGGATGATTCGTCTCATCACATAATAGAAATAAGGATTACAGGAGAATTTTATTCCGTCAGGCAGACTCGTCGCATTCGGATGATTGTGACATCCTACCATGGATTTTGTGCAGGGAAATCCGGATTCCGGGGTAATGACACCTTCCTGCAAACCAATCAGTGATTGCAATAATTTAAAAATGGATCCGGGAGGATATTCCGCAGCTAAAGGCCTTGGATACAATGGTTTTCCTTCATCCAATAACAACTTCGGGTAGTTTTTGCTTATATTTCTTCTTCCAACCAAAATGTTCGGGTCAAAACTTGGAGCGGAAACCAAGGCTAGAATTTCTCCCGTTTTGGGCTCAATAGCAACGATACAACCCCGCTTATTCTGCATCAGTTTCTCACCATAAACCTGCAGCTGAATATCCAGACCTAAATGCAAGGCAGGCCCTTGTTCTGCCATGGTGTCGTATTTCCCACCTGCATAAGATTCAATGGCATTATTCATTGCAGAAGTCACAATGTACTTGATTCCTTTCTGACCCCGCAATTGCTTTTCGTAGAACCGTTCTATTCCAGCTCGTCCAATCTGATCTCCCGGTCTGTAAAAACGATCTTCTTCTATCTCTTCCTTCGAAACTTCATTGAGGTAACCGAAGATATTCGCTCCTCCGGAGTAAGGATAACTTCTCATGGATGTCAAATCCTCATAAAATCCGGGAAATTTTTCCAGGTGAGGAGCAATCCGTGTGATTTCATCAATGGTTAGTTCCTTAATGAAAGGATAGGGGCGTTGTTTCTGGTAATTCTCCTGTAATTTCCCTGTATTCGGATTGCGGTATTTCCCTTCTCCCTTTTTAATCTGATAGAAGCGATCCTTTACTTCCTGTTTCGTCCATCCAACCAGGTTTGCAAATGCCACCGTATCGAAATCATGGATGTCCTCTTCTTTCATCATCAAGTTATAGTAACTTCTATTGGTCACCACTTTCTTGTCATGTCTGTCAAAAACGATTCCTCTTGGCGGAGTGATTTCTTTTCTTTTCTCGGCAATTTCCGCGGCTCTCAATTTCCAGGTATCGTCCACAACCTGCATGAAAAATAAACGAATCAAATAAATTGACCCGACAAGGATAAAGAATACCAAGATGACGTATTTTCTTCCATCCAGATTCATCGTACTGCCTTTTTGTTAGAGATGAAGATAAATTGCACTAATAAGCTTAATAAAAAGGAACTCGGGACGCTTAAACCGATCTTAAGTAAGATCCAGATGAACTCATTCCATTTGAATGACTCAATCGAAAAGAACCACGTATTGTGAATGAGTAAAAGCATTCCATAAGAATATAAGAACCAACGTCCACCCATGGAATAGACATTCACAGATTCCACACTCTCATATCCATCTCTTGGTGAGAGCCATTTAAAGATAATGGGTCTGAAAAAAGCCATGATCACCGCACTTGAGGCATGAAGTCCGAAGGTGTTGGAAAAGGAATCGATCACCAATCCGAAAACAAAGCTTAAAAGCATCAGCGGCACTGTTCCCATTTGAAAAGGCAGCATGAAAATGAACAAGGGATAGATCATCGCATAGAGACCCAGACCTGGCTCCAGGTTGTTTAATATCAGCACTTGAAACAGTACAAATAATACAAAACGAATGCTATTTAAAACAAAACTATTCACTTAAAAATCCTCCTCTTCTTTGTCTGGCGGAATTTTTCCCTCCAGTTCTCTTAATTCATCCAACAAGACATTCTTGATCACGTATACGTGCTGAATGGTTCTGAAATCTTCTGCAATTCTTACTTGCAAATCCCACAAAGGTTTTCCTTCAATTGATTTGCGTTTGGTGATTACCCCGACCGGAATTCCTTTCGGATAAATTCCGGATCCTCCACGGGTAATTACTTTCGTGAATTTCTTGATGGAGATATCATTGGAAATTCCAGCGATCTGACAAATTTTAGGGTTGATTCCATCCCATTTCAATAGACCGAAAGCACCTCCATCGCGCATGCTGACATCCACGTTGATATTCTTCGAAAGGATGGTTTTGACAACCGAGTATTTTTCACCCACCAAATGAACTATTCCAACAACTCCTTTCGATGAAATGACTCCCCAACCTTTTTTGATCCCGTGATTGCTTCCGATGTCTATGGTCATGTAATTGTTTCGCTTATCGTAGGTGTTATTGATAACGGAAGCTGCAACATACAGATATTGTTGATGGTAGTTTGTATCCTCTATCTGGATCAGTTCCCGGTCAATCTTATAATTGGAACCTTTTAATTTTTCGCGTAAACGCGCATTTTCCCACTCCAATTTCCGATTGGTGTTTTCCAGATTGAAATGCTGTGTCACAGAGTTTCTGACGGTAAAAAGTCCACCATTGATTTTTGAGGCACTTGAAAAAACTTGTAATCGTGCGAATTCAGAGTATTGGATATAGGCAGAAAGTGCTACAATTTGGAGTAACACAAAGACCAAAAAGATCTGAAATCGTTTGAAAAAAGCAATCAAATTGCGCATGCCACAAAATTAGTTAGATAAACGATTTTCTGAAGGATGAAACGAATTTTTATTTGACAATGTAGTTTAAAAAATTGAAAGTGATAATCCGAAAGCTAATGCGCTGATTTGATCACTCTTACCCTTCTTAAACTGAGGCGCCAAGGTGTAATCTGCAAACAATGCCCAATTTCGGATTCCAATACGCATGTGAACACCGTAAACCAACGGATTCCTGTCAGGTAAGGACTTGTCTTTTATTCCTTTGTGCTTTCCCTCAGGCCATACTTTTTGAAATGTCTGAAGTCGGTACCCAACCGAGCCTCCTAAGTGCATTTTGAAATGCTGCCATTTCGGAGTTCTGAAACGGAATTCGATGGGAATTGCCAATATATGATTTCCAAAGGTATTTTTTCGGTAATCCATGTAACTCGAATCCGCATAATAGCGTGTGTATGAATCCGAGCTATCTGCGAAGAACAAGCCTTTCGGACCTGTTTTTTGATACTTGTATGCCAATCCGATCCCTAAAGAAACCGTGTTTCCATTGGTTATGGGAACATCCCACATGGTATTGATATTACACCCGAAAGATCTCCAGGGATTTGACCGGATACTTCCTGATTTCATCAATTGATTGTAAGTCAGATCGATTATCAAACGGTCGTATTTTCTCAATTTCCCAGGTCTAGCCGGTCTCCAACCTGTATTGTACCAAAAAATTCCCGGACGATGTCTGGAAACCAAACTGGAGTCCTTTCCCTGTGGCTGTGTCAACCCTTGAAAAGAAATTAGAAGAAAGACTAGTACTAGTTTAAGAAATCTCATTCTCCAAGCGATATTGTTCCCATTTCCATGCATCTAAAATAGCGTCTTCGATGGTTCTTTCGGTATTCCAGTTTAAAAATTTCTTTGCTTTTGAAACATCTGCAAATAATGCATCCACATCTCCCGATCTTCTGGGACCAAATTGATAGTTCAAGGGTTTCCCTGTGACCTTTTCAAATAATTGAACCAATTCCAAAACAGAGGTTCCTTTTCCCGTGCCCAGATTAAATACTTCAAAGGTGGAATCGAAAGAATAGCTTAATGATTTTACATGTGCTTTTGCCACATCCATCACATGAATGTAATCCCTTACACACGTCCCGTCCGGAGTATCGTAATCTTTTCCGAAAATGGTCAACTCCTTTCGTAAACCGGCAGCTGTTTGTGTGATATAAGGAAGCACATTGTTGGGCGGTCCAAGCGGCAATTCACCCAGCTTCCCACTTACATGTGCCCCGATCGGATTGAAGTAACGTAAGAAAACAGGTCTTAAATCCGTTTTTCCGGCAATATCTATCAGCATTTGTTCCGCCATCCATTTTGTCCAGCCATACGGGGAATTCGGTTTCCCAACGGGCATTTCCTCATTTAATGGTTTCAGGCTATTCTCCACGCCATAAACGGTACAGGAAGAGGAAAAAACAATCTTATTCACTTGAAACTCTTCCAGACATCCCAATAAATTGATGAGTGAAGTGAGGTTGTTATCATAATAATACAAAGGTTTTTCCACCGATTCAGCAACCGCTTTAAATGCCGCAAAATGAATAACCCCTTCAAATGAATGTTTTTCAAAAACAGATTTCAGGAATGCCTTGTCGCGCATATCCCCGAGATAAAAGGTACATTCCTTTCCTGTAATCAAACTGATTTGCTTTACAATTGATGGGGTTGAATTGGAACAGTTGTCTAAAATAACAGGTGTATAACCTTGTTCAAACAACGCAACTACCGTATGTGAACCGATAAAACCCGTTCCACCGGTAACCAGAATTTCTTTGCTTTCACTCATGTATGGTAAAGATAATTCAATTCCCGTTCACTGGGGCGAATTGAAATCAAAATGCAATTTTAGGATGCGAAATTTTATTTGCGAATTCGCGGTAAAACATGCATGGGCTCGGATTGTCTTATGCTTCTTTTTCCTTTCCGCTCAGCATTTTAAGGACTTGAACCACATCGATTATTTTCAAGCCGAAAACGAGCAAAATCCATAGTAAACCAAGTCCAAAGGCATAATACAGTTGGTTCCATTGAAATCGGATTTCCAAGAACATGGCACCGATCATGAGTGTGCTTAAAACCATCAGTTTCAACCAGGTGTTTGATGCCAGGCGGTGTTTCATCTTGTAGCGCACCACCAGGTATTGAAGCACTCCCAAAGCGGATTGCGCCACCAGAGAGGCTATTGCTGCTCCAACTGCACCGAGAAAAGGAATCAACAGCACATTCAGGATGGACATCGTAATAAGTGATAAGAAGGCAATTTGATTCAAAATCCGAAGAGATCCATTCGCTGTCAATAATGTTCCGAAAACAACCGTGAAACACATGGGAATAAAGGTGATCGAATGGAAAACCCACGCATTGTAGGAATACCAGTTGGCGTCATCGTACAACTTATCAAACAAAAATTCCTTGATTCCAATAGTCAGGGTAATCATCAGGATTCCGCCGGAAAACAGGATATTCAATGCACTAGTCATAATTCCTGTGGTAGAACCATTATCTTTCAATACCTTGGAAAAAACAGGCAACAGGATACTTCCAAAAAGTACTGCAAACATCCAACAAGCATCCAATAAACGGAAACTTTGGGTGTAATACGATACTTGAACAGTTCCGGACGGATGTAGTTTTTCCAGGAATACCGCATCCAAACGTGAGGTCAGCATCATGATAATAACCAGGATGGCATAGGGATAGGATTGCCTGAAAATAGCCTTGAAAAAGTCCGAATCCCAATGAAATCGTGGCAGTGCGACAATGCGCAGATAAATGATCGTTGCAACGACTAAAGAAATGGTAGAAGAACCAACAAAAATGATTGCAAACCATTTCAATGTAACTGGCTCTATAAAGGTGGTATAGATCAGGATTCCACCAAAAATGAAGTAAACAGAGCGTTCGACAACCGACAAAACTGCATCCAATCCAAATTTCAACAAACCGCCGGTATAAGCCCGCACATAGTTTACCGTAATAATGCTTATCTGGTGCATGATCAATAAACCAAGAACCCAAAGCCATGCGGTTGGAAATCTCAAAACAAAGAACAAGGTAAGTGTCCAGATAATATAAACGAATACCAGAATAAGCCTGAAGGTAAATAAGCGATTGCTGTATTTGTGGATCATGTGCGGATGTTGCGCAATCATCCGGGTCATGAAATTGGTGATTCCCATATCCAATAGCATTGAAAACAGGAATGTGAAATTGAGCATGGTTTGAAAAATACCGTATGAATCGAGACCCAATTCATTTTGCATTTTAATATCCACCATGAAAATGGTAGCGGGTTTAACCAATAAATTCAACAACAGCGTAATGCCTAATCCTCTTAAAAACAGTTTTTGCATTAGCGGTGTTTATTCTGCGATGAAAATGAAGTTTTGCGTGTGATGCTTGGAAGAATCAAACGGAACGATCTGATTGTTTTCTCCAACAAAAATAGAATAACTGAATGATTGCAAATATTCAAAACATTTGGATCTGTTTTCATTGTTCCAAAGTTCAGCGTAAATGATTGGTTTATTCGATTCGATAATCCGATTTGCCCCTTTCAAAGCAAAATACTCGAAATTCTCCACATCAATTTTGATTGCCTGAATGGGCTGCCCGTTTAAAATATTGTCCAACTTGTCCAATCGCACGTCCACTTCTTTCCCTTCATTCCACTCCGTAATGGTTTCGTGTTTGATGTGACTCAGACCTTGCATGACGGTTTGCCCGTTTACCGGAAGCACCATTTTAGCAGTCCCTGATTCGTCACCCAAAGCCACTTCATGGATTTTGGTCGTTTTCAGTTTGAATTTTGCGATAATCCGTTTGAGAACACTCACATTTGCCGGCATTGGTTCAAAAGCATGAATGGTCGTATTTGGAAGCTTATTGGCCAAGTGAACGGTCATAATCCCCAAATTCGCACCGATATCCAGCACGTCTCCTTTACCATCTTTCAATAAGGATAAGAAGGTAAAAAAGTCGTTTTCCTTTTTGTCCGAGCGAAGTGTCTTGATTTTATAAAGCGCAAAGACATACAGATAGGTATTTAAACCCAACAATTTCTGTAAAATATATTTAACGCTGTTCTTCATTTTCATTAAGATGCCGCGAAGTTAGGAAAAGTTGGAAAGAAGGTGGCTTATTATTTTAGATATTTTGGATAAATCTATCGCTGATTCTTGGAAAAGAAGTCTCTAAAAGACAATCCACCCATTTCAAATAAACTTAAACCCACTTAATATCTTATGCTTTAAATCCGAAATTTGTCAAAAAATGCAGCGACTACGAAAAAATGGAGGCAAAATCCAGTAAATAGCTTAACACTTTCTGGAATAAGTTTTACCGGCTATCGAAATCGTTTCTTTCCCCGCTTCAAAATAGATCGTCAGTTCTTTTCCATCCATCTCCAGATAAAAGATAATCCGGGAATTTCTTTCATCCAGAAACCCTTCCACCCGCTCAACCGATTCCGCTTTGTTCTTCGAAAGAACCAATTGAAACCGGAAACTGCTCATCGGAACAACCTGGATGTAACTTTCACCCTCTCCTTGCCAATGTCCAAGCAATTTATCCGTGAAATCATTGTTCGTGATTGACTCGTAGGTATCTGTAAAGGATTGATCAAGCGCAACATAATTCAACACCATTGAATTCGCCGTTTGTTTTTTGATCAGATAATCCGTTTTCAGGATTTTCCCATCTCTCTTTGAACGGATTTCGGTAAATAGGTGTTCTCCCTTGATCCACCATTTTTCTCCAACGAATGCATCGTAATTGAGTAATTTGAGTTCGCCGTTTGATCGGAACTCATACCCGTCGTAACCACCCATTTTATTGTCGACCCACCAAAGTTTATAACATAGTGAATCCGGCAGAATGGATTCTTGCGAGTTCGATTGAGCGCTTACCGAAAGGGTGGAAAAGAAGCTGAAAACGAGTAGGAATTGAATGTTCATTGAAAAAGGAATTGAGCATTTAAAAGTAGTAATCAATTGCTTTGCTGCTTCATTTCTTAGATTAAATTGGCAACCTATCTCTGGGATGGTCAATAATTCCATTTTATGGTCAACCAAGGTCTGACGAATTCCCTTCATTTGCTTCTCAATATAATAAACTTAAATCAATGAAAAAAAACACTTTAATCGGCGGAGTTGCCTGTTTGGCAATGTCCTTGATGTTCTTCACGTCTTGTAAGAAAGAAGAAATTACATCAAAAAAATCAGTCACAAGCTCAGAGAATCAGGGAATGGAAATGCCTGATTACAAATTTTCTGCTGTTGCTAAAATTCCTGGAGAAAATCCAGAAAATGGGTTTTTAAATCTGAAAGTATCATCAAATGATGAAGAATACTTGAAAAAGTACATTGCAAAATTAGAGCAAACTAAAATTGTAATGACCGAAGTTAATTCTGCTGAAGAAGATCAGAAAAATGTCAAACCCCTTTTTGGAGAAGAAGAATCCACTTCCTCTGTTGCATTGGATTTTAATTGGGACAGTTTTTCCTTTAATCGCCAAAAAGGAAAAATGTATCAAATAAGAATTGCATCTACCGATCAAAGTAAATCTCTTGTCTATTACACTGCATATAGCAATGTGCATCAATTTAATTCAAGTTGGGGATATGCTGCAGTTAATGCTTACTGCGTTTATAGATATTGGGATCTCTCTTGTCTTTGTTATAAAAACATGAATAATTCCAAATGGTATTTCAGCAACGGCCAAAGTTACTTCTACAACCAAACGATGAGTTATCATGATAATTTGGAAATGCGCATTTTCCAAAATTCATCAAACAATACAAGCCCTACGTATACTAATTTCCCGTATTTTACAATTAATGGAATTGTAACCTATTATAGACCAAGAACAAACTATACTGGTCCTGATATGCCAGCTGGGTACATGGACGTTACTGCCATAACATCAGCTTATGGTTCTTCTTTGTTGGACCCATTTATGCCTTCCTATGCTAACTTGACATTATACATTGCTGGCTAGTTCTATCACATAATTAATTATTAAATGGCGGGTTTAAAACCCGCCATTTTTGCATGTTATAAGCAATGGTTTGACAATAGTTTGTACCTTCGAATCCATGCGCATCGGAATAAACACTCGTTTCTTATTGTCTTCCAAAATGGAAGGTTTTGGCTGGTACACTTATGAAGTGGTGAAACGCATGGTGGAAGCTCATCCGGAACATGAATTCGTGTTTTTCTTCGACCGACCTTTCGATCCGAAGTTTGTCTTTGCGAAGAATGTAACTCCCGTTGTGCTGTTTCCACCGGCCCGGCACCCGATTCTCTTTGTCTGGTGGTTCGAACGTTCCATCAAGCGAGCGCTCAAAAAATATGCTATCGATGTATTCTATTCACCCGATGGTTACTTGTCATTGAAATCTCCGGTTCCGCAAGTCGGGGTGATCCATGATTTGAATTTCGAACATCATCCGGAAGACATTCCAGCAAGCCCGTTAAAGTATTTACGCAAATACTTCCCGAAATTTGCGAAAAAGGCCACTCATATCCTGACTGTTTCCGAATATTCGAAACAAGATATTGTCCAATCTTACGGAATTTCACCATCCAAAATAACGGTTGCCTGGAATGGTGCATCCGAATCATTTGTGCCTTTGCCTTTAGGTGAAATTGAGAAGATAAGAGCCGAAAAAACAAACGGAAGACCGTACTTCATTTTCGTCGGGGCAATTCATCCGCGCAAGAATGTGGGACGTTTGATTGAAGCATTCGGGAAGTTTGCACAAGTCAATCCGGATATCGATCTCTTGATTGTCGGGGAAAGTTTGTGGGCGAACAAGGCTTCTTCCATTCCCGAAGTTTCGGAAACGTTGAAAAAACGCATCCTGTTCTCAGGACATGTTTCCCTGAATGAATTGAACCAATTGATGGGAGCTGCTTTTGCGCTTTCTTATATTCCTTACTTCGAAGGATTCGGAATACCATTGGTTGAAGCCATGCGTTGCGGAATTCCGATTATTTCGGGAAACCTCACTTGTTTACCGGAAGTAGCGGGAGATGCCGCTATCTATGTCAATCCTTTCGACACGACAGAAGTTTCCAAAGCGATGATCGAATTAGCATCAAACGAGAAGAAATATGCTGAACTGGCTCAAAAAAGTCTGCAACGAGCACCTTTATTTTCATGGGACCATACTGCAAAGGCTACTTGGAGCGTTATTGCTGAAATAGGCACACTAAATCAAGGCAAAACCATTTAAACATAAAACTCAAATCCATTCTTCATGCAAAAAGCATTGTTTTTTCTGATTTCTTTTGGATTTATTTCAATTTGTCACTGTCAAGTTAGGTTTCACTTTTTAGACAAAAAAGCGTTGATAAAGAATCGTGTTCGCAAAGTCATTCAAGTGAACAAAACAGAGACAAATTCACCAGATACCGATAGTTTATACGTCGTTTTTAATGAAAAAGGACAAACAATCATTTCAAACAAATACAACTATGAATACAATGAGATTTTAGGTGTTTACGAACCGGAAGAAGAGATTATTTATCGGTATTACGATGAAAATGGGAAAATGGCAGCTCAGGTAAATTATCTTCCAAAATCCGAGAATCCAATGAAGACTATATTTCTTCATACTGATGACACGACTTCAAAAATCACGTCACATATCAGCTTTCGTTCATTCTCATCAGGTGAAGGTGAATTAGATCTTTCCACCTCAACCAAGTCTACGGACACTTCGCAATTTATTCACGATACCATTTGGGTAACAAAACGCCATGCAAAAGTTCCCGATTTCCAATGGGAAAAAAGAACATACTATGAAGAACTAAAGTTTGATTCCAAGGGAAGGGTAGAAACTTCAGAAAGAGTTGAGTTTGCGTTTAAACCCAGAATCTATGAACATCAGGTGAAAACAAACTACAGTTATGACAAAAATGGAAGGTTAATCTCCAAGACCGAAAATCGTTTTGATGAAAAGGGCAAACAGTACGAAACGGATGAATTCTATTATTCAGACAATGGTTTGCTAAATAAAGTTCTTCTAAAAGACAAAAGAGACCATTCAGTCCAGGAATTTGAGTTTATTTATGAATATCGGAACTAATTAGTGAAATTATGTCGAAACTATCCATCTTGCTAGTCGGAATCCTATTCCTTCTTTCTTGCAAAGAGAAAAAAACCGTGAAAGCTGGAGTCAAAATGCAGGATTTTATCATTGCAATCAGTGATTATGCCCGTGCCCAAGATCCCGATTTTATCCTGATTCCACAAAACGGGGAAGAAATTCTCTTTGAAGACACCGACCCTGAAAAGGGAGTGAATGCCCGACTCATTCAGGCTATTGATGGCTATGGAGTGGAGGAATTATTCTACAATGGTGATTCCTATGCACCGGATGATTACCGATTGGGGATGCTGCGACAAGTCAATTCGTCCTTAAAAGTGATGGTTGCGGATTACTTAAGTAACGCGGATGCTACTATTGCATTTCAGGCTGCAGATGCAGAACAATTCATCGCTTTTCCAAGGGAAAATGCAAACTATGATTACAAGTACATCCCTTCAACTGTGCATCATGAAAACGCAAACAATATTCAAACACTTGCCCAAGCTCAAAATTACCTGTATCTCATCAGCACGGATAATTACTCGGATAAGGCAACCTTTCTTTCGGCTATCCAACAGACCAATTTCGATGTGGTGATCATTGATGCGTTTTTTGGTGATGAGTTGCTAACTTCAAGTGAAGTGGCAAGTTTGAAAACCAAATTAAATGGCGGGCAACGTTTGGTGATTTCTTATATGAACATTGGTTCGGCAGAAAAGTACCGTTATTACTGGAAAAAAAGCTGGGGATTGCACCATCCGCTTTGGTTGAAGAAAAAATACGACGGATACAAGGATGAAATCTGGGTGAAATTTTGGAAGGACGAATGGCAGGAAATCATTTATGGAAACGACGATTCATACACCAAAAAATTACTGAATGCTGGATTTGATGGGGCGTATTTGGATAACATTGAAGGGTTCTACTTCCTTTATCATAAAGATTAGATATTACTAGTAGGTACGCGATTAATCGCGTACCTACTAGTTCATTTTTTGAAGAACTTTTTGTTTCCTTCTAATCCTTAGACATAATAAGCATAAATGAGTCAAAAAAACTTCCTGAGATCTCATCTACACTGAATCCTTCTTTTTTCCACTTATCAATTTCCTTTTGAAGTATTTTAGAATTATTAATTGTATTTTCTTTCTTATTCTTCGTTGTGAGTGTTTCCATAGGAAGCTCATAAGAATTTGCATCAGGAGTTGTCACAAGTAATGAAAAGTTAAATTCCATACCCTTCGCGTCCACGTAAACCCGAATAATTACCGTTTGCGGACTTTTCTCTTGTGCGTTTGCGTTTTCAATACCTGAAAGGAACATAACCGCGACTAACAATACTATCAACTTTATCCTCGTCATTTTCTTCTATTTTATATTAAACGTTTTGATTCATCTTCTTAAGTACCTTCTGTTTCTTCCGTTCGAAGAATGCCTCTAACGTTCGTTTTGAAAGTGCGCACACACCGATGATCAACGGAATGGACACTCCATAATAGAACAGACTTTCCAGGAACATTCCCGAACCGGCAACCATTCCTTTCAGCAACTCTATAATTTGGGAAAGAATCAATAAATGGAACATGTAGATTCCATAGGAAATTTCTCCCAGATAAGAAAAAACACGGTTTTCCAACGTAAAAAGGTTCTTGTCTACCACAGAGACTCCGATGATCAGGTAGAGGAATAAAGCATTCGGAACGATGGATGAAACAATTGGATTTTCAAAGAAGAAATACCAGATTCCTGAATGGATATTCGCTCCGAAAACAATGAAAACAAGAATCAAGGCATACAAAACGACCTGTGCAGGAACACTGTAAATGACTGATGCATTGATCTGCTTCCCATAATTAAAAACCAGGTAAGCACCCAAACCTCCGATTGCCATGGCTTCAAACTGGTGAATCCGGATCAGGTAGTTCAAGACTCCGGGTAGTGCCCAATACGTATTGATAGAGATCAAAATCAATTTAAAAGCAATCACACCAAGTAGCAATTTCAATACGTGTTTCTTCAGCCACTTGAACAAAGGAGCCCAAATGAGGTAAAAGACTTCTTCCACTCCGATCGACCAAAGCGGTTCCAATAAATTACTTCCGAAGAAATAATTCACCATTCCCGGAACAAAGAAGATGAAGTAGTACCACGTTTCACCGAATGTATATGGCATTTTGTATGGAATATTGAACCAATCAATGAAATACGGCTGAATGACCGCACCGATAATGACCATTAAAAAATACAACGGCCAGATCCGGAAAACACGTTTGATATAGAATTGCTTGACAGAAATATCGTTTTTGACTTCCCGTTCTTTCAGCAACAGATAAGTGATCAGAAAACCACTCAAGACAAAGAAGAAACTTACTGCGTGCTGACCGTTTTCAAACAATCCGTAGCCTTTCAAATGATTTTTTAGTTCATGGTCCTTTCTCAAGGATTCCGCGTGATGAATCACCACCAAGAATGCAGCAATGAAACGCAAAGTATTCAAGCCTTTGAAATGAGAAATTGCTTTGTAATCCCTCATTCTTCGAGTTCGTTATCTTTAAATGCGGATGGAACCAGGTTGGGTATGATTTTCAGGACAATCGGTAAAAGCAATGCTCCTCCGGGTAACAAGAAAATAGCCAGGGCAGGCATCGATTTGACGATATCCATAAATTGGGTCTTCACCTTTTCCTTTTCCTCTTTCGAAAGTTCCTCAGAAGCAGATTTCCGGATCAGAAAAACCAATTCTTTGCTTTGCTTGATTTCCTGTGCCAACTTATCTTTATTTCTTCCCAAGATCTTGATCCATCGTTTGGAGACGCTGTCCATCATTTGTTCCATGGAGTTCGAATCGCTCAGGTAAGAGACTTTCTGATTGTTTTCCAATAGGAACTGATCGGTACAATAAATGGCTTCATCCAGATCCCGTTCCGAGCAAGACATCCATTTTTTCAGTGTGATCAGTGTTTCCAGATCCGTTTCACGGGAATTCTGATTCATATGCATGGTCAGTACCGAAAGATCCAGTAAGTAACGTTTGAAATTCCACGAATCGACCATTTCGGCTTTCAGTTCATTCAGGCTGATTTCTTGCTTGAAGCGCAATTTTGCCAGTTCCTTTTCATCGGAATCCAAATCAGCGGACAGTAAAAAAGTATTGAACAGATTTTTTTCATGTTCCTGGATCTCCCCGTCAGAATAGGCCGAAATGGAAATGATTCCAAGTGCCAACAACGCCAATTTCTGATAATCCAGTGTTTGTTCTCTCTTGTTCTTCAGGAAATCCTCGAAAAGGATGACATCCAGGTAGATAAATGAATTGTTGAAATAACTCATCCACGATTTCGTGCTGGTCAAATTCTTTGGAACCTCCGTGCGTTTTTCCAAAATGCGCTCAATTTTCTCTGAAGCACTTTCCTTGAGGAAAAAAGTCAGAACAGAAGTAAGCGATTGAACCCGGTGCTTCTTATAAAAGATATTGAGGTCATTCAAGAATTCCTCCGGTTTCAATTTTGTTTTCCCCTGAATGTTGTAATGGGTAAATAACAAGGATTCGAAAAGAAGAATAGTCAACTGCTCATCATGCGTCCATTTGGAAATATCCCAATCTTTACCAAACAATAGTTTGGAAGGATAACCAAAGATAATTCCCGTTTGGGAAAGGGTATAATGATTGAATTCAGCCCGCGTCAGATCAGCTGGTTTTTGCAGGTCAATAGACAGTTCACCTGACTCTATCAGTTGCAAGTATTTGGCAATCCATCCTTTTGAACCGGGAGCGATCATGGAAGCAAAGTTAAGCATATTTGAATAGCGACTACTAAAATTTTCAAGGAAACCAACTAAGTTTCATTATTTCGAACTATATTTGTTCTACTAATTCTATAGATTATATATATTTATCAAGTTAAAAACACAAATTATGGCATTAAGACTCGGCGACACAGCACCAAACTTCCAAGCGAAAACAAGTATCGGAAACATTGATTTGTATGAATTCTTGGGAGATTCCTGGGGAATATTATTCTCGCATCCGGCAGACTTTACGCCTGTTTGTACGACAGAATTAGGAAAGACGGCCAAACTGACAAACGAATTCATTGCCCGTAATACCAAGGTGCTTGCACTTTCTGTAGATGGTGTGGATTCGCATCATGAATGGATCAAGGACATCAATGAAACCCAAAATACCCAAGTCAATTTTCCAATCATTGCAGATGAAGATCGAAGTATTGCAGAATTATACGACATGATTCACCCCAATGCATCAGCAACCTTAACTGTTCGCTCCTTATTCATCATTGCTCCGGACAAAACAATCAAGTTGATGATCACTTATCCTGCTTCCACCGGTAGAAATTTCCAGGAAATTCTACGCGTGTTGGATTCCTTGCAACTGACAGCAAATTACAGCGTTGCTACTCCGGCAGATTGGAAATATGGAGAAGATGTGGTAGTGGTTCCGGCAATCAAAACGGAAGACATTCCCGCAAAATTCCCTAAAGGATTCAAGGAAGTGAAACCGTATTTACGCTTAACCCCGCAACCAAACATCTGATGGATAAAGTAGGTTTAAGTTGTCCCGTTAATGACAGACAGGTCAATGAAATTGTGATTCGGCTCGTGGCGATGCAAGTCATTTTTGCTGGTGCAACAGCTCTGTACTTTCAGAATTGGTATAGGTACATTCAACTTATAAATGCAACTTTTGGTTAAACATTTCTAATGGAGATCTAAAGTTATATCTTTTTCGTGGTCTATGATTGATTTGATTTTCAACAAAAGCGACCTGTTTGGGATCAATTTTATCAAAGTCAGTTCCTTTTGGGAAGTACTGTCTTACCAGTCTGTTTAAGTTTTCGTTGCTTCCTCTTTGCCAGCTTTGATATGGTCTTGCAAAAAAGAATTCTATATCCAGGTCCTTTACGATAATCTCGAATTTTGTAAACTCAGGTCCATTATCCGCAGTCATCGTATGTATGTGTTGCTTCCAGGGGGTTAGAAGTTCTGTAATTTTTTGAGTCACCAGACTACTTGTTTTCTCTTTCACTAAGCCCATTTTAAGTATACCGGTAGCTCGGTCATTAATTGTTACCAAAGCTGATTTACGATGTTTTCCAATAACTGTATCCACTTCAAGATCTCCAAACCTTTCTCGTTGATCCACCACACTTGGTCGTTCACTAATATCTCTTTTATTAGCTGGTTGCCCCGGCATTTTTCTGGAACCATCGTATTTTTTGTAACGTTTGCCCCGGTTCCTTAAATGCCGGCAAAGTTTACCCCTGCGTTTTTTATCTGACCAGATCAATTGGTAGATCCATTGGTGAGAAATACAGCTTATTCCATTGAGTTTGCTTAATCCAACAATTTGCTCAGGACTTAGCTTATCTTCAAGGCTACTGATAATATAAGCAAGCATGGAAGGTGTTAATTTGACTCGTTTATTCTTCTGCTTATGACGAGCATCACATTTTCGCTGTGCTAGATCAGCGTGGTACTTTTTGGAGTTCCCATTGCGATTTCGGGCAATCTCCCGACTTATTACAGACTTATTACGACCCAAAGCCTCACTGATCGAAGCTTGAGTGTAGCCTGCTTGGAGCATTACACTAATCGTGTATCTTTGCTCATAGGTTAAATGGCTCATAATTGGCAACTTTGGTCGGTAGTCAATTTAAGCTTTTTATCTCGGGGAAAGAGAATCACTTCTCTTTCCCTTGATTTAACTTAACAACTACCGTAGTTGCATTTATCAATTGAATCTAAGGTTTCTTATTTTGTAATAGAAATTGCTCTATTTATTGGATTGATAGTAATCAAATTAAAAATCGCTCGTAGACCATCTGAATAATGAAGCAGAAAAAAAACGGAATCAATGTATTTAAATTTTTTGATGAGATATCGGAAATAGTAGGTTGGTTGCAAATTGTTAGTAGTGCTACTGTATTAAGTTTTTTGCTTGGATGTGTTTTGTTTGTATGCCTCCAGGGGGCAGCTGGGCTAGTCTTAGGAATTGCAGTTCTGCTTCTGGGAATGTTTTTAGGAGTTACTTTTGCTACAAGAAAATACAAAACAACCGGAACAATAGACTTATTATCAAGAGTCGATGCAACACCTGAATTGGACAAAGCCATTGAAAAGAACATTCAGGAAGAGAAGCAAAAAATAAATGAAAATTAAACCATGATCAGAGCACAAGTAAGCACGTTCACCATCTTTCTTTTGATTCTAACGGGAACAATGGTTTCGTGTTCTGTTGATAAAACTGAAACAAATCTCACAAGCGATGACCGTCGATTTATTGAAGATTTGGGAATCTTAGATCCAAAGGAGGAAATTGAATTATTTGAATCCAACGGAGGTTTTTCAGGAATTAAACAATCAGGAAATTTTATCTCAGCTAAAAGAATTGCAAGTTATTGGATTGAAGATGAAGAGAAAGAAGTGAATTCGGCATTGTTCAGCACGGATATAGATTCTATTTCACAAACCGATCTGGTAAGTAAACTGACTTATGCTTCTTACCTGACGATCTACAAAACAGATGGAAGCTCCTTCAAAGTATACGTAGATGCAGACAGTACGCGAACGTATCAGTTTTTCAATAAAGCATTAGATCATTGGAAAAAGTATCGAAAGAACAGATAATTGCTGCTGCAGAATAATTAAGTATTGAAACTAATTCAAAAAGTGCGCGTCCCCGGAGAGGAATTTGTGATCGAAATTGCTTAGGACAACATTCAAATAACAAAAAGACCGATTTGATTTATTTGAGTCGGTCTTTTTGTTTGAATTGCTATATTTGATTCATGAAAAACACCTTTATCTACTATTTGTTTACCGGACTTGTCCTGATGGCTTTTTCTTCTTGCAGCGAAGAATATTCGGTTGATTTTAACAAGATTCACTTTCCCGGAGCTTCCAAATTGGATCAAAATGGAGTAGATTCCATTTTGAAAAAGCAAGATGCTGATTTTGTTGAAGAACCGGAAGATTCCGTTAAAGCAGAAACAGATCGAAAAACCTATCATTTCGGAGAAGAAGTCATTTTGAGTGTTACAAACAAAAGCTCTGAAATGCAGTATTTCTACGAAGCAAATGAAGATAGTGAAAGTTATTTCAATGCTTTTCCGGATATGAGTGACTCAAAGAAAAGTGAATACAAAAAGCAATTGATTTCTGATAACCCTGCAATCATCGGAAAACTCGGTTATTTGGATCCTTGCTTTATCAATTTGCGCATCGAAGGAATCAATTCGGTCATCAGTTCTAAGTTAGGATTGGAAGGTTTTGATATCCCATTGAAACCGGGTGAAACGATGACCTTTAAAGTGAAAATGCCGAAACGTGCAGGCCATTATCGTTTCCTGATGACCAGACACGTTGCCCACGGTGAATCCGCACTCTGGAATCTTGGAACGAGTTTATATATTATTTCCAATACGTTTGAAATAGTGGAAGAATAAGAAGTAAAAGAACGAGTAATTTAAAGAATAATGAATGCCTTATCTTAAACGAATCTTCCACTCTATTTTCGGAAAGAATTACGAATCTGTTTGGAGAAAATTTGCCAACGAAAACAATGGTTCTTATGTTGTAGGAATAGGTCATCATTACGATAGCGTGGAAATAGCGTATTCAAACCATCAAATCATTTTTGACCAATACACCTTGTATCAGGTTGTTGGGCACAGCTCCTATACAAGAGATTACACACGTGTTCGATTGGAGTTTAGATCACCGGACAATCTTCAGTTCAGACTTACAAAACAATACCTTGTAGATGTTATTGGGAAGGTGTTTGGTGCTCAGGATATTCAGATAGGAGACAAATCTTTTGATTGGAGATTCCTGGTTAAAGGAAATGATGAGTTTAAAGTACAGACACTCTTTTCAAATGAGCTAGTCAAGCGGCTGATTTTAGCTCACGATGATATTCATCTTCAGTTAATGGATCAGGAAGGTGTATTTGACGAACCGATTCAGGAAGGATGTTCCATGCTTTATTATCTTTCGGAAACGGTAGTGAAAAATATAGACCAATTGTACGCTTTGTTGGAATTATATAAGGCGGTAATAGATCAACTGACTAAATTGGGTTCCGTAAAACCGATGATGACTCAAAATCAATCCGGATGAGCGAACTGACTTTAAAAACAACTCGATTGATCCTTCGTGAGATTGAGCTAAACGATGTGGATCTGATTCACAATCTCCATTCCTTGCCGGAAACCGATGAGTTCAATACGCTGGGAATTCCTGCAAATAAAGAAGTCACTGAAAAATTGGTCAAGGAATGGCTCAAAAGTCAACAACAGGAGCCCAAAACCCGGTATACCTTTAAAATTGAATGCAGCGACAAATTCATCGGATTGATCGGTTTGAAGAACCTGGGAGTACCCAATTACGAATCCGGAGAAGTCTGGTACAAGCTCCACAAGGACTTTTGGGGAAACGGATATGCTACAGAAGCATTGACCCGGATTTTGGAATTCTGCTTTGTTGATTTGAACTTACATCGGATAGAAGCAGGTTGTGCCGTTGAGAATATCGGTTCGATCAGGGTTCTTGAAAAGGCAGGCATGACGAGGGAAGGAAGGAAAAGAAAGAAACTGCCGATCCGGGGAGAATGGAAAGACAATTTTTTCTATGCCATTCTGGAAGAGGATTTTAGAACTAAATAGCAAGGATTCAGATCAATCTTAAATTCACAACTCTTTACGGTATTTTCATAATGGAATCTGATACTGAAACACTTAGTTTTGTTTTATTGACTCTTAAATGATCTGGCTATGAAAACAATAAAAAACAAACTTTTCCTTTTGGCACTTGCAGCAATGCCGTTGACAGGAAATACACAGGTGACGAATCTCGATTTTGAGAATTGGATTAACCCGGTTGATTCCGGCGCCATCTTCGATAACCGACCCGTTGATTGGTTCTTACTCAATCCGGGGCTTACAGAGCCTTCCGACTTTGGATTGTTTTATCATTCACCTGCAACAGATGCTCAAAATGGAAATTACGCACTGAAACTAAGTACCTGGTATTATTACACAAAAGATATGGCGCTTCTGAAATCAGCTTATACTTCACGATTAGGTGCTTTAAAGGGATTTTACAAATACGAGGAAAACAGCGTCGTTGATGGAACAGATACCGTCGTAGATATAGCTCAGATTTCCGTGTTTATGACCAAATGGAATTCAGGTACGATGCATAGAGATACCATTGGAACGGGGATTTTGGATTTAAATGGAGCAGCTAACTACACTTCATTCACTAATATAGTTACCTATATCAATTCGACAATTGTTCCGGATTCGATGCATATCTTACTAGATCCTTCTCTGGTAAGAAGAGATCCGAATGGCTCGAATTATCTCGCAACGGATGATGGAATAGGTTCATTTCTAACAGTAGATAATTTCTCCTTAATTGATGAAAATGCCTTAGGTGTGAATGAATTCTCACAATCGGTCCATGTGTATCCAAATCCGGCAACAGATTTATTAGTGATAGAAAACTTCAAAGGTCGGGCGACACTTTTTGATCTCAATGGAAAGTTAGTGCACGACCAGGAATTGGAAAACAACGGAACAATATCTTTGAATCAGCTGCATGCAGGGATCTACTTACTCCAATTGAATAATGGGAATCAGGTGCAAAATCAAAGAATAGTGAAAAAGTAAAGGAGCCAAGCTTATTGTTTTGGTTTAATCATAAAAAACGTTTGAATTGAAAAGGATATGGAAGTGAATTCCATATCCTTTTTTGCTTTATATTCGTCCAGTCAATCTAAAAATCACAAGATGAAAAAAACACTTTTAATACTACTTCTATCATTACTTTCAAGCACTTTATTCAGTCAGGATAAAGAAGGAGCCGAGAAATTGGTTGGTGAAGGAATTGAATTTCACGACAAAGGTGAATACGACAAAGCAGTTTCGAAATACAACAAAGCTTTGGAACTGGATAAGAACAATCTCCTGGCATTGGCAGAAAAAGCAATGACTTTACTCTATCAAAACAAATACGAAGAATCCATTACGTGCTGTGAGGCGGCAATTGAAAACCATTCGAGAAATCAACTGTTGAATTCGGTTTACGTCACTTACGGAAATGCGTATGACGGTTTAAAGAAAACGGACGAGTCCATTGACGTGTATAACGATGGAATCAAACTTTTTCCGGATTATTACCAGCTTTATTTCAATAAAGGAGTTTCACTGATTCACATGAAAAATTATGATGAATCCCTGGAATGTTTTCAGAAAGCGGTGCAACTGAATCCGAATCATGCAAGTTCACACAATGGAATTGCAAGGATTGTGAATGGGGAAAGCAAGAAAATCCCTGCTATTTTGGCTTATTGTAGATTTTTGTCCCTTGAACCAACCAGTAAAAGAGCTGGGGAGAATCTATCCTTCCTGAAAGAATTAATGAAAGGAAGTGCTGAAAAGACGGGAAAGAAATCAGTCACCATTACAATCGATTCGGGAACGTTGGGAGACACTACCGCGGATGGAAAAAACAAACCGGATAATTTTTCGATGGGAGAAATGCTCCTGTCTTTGGAATCGGCAATGGATTTTGATAAGAAGTACAAGAAAGAAACAGAGGTTGAACAATTCATCCGCAAGTTCAATACACTTTGTTCAATCTTAAGCGAATCAAAAAAGGATAATTCAGGATTTTTCTGGGATTATTATGCGCCGTATTTCATCGAAATGAAAGAACAGAACCTGGTTGAGACCTTTGGATACATCGCTTTTGCTACCAGTGACAATGCGGAGGTTGCCAAATGGTTAAAGGAACACAAGGATGAAATCGGTAAGTTCCTGGATTGGTCGAAAGGGTATTCCTGGTAAATTCAATTAGAAATGAAATTAATTCAAATGATTCAATCTTGCATCAAACTATTTGTGTTGTGTGTCCTTTTAACTGGATGTGGACAAAAAAATAACAATAGTGAAAAATTGTCGTCTGTTCCTCCGATAAATAATGAATTGCTGGATGAGCAGGATATCATTGAGATTCTTTTCGAAATTAAAACAAATGATCCTGAATACTTGAAATCTTTTCCCGACGGAATCATTCCATGGATTTCTATTGAAGACGTAGATCAAGAATTGAAGCAATTGATTGGCAAAAACGAAATAGTCTTGACGGAAAATGAAGTGGATGTTACCATTGATTATCCGGTTGATGAGCCATTTAACATTTCGCTGAAATCAGATAAACCGTCCGGTTTTACCAGGGGAGAACTCATTTTGAAGATTAGTAAAGAGTACAAACGTATTTATAAAGAGGAGGAAGCTTCTGCCAAAGAAAAGACAATTCCAATTGAAAAACGGGAAGGTGTGATTAATAGAAATACGACAGATGGGAAATATGGAATCTGGGGACACGATTTAGGGGATTTGGATTTATCTGAAATCATCGTTCACAGAAAATCAGGAAAGAAAACTAGACTGGAATTGTATATTGAGAGCTAAAAATTAAATAATTAAAAAAATAATGGACAGACTTGTCCAATTGTCAAAAAAACAATCGTCATGAAGGTATAAACAGCGAAAAAGCCTTGGGAAATTATTTGGGAGCATATAAATTGGCTTCTCAAAGTGTAGATAAACTGGTGTTGAGTAAGATTATCAAATGAATTAAAGGAGAAGAGTAACTGATGTTTCCATTTACAATCACATACAGAAGGGCTCTGGATCAACGTTTTGATGAAATTGATACAAGGTCCATTCTCAATGCTTTCAGAGAAAATCTCAAACGCAAAGGAGTGGATAAGATAAACTCAGAAACTGATTCCCTGATGACATTCAAGATTCATTTTTTTTCTTCTAAACCGGGAGCAAATTGGAATCTGTGGGTTGGGATCAATCGAGGGAAAATCGAAGTAGAAGAATCAACTGGAAAAAGGATGATTATTTACGAGTTTAATACCTCTCCGATTATAATTATAGGATTTGTCTCAGGATTGTTTTTTGGGATTGTAAGTCAGATGTGGTGGGCAGGGTGTTTTGGTTTTTTGATACTTGGGCTTTTTAATTGGATAACAACGCTTGTGAGGCACGACGATAATTTGACTGGAGTTCTAAATGAAGTTCTCAAAAAACAGAAAATACGACAAGTATGAAAAAAGGAATTTTAGCTTTTTTATTTTTAGGATCATTCCTGGTTTCAGCGCAAAGCAAAATCGAATTGACAACGCTAGAGAAATCCCAGCTTCCCAAAGGAATCATTTATTCGGGTGAGATCAAACAGGCTGTTCGTTGGACAGATCAGTCGGGGGACAATATCGTCATTACAACAGAAACAGGTGATAAAGAAAGTAAATCCGGTCCTTCAGAAGATTACAGGGATGCCGCTTTGTATTCCTATCATTTTTTAGTATTTCCGGATAGTGTGCGACAAACCTGGAAAGTGCACGATTTCATCAAGGAATGTCCGTTCGATATTGAAGCGAATTTTGTCAAGAACACCTTTCAGGTCACAGATTTGAATGGAGATGGGATTGCGGAGGTTTGGATGATGTACATTGTAACCTGCACCAGTGACGTCAGTCCGGTCGATATGAAAATAATCATGTACCAAGGCAATCAAAAATATGCGCTGCGTGGACATACGAAAGTGGAACCGTCCCACGGAGAATTCCTTGGAGGGGATTACAAATTTGACAAGGCATTCAATGAAGGTCCGGTTGAATTCAGGGATTTTGCTAAAAAAATGTGGAAGGCTCATATGATGGAAAAGTGGTATTGAATGAAAGGAAATGGATAAACAAATAATTGTCTTTTTAACCGTGTTATTGCTGATCTCCTGCAATTCGAATGTTGAAAACAAATCGAAGTCACGCAAGGAGAGTAAAGCTGTTAATTCGCCAAGAGTCGAAAAGGAGAGTCTTTTACCGGAAGAGATGAAAATAAATAAGACTGTTGAAGAGAGTGAAGATCCATACTATCATTACCACACAATCCTCAAAAAAGAGTTTAAAGACTCTATCAATGAGCATTTCTCCAGTCTGGTTAAAAAAGATCGGTTTACGTTTTATATGCCTGCAGGAAATATAGACAGTACAGAATCTGTCCTTCGAATTTACACTTATGAAGGTGAATTAATTTATGAGAAAAAATTTGTGACTCACGAGCTGATTAACGGATACGATCTCGAGTTCATAAAGAATGAATTCCAAATGCAAAAGTATATGTATGGCAAGGCCAAGCACATATTAGACAAATCTTCTTTTGATGATTTAAGTAGAGTTGAAGAATATAGCATTTTTGGTCAATCAAAACCGGAGGATTTTGAAAATTATGCAACTTATGTTGAGTGCAAAAAAGAGAAGAGGTTGTTGTTTTGGATCGGTCTTGGAGAAGAAGATGGAACATGCATCGGTTTTTCGAAAAAACAAAACAAGGTTTTAGACATTATTTATTGTTGTTAATTTTGTTTGTCAATTCAACCACCAAATAAAAAACAGGACCCATCAATGAAAACATACCTTCTTGTCATTGCACTGTCACTAGTGAATATGTTTTCCTCATTCGCATCCAGGAAAGCAGAATTAGATATTCAATTTTTTGATCAAAAAGAAAATAGATTAGCAACTTATAACGCTTATGGCGGTACTATAAAAATCCTGAAAGATGGAAAAGACTATCGAACTTTTGATTCCCACTTTGATTTTAATGAAACGATAAAAGGTCTGGAATTGGGAACTTATACCATTGTTTACCGAACCATCTTTCTTCAAGATGAACGGGTTGAAGTCAAAATAAACAAGTATAAAATCTATTATCAAATGATCTGTTTCAATTGTCTGGATTATTCTCAGGAGAATTATGTACCTGTTATTGACCGATTAAAAGATGGTGAGTCGTATTCGATTCATCTGGAATCGCGTGGTTGCTTTCATTCCACTCAGGAATCAATTACCATTTCCAGGAATAATAGCATTTATAGTATCAAATGGGATGAGGTGACTAAAGAATTAACTTCAGAAGATTTGAAGATAATCGAACATTTTGAGATGGAGTTGGCACATGCTTCAAGTTTTTGGGGATGTACAACAAAAGATAACTACAGAGTTAGTTATAATGATGAATTGACGAGTTATGAAGATGCCGGGTGTAGGTGGCACGGGTCATTTTATTTAAGGGAATGCCTTTTCGGAAATGATTGATTACCCTGCAAGAAGTATATTTACCAATTGAAAACAACTTAAAATCAAATCAAAATGAACTATTTTCAGTTAATCGGATTCTTGCTGGTTTCTACTTTTGGCTTTACTCAGCAAGGAAATGAAGAGATTCGAATGGTTGATAACTTGGAAATTCATTAGATGAAAGAAATCAAAAACATGAAAGAAAACGAACTTTTTCAAAATAGTGAGGAAATTGCCAACTGGACCTATTCCGGAGCTACCTTGTATTATAAGGATTGTGATTTGAAACCGGCTGTTTCCGAAAAATTCACACCGGGTCAAATTCTTCGGAACGGTTATTTCCTGGACGTTAGTTGGAAAGGCGCCGGAATCAAATTCAATACACGTTTTCTGATCGCTTCCTCCAAAGCAGCCAAATTGTATGAAGTGAACCCTGCGAATGAGCGTTTCGGACATTGTTGCATCAATGCCAATAGCTACTTCAAGGTGTTGGATATTTATAAAATAGGAGACAAGACTCAAATCTTCCTGCTGCATATTCCGGCAAAAGGAGTGAAATACTTTAGACAAGTCCAATCCAATATCGATACAGATTTCATTCAAAAAGCACGTGATAGTTTCGATAATAAGATCAACATGGAACCTTCACCGGAGCTGTTAGAACCTTTTTGGTTGGAACGAACCAATTTTCCGGTTGGAATGGATGCGTATGACAAATTCTATCCGCTGGACTCGTTAACGCCTCTTCAAAAGGAAGCACAACCCTTATTTAGTGGAATTCGGAATCTAACAGGTGATACTTCGGAACTGAATGTTCCCGAACCTATCATTTTCTCCGATCCCGGTTCTGACGAAAAAGGAGGTTTTTGGAAAAAGTTGTTCGGTAAGTAACACGTAATGCTTTTACAAGCAGCAATGGGAGCAGGAATTGGGATGTTGGTCTTTTTGGGAATGAGTTTTTTGATACTTATTCCACTGATGTCAATTTTTTCCTACAAAGCAATCAAATGGTTTATGATGAAAACCAATTCGTCTGGTATTGAGTTCAAGGGGACTAGAAAAATAATTTTGATTGTGGGAAGTGTCATACAAGGAATTATATTGGCTTTTGTGCTAATCGGCTTTGTTTTTTGGCTGCTTTTTAAAGACCTTACCTATGATTGATTAAATTACACTCGAATAAATGAATTAATTTAGCGACTATAAAACCAGAAAATCTAACACCTTTTTATTTTCACCTGTATGGATTTCGAAAAAAAATACCCAATCACCCAAAGATTAGACGAATATTTATTGGTTCAATGGACTCGTGGTTACAAGGATGTTGATGTTTATTATAACGATCAACTGATCGGTTCGGTTCATGGATTTGGAAAATTGAATAAGGGAACTTCATTTCCTTCCGATTTGGGACTCATTACGCTTAAACTATCTGAAAAGCCGATCACACTGGATGTAATTGTTGACGGATATCACAGTCCGGTCAATGTTTCACATCCGGTTAAGGAGTTGAAGCGAACAAGTACTTATTTTCTGATCTTATCTGTTTTGGCGTTCATTGCCGGTTCAATAGAAGTCGGTATTTTCTCCTTATGGGCTGATGAACAGCTAGTAGTACTGGTATTCAATCTGGCTATTTTGGGATGCTATATTTTAAGCACCGTGTTTGTAGGCAGAGGAAAACCATGGGCTTTTTACTTGGGGTTTTCTGTCTTTTCTCTCTGTACCCTGATTTCCCTGTTCACGCTTATTAGTGGTTTTCTTTCCGGTTCATTACTCTATATTTTCATGGTGGTTCGAATCGGAGGAGAGATCGTTTTGATTATGAACCTGAAAACAGCCAATTTGGCTTTTAGGCACTTGAAGTACAAAACCCCTTCATTTGATGAGCAGTTGCTCGATTCTAAAATTTAAAAAAATGCAACTCAATCACATCAATTTAGTTTTTCGATCAGATTTTAGCTTAAATTGATTCAAGTTGTTAATTCTTTAATGCAATAAAGTTGCGTTAATAAAATTGAAAGTGTACATTCGCAGTACAAACAAACTTTCAGTAACATGACAAACAACAATTTCGACGTAATCATTATCGGGGGCAGTTATTCCGGACTTTCGGCAGGAATGGCATTGGGAAGAGCATTGAAGCAGGTGCTTATCATTGACAGCGGGAAACCGTGCAATGCTCAAACTCCGCATTCACACAATTTCATTACGAATGATGGTGAAACACCACAAGCAATTGCTACTAAGGCAAAAGAACAGGTAGCAAAATATGAAACCGTTTCATTCCATTCAGGACGCGCAGTTCGGGGAGAAAAAACGGGATCCGGATTTGAAATTACAACTGAAGCCGGAGAAGTCTTTAAAGCTAAAAAACTCCTCTTTGCAACAGGGATAAAAGACATCATGCCGGCAATTGAAGGTGCGGATTCCTGTTGGGGAATATCGATGATCCACTGCCCGTATTGTCATGGTTACGAAGTGCGAAATGAAAAAACGGGGATTTTGGCCAACGGAGAAATGGCTTTTGATTTTTCAAAACTGATCCATAATTGGACAAAAGAGTTGACTTTGTTTACGAATGGGAAATCGACCTTAACGACCGAACAAACAAGTAAACTGAAAGAGCATGGTATCGACCTGGTTGAAAAAGAACTGGAAGCCTTCAGTCATACCGATGGGTACATGGAAGAAGTACGTTTCAAAGATGGAAGCACGACGAAGATCAAAGCCATGTATGCCAAGTTGCCTTTTGTACAGCATTCCGATATTCCTCAAGACTTGGGTTGTGAATTGACGGAACAGGGATTCATTCAGGTGGATGCATTTCAGAAAACAACTATTCCCGGAATTTATGCGAGTGGAGATAATTGCACACCCATGCGCTCCGTTGCAAATGTGGTTGCGATGGGCACACTTGCAGGAGTAATGATCAGCAGGGAACTGATTGATGAAGCATTTAAACCAAAAGACTTGTAAGGATATTTAACCGCAAAGAGTCAGAGACGCAAAGTTTGATAGCGTTCTTCCTTTGCGCTCTTCTATTCTTTGCGGTTAAATCTATAGTGTGTTTTTTATGCAAAATCACTCTTTTTAGTGAAAGAAAGATTCAATTGAATCATTATTTTTACCGCATGAATAACTCAAAACTCTCCATGCGTGTTCTTCACAGATACCTTGGTTTTTTCCTGGCCGGAATCATGGCTGTTTATGCAATCAGTGGAATTGTATTGATTTTTCGCGATACCGATTTTCTCAAAAGTGAACATATTGAGGAAGTCAAAATCGCTCCGAATGTCAAAAATGAAAACCTGGGCAAGGCACTGGACATGCGTAGGTATCAATTTGAGAAGGAAGAGGGGGATTTCATTTATTTCAAAAATGGGGATTACAATAAGAAAACCGGTGTGGCGCATCTGAAATCGATGGAATTACCTTACATCCTGGATAAGATGACTCATTTGCATAAAGCAAGTACGGATGATCCGCTTTACTGGTTGAATATTTTCTTTGGGGTAGCCCTTTTATTCTTTGTAATCTCTGCGTTCTGGATGTATTTACCCAAAACGAAAATTTTTAAAGCTGGTCTGCTGTATTCTTTAGCAGGGATAGTTTTGACATTGATCTTGTTGTTTGTTTAGAATTTTTTAATTCGTTATTAACCAAACTTAAAACGCATGAATAACTTTATAAAAGATTTCACAGAATTCATCTTCGGGAAAGGTCTTAAATTGGTACTCTTGTTTTTGGGAATAATTTCATTTGTTTCTTTTATAAATGAAAGAAAATATGAGGGATTTGCAATCGGGGCGGTGGGATTGATATTTAGTGCGGTGTATCTTTCAGTACACGAAAGGAAAAATAAGGACTGATAAAAGTTTTTGTTTTTGCGGTGTTTTCTTTCGTAGCTGCTTTATTGCTAGCACAAATCGAATTTACTCAAACAAAGAATTTGGTTGAATTACCTTATGAAATTGTAGATCGGGATATTTGAACATCGCAATATTGGGATATTCGAATATCGTTATATAAGGATGTCGATCATACGATTTCAGGGAGACCAAATGATTCCGTTTCAAATTGATTTAGTTTATATTTACCATTCAGGGAAAAACGATGTTTCAAAAGCTATTTGGCTCATATAAGATCATTTTGCTTTACGGGCTTTCGCTCGCAGGATTGCTTTTCCTGATGCGTTGGCTCGAGTTTCGCTTATTGATTCTGGATCATGCTACCGAATTGTATGCAGCAGCTATTGCCATCATCTTCATGGTTCTTGGAATTTGGTTGGCAAAACACCTGTCCAAACCCAAAACTGTTTTGGTAGAGAAAACAGTTTATGTGGACCAATCTGAAAACTTTGTCCGGAATGAAAAAGTGTTGGATGAATTGGGAATTAGTAAGCGTGAATTAGAGGTTCTGGAATTAATGGCGCAAGGACTGAGTAACAATGAAATTGCAGCACGCTTATTTGTTTCCTTGAATACGATTAAGACCCATAGCTCGAAACTCTTTGAAAAGTTGGAGGTTAGCCGCCGGACACAAGCCGTTGAAGTGGCGAAGCGAATTGGAATAATTCCGCTTTAATCGTAAAATCACCCGAAAGTATGAGTGATAAAACCGCATAGAACCTCACTTTTGTCGAAATGTTAAATGATAAAATATGAAAAGAAATGTATTGGTTTTTGGATCGATCTCTGGTGTGATTAGTGTCCTTTGGTTCTTGATAGCGATGACATTCCTTGATTTTGGAACTCACATGAGTTTGGGAATGATTCTGGGCTATACTTCGATGATTATTGCGAACGTGTTTTTAGTCATTGGAGTGAAGAATTATCGGGATAAGTACAATGGCGGAGTCATTACTTTTGGGAAGGCATTTAAGGTTGGGATTTTAATCGCCTTGCTGGCATCAACGGTTTATGTGGTTACTTGGTTGATCTATTATTACACTTCCGGTTCAAACTTTATGGAGGTTTATGCAGAATGTATGAATAAGGAATTAATAGCAAGTGGTGCGAGTGCAGCTGAAATTGCAAAACAAACCACCGAAATGAAGGAGTTTATGGTGATGTACCGGAATCCATTCTTCAATGCTGCGATGACCTATATGGAAATCCTTCCGATGGGAATTCTATTTACACTGATTACGGCAATTGTCATGCGACGCAAAGTGCCGAAAGTTTCCTGATTCTTCTATCAATCTTACTCTTAAATTAGCAGTGTGAAATATATCAAACTAAATAAAAATTGGAATGCAGATTCCAGAAGTTCAGAACCTGTTGTTTCTGTTGACCAAAACACAGTTGAATTAAACTTTTACTTGAATCCCAATCTCTTTCCTCATATTGATGAAGGAGACAAGGGAATCATCCGGTTCAATGATGTACATGCCTATAAATTGGAACCGATTACCCAAGAAGAATACGAGTCGGGTAAATTCAGATTCAAAAACGAGGATTTGCCATGGGGTAAATTTTATGAATTGCCGGGTTCCACTTGGAGAACTGATTTTCCGGAAGATAAAGTGGTGGTCAATGAATCATTGAAATCAACCAAATTGAAACACTTTATTTTCTTTCTTCCAACTTGTATTTTTGAATGCATTGCAGCAGAATACCGGTTCCAGTTCGATTATACCATGGCGGAACAACTCGAGGAAAAATACCCGAAAGGTTATTTGAATCATTATCTGGCACTATTCTCCACACATTTCGACCAACTGAATAGCGGTAGCTACAAGGTCTATACGAATTTGTACATTCAATTGGAAGGTAAAAAGGAATTCGAGTTATTGAAAGAGGAAATCAAGAAGATCAAAGCCAATAAAGATGTAGATTCCTACGTGAAGATTGCCAATTACAGTGAACTTCCCAATTTCGGAAGAAAACAGCTGGATGAGATGATCAAAGTGATTGAGACTTACGATACTGGAAGTAAATATGCTTAAAAACCCTTAAGCTTTTTAACTTGTTCGTATTCCCTGTATTTTACACAAAATGTGTTAAAGTATTACCTTCAGAACAACGAGTACGGAAAATCGCAACTCGCATTCGATGATGAATCTGTTCCTTTGATCAGAAACCAAAAGGAATTTTCCTTTGCAAAACTGAAATCGGGCTTATGGCATCATCGAATCAAAAATCGACCAAAGCGTTGCACATTCTGCAAGCTGTTCAAACGGTTGATAATATTGTAAAATCAATAACAGACAAGACAATAACCGACGCAAAAGACGACCGTTTACCGATCGAGTTAAAAGTCAGTGAGGAAAGCACCCTGTTGCGAAGAGTTTTCCTGGAAGAACAAACAGGAATGAAACTTCCCGTCCTTACAGGAAAAGAACCGTTTTCTGATCTCAATAAATTGGAGGGGAATATTGAGAATTTCATCGGTATGTCGCAAATTCCAACGGGTGTAATAGGACCAATACGTGTTATCGGTTCGGCAGCGAAAGGCGACTTTTTTGTCCCGCTGGCAACTTCGGAAGGTGCATTGGTTGCTTCCTACCACCGCGGTGCGAAAGCGTGTTTACTTGCGGGAGGAGCTACTTCTGTTTGTTTGGTAGAAGGTGTTCAAAGAAGTCCTTTGTTTAAATTTCATCATCTTGGAGACTTAGGACAGTTTGTTGTTTGGGTGCTTTCTCAAGTTGATAAATTCTGTGAGATTACTGAAGAAAGTAGTCGCTTTGCCAAACTGGAAGACATGCGTTCCAATATCGAAGGAAATCACCTGATCCTGACTTTCGAATTCCACACTGGGGATGCATCCGGACAAAACATGGTAACTATTTGCACCGATAAAATTTGTAAGTACATCATCGAGAACACACCGATTCAACCGGAAATGTGGTTTTTGGAAGGAAATTATTCAGGAGACAAGAAAGCAACAGCACAATCTTTTTCAACGGTACGGGGAAAGAAAGTAACAACCGAAATCGTGCTCCCGGCAGAAATTATTCAGGGTGTTTTGAAAACAACTGCCCGTGCAATGGCTGATTATTGGCGATCATCTACGATTGGAATTATACAAAGTGGCGCTATCGGTGCTCAGGGGCATTATGCGAATGGTTTGGCGGCATTATTCATTGCAACCGGACAAGATGCAGCATGTGTGGCAGAAGCAGCAACCGGAATTACCCGTATGGAAGAAAAGGAAAACGGAGCATTGTATTGCAGTGTAACACTTCCAAATCTGATTGTTGGAACAGTTGGTGGAGGAACAGCTTTGCCTACTCAACGCGAATGTTTGGAATTGATGGATTGTTTTGGGACTGGAAACTCAAGAAAGTTCGCTGAAATCTGCGGAGCGTTGGTTTTAGCCGGAGAACTTTCCATTGCAGCTGCACTTTCAGCCGGGCATTTTGCCAGTGCGCATCAAAATTTAGGACGAAAAAAGTAAAGATGGGGAAGGAGAAAAGTATCCGGAATATTCCAAACATGCTGTCGGCTTATCGTATCCTGGTTCTTCCGGTAATCTTCTATGCGTTGTTTTCCAACAAGGATCAGCTGTTCATTATTCTGTTGACAGTGAATTTGATCTCAGATATTTTGGATGGATTCATTGCACGTCGCTTCAATTTACAAACAGAGTTCGGTGCGCGATTGGACAGTATAGCGGATATCGGGACATACATTGGTGCATTTTCAGGAATGTTCTGGTTTCATTTCGACTTCATTACGGAATACAAATCCTGGTTTATCGTGATGATGAGTTTGTATATTATTCCGCAGGCGATTTCGCTGGTGAAATTCAAACGTAGTCCGAGTCTGCATTTATACAGTAATAAAATAACGGGATACCTACAGGGAATTTTCATTTTCACATTCTTCAATTTTGGGAATTATCCGCCGTATTTCTATTTCATGATTGCGTTCAGCTCGATTGCTTATTTGGAAGAATTGATTTGTATCCTGTATCTGAAAGAATTGCAGTCGAATGTAAAAACCTTTGTCCACCTAAAGCAAAACGCCGATGCTCAGTAGTATTTACCCGCTTGTAGCTGTTTACTTTGTGATTGGTATCGTGGCGATTGGTTTGATCAATAAAAAGAAAACACAAACTGCAACTGATCGAAAGAACAGGTGGATAAAATATGTCTGGTATCTTTTGATCGTCAATGTGGTGATTTTGAGCATTCATTTTTCCCTGTTTTACCTGCTTTCATGGATTATTTCAGCTATTGCTGCATTTGAATTTGTACGCATGTTCTTGCATACCGGTATAAAGAACAGATTTTATTTCGGAATTCCGTTCCTGGTTGTCATGAGTGTTTTTGTAGTGGCCTCCGGCCAATTAAATGCATACGAAGCAGGATACGTTTATACCCTGGTTTTTTGCTTCGACGGATTTGCTCAGATTATCGGGCAATTGTTTGGTAAACGACAAATCACCCCGGGATGGAGCCCGAATAAAACCGTTGGTGGATTTATCGGAGCTTTCCTGATTACAGTTGCAACGTCGTTTTATTACATGATGAATGTTGCTGAAATCGAGGGTGTTGACCTGCTGAAAGTGCTCCTTTTCGGAGTTCTGATCAGTTTGTTTGCATTCGGAGGAGATATTCTTGCGTCACTTTTTAAGCGGGTTTGTGGTGAAAAAGATTACAGCAATCTAATTCCGCAACATGGTGGAGTATTGGATCGTTTTGACAGCTTTATTTTCGCTTTGTCCGGCTATTATTGTATCTCTCAATTACTTCAGTTCAATGGATTTTAAACAAAGTGATTATTCGAAACCGGAAGAAAAGGGAAAATCCTTTCTCTGGCGTTTCTACCGCTACCAAAAAGAGCGATTCCCCATTTTGGGACACGGTTTGTTGGTTGCAAGTTTTAGTTTTTCAGCTATTGCATATTCACGTATTTGTCGTGGAGCAGCTGGATTTGTTCCATGGTCGACCTATGGGTTAGGTGTTTTTATAACCGTTTCCTTTTTCTTACTGGTTCGCATTTTTGACGAGTTTAAAGATGCGGAAGATGACGCAAGCTACCGGAAAGAACTTCCTGTTCCGCGAGGTTTGGTTTCGTTGAAAGAGCTTCTGATTTTAGGTGTTATCGTTGTTCTTGCTCAATTTGCGGTAATTTTGATCTTCTTTCCGAAATTGCTGGTTATTTGGCTGGTAGTTCTGTTGTATCTCTGTTTGATGGGGAAAGAGTTTTTCATTCCGAAGTGGTTGAAGAAACATCAATTTTGGTATGTTACATCGCACATGTTCATTATTCCACTCATCGATATCCTGGCAAGCGGGTTGGATTGGGCTCTGGAGAATGCAATACCATCACTGGGATTGGGCTTGTTTTTCCTTGTTTCTTATTTCAATGGAATGGTATTGGAAATCGGACGCAAGATCAGAATGCCGGACAACGAGCAGGTAGGAGTACTGACGTATTCATCCATGCTGGGATTGAAAAAAGCGCTATTCCTTTGGTTAGGAATTCTGACCATCACGCTGGTTTGTAGTTTAGGAGCTGTTTATTTTGTTGGCTACGGAATGATCGCGTATTTCCTTTTCGGAGGGATCTTTATTGTATGCTCAATACCTGCCTGGCTCTCTTTGAACAAAATCACTGAAAAACGCGCGAAAATGATGGAATATACTTCCGCTTTGTGGACAATCTTGATGTATTTGTCGCTTGGTGCGATTCCGATGATCCAACAGTTACTGCCATGAATAGAATACTGACAGCAGAAATTCTGCGAAATAAAACAGACCATTCGATTGGCGGAAAAGCCAGGAATTTGGCCGAACTATCGCATTTGGGACTCAATGTGCCTTATTGGATAGTGCTTTCAAGGGAAACAATGAAAACCTTTTCAGATGAAGCAGGAAATTTGCAGCTTCCTTCGGATTTATTGGATGAAATCCGTTCACACTTTTCCGATTCCGATTTTTTGGCAGTACGTTCTTCAGCATTGGACGAAGACGGTGGTGATTTTTCCTTTGCTGGATTATTCGAAACCAAATTATTCGTTCGAAAAGACCAGCTGGAAGAAAATATCCAGGAAGTACGGCACTCTTCATTTGCTGAACGTGTTCAGGTATACTGCGAAAAAAACGGATTGAATCATCCTTCCGGATTGGGAATTATTATTCAGGTCATGATTCCGGCTGAAAGTTCAGGTGTTGCTTTTGGAGTAAATCCGGTAACAGGAAACCGAAAACAGCAATTGATCAGTGCCGTATACGGTTTGGGTGAAGGATTGGTTTCAGGGGAATTGGACGCAGATAATTATTTGGTTGATTCAGAGATTCATGCTGAAATTGCCGACAAAACACATGTGTTTCAAATGAATGTAGCAGGTCAATCTGGTATTGTGAAAGAAGAACTTGCCGAAAAGAAAAGAAAGAAACAAGTGCTTTATAAAGAGCAAATTTTGGAAGTGCAAAAATTGGTGAAAAAGCTAGGCAGACATTTCCATAAACCACAAGATATTGAGTTCGCATTTTATAATCGCAAATTGTATTTACTTCAATCCCGACCAATTACTTCCCTGGCAAAAGTTGCGGATAAGAACGATGCCTACGTGCTTTGGGATAATAGTAACATCATTGAATCCTATCCCGGAGTTACCACCCCTTTGACTTTTTCCTTTATCAGCAAATCATACGAAGGAGCATACCGCTTGTTCTGCGAATATTTGGGCGTAGACAAGAAAATAATCGAACAGAATAAAGGAGTTTTTGAAAATACGCTAGGATTGATCAACGGTCGCGTGTATTACAATCTGAAGACCTGGTATTTGATGTTGGCGCTGCTTCCCGGGTATAGCATCAATGCGCGTTTCATGGAAAAAATGATGGGCGTAAAAGAACGATTCGATGTTCCGCAATCTTACATTGCTTCAAAACGTCTGGCTTGGTGGAGAATTGTGAAAATGGTATTCAAAATGACATCGCGTTATTTCTCCCTTCCCCGTAAGCGGAAGGAATTCGGGGTCTTACTGAATGAAACCATTGCCAACTACAAATCCATCGATTTCAGCGAAAAAAGTGCCAATGAATTGCTACAGTTGTATCTGGATTTCGAAACGACCCTGCTAAACGAGTGGAAAGCTCCCTTGCTGAACGATTTCTTTGCGATGATTTGGTTCGGAAGACTTCAAAGTGCCTGTGAAAAGAAATTGAAAAGCTCAAATCCGAATATTCACAATGATTTACTTTGTGGAAGTGCAGATATTATTTCTACTCAGCCTATTCACCGGACCATTGCATTGTCTTCTGAGATTTCTCAATCACCGCAACTGAAGAAACTATTCGTGGAATTGTCCTCAAAAGAGATTTGGCAGGAGTTTAAAACGAATCAAAGTCCATCGAATGAAATGAAACACCTTTATGATGAAATCGTCCGTTATATTGCTGATTTTGGGGAACGCTGCATCGGGGAGTTGAAATTGGAAACCATTTCGTACACACAGGATCCGACTTTGTTTATTGATATCGTGAAAACTTACGTGCAAAACGGGATTACGGAAAATATACGATCCGGAAATACGGAGGAAGAAATCCGTTCCAAAGCAGAAAAGGAAGTGAATGCATTGCTTGGCAGAAAATTCTACCGAAAATACTTATTCAATAAAACGCTTCGAAAAACAAGGGAGTTGGTTTCTTCCAGAGAAAACCTGCGTTACGAACGAACGCGTGCTTTTGGTATTGTCCGTGAATTGTTCTCGGCAATGGGCATTCGTTTTTATGCGGAAGGAATTTTGGACAACGACCGGGATATTTTCTACCTGACGAAAGAAGAAATCATGCAGTTCATTCAGGGAAGAGCAGTGACCCGGGATCTCAGGAAATTGGTTGCTCTGCGAAAATCCGAGTTTGAAGAATACGAAGAAATGGAAGCTCCCGCAGAACGTTTTGCAAGTTACGGAGCAGTTTACCATGCAAACGATTTCTTTAGCACAGAAAAAGTGGAACAACTGAAAGGTGATTTGAAGGGAATCGGGTGTTGTCCGGGAAGAGTTACTGCGCGCGTACAAGTGGTGAAAAACCCGAAAGATATTGCGACTTTGAACGGTTCTATTTTGGTCACATCGAGTACGGATCCGGGTTGGGTGACCTTATTTCCGACAGCCTCGGCAATTATTGTTGAACGCGGAAGTTTACTGAGTCATTCGGCAATTGTTTCCCGCGAAATGGGGATTCCGTGTATCGTTGGTGTTACCGGTTTGCTTCGAACCTTGAAAACCGGAGATATGGTTGAAATGGATGGAAGCACGGGGTTTATTAAAGTTATTGGGAAGTCAAATGAAGAAATTAACAGATAAAGTCTCATTCGAAATGATTCGCTATGCGAATTGCTGGGAAGATGCGGATGTGCTCCTGAAAGGATTAAATCCGGAAGAGAACAAACGCTTTTTGTCGATTGCTTCGGCAGGAGATAATAGCTTTTCGTTATTGGTTTCGAATCCCGAATTGGTGGTGGCCGTGGATGTAAACCAAAATCAGCTTTTTTTGGTGGAATTGAAACGCGAAGCAATACGAAAGTTGAAATACGAGGAGGTAGTGCGGTTTTTGGGTTTTAAACCATGTAATAACAGGATGGAGCTTTATAACTTAATCCGTCCGAACTTATCAGCGAAAACGCAGTCTTATTGGGATGGTCATCGGGACCAGCTGTTGAATGGAATTATTCACGAAGGAAAATTTGAACGCTATTTTCAGTTCTTTGCAGATAAAATTTTACCGTGGATTCATACCAAAAAGCGTGTTGCAGCATTGCTTGCCGAAAAAACGAAAGAAGAACAGGAAAAGTATTTCAATAAAAAATGGAACAACTGGCGCTGGAGATTCCTGTTCAAACTGTTTTTCAGCAAAAAAATCATGGGCCGTTATGGTCGTGATCCTGAGTTTCTGAAACAAGTGGATGTGCATGTGGGAAAAACGATCTATAACAAAACATCCGTTTACCTGAAAAGTAAATCTGCCCAGCGAAATTTTATCCTGAATTACAATCTGACTGGCAATTTTGGCAACCTGCTTCCACATTATTTAGAGCCGCACAATTACGAAAAAGTAAAAGCGAATTTGGATAAGATTCACGTTTTTCAAGGATTTGCCGAAGATGCAATTGCGCAATACGGAACGTTCGATTACATGAATTTGTCGAATATTTTTGAATACATGTCACCGGAACTGTTTGAAACCGTTGCAAAAGGACTTTTGAACGGATTGAATTCAGGCGGAAAAATAGCGTACTGGAATTTAATGGTAACACGTTCCATTGCCGGTAGTTTCAGCAAAGAAGTAAAGAATCACGAACAGCTTTCAAAAGAATTGAGTGCTGTGGATAAAGGATTTTTCTATCAACAATTTCACTTAGATCAAAAATTATGACAAACGATTTATTTGCCATGACATGGCTTTCAGCATGTTTTCTAGGATTGTTCGGGGTGAGTGAGCTCATTCATCGGACAACTTCCGTGAAAGTGGAGCATACCCGAAAATTGGTGCATTTTGGGACGGGGGTTTTAACTTTGCTGTTCCCGGTTTTTCTAACGAGTTCCTGGTCGGTATTGGTGCTTTGCGCTTCATTTGCTGTCATCCTTTTGTTGAGCTTGAAATATAAGTTTCTGCCTTCTATCAATGCGATCGACAGAGAATCACACGGAAGTATTTTGTACCCTTTATCCGTTTATTCCTGCTTTTTGGTGTATGAATATCAGGATTTCGATCGGATGTTCTTTTACGCCCCGATTCTTGTTTTGGCAATTGCAGATCCAATGGCGGCTTTGTTTGGGAAACGTTGGCCTAAGGGAAAATTCACACTTAGAAAAGATAGCAAAACACTGATGGGCTGTTCGGCATTTTTCGGAAGTGCTTTGGTCATTCTGACAGGGCTTTGTCTGTCGTTCAATAAGGAAATATCATTGGAACAGATCTACCAATTGATCCTGGTTTCTTTGGGCGCAACATTGGTTGAATCCGTGAGTGGAAAAGGGTCGGATAATCTGACAATTCCACTTTCGGTTGTTTTATTATTGAGTTTATTCGCTTCAATATGAGTATGAAAATACAGGTGTTCCTTCCTTCGGATGCGGAATTTTATCTATTTGCGGAGGTAAAGAAGCATGTTTATGAAGCCGGAAGTGTTGGGTTGAATCAGCCTGACGAGTTGAGTTTGGAATTTTTGACAGGTTGCTGTGTGGTAACTGAAAATGGAATTCCCTTAGGTCGATTAGCATTTTATGATAACCCGGAACTGTACTGGAAAGGTAAAAAAGCATGCTGTGTGGGAAATTTTGAATGCATAAATAATGCTGAGATTGCCGAAACACTGTTCAAACAAGCCGAATTGTGGGCGGAAGAAAATGGTTTCAGTTACCTGCTTGGACCAATGAACGGCTCAACCTGGGACAATTACCGATTCAGCACACACCAAGATCATCCGCTTTTTCTCTCGGAAACCTTTCATCCTTTGTATTACAATGAGTTGTTTAAGGAGTGTGGATTTGAAGTGATTTTGAATTATCAAAGCCGGATAGAACAGGGTATAACTACCAGAAATGAGAAGGTTGCACATAAAATTCAGGATTCGCATTTAAGTAACCTAATTATTCGTGAACTGGATGTTTCGCGGCTTGACGAAGAATTGGAGAAACTCTTTCCGTTGGTAAAAGCGGCTTTTGAGCGCAATACCTTGTATACTTCGATTTCCCGGGAAACATTTCACCGGAAATATGCCGCTATTATTCGTCAGCTGGGCACACGCTATGTCCTTCTTGCTGAAATGAAGGGTGAATTGATTGCCTTTGTATTCGCTTTTCAGAATCACCTGGAAACAACCAAAAAGCAGCTTGTTTACAAGACCGTAGCTCGTAAATTTGGAAAAGAATATACCGGAGCCGGACATTTAGTTGCGCTTGAGATTATGAAACGGGCAGTGGAAGACGGAATGGAAGATGCCATTCACGCATTCATGATTTACGATGCAACTTCAACGGAAATTTCGGAAAATTTCAACTCACAGCCCTACAAAGAGTATGTGTTGTATGCAAAATCGATTGGAAATGGAAAGGGGTAACGTTACGGATTTATTCTTCTCGCATGCGGAAAAATCACCCGGACAATGTGCAATTGTAGACGGGAAATCGCGTATTACCTATGGTGAATTGGCTAATGAAGTGAGGCAAACAGCAGCCTATTTTCAATCGAAAGGAATTGAGAAAGGGGATAAAGTCCTTGTTTTTATTCCCATGGGAATTGACTTGTACCGAACCGTTTTGGCTCTATTCGATTTGGGAGCTGTGGTCCTTTTTCTGGATGAATGGGTGAGCAGGGAACGGTTGGAGGTTTGTTTTCAATTGGCAGATTGCAAAGCCTTGATTGGAGGCTGGAAAGTGACTTTGCTTTCTGTTTTATCGAAAGAAGTACGGAAAACGCCCATCAAGTTGGGTTTGAATTACAAAAAAGGACTTTCCTATAACAAAACCGCAACAACAGCAAGCGATCTGGCTTTGATCACTTTTACTACCGGAAGTACCGGGATTCCGAAAGCAGCTATTCGCAGCCATTCGCACTTGAAAAGTCAGTTTGAAGCGCTGGTTGAGAAAATTCAACCGGAGGAAGGAGAAATCGACATGCCCGTTCTGCCCATTGTGTTACTGATCAATCTCGGAGCGGGTTGCACATCCGTAATTGCACCTTTTAAATCAAAAAAAGCACAGAAAATGAAACCGCAAATTATGGTGAAACTGATGCAGGATGAAAAGGTGAACAGGTTGGTTTCGTCTCCTTATTTTGCCATTCGAGTTGCTGAATATTGTGCTAAAAATAAGATTTCAATTCCGAATTTAAAGAAAGTCTTTATCGGTGGTGCACCTGTTTTTCCGGATGAAGCAGCACTGCTCGTAGATGGATTTCCGGATGCAGAAGTAACCGTAGTTTATGGTTCCACCGAAGCAGAACCGATCAGTGCAATTGCTGCAAAATCGGTGAGAGAAGAAAATCCGGATCAGAAAAAGGGATTGTGTGTTGGTTCTGTTCATCGAACAACGGAGCTAATCATTTTGCCAATTACGGATCATGCGATCAGTGTGAATTCGGCGAAAGAATTGGAAGAAATGAAGTTGAAAGTCGGTGAAACAGGAGAGATTTGTGTTGCGGGATCTCATGTTTTGGAAAGTTATTTGGACAACGAAGAAGCAGTACTGAGAAACAAGATTCGGGTCGATGGAAAATGCTGGCATAGAACAGGAGACAGTGGGTTTGTTGATAAAGAAGGCATGCTTTATTTGACTGGAAGGGCTGGAAATGTCTTTGAAAAGAACAAGGTTGTTTATTCTCCGTTCATTTTAGAATATGAAATGAAACAACTAAGTGAAGTAAGTGTGGGTACTGTTTTGAAAATAAGCGAATTGGTTGTTTTGTTTGTTGAATTGAAAGATGCTTCCAAAGGAACTGATTTCCTCTTAAAGAAATTCCCCTTTGTGGATAAAGTGGTAGTTGGCAAATTACCCAAAGACCTCAGACATTTTTCTAAAATTGATTACGGAAAGCTGAAAGAGAAGTACATTAGCAGTAACCATAAGCAATTAAATAAATGAGTAAACCCGCAGCAGGACGGATGTTCCAGGATATCGATTTCAAGGTGAAAAGTGCCAAAGGAAAAAAACTCGAACAGTTGATAGGAGTGGAAAACCCGGATAATCCGGAAGGAGGACCAATTCTGGTTTATATTAAAATGGAAGGAATCAGTTGGTCGCAATACTTTCTGGAATCCTGTTTTGGTGTTTGGGAAAACTGGGGCGAGATTGACACGGATGATGAGGCATATACCTATCCTGATTACGGCAAAAAGTTCGAAGTTGAAAATCAGGTGTTGAAATCCGTTTACTGTAAAGACAGCGAGATCACATTGGAATTTGAAAGCGGAGAAAAGCTGATTCTGAAATACAAAGATCCCGATGAGTGGGACGGGGAGACGGAAATGATTAAAGTGAAATTGTAAATTGAATACTCGCTAATTTTATTACAATTTCTTTTTAGATAAAATGAATCACATAACCTAAATACAGTGACAGAGTTTCCTAAAGACATAACTTTCAAATACAGTTGGAGAAAATATCAGCAACGTGTCTTGGATGAATTACAAGACCATTTAACAGATAAACACTTACATGTAATCGCTCCTCCTGGTTCAGGTAAAACAATTTTAGGGCTTGAAGTAGCACTTCGCTTGAACAACCCTACGCTTATTTTAGCACCATCAATAGCTATAAGAAATCAATGGATTCAGCGGTTTTGTGAATTGTTTCTTCAAATTGAAATCACCCCCGATTGGATCTCTCGTGACATTCGAAATCCCGGATTCCTTACTGTTGTAACTTACCAGGGAATGCATGCGGCATGCGATGATTTAATTATTATTGAGGAAGAAAATGAAGAGGAGGAGATAGCAGGGCATAATGATTTGAAATCGACTGGTTCGAATGTGAATAAAATTATTCAAGGATTGGAAGTCGCAGGTATCCAAACAATTGTAGTGGATGAAGCTCACCATTTGAAAAATGAATGGTGGCAAACCTTAACCAAAATAAAAGAAAGACTGGATCCTGTAATTGTGGGGCTAACAGCCACGCCACCTTATGATGTTACTCTAAATGAGTGGCAGAGATATATTCAGTTAAACGGACCTGTAGATGCTGAAATTTCTGTTCCTGAATTAGTGATTGAGGGTGATTTATGTCCGCATCAAGACTACGTTTACTTCAATTTTCCTTCTGAAAGTGAAAAGCAAAGAATTGACAAATTCCGACAAATTATTGAAAGACAATTTCTGGAATTAAAAAATGATGAAACCATAATAAGAGCTCTGAAAAATCATCCTATTTGGATTGATCCCTTATCTCGATTAGATTGGATTTATAATAATCTAACTTACTATTGTGCGACTTTAATTTTTCTAAATGCGAATGGGATAATAATTCCTGAAAAACATTTAGAGGTAATAGGAGATAAGAAATTGGATGTGCCATTGCTTGATTATAAATGGATGGAAACACTTCTAGACTTTTATTTATTCAATGAGAAAGAACATTTTAAAACCTTCGATGGACATAGGAAAGGGTTGGAAACCAGATTAAGAGAATCTGGTGCAATTGAACGAAAACAAATTAACTTTTCTCAGAATGTTGAGATTGCACAATCTTTAACTTCTAGTATTGGTAAACTGAATAGTATTCATGAAATTGTAGACTTTGAGTATGATCAACTCAAGAATAAATTACGAATGGTGATTCTTTCAGATTTCATTCGTAAAGAATTTTTTGTAAACTCCTCTGAAAACACTCTGGATATTAATAGATTGGGTGTAATTCCTATTTTTGAAAAGCTCAGGAGAGAAAATTTGAAAAATAAAAAAATAGGAGTACTAACAGGTTCTTTAATCATTATTCCAAAATCTGCTCATGCGGAATTTAAAATGCAATCGGCGAAATGTGGTCTTTCCGAGATTGAAACAATCACAGTTCCTTATGATTCAAATTACATTCAAATAGTACAGACGAATCGCATTAAAAATGATATTATTCAGATTATAACTCAAATATTTCAACAAGGAGAAATTGAAATTCTCATTGGGACTAAATCTTTGTTAGGCGAGGGTTGGGATGCTCCAGCAATTAATTCGTTGATTTTGGCAAGTTTTGTTGGTTCATTTGTCCTGTCGAATCAAATGCGTGGAAGAGCTATCAGAACTCAGAAGGATAATGTAGAAAAAACAGGAAACATTTGGCACTTAGTTACTATTGATCCAACTTCCGTAGGTGGGGGTGAGGATTTGGATTTGTTAAAAAGAAGATTTAAGGGTTTTGTTGGTGTTTCTTTTAAAGATGAACCAGGAATTGAAAATGGAATTGATCGCTTGAATTTACCAAAGAATTTTGTTCAAAAGGAAACGGTGGCTATGAAAAATGAAGAGATTCGGTTATTTGCAGCTAATCGTGAGGCTTTGAAAGAACGATGGAACATAGCACTTGAAGCAGGCGTTATCCTAATTGAAGAAATTAAGATTCCATTCTCTCATGAAAAAAGTTATCAGGAAGTGAAATCAATGTATTTAACTAAAACTATTGCAAGTCTAATTGCCAGTTTAGGTTTTTCCGCATTAATTTATTTAGAAACCATTCTTAATGGAATCAGTCGGTCGGCACGAAATATAAGATCTTTGCAAGATTTTTACTTCTATCTAATTGTTATTGGTATTGGAGGACTTGTCTTTTTTGGACGATCAGCATATAAAACATTGAAATTATATATCAAGTATCGGGATATTGCAAAGGATGTGAAAAAAATCGGAAATGCTTTATTGAATACACTAATAAAATCAGGAGTTATACATACCGAAAAATCAAAACTGAAAGTGGAATCATCTAAAAATAGATGGGGAGGGGTATATTGTCATTTAGAAGGAGGAACCACTTTTGAGAAATCCACATTTATCAATTCTTTGCAAGAAATAGTTGGATTAATTGATAATCCAAGGTATGTAATTGAAAGACGGAGTAGATTGATAGGTGTTTTTAAACAGGTTGATTATCATTCTGTTCCAGATATTATTGGTAAAAATAAAAGTTCAGCCGAATACTTCATGTTGCAATGGAGTCAGCTTGTAGGATCGTGTTATTTAATCTTTACACGTACCCTTGAAGGACGGAAATTGCTATTGAAATCGAGACTTAAGTCATTGTCAAATCAAATGAGCGATGAGGAGATAGATCATGTAAATAAATGGAAATAAAACCAACCATTTATAATTCATTTTTTGAATAATTAATGCCTATTTTTATTCTGACATGGAAATAGGAATAGACAGTTTTGCTGCAGTGCCGGCAAATAAGAGTATCAGTAATGCTCAGGCGATTAATGAATTAGTGGAACGCATCGAATTGGCCGATCAGGTTGGTCTGGACATTTTCGGGATTGGTGAGCACCATCGAAAGGAGTTCCTGGATTCGGCTACACCACTGATTTTAGCGGCTGCAGCTTCCAGAACCAAACGGATTATCCTGACGAGTGCTGTAACCGTTCTTAGTGCAGCCGATCCGGTACGTGTGTTTCAAAACTTCGCTACACTGGATCTGATTTCGAACGGAAGAGCAGAAATGGTGGTCGGAAGAGGTTCGTTCATAGAGGCATTTCCTTTATTCGGCTTCAATTTGAATGATTACGATGCGTTATTTGCTGAGAAACTCGATCTGCTGCTTCAGATTCAACAGAATGAAACGGTGAATTGGTCCGGACAGTTTCGCGCACCATTGAAAGATCAGGCAATTTATCCACGTCCCATGCAGGAAAAACTTCCGATTTGGCTTGGAGTTGGAGGAACACCAGCTTCCTTTGTCCGTGCCGGAGAATTGGGATTGCCGCTCATGGTTGCAGTAATTGGCGGAGAAACCCATCGATTCAGACCCTTGATCGATGGGTATAAAAAAGCCGGAGCAGAAGCAGGTCACGACCCGAAACAGTTGAAAGTGGGATTGCATTCACTTGGTTATGTGGCGGAAAGTAAAGATCAGGCTGTGGCAGACTATTATCCCGGCTATGCGGAAATGTTTACCAAAATAGGGAAGGAGAGAGGTTTTCCACCCGTTACGAAAGAACGGTTCGATGCGCAAAATGGTACACTGGGTGCTTTATTGGTCGGAGATCCGGTGGAAGTGGCAGAGAAAATTCTGCGACATAGTGAATCTTTGGGAGGAATCACCCGGTTCACCTTTCAAATGGATGCCGGATTGACGCATGAAAAATTGATGAAAGCCATTGAATTGATAGGCTCTAAAGTTTCTCCGATTGTGAAAGCGGGAAGCTAATTTGTAAATTAAGAAAGTAAAAACGGAGATGAAAATATCAATTGTAATGGCATTTCTTGCTGGAACGGCAATTGGCTATTCCCAAACGGACAAAGACCCGGAATATGTGAATGTGAATTGGACCGTCGGTACGGAAAAAACAGTTTATCAGACCGATTCCACCATAATCTATCAGGCTGACTCACTCTTTATGTCAACAGGAACCAGTTCGAACTACAAGATCAAAATTGTAAGCAAACGGGACACGATCTATGAAGTTTTATTCAAACAGATAACTATCAATCCGGATTTTAGCTTGAAATCGGAAATGATAAATACGGGTTCAATACAAGAGATGATGGAAATTATGATGGCTGAGTTGCAGCAAAAGTTCTCGAATTTCGAATATTCATTCCTGGTAAACAAAAACACCGGACAGGCCTTTGATGTGAAGAATCAGGAGGAATTGGGAAAATCGATCGAAGAAATGATCGTATCGATAATGAATAATTATGTTGCTTCATCAAAAATGGACATCGATGAAAAGAAGAAAGCCGAAATTCAAACAAGAGTAAGCGAATTGATGAAAGAGAAAATGACACCAATCATGAATACCATGATGAATTCGTTCAATTATATTTTTCAGGCTTACAGTTTCCCTTATTCATTGAACGAAACTTATATCATGGAAACCATGGTTTATGACATAGATGAAGTGAGACACGGAGATACAGAGAATGCTGCAAAAATTGTGATTAATAGTTCTTTGAAAAATTCAAAACTGAATATCGAGTATCAATATGATTATGACAAGGAAAGTGCATATCAACAATACATTGTTTCGAAAGGTCGGGAAAAGGAAATTCCGATCAATCAATTTGAGATTGATGAACGGGTAGTTGCCAATTTTGATCTGAAATCTTCTTGGATAACGGATAGTACTTCAATTGCGAAAGTGAAAATGGGAGATATTAGGGTGAACCAGACATCTCGTGTAACATTTAAATAGAAGGAATATAAATGAACGACAACGAAACATCCCGGCTTTCCCGTCTAACGGCGATTTTACTGCAGCTGCAATCCAAACGTTTGGTAACGGCTACTTCGCTTGCGGTGAAGTTTGATGTCAGTGTCCGTACCATTTACCGCGATATCCGGGCACTCGAACAATCGGGGGTTCCCATCATTACCGAAGAAGGAAAGGGCTATTCGCTTATGGAAGGTTATCGTATTCCGCCGGTGACATTTAGTGAACGCGAAGCGAATGCATTGATCACCGCCGAACAATTCGTGCTGAAAAACAAGGACGCTTCCTTTATACAGGATTTTACGGATGCGATCACGAAAATAAAATCGGTTCTTCGGGAAAGTGCAAAGGACGGGGCGAATTTGTTGTCAGACCGGATTGCAATCGATCAGAATAGCTCTTATAACCGGACAAGTAACCAATTGTCATCCCTTCAATTGGCGCTTACCAACTTCAATCTGGTGAAGATGAAATACCAAAAGGCAGATGATGATGCAACCAGTGAACGAATCATTGAGCCTTTTGCCTTGCTCACGGTGAATGAAAATTGGTTGCTGCTTGCCTGGTGTCGTTTGCGCAAGGAATTTCGTTTTTTTCGCTTGGACCGAATCAAAGGTATCCTGGTTCAAAATGACAAATTCGAACCGCACAAAATGACTTTACAGGAATATTTCGATAAACACAAACGAAGGGATTAGATCTCTTCTGCAGATACCGGACTGTCGGATACCGGTTTGTCAGGTATGGGATTTTCTATAAGCTGTTATTGTAATGTTTCTAGGATTTATAACAGTGGACAAAAACCCAATTACACGACAGAGAAATTTTCAACTTTGAAACAAAATCATTACCCGCCCTATTATCTATAGCATGGAAGAAAAAGCCTTCCGTTTCGGTTATTGATCCCGGAAAGTGTTAAATCACAGCGTTTGTAAAACTGCTGTGGTTTACATTTTTGGATCCTGATCCCGCCTTTCCGTGGATAAATCCGAAACGGGAGGCTGCTTGAAGGTGGTAATTGGGACAAGGCAGTTTTGCCTACTTTTTCTGCCTTGGAAAAAAGTAGGAAATAGAAGATTATGGTAGAGTTGAGAATGATTCGTAATTTGTGAATGATTTTGAAGAACATGATGAAGAAACTACTCTTTTTATTGATCCCTTTTTCCTCCTTTACTCAAACAAAACCGGTCGATTACGTCAATCCGCTGATGGGAACGGATTCCAAAATGGAGCTTTCCAACGGAAATACCTATCCTGCAATTGGGCTGCCTTGGGGAATGAATCTATGGACTCCGCAAACAAATGTGATGGGTGATGGTTGGGCTTATCAATACAGTGCAGATCAGATGCGTGGATTCAAACAAACGCATCAGCCTTCTCCATGGATGAATGATTACGGACAATTTGCCGTGATGCCGGGAAGTGGAAAAGTGGTTTTTGATCAGAATGAGCGGGCAAGCTGGTTTTCTCATAAATCGGAAGTTTCAAAGCCGCACTATTACAGTGTTTACCTGGCGGATTGTGACGTGACAACCGAAATAACCCCAACTGAACGCGCAGCTGTTTTTCGGTTCACTTTTCCTAAAAGCGACAGTTCATTCATTGTAATTGACGCCTTGGATCGCGGGTCTTATGTGAAAGTGTTTCTAAAAGAGCGCAAAATCGTAGGTTATACCAAGCGCTATGCACGAGGGAAACTGACCAACTTCAAAAACTATTTTGTCATTTATCTGGATCGGGAGATCGAATTTTATTCCATTGCTTCTGACGGGAAATTAATTGGAAAGAAAGAAGAATCGACTTCCAATCATTCAGGGATTGTGGTTGGATTCAAAACGAAGAAAGGGGAGCAAGTTCAATTGAAAGTGGCTTCGTCATTCATCTCAGAGGAACAGGCTGAATTGAATCTACAGCGGGAAGTAGGGACGAAAGACTTCAATACAGTCAAGACCGCAGCAGAAAATCAATGGAACAAAATGTTAGGTAAAATTGAAGTTTCAGGTGGAACCGATGAGCAAATGAAGACTTTTTACTCCTGTTTGTACCGAACCTTATTCTTTCCCAATAAATTGTACGAGATAGATGCTGCCGGAAAAGAAATGCATTGGAGTCCGTATAATGGAAAGGTACTTCCCGGGAAAATGTTCGGAGGAACGGGATTCTGGGATACATTCCGGGCGCTTTATCCCTTGTTGAATTTGGTTTATCCGGAAATCAACGCCGAAATGCAGGAAGGGTTGGTGAACGACTACCTGGAAGGTGGCTTCCTTCCGGAATGGTCCAGTCCTGGATACGCAGATATCATGATCGGGAATAACTCGGCTTCCATTGTTTCAGATGCATATATCAAAGGATTGCGAGGCTATGATATCGAAAAACTATATGAGGCATTGCTTCACGGAGCAAATAATGAAGGACCTATGAGTGCTGTGGGTCGTTTTGGAGTGGCACATTACAACAAACTGGGGTATGTTCCTTACGATGTCAATATCAATGAAAATGCAGCCCGTACCCTGGAATATGCTTACGACGATTTTGCGATTTATCAATTGGCGAAAGCACTGAAACGTCCGCAGGAAGAAATAGATTTGTACGCAAAACGTTGTCAGAATTACCGGAACTTGTTTGATCCGGCTACCGGAATGATGCGTGGAAAAAATGCGAATGGACAATTCCAATCTCCGTTCAATCCCTTCAAATGGGGAGATGCATTTACGGAAGGGAACAGCTGGCATTATACCTGGTCCGTTTTTCACGATGTAAAAGGATTGATTGACCTGATGGGAGGGAACGAACGCTTTGTTTCAAAATTGGATTCCGTTTTTAGTCTTCCACCAATTTATGACGATAGTTATTACGGAGGAATGATCCACGAGATCAAGGAAATGCAAATTGCGAACATGGGACAATATGCACATGGAAATCAGCCCATTCAGCACATGATCTATTTATACAATTATGCCGGTGCTCCTGAAAAATCCCATTATTGGGTCAGGGAAGTACTCAATCGCCTGTATAAACCAACACCTGACGGATATTGTGGAGACGAAGACAACGGTCAAACCTCTGCCTGGTATATTTTCTCCGCATTGGGATTTTATCCGGTTTGTCCTGCAACGGATGAATATGTCCTTGGAGCTCCGTTATTTAAAAAAGCGGTGATTCATCTGGATGGAGGGAAACAAATCGTACTGAATGCTCCTGAAAACTCTTCTGAAAACAGATATGTTTCGACCGTGAAATTGAATTCGAAGGAATATTCCAAATTGTATTTGAATCATTCGGAATTGATGAAAGGATCCGTGCTTGATTTTAAGATGGTTTCAACACCCGGGATGAATCGCAAGTTCACAGAAAGCGATTTTCCGTATTCATTTTCAAAAGAGAAAAGATGAGTGGACTGATCGAATTTTATTTAAAACAAGAAGATTCTGTTAAGGAAACGATGCTCGCATTGAGAGATTTTATCTTGAAGCAAGATACAAATATCACACACGAACTGAAATACGGAATGCCCTTTTTCTGTTACAAGGGAAAAATGTTTTGTTATTTCTGGACTCACAAACAGTACAAGCAGCCCTATATTGGTTTTGTTGAAGGAAAACTTTTTGATGAACCATTTATGCTGCAAGAAAAACGCTCACGCATGAAGATCTTTCTGATCGACCCGAATGTTGATTTGCCGATTGAACGAATTGAATTGCTGGTACAGAAAGCGTTGTATTTTTATACAAAAACCTAATCTGAAAGTTTTACTACTTTTAGTATGACTATTTAGTTGGTTCCTTTGAACCGTTTGAACTTTTGAACCCTTTTTTATGTACACTGAATTTATAAATCCCACCAGAGCAGCGCTGAGTTTTTCGCGGAATCAAATCATCGTGTATGTGGTTTGGAGCGCCATCGTGGTTTGCACCTATCATTTTTCCAAGTGGGAATTAATATCCATTCCTTTTTTACCAGTTTCATTGATTGGTACCGCTCTGGCTTTCTTTTTAGGTTTCAAAAGCAATGCTTCCTATGATCGTTTATACGAGGCAAGAAAGAATTATGGAAGTATTGTCAATGATAGCAGGGCATGGGCGATTATGTTGAATGCATATATTACAAATCACGCCAACAAGAATATTAGCAAGGAGGAAATTCAAGAAATAAAAGAAGATCTGGTGAATCGACATATTGCTTGGATGTATGCACATAAATTTTACCTCAGACATAGACGCCAGCCGTGGGAGCGTGATGCAAAATATCACAATGTATTCAGGGGGAAATTACAGGAAGAGTTCAATATTGAAACCGATCTGGAACAAAATTTACTACGGTATTTGAGTCAAGAAGAAGTAAGTGCCGTTATTCGTTCTGCAAACCCTGCAACTCAGTTGTTGAATAATCAAGGGAAGCGATTGGCTGAGATTCGGGAAGCCAACCTGATTGAAGATTTCAGATTGATCGAATTTCAGAATCAAATCAATAAATTACTCGACGATCAGGGAAAGAATGAGCGGATCAAGAATTTCCCATATCCCTTGCAGTTTTCATTTATGTTGCGGATTTCACTGCGAATTTTCAGTTTCTTGCTACCATTTGCCTTGATAACGGAATTGAATAAACAGGGAGAAAATTTTATGTGGTTGACGATTCCGTTTTCAGCCATCATCAATTGGATTTTCTATTTTTCAGAGAGAAATAGTGAGTACTCGGAGAATCCGTTCCAAGGCTTGATTTACGATGTTCCGATTACAAATATTACCCGGACGATCGAAATTGACATGCTTCAAGCTATTGGTGTGGAAGATGTTCCGGAACCTATTTTGGCTAAGAATGGGATCTTGATGTGATATATCAGAGTACAGGTTCTTTATTTGGCAGAAAACTTTAACGATTCAAGAAATGAGTTTAGCGAAACAAATGGCAAAACAGCTGAGAGATGTTCATTTCGGTGGAAATTGGACGACAACCGATTTGAAAACCACTTTGTCCGATGTGAGTTGGAAAGAAGCGCTCACGCAGGTTTATTCCCTGAATTCGATTGCGGCACTGAGCTTTCACATGACTTACTATGTGGAGGTCCTGATTACCGTTTTGGAAGAGCATAAATTGGTAGGGAAAGATGAGTTAAGTTGGAATTTACCCGCAATTGAATCACAGGAAGCCTGGGAGAATTTGCAGAAGAACGCCTGGTTGAAGGCCGAAAAAGCAGCTTTAATGATTGAGGAATTACCCGACGAACGATTGACGGAGGATTTTATCGATCCGAAATACGGGACCATGTATCGGAACATTGCCGGAATCGTGGAACACATGCACTACCATTTGGGGCAAATTACGATTATCAAAAAGTTGTTGGTTCAATAATAAAAACGCGATTTGTCCACCTTTAAAGGTCTTCTGTTGGACATATCTCCGTTGCCGGCTTTCTATTTTTGTCAAAAAAACAACAATGGCAAATGTTCTGAAAAAAGCGATGTCCGGCTTATTTGATAAAATGCTTACTTCGGCTACAGTGAGCGATGTGAAGTTTTGGAATCCATCAACAATGGTTGAAATTGAGGTGCATCTCCCGACATTGGAAACGCAAAAATGGAAAACAATCCATCGGGTGAAATGCCGGGTTGGAGATTTGGAATACCGTGATTATACACCTTCCTGCTGGGATCCGGAAAAAGGAACATTTAAAATCTATGCAGAAGCCGGTCATGATGGAGCAGGAAGTCGTTGGGCACAACAAATCAAAACAGGTGATGAAATTCTGCTTGGTGCAGTGCATGCAGCGCAGATTCCGTCAAAAGAAGGTAGAATTCTCTGTTTGGTGGATTTGAGCGCCCTCGGACATGTTTTGAGTTTGAAACAATTGACTGATCGCGACAAGTTTCCACTGGATGTTGCTGTTTTTCTTCATGAAGCTTACCATATTCCGGAATATTTAAGTGAGAAAAATCCCGAATTTGAATTCCTCTACCAGGAAAATGAGAATAACATTCGTGTAATGGAGCAATGGCTTATGTCGAAAAAATTGGCTAACTATGAATCGATTTGCATCGCGGGAAACACTCCGATGGTCTCACAATTGAGAAAGAAACTAAAAGGAATTCCGGAAGTTGAAGCGCGAATCTTTGCACAAGGATTTTGGTCTTAAAGAAATAGAATGGATAATGAGCAGATTCAATTAGTCCAGTTACCCGCAAAAACGCGTGGAATTGAAATTTTCAGAATGACGGAAGAGATGATTCCTTTTCTTGAAAAGGAAATAGTATCATCCCCTCATAGACACGATCATTACACTTGTTTTTTTGTAGAAGGAGGAACGATTGATCACAATATTGATTTTATTGATGTCAGAGTTGAAGGACCTTCTTTATTGGTCTCTTATCCAGGTCAAATGCATCAGGTAAAAGGAATGAATGGATTTGAAGGGTGGATTCTTGCGTTTGACCCGAAATTCATTCATGAAACCGCTTCAGCATCCATCCAGGAATCCTTTTCCGATATTATTCTAATTCAATTTAATCCGGAACAACTCCGATGGTTTTCTTCACTTTTTGAGTTAATCCGTTCGGAGGTTGAAGAAGGAGATTCCAGCATCAAAAATCCCATCATCGGACACCTGGTGAATGGTTTCTTTTCCAAAACTGCCAGTTTATTTCAATTGCAGGAAAAGGAACTCATTTTGGAATATTCATCGAGGAGTATAGAGATTGTGAAAATCTTCAGGAGATTGGTCCGCGAACAGTTCATAGCGTTGAAAAAGCCTTCCGATTATAGTGAACAGATGAATATCAGTGTCAGTTATTTAAACGATACGATCAAATCGATCACCGGATTTTCTGCGACCAATTTTATCCAACAGGAAGTTTTTCGGGAAGCACAGCGTTTGCTTTGTTTTACGAATAAAAGTATCAAGGAAATAGCCTTTCAGTTGGGGTATGAAGATTACAAGTATTTCATCCGCTTATTTTCCAAATCAGTTGGAGTTTCTCCTTCCAATTTCAGGAAACAAAATCAATAATCGTATTTTTATTCCGGATTTGGGGTTATGGAAGAAAAGCGGTAAGACAGCTATGAACTCAGGGCAGGTTTCGGGCTTCCATGCAAAAATGTGAGGACCCGGCATTATTGGTTTTGAATACCTCTATTGATAATTTTTAAAGTTAAGAATTACCATTAATTAACGCCCATATTTTTGTATCCGACGTTGGTTTTCCTAACTTCAGAATCAATAAACTAAATTTTCGGTTATGGAATTCAAAAAATTACTTTTCATTAGTTCGTTTGTCCTTGTTCCGATGGTTCATTCACAGACGCAGGTAATCGGCTCAACAACTCTTTATATCGACACGCTTTCAGATGATGTATCCGTTCCATGGGAAATCAAAGTGGAAGGAAACTCGCATCTATGGGTAACCGAACGCGATGGTTTAGTGAGTCGGATTAA
>NZ_CALRYJ010000016.1:0-88156 GCF_943372375.1 Fluviicola taffensis DSM 16823 | reverse complement strand
AACCAAGTGGGGGCGCGATTAATCGCGCCCCCACTTTTTTACCCTGTAACAATACTACAGGAAAAACATTACTACAAGAAACGGACCTATGAAAAAGAGATGCATCATCCTGTTTGTGATTCTCTCATGCCAAACCGTTGGATCAATTTATGGGAACCGTTGGACTTGGCTTTCAATTACCTTGTAAGAACGTCAGGCAATAAGTCTTATCCGCCCCAATCGCAATTTTGTTCCGGATCCGAGCAATTGAATTGTAAAGCAGGATCTTCCTTGTCCCTTTCAATCGATTGTTTGAGGAGGAGGATTCGATGTGCTTCAGGATAAGATAGGATTTTGGTTTTTAGAATGCGGTTTATCTCAGCTAATACAACCGGTTTTGGATACATGTAAATACGGTGCTCCATGTCATTGAGTACACTTTGACGAAGAGCTAACAAGTCTTTTTTGAACAGATCACTTTTTTGGATGACTTTGAAAGAAGTTTCCAGAAAAGTATAATTGTTCGTGTCGCCTAGGAGTGAGCCACCTCCATAATCCCATGTTCGTTCAAAAAAGTTGAGCCAACCCGGTTCGTGCATTCCCTGATCTCCTTCAGCCATGATCTTCAAATTCATGAAATCGTCATCCGCTTTTCCTTTGGTATATAAAGCCAATTTTTGTAAGTCGAGGAAGTTGTAGTTCATCACAAACTCGGTACATTCCGCTTCGCAAGAAGAACGCAAAGCAAAGGATTTATTAATGAAGTTCATAGCCTCCATCCCGTTATAACCATCCGGAAATTTTGTCGAAACAGCTTTTTCAATTGCTTGAAACACACTTTTTCCATTGTGATAAACGCGCGCGAAATCAATATCAGTTTGAACGAGTGCCCAATCATTTAGATGAGAGACAAGTAATTCGACGGTTTTTTTTGGTAGAAGCGCATTCAGTTTTTTCAGTTGTGCCGGATTCAGGTCGCGAACAACAGGATTTCGTTTTGGAATCGTATCTTCATTTCCTTCTTCCACTTTAGTTTCGGCAACTTTTGTCTCTGATTTGGTTTTATCCGGATCATCCTTTCTGGAGTTGCCTGAGCAACCCATTGCGATTAAACAAATTGAAAGGAGGAATAACAGCTGTTTCATAGGGAAAAGTAATAATGTCAATCTAAATTACATTATTTTTAAGTTTGATATCATAAAATAATCCTTCGTTCGTTAGAATAGAAATGAAAAGTTTCGCAAAGCACATGAGATTCCTACTTCTTGCATTTGGTTGTGTTCTTTTTGTCATGCCGTCCCATGCGTCGAAAACCTCCGTAAAAAATCCTGATTATTTCATTATTGATTCATGGGTAAGTGGTTTTATAGCCGGTCTTTGTAAAACCAAGGAGAAACGATGGAAAGCAGCCTGGAAGCGTGCAAACCAGAGTGCTAAGAATGATGCGAGGATTTGGGGAGGTCTGTTTGTTTCGGATACGAATTCCAGGTCTGGAAAACGCGCTTTGGAAGTCGGGTCACGTTTTTTTTATCAAGGTCCGCAAACAGGAATAGGTTTTTTTATGTCTCATTTCTACAATACGGTCTTATGTAAAGTGAATACCGTCAGTTATGCAAATGGAAGCACCTTGTTGAATATGAATGTTTCCTGGACGGGAATTTGTTTTGGAAATTACATCCTGGCGAAAAAGAGTAGTGCTCCGGATCCGAATAACCGCATTTTCCAACATGAATACGGCCATTATCTGCAAAGCAAACGAATGGGGTTTGCATACCTGGTTCGGGTTGGTCTTCCCGCAATCATGAGTAAAGGGAATCACGATGAGCATCCGGTGGAGGTGGATTGTAACCGCGAAGGCTTTTTGTATTTCAATGAGATCAATCCGAAGTTTCAAAACGACTCGGCATATTATGACAAGAAAGGATGGGATTTCCTTTACAATCCTTTTCCGGATACGATTGGAATAAAAAAGAAGGTCGGCAGAAATTCGTTCCAATACCTCAATTTTCAGGATTCGTTGGATCGAAGAAAAGTGGATTCATTAAAAGTAAAGGCGAAGTGGTTTGATTATGCCGGTTGGATTGCTTTTCCTGCTCCCGCAATCATTGGAGTAAGTAATGCTTCAAGATACAATCATTCACAAGTGAAGCCGAAAGAAGTTCAACTGAATGCAGCTGATTCATCTCCTTCGGGTGCCACCAAGTGAATCAGATTTTACCTGTTACATCATAAGCGATGTATCCGAATACCTCTTTCAACAATCCATGCCAATCGTTCATGGTGCTTACATCAGGAATGATTAACTCATCGAAAGTATAAGAGCGTTTGGGACCGGTATACAAATCTGTTGAATAGGTATCACAGGCAACTCCCAATTTGTTAAAACAAGCTCTTGCCCTGCGCATGTGTTTTCCGGAAGTGACCAAAAGTATCGCTTTCGAATCCGGGAATAAACGATCAATGATCTTTTTCGATTCTACGGCATTTTCGTAAGTGTTTTTAGATTTCGTTTCGGTAATGATTACATGTTCCGGAATTCCCCAGTGAACCAATGTTTCCTTTAATTGGGAAGCTTCATGAAGTCCTTTGTCGATAATATACCCATGATCGCCGGTGATTAGTATCCGATCGATCTTTCCGGATTTATAAAGGGAGATTGTTTGCCAGATCCGATCGATTCCTCTTCTGGCACTGAGAACTTTCAAATCGTTATTGTATTCTGCCATTCCGGTTAGTACAACTGCCACATCGTAGTGCCCGACTTCGGAAGGCGGTGTTCCGAAAACTTCCCATTGTCTGCAAAATTCCTTGAATACAAAGGTGTTGCTGAAGAATAGAGCAATGAAGATGGCACTATACTTCGCACGTTTTGCACGGAGACTTTTCTTGGAGAAAAAAGCAAAGTACAAAGCAATCAGTAACCAAGTGAATGGACTAATAGTAAAGAGCAATATTTTTGAAAGAATGAAAAACATCGTTTTTTCTAATAATGAGGATGGTCAAAAGTAAAAAAAAAGCCCCGACATTTATCGTCGGGGCTCCTAAAACTAGTTGTTTTTATTATCGGATCAGATGAACAAATGTTTGTCCTTCGATCACTTTATCTCCTTTAATGCTCGTGATTTTGTATGTCACGAAATAAACACCATCTTCAGCCATTACTCCGTTTATTTTTCCATCCCATTTCGGATTCAATCCTGAACCTTGGTAAATTGGATTTCCCCAACGGTTTACAACCTGAAAGTTAACATCTGAATAGTTTGTTACAATGAATTCAAAGAAGTCATTTTCTCCATCACTATTAGGTGTAAAGATATTCGGAATGTTGAAAATCGGTTCCGGATAACTACATGACCCATCATTTGCTACTGCAGTAGGATCGTAGTTGATCGCCAATGGATCAGTACATCCACAAGTTTGCACAGACACACTTACATAAGTAGTATCCGAACAGTTACTTGCATCGTAAGCAACCAACATGATTTGAGCATTACCTGAATACGTATGGTTTTGTGTATTCATGTCATTTACATTGATTACAGTACCATCACCGAAATCCCATAGATAATGTGTCGAGTTTTGACTGTTGTTTTCAAATGCAACATCAAAAGGAGCACAACCTGCTAATGGATTTGCACTGATCATTGCAACCGGTGGATTCTTTATATTAATCTGAACACTATCAGAATCCGTACAAACATCATCTGTTACCGTAAAGTAGTACCATCCCGGAGAGCGGTTTGTCCAAACTGTCGAGTTGATGAAACTTGGGTTTGTAGCCCCAGGTCCGTGCCAATTGTAAATAGGTTGACCAAGTACAGTCGTTTGTCCCGAAACATATGCTACAACTGCTCCGTCGGTTAAACAAGAACTTGCATCATAAGGAACCAGGGAATCGATGTTCAGCAATTTATTGACGACGAGTATCACACTGTCCTGCCTGTTGAATCCACATCCGTCCGTTATGGTTACATGATAGGTAATCGAATCGTGTTCAGCACCGCCCGTAGACAAGATGTATGGATTATTCGTACTTGTTGGGATGTCTGTCCAGTTTACTGAATACGGAGGAATAGCTCCTGCGATATTGGTTACCTGAACCGATGGGTTTGTTGTTGGACAGTAAGAATAGGCATAATCTTGCAAGTTGTAATTCAAAATATCGTTATACAAATGAATTGTTACAGGAAGAGAAGTACATTGGTAGTTTCCTGCTGTATCATATACATCACATGTAAATGTTGAATCACCGTATGGAACAACCCAATAGTTAGTTGTGTCACCCATTCCGTTACTCCAATCCAATACAGCAGTTGCTCCACAAGGTGCACCGGATGCATTGATAAAGATGTTATCCAATCCCCAGTTGTCACAACAAGAACCGGAAGAGTTCGGTTGGTTCCAACGGAACATCGTATTTGTTGTTTGAGCTCCTGCAGGAATATTTACACTAAAGGTACTCCAAGAAGTAAATGCAGTAGCACCAAATGCGACACTTGTTGAACTTGTTGAAATCGTGGTTGTCGTTGTTCCATCGGGAACATAATAATAGATTGTAATCCAGGTAGCACCGCCATCCGTACTGTATTGCAATGCAACACCCTCATCCATTTCATCCGGACCTTCACACGGAACAGAACCTCCCTGAACAGCATAAACCATATCGAAGGTAATAAATCCACCACAGCTGATATCAAAACCTGCTGTAGTAATATTTGGTACTCCAACAGCTGTTGATGCCCAGTAGTAAGGAGTTCCTGTAGGGTTTGCTCCACAAGGTGCACTGAATGTGGTTGCTCCCGCAGCGCTCCAGCCCGGAGGCAATGCAGAACCGTTGAAGTTGAATGACTGGTTACTATTGATCAGGTTGGCAACTGCCACAACATGAACAGAATCTCCTGGACAAATTGTCGTATCGGAAGGTGTAATCGTAATCGAACAAAGGTTTGTTTGAGCCTTAGCACTAAATGATCCGATCAACGCGATGAAAAGAGTAATTATTAAATGCTTCATGGCTTAAAAGTTTATAATTAGGTTTTCAATAGCAATAGCAATCGGTTTCCACGAAAGCTTGTTGTTCGGGTTGTAAGTCAATACGGAAGTCGGACAGTTTCCGGAGTCATATTTCCCTTCAACCGTTTGATTAGCTGGTATTTCAACTAATTTTCTAGCCTCCTGACTGTTTCCGCAGTTCACACAACCTTCGTTGTAATGTGCAGCTAAGTTGTAAATCAACTTGACAGGCTTATTATTCGTATTTTCTAATTTTACTAGAACGAATGTAAGCGGTTGTTGACCCTCAGTAACGGTTGCTTTCTCTTCCTTCAGGTAAAATTTAACTCCTTTTACTTCTTTGTAGAAAGTCCATTCGGGTGTAATTGATTCGACAGGCAATCTTTCTTGCGAAAACGCGTTGTTTACGCAAAGAATTAACCCAACAAAAAATAATGTTAGTTTAACTAGAACATTTATTTTCTTCATAGTATAAAATTTGATTCTTCTTTACTTAAACGAATGATTTAATTCAATCGTTGCATGAAGGTATACATATTTTGAAAAAAAGGATGTTTTAATCCTTACTTCATGATTAAAACATAATGAATTAAGGTAGTATTGTTAGAAGTTTAAAAAAACAAATAGAAATAACACAATATATAATAGTTCAACTAGTTAAGTTGGCTAGGCAAGATTCAATTGTCTGAAAATCAAAATTGAATTGTTGGCTGGTCAGATTTTCGGGAAGCACATACCGACTCTTTAAAATTAATTCGGTTTCTGTACCAAGAATCAGTGCGCCTAATTTCAACATCCAAATGGGTTGGTTAATGAAATAGGGAGTATGGAGACTTTTCCGAAATGCCGTTTGAAAATCGGTGTTTCTAACAGGGTTTGGAGCGCCTAAATTATAGATACCGGAAGATTGCTTGTTTTCAAAAAGGAAAAAGACCGCTTTGCAAAAATCGTGAATATGGATCCAACTGATGAATTGATTTCCCGGTCCCATTTTTCCACCTAATCCCATGCGGGTCAATCGTTTTAGAACAGGATAAACGCCTCCGCTTTTTCCCAGGACAATGGTTGAGCGCAAAAGAATCTGCCTGGTTGGCAAATCTTTAAACGCGAAAAATTGTTTTTCCCAAGCCCTGCAGACATTGACTGAAAATCCTTCTCCAATGATTCCATCCTTCTCTGTATTTGGATTCTCTAATGAATGGGTATAGATTGTAGCACTTGCACTATTTATCCAACACGCAGGTTTGTGTTTACAATCTTGAATTGCTTCACCGATAATCCGTGTGCTGTCTAAACGGGATGCAAATATTTCGGCTTTGTTTTTTGTGGTGTACCTGCAATTAACGGATTTTCCGGCAAGATTGATAACCAGATCAGCTCCTTCCAGTTCATTGACCCATTTTCCTTTCGTTTTTCCATCCCAAATAACTTGTTTCATTGAATTTGGTAGGTTGGAAATGTGATTTCGGGAAACAGCCACGATTTGAAAGTTGAGATGATACCGGTTGATATATTCAATAATGGATTCTCCAATAAATCCATTTGCCGCGAAGAGAATGATTTTTTTCATGATTCAGGTTTTAAATTTGGAATACGAAAGGATAAATCAGGATTCTGAATACGACCCAACTGAGAGTGAGTTTCCAGGTCCATTCTTTTAACTGAATACGTCGTTTGTGTTCCAGGAACATAAACAGGATGGTTATCCCGTAGAACACCACGGCTAGAAACTCAGTCTGAATTCCGAACAGATTCAGGAGTTGAAGTCCGGCGCCAAAGAAAACAAGTAATAATGCACCAAGAAAAGAGGTGAAGACCAGGTGTCCCAGATAATTATAGCTGTTTTTTTGACGGAATAATGCAAATGCTCCCCATTGGAATCCGATCTGTGCCATTAATAAAATCAGATCGTTTGGTGTATTGATAAGCATGTAGTGACTGAGAAAATGTTCAAAGTACCAAGTGACAATCAAATAAGTGAAGAAGCTGAGGCTTGCTATAAAGACAGTTCTCCAGAGAATGGATTTTGGAGGCTCACAGGCACATTCGACGGTTCTTTTTTTGACAGGGGCAAAAATTCTCCGATTGTAACTAAAAAACAGGTAGAGAAATTTCAGCAGGAGGTTGATGGGTTTGAAATTTCCAAGTATACGGATCAGTTTGAACCGATTTCCCAGAACGAGTAACAATCCGTCAATTCCATAATAAACCTGATTTGTTTGATGATCAATACAGGCAATTTTTGTTTGGGCGATGTCTGCATTCACTTTAGTAGGATGCAAAACCACATACTTATTGTAAGAAATTCGTCCGTCTGTGTCCAGAATTCCGTATTTGACGAATAGGCGGGTATACCATCTGCACAGTGGGCAATCTTCGTCGTAAAGGAGTGAAATAGTTTCCATGATATTTTTATTTATGATTAGTTCAAAAGTTTCAATATATTTTGAAAATTAAATTCAAAAAAAAGGAACTACTTCCTTCTATTTGAATAAATTGAGTATTTTTCCAAAGAACACATGTTCATCTGCTTTCATTAAAGTGCTGGAAAGGGAATCCAATCTGGTGACTAATCGTTCGATGTTTTCAATCGTTGCAACGAAAGAAATGGATTCGTAGGATTGCTCCACTTTTTTGAGTTCTGCCAAATGCTGTTGTAGTGGTTCCAGTTCTCTTCGTTTGCGTTCTTTTACGATGCGTTTTGCAACTTCCCACATGTCTTTTTCCGCCCGGAAATATTCTTTGCGATCACCTGGAATACTCTCTTTGTAAATCAGGTTCCAATTGGCTAATTCCCGGATATTCATGTTTGCATTTCCTCTCGAGATGGAAAGCTTTACCATGATTTCTTCCGTACAAAGCGGACAGTCACTTACAATCAGCAAAGCGTGAACCTGAGCCATTGAACGGTTAATTCCCCACTGAGTACCAAAGTTTCCCCAGGTTTGTATGAATTGCTGTTTCGCTTGTTCGAGTTCCATGAATCAAATATAATCAATATTTTCAATAATAATTGAAAACTGGTATTTAATTCTTCAAAATGCTCACATGCTGTTGTTTACCGTTTTGAGTTACCTGTAACTGATAGCTTCCTGAAGCCAATTCACTTAGCGAAATACTAGTTGAATTCAAATGATCCATAGTGAAAAGCAATCTTCCGTCCGGAGAATACAGCTTTAAATGCGCTTCTCCGGCAAGGGTGATTTGAATCTGGTCTGTTGTTGGATTGGGAAATACGCTGATATTCAATAAGTCTAGGTCCGTTATTCCAAGTGTTCCATTAATGATACCGATTGCCTCCAGGTCAAATCCACCGGATTCAAATGGAGTGGGGTAAGGATCGTTTACAATCATTCCGAATTGGTCCGTTGTTACATGATCTCCTGAAACAGCTCCGATGGCATCAATGACACGCACAAACTTCACGGCATACTTGTTCAAATCCGAATCGTTTGGAAGTTCAGCCAGATCAAAAGGAGTTGCATAGCCCAAGCGGTATTTTCCTGCAAGGTTGTTGATCATTCTGCAATCGGTGAAAGAGGCATTGGAGGATTGTGCGTCTAATGGAACTTCTGTCGTGGATGGAAAACGGAAGAAATGAATTCCATCTGAACTGACTTCTACATGTGCCATTTCAATGTAATTATCCATAAATCCGTTTTCAAAAATGGCAAAATCATATCCGGGACCATCCAGGATAAATTGATCGAAACTTAAAGTAGCGATTCCACTATCTCCCAATGAGAGAACATCTGTAACGGATCCTGTTGCCGGACCGATTGCTAAATTGACGTTCCCAAAGCTTGCCCTATTGGAACCACTTGCGATAATTGTTGTGTCTGAAATATTCAGAAAACCTCTCGTTACCGTTCCTCCGGTTGCCCAGGCAATGAAGCAGGAACTGTCTTTTTTAATGGCATTTGAGTTAGGATCTCCGGGAGCAGGATGAAAGCTTTGAGCCTGCAACAAGCCGGGAATCAATATGCAGATGAAAAGTAATTTAGTCATAGATTAAAATGTTCGTTGGGTTTAATCCCACGTTATAACTTGTTTCAAATATTCCGTTTGGAGAAAATACGTGGACCTGACCGGTAACCGTATAATTTTTGGCATCCAGACAATAGATCCGATTGGTGATATCGGAATAGTAAACACCATATAAGGTCTGGATTCCGGAAGTAGGAATGTATTCCGGATAAATGATCGATTCTGTATTTGGATCAAAAAGGGCAATTTTATTATCTCCCGAGCTGAAATCGTGATACGAGATCAGGAAATTGGTATTGAATCGCGAAATACTGCTTGCGTCAAACGAAAAGGATTGTGCCACTGTATTGGTATTTGGATTGATGCGATGCATTCGGGAAGGAATTCCGGCATAATCTCCCCTGGAAATCACATAGACATCTCCATTTGAATCTGTTTGAACTGCTCCCGGATTTTTTCCAACTGGTATGCGGGTGATTTCCTGGTAACTCCCCAAATCAATAACGGAAACCGTACTGTCGACATTCGGAAAATTCAATCCTCCCGAATTTGCAACAAATAATTTTCCGTTACTCACGGCAAGTCCTTCCGGGTTGGCACCCACCTGGATCCGGTTAGTGATGCTTAATGAAGCGGTATCCAGAACGTCAACATATCCATCATAGCAAGTAATGTAGGCTTTTGAACCATTGAAAGCGATGTAACGAGGCTGTTTCGGAGTGCCATTGGCAATCATGGAAATTTGACTGATACTGTTTCCTGTTCTGGCATCCAATATTTCGACCGTACTGGAAACATTCACGATGATATAGATCTTTCCACCGTATCTTTTCATGTCATTTCCAGTATCTCCTAATGAGCGATTTGTTTTTTGCTCAAAGAAGTTCGCCGTATAGGAATTGTCAGAAAAATTGAACCAACCCAGTGTTGCGTTATTTTGCTGAAAAAGCCCTTCATTCAGCACAAGTATTCCATGTTGAAGTGTTTGAGGAGCTTCAGGTTCTGTCACCTTTTTCTTTTTACAAGAAAGAGCGAGAAGTGCAATCAACAGTATCGGAAGTATTTTATAGTGCATATTGAAGTCGTATATTAAAATGAGTTCCCGGCATGACGAAGTAATTGATATAACTGTATTGCCTGTTGGTGATGTTATTGATGGTGAATCGAAGAGTCAGTTCGCTTTTTTTCAATTGTTGGGTATAAGAAGCCCCTGCGTCTAACAACAAATACCCTGCGAGCAAATTGGAAGGGATATTCTGATTCAAGGCATAGCGCTCACCTAGATAAGATGTCAGGACAAAGAAGCTCAATTTCTTCCAGGAATAATCCAGTTCCAAACTTCCCGAATGAAGGGGAGAGTAACTAAGAATGTTTCGATAGGTCAGACTTTTCGGATCACTGATGTCGCGTGTGTATTGAAAGGTATAATTGATCCGTGCTCCAAGTGTGTGATTGCGTAGTTTCTTTTGAATGAATTGGGTAAACTCAATACCCATCGCGTCTGATTTTCCAATGTTTTGAATACTCCAGATAAATAAGTTTTTCGTTGGAATGGCAAGAATCTTATCGTAAACGTAAGAATAGAAAGGTTGAATCATGGTTTGTGAAATTCCCTGTTTGAAAGGTAGAATCAATTCATAGCGCAAAGATGCGATGTGGGCCTTTTCAGTCCGGAGTTTGGTATTGCCGATCTGTTGGTAATACAACTCGTTAAAAGTGGGTTGACGGCAAGTATAGCGATAAACGAGTCCGATCTTATTCTTACTTCCTAAATCAAAACTCCAGGAAACGGCAGGTAACAAATTCCACTGTCTGGTCGTTGATGTATCTCGTTTTTCGAAAATGCCCTGAGCTCCCAGTTGAGCCAAAATTTTCCCAACGGCTTTCCATTCGATTCCTATAATACTTTCGGAAGTGTTTCTGGATGGATTTCCAACCAGGTATTTTCCTTTCAATGATTCTGAAATAATGGAACTTCCAACAAGGATATCCAGTTTTTCAGTAATGGAATAAGCTGCTTGTGATTGAAAATCGAGTTGTCCGGAATAATAACGTGAGTCGAGATAACCTTGTGAATTCAGATAGGTTGAATCCAGGTACTGTAGGTTGTTTTTTTGATAGTTTACGGAGGAAAACACGTTCCATTTGTTCTTCCTGAATTGATGATTAAATGAACCATTCAGTCCGTAACCGTTTAAATATTGAGCTGCATTGCTGTTGTAAAAAACTACTGCACCTGCTAAGTTTTTTTTGTACTCATTTCCTGAGATACGCAATTGAAACCGATGATGTTGGTTGGGTGAAAATTGAATGGATCCGGTTCCGAAATACTCCAGTAAACTGTTATTTTTTCTTCGATCTTGAATAGATGTATTGCCATTCAGATAAGTGTATGGGTAAGAACCACCGTAAGACCGGATCTTTCCTGTTAAAGTTCCTGCCCATCTTTTCGCTCTTTTTTGCAGCATCAGGTATCCTTCGTATTGATCAAAAGAACCTGCTTGCACACCAAAAATGAGGTTTCGCTTATTGGTTCCAACGTACGAATGAACGGATTCCACATTGACAACCACACCGGCAAGTTTTGCATGAATCGGAATCTGGGGGCGGGTAGGGGAAAGTGTGACAAGTTCCAGTCGTTCTATGAAATCAACCGGAAATGAACTTAAATCTGCCTGACCACTTTGAGTGGTGGAAACGGACGAATAATCTTGTACTAATGCGGTATGTCCGGCGCCAAGACTTCGAAAACTCACGGTTTTTAATCCACCGACATCTCCGTAATTCTTGATTTGAAGTCCGGGAAGCAAACTCAAGATTTGTCCAAGGTCGTTGGCCAATTTGTTTTGGATTTTGTCCTTCGACAATTCGATCTGAATACTGTTTTCCTTATCGTTTCGAGGTGATATCACGATTTCTTCAATGGGTTTAACCTCTTGCCCAAAAACCGGACAAGAGGCTAAAATCAAAAGGGTTGGTATGGAAAATCGTAGAATCAATTAGATCTTACTGATGCGTGTACGCGCAATTCCTTTGGAAGAACTTGTTTCCACGATGTATGTTCCGGATTGAACAGTGTTCAAATCAATTTCCTGTATTCCATTGGTTGTTTGGGTTAAGATCAATTCTCCGGATAATCCGTAAACTGTGATTTGTCCGCTTTCGGATTTCACTGTGAATTTACCGTTGGTTGGATTTGGATAAACTTCCTGGCTTGCAAGACTTAATTCGTTAACAGAAGCTACTCCGTAAACAAGATTGTCCAATGCAAAATAAGCTGGAGTATTCATACCGAAACCTCCTACATCAGTCGATTGCAATTCAAATTCCAGGAATTGAATTTCACCAAGCGAAGCCAAATTGACAGTTTCCCATGTGTTTACGATGTAATCTTGTGTGCTGTCAGCAAATCGGTAATCTGCCAGGTAGAAAATCACGGTATCTGTAGTGATGCTTTGAGCATCTTTTCCAATGATCAATAAACGGAACCAATCTTCTCCGTTCGTACCATCCGGGTTTCCTTGTGCATTATTCGGAGAACCGAATACTTTTCCGAAAGCATCTCCATCTTGCATGGAAAGAGCAGCATACGTTGTATTAGTCAGTTGAACACTGGTTAAAACTTTTTCCGATCCGAAATCAATTCCAGTTCCACCGTAGTTGACAGCATAATTTTGGCTTGAGTTTCCTCCGGTTCCGGTGAAGGCTGAAAAGTCATTCGTGTAACCTGCGGTTGTAACATCTGTGGTGTTGGAGTAAATAAATCCACCTGACCAATAATCGTATTGGAAATCGTACGTGTTTTCAAAATAAACACCACCGGAAGTAAAGCCTAGTGTGGAATCGGAACCATCCCAATAGGTGTTGGGAGCCAGAGTTAAGTCGTCAAAAGTGACAATAGTTTGTGCTTGTGTGAATTGGATGCAGAACACACTAACTGCGAGTAACATTTTTTTCATTGCCTTAAGCATTTAAAAGTGAATAAATAAAAGCAAATGAAAAAATCAGAAATAAGAACAAACTGAGGGAAACCTCCCTCATTTCGAACTCGACTTTAATCTGAAGTCTTCATTCAATATATGTTCAAGGCAGGTATTCTGACTTCTCTCCGGTTACTTCTCCTTCCCATCAGTCGATTGACCAACAGTGGATTTAATGAAGACCGTTTGATAAGAGTTACAGCTGCAGATACAGTCTCGGATTCACACCGAATTCCCTATTATCGTTTTGTAAATTTTACAATCGAACCTAAAACAGGTGCAAAGGTAGCCATTTATTTTTATTGGAGATTAGATTGTTTAATAGTTCAATAGTTTCGAATAACGAACACTCGATTGAACCCTGTTGAAACACTAAATTGAACTCTTTCAACCTTCTTCACATTCACCTTTTAATAAGTTTCAATTTCTAATTCGAAAAAAAGATTATTTTTGCAACGCTTAAATAAATGAACAAATGGCAGGAACTACCAGTTTTAACGATATTAAACGTCAATTTAAAGAGAATAAGAGACTTCGTTTAATCACTTTCGCAGTGGTTGGATTGATTGTTGGTATTCTTGGATACATTCTTTACAAACAATTAATTTACGCTCCGAACAACCAGAAAGCAAACGAAGGTTACTACAGAGGGTTGAATTTGGCAGCAAAAGATTCAGTAGATGCAGCAATCACTGAATTGGAGCCTTTCGTTAAGAAAAACGACGGATATCAAGGTGGAGAAGTTGCTGAATTTACCTTGGCTCGTCAGTATATGGCTAAAGGTGATTTCAAAAAAGCTTTGAAATTATTGGAAGGTGTAAAATTGAAAGATACTTACGGTCCTGCATTATGTCTTGGTTTACAAGGTGACTGCTACAGTGAAATGGGTAAATACAAAGACGCTATGGATTTGTATGTTGATGCTGCTGATGCAAACGAAAATGAATGGACAACACCAACTTATTTGTTCAAAGCAGCTCAGGTAGCTGAAGAAATCAAGGATTACGCAAAAGCGAAAGAACTTTACGAAAGAATTAATCAGGATTACTACATGTTCGGTCAACAAAAAACGATTGACAAATACATTGCCAGAGTATCCAATAAATAATTAGAAAACGTGGCTACAAGTTTAAAAAACTTATCAGCGTTCGATCAAGATACAATTCCAAACGGTGCCGATTTTTCAATCGGCATTGTTGTTTCTGAATGGAACGGTCATATCACCTCCAAGCTGTTGGAAGGAGCAATGGAAACACTTCTAAGTTCAGGAGTGAAGGAATCAAATATTCATATCAAACAAGTTCCCGGAGCATTTGAATTGCCTCTTGGAGCACAGTGGTTGGCTCAAGACGAGAAAATCGACGGAGTGATTGCTATTGGAGTTGTGATTCAGGGAGAAACCAGACATTTTGATTTTGTTTGTTCCGGAACAACCCAGGGAATTGTAGACATTACTTTAAAATACAACAAGCCGGTCGGATTTTGTTTATTGACAGATAATACGGAACAGCAATCCATTGACCGAGCTGGCGGAAAACACGGGAATAAAGGTGTGGAAGCAGCAGTGACGGTATTGAGAATGATAGAACTTAAAAGAAAATTATGAATTAAAAATTCAAAATTCAAAAGGGAGGTGATTTTTCATTAGAAGTTAAATTCCCGTTTTTGCATTTTGCATTTTGCATTTTTACTTTGATATGACATTAATCAAATCTATTTCAGGGATCAGAGGAACGATTGGAGGAGCTCCGGGAGATAACCTGACGCCCATTGATGCTGTTCAGTTCGCTGCAGCTTACGGAACTTGGTTGAAATCAGTTTCAAATACAGATAAGTTGAAAGTGATTGTTGGTAGAGATGCCCGACTTTCAGGTGAACTAATTTCAACACTGGTCATCCAAACCTTGGTTGGATTGGGAATCGAAGTCATTGATCTAGGACTGTCTACAACACCGACTGTTGAAATGGCTGTTCCTTATCACCAAGCAAACGGTGGTATTATCCTGACTGCCTCCCATAATCCGAAACAATGGAATGCATTGAAGTTGTTGAATAGCAAGGGAGAGTTCATTTCCGGAGCTGAAGGGGAATTGTTATTGAAAATTGCAATGGATGGAAGCTTCGTATTTGCTGAAGTGGATGATCTGGGGAAAGTAACGAAAGATACGGACGCAATCGAAAGACACATCGAAGCTATCTGCGCACTTTCGGATGTGGATATTCCTGCAATCAAACAGGCGAATTTCAAAGTGGTGGTTGATGCGGTGAATTCCACCGGTGGAATTTCGGTTCCTCAACTGCTTCGTAGACTTGGTGTGACTGACATCACTGAAATGTATTGTGACCCGACCGGACATTTTCCACACAATCCGGAACCGTTAAAAGAACATTTGGTTGAATTATCAGCACGCGTTGTTTCAGAAGGTGCTCATTTGGGAATCACAGTTGACCCGGATGTGGATCGTTTGGCATTGGTAAATGAGGACGGATCGATGTTTGGAGAAGAATATACCTTGGTTGCCGTTTCCGAATACATTCTTTCCAAAAGAAAGGGAGCTACCGTTTCCAATCTGAGTTCCACAAGAGCTTTGCGGGATATTACGGAAGAAGTTGGATGTACGTATCATGCTTCGGCAGTTGGCGAGGTGAATGTGGTGGTGAAAATGAAAGAAACCAACGCAGTTATCGGAGGAGAAGGAAATGGTGGGATCATCTATCCGGAATTACACTACGGAAGAGATTCTTTGGTTGGAATTGCTTTGTTTCTGTCTCATTTGGCACATAAAAAGATGCCTATGACAGTTCTTCGGGCTTCTTATCCGAATTATGAAATGGCGAAGAAGAAAATCGATTTGACTCCGGGAATTGACGTAGATGCTATTTTGGAAAAAATGGCAAAACGTTATGAAAATGAAGAGATGGATACGGTTGACGGAGTGAAGATTTACATCGGCAAAGAGTGGGTTCATCTGCGAAAAAGTAATACAGAACCGATTATCCGCGTTTATACAGAAAGTAAGGATGCTTCTGCAGCGTCGGATTTGGCAGACCGAATTATAGGAGAAATTAAAGAATTGATCTGATATAATTTACCGCAAAGAAGCAGAGGTCGCAAAGTTAGATTAACAAGCCTTTGCGCTCTTTCACTCTTAGCGGTTAAAAAAATACTAATTGATAATCAAAAAGTTATGCTCGTTTTGAGCATAACTTTTTCTTTTTGTTAAAATTCGATTGAACGAAAAGCCTGTTGAGTAGTACTAGATGGAAATTGATTCCTATGAAAAAAGTAGTTGTTCTCTTATTGGTAGTTCTCCCAAGTTTTCTTTCACTTGCTGCCAATGACAAAGAGATTATAAAATCTTCCATCAGTGAAGTAACCGTTTATACTAACGGTGCACAAATCTATCGCAAAGCAAATTTCAATGTGAAACCCGGAATTACAGAGTTGATTATTGAAGGAGTAAGTCCCAATATCGACCCGAAGAGTTTGCAGGTAAAAGCATTTGGTAACGTAGTTTTGATCGATTCGAAATACCAGATCTACTATCCGGAACCTGAAAAACCTAAATTGGAAGGTCTTCCTTTAAAGATCCGGAAGGATATCAACCTGCTTCAGGACTCCATCAATAACCAATTGTTCGACATCAAGGAAATTCAGGATGAAATTGATGTATTGAATACTTCCAAAACCATTTTATCAAATAATGGAGCAATTCGCGGACAAGGAAAAGTGAATGATTCTATTCAACTTTTGAAACAAGCAATGGAGTATTATCAATTGAAAATGAATGAGATAAATAAGAAGTTGCAAGTTCTGAATAAGCGAATGAAAGCAAAGAATGGAGCATTAACGGATATGAACAATCGGATGAGTGATCTTCAGAATTACCAATCATCCAATACTCCAAAAGTTCCTACAGGTCCGATCCATCGAATTATTGTGACATTGCAGTCAAAAGAGTTTGTTGCGGGTCGACTGGCAATTTCCTATTTGGCTTCCGGAGCTTCCTGGGTTCCATCATACGATATCCGCAGTGAAATCACTTCCGGTAAGGTGAACTTGGCCTATAAAGCAAATATTCAGCAAAATACAGGTGAATCCTGGAATGATGTACAATTAACTTTGTCAACGAATGATCCCTATCAGAATAAGATCAAACCGGATTTACACCCTTGGTATGTTGATTATTACAATTTTGGAGCGATAAATGGACGGATGAATTCGTACGGTTTGACAGCAGCACCTTCGGTGCAATATGAAAAGAAAGCACTTGCTGATTCCGAATCTATGGAAATAGAAGGGGAAACTGCTGCAAATTTCACTACGGTAATCAACCGGGTGCTGTCTGCGGAATATAAAATTGATTTGCCTTATACGATTGAGAGTAATGATGAAAGTCATTTGGTTTTGGTTCGCAATCTGGATTTGACGGCAAATTACCGTTATTACACCGTTCCTAAAATTGACCCGGGAGTTTTCCTGGTTGCTGAAGTACTTAAATTGGAAGATCTGCAATTGGTTCCGGCTACTGCAAATATCTTTTTCGACGGAACATATATCGGAGAAACATACATCGATCCGACTGCAATGAATGATACCTTGAAATTGAGCCTTGGAAAGGATCCGAACATTGTTGCTAAGCGTATTCTTTTGAAAAAGGATTATAAGGAGAAAGTTGTTGGAAACGATATTGAACGCACATACGCTTACGAAATTTCAATTAAAAATCTGAAAGCGAACACCATAGAATTGGTTATTGAAGATCAGATTCCTGTAACCAGTAATGGAGAAATCGTTATAGAAGCGATCAACACGGATAAAGCAAATTATGATAAAACGACAGGTAAACTAACTTGGACGGTCAATTTGAAAACCAAAGCCGCGGATAAATTTACCTACTCGTTTAAGATTAAGTATCCGAAAGATCGAAATGTTATCCTTCAATAATTGTTTTGTAGTTTGACCCAAATAAATATTGGAGTTCCAATATTTAAAGACAATCCCTCAGTTTGCCGGCTGGGGGATTTTTTTGTTAGAAAAGTTCAAAGTAGATGAATTAAGCAATAGTTTGAAACCTTTAAACTTTTTGATCCTTTTTGAACTTGGCTATAGCATCGGGATCATACGAAAAGAAGATGTTTGCCCAAATGATTTTGGACAATGCATACAAATAAGGGCTCAGAAAAATGGAAAGTCCTGAAATCGCCGCAATTTGGGCAAAGACATTGGCATTCGGAAAAAACAAATTGATAGTCACCCAGCAGGTAACGAACAAAGCTACTCCCAAAGCATAAGAGACATACATGGCGCCATAGTAAAAGCCAATCTCTTTTTCGTACTTCAAGCCACAGCTTGGACAATATTTGTAGGTTTTACCAATGTTTTTCATGGAGTAAGGGTGGGAAAGAAAGAATTCACCCTCCTGACATCTGGGACATTTCATCTTGAAAATACTGTTCAGTCTTGACCCTTTACCAATTAACATATTCATTTATTTAACGCAATACAAAGTTAGTGAGACTGGTTAGAACAAAATGTGACTTGAGTCACCTTTTAATTTTATTTTTTTTATAAAAACTATTTTTTTGAAACCTTTTACTGCTTCTTGCGTTAAAGAATGTAACGGATCAATTATTAACATCTACAGGTTAAGGGAAAGAGGCTAAGTGCAGTTGCATTTGGCCTTTTTCTTTTGTTAATTATTTAGGCTGTTCTATAAGAATGAGTAAATTGGGAGTGCTAAAAACATGAAAATGAAAAAAACTCTCCTTTTTTGTTCCATATTTCTTGGATCATTTATTTCCTACAGTCAGCATTTCCAATTAGAATCGGAAAATGCCAAGTCGATTAAGTTTCAGTTTGATTTTGAAGAAAAAGCCTTCGAATACAAAGAAATTAATGGACAAACCACAATCGATTTCTCCAAAACAGTTAAAATTCTTTCTCAGGAAAAGGGTGCTCCGGCTCTTCCACTGTTTCATGAAACGATTCAACTTCCTGAAAAAGGAAACCCGGAAATTGAAATCACCTTTGATCAGATTACCATTTTTGAAAATGTATTGGTTGCTCCATCCAAAGGAGTGATCAAGCGAAATGTGGAACCAAGCTCGGTTGCATATGTCTTCGGATCCGTATATAATAGTAATGCATTTTATCCAGGTCAGGTTGCGAGTTTAAAAACCCCGTTTATCTGGAGGTCAATGCGTGCGGTAGTTGTAGAGGTTTCTCCTTATCAATACAATCCGGTCACAAAGCAATTAATCGTTTATCAAGGGATTCACATAGATGTAAAAACAAACACGGAATTAGTTGGGATCAATGAATTGTACGGACAAACGGATCCGGTGATGAAATCGATTCAACAGAAAACGGTTTTGAACCCAACGATTGAAAAATATGCACCAGTTGAAGAAAGCGGAAGTATGCTGGTGATTGCTTCTCCAACTTTAATGGAAGAGATTCAGCCTTTGGTTGATTGGAAAAATCAAAAAGGAATTCGATCACAATTGGTTTCAACGGCAACAACTGGTGTCACGGATACAGATATTCACACCTATATTCAAAACTATTATACTTCGCATCCGGAATTGATTTATGTCTTGCTGGTTGGAGATGATGAAGATATACCTGCTCATACTTATGGAATGTCAGGAGGAGAAAATTTGTTCTCTGATTCTTATTACGGTCAAATGACAGGTGGAGATTATTATCCTGAATTGTTCGTTGGACGCTTTTCCGGCACGGAGTCAAATGTGACAACTATGGTAAGTCGGACATTGGAATATGAAAAGAATCCGTTTGCAGGTGACTGGATGGAAAAGGCGATTGGTTTAGGGTCGAATGAAGGCGATGGAATTGGCGATGATGGTGAACCGGATTGGCAGCATTTGAGAAATATCCGTACAGTTTTGATGGGATATGGTTATTCGGAAGTGTCTGAATTTTATGATGGTTCACACGGTGGAGAAGATGCTGCCGGAAGTCCGAATTCGGGAATTATTTTACCGGTTGTGAATAGTGGAATAGGTTTGTTCAATTACACAGGACATGGTGATGTGAATTTGTGTGTTACCGGAAACTTTCAAAGTTCACATATCAATCAAGCTACAAACAACGGAAAGTATCCTTTTGTGATTTCTGTTGCGTGTAATAACGGTACATTTACTTCCGGGACAACTTGTATCTCTGAAGCCTGGACAAGAGCAACTCAAAATGGAACTCCTTCCGGAGCAATCGGAGCAGCAGGTTCCTCCATTCTGATGGCTTGGGCACAACCGATGCAGACACAAGATGAAATGGCAGAAATCATTGCCGAAACATACTCGGATAATCATAAAACTACGCTTGGAGGATTGTTTTACAATTCTCAGATGTCGATGTTGGAAGAATATCCGGCTGGAAGTGGGATTGAAGTGATGCAAACGTGGGTTTTATTTGGTGATCCTTCTGCACAATTCAGAAACAAGCAAACGTTGCCCATTACGGTTACACATACCGGAAATGTACCGATGAATACGACTTCCATTACAGCCACTTGTGATGTGGACGGAGCTTTGGTGGCGGTTTCCCAAAATAATGTATTGTTGGGCTCTGCTATTGCTTCAGGTGGACAAGCTGTGATTACCTTTCCAACTTTGACAACGAACGATTATTTGGTTGTTACAGCTACCAAGCAGAATTATGCGACTTATCAACATGCTGTTCAGGTTGGAAATGGACCTTTGGGGGTAAATGAATTGGAACTGGCGTTTGAGGTGTATCCAAATCCTGCAACTAACGAATTGAACTTGGTGGTATCCAATGGAAGTGCAGAATCGATTCGAATGATTGGTTTGGATGGAAAAGTGGTTCTTGCAAAACAGTTTTTGAATGGAACTCAGGAAACAATCAATATTTCTTCGCTGAAAGCAGGGTCTTATATTGTGGAGATTATTTCGGGAACACAGAATGTGCGTAAGAATATCCAGATTTTACATTAAGCCCTCGAAACTCTAGACAAAACATGAAAACATGATATCATGTTTTCGTTATATAACGATATCATGCTTGAAATAGAATTAGAATCAATAGGAAAAACCTCCCGGATATCCGGGAGGTCTTTTTTTGTGCTTACTTTTGAGGGATGAAAGAATTGGATGTTTTGGTAATTGGAGCGGGAGCCGCAGGGTGTTTTTCGGCAATCAAGGCGTCTGAGAACTTTAAACAGGCGAAAATTGCAATTCTGGAAAGAAATGCTAAACCTCTGGCGAAAGTCAAGATCTCCGGAGGAGGAAGATGCAATGTGACCAATGTGATTTCGAACCCCGAAGAATTATCAAAACATTATCCGAGAGGCGAACGGTTTCTTAAGAAGGCATTTTACCAGTTTACCAGTTCGGATATGAAAGCATGGTTGGAAAGTAGGAATGTTCCGTTGAAACTCTATCCGGATGGATGCTATTTTCCTATGAGTAACGATTCTCAAACGATCATTGATTGCTTTTTAAATGAATTAAGGAAGAATGATGTTCAATTATTATTGAATCAGCGAGTTGAGACGGTGAAAAAACTAGATTCCGGTTTGTTTGAAGTTCAAACTCCTGAGGAAATTTTTCATTCCAAAGCAGTGATCGTTACTACCGGAGGGCAACCAAAAATATCCGGCTTCGAGCTGTTAAAGGCTTTTGATTTGAAGATTGTGTCGCCGGTTCCATCTTTATTTACCTTCAATATGCCGAATGAACCGATCAAGGAATTGATGGGAATTGTTCAGGAAAATGCATTGGTGAAGATAATTGGTGAAAAATGGACGTCAAATGGACCTTTGTTGATTACGCATTGGGGCATGAGTGGTCCGGCAGTCTTGAAATCTTCTGCTTTTGGGGCGCGTATTTTTGAATTGAAAGGATACAAATCCCAAATTGCTGTGAATTGGACCGGAGAAGAGAATCAGGAAGTTGTTAGGGAGTCGATCAATCAATTCGTCAAATCCAATAAATTGGTGGTAAATACGCCGCTTTATTCCGTTAAATCACGCTTATGGACCTATTTGGTAGAGAAAGCAGGAATTCCCAATCAATTCAAATGTTCCGAATTGACAATGCGACATCAGAACAAATTGTTGGAGGTATTGGTGAATGACTTGTATTTAATGGAAGGAAAGACGACCTTTAAGGAGGAATTCGTTACAGCTGGTGGGATCGACCTGAATGAAATCAATGTACAAACGATGGAATCCAAAAAGTACGGGGGACTATTTTTTGCCGGGGAAACCATGGATATTGATGGCATTACCGGAGGATTTAACTTTCAGGCGGCTTGGACAACAGCGGCAATTGCAGGCATGAATGTTTTAAAAAACAAGTGAAGATGATTCGAATAGCTTTGACAGGGATTGTGGGATTGATGATTGTTTCTTGTCATTCACCAAAAAAAATAGTGGAAGAGCAGCCGAAAATTGAACCGCAAAAAGAAACAAATCAAGTCCCTGCCGACAAGAATGAGGTTTTTTATTTAGGTCTTGTTCAAATCCTGGATTGCGGTGTGACCATTCAAATTACTTCCGGAGAGACAAAAAACACCGTTTCTCCGATAAATCTGGATTCCAAGTTACAGGTAAATAATCTGCGCTTGAAATTGAAGTTCAAACAAGTGGATGAACGAGCAAGCGGATGTATGGAATTTCAGGCAATTGAAATTACAGAAGTATTCGCCGTCCGCTAAAACTACAACTGGTTCATCAAAACGCGATACAGTTCAATCATAGATTCAATATCTTTCTTGTATACTTTTTCCTGTGGCGTATGAACGTTGTCTTCCGGAGCTCCAATAAAACACCAATCGATAGGCAGATCTGATTTTTGAAGAACAGAACCATCACTTCCGCCTGCAGATTCCACTTCCAATTGGAATTTTATTCCGGAATCTTTTGCAATGGAAATGATTTTGTTCAGGTATTTTCTTCGAGGTACCATGCTGTCTCTCATGGAAACTGCTACACCTCCTTTGTGAACAACGCCATGAGTAACCCAGGTGATATCACAAATCAATGCTTGAAATACATCGTAGGTGTTCATCAGGTATTTAGCACAAGCACCAACTGAATTTCCGCCATGTTCTTCATAGGTTGAAAATACAATAGCCCCGTTTTCCAGTGTTTCGGCTAATTGAAGTGCTACAAAAACGCCCAAGCGGTTATCCATGTAAGGTGACTGGATATATTCCTTGGTTTCTTTGAAGTTCGGTTTGAATGAAAGAAGTGTTCCGCGATCAATGGTTCTTTCATGTGATAATTGAATCCGCTGCTGATTGTATTCGTTCTCAAAAATCATTAATTCACCTTCCACATCACCTTGAGAATCACTCCCGACCAGAATGGTTCCGTCGATGTTTTTAGGTCCGCCAACCCGAATCAGTTCATTGTCATAACCAACCGAATAACCGATGGTATCTATGTGTGCATAGACAGTCGTTCTGGGGTTTCCGAAAACCAAAATGAGGGCATCTTGAAAACCAAGACCATCAATAATCCGTGGTTTCGATTTCCATTGAGAAGAATGTTTTAGAACATATTCCTTAATAAATGCCTTGATTCGTGATTCATCACTTGCAACTCCTTGAATAGATATGAGTTCTTGAAGTAATTGAAATGGACTATTGGATGATTCCATGATTTTCTATTGTAATGTTTTTTTCTTCAGGAAGAAGGAGGTTTAATTCAGCAAATTGTTCCAATAAATTTAATTCTGAAACGGGTAGTTGTATGCTTAGTTTGCAAGATAGTTGAAAATCTTGAAGGATGATTTTTGCCGGGCTATTTTTTAGAATACTCATCACTTGAGGCATTTCATCGTACTTGTAAAGCAAGGTGATCAGCACTTCATCTTCCTGTTCGATGATTTGAGCACTTTCCAATGCTTCTTTGGATGCTGTTCGGTAAGCATTGATCAGACCACCAACTCCCAGATTCACTCCTCCGTAATAGCGGACCACGGCAATCAGGATATTGGTCAGGTCAAACGATTGTATTTGACCGAGAATAGGTGCTCCGGCAGAATTTGAAGGTTCACCGTCATCACTTGCGCGATACTTTTTCTTGTCACTTCCCAAACGAAAAGCAGAGCAAACATGAACGGCTTGATAATGCTCCTTACGAAGACGTTGGATATGTTCCTTGATTTCCTCTTCTGTTTTACAGGGAATGGCAAATGCCAGAAATTTGGAACCTTTCTCCTTATAGAAGCCTTCGCTTTGTTCTGTGATTGTTTTGAATTTGCTTTCCTGCATCTGTTTGCAAAAGTACGAAGAATGTGAATTGGGAGATTAGAAAGTGGTCAAATAAGTCAATTATCTATCCAATCTCATTTCTGTTAAATAGCTTGCAATCAGCTTTTTAGCATTTAATCTGTTCGTATCTTTGCGAACACTAAAATTTGCGAACACTAGAATTTGTAAATTTCAGAAGATAGTTTCCGGATATAAAAAATGGCTGTCTTTCGGACAGCCATTCGGATATTATTGAATAGTCAATTTCTTTTCAAGGTCTTCCAGGTAAACCCGGAACTGTTTGTCGGTCTCAGAAAGGTTGATAACCGTTCTGCAAGCATGAAGTACTGTTGCGTGATCTTTTCCACCGCAATGTGCTCCGATACTAGCCAATGATGATTTGGTCATCTTCTTAGAGAAATACATGGAAATCTGACGAGCTTGAACCACTTCACGCTTACGTGTTTTTGATTTCAGCATTTCAATTGGCAAGTCGAAGTAATCGCAAACCACTTTCTGAATATAATCGATTGATACCTCACGTGCAGTGTTCTTCACAAACTTGTCAATCATCTGTTTCGCCAAGTCAAGCGTAATGGCTTTTTTGTTTAATGAAGCCTGAGCAAGAAGGGAAGTCATAGCGCCTTCCATTTCACGGATGTTTGTATTGATACTGTATGCCAGGTATTCAACCACCTCACGCGGAAGTTCGATACCGCTACCATACATTTTCTTCTCCATGATTGCAATACGTGTTTCCAAATCAGGAGTGGAAAGATCTGCAGACAATCCCCATTTGAAGCGGGACAACAAACGTTGCTCCATTCCTTGCATTTCAACAGGCGGTTTATCCGATGTTAAAATGATCTGTTTTCCATTTTGGTGTAAATGGTTGAAGATATGGAAGAATACATCTTGTGTTTTTTCTTTTCCGGAGAAGAACTGAACATCATCAATGATCAGAACATCGATCATTTGATAGAAATGAATGAAATCATTTGTTGTTTGATTACGAACAGCGTCAATGAACTGGTGAGCAAACTTTTCAGAACTAACGTAAAGTACCGTTTTATTCGGGAATTGATTTTTTACACCAATACCGATTGAATGTGCCAAATGTGTTTTACCTAATCCAACGCCACCGTAGATCAATAATGGATTGAAAGCTGTTCCTCCGGGTTTGTTCGCAACTGCGTAACCGGCAGAACGAGCCAAGCGATTACAATCTCCTTCTACAAAATTCTCGAATGAATAAGCCGGATTCAAGTTTGAATCTACGTTCACTTTCTTCAATCCCGGAATGATAAATGGATTCTTGATCGGATTGTCGCTGATGTTTATGGGCATGTGCATAGGCGCATTCTTCACTGCCTTCTTATCGGAAGCAGGAAGTTTTACCGTATAAGGATTCGAATTGCTGGCAGAATTTTCCATAACAATACTGTATTCCAAATGCCCTTCTTGACCGAGCTCTTTTTTAATTACTTTTTTCAATAAAGTAATGTAATGCTCTTCCAACCATTCGTAAAAAAAGTGAGATGGAACTTGTATTGTCAGAATGTTGTTTTCAAGCTTTACTGGAACAATTGGTTCAAACCAAGTTTTGTAAGCTTGGATCGGTAAATTATCCTTGATAACTTTCAGACAGGAATTCCAAATAGCGTCATGGTTGGCACTCATTTAGCAGGGTATTTAAATGTTTATAATAATATGTTAATAAAAAAATAATCGACGTAATAGATTCAAAGCTCAAGCGTTAAGCTCTGTAATTTTTAAGTGAACAAAGATTCTCATAAAAAAGTGAAAAAAAAAGTTCTTTAGGGGTTGATTATTTGAAAAGTTTTGCTTTGTATTGAAGTTATCCTTTAACATCTGCTTTTAATTATTTTAAAACTTCCTGATTGTTCGATGAATATCGAAATTTTGTAGCTAGATGTTAAATATTTATATTTAAACTAAAAAAATCGTCTTCCTTCAAAGATACGAAATTAGATTATATTAACCTCCACTTAACGTTCCCAAAATATCATTTGTACTCATTAAATTTCTAATCGAAAATCTGAAAAATAGTTACGACATTTAACCCAATTTATTTAGAATATAAGATTTCATGAAAACTTCATTTGAATTCCCGACAAAGGTACGTGTAAGATATGGTGAAACAGATCAGATGGGGTATTGTTATTATGGTAATTACGCTGCGTATTTTGAGGTGGGAAGAGTGGAAGCAATGCGTTCTTTGGGGATGAGCTATCGTGAATTGGAAGAAAGCGGGGTGATGTTGCCGGTAAGTCATTTTGAAGTGGATTATTTCAAACCCGCTTTGTATGATGATGAATTGACAATCGTGACCGCAATTACGGAACTGAAAGGTCCGCGTCTGTTTTTTGAATATACATTGTATAACGAAAAACAAGAATGTCTGAGTAAGGCGAAAACAACTTTGGTTTTTGTTTCGAAGGTGAATATGAAACCGATTGCCCCTCCGGCAGCATTTGTTGAACTAATGGAGAAACACCATGCTTGAATCGACTTATTTTAAACTGAAGTTTCCGGAGGAAACAGATCTGAAGCGCTGGCTCTCAGAAAGGGATGGTGAAATTCGAATCGGTCAGAATGTTTTGTTCCGTTCGACTAATGAGTCGGAAGATTGGAAAGAGAAGAAATTCCATGTCATGGGTGTGAAGGAAGATATTGGACCAAGGTTGAATGGTGGCTTAGGTGGTTCTCAGGCTGCTTTCGAGGCATTCATTCCGAGATTCCTGGGAGTTCAATCGAATCAGTTTTTAACAGGTAATTCCATTTGTATTCATGGATACATTGATTCGCGCGAGCCGATTGATGCCATTTCCTTTATGCATGTGGATGATTTGGATTATTTACTTTCGGCTTGGGTAAAAGAGGTCGTTGATGCGGGAGGCGTTCCGATTGTGATCGGTGGAGGACATAACAATGCTTATCCGATCATAAAAGGAGTTTCTGAATCATCGGGGCTTGCGATATCTGTCGTGAATTTGGATCCCCATGCAGATACACGTGCCATGGAAGGCCGACATTCCGGAAATCCGTTTTCTTACGCATACGAGTACGGATTTTTAGGACATTATTCTGTTTTGGGTTTACACGAATCGTACAACAACCAATTTATACTGGATCACCTCCATGAAATGAAAGCCTTTTTTACGTTTTATGAATCCTGGTTGGAAAAGCCCTTCAAGTTTCAGGCGGATATCGATAAGGTATATGATTCCCAATTTCAGAACGTAATGGGAGTGGAGTTGGATATGGACGCTATTGCATATATGCCTTCAAGTGCATTTACTCCTTCGGGAATTACAGTCGACCAGGCAAGAATTTACTTACGGAAAATGGCTTCTCTTGAAAAAGTAGCTTATTTGCATTTGCCGGAGGCTGCTCCCAAGAATGAAAGGGAAGAATTGATAATTGGTAAAACGCTCACTTATTTGGTGACAGATTTTGTGAAAGAGTATCAAAAACATCATCTTTAATTCGTAATATTGAAGTTGTGGCTGCACTCCGAGATATTACCTCCAATATACTTCAATTCGTAAGGGTCTTTTTCCCATTCGTCTTATTGGCTCACCATTTGAAGCATAATCTGTTGGGATTCTTCTATTGGGTGTTTTTCTTTTTGCTGATTTCGGATAAGGTTGGAGTTGGGTTTGGATTGTCTTATTTGTTTTTATCTCCAGAATATCAGGGTGATACTAGTTTTTTTTCTTTTCTACTGATCGGTTTTTCGTTTGGTGGATTGACCATGGCTTTCCATTCGTATTCCTACATGAGATTAGCTTCCCGCTTCCCTTTTTTAGCGATGGTCAATAAACCATTTGTCCGTTTTTGCATTAATAACAGTATTATACCTACAGCATTTATCATCTTTTTTATCATTCGTATCGTCCGTTTTCAGAGAATGGAAGAGTTTGAATCCGGATTGAATGTATTTCTATTTGCAGTGGGTTTTCTGGTGGGGTTCTTTCTTTTTGTAGGGATTGCTTTACTCTATTTTTTTCCGATCAATAAAAATCTGTTTGAATTGAGGCGGTATGATGAAGACAAGTCAACGCGAAATGATCGGTGGATGCGATTTGGGAAACGCAATCGGATCAAGGTGAAAGGGACAAACAGGCAGCGTTTGTATTGGTATGTGGGGAGAAGGTTTCGGATTCAGCAGTGCCGTTCCACGAGACACTATGCGCAATCATTATTGCAATCGGTTTTCGATCAGAATCGAATTTCCACTACGGTCTTCGAGATAGTCACGATCATGACTTTTGTATTGATTGGTTTGTTTGGAGGAAAAACGTTCTTGGATGTCCCGGCGGGAGTGAGTGTGGTGCTGCTAATGACTATTATCCTGATGCTGCTTAGTGCACTTCAGACCTGGTTGCGGGTTTGGGCTTACCCGATAATTATTCTGTGTTTCCTATTGATGAACTATCTGTCCAATACAGTGGATATTTTCAAGTTTCAAACACAGGCGTATGGCTTGTCGTATGATCAGACAGCAGTTTATTCTGATTCGGCTATTTATGAATTGAGCAAGGATGGAAGACAACGTGCAGATGATTACAATGATTACATTTCGTATCTGGAAAGTTGGAAAAAACAAACAGGGGAAGAAAAACCGCTTTTGGTTATTGTAAATACTTCCGGAGGAGGTTCGCGCAGTGCTTCATGGGTTTATCAGGTTCTTCGGATGTGTGATTCACTGAGTGATTTCAAGTCATCCAAACACATTGCAATGATCACCGGTGCTTCCGGTGGTACGGTCGGCGCATCTTATTACCGATCGCTTTTACTGGAAAAATATCAGACTAAAAAGGTCAATTTCAATGACAATAAGTATTTTGAAGAGATTTCTCAAGACTTACTGAACAAACTATCATTTGCTGCATCAACAAACGATCTGTTTTTCCGGTATCAGTCCAGTTTTGAGGATTCGGAATACAGTTATGACAGAGCAATGGCTTTTGAATCTGATTTGAATGAGAACACGGGGCAGCGATTGAATAAACCCTTACTTTATTTCAAGGTATTTGAAAAGCAGGGAATCATTCCTAACTTGATTCTGACTCCTTCTGTGGTGAATGATGGGAGAAGAATCCTGATTTCGTCATTAGGGTTGAGTTTTTTAATGGATTCGGCTTCTCCTTCACCGGAAATGAATCACGTTCAGGAAAATGTGGATATTCATCTCCTGCTTAAAAATCAGGAATCCGAGAAGTTGCGTTTGTCTTCTGCCTTGCGTATGAATGCATCGTTTCCGTATGTTTTACCAATGACCAGTTTGCCGACTATTCCGGAAATTCAGTTGATGGATGCAGGAGCGCGTGATAATTTCGGAACAAAAATCACCATTCAGTGGCTGATGAAATTGGAATCATGGATCAGTAAGAATACGAGCGGAGTGGTGATTCTTCAGATTCGGGACAATAAACGGATCATGTACAGCGAGGAAACCCGTTCATTCGGATTCTTTGATAAATTCACTGCACCTGTTTCAAATGTGTTTTCCAATTTTCCGCGAATTCAGGATTATGATCAGGATGAGTTGCTTCGAGCGACCATCGGAAAATACAATGTTCCTATTCAAACCATTAATTTGAATCTAAGGGAATTGCAAAAGGATCGGATCAGTCTTTCCTGGCATCTCACCAAACACGAAAAGCTGAAAGTTCTCGCAGCAATTAAGCGTTCATCCAATGTCAAGGAATTCGAGAAGTATCAGAAGCTTTTGAATAATTGACACTTCGACTACGCTCAGTGTCCTTTGTGTTTTTTTAGATTTAAGTTGAGGAGGGTAAAGGTGACTGAGCGTAGTCGAAGTTAATCGTGATCCCACTTCCGCTTTGTTGATCCTGCTGTTTCTTTAACAATCCATCCCTTCGATTTTGCTTCTTTGAAAAGGTATTTCCGTAATTTTCGAGGGTAAAAGAACTTCCAGGTCATTCTGCTTCTTGAAAGGTCTTTTGTGACATCTGCCAGCGATAATAGATGATAGCAGGCTGCTGCACACCTCATGCCGAAGAAAGCATACGGATAAGGTCCTTCTTTCAGAAAAGGGTTCGAATCGTTGAGTAGTTTTTGTTTCTGCGACTGACTTATCGGGATGAAGATCTGACAGGTTTTGGTGGTGTCTGCTCGAAAAGTTCTGTAGAACTGTTTGGTGCTTGAAATGAGATATCTCCCTGTGTCTGAGTTTATATTTGTAGCAACCACTCTTCCTCCGGGAACAAAATGCATTACGCTGTCCGTTCCCAGCCTTAATCCGATGTGTCCGCCCAGCTTACCTCCAAACCAATGCCTCTCACTTTCAACAAGTGGTTTCGAACCATAGATTACTTCGACAACTAATGTGTCTGATTGAGCTAAGCAGTTGAATGACAGTAGAAGGATGAAGAAGAGTCTCATGACGATGGTTTTATTAATTCGGTTTTCATTGTAGTTTAATGATACAATTCTATTTGCCATCAGTTCAAAATAAGATTTGAATAGTCGGATGAATTGATTGAAATGTATGCCCTGGAGATTTTTTAATTCGTATCCCGATAATTATCGGGAAGGCATTCGCAATTCGTAATTCGAAAATCCTTATTTTCGTTGTATGTCTCAGGTAGCGCAACTTTATAAATACAATTTGGATGCTTTTTCTTTGGAGAAGAATTCGGAGGAGTATTTTGCCGAACATTTCAATCCGTTTGAGGATATGAATTCTACGTATTGGTTGAATTTTCATTCAATGAAAGACAAGGAGTCGATTATTAAGTTGTGTGATAAGCTATGCATTGACAAACTGCTGCAGGAAGATTTGTTTGCAGAAACCAAGCGTACCCGTTTGGAAGAGTATTCCGATTACGTGTTTTTCAGCATTGTTTCTGCTTTGCCTAAAGAGGGATTGAACAACTACGAGTTAACGAAAGAGCGGGTCAGTTTCATTATTGGTGATAATTACCTCATTTCCTTCCAGGAAAAGCCCTCGGATCACTTTCCGACAGTTCGGGAACGAATTGAATACAAGCGTGGAAAAGTTCGCTTCAAAGGACCTGATTTTCTCTTGTTCCGGATGTTGGAATCGATTATCGATAACTACACGGAAGTGGTGGGAGAGATTTCCATTAATATCGAATTGTTGGATAAGATTGTGCTTCGAAACCCGAAAAGTGAAGTGCTTCGAAAAGTGGAGTGGGAAAAGAGAAAGCTGTTGGATTTACGCAAGATCGTTTTCCCGATGAAAGAATTGATGGGGCAGTTGGATCGGGTTGAGAATGAACTCATCATTGAAGATAACATTCATTACTTCCGCGAACTGAAGGATATTTGTTATAGTTTAATCGATGAAATCGAATCTCAAAAACAAATGTTGGACGGTGTTGCCAATTTGTATTATGCCATCCAGGGACAGCGCATGAATGAGGTCATGAAGGTATTGACGGTAACGAGTGCGATCTTCATTCCGCTCACATTTATTGTTGGAGTTTATGGAATGAATTTCGAGAACATGCCTGAATTGAAATCGCATAATGGCTATTACATGATTTGGGGAGTCATGATTTTCATTACAGCCGCTTTGGTTTTTGTCTTCTGGAAGAGAGGGTGGTTGAAGCGCAATGATTAAGCCTGGTCGATCAATTCGTTTGCATAGAGCATAAAGCGCGATTCTTCCAATAACTGGTAAAGTAATAACCATTCTTTTTGATTGAATGCAAGAACCATTTTGGAGTTGTCGGTATGCATGTAAATCTTTTCACCGGTTTCTTTTTTCTCTTCATAATGCATGGAGTGAATGGTGTGAACCTGGTCTGAAAATCGGATAAAGTCATCATAGGAAAGAATCAGGACCACATTTCCGAATCCAAGATGGAATTGTTCGCAGTTTTTACATTGAATAAGGCATCCGAAAGAATTATTGCTGATTGTTTTGTAATGACACATAGTTGTTTGTTTTTGGTAAAATTATTATTTGGAATAATTCTAAACAATACCCAAAAAGCGGTATAATTCCTCCCTGCGAAATTAACCTTGCATCGTTCATAACTCGTAATAAATCATGGTTTAAATAAAGCTTTCCGTTACTATCTTTGGTAACTTGCAAAGAATCCGTTATTATGGCTGAAAATCAATATACTGAAGACAATATACGATCTCTGGATTGGAAGGAGCATATTCGCTTGAGACCCGGTATGTATATCGGGAAGTTAGGTGATGGAGCTTCTGCCGACGATGGAATCTATATTTTGGTGAAGGAGATTGTCGATAATTCCGTTGACGAATTTGTCATGGGGAATGGAAAGCGTATCGACATCAAAGTGAAGGATGGGAAGGTTTCAGTTCGGGATTACGGACGTGGAATTCCCTTGGGAAAAGTGATTGAATGTGTCTCCCAGATCAATACCGGGGGGAAATACGATTCCAAAGCGTTTAAGAAATCTGTTGGATTGAATGGGGTGGGAACAAAGGCTGTAAATGCTTTAAGTGATTACTTCATGGTTTATTCCGTGAGAGAAGGACAAAAGAAGCAGGTTGTTTTTTCCCGGGGAGAGTTAACCGAAGATTTACCTTTAAGCAAGACGGATGAGGTGAATGGAACTTATTTTGAGTTCATTCCGGATGAATCCATCTTCAAGAAATTCGCGTTCAAGATGCCTTACCTGATTAAGATGTGTTGGAATTACTGCTATTTGAATCGGGGGCTTGCAATTTACTTCAATGGTGAAAAATACCAATCGAAAGACGGGTTGAAGGATTTGTTAGAAGACAACATGGATGGAGATCCCTTGTACCCGATCATTCACATGGAAGACGATGATATCGAAGTGGCTTTCACGCATGGTAAAACATATGGAGAAGATTACTACTCATTCGTGAATGGTCAGCACACCACGCAAGGAGGGACACATCAAAGTGCATTCAGGGAATCCATTGCGAAAGTGATCCGTGATTTCTACAAAAAGGATTACGATGCTTCGGATATCCGACAATCAATCGTTGCTGCAATTGCAGTGAAGGTGATTGAACCGGTGTTTGAATCACAAACGAAAACAAAATTAGGTTCACAGGAAATCGAGCCGGATGGGAAATCCATGCGTGCATTCATCAATGATTTCCTGAAGGATAAATTGGATAATTACTTGCACCGTCACCCGGATGTGGCAGATACTTTAGAGAAGAAGATTAAGCAATCCGAGCGCGAACGTAAAGAGTTGTCAGGAATTCGGAAATTGGCGCGCGACAGAGCAAAGAAGTCCAGTTTACACAATAAGAAATTGCGTGATTGCAGAAGTCACTTGACAGATCTGAAGGATGAAAAACGTGAAATGACTACGCTTTTCATTACGGAGGGGGATTCTGCAAGTGGATCAATTACGAAATCGAGAGACGTGAATACACAAGCCGTGTTTTCATTGCGAGGTAAGCCTCTGAATTGTTATGGACTGACCAAAAAGGTCGTTTACGAGAATGAAGAGTTCAACTTGATTCAGGCAGCTTTGGATATCGAAGATGATATGGATAATTTGCGTTACAACAACATTGTAATCGCTACCGATGCCGATGTCGATGGAATGCACATCCGTTTGTTGTTATTGACATTTTTCCTACAGTTCTTCCCGGATTTGGTGAAAAGAAATCACGTGTATGTATTGCAGACACCTTTGTTCCGTGTTCGAAATAAAAAGAAAACGATTTACTGCTATTCCGATGAAGAACGGAGAGCTGCCATTTCCGAATTAGGGAAGAATCCTGAAATCACCCGATTTAAAGGATTAGGGGAGATTTCTCCGGATGAGTTCAAACACTTTATCGGGGATGATATCCGCCTGGAGCCGGTTCTCTTGACAAAAGATGCATCAATCGACTCGATCTTGTCCTATTTCATGGGGAAAAATACACCGGAACGTCAGGACTTCATTATTGAAAATCTCCGTGTAGAGAAAGACGAAGGCAAGAATGTGGATCTGGAAGATTCCGAACCAGAAGATGATAGTACTGAACCAATTGAAAAAGCTTCTTAAGGGAGTGTTTTTAGAATGCAGTACATTCAGGATATAAAGCAACTGGTTCATTCAGCCAGAACAAAGACTTATCATGCTATAAATGCTGTGATGGTTGAAGTTTATTGGGAGATTGGGAGGAGAATTATTGAAGAAGAACAAAATGGAGAGTCCCGAGCAGCTTATGGAAAAGAAGTATTGAAGAAATTGTCATTAGAACTTACAGTAGAATTTGGTAAAGGATTTTCAGAACGTTCTTTGAGAGAATTTAGGCAATTTTATAGTTATTTTCCTGATTTTGAAAATTGGCGTACGGTGTTCGCCAAATTAAACTGGTCTCATTTATGATGATTTGAAAAAAGGAAAAGATGATAATCCGACAATTGGAATTTTACTTTGTACAGAAACAGACAGAACCATTGCAAAGTATTCTGTATTAAAAGATAATGATCAGTTATTTGCAACTAAATATTTACCGTATTTACCAACTGAGAAAGAACTGGTTGAAGAAATAGAAAAGGAAAGATTGAAGTTCAAACTCTTAAACGAGAACGATAATGAATGAAGATGAAATCGGACCGGTAGACCCGGAAAATGAGAACTTAGATAATTCTGGTAATGAAGGTCAAGAATCCGAAGGAGCAGATTCAAGTCCTTTTGAGAAAAACCATGTGGATGAAAATATTATTCCGCTTAGTGGTTTGTATGAGAATTGGTTTTTGGATTATGCCTCTTATGTAATCTTGGAACGTGCTGTTCCTTCCTTACACGATGGTTTCAAACCGGTTCAAAGAAGAATTCTGCATTCCATGAAGGAATTGGATGACGGACGCTACAACAAAGTGGCCAACGTGATCGGGAATACCATGAAATATCACCCGCATGGCGATGCTTCAATCGGAGATGCTTTGGTTCAACTGGGGCAAAAGGAATTACTGATCGATTGTCAGGGAAACTGGGGAAATACATTGACAGGTGACGGTGCTGCTGCGCCTCGTTATATTGAAGCCCGACTTTCTAAGTTTGCAAGTCATGTGGTTTTCAATCCAAAAACGACCAATTGGTTGTTGAGTTACGATGGTCGAAATAAGGAACCGGATAATTTACCGGTGAAATTCCCTATTCTACTTGCTCAGGGAGCGGAAGGAATTGCGGTCGGAATGGCATGTAAGATTCTGCCGCATAACTTTAATGAACTGATCGAGCAGTCAATCAATCATTTACGTGGAAAGAAAGTGGAGATTTTCCCTGATTTCCTGGTTGGTGGTATGGCGGATTTTACCAACTACAACGATGGCTTAAGAGGGGGGAAAGTACGTGTTCGTGCAAAGATCAAAAAGGTGGACAATAAAACCTTGATGATCAATGAGATTCCATTTGGTAGCACAACCACTTCGTTGATCGAAAGCATCATTAAAGCAAATGATAAAGGGAAAATCAAGGTAAAGAAGATTGAAGACAATACTGCAGCAGATGCGGAAATTGTGATTCATTTGGCGCCTGGAGTTTCACCTGATAAAACGATAGATGCCTTATATGCATTCACAGATTGTGAAGTCTCGATTTCTCCGAATGCTTCTGTGATCGACGGGGATACACCACGTTTCATGGGAGTATCTGAAATCCTGAAAGTCAACACAGATAATACACTTACTTTACTTCGGAAAGAACTCGAGATCCGTTTAGCGGAACTGGAAGCACAGTGGCATTTCTCAACACTGGAGAAGATCTTTATCCGGGAAGAGATGTACATCGACTTCAAATTGTATTCCGACAAAGAAGGTTTGTATAAATACATGTATAAACGCTTTGAGAAATTCAAAAAGCAGTTTGTCCGTGAGATCGTAGATGAAGACTTGCAGCGTTTGACTCAAATCCCAATGATTCGGATTACCCGTTTCGATTCGGATAAAGCAGACGACTTGATTGCCAAGTTGGAAGCTGAGATGGAAGAGGTGAAAAAGAATTTGGAGAATCTGGTTGAATACGCGATTGAATATTACAAGGATTTGAAAAAGCGTTTTGGAGCTGGAAAAGAGCGCAGAACGGAAATGAAAGTGTTCGACAATATTGCCGCAACGAAGGTGATTATCGCTAACCGCAAGTTATACGTAGATATCGAGGAAGGATTCATTGGTTGGGGCTTGAAAAAGACCGAAGCAGTAAATGATTGTTCTGAAATCGATGATATCATTGTCTTCTTCGACACCGGAAAATTCATTGTAACGAAAGTTTCAGAGAAGAAATTTGTTGGTAAAGGAATCGTTCATGCAGATGTGTGGAAGAAAGGCGATAAACGGACTATCTATCACGTCATGTATCAGGATGGTGCCGGTGGCGCTACGATGATGAAACGTTTCTTTGTGAATTCAGTGACACGTGATACGGAATACGATCTGACACGTGGAATTAAAGGTTCCAAGTTATTGTATTTCTCCGTGCATCCGAATGGGGAGCGGGAAGTGGTTACCGTGATGCTTCGCCCAAGACCGCATTTGAAACGTTTGCGTTGGGACGTGGATTTAGGAGATTTGTTGATCAAAGGTCGTCAGTCTGCCGGAAATCGCGTAACAAAAGAGATTGTTCAGAAGATTACACAAAAAGAAGTAGGTGGATCAACGCTTGCTGCCCGTAAAATTTGGTTTGATACGGTTGTTGGAAGGTTGAATGATGAAGGAAGAGGAAAATTCCTGGGCTCGTTCAAAGGAGAAGACCGCTTATTGACTTTGTATAAAAACGGTGATTATAGACTTTCCACATTTGACTTGGGGAACCACTTTGATGAAGACATGATTCACATCGAAAAATGGGTTCCGGACAGACCGATTTCTGCTGTTTATTATGACGGTGAAAAGGATTTGCACTTTGTGAAGCGATTTACTTGTGAAGTCACAACAGATAAACGCGTATCGTATATCTCGGAAACAGAAGGTTCCTATTTGGATTGTGTTTCTACAGCATTCAATCCAATTGCCCGAATTGTGTACAATAAGCTTTTAAAGGAAACAAAAAACCTTCCGGATAATGAAATTGCTTTGGCAGATTTTATTGATGTGAAAGGAATGAAAGCACAAGGAAATCAATTGACAAAATTGAAGGTCAAAGAAGTGGTCTTAACGCATGAAATTGAAGGCTCGGAACCATGGCCGGATGAAGAACCGTTAGATCTGGAAATTGACAATTCCGATGATGATTCGGTGAATGATAGTGATGATTCTGAAGGAGGAGAAGATACTCCGACCATCGAATGGGATATGACAAAGGATCCGGATGATTCGGAACCCACCTTGTTTTAAATAATTGAAAAATCCTTTCGTTGCTGCGGAAGGATTTTTTGTTTGTAGGCATGCGATGCATCGGGAATTAATCACTCCCGATAGCTATCGGGATGACACCCAGACTTAATTTTCTACCACAAATGCACAAATTATTGGCTCGGCTACCGCACTCGCTTTTGAACCAAATAAGCAATGATTCATACTGTTTATGAGATACAGAGGCGACTGGTAAGCGCCTCAAACATTTGCATTTGCGGTAAAATAATTTGTTTTTGTATTCTAGAAAAGGTTTGGGTGCGAATAATACATATACCCCGATGCATCGCGTTCCTAATTTATTTGCATTTAAAATGATACCTTTTGGTATTATACCATTTAGTAGAAAATTTGTATATTTAGTTATGCAAGAAGTCTATTCACCATTCATTTTTGGTAATACCGTAAGTGTTCAAGGGTATACCAATCGCGAGGATGAAGCCTATCGTTTGAAACAAAACCTGTTGGGTGGAATCAATACCATTCTGATTTCTCCCCGTCGTTGGGGTAAATCTTCCCTGGTGGAACGTGTTCTGATCGATATCAATAAGTCAGACAAGAAGTGCAAAACCGTTCTGCTTGATTTATTTACAATCAACAATGAAGTCGAATTCTTCGAATTGTTCACCCGGGAAGTAATCAAGGCAACTTCAACCAAATGGGAAGATTGGCTGCATGACACGAAAAGTTTCTTATCCAATTTGGTTCCAACGGTACATGTCGGAGTAAATCCTCATTTGGATTTCACCATCAAATACGAACACGAAAAAGTACGTGAGTTTGCGGATGAAATCCTGAATTTGCCGGAACGCATTGCAAAAGAGAAAGGAATTCGTTTAGTCATCTGTTTGGATGAATTTCAGAACCTGACAAATCTGGTTGAATACGAGCCGTTGGAAAAGAAAATGCGAGCCATTTGGCAACGTCAGAAACTAGTTTCCTATTGTCTGTTCGGAAGTAAACGGCATATGTTGGAAGCAATCTTTAATAATCCATCGAAGCCATTTTACCGTTTCGGAGATCTGATGTTATTGCCAAAGATCAAAGAGGAAGCATGGGTTAAATTCATTCAATCCAGTTTCAGGAAGACGGGGAAGCAGATTTCAAAAGAAATGGCTACAATCATACCTCGTCTGATGAAAAATCATTCGTGGTATGTACAGCAGCTTTCTCATTATGTCTGGAATCAAAGTCGTTCAGGTGTTGTGGACAAGCAAATCATTCGAACAGCATTGTCTGAATTGATCTATGCAAATCAGCCTTTGTATCAACGGGAAATAGAAGGAATGAGTTCCACGCAAGTGAATTTGTTGAATGAAGGCAATCTATCAAAAGGAAAAACAGTTGACTGCGGCTGTAGTGATGCGCACATACGCATTGGGAACTCCAAGAAACGTTTCCAAAAATCGGGTGATTCTTGAAGGAAGGGATATGATCATTAAGGATGAAGACGGAATTTACGAATTTCTAGACCCTGCTTTCGAATTGTGGTTCGGGAAACAGTATTTCCAAACTCCATGGACTTCCGTGTTCGAATAGCGGTTCACAAGAGCATGTATCAATATGTAAAGCCAATAGAAACCCATTTCTAGGTTATAAGACCTAGGTAAGTTTGCCGAATATCTTGTTTTGAGAGGTGTTATTTTTTTCCTTGTAGCTGAGGCTGAAGAACATCTTTTCTCCCCAATCGCTTCATGTGTCTGAAATGCGAAGCCAAAGCTTGTCCGGTGCTGTCGTATGAATAATAAGTTACACCGAATTCTTTACAGGTTTTCGCCACGATCTTTTGGATTTCAGGATAATGGACGTGTGAAATACGAGGGAAAAGATGATGCTCCACCTGGAAGTTCAATCCACCGACTAACCAGCTCACCACTTTATTGTCTACTGCAAAATCACTTGTTGTGGCTAACTGATGAACAGCCCACTCATTTTCGATTAGTAACGATTCATCTTCAGCGTGTTCAAACTCCACGTTTTCAACTACGTGTGCTAATTGGAATACAAATGACATGGTCAAGCCAAGCATCATGTGCATCAAAGTGAATCCGAGGATTGTCCAGCCGATTCCCCAAACAAATGATGGAAGAACCAGGTATAGACCGAAATAGATCATTCGTGTCGTCCAGAACATCACGTGATCGATAGGTTTCATTTTACCGACCTCAACAGTGAAACGGGAACCCAAAATATAATCTTCAAAATCTTTCACCAAAACCCAATAGATGGTGGAAATACCGTATAGGAATGGAAGATAGATATGCTGAAAACGATGTGCTTTATAGCGTGGTTGGGTATCACTCATCCGAAGAAAGGGAGTCTTTGAAATATCATCGTCAATTCCATCAATATTCGTGTAAGTATGGTGAACCAGGTTGTGTTTTTGTCTCCACATAAATGCATCACTTCCCAAAGCGTTCATGGATAGACCGAAGAAATAATTGACGTTTTTATTATTGGAAAAAGCTTCATGACAAGCGTCGTGCATGATATTGAAACCTACCAAAGCCTGAACGAATCCCAAAGAGGCAGACAAAAGCAATGCGACATATCCTGGAATCGGAAGCAATAGTATTGTCAGGTAAATGGCAATGTATGTAGCGATGATAATGGTTGCTTTCAGATACAACTTCCAATTTCCCGAGGTTTCCAGTTGATTTTCGTCAAAATAATTCTGAACTGATTTTCTCAGTGTGGAGAAGAATTCGCCTTGCGGCTTAGAAAATTGAACTTTTTTCAAGCGTTTTGGATTTTAAATTCAATACAAAGTTAAGAAATAAATGTGTTCGATTTTGATAAAAACGTTGATAAGCCAATGATTCCAACCTATTTGAAGGACAATACATTTTTTTTAAAAGTGAATATTTGTATATCTTTGTGTCATCCCAAGGATGATTTCTCTCCTGCGACTGCAAATGAGGAAAGGATGATTGCTCTCCGTGACGAGTGATGATAGCTAAAAAAAAAGAGTATTATGGTAGCATTAGACAAATTGTCATCGGAAGAATTGATGCAGTTGGAAGATCGTTATGGAGCGCACAATTATCATCCGCTTCCGGTCGTTCTTGCAAAAGGAGAAGGAGTTTATGTTTGGGATGTAGAAGGAAAAAGATATTTTGATTTCCTATCTGCATATTCAGCAGTGAATCAAGGGCATTGTCACCCGAAAATTGTAAAAGCATTGACCGATCAGGCTCAAACGTTGACCCTGACATCACGTGCTTTCTACAACGACACCTTGGGTGTTTATGAGAAATTCGTGACTGAGTACTTCGGTTTTGATAAAGTACTTCCAATGAATACGGGTGCTGAGGCAGTGGAAACAGCCATTAAAATAGCTCGTAAATGGGGGTATGAAAAGAAAGGTGTTGCTGAAAATCAAGCACAGATTATTGTGTGTGAGCAAAATTTCCACGGAAGAACGACAACCATCATCTCATTCTCAAGTGATCCCGATGCAAATACCAATTTCGGACCCTTTACTCCTGGATTTATCCGAATTCCTTATAATGATCTGGATGCTTTAGCTGAAGCAGCAAAACAACCGAATGTGATCGGATTTTTGGTAGAGCCGATTCAGGGTGAAGCAGGTGTTTATGTTCCGGATGATGGTTATTTGGCTGGATCTAAAGAGATTTGTTCCAAGAACAAGATCTTATTCATCGCGGATGAAGTTCAAACAGGAATTGCACGTACAGGAAAGTTATTGGCAGTGGACCATGAAAATGTGAAGCCCGATATCCTGATTCTTGGAAAAGCAATTTCAGGAGGAGTTTACCCGGTTTCTGCCGTTTTTGCCGATGATGAAATTATGATGGTGATTAAACCTGGTCAACATGGTTCTACTTTCGGTGGAAATCCGTTGGCGGCTAAGGTTGCTGTTGCAGCTTTGGAAGTAGTGAAAGAAGAAGGTTTGGCAGAAAATTCCGAGCGATTGGGGAAATTGTTCCGCGCTGAGATGAATCGCATCATTGAAAAATCAGATTTGATTGTGAAAGTTCGTGGAAAAGGATTGTTGAATGCAATCATCGTAAACGATACGGAACAAAGTAAAACTGCCTGGAATTTGTGTGTGGAATTGAAGAATAACGGATTGTTGGCAAAACCGACACATGGAAATATCATTCGTTTTGCACCGCCTTTGGTCATGACGGAAGAACAATTGATGGAATGCGTTGCCATTATTGAACGCACTATCTTGGAGTTTAAAAAATAAACAAAGCATAAAAATGGAAAACCGTCTTGAATATCAGGACGGTTTTTTTGTTTTTAGACAAGGCGTCAAATGTTGTTTACCGCAATATTTCAACTCTTTACCGCTTCTTTACCGGGGGTTCTTTGGATTAAAATAAATTTAACAGAATATTAATTGAATATTATGAACTCTCCATTTTCAAGAAGCATTCCCATTTTTTTCGGAATTACTTCGATCATTTTTTCACTTCCTGCGAATGCGCAGAATATGAATATCATTTCTTCCAACGGAACCAATCAGGTAATTGATCTGACAACAATCGAAAGTCTGGTTTTTAAGAACGGGAATATGATTGTGAAAGATGCCAATTGTGGCGATCGGTATTTCAGTCAGTTTTTTGTGACAAGTATCGATGTTGGAGCAGATGCAGGGATTAATCAATTAAGTGAAGCGAATGGAATTCAGATATATCCGAATCCGGTTACCGATCAAATTACTATTTCAAGAAAACAATCTGGAAATACCATGGCAGAGATTACGAGTGTTCTGGGAGAAAAAGTTGCGGCGTTTGAAGTTTCGGATAAAACATTTTCGACTTCAATTCCTGAAATGAAGTCAGGAGTATATTTTCTGAATATAGATCAACAATGTATCAAATTTGTAAAGCAATGAAAAAATACGTTTTAACTTTCGTTTTGGGGTTCATTGGCTATTTTGTTGCCGCACAAAACCAATTAAACATCCAAACCTCTAACGGAACTCAATCTTTTACTCTCAATGAGTTGGATAGCATTTATTTCGATGCCTCTCATACCAATATGTATTTGAATAATGGAGGTACGGTGACCGCATTCGTTGTTTCCACTGTAATTGATATGAATTTCACAACTGTTAATGACCACACGGTTTACATCCATTATAATGGAAATACTGTGACAGTTTCGAATCCATTAGCAGGAAATGGGGTTTCCACAACAATTAATGGAGCTCATGTAACGGTTCAGTCAACTATTACCGATAAAGATGTCAATTTTGTTTGTTCCGGTAGTTCTGCTAATGGTGAATTGAAAATTTATTCGGAATATCGCTTCAACGTCATTCTTGATAATTTGGAGTTGACCAATCCTGTAGGAGCGGCAATTAATAATCAGTCGGAAAAAAAGATGACAGTTCACTTGCTGAGCGGCGGAGTCAATAGCGTTTCAGATGGTTTGAATTACACTACCGTTCTTGGAGAAGATCAGAAAGGGACTGTTTTTTCTGAGGGCAAGGTAGATGTAATAGGTGGCGGTCAGATAACGGTGGCTGGACTTGGTGCAGATCAGCATGGCGTTGCTTCTGATGAAGATTTTGAGATGTTGGAAGGAACCGTTACGGTTTCTAGTGCGGAGAAAGATGGTTTGCATGCTTCAGAAGGTTTTTATATGAACGGTGGAGACCTGACCATTCATTCTTCAGGAGATGGGATAGATGCTGAATCGGAAAATATCGAATTGAATTGCGGATCGATTAATATTTTAAGCACATCTGCCGATGTGAAAGCAATGAAATGTGATTCCATTTTTGTCATGAATGGTGGCGATCTGACAATTTCTGTTTCGGGAAATCAGTCGAAAGGAATCAAAGGAGGAAGTCGGATGTATTTCAATGGCGGACTTATTACCGCAACAACTTCTGGTGCCGCGGTTTTAGTTTCTTCGGGATCCGGAACGGAGCCTTCCTATAGTTCGTTGATTTCTTGCGATAGTAATATTTTCCTAAATGGAACTGAACTTGTACTGACGACTACCGGACAGGGATCTCGTGGAATTTCAAGTGATGGTGACGTTACAATAGTCGATGGAACAATTCAGATTACGAGCAGTGGAAATGGAACAACTTATACCAATTCAACAGGGGTAGCGGATGCATATCACGGAGCTTGTTTACGCGTTAACAGTAATTTGATGATATCCGGCGGAATGTTAGATCTGATCAATTCAGGAACGGGAGGTAAGGGAATTGATGTGGATGGTTCGTTGACTTATGGTGGAAACAATCCTTCCTTGCTTGTGAAAACTACTGGAGCATCCATAACCATATCGGCAGGAACTGGCGGTCCGATGGGATCTTCCGGAGAATATGACGAGTCAAAAACGGTGAAAGCGGATGGCGCGGTTTTAATGAATGATGGAACAGTGAATATCCAATCCGCAGATGATGGACTAAAATCAGGCACTTCCGTAACAATCAATGGGGGAGACCTTGTAATTGCGAATTCGGTAGAAGGAATAGAGTCTCATTACATTACAATTAATGGAGGAAATATCGAAGTCAATTCCTCGGATGATGCATTGAATGCAACCGCTGGAACGGGTGGTGAAACAAATGATGGAAGTTTGCTTAAGATTGCCGGTGGTTATGTTTATTTGAATTCAACAGGAGGAGATCCGTTGGACAGTAACGGGAGTATCGCTATAAATGGCGGAGTAACGGTTGTTCACGGACCACAATCATCTCCTGAAGTAGGAATGGATTATAATGGAACAGGAAATATCACTGGAGGCTTTCTGATTGTCTCAGGTACAAATTCCAATATGACTCAAGGATTCAATACTTCGTCTACACAGCGTTCTGTGACAATTAAATCTTCTCAAAGCATTTCTTCAAGTACTTTGATTCATTTGGAAGATGCAAGCGGGAGTGAGTTGTTTACTTTTCGACCTAATCGTACCTATTATTCCATTGTTTTTTCATCCGCTCAATTGATAAATGGGACAGGTTATAAATTGTATACGGGTGGTTCTCATTCGGGAACTTTGACAAATGGATTGTACTCCAATGGAACATACTCACCGGGAACGTTAAAATCAACATTTAATGTCACAGGAATAGTAACAAGTGTGAATTTCTAATAAGTAGCTTAAATTTAACAGATGAAGGAGAATCCTCGTTTCGGTCATTGATCGGACGGGGATTTTTATTTTTCCAATCATCTTTTGAAGAAGGAATTACATGTCGAAGCCTTTTTTATTTTTTGACGGAATGTTCGTCCAGCCAGTTTCTGATATCTTCAAAGACCACTTGTTTGATGTCTTCATTCAATATTTCATGCCTCATTTTAGGATACAAGAGCAAACGGGTTTTTGAAAAACCTTCTTTTTGCATGTTCTCAACTGTTTGAGTAACTCCTTTTCCAAAATCACCAATTGGATCTTCCGCTCCGCTAACAAAAAGAAAGGGAAGTTCCCGGGAGATTTTATCCGCCCAGTCATTTTTGGTCGATTTTACATTCAAGGTGAGTAAAGTATGAAATCCGTTATTGGTGAATGGAATCCCGCAAAGTTCGTCCTTTACAAAAGCAATCTGGTTGGCTTTATTTACACTTAGCCAGCGTGTTTCAGATGTGTCACCTTTGAATTGTTTGTTATTCAGATTATTAAAAAAACGATTCAGCTTTTTACTTCTTTTTTGAGGTGCCAGACTGTTTAGAATAGAAAATACAAACCGGGCTATCGGAGCAATGAACTGTTTTCCTCCTGTTCCCACTATAATTGCTCCGTCAAACTTATGCGAGGCTTGTTGTAACAGACATCGGGTGATAAAAGATCCCATGGAATGTCCGATAACAAAATGTGGGATGTTTGGAAATTCCTGTTCCAGAATCTCAGCTATTTTTTCAGCATCATCCACCACGCGTTTCGCTGCATTATTGGCATGAAAATAACCGTGATGCGATTTTGAAGCCGCCGTTTTCCCATGTCCTGCATGATCATAAGTGAGGACTGCATAGCCACTTTCAGCAAGAAAACGTGCAAAATCAGTATAGCGACCACTATGCTCCTGCATTCCGTGCAAGATCAAAACAGTCGCTTTTACAGGTTTTTCTTCTGCTTGAAAAAGACTATAAAAAATTGCTTGTTCTGTTCCCGAGTTGGTTATTTTATCGGTAAAACCACTTGTCTGTCTGATCATTTGATTTTTTTTATGATAGCATCTTCTTAAAGGAAAGTAAGATAGTGATAAGATTTGAATCTGAATACTCGGATTTGGACCAAAGAATAATCGATTTTTTTTGTTTCCCCCTTCCGAGAAGCGTAGTTAAAATCTCAGAAATCCTTTAGAATCCCGGAAAGCCAATCAAAATAAAGGATACAGCGTTTTCGTTATACTAACGGTCACGTAGAAATAAATGACGAAAAGTTGATTCATCAATTGCTAATGCTTTCTCAGCTAACTTGATCTTTACTTCTTCAAAGTCGGACTTGTAACGATTTACTATTGGATATGCACAGCTTTCTCTTAATTTCTGTATAATACATTTGGCCGATTCTTTCATCGAACAGAAGGGTATTCGCCCGGTCAATATCGTAAACGCTTTATAAAACAATAACTTGATCACTTAGTAGAATTAAGTTCATAGAATCATTATACCTGTCTGGTGTAGATGAATGATTTGTTCATTTTAAATATTCAAACCGTAAACGAGCAAAGTATTACCGTAATAAGGGGCTTTTACACCTCTTTTTTGTTGGCCAACTTTGTACTGTCGAACTTGAGTGTAGTCTTACATCTCATTTTCAGTTGGAAAATATTGAAATATTGAAATGAAATGAAAAACAAACGAACGATTTATTTTTTTTGCTACAGCTATCATCTCAACCTCACTGGTTTCGTGTGGTGTGATAAGAAAACAGTAAATGATAGCAATAAGGCGATTATAAAAGTAACTACTCAGCAAATCGGATGGGCTGAAACGGAAGAGCATTTTATGTGTTCAGGTACTCTCGAAGCAATGAATGTGGGATCTCTGAACATTTTCTCATATAACTAGAATTTTTCATTTAAGCACATTGGATCATATTCGGTGATGCATATAACTTTTGTTTTCATATGGAATCTTTATATATAAAAGCAGCAAATTATAACACTGCCAGTAAGTTGAAAGTGGAGGGGATTTATCCTTACTTCCGGGCAATTTCATCCGCACAAGATACGGAAGTAACTATTGAAGGTGAAAAAGTACTCATGTTTGGATCAAATTCCTACTTAGGATTAACCAATCATCCAAGGGTGAAAGAAGCGGCAATCAAAGCGATAGAAAAATATGGAAGTGGGTGCGCAGGTTCTCGATTTTTGAATGGAACACTTGATATTCATATTGAACTGGAGGAACGTTTGGCAAAATTTGTAGGGAAAGAAAGCGCTCTTCTTTTTAGTACTGGATTTCAGGTTAATCTAGGGGTGATTTCTGCCATTGCTGGCCGCAATGATTATATCTTATTGGATGAATATGACCATGCTTCTATTATTGATGGAAGCCGGTTATCTTTTGCGAAAACAATCAAGTATAAGCACAATGATATACACGATTTAGAATCTCATTTAAAAAAACTTCCCCTGAACAGTAATAAAGTCATCGTTACTGATGGAATATTTAGCATGGAAGGTGATATCGTTAGATTACCAGAAATTGTAACGTTAGCCAAAGAATATAATGCATCCGTGATGGTTGATGACGCTCATGGTTTGGGTGTGTTGGGACTGAATGGAGAAGGAACAGTAGCTCATTTTGGATTGACGAATGAAGTGGATTTGATTATGGGGACGTTTAGTAAGTCCTTTGCTTCCCTTGGAGGATTCATTGCAGCTGATACAAGTGTCATAGAATACATCAAGCACCACGCACGGTCATTAATCTTTAGTGCAAGTATGACTCCGGCATCTGTCGCAAGTACCTTGGCTGCATTGGACATTATTGAGACTGAATCGAGCCATCTTCAGAAATTGTGGAGTAACACCCGTTATGCAATGGACCTTATGAAGGAGGCAGGATTAGATACTGGAGATACGGAAAGTCCTGTAATACCAATTTACATCAGGAACAATGAACAGACATTTCTAGTAGCTAAGCTTTTGCAGGAAAATGGAGTATTCGTAAATCCAGTAGTTAGTCCGGCGGTTCCAGCAGAAAATAGCCTGATTCGTTTCTCGCTGATGGCAACGCATACTCATGCTCAGATTAAAGAAGCAGTAACTAAGATCAAGGAAGCAATACATTTTTCTAAAAAATCTTTGATGGAATATGAGTACTAGAACTGAAAGGGTACACTGTGGAACATTGATCCGATTTTCATTAATGACCACTTATACTTTTGAACAGATTGATACGGCTTTTCCAAAAACACAGAAGGTATCTGAGAAATGGGGAATTCCTTTGTTTTACTATCTATCACATGTATTATGATAAAAATCACTGAAGTAAGGAGCAAATCCGATTTGCAGCAATTTATTGCTTTTCCAGACAAATTATATAAAAATAATCCTCACCGAGTACCACAGTTACATTCTTTTGAACGCTCTACCTTGCTGAAGGAAAAAAATCCAGCTTTCGATTACTGTGAGGCCAAATACTGGTTGGCACATAAGGATGGAAAAATTGTTGGACGAATTGCAGGAATCATTAATTCAGAAGCTAACAAAAAGTGGAATGAAAAGACGGTTCGCTTTGGTTGGATTGATTTTATGGATGATAAAGAAGTTTCTGAAGCACTTATCAAAACCGTTGAAAACTGGGGGATACAAAAAGGGATGAACAAAGTGGTAGGCCCGATGGGTTTTACAGATATGGATTTGGAAGGAATGCTGGTAGACGGTTTTGACGAATTATCCACTCAGGCTGTTATTTATAATTTTCCATACTATCCTCAGCATCTGGAAGAATATGGCTATACCAAGGATGTAGATTGGGTACAATATGAGATAAAAGTACCGGATAAAGTACCAGACAAAGTGGTTCGTATTGCGGAATTGGTAAAGCAAAAATATGGGTTGAGAATTTTGGAAGTGAAGAAACCAAAGCAGTTGCTTCCGTATGCAGGAAAAATGTTTGATACCCTAAATGAAGCCTTCGATCATTTATATGGATTCGCACCGTTAACCGATCGCCAAAAAAAATACTACGTTGATAAGTACTTTTCGATGATAAATCCCAAATATGTGAGTTTTGTAGTTGATAAAGAGGACGATGTGGTGGGGTTTGGTTTGGGATTTCTTTCACTATCCAAAGCATTGATAAAAGCCAAAGGGAAACTTTATCCTTTCGGGTTCATCAAAATAGTGAAAGACATGAATAAAAACAACATGGCAGATTTGCTGCTGCAGGCCGTAAGAAACGAATACAAGACAAAAGGAGTTCCTGCTTTGTTCTATGCCCACATGATGCAGGCTTTTATTGATAATGGTGTTAAGACAGTCATTTCTAGCCATGTTCTAGAGGAAAACAAGAATTCGTTAATGATGTTTACTAACGGGTATGATGCCCGCCTAAACATGAGAAGACGCGCATACAAAAAAGAATTGTAATGGAAAGGAAACCCAAATTATTAATAACAGGTGCCAATGGGTTCATTGGGTATCATTTGATTGAACTGGCATTAAATTACTTTGATGTGTATGCAGGAGTACGTTCGGAAAGTGATTCATCTCACTTAACGGATATGAATGCGACGATTGTAGAATTGGATTATTCGAATGTGAAAACCCTGGCAGATCATTTGTCACATCACCGGTATGATTATATTATTCACGCTGCAGGAGCAACAAAAGCGAGGGATCTGGATGCATACAATACCGCAAATGTGACAAGTACCAAAAACTTATGCGAAGCCATAGAAAAAAGCTGGATGCCTAAAAAGTTTGTCTTCATTAGTAGTTTGGCAGCATTGGGACCTCTTCAGTATGGAAAAGACCAGAAACTGATGACCAGTAGTCCTGCACATCCTGTAACAAGTTATGGGGAAAGCAAACTGAATGCTGAAAACATGTTGAAACAACATCCAGATATTCCCTGGATCATTCTTCGTCCAACAGCCGTTTATGGCCCTCGGGAAAAGGATTTTCTAGTGATGATGAAATCTATCAATATGGGACTGGAAATATACATTGGTAAGGAGCCTCAATTGTTCACTTTCGTTTATGTGAAAGATCTTTCCGATGCTATAATTCGTGCATGTTTGTCTGAGATACAACATGAGGCATATAACATATCAGATGGATATGTTTATGAGAAATATGATTTCTCCGAAACGACTAAAAAAGTCTTGGATAAGAGAACGGTCAAACTTCATGTTCCTGTATTTATGGTGAGAGCAATTGCAAGAACATTGGAACTTTTTAGCAGAAACAAAACACCTCTTCTAAATCAAGAAAAGCTCGCTGAGCTAACAGCACGAAATTGGAATTGCGACATCGAAAATGCACAATCAGATTTGGCATACATTCCTCAGTACAGTCTATATAAAGGATTAACAGAAACAATCAATTGGTACAAAGAAAATAAGTGGATTTAATTAACAAAGAGTAAAAAAAGAACTATGAATAATCAAATTAAAAGTACAGAAGGAAAATTAGGGATCTTGATTCCTGGATTAGGTGCAGTAGCAACCACTTTGATTGCAGGTGTCGAGTCGGTAAAAATAGGAGCTTCAAAACCAATCGGTTCACTTTCTCAGATGGGAAATATACGTATTGGAAAGCGTACAGATAATCGATATCCATTAATCAAAGATTTTGTTCCGATTGCAGATCTCAATGACATTGTTTTCGGAGGTTGGGATGTTTATGACGACAACGTCTATGAAGCTGCCAGCAACGCAAAAGTACTCGAACAATCACAATTGGATCGGATCAGACCACAATTGGAAGCAATTAAGCCAATGAAAGCAGTTTTTGATCAAGATTATGTCAAAAATTTGGATGGTACGAATGTAAAACAAGCACCTACAAAATGGGACTTGGCAGATGCTTTAATGGGAGACATTGAAACTTTCAGAATTACAAATAAAGTAGCTCGTATAGTAATGGTTTGGTGTGCTTCAACAGAAAAATATACAGAAATATCCGAGGTTCATAAAACCGTTTCCAATTTTGAAGAAGGCTTGAAAAATAATCATCCGGATATTGCTCCAAGTATGATTTATGCCTATGCAGCTATCAAATCAGGAGTCCCGTTTGCAAATGGAGCACCTAATTTGACCGTAGATATTCCAGCTTTGGTTGAATTGGCTAAAGCTTATAATATTCCCATTGCCGGAAAAGACTTCAAAACAGGTCAAACTTTGATGAAAACAATCATTGCACCTGGATTACAGGCAAGAGCATTGGGAGTAAACGGATGGTTTTCTGCCAATATTTTAGGAAATAGAGATGGATTAGTATTGGATGACCCAGATAATTTCAAAACCAAGGAAGTTTCGAAATTGAGTGTATTGGAACAGATTCTGGACGGAGAAAAAAATCCGGAGCTTTATGGTGATTTATACCACAAAGTACGAATCAATTACTATCCTCCCCATGGAGACAATAAAGAAAGTTGGGACAACATTGATATTTTCGGTTGGATGGGATATCCGATGCAGATAAAAATCAATTTTCTATGCCGTGATTCCATTTTGGCAGCCCCAATCGTATTGGATTTGGCACTATTTATTGATCTGGCACAAAGAGCAGAAATGAGCGGTATTCAAGAATGGTTGTCATTCTATTTCAAAGCTCCTCAAACGGCAGATGGTTTAAATCCAGAACACGATATTTTTAAACAGTTGATGAAACTTCAGAATACTTTGCGCCACATGATGGGAGAAGATTTGATTACTCATCTGGGATTGGATTATTATCAGGAATTGGTGGAGTCCATGTAACATGAATGTAAGTAAGATAATCGCATCTTTTTTTGGGATTGGCTTCATTGAAAGGGGAGCTGGATCAGTCGCGTCTGTAGCGTTTTGCGTACTGTTATATCTGGGTAGAGAGCTAGTTAATTACTCAGATTTTCAGCTTCTCTTTTTTTCTTGTTGCATCTTTTTTCTCGGCGTTTATGTTTCCGGAAAAACGGAGACAGTTTGGGGAAAAGACAGTAACAAAATTGTTATTGATGAAGTGTTGGGGATGGCGGTAAGTATGCTTTTTCTGCCTATAAACTTTCAGGTTCTCATAGCAGCTTTTATTCTATTCCGATTTTTTGATATTCTTAAACCCTTTTATATCAGAAGGTTTGAAAAATTCGAAAATGGATGGGGAGTAATGTTAGATGATCTGATAGCCGGAATTTATACGAATGTAATAATACAACTTTCTCTTTTGTTTTTTCTCAAATGAAAATGTTCTTAAAAGCACAATTGTCATCCTTGATTGCAACGGCAGTTGATTTTGGATTTACGGTTCTTTTAATTGAAGGTTTTTTGGTAAAGTACGTAATTGCAACTTCGATAGGTGCCGTTTTAGGAGGCGTAGTGAATTTTACGGTCAACAAATACTGGTCGTTTGCCAAAGGGAGGGAATATACCAAAACTCAAGTATTGAAATACGGAATGGTTTGGATCGGAAGTATTCTCTTAAATACCGTGGTAAGCGCATTTATTCTTTCAGTGATGGATGGTTCCTATCTGATAGTTAAAATCCTTGTCTCACTAATTGTTGGCATCTCATTTAATTACTCACTGCAAAAATATTATGTGTTTAGCTAAACAAAAATATCACTTATGGAGCAGCATTTTGATCTGGTTGCTCTTACTGTTGGGGAACCCGGTAGTTGCACAAAAAACGGTTGTTTCCGGAATCGTTACCGATGCAAAAACAGGAGAACCTATTCCGTTTGCAACTGTTTTCTATAATGAATCAGATTTTGCTGCCAAAACCGATTCGTTAGGAAATTTCAAATTGGAATCTTTTGGAGTTTTTACACGAATCCAGGTGTTGACAACCGGATATTTACCCAAAGGTAAAGATGTGCAGGTTGGGGTGGAACAACAAATCAATTTCAGCCTGGAACCGGAAGCAAAAGAACTGGATGAGGTGACCGTAAAAGCCAGGAATTATAAATACAGGAACAAAGATAACCCGGCTGTTGAGTTGATACGGAAAGTAAACGAGCACAAACCGGAAAACAGGATAGAAAGATTTGATTTTTACGAATATGAAAAATATGAAAAAGTTCTGTTTGGATTGAGTAACATTTCTGAAAAATTTCAGAACAGAAAAGCATTGAAACAATTCCAGTTTGTATTCGAGAATATGGACACAACCAAACTCGAAGGACAGGCAATTCTTCCTGTATTCATCAAAGAATCCATATCGGAGGTCAAATACAGGAAATCACCAAAGGCAAGAAAGGAGTTTGTAGTAGGTAATAAAACAGTCGCTTTTGATGGGTATGTCGACAATCAGGGCTTGGATGCATACATGAAATACTTGTACCAGGACATCAATATTTATGATGAAAACATTCCGATTTTAACCAACCAGTTCATTAGTCCCACTGCAGCCATTGGTCCAATGTTTTACAAATATTTCATCACGGATACCATTGTTGAAAACGATTCGAAATATATTCGTTTATCCTTTGCTCCAAGAAACCACAATGATTTGTTGTTCCAGGGAAGTATCATCATTGCACTCGACAGTTCTTACGCAGTTACCAAAGTAAACATGGGTGTAAACAAGAGTATCAACTTGAATTGGGTAAGAGAATTAAAGATCACGCAGGAATTTGAGAAAAAAGGTGCTTCAGGTTATGTACTGGTTTACGATGAATTTTCAGCCGATTTCGGACTTGGTAAAAAGGGGAAATCCGGAATCTTTGGCGAGCGTTCGGTTTCGTATAAAGATTTCACGATCAATGTGTCCAGACTAGATCTTGATTACAAAGGAGATGAGGTACAACTAGCTGACAGTGCCGGAAATCTCAGTGAAAATTTTTGGCAAGAAAATCGTCATTCAACATTGACCAATTCAGAGCAAGGAGCTTATAAAACAATTGACAGTATTAAGACCGTTCCAGCTTTCAAACGCACGCTTGATGTATTGGTCGTTTTATTTGCCGGATACAAAACAATTACTCCTTATTTTGACTTAGGACCAATAAGTACCTTCTACAGTTTCAATCCGGTTGAAGGTTTCAGGCTGCGTTTAGGAGGAAGAACAACCAATGCTTTCAGTAAGAAAATTGTATTGGAAGGCTATGGAGCTTACGGTTTCAAGGACGAACAATGGAAATACTATGGAGGTGTAACCTATTCTCTTTCAAAACGAAGTATTTATGAATTTCCGGTCAGATCCCTGAAGGTCAGTTACCAAAAAGAAACAAAGATCCCGGGGCAAGAATTGCAGTTTGTTCAAGAAGACAATATCCTGCTTTCATTTAAACGAGGAACTAACGATAAGTGGATTTACAACCAGATTTTCAATTTGGAATACCTGAATGAATTCAAGAATCATTTTTCGTTTACTATCGGTTATAAAAACTGGATTCAACAAGCTGCCGGTGGATTGCATTACAATCGTGTTGATTATAATAACCCGGTTTATGATGTGAAGAATATCCAGACATCAGAACTTTCTCTGACGTTAAGATGGGCTCCCAATGAGAAATTCTACCAGGGCAAAACCTATAGAATCCCCATTTCCTACAAAAATCCAATTTTCACAGTGCGTTATACGCAAGGAATGAAAGGTTTTTTAGGAGGAGATTACAATTATCAGAATCTGACACTAAATTGCTCCAAACGGTTCTATTTCTCCCAGCTTGGATATACGGACGTAGTTGTAGAAGGCGGTAAGATATTCGGTAGGATTCCATTTCCTTTGCTTGCTATTCATAGAGCAAACCAAACCTATTCCTATCAGTTGCAATCTTATAACCTCATGAACTTCCTTGAATTCGTGAGTGACCAATACGTGAGTGTGAGCATAGATCATTCGTTCAATGGGTTTTTCCTGAATAAAATTCCATTGATCAAGAAATTGAAATGGCGGGAAGCAATCTCATTAAAAGTACTTTATGGAAGTGTCAGCAATGACAACAATCCGGATAACAATCCTGAGTTGTTGAAATTTCCACTGACAGTCGATAATAGACTAATTACCCATAGCCTATCGGAGAAACCTTATATCGAAGGAAGCATTGGAATTGCTAATATCTTCAAATTTTTCCGGGTTGATTTGGTTAAAAGATTTACATACCTGGAAAACTCTGATATCTCCAAACTGGGGATCAGGGTAAGATTCAAATTTGATTTTTAAAAAGATGAAAACAAATACTAATTCAGAAACGCAGACGCCTCCCGTGTCCATGAGAGATCACTTGCAAAAAGGAATTTACTCCATTATTAATCCTTTTGTAAAACTCTTAATTAAGATTGGGTTTACTCCTAATACAGTAACAATTGTAGGTTTCGTGCTCAATATGGGCGTAACAGTGATTTTTATTCTCGGAGCTGAAGAAGGGAATAGGGGGGATCTTTCTTATGTTGGATGGGCAGGAGCTCTGGTGCTTTTTGCAGGTTTGTTTGATATGCTCGACGGACAAGTGGCTCGATTGGGAAATATGTCGAGCAAATTTGGTGCGCTTTTCGATTCTGTGTTGGACAGATACAGTGAATTGGTGATGTTTTTCGGGATTTGTTATTACCTCGTGGCACATCATTATTTCCTGAGTTCACTCTTTGCGTTTTTGGCGCTAATTGGCTCTATGATGGTTAGTTACACCAGAGCAAGAGCCGAAGGATTGGGAATTGAATGCAAAGGCGGCCTGATGCAGCGCCCGGAAAGAATTATAACGATCGGAGTATCCGCTTTGGCTTGTGGAATCGTTTCGTATTACATTGGTGGGGATTACAAATTCTTCATTCAGGGTATTTCTTTTCACTTGTTTGAAACAATGTCAATTTTTACCATCCCATTGTTTCTGGTGGCTTTGCTTTCAAATATGACTGCTTTCAAAAGATTAAATGACTGTAAAAAAATTCTTGACCATGAAAAAGAAACTTATTAATTCACTCTTTTTGGCACTGATTGTTTCCTCAGGAAATGTTTGGGGACAAGCTGGCTATCCGGTTCCCCCTGCAAATAAAAACATGCTTTTTTACCTGCAGCGCACCCACAACACCAACACGGTAATTTATGAGATCAACTATAAAAATGGTAAGATAGACGATGATGAACCTGTGAAAGTGTATTGGATTCGGTATGCAGATGGGGGAGGAACCGAACAATTGTCATCCATTCAGAGAGTTTTCGCATATGGTGTAAGTTCTTCTATTTATAACAAAGAACAAAAATGGTTCAAGATTACTTTAAAGGCTTATGATAAAGCATCAATTTATTTGAAAAACAATTCGGATGATAAGAAATACCACGCCTATATCCACATAAATGGTGTACTCTGTGAACTCACAAAAATTTTTGTAAAAACGGATGGCGGTTCAACCTGGAGTCCCAATGTAGTGTATGTTGAGATCACCGGAAAAGATCCTAAAACAAAGAAAACAGTATCTGAAAAAATAAAACCATAAATTAAATGAGAAACATTTTTCCTCCATTGAATTTAAAAGAGTTGATTTGGACAACGACCGGTTCCGTCTGCTATCTCATTTTGTCTAGGTTATTGATTGGGTTCAAAATAGATCAACTCGTCCTGGTTTTATTGTTTAACGCCCTGTTTTATGCTTCAAATACTACTAGAAGGTTCATTCTCGGCTTCCTGATCTTTATTGTTTTCTGGATAGTTTTTGATTACATGAAGGTCATTCCAAACTACCTGGTCAATGATGTTCATATTGAAGATCTTTACATCAGGGAAAAGTCCTTGTTTGGAATAGAAACAGAGAACGGCCTTTTAACTCCGAATGAATTTGCGGATCAATATTCCCATCTTGGGTTGGATTTGATGTCGGGGTTTTTCTACCTGAACTGGATTCCTGTCCCCTTGTTTTTTGCATTTTACCTGTTTAGTAAAAACAAAGCATTGTTTCTTCAATTTGCACTTTCCTTTCTTCTCGTCAATTTAATCGGTTTTATGGTTTATTACATTTACCCGGCTGCACCGCCCTGGTATGTGAAAGAGTATGGTTTTGAGTTCCTATTGCATACTCCGGGTCATACAGGAACAGCATTGAGTCATTTTGATGATTTCTTTGGAGTAGAAATTTTTCAAGGCTTGTATTCAAAGAGTTCAAACGTATTTGCAGCTATGCCTTCGCTTCATTCAGCCTACCCGGTTGTTGTTCTCTACTTTGGATTAAAGAAAAAAGTAGGGTGGGTAAACATCCTCCTCGCTCTTTTTATGATTGGAATTTGGTTTTCGGCCGTTTATACCGGGCATCATTATATTCAGGATGTAGTGGGAGGAATTTTATGCGCCATTACAGGACTTTTTATCTTTGAAAAACTACTCTTGAAAAGTCCGGGATTTAATCGGTTTCTGAAAAGGTATGAAATGAAGATTACTTGACGAATCAAGTAGTTCTATAAATATTCTTTTAAAGGAGGACAGGTCAGGAATTATATAAACTAATTAAATATCGATTTAGTAATAGTTTTAAGTCTTCTCACTTTGGATAAGAAGGAATTTATCTCTTTATTTTCTCATTGGAAACATCGCATTAACTATATTTGACACCAATATTTGCGCTAAAGCTTTAGCGTTGGTGCATAAAAAAAGAAGAAATTTGGCAACAAAAATAAAATTTGGAACAGATGGTTGGAGAGCAATCATCGCAGATGAATTTACAGTAGAGAACGTAGCTAGAGTTGCTTATGCAACTGCTCAATGGTTAAAGAAATCTGACTGGAATTCAAAAATTGCATTGGGTCATGACTGCAGATTTGCCGGTGAACTGTTTGCTGAAACGGTCGCTAAAGTGCTTTTGCATGAAGGAATCGAGGTATTGATGTCGAAAGGCTTTGTTTCAACACCAATGATTTCATTGGCTGCAAATCAGCTTGGTTGTGGATTGGGAGTTATCCTGACAGCAAGTCACAATCCTCCATCTTACAACGGATACAAGTTGAAAGCACATTATGGCGGACCTTTAACTCCTGAACTGGTTCAGGAAATCGAAGATATCATTCCGGATTCCCTTCCGTTTGATTACGCATCCGTGGACTTGAGCAGTTTTGAGAAATCAGGAAAGTTGGAAATCGTAGATTTTGAAACGCGTTATGTTCAGCATATCGAGAAAAATTTCGACTTGGAAGCGATTCGCAAATCAGGTTTGAATTTAGTGTACGATGCCATGTATGGAGCCGGACAAAATGTGATCAGACGTATTTTACCGGACGTTCAATTGTTGCATTGTGATTACAATCCATCTTTCCACGGACAAGCTCCTGAGCCGATTCAAAAGAATTTGCAGGAATTGGAACAATACATTTTGGCAAAAGGAAACATTCATTGTGCCTTGGCAACGGATGGAGATGCAGACCGAATCGGATTGTACAACGGAAAAGGTGAATTCATCGATTCTCACCACATTATTTTGCTTTTGTTGCATTATTTGGTAACAAACAAAGGAATGACAGGGAAAGTGGTTACGGCTTTCAGTACGACACCACGCGTGAAAACACTTGCAGAACATTACGGTTTGGAATACCAGGTGGTTAAGATCGGATTCAAGTACATTGCCGGAATCATGGTGGATGAAGATGTCCTGATCGGTGGAGAAGAATCCGGAGGAATTGCAGTGAAGGGACATATTCCTGAGCGCGATGGAATCTGGATGGGCTTGATCATTTGGGAATACATGGCGAAATCCGGTAAGACCCTGGATCAATTGATCGAGGAAGTCTATGCAATCGTAGGAGCTTTCAAATTCGAACGGAACGATTTGCACATTACCGAAGATCTGAAGCAGAAGATAGTTGCAAAATGCAGCAACAATGAATACAAATCATTTGGAAAATACCAGGTCAGCAGTGTTGGAACGGTTGATGGTTGGAAATTCTTCTTCGACGATAACCGTTGGATGATGATCCGGGCATCGGGAACTGAACCGGTATTGAGAACTTATGCGGAAGCACCAACCCTGGAAGAAGTCAGGGAAATCTTAAAAGCAACCGAACAAACAATATGTAATTAAACAAAAAACGTCAGCCGAGGCTGACGTTTTTTGTTTTTAATGTCCGTGTCCTCTTCCATGACCGTGTCCATGATGATGGCCGTGATCGTGGTGACGTTCCTCTACAACTACGACACGCTCTTTCACATAAACAGGTCTCGATTCCGGATTGATTTCGAAATGAAAACTGACGTTCGGTTTCGGGCGACTTTCAACACGAACCCTTGGTGCCGGTTTTGGTTTTACAACACGATATTCATAATACGTTCTCCGATGTTCCGGATTGTAATAATAAGGATGCGTTGAAGTCATCCAAAGTTCGAATCTCGGAGTATTGGAGTAGGTTACGGATACATATCTTCCAGGCAAATTGGATACAGGTTTCCAATGACTGCTTTCCCAGACAAAATAGACATTTTCAATGGGGTCGTAATAAATATTTTGTCTCGGGTAATAATAATACTTGTTCTTCTTCGGAGCATGTTTTTGAACGAAGTAAGGACGCTGCGCCGGTCTGGCGAATAAATCATTTCCTATCATGCTCAATGAAAAACAAAAGGTTAAAACGATTGCCAAATAATTACTTATATTTTTCATGACTTCAGTGTTTGTGTTTGTGTCAAAATAAACCCAATAGTCTTGCCATTCCTTTTAATGATTAATTCATGATGATTATTTAACTGTAAATCAATAAGTTGATTACTTTTTTATTGGTAGCCGTGTTTATTCCAAAATGAAAATAAATTTCAAATTGAAAATATGTTTTCCATAATGAATTTAGTTATTTGATTCCTGTGTCTCCCTAATTGCTTATTTTTGGATGAATCATTAGGAACAATAACAATGGCAGGTTCAAGTTTTGGAACATTAGTGCGGCTAACAACATTTGGAGAATCACATGGGAAAGCTATCGGAGGTGTTCTCGAAGGTATTCCCGCTGGATTTGTGTTGGATTTTGATCAGATCCAGAACGATTTGGATCGAAGAAAACCAGGTCAGTCCGCTATCGTTACACAACGAAAAGAATCGGATCAGGTACAGTTCCTCTCCGGCATTTTTGAAGGGAAGACAACCGGAACTCCCATTGGCTTTCTGATTGAAAATGAAGATCAGAAATCGAAAGATTATGAAGAGCTTCAGAAAGCATATCGCCCATCACATGCTGATTTCACCTATCAACAGAAATATGGGATCAGAGACCATCGTGGTGGCGGAAGATCTTCTGCCAGAGAAACAGCTTCGCGTGTTGTGGCTGGAGCCATTGCAAAACAAATTTTGGCTCAAAAAAATATTCGGATCGATGCATTTGTCGACCAGATCGGTTCCTTGAAATGGACCGGGGAATGGAATTCCGGATTGAAAGTGGTGAGTGAATCAACGCTTGTGCGCGTTCCTTCGTTAGAACTTGCTGAGCAAATGGAAGAATTGATTCGGGAAATCAGAAAAGAAGGAGACACCATTGGCGGAAGAATCCGCTGCGTCATCGAAGGAGTTCCTGTGGGACTTGGAGAACCTGTTTTTGATAAGCTACACGCGGAATTAGGCAAAGCCATGCTGTCAATAAATGCAGTGAAAGGATTTGAGATCGGATCCGGTTTTGATTCCATTTCCATGAGAGGTTCCGAACACAATGATGTCTTTACGACAGATGGGAAAACAAGGACAAATTACTCGGGAGGAATTCAAGGGGGTATTTCCAATGGAATGCCAATTGATTTTAGGGTAGCTTTCAAACCGGTAGCAACCATCATGCGTGAGCAGGAAACAATCAATGAAAATTTTGAATCCATTTCGATCAGCGGAAAAGGCAGACACGATCCTTGTGTCGTTCCGAGAGCCGTTCCAATTGTTGAAGCGATGGCCGCATTGGTTGTATTGGATTACTTTTTGATTCAAAACGCTTACCAATGAACTTGAGACTTGAAGGTTTTCTAGCAAAAAAATGGATGATTTTCCTGCTTTTTGCTTCCCTTATTTATTTGTTGGGAACAAAATCCGACAGACGTTATGGCTGGACGAATGAAGAATCGCGCGATGGGACTCCTATCGTTTCGGATGGTGCAGGATATTATGGATTCCTTCCATATTGGTTCATCCATCATGCAGATGGATTTGAGTTCATGACCGTGATCAACGAAAAGTATCCGGACGATAGTTTTACGGATAATCTGGCAAGACTGGAAAATCAACGGCTTTACGATAAATATTATACAGGAACTGCCCAGTGTTTAACCCCGTTTTTTCTTATCGGACACGCACATGCATCCATGAGTGGTGCAGATTTGGACGGATATAGCTGGCCTTATCAGTTATGGATGGATATCGGGCTACTGGCATATGTCCTTCTGGGACTTGTTTGTTTGTTCTTCATTCTTAGAAGATTGAAACTCTCATACCTTTCGGTTTATCTATCGTTGATAGGTTTGGTGGTAGCCACTAACCTGAGTTTTTACAGCTATTACGATATTCCCTATTCCCATGTTTTTTCTTTTGCAATAGTCAATGCAGCACTTTTGTTGTGGTTGAAATGGATACAAGATGAGAAAAGAAGTGCTTTGGTATGGTTTGCATTTTTCCTGAGCTTGAGCATCATGATTCGTCCTACAAACATCCTGATTATATGTGTATTGCCATTCTTTTTTGAGAGCACGAAAGCCTTTATTTCGAATCTGAAATTCATTTTTCAAAAGCCGCATCTGAAAATCATACTAGCTGCGATTGTTTTGGCTATTATACCTGTTCTTATTCAATTGCTGACAACTCATGCTCAAACAGATAAATGGAGTTTGAATCCATACTCGGATGAAGGGTTCGATCATTGGAAAGACCCTTACTTTTGGGAAATTCTTTTCGGATTCCGAAAGGGGATGTTCATTTATTCGCCTTTTTTACTGTTAATGATTCCCGGTCTGATAGTCTGCTTTTTCAAGGCGCGCAGATTGTTTTTCGGAATTCTGGTCTTTACGGTGATCGCTACCTATGTACTTTCTTCCTGGTGGTGTTGGTGGTATGGTGGTTCTTTGGGAATGCGTTCGATGATCGATTTTTACGGAATCTTCGTTATACCGATAGCAGTTCTGATAACTCATTCCACCGGTTTCTGGAAAATTAGTTTAACTCTTTTTATTGCCGGTAGCACACATCTTTATCAAACATACGAAAGACAATACGATTTACATATTCTTCATTATGACTACATGAATTATCCCATGTGGAAAAAAATCCTTTTAAAGGAAGAAGCCCGTTTATGTTATGTGTTTTATTCCAAGATTGATACGATTCCCCAAACTGCAGTATCCGTAACCGGTCCTATGGAAGGGTTCTTGGTTAAGAATGAACCATTGTCAGCAAATAAGGTTTATGGCGGTCATCCGGATTTCCTTTATCCGAATAGTATAGGGTTTGGTAAGAAGTTAGGAAAGGTGGATCCTTCTGCTCATTTTGCACTTCAGTTTTCAACGGATATTTGCTTGAACAAGCACGATGAGAACGTGAATTTTGTTGCTTATTATTTTAAAAATGACTCGTTACTAGGGCAATCCGATGTGATGGTTAGCTCCAGGCCACAAAATCTCAAGAAGTGGGAATTTATTCAGGTGGATGTCGTGCCCGATTACCGTTGGGGTGAATTGGATTCCATCCGATGCGGTTTTATTTTGAGTGGAGACAAGGCACGTTTCAAAGATTTGAAGGTGCAATTATTTAAGTATAAGTAGCTAAGAGAAAGACCTCTTTTTCATGAGTGAAAAACGCAGGTTTTTTTAACTAAAAATAGTACTTTTTCCCTCTGGTTTCTTGGTGAAAATGGTTAAATTCAATGCCATGGAACGAAAAAGAATAGTCATCATAGGTGGTGGCTTCGCAGGATTGAATCTTGCTCGTAAATTGGCTAAGTCCGATTGTGAAATTATCCTGGTGGATAAACAGAATCACCACATGTTTCAACCCTTATTTTATCAGGTGGCGAGTGCACGCTTGGAGCCTTCAAGCATATCCTTTCCATTTCGGGCAATTTTCAGGCGTAGGAAGAATGTGGATTTTCGATATACGACTGTCAATCTGATTAGACCGGAAGATAATGTGATTGAAACTTCCATGGGTGAAATTCCATACGATGAATTGATTATTGCAACCGGATGTAGAACCAATTTCTTTGGAGACTCTAATTTGGAAAAGTACACCCTGGCAATGAAATCGACCCAACAAACGATTCATATCCGGAATTCCATTTTGACGAAGTTTGAAAAGATCATGTTTGTCAATAATCAACAGGAAAAAGACGAGTTGATGAATTTGGTCATAGTTGGGGCAGGTCCGACCGGAGTGGAACTTTCCGGTGCTTTGATGGAAATGAAAACGAAAGTCCTCCCTAGGGATTATCCGAATTATGACTTTTCAAAATTGAAAATCATTTTGTTGGAAGGAAGTCCGAATACCCTGAATGCGATGAGTGACAAGTCCAGATTGTGGTCTCGTAAGTATTTGGAATCAATGGGGGTAGATGTGCGGACTTCAACGGTTGTTTCTTCCTATGATGGACACAATCTGACATTGAAAACGGGAGAAGTTATTCCGACGCAGACAGTTATTTGGGCTGCTGGAGTTCAAGGAAATGTTTTACCCGGTTTGGAAAAAGCAACGATGGTTCGATCCAGATATACGGTCGATAGACATTCATTGATTAATGGTTACCAAAATGTTTATGCTATTGGAGATATTTCCTACATGGAAACAGAGAAATATCCGCAAGGGCATCCACAATTGGCAAATGTAGCGATCAATCAGGGGAAAATGTTGGCAAAGAATCTGATTGCATGTTGGTCGGGTGGAAACATGTTACCGTTTGAATACAAGGATAAAGGCACCATGGCAACCGTTGGAAAACACAAAGCGGTTGTGGAATTGCCAAACTTCAAGTTTCAAGGATATTTCGCCTGGATGGTTTGGATGGTTCTTCATCTCATGCTAATCCTAAGCATCCGGAATAAGATCGCCGTGTTTTTTAACTGGGCGTGGAGATATATCACCGGAGATACTTCTTTGAGATTGATTTTGAGAGATGAGCGGGATCGCGACAATATAAGGAGAAATGATTAATAGAAAAGGGAACCTGATTCAAAATCAGGTTCCCTTTTAAGTGTTAGTTTTTAACAACGCGAACCGTTTCTTTAAAATCCTTGGATTGGATAATTATCAGATATAAACCAGGTGTCAGATCGTTTAAATCAATGAGTTGTCGGTAAGTGCCTCTGGAAATCTTCCCCGAATGGATTTCCCGGATCAATTTTCCGCTCATATCATATAAGTTGATTTCCATTCGCTCCTTATGTGGCGCTTGAATTTCAAGTGTTGTGCTTTCTACAGCAGGATTTGGAAATACCAAAGCCTTGAATGCTGTGGGGTAAGGAACTCCATTTTCATCCAGTTCTACAGATGTTTGCTCAAAAAACTCGCGTTGGATGAAGGTGATTGAAGAAGCCCCGCCCATTATGTGACGTTCGGGTGCAATAATTACTACTTCTTCCACTTCCTCGATAAGAGTTGGTTCCTGAACAAATTCAACAGGCAGAGCTCCCATAATGTAGGATTCTTCAACTACAATCTCTTCAGGGATGGGCGTAACCAAGGTAACTTCATCTTGCCCAGGAGCGCTTTCCAATTTTGTCAATTCATTGGATGCAATACTGCGTGCAATTTGCTGAACAGATTCAATTTGTCGTTGATCCCGTTCATCTTCACAACTGAAAAGGGTTAAGCCGAAAACAATCAATAGTGCGGCAATAAACAACTGTTGCGGATTGCGTTTCCTTTGAACCAACCAGATTTTAAATTCCGCATTCAGCTCATTTTCCTGACTGACAGTCATTCTTGCACAAACGGATTGACCGCTTAATTGCAATAGGGTTAACTTGATTTCATTTGAAGATTTATTACTGAAATCATGAACCTGTTTCGTGCAAAGTTGGCAGAAAGCCCCTTTTTCATTGTGACTCATTTTGTTCCAGTCTTCAGAACAAGGTTTTTCAATTCCGAAATTTTTCATGGCAGCAGCATTTGATTTTCACTAGTTAACGGTAACAAGATGAAATCTAGTCCAATTTTCCATAAACGATCTTAAAAAAATGGTATCATTCGGTTATCATTGATTAAAATGTAGCTGAATGGAATTGAATAAATTCTAAATTGATAACTTTGGAACCAAATATTCAAAACATGATTCAACGCATTCAAACCGTTTACTTCTTAATCGCTGCTTTATTGGTAGCGACAACGCTTTTCGGAACCGATTTATTTTCTTTCGATCAGGGACAATTTGTTCACTCGACGGCATATAAATTATTCAGAGGTACCGAAATGGCTGGTAAGAAAATGGATTTCTGGATGTTATCATTGGTGCAAATAATCTTTGCTTTGATGATCATCTTTTCATTCAAAATGCGTCACCGTCAGATTTTCCTGGGTTGGATCTTATTGGTGTTGAATCTTTTAAGCTCAGCATGGATTTTATTGGGTGCAAATGTTCATTCTGTAGAATGTACGATCTGTAAGGAACCGGCTACCAATTTATCCTTGGGAATTGTTTTTTACCTGCATGCAGCAGCCTTCATTTTTGTATTCCTTGGAATAAGAGGAGTTCGCAAAGACAAAAAGACGATTGATTCGTTGAACCGGCTGAGATAATATTTTTATAAAGAATTGAATGACAAATTAAAAATGTAGAGGCGAAAAATTTTTCGCCTCTACATTTTTCGCCTCTACATTTTTCCATTCCCGATTGTTCCCATTTGAAATTAGGCATTCGTAATTCGTAATTATCCTCTATCTTTGCACCTTTCAAATAAACAACTAGCATGAATTTTCTTTCCGTTGAAAACCTTACAAAATCCTTTGGGGATCGCGTGATCTTCTCAGATATTACCTTTGGTATTGACCAGGGAGACAAGGTTGCCATCGTGGCAAAAAACGGAAATGGTAAGACAACCTTGTTGCGTTGTTTGATGAACCTCGAACAAATTGATTCAGGAAGAGTTGTCTATAGAAATGACCTGCGAGTTGCTTTTATGCAACAAACGGAAACTCTGGACGAAACACATACGATTCTGGAAGCCGTTTTTTCGCATGATTTACCGGAACTTCAAATCGTCAAAAAATACAATCAGGCACTTCGTGAAGGAAACGAGGAAGCAATTCACGAATGTTACGAAGAATTGACTGAGTTGAACGCTTGGGACATGGAAGTGAAAGTGAACCAGATTCTTTCTGTTCTGAAGTTGAATGATACGAGTTTGTTGGTTGGAAGCCTTTCGGGTGGACAAAAGAAACGCGTTGCCCTTGCACAGGTTTTGGTTGCGGAAGCTGATTTCCTGATCTTGGATGAGCCAACGAATCACCTGGATTTGGACATGATCGAATGGTTGGAAGAATACCTTTCCAAATCAAAATCCACTATTTTAATGGTGACCCACGACCGTTACTTCCTGGAAGTGGTTTGTGACACGATTTACGAATTAGAAGACAAAACAATCTACAAATACAAAGGAAATTTCTCTTATTACCTGGAGAAAAAAGCCGAACGTCAGGAACAATTGCAATCCACGATTGATAAGGCACGAAATACCTTCAAGAAGGAATTGGATTGGATTCGCAGACAGCCAAAAGCTCGCGGAACGAAACAAAAAGCACGTGTAGATAGCTTTCAGGATGTAAAGAAAGTTGCCAGCCAGCGAATTGACGATGATGAAATCGATATTCCGGTGAAAATGGAACGTTTGGGTTCTAAAATTCTGGAATTGCACAAGATTGGAAAATCGTATGGCGAAAAAGTGATTTTGGATAATTTCTCCTACAACTTCCAACGCAAGGAACGTTTGGGAATTGTTGGAAACAACGGAACAGGGAAATCCACTTTCTTAAACATTATTCAAAGCAGAGAAGGCGTTGATAGAGGAAAAGTGGTAACCGGTGAAACAGTTGTTTTCGGCTATTACAGCCAGGAATTAATCAAGGTTGACGAGGATAAGAAAGTGATTGACGTGATTCGTGATATCGCTGAGTTTATTCCATTGGAGAAAGGAAAACAACTTTCTGCGGCGCAATTCCTGGAGAAATTCTTGTTCCCGCGTCACATGCATTACAACTTCGTTCATAAATTGAGTGGAGGAGAGAAGAGACGTTTAAAATTGATGACGGTTTTGATGTCCAATCCGAACTTTTTGATTTTGGATGAGCCAACAAACGACTTGGATATCTTCGTAATGAGTGTATTGGAAGATTATCTGAGAACATTTGAAGGATGTCTGATCGTTGTTTCGCATGACCGTTACTTCATGGACAAAATGGTGGATCACTTGTTTGTTTTCGAGGGACAAGGAGCAATCAAGGACATTATCGGTAACTATACGGAATTCAGAAAACAAACGGCTGCTGACTATAAAAAAGACAAAGCTGCTGCTGCGGATGACAAACCGGTTGAAGTGGTTAAAGTGAAACAGATTTCGGAAGAAACTCCGAAGGAAAAACGCAAGTTGTCTTTCAAGGAAAAAAGTGAATTCGATCAGATTGAGAAAGACTTGGAGCGTTTGGAAGAAGAGAAAACCAAATGGACCAATGTGCTATCCGATTCCAGCTCTAACAATGAGCAATTAATGGAAGCAGGTGTGAAGTTGGGAGCTATTGTTTCGGAGATAGACGAGAAGACGGAACGTTGGATTGAATTGTCGGAGTTTGCCTAATGATGATCTCGGTTAAATTTAACCACTAAGAACACAAAGCGCACGAAGAATTTGTTAGGAGTGCGATAGAACAGATTATGGAATCGATTAGATTTACGTTAGATAGTAGTTTGGAAATATGGGAATTCATCGACAAATCGGTTGACCATATTTTGATTCATAGTTTTCAAGCGCATAATATTCTGGAGTGGTGGGAATCGACAGTAAAGCTTGACAAGACAAATACACTTGAAAGTATAAAAGTTCGAAATATGCAATTTGACATTCAGACAACTATTTCCGGACTTAGACAAATTCTTGAACACGAAAGCAATTCACTAGACATCTATCAATTCAACAAACCGATTTCAGATACTCTTGTTATTGAAACTTTACCTGCTAATATGGCAGAGACGATTTTAATACAGAATGGATTACAACATATTATAAGTGTAAACTTCGAATCAATAACTGTTTCAAGTGTAAGCCCTGACTTTATTAAGAGCATCGTTGAAAATTCTATGTTTGCTGAACGAATTCGTTATAACTCCATGACAGGTAAATAACTTAGAATTGAACGGTTGTATTAAATCTTCATAAAAAGATCCAGAAATTCTTGTTTTTTACTGCGGCTCAGTGAAATGGACTTTCCATCTTCTAAAATGAGTTCACCTCCGTCTCCGCGAATGTATTGTTTGATGCATTTCAGATTCACAACATACGATTTGTGAACCCGGAAAAAAATCGGGTTATCAATCAGGACATCTTCGAAATTGGCCATTGTTTTACTAGCCAGATGCTTTGTTCTATCCTTCATGATCAAATAGGTATAACTGCTACTGGCTTCCAAATACATGATGTCATCAATTTTAATGAAGATTAAGCCCGTTTGGGTAGAAAGTGCAATCGTATCCTGAATTTTCCCATTTCGAAACAGATGCAGGTTTTGAATTTGTTCGTCTGTTATTTTCTGATTTTCGGAAGTATAATTTTCCAGTGCATTCATTAAATCGGTCTTGTCAATCGGTTTTAACAAGTAATCCAATGCATTCATGCGCAAAGCTTTTACAGCGTATTGATCGTAAGCGGTGGTGAAAATCACTTTGAAGGGAATCGAGGCAAATTGAGCTAAGAAATCAAACCCATTCTGATTGGGCATCTCAATATCTAAAAACACGATATCCGGATTGAATGCTTCCACCAATTTGATTCCTTCAGCACTTGTTTGAGCCATTCCGACAATTTCAATCTCATCCAATTGCTTCAAGATGAATTCCAGTGTAATCAAACAATGTTTTTCATCGTCAATTAAAAGTACTTTAATCATGTTGTTGATGTATTAAGATGCTTACTTGTGTTCCTTTGCTCAACCCCTTATCATCGGTTAGATTCAGAATTGAAACGGTGTTTTCATGGTTCTGCAAATGTAAGCGATGAATCGTTGTTTCGATTCCATAAGACTTGTGACTAGTTTGATTTTGCTTTATTTTTTGAGATTGTTCGATTCCAATTCCATTATCGATGATGTCAATTTGAATATGTTCCGAATCCACCTTTTTGACTTCAATTCGAATTTCTCCTCTTTCGGACAGGTTGTTTATTCCATGCCAAATGGCATTTTCCACAAAAGGTTGCAGAATAAGTGGAGGTAATTCGAGAAACTCAGAATCGATTGTAGGATCAATTTCAATTACGTAATCAAAATTATGCTCCAACCGCGCAGCTTCCAGTTCCAAATACAATTTCAATGAATCAATTTCCTTTTTGAGCGAGATGGTTGACTTCTTGGAGTTCTCCAGGATATTTCGCATCAATTTGGAAAATAGGGTCAGGTAATTACTAGCCTGCTTGCTATCGTTTTCAATAATGAACCGATTGATTGAATTCAATGCGTTGAACATAAAGTGCGGATTCATTTGCGAACGCAAAGTCTTCATTTCTGCATCACGGATCTGATTTTGAATGCGCTCCTTTTCCCTGAATTGTCGATTACTTTGACTCACTCTCAGGCGAATAATACTTCCGATCAATAAAGCAAATACAAGAATACAGCATCCCAAAAACCACCACGTTTTATACCAAGGAGCATCGATTGTAATGATTAATTGGTCATTTAACGGGGATTCTTTGGGATAAGAAGCAATGGTGATCACTGTTTTACCAATCGGAAGATTGGAGAGTTCCAGAAGTCCGGAATTTGCTTTTTTCCATTGATTATTTAGTTGATAATAATAAGATTCATCCGTTGTATTGGGCAAATAGGCAGGAACAACAAAATCAATACTGATATTATTGCCAGAATATGGAACCGAAATAGATTTCACTCCTTGGTGATAATTCCAAACCACTTTTTTGAGTCCGACAATCACTTCTGTGATCAAAGCTTTTTGTTGCTTTTGGTGTTTTCTCAAGTGATTTGAATCCAGGATGGAAAGCTTGTCAATAGCTGAAAAGACGATGTGTTGCTTGTCGTCAATAAATAATGCACCTTCCATGTATTCATCTGAAATCCCATCGGAACTTTGATAGCGTTTACAGGTTTTTGTAAGTACATTCAAGGAAGTAAGGCCTTTTGTAGTTGCAATCCACAAGTTGTTTTTATGATCTGTGGCTAATTGCAAAATATGGTCACTCGATAGTCCATCAGAACGGTAATATCCATGGAAAGATCGGTCAGATAGACGATATTGAAACAATCCGGTCTGAGTTCCAATCCACAAGGAATTGTTTAATGCAGTAAAAGAGCTGATCCGTTTACCGGAGAATGGAAAGGGGATTTTTTTGATTTCCTTGGAATGAAGATCAATGCTGTAGAAGTAATTTTCGGATGCAACATAGAGTTTATTTCCAATAAGTTCTTGCCCCACAATCAAATCATCCGGAATGGTATTGTTCAACGAATTGGAATGCGCAATGTATGTGAATTGCTCTGTTTTCCAGTTAAAAACAGCAATAAATTTGTATCCACGAACCAAGAACTGATTTGTTTTGTAGGGAATTAGTTCTTGAAACAAATGAGCCCCGCTAATGGTTTTTTCTGTTTTTGGTAGGTGAATGATTTCCAGAATTTCGAAATTCTTACGGCATTTCACTAATCCGGCATCAGTGCAAACCCAATAATTCTCAGCTGTTTCCAAAATAGCGCGAATATCTCTGAAAGCGGTTTGAGATAAGTCTTTTACAAGTGAAGGAATGTATGCCTGAAACTTCCAGTTTTTATCAAATTTCAGAAATCCTTTCGCATAAAGGATGGAAGCGTAGTAATTGTTTTTTGTGGAGTGAATCGATCCGATTAGTTGTTTGGAATCGATTTCAATATTGTTTATCAGCTTGGATAGTTGAAGTGTTTCAATTCCTTTTTTGGTTTGTTCCGCAAAGTAAACGCCTTGGTCAGTTCCTAACCAAACAGTATTTCTCGAATCGACAAATACATTTCTGACTTCTGTATCGAGTGGGAATTCCTTTACCTTTCCGGTTAAGGTGTTGATGATGGCGTATCCGGTGTTTGTTCCGGCTAGGAGGAGGGCGTTTCCATCGGGATCAAAAAAAGAAGCAATGTCGTGAATGATGGGAGCATTCAGCTTTATCTGAGAGAGCTTTCTTTGCCTGGAATCATATTTGAAGAGTCCATTTCCCCAAGTTCCGATCCAAAATCCATTCTTTTGTGCAACGACACTCGTGATGCCTTCATTTTTTTGATTTCCGACTAGTAGACCTGATAGAAAAGACAGATTGGTTGGATTTAGTTTTCCAATAGTCCTCCCGGAAACTCCCCAAATATGGTTATTCAAATCGTGAAAGGCAAAATCGATTCGTCTGTTTGAAGGAATGCCAAATTTTTCAGCTCCTTTGTATTGAAACGACTTGACTTTTTTGTGAGAAGTGTACTTGTAAAAATCATGTTGACCTAAAATCCATAGCTGCTTATCAACCTTCAAAAAATCAGTATTGTATTCTAAATGAAGTGAATTCTTAACCGAGTTAGCGGGTTTCGAAAAACGGAAAGTATTCAAGTCCAATGAAGAAACTCCGGCTTCAGTTCCAATCCAAAGTGTCTGTTGATCCTGAAACAAATGTTTAATGGAATTATTGCAAATACTATTGGCATTTTTCGGGTCAAAAAAATAAGATTTGATCCGGTTACCATCGATGCGATTCAAACCATCCGCTGTTCCAATCCAAATAGAGCCGTGCAGATCTTCACCAATCGAATAAACAATGCGATTACTCAGTCCATCCCGAACTGAAAGGGAGGTGAATTGAAAAGAAGGAAACTCAGCGTTATCTTGACCAACACAGAATGAAGTGATAAAAAGAATTCCCCAAAACCAATTTTTCATGCAGTAGCTCTATTTTCGAATGCGCTCAAATGGTAATCAATAAACAATCAGTTTTTGAACAGAATGATCTGGTTGATCTCCGATTTGTACAAAATAAATACCTGCTTTGAATTGATCAACCGAAATAACAGACTTTTGAAGATGATTTTCCCTATAAATGACTTCTCCCAAGGTATTGCGAATCAGCAGAATTCCTGAACTTTCAGATTGTATCGTTACAATGTCCTTGGTTGGATTGGGTTCAATTGTAACTAAGCCAGGACTGTTTTTATTAATTCCCGCACTTTCATCGATCAAAACAGCGCCACATCCGTTGGTTGATTTTAAACCGTAGTTCACATTGTTAATAATGTCATTTCCAAAAGTGGTCAAATTGGAAGCTGAACCGTTAGGAGACATTTCGCGTGCCGGTGAACAATCCAAACTGAATGTCCAGGCTAACCAACCGATATTTCTGGAACACACCTCATCCAGGATGATAGGATAAAGAGCCGAAAGATCATAGAATCCACATTCGCCATTGTCTCCATCCTGATTGGTAGCCACTTCCCCTAAAATAAAACAGACAGCGGTATTTTGCGCTTCATTCAATTTTGTCTGAACCTGTGAGAGTGTATTGGCATATCCATACCAGTAAGCATGCGACGAGAAAATTAAATTGTGACGTGAATCATTTTGATTCATTTCTTCAGCAACGGATAATAATTCGGTAGAAGATTGTCCGCAGTCCGGAGCATCAATGATAATCGGAACATTCACACCTGCTTGACGAAGGGTCGCCACAGCTGCAGAGTAATTGGTCTTAAAGGTGATTAGCTCGGAGGCTACAGAACCGGCTCCCCATCTTACTTTATCAAATTCATTTGCTAAATTAATGATCAAATAAGCTTTATTGGCTTCGATTAGTGCCAATACATCCGGATCTGTCCAAAAATTCATCACTGTTGAGTTGAAATAACTCCAATTATCTTTACAGGTAATGTAAGAATCATCGTGAATGCTCAGAATCGGAATCATTTTTTTAGAGATACAATAAGCGATGATATTGCTCAAATGACCGTTTGTGACATACCCGTCAACTGTTCCGGGAGTTCCGTTATTCGGAGGACCGGGAATATCTCTCCAGTTTTGTCCATTGGTATACCATGGAATCCGAACTGCATTTGCTCCTGTATTGGCAACTTCATCAATGTAAGCCTGATAACCGGCCGGATTATCCAAAGAAATATCACCTTGATTAATCAACCCGTAATTGACTCCGCGGATAACGATTGTCTGACCGTTAGCCGATGTGATGTTTTTGCCTACGACCTGCAAGGTGTTTTGCTGACCGATTGCATGAAATGTTCCGTACAATACGAACAAAAAAGTGGTGTAAAAAAATGTTTTCATACTCGATTCTATTATTGAACTACTATAGGCAATGTTATTGATTCCGTTCCATTCATCAGTTTCACGAAGAAAAATCCTTTCGCAGATGTCGGAAATGTGAGTTCATTTTCAGTAATGGAAACGTCTATTGTTTTACCCAATTGATCAACTACCTGAATGGATTGGGTGTTTTTCAAAGAGTTAAGATAACAAATTCCATTGGTTGGATTGGGATAAATCGCAAATTGTTCAGGATCCGTGTTTTCAGTTATGGAAGCCGTTGAAACCAATGGAGCAAGCGACAATCCACCATTACCTGGGTTTGTAGATACAATTCCGAGTTGATAATTACCGAAGTTGTCTAAAATGTTTGAAAGAGTCGCTAAATCAAACCACAATCCACTTCCACTTACTTGTTCATTGATATAAATGCGATTGAGTGTTTGATCAATTTGAATCCCTCCTAATTGACTTTGCCCGGAAGCGGAAGAAGGAAGATTCCAAACTTGGAAACCATTGATGCTGTTAGATAAATTGGGCTGTGCATCCACTGGGCTTAAAGATCCTAATATTTGAGCTTGTAAACTTGCGCTGATACGAACCAATGTAGCATTTTCATTGCTGTGTGAATCGTTATTATTTGCTACCCAAAGTAACCCGTTTCCATCAAAAGCTATTCCTTCAGGTTGAGCAAAAACGGTGGAAACGACTTTGTTTTGAAGCGTTGCAGTGATATTTTCCACATGACCTCCATTACCAGACCATGCAACACTATTCGTTGAAAGGCTGTGGAAATTGGCATCGGTAGTAGCTAAATCTGCAGCTGAAATTGCAACAACCCGGTTATTGGAATAATCGGTAGCCCATAGATTTCCTGCTGCGTCAAAAGTGATGTTCGCAAAGTACGATTGGATCAATCCGTTTCCCAAATCAATTCGGGTAGCGTAAGAATCCGAAGCATTGTAACGGACAATTCGGGTATTTAAATAATCACCTTCTGATGTGTACAAATTCCCTGAAGCATCAAATGCAATTCCCACGTAATCATTTCCAATATTGGTTACTTGTGAGACATTGGCAATAGCTGCCGAAGGATTTTGGATGTAATTGGGGAAACGATAGATTCGTTGATTAGCAGAAGTGATGGTTACAAACAAATCATTTCCAAAAAGTGCCGTGCAATTCGGACTTCCATTGGTGGATAATCCTTGACCTAATTGCGTCAAATCAATGGTGTAATTCGGATTGGCTTGAATAGTAGTAGAGGAAGTAGGTGAATAAAGTTTGAGGATTCCGTTTCCAAATTCAGGAACAATAAGTGAATGATTGCTCAATTGGGCGCTCAAACTGACTGAGATGGATAAGGAAGTTACAATGGTAAGAAGTTTCATAGTTATTTATTTAAAGTGAAATTGATTGTACAAGATCTGGAAATGCCATCATTATCGAAGTCAAAGGTTCCGGTAATTGTTCCGATGATTTGTTGCTCGGAAATTTTGCTAAACATCACGTTTGCATTAAGTGGTCTGAATTTACCTAATTCCGAGTTGATGACAGTTCTGTATTCAAAGGAATCGCTTGATCCGTCTCCGATATGAATGGATTGATTGGTCTGATAGAATGTGGCATTTTGATTCGTCAGAACAAAAACTAAATCCGGATTTCCACTTATTCCCGGATTTGACGGATCTTCCGATGCAAGCTCTATCAAATTATAGGTGAACGATCCTGTTCCTCTGCTGATTTGACTACCGGATTCCGGAGCTGCATTTAAAGTCACATCAATGCCATCCGATGATGAAACAAAGTGAAAACTTCCACTTGCGTAAGTATAGGTAAATGTGTCAGGAAGACTTGTTGTTCCGGTATTCGTTGAAGAAGGAGTGTTTTTTTTGTCCTTGGAACAAGCCGAGATAGCCAGGAAAGCGACTATCAAAAAAGAGAATTGAACGATTTTCATACGAGTTTTTGAGTAAAATTAGTTCATAGATGAGAGTCAAGGGAGTGAGAAAAAGTGAACTGCTGGATTGAGTTGTTGAATCCCATAAATCCATTTTAACTGTTGGCTGAATTTAATTTTAGACAAGTCTAAAAAAATAGTTTTATATTTGTGAAAATATTTTTTTGTGCGACATCTATTTTTGATTCTTATTTCTTGTGGAGCCTTCATTTCAATAGCTCAAAATCAATCGCTTGATTCGTTGAGGATTGTGTCTGATTCCTTGCGGGAGATAGAAGAAGTAACCATTACAGGAAGTCGGATAGCTCAATCAAAGAAAAATAGTGTGATCTCTGTTTCAACCTTGGATCAAAAACTGTTCAGAGCCATTTCGGCGACTTCCATTTCAGATGCATTGAAGTTCTCGCCAGGAATCCGGATGGAAACGAATTGTCAAACATGCAATTATACTCAGGTGCGAATGAATGGTCTGGGTGGTTCTTACTCTCAGATTCTGATCAATGGAAGGCCTCTGTTTTCCTCTTTGATGGGATTGTACGGATTGGAGCAGATCCCGACAACTATTGTCGACCGCATTGAAGTTGTAAATGGCGGTGGTTCGGTTCTTTATGGTTCCAACGCAATCGCCGGAACAATCAATATCATTACCAAACATCCGGAAACCAATTTTATTGAAGTTTCGGACAAGGTTTCCATCATTCCGAAAGGACCTGTTGAGCAAGTGATCCAAGTGAATGGCGCCCTTGTTTCCAAATCGAAAAAGAGTGGTTTTTTATTTTCCGGAATGAACAAGATTCGGGATGGTTATGACCGGAATGGAGACGGATTCACGGAAATTCCGAGAATTAACAGTTCCTTGCTCGGAATCAATGCATTTCAGAATATCGGAAAATCCATTGAGCTTCATGCAGATTTTTGGATCCTGCACGAACAAAGGCAAGGAGGTCAATTGTGGAATGGGGATCCGCAACAGGCAGACCAAAGCGAATTCAGGAACCAGATCACCAGTATCGGTCAGTTTTCCGGAAATTGGAAATCCCGAAATAAAAAGTGGAATATTCAGGCTTATACAGGTTATCAGAAAACAAATAGGCATCATTATACCGGTTTAAATCATGCGGAGGCGTGGGGGAAAACCAATAATGTCACGCTGCAATCAGGTCTTCAGTTCAGTTATGTTCAAAAGATCGGATCAAAGAGCAAATCTACCTTGATCGGCGGGGTGGAGCACTATTACGACGCCATTCAGGATGAGATTCGGGGATATGATTATTCCATCGACCAAAACATCACACAAGTTGCCGGTTTTTTGCAGGATCAATTTGATCTGGGGGAAAAATGGTCATTCGTTGCAGGTGTAAGAACAACGAAGCATTCGAAAGTTGAGAATTTGATTGTAACTCCGAGAGCGGCTGTTCTGTTCAAACCGAATGGACAGTGGCAATTTCGTTTGGCTTACGGAAACGGATTTAAAGCACCACAAGTTTTTGAAACGGATATGCACATTGCTTTTGCCAACGGTGGAATTTCTCAAATCCGGGTGGACAAGGATCTGAAGAGTGAAAAATCACATGCGTATTCAGCACAAGTGAATTGGAGTAGGAGAAGAAAGAAAATGTTGTATTCTTCCGAATTGACCCTGTTCCACACGCAATTGCTTCATTCATTTGTACTGAATGAAATTCCGAGCCCAGATCCATCCAAGACCTTACTTTTGCGAACAAACGGATCCAATGCGGAAGTGAGTGGTTTAAGTGAATCCGTACGTTTGCGTTGGGACAAGTACCTGCAAGTGGATCTCAATTTCACTTACCAGGAATCGCTTTTTACGGAGGCACAGCAATGGTCATTGGAAGTTGAACCGATCAAAGCTTTTCTGAGAACTCCGAATGTGTATGGCTCTTCCACCATTTCCATATTCCCGGAAGGAGCCTGGTCCGGATCAGTAAGCTGTGTTTATACGGGAAGCATGTTAGTTCCACACTTTGCAGGAGCGCCTGAATTGATGCAGGATGAGATCGTACATACAAAGTCATTTTGGGATTTGGGAATTCGGGCAGAACATGCAATCCACATCCATCAATTTGAACAGACGATTCGCATCGGTCTTGGAATTCAGAATGTATTTGACAGTTACCAAAGCGATTTTGACACATCCAAATACCGGGACAGCAATTTTATTTACGGACCACCGAAGCCTCGGACTGTTTTCGTTGACTTAAAATGGGTAATTGGTGGGAAACATTAACCAGTAGGGACGCGATGCATCGCGTCCCTACTGGTTTTAAATTATATTCTGATTCCGATCACACAGACATCATCCACTTGTTCTAATTCGCCTTTCCAGCTTTCAAAAGTGGTTTCCAAATGTTCTTGCTGTTCTTCCATCGGTCGATCATGAATTGCCAGAATGGAATCCTTGAATTGCTTGTATTTGAATTTTTTTCCATTCTCACCACCGAACTGGTCTGCATATCCATCGGTAAACAGATAAATCGTTGTTTTCGGTTCAAGGATCATCGAATGTGTGCTGAACGGCTTTTCATCGGCATAGTTCCCGATAGGTTGTTTGTCCGGTTTCCACTCAATGATTTCATCACTTCCTGCAGGAACTACCCAAAGTGGATTATTCGCCCCGGACCACAATAATTCCTTGGTTTTTACATTCAAACATCCCAAACTGATATCCATTCCGTCTTTGACGTTTTCCACGCTTTTATTGAATGTCGAAATAACCAATTCACGTGTTTTATCCAGTATTTTTCCCGGCTCAACCAAGTTGAATTCCAAAACGGATCGGTTCAGAGCATTGCAGCAAATCACACTTACCATGGCTCCCGGAACACCGTGACCTGTACAATCTGCAGCAGCAAAGAACAAGTAATCTTCGGAAATTTCGCCATTCGAAACAGTATGTGTTTCCAGCCAGTAAAAATCCCCGGCAACGATATCTTTTGGTTTGTACAGAATGAAACTTTCGGGAAGTGTCTTGTGCCAGTAATCAACTGCGGGAAGGATGGCATCCTGCAAACGTTTTGCATAGGTGATGGAATCCAGGATCTCCCGGTTTTTGTGCTGCAATGCATCTTTCTGATCCTCAACCAGTCTTTTCTGTTCGAGGATGATTTGGTTGGCTTTGTTTTTTTGCTTCAATGAGCGGAATAACAGGAATCCCAAAGCAATAAAAACAATCATGCTACCTGCGAAGAAATACTTCTGGGTCTGTTCACTTTTGATCTGTTTCTTCTGGTTCTCGATTTGGATCTTCTTCTTATCCGAATCGTATTTCTTGGTCAGTTCCGAAAGCTGTCGTGCATTCTCCAAAGAGAAAATGGAATCCTTGATATCGAGGTAAGTTCGTTGAACTTCAAATCCTTTCTTGTATTCGGCAGTTGCATAATATAAATTGGCCAAATGAAAATGGGTAGCCATGGTATTGGCGTTGTAAATATTGGGAGCATTGTCAATACTTGCCAGAAAAAGGGGTAATGCCTTCGGATATTGTTTCAGATTGTAGTAAGCCAATCCCATATTATCTGTCCAGGTAATACCACGACCGTCGGAGCCCAATATTTTCACTGCTTTTTCATAGTATTCAATGGCTTTTGCATAATTTTTCTGTTTCATGAAAATATTGGCATAATTCCCATAGACATTCGGATCGACGATATTAAGCTGGTTCATGATGTCCATTGCCCTTTTGATATTGACAGTGGCAGAATCCAGTTTATTCATGAATTCATAGCAGATACTCAGATTTTGATAAATGATCAGCTGACCTTGAAGGAATCCATTTTTGATGAAGACCTTATTCGATTCGCGAAATTTCTGGATTGCTTCCGGGTTTCGTTTCAAATCGCGGTAGAGAATTCCAATATTGGCTTCACTTTTCGCAACTCCCATTTCATCGTTTGCTTTTTTGTAATAGCGGATCGCAAGTTGGTAGTTTTCTACGGATTTGGGTATATTCCCTGCCTCGTCCATCAGAATCCCCAGGTTTTTGTAAGCCAAAGCCGTTCCGGATTCGTATTTCAACTTTTTAGCGAGTTTCACATTGTCAAGAAGCAATTTTTCCATCTGCTTCGGATGAGAATATTTGAAACTCCACGAGATTTCATTTTGAAAAATGACCTTATTGGTGTCGTTCTTCATCTTGGAACAAACGTTCAGGATTGAATCGAGTTGATTTTTTGTCTGTGAATAGGTGAAATCCGAAATAAGGAATAACAATACAAGAATAAGTGTGTTTTGCTTCATAAGTTTGGTAGCGCTAAAAAGTAAATCGAACTAAAATTAATAAAATACTCTTCACTGATTTCGATTTGAATAATTTCAATTCCTTTGAGTGTAGAAAGTTTCTTTTTAGTAATATAAGTGTAAGAGATTGATTAATTTTAGAAATTCAGATACGATAATGAGGTGATGGTTTTAAAACTCTGCGCCCTCTGCATCTTTGCGGTTCAGTTAAAATTTCTTTGTTCTAACTGCGAAGGCGTAAAGAGCGCAAAGTCATGAATCCACTAATTAAAAACAAAAACATGATTTCCAGAATTGCTCTCTTATTCCTAGTTTTCCAGTATTCTTCTGCCTTTTCCCAAGTTTCGGATTCCGAAATGGAGCGGTTAAAAATCAATTGGCGGGTGGAATTGAGATCGGAAGCCCATGAATTGGCTTTGAAATTACCGAAAGCAGAAGGGAAAAGTGATTTTTCAGATTCTATTCAGCGCATGTTCATGGAAGATACCTTTGTGGTTGAAAGCCTGTTGCGGAAACAGTTGGAAAAGGAATCGACAACCTTAGGAATCAATAAGGCAAATTTGGCTTGTGCATCGGAATATGAGCAATTGGTCGATAAATACTTCACCATCTTATCCTCTAAAATGGAAGTAGAAGACAGAGACTTATTGGGGACTTGGCAAAAAGATTGGAAGTCGATGATGGAAAAAGAACGCACCTTAATCGGTAAATTCATGCAAGAGGAATACAGTGGAGGAGGAAGTATACAGTCTATCGAATACACTCATCGCTTAATGGATCAGCAAAAGCATCATTTGTTATTGCTAATTAATTACTTGACTCATTTAATTTGATTCTATGAAAATCTGGTTCTCTATTTTAGGTTTACTCCTTTTTTCATTCAACCACTCTTATGCCCAATTAAAACCCGGCTACGACAAGAATGAAGCGATGGAGCTATTGAAAGTCAATTTTCAATTTGCAGATTCTACGTATTCCGATTCAATGCCGACTCCTGAAAGATTTGAATTCAAGTACCGTTCAAAAACAGTAGGTTTTGATAATAAATGGGATTATTGGGAAGATAAAGCCGGAGTAGGGGTTTTGTCCTTGAGAGGAACGACAGGAACTTTCTCGAGTTGGGGAGCTAATTTCTATGCGGGAATGGTTCCTGCAAAAGGATGGATCAAAACCAGTGAAAAAGACACATTCTATTACGAATTATCGAAAGACCCGAAAGCCTTGGTTCACGTTGGATGGACAACCGCTTTAGGTTGTATCTGGCAAGACATGGATTCGGTGCTTTTTGCTCAGATCGATCAGGGAAAGAAAGAATTCTACATTACCGGACACAGTCAGGGAGGAGCTTTGGCGTATTTGTTAACAGCTCATCTCCTGATCATGAAAGAGAACGGAATTATTCCGGCAGATGTGCAGTTCAAAACTTATTGCAGTGCCGCACCGAAACCGGGGAACCTCTACTTTGCTTATTATTATGAAAAGATGACCCAGGATGGCTGGGCTTACAATACGGTGAACTCATTGGATTGGGTTCCCGAATCTCCCTTTTCAGTCCAGACCGTGAATGATTTCAATGGTGTGAATCCGTTTCAGAATGCCAAAAAAGCAATCAAGAAATTGCCATTTCTCCCAAGATTGGTTGTTCGACACATGTACAATAAAATGGATCGCCCTTCGAAAAAGACCCAAAGACGCTTTGAAAAATATTTGGGTCGGAAATTGGGTAAATTAATGACGAAGAATCTAAAAGGGTTTGAGCCTCCACAATTGGCTCATTCAACTACTTTCACGCGTTGCGGAAATTTCATTGTCCTTTATCCGGATACGGAATATTATACCAAGTTTCCTCAGGATCCAAAGGCAATCTTCCTGAATCACATGTTGGATCCTTATTTGTTGATGATGGAAAAGTTATCGAAATAAGACTATGTTTAAGAGACACTATTTATGACATGCTTGATACTATTCACTTACCAATCATCCATTTACAGGGATTAAACAAACAATAGGAATTCGGGTGAATCAGTTTAGCCCAAATGAATGGATTATGAAGGATTATCAACGGTTTTCGGAAACTCAAAAATTCAGACAATGGTGGTTGTGGTTTCTTTTTGCGGGAATTAAAGGAGTAATGGGATTTTTCATTGTGACACAAGTGTTGTTTGGAGAGCCATTTGGAAGTAAGGCGTTTGATAATGCTTCCTTGCTGATAGGATTTTTTTTCATGCTGCTCCTATCGCTTCTGTTTTTCATCATGAAACTGGAAACCCGCATTTCGGACAGGGGAATTGATGTACGGTTCTTTCCGATACAACTAAAATTTCGTCATTACAGATGGGAAGACCTGGATCAGGTTTACCTGCGTGAATATTCGCCCTTGTCAGAGTTTGGCGGATGGGGGATTCGCTATAGTTTTTTAGGGAAAGGAAGAGCTTTGAATGTATCCGGAAAAACAGGTTTACAATTGGTTTTCAAAGACGGGGGGAAATTATTGATTGGAACCCAAAAAGCTTTTGAAATAGAACAATTGCTGGAACTATATAAAATACAGAAAAACAACTCCAGATAATATGGAATTTCCAATCAATCTTTCTGTTTTCGGAACTGAAATCAATACGCATTTAGTAACCGAGATTGCTGCCTTTTTCGTTGGGTTTCGATTCTATGTTTTTAAGAAAAAGCGAATTCAGGATGTTTTTTCCTGGGAGCAGCGAATGATCTTACTGATTGCAGCAGCATTGGGGGCACTCATTTTTTCACGTGTGCTTGGGGCACTTGAAAATGTGGAAGCGTGGAAATCAAGTCCGGATTTTTGGATGTATCTATATTCTTCCAAAACAGTTGTGGGAGGTTTGCTTGGAGGCTGGCTATTTGTCGAGATTGCCAAGTATTTCATGAAATTAAAAGCTTCTTCCGGCGATGTTATGACTTTCCCCATTTTATTGGGGTTGTTTATCGGTCGAATTGGTTGTTTTTCTCAAGGAATCGAAGAAATGACCTATGGAAATGAGACAGATTGGCTCACGGGAATGGATTTGGGTGATGGAGTGATAAGACATCCATTGGCGCTGTATGAACTGGTTGTTTTGATTCTTATCGGAGTGCTTTTGGTGGTGCTGCAGCGAAAACAAAAATTAAGCGAAGGAATGCAATTCAAACTGATGATGTTCCTCTACCTTTTGTATCGCTTCATTGCCGAGTGGATGAAACCGCATTTTCCATTGGCTTTAGGACTTACAAGTATCCAAATTGCCATCCTGATCTGTTATTTATTGTATCTTAGGACCATTCTTTATCTGATTATAAAGCCTAAAAACACCCTTTATGCCATCTGAAAGCTCCTATATTTATTACGATCACACGATTAGTTTATGCAATGAATGCCATAAGCGGATTTCGGCAAAGATCGTTTTTGAAGACGGGAACGTATTCATGTTGAAACGATGCTCAGAGCATGGTTTCCAGAAATCCATCATTGCTGATGATATTGATTTTTATAAGAATATCCGCAATTTTAATAAAGCTTCGGAATACCCGAAAGAACCGCTTACACATACCGATTATGGCTGTCCGATGGATTGTGGAATTTGTGCAGACCATGAACAGCATTCCTGTTTGACATTGATAGAAGTAACCGATCGTTGTAATTTGACCTGTCCCACTTGTTATGCGTCTTCTTCACCAACGCACGGAAAACACCGGACACTGGAAGAAATCAAACGGATGGTGGATGTTATTGTCAAGTCGGAAGGAGAACCGGACGTTGTTCAACTTTCCGGCGGAGAACCGACGATTCACCCGGAGTTCTTTGAAATTCTGGATTATTGTAAAACACAGCCCATCAAGCATTTGATGGTTAATACAAACGGGATTCGAATAGCTAATGATCCGGGGTTTGCAGAAAGATTGGCAACTTACATGCCCGATTTTGAGATCTATTTGCAATTTGATTCCTTCGAAAAAGAAGTGTTGGAATCCATGCGCGGACGCGATTTGAGAGATATACGCATCAAAGCTCTAGAGAAACTCAATGCATTGAATTTGAGTACAACCCTGGTTGTTACCTTGCAAAAGGGATTAAATGATTCTGAAATAGGGAAGATCATCGATTATGCATTGAAACAACCTTGCGTTCGGGGAGTGACTTTTCAACCGACAAGTTCTTCCGGAAGATTGGAACATTTTAATCCAGCTACGGATCGTTTGACCAATTCGGAAGTGCGAAGACTAATCCTGAAACAAGCTCCTTTATTCGAACCTGCCGATTTGATACCGGTTCCCTGTAATCCCGATGCATTGATCATGGGATACGCACTGAAGATGGAGGACCAGGTTTTTCCATTGACCCGTTTGATTAACCCGGAAGATTTGCTTAACAATTCGAAGAATACGATTGTTTATGAGCAAGATGAGAGGCTGCACAATCACTTGTTACGGATCTTCTCAACTGCTCCGTCCGTTGAAAAGGTTCAGGATGAGATGCATCAGTTGTTATGTTGTTTGCCGGTGATAGATGCTCCCGGATTAAGTTATAACAATCTATTTCGTATCATTATCATGAATTTTATGGATGCGTATGATTTTGACGTGCGTGCGATCAAGAAATCCTGTGTCCATATCGTACATAAAGATGGACGAATTATTCCTTTTGAAACGATGAACCTTTTTTACAGGGATGAATTCAAGGAAAAATTCGATCATTTAATTTCTCAACCTTTAAAATTGTAATATGACAGGATTTGGTTTATTGCTTTTACTCGTTGGCGTAATAGCTGTTTTTGTAGGGATCGTAATGGTTTGTTTCGAATCCACCCAAAAACCGGGTTTGATCGTTCTGCTCTCCGGTTTTGCGTCAATCATCATTGGATTTTCTGTTTGCTCGTATTTTCCGATTCGAATCCATTGAACTAGATAACTAATTGTATAAGATGAAACGATCTGAATTACTCCCGGAAATATTTTTTGATGAATCCCTTGATTCAACGGACCTTGAATTGTTTCAAAATCAATACCTGCGTTCCATCTTGAAGTATCAAAATGATCATTTGATCCTGCTTGTTAAAGATACTTTTCACCAGATGAATCCGAATTTTCTAAACCTGATGGAAAAGGAACGGCGTCAATTCATGAGACAGATGATCCAAAATAATCAGGCATTGCGTAATCAATGTATCGGATTGATCGTCGGATTTCTGGAATCAGACCAGTTTTCCTGGTACCTGAAAAACAAAACGAGTTGTAATAAACGTATTTTACAAATGGTGGAGAAGCGCGTTCTGGGAGATTAATGTGAACTTATTTGATTTCAACAGATTCTCCTAAAAACTTGGAATCAACACCAAACACGATATCCCAAAACACTTTCATGCGGGCAAAGCGCTCACGGACTTTCGTTTTGAAACCACCCATTTTGGCAACATCTTGGGCGTTATATCCATAAACAGTCATTCCGAAATGTTCTCCCAGGTAAATTGCACGTTCGTTGTGGAAACGCTGCGAAACGACAATCACTTCCTTCTGCCCGAACACTTTCAATGCACGTTCCATCGAATCCAGTGTTCTGAATCCGGCATAATCGAGGAAAATCCGTTTTGCAGGAATCCCGGCCGCAATAAGAGCATTTTTCATGTCGGTCGGTTCGTCATAAGTTGTTTGACCATTGTCGCCACTCACCAGAATGTATTTCACTTTCCCTGCACGGTACAATTCCACAGCAGCTTTTATGCGGTAGGAGAAATAGAGGTTGTCATTTCCGTGCTTGAGTGTGCGTGAAGTTCCGAGAACAAGAGCAACTTTTACTTTCGGGCAATCACTCACCTGGTCGAATACTTTTCCTTCTGCATTCGAGACAATTGCCCAATTAGCTCCGAAGAACCAAAAAAGTCCGAATAGGAAGGTGATCAAAAGTGTTCGTTTAATGATTTTAGCCCAGTTTCGTTTTCGATTCATGTTGCTTGATTGTGAGGAGTAAAATTAAGAGAATTCAAATTGTAAAATACAATCCTGAATTCAATTCACACTAAAAAAACGTTCGAATTCGGCTGTTTCTTGAATTGGGTAAAGTGTGAAAGATGTAACTCTTACTATTAATTGTGAAAGGTTTTAATAATTAAAAGACCTCACCTTTATGCCGTTGTGAAAATGAATTCACACTAGATTATTCCCAAATGAAAAATAGTCAAGAATTACAGATAGATTTTCTCACTTACTTATCTGGTGGCACCATGCTTATTGAAGGTGTTTCAGGATAAAGAAAAGAAGTTCACTCCACTACGACAGACTGGAATCGATAAATAATCAGGATAATAGAATAATAACCAAAAAAAACAGCTGAAATGAAGATACTAATGGTTTTAACTTCCCATAGTGAATTGGGAAATACGGGTGAAAAAACCGGTTTTTGGATAGAGGAATTTTCAACCCCTTATTACCTCTTAGCTGATGCGGGAGCGGAAATCACCATTGCATCTCCTGCAGGAGGTCAACCACCGGTCGATCCAAAAAGTGAATTGGCAGATGCACAATCGCCTTCAACGGAACGTTTTTATAAAGACAGCGTGCTCATCGACAAAATGGCACATTCTTTTATACTTGATGAGATAAAACAGGAGGATTACGATGCTGTTTTTTATCCGGGTGGTCATGGCCCATTATGGGATTTGGCAATTGATAAAACCTCCATTAATTTGATTGAAGCCTTTTATAATCGTCAAAAACCAATTGCATTTGTATGTCATGCTCCTGCCGCTTTGGTGAATGTGAAACTGAAAAACGGAGAACCCCTTATTAAAGGAAAAGAGCTGACGGGTTTTTCAAATACCGAAGAAGAAGCAGTGAAACTAACGAAAGTAGTTCCATTTCTATTGGAAGATGAACTTAAAAAACAAGGAGCTCATTATACCAAAGGGAATGATTGGGGATCTTATGTAAAACAAGATGGCTTATTAATCACCGGACAAAATCCTTCATCGTCACTTGCCGTTGCAGAACTGCTTTTGAAAACACTCAAGAAGAAAATTTAAGGTTGAGAACAAAAGCCAAATTGGAGTAAAACCGTGTAAATAGATGAATGATGCGATTCTTGTAAAAGAGGAGGTAGATCGTTTATAAAAAAAACAAACACTTTAAACTAGTTTATCATGATTACAGCACCGCATCTTCATGCTATGGTTATTCATTTTCCAATCGCCTTATTAATGGTGGGATTCCTTTCTGAAGGAATTTCATTGTTCAGCAAAAATGAATTTTTCAAAAAAGCTTCATTTTACCTTTTGATTCTGGGCACATTAGGAGCAATAGTTGCATTCTTAAGTGGACGTTATGCAAGCGAAGGAATGACTGATGGAATGTTTCAAGAACCATTGGGAATGCATGAAGAAGCGGCCTTCGTAACACTTTCCTTAGCAATTGCTAATGTGATTTTTAAGACCGTTTTTTATTTTATCAACTATCAAAAAAGCTGGGTAAAATGGGTGAGTTTCACACTGTTTGGTTTTTTGATAGGATCTGTCGCAAGAACAGGATATTTAGGAGGCGAGTTGGTTTTTAAACACGGTGCAGGGATTCAACTGGTACTTCCTGATTTTCGAGATCATTCCAATAATCAATTTCAGATACACGAATCATTTTCAACCCGTTTTAAATAGAAAAAAATGAAAAAACCAATGATATTATTCGCTATTGGAGTAGCTTCCTTAGTGATTTTGTTTCAATCTTGTAACGAGAATGCATCGGATGAAAAAGAACTCAAAAGCTCCAATAAAGAAGAAGCAATCAACGTAACAAAAGTAGAAAGGAAAGATCGATTAAAATTAAATACCGAAAATATGCAAGCCGCATACAAAGGGGAAACCACTGCTCACTTTAAATATGAAGCTTATAGTAAAAAAGCGATGGAAGAGGGGCATCCTGAAATAGCATTGCTTTTTAAAGCGGCTTCCGGTGCTGAATTAATTCACGCTGAAAACCATAAAGTAGTATTGGTTAGAATGGGAGAATCCATACCGCTTATAAAACCCGAATTTACAGTGAAGTCAACTGTTGAAAATTTGAAAGAAGCGATTAACGGAGAAAGTTATGAGTTTAATACGATGTATCCGGAATTTATCAAAAACGCTAATACTGCGGGAAATTATATGTCTCAAATAAGCTTAACCTATGCTTATAAAGTGGAGCAAAAACACCGAGATTTTTATAAAGGAGCTTTAGCAGCATTAGAGGCTGGAACAGATGATAAATTACCTGAAATTTACTTTTTATGTCCTACTTGTGGAAATACTTATGCTACTTCAGCACCAAGTCGTTGTGAAATTTCAATGACCAATTCAAAGCTTTTCATTCGAGTGACCAATCTGTGAAGAATGAATAGTTAGAAACCGTATTAGTTCACAACAAAAAGAAAAGCATTGCGGAAGTGATGCTTTTCTTTTTTCCTCATTCCCGTTCTGTTTCTCATTCTGTCCTGCTTTTTCAAAGATGTTTTTTCTTTTTGCCCTCAGTACTCACTCTAACTCTGTTTTCAGAGCTTTTTTAGAACTGAGTTTGAGTGTGGGTGGGCGATGTTTATTTTCTTGTTTTGTCAGGAATTTTGATAATGCGTAAATGCCGACCCCGGATATCCGTGGCAGCGCCCGACCAGCGGGAGGGACTATAACGGATAGCCGGATAAGGGCACAAAAAAACTCTAAATTTCTGTGATTTGGTCTTGTGGGAGGAGTTCTTTTTTCTTAAATTCAATTGCCTGAATACATGAATGATGACAGTACACGAGATCCGACTTTCCACTTTTCGCCATAGAAATCAGCTGCAATTGGGCTTTCATTTTGCTTGGGATAAAGGGAGGGTTGCTGAAATAAAAGGTCAATTTCCACTGGCGCTTTGGACGAAAACTCATTGCTGTTGGTATGTAGCATTCACG
>NZ_CALRYJ010000015.1:0-113352 GCF_943372375.1 Fluviicola taffensis DSM 16823 | reverse complement strand
AACACTAACTAATCCAAAGAAGATGAAAACAAATAGATCGCCCAAACCATTGTAGCCGTATGCTTTTTTTCCAATGGTGTAAGTGATGGCTGCAAACACTGAAGCAACAGCTAAACCGATATAAATGTAAACACTGGTTGCAGACAGGTTCTTAGTACCGAAATAAATCAGTAATCCTGCGCTGATAAAGGATAGTATGGAAGTCAGGATAACTGCACTTCTCATCGCATCTTTAGAGATCGAACCTGATTGAACGGCACGCATCGGACCAACTCTTTCCGAATTGTCGGCACCTTTTAATGAATCTCCCAAATCGTTTGCCAGGTTGGACAAGATTTGAAACAGAAGTGTTGTCGATAATGCCAATGTGAAAATGATCGGATTCCAATAACCTTGAAAAACAGCTACGAATGAGCCGACCAATATTCCGGAAATGGACAAAGGGAGGGTTCTTAATCTAAGTGCACCTATCCAGTCTGATGAATTTGCCATGTTCAAATTTCGGTATTTTATCCCTACAGTGTGCTAATTGAGACCTGAAACTTTAGGAATTGATAAAAAAAGAGTTTCTTTGTTTGGTAAATCGATTCGTATGAAAAAATTACTTGGAATATTAATTCTTTCGGGAGCTTCATTTGGGGCTATTTCCCAGGAAGTAATGGAAGATTCAGGAGAGAAGAACTTTGTACTTAAATTCTGTCCGACACAATTGGTTGCCGGAGAGTTTAATTTCAGCTACGAACAGCGGCTTGCCCGAATCATAAGTTTGGAATTGGAAGTGGGACCGACAATTTCTCAATTCGGATTGAACTTTGGAAATCAACGGTTATGGCAAGGGGAGGATGGTTTAGGATTCTGGCAGTTTCAATCCATCGATTCCGAAGCAGAACCTGCGATCGGTTTTCATGCATCATTAGCCCCAAAATTCTATCCGGCTTCAGAAGACAATCAGTTAAAGGGACTTTATTTGTCTCCGGTCTTCAAGTTCAGACAATACAATTATATGAATGAAGATATGAATGGAGTGTTAGATGACGCGAAATCGCATATCAATCAGATGATTTTCAGGTTCAATATGGGGTTCCAGTTTTGGCCGGGAGATGGAAACTTCAGTATTGACATGTATTTTGGTGTGGGATTGGGAATGTTCAATATTCAGGGAAATTACCTGGATAATTATATTGATGATCAAGGGAATGTTCAATATCGCTGGAGTTCATATGGAGATTCAGGTGTTCGCATCAATCTTGCCACAGGTCTGAAGTTTGGATTTGGAATGTGATAAAAAAGACTTCTAAAATAATGGAAAGCCTTTCGGAGAAATTCGGGAGGCTTTTTTAATTGAAAACCCGCGGTTTCGACTACGCTCAGCCACCTTGGTTTTGTTTTTTATTACTATTTAGAAAGTTGACTGAGCGTAGTCGAAGTCACCTTTTTATCTCGATTAATATATGCGTGCATAATTAATTGTATATTTGGATGTAATCAATTGAAGATGGAAAAATTAGCACTGAGCGACTTATTGCATATCAAGCATCCGATCATTATCGCTCCTATGTTCTTGGTGTCGAATGAAGAGATGATCATTGCTGGTACTGAAAATGGTGTTGCTGCTGCGATTCCTGCATTGAACTATCGCTCTACCGAATTGCTAAGAGAAGGATTGAAGCGCATGAAGTCGAGAGCAAAAGGACCTGTTGGAGTTAATTTGATTGTGAATGCATCCAATATTTATGTGGAGGAGCAATTGAAGATATGTGTGGAAGAAGGAATCGATTTCTTCATCACTTCCCTAGGTTCTCCCAAAAAAGTGATTGAGGCAGCAAAAGCAAAAAGCATCAAGGTTTTTTGTGATGTTACAGATGTGGAATATGCGAAGAAGGTGGAAGCGCTTGGAGCAGATGCTGTGATCGCTGTAAACAATAGGGCGGGAGGACATGCCGGAAGAATTGATGCCAAAACATTGATTACAAGTATCAAGCAAGCAATTTCGATTCCGGTTATTTCAGCAGGTGGTGTTGGAACAAAAAAGGAAATGGACGAATTGATAGCAGCCGGGGCAGATGGATTTTCTATCGGATCTGTTTTCATAGCATCCCACGAAGCTGGAGTTTCAGAGGAATATAAGCAAGCGTGTGTGAACTACGGTGAAAAGGACATTGTCATGACCTCGAAATTGTCAGGGACACCATGTACTGTAATCAATACCCCTTATGTGAAGGAAATCGGAACAGAACAATCGTGGTTGGAACGGTTTTTAAATCGAAATAAACGCTTGAAAAAATGGGTGAAAGCAATGACTTTTTACAGGGGGATGAAATCCTTGGAGAAGGCTGCTTTCAGTGCAACTTACAAAACCGTTTGGTGCGCAGGTCCAAGTATAGAACATGTGAAATCCATTCAATCCGTAAAGGAGATTATTGATAAACTGGTAAGCCATGAGTAATCCGAATTTGAAAAAATATACAATGATGCTCCGATTGATGGGGATTTTTAAAATCCCTATGATTGGATATGTCAGTCCTCGGTTGGTGCAGATCGATGATGAGCAGGTGGTTGTCCGAATCAGGCTTAGGAGAAGAACGAAGAATCATCTGAAAAGTATGTATTTCGGCGCTTTGGCTGTTGGGGCTGATGTTACAGCAGGATTACATGCTTTTTATTTTTGTGATGAATTGAATGTGCGTCCTTCTTTTGCTTTTAAAGGAATGAAAGCGGAATTCTTAAAACGAGCGGAAACCGATGTGGAATTCACTTGTGATGAAGGAGCAATTGTTCGTGAACAGGTTCTGAAGGCTATCCAGACAAATGAACGCCAAAACCATTGGGTGAAGGTCAAAGCTAAAGACCTGAACGGAGAAGTGGTTGCGCTCTTTGAAATGGAAATCTCAGTCAAGATCAAGTGAATTCAAAATTCAAAATGAAAAATTCAAAAACTACTTGATCCCTGTTTTTGATAATGAAGAACCTACTTTTGCATTTTGACTTTTGCATTCTGAATTAAAATCTATCTTTGCCGAAAATAAATCGGAATGAATCGCATTACCTCTGAAGCTTGTAAGCAACTGATTCAAAATAATGAGGCAGAATTAATTGACATCCGCGAACCGTGGGAAGTTGAAATTTGTGCTATTGGCGGAACTAAAATCCCTATGCATAAAGTGCCTGAAGTTGCAGAATCAATGGATAAATCAAAGTATTACATCATTTTGTGCAAAACAGGAAGAAGAGCAGAATCCGTAGCTAACTTATTGGAATGTGCACATGGATTTCAAAAAATTGCCATTTTGGAAGGAGGAATAACAAATTGGTTTGAAACGTTCGAACCGACTTATGAAATGTATTAATTGAACCTATGATAGAGTTTTTCCATCAGTTATTTGACCTGGAGCATTTTGGAGATTTCGTTAAAGCTTACGAAAACTATATTTACATCATTCTTTTTCTCGTGATCTTTGTGGAGACGGGGTTGGTGATTATGCCATTCTTGCCGGGTGATTCCTTGTTGTTCACGGCTGGTTTGTTTGCTGCTTCCGGAGAATTGAGCATTGCTTTATTACTTGGTTTATTGGTCGTAGCAGCTGTTCTTGGAGATAATGTAAATTATTGGATTGGAAGAAACATCGGGCTGAATGTATTCAATTGGAAAATCAAGGGAAGGCAGTTGGTGAAACCGGTCTATCTGGAGAAAACGGAGGCTTTTTTCGAAAAGAATGGAGTAAAAGCGATCATTATGGCGCGTTTCGTGCCTTTTGTACGAACATTCACCCCTTTTGCAGCTGGAATTGGAAAAATGAATTACCGTAAGTTTTTCCTTTTTGATGTGATTGGTGGGTTTCTTTGGATTTTCGGTTTGACTTTGGCAGGATACTTTTTGGGAAGTATCGAGTGGATCAAGCACAACATTGAAAAGGTTTGTTTGGGAATCATTTTTATTTCCATACTTCCGATGATTATCAGCTTCATCCGTTCCAAAATGGCGAAGAAAAATGCCTAAATACGGATTGGTTGGTAAAAGGTTGGGGCATTCCTTTTCGAAGCACTATTTCGAAGAAAAGTTTCAAAAAGAAGGATTGGATCATACATTCGAAAACTTTGAACTGTCCGACATAGAAGAGATTCAAGGAGTTTTTAGTACTCCTGACCTAGTAGGTTTTTCCGTGACAATACCTTACAAGGAAGCAATTATTCCTTTCCTGGATTCATTAAGTGAAGAAGCGATTGCAATCGGAGCGGTGAATTGTGTTGCTCTTGTGGATGGACAGAAAACAGGATACAATACGGATGCTTTTGGGTTTCATCAGATGATCAAACCCTTCCTGACAAATGAGCATGAGCGGGCAATCATTCTTGGAACCGGAGGAGCATCAAAAGCGGTTGCTTATGTTCTGAAGAAGATCGGTTTGGATGTTCTTTGGATTTCGCGCAATCCGAATAAGGAAAAGGAATTTGCTTATGATGCGATTAACGAGCACATGTTGCGGGCTTGCAAAGTAATTGTGAATTGCACACCTGTAGGGACTTTCCCGAATATAACCGATAGTTTACCTTTCCCATTTCAATACCTGACTGATAAACATTTGTGCATAGACCTGATCTACAATCCGGAAGAAACTGTTTTTTTGAGAGAATCCAGATTGCATGGAGCCACTACTCTAAACGGACTTTCGATGCTAAAAGAACAAGCTAACAAGGCTTGGGAAATTTGGAACAAGTAAGAATAGATACCCTGGTAATGGTTCGCTATATGGCAAATTAGCGAATTGGCAAATTTGCCAAGTATTGCTACGGAATGTGGTTGGGTCGATGAATGTGTTTTGACCTGAACCTACGAATTCTAATTCCTTTTTCTTCGTAAATTTGTGCTATGCAGTCGATAAAACAATTGATTCAAGAAGGAGAGCATCAACAGCAAGATTTCAAATTTCGGATTGACGATTCCAAAAAGATAGCGAGAACACTGGTGGCTTTTGCTAATACAGACGGAGGAAGATTACTGATCGGGGTAAAGGATAACGGAAAAATTGCAGGAGTTGATCCAACCGAAGAAATTCACATGATTGAAGCAGCGGTGGATATGTACTCTAAACCGAAGTTGGAATTTCAATCACGGGTCTGGCAGGAAGATATGAAACTGGTATTGGAAATTTCCATTGAGAAAACTGCAAACAGACCTGTGTTGGCTTTGGACGAGGAAGGAAAATGGAAAGCATACGTCCGCAGAAAAGATCACACCTTATTGGCGAATAAAATACTTCTAAGCACTTGGAAATTGGAGCGGTTCGACCAAAAGAAACCACAGAAGATAGGAGAGGAGGAAACCCGGTTGCTGAATATCATCGACCAAAATCCACAGATCACCCTGAGTAAAATCTATCGGCTTTCTTCCCTGGATAAGTCCAATATTGACCGGTTATTACCTTTGTTCATTTGTTGGGGTCTTGTTTCAATGGAGATGAATGAGAATGGTACTTTTTATCAGATCAGATAAAGTTAATAAAGAAAGAAACCGCACTGTGGTTTGTTTATTTATTAAAAGCTTTGTTTTCTATGATGTCTGCTTTAACGTTTGACATTTATCGATCAGCCGCGGTTGATCTCTTATTTTGGTGATAATCAGTCCGTTTTTTAGGAATTTAAAAATAAAGTCATATATTCGCGCCAAATTTGAGGATGAATAAAGCGTTTTACATTTCAAGTTTGGTTCTTAGCGTACTATTCAGTGTCATAGTACTTTACTACATTGATTTGGTATCTTCAGCGAGGTATAGTTACTTATATACTGGAGATATAGGATTATCTTACAATTCAGGATCAAACGAAACCGAAGAAGCTGGCTTGATCAGCTCGTTTTTCTTCTTGTTTTTTATAACGACATTTTTACTTGGTTTGATTAAAATCAAACGAGTTACAAATAAGGTTTTGTCAATTATTGGCTTGTCCTTATCGGCACTGTTTTTGCTGTGGGATTTAGTCATGCTTAGCTCTCCGTCGGGCGTAAGTTTTGATGAAGTAGGTATAGGTTTTTTCTTTTTTACACCCGTGATTGTGGCTTTTTCCATCGTTGGAATCATCCAGTCAAACAGGTTTAAAAGACAAGGAGTTCTATACAAACAAAAAGTGGAATCTGATTTATTAGATTCCTAAAAAAATATAATTTTAATCGAAGCGTTTAATGTATTATTATATTAGACGTAGAAAAACACAGACAAATGGGTAGACCTCCAACGAAACCAGCAAGATTGCGAGATGGTTTTTACATTGAAGTAAGAAATTCAGGATCACAAGGTATACGAATTAGAAGAGATACTAGAGAGCAAATGCTTCTTGCAGCTGAGGATTATTCACGTACAAAAGACGTAGTGATTCTTGGTGAAATGAAAGATGATAAGTGGATTGACTGATGAATTAATCATCGCAGATTGTGTAAAAGAGGTTTTTCGGGATGAAAAACCTCTTTTTTGTTTAAGTAATTTGTAATTCTTTTTAGTGTGGCCCGATAGCTATCGGGATTGAGCAATGAGTGTGAAAGTTCTCTTCATTCTCCTTCTGCTTCTCATTTTGTCTAATGAATGACCACCAATTTTACAGGCGATTTTTGTTCAACAGAACCGATGTAACGAACATAATAAACTCCAACAGAAAGTTTATCCGTTCCCACTTGAACTTTTGAATTGGAGCCTTCCACAGAATGTGTAGCAACCGTTTCACCGTTCATATTTACAATTTCAATGTTTCCATCTTGAATCGCTTGATCAAAAACAATGTTCACATACGAACTTGCCGGGTTTGGAACCATGTGAAACAACGATTTCTCATTCTCTGCCAATCCTGTGACATCAATGTTGTAAAGCACTTCAAAATCATCAAAGTAAAAACCATCAGCTCTCGTTCCACCATCCGATTTCAAAACGAAACGAACTTGGATACTGTCTCCGATGTAATCACTCAGATTGATTTCCTCCAGAACCCAATTTGATTCTGTTCCTTCGTAAATGGGTTGATTATTTGGCTGCACTGAACCATTTGCACTGTTTCCGGCTACCGTATAATTCCCACATTGACCTATCCAAGTAGCTCCATTGTCAGTTGAAACTTGAAATTGACAATAGTCATAATCCGTTTCAATGTCCCATTTCGCATAGAATTTGATCATTGCTTCTGTTACATTTGTCAGGTTAATGGTATTGTTGAATTGATAGGTCTTAGTGACATTGTTTGCGTAATCTCCGCTAGGCGAATCGGTAAATGAATTGCTTGGAGAAACATAAGTTGAGTTGGTTGTAGCCCAGCTACCTGTCCAATTAACAGCACTATTTGCTTCGTCGATAAACTGGGAAGTGATACTTCCGAATGTTTTTACAATCGTATCGTGTTTTGTCCAACCGACATATTCAGTATTCAATACATATTTGATGACATCTCCAAATTGGATGGTCGGATTCAATACGTAGGATATCCCGCTATTTTCAGAACCCATAATTGCCAGGTTGTGAGTACTTGGAGAACCTACCGATTGAATTCCGGTCATTGGAGTGATGCTCACGTTTACGGGGCCGTTTTCAAGCCCTAAACGATACGCACTGTGATTGAAATTACCTGTTGTAGTTGCAATCATCCCGGGATCAAGATCTTTTACTTCCAAATAGCGATGAGTCAGATGAGATAAGATCAGGTTTGGAAAAACCATGTCCTGACAAATTCCGGTAATTTCATTCACTGCCGGCCAAAATCCACCACTGGTATTACTTACCTCAGGAGTCATCGCAAAGATCTTAGGCTTCACGACCGTATCTACTTTGTACATGTAATCATCGGAATCTCCGGAAGCCGGATAGAGCGCTGAAGATTTGATATTTGAATACCCATTGTATTGAACCATGTGATGCGTAAATGCATCAAAATAATTGTGATCTACCGCAAATTCAGCGGTTGTAGTTCCGATTGGAAAGAGAATATCGTTTGCATAAGTATGAGCGTTAAATGCATACTTAAAATCTCTGTTTTCACAAAACCATTTGATAGCTTGAGTTTCCGGTTCTGAAAATGCAGCAGTCCCACAATAAGTATCGTTGCTTTGCGTGGTGGTGGTTCCTGTCGTTCCCCAACCATAAGAATAGTTCCTGTTTAAATCAACACCGTAGCTTCCACCGCTGTTCTGTCTGCGGTTTTTCCGCCACATACCGCCACCATTTGGATCAGTTGTTTGATTATAGATATATCCATCCGGATTAATCATTGGAACGAAATACATTTCGGTGTTGTCTACCAGGTATTTGATCTCATCATTTGTTCCATAATTTTCAAGCAGGTACCACATGTAGAAAATCACTTCGGATAAGGAGTTGGGTTCCCGTGCATGGTGAATAGCGGTGTAAAGTACTTCCGGCTCGCCTTCATCCGTATTTGGATTATCACTTAAACGCAGCCAGTAAATAGGTCTGTTCTCAATACTTAAAAAGGTACTGATAGGAGCTTTTACCGAGATTAAATTGGGATATTGAGCAGCCATTGCATCAATCTCATCAAGAAACTCCTGATAGGTGTAAAATCCACCCATTGTACCCAGGTTGAAGTTCGTTGGAACTGTCGGTGTGAATGTGGAGGATCCGGATGACGGAGGACAAGTTGCGTTCTTTTCAGTTGTCGGAGTGTTTGGATCCAGATTTAAATTACGGTTCACATAATAAGCCTTCACATCCTTGATAAGAATCTCAACTTCGAAACCGGCTTCGCGAATTCTTGTGATCTCTTCTGCGGAGAAGTCGGAGATAAAGAAAGTTTCGCGTTTTACAGTACCATGGTCGATACCGATTCCAAGTTCAGCTAATGTTTGAAGACCATCAGAGTCTGTCATGATCTTTGCTCTGGAATATTCCTGAGAGAATCCCCAATACGAAATCAGGAATGAAAATAATAGGAGAGTTGTTTTCATAGAGAAATATAGTTTGCTATAAAAATAATGAATTCTTACCCATTCTATACTAACTAATAATTCAGTAAGGGTGAAAAATTTTTCACCCTTACTGAATTAGTTCTTCCATTCCAGCGTATTGATCAGATGAATGATATCCGCTTTCAGATAGTTCAATGATGGACGGAGTGAATCGTAATTTGGTCTGCAGTTCATTAAAACTTCTCCTCTGATAAAATGCGAAGTGGAATCTGTCAGGTAAAATTGGAAATTGGTTGCTACGTTTCCTTCGAATTCAAACAAGGTGCCGTAGACTTTTCTATCGGGAAAGATGAATTTCTCATCGGAGATCTTGGTTGCCTTGATTTGATGTTCATCTACTTTGTCATTCGATAAATTGATATATCGTACCAAAGTATCTCTGTTCGGAATGGGGTAATAATTCAGATACAGGATTCCATTCAATGGTCCCAGATTGATTTCTTTGTGATTGGTAAGCTGACCTTTGTAAGTCAATGGTTTTGCAAAATAGGTCTTTGACAATTCGAAAGAATAGGTGGTTGCATCATCGACCTTCACATATTCTTGTTTTGGAAAATTGGTACGTAGGTAAGTGGGTGGTTTTGGGATCAATAATTCATCTCCTCCACAACTACTCATTAGAACTGCCAATAAACATACTGAACCGATAATCTTAATCATTTTCCTGAATTGTTTTAATCATTTTTATTCTACGCTTATCGGAACTTTCAACTACCAATTTGATGTTTCCGCAGCGAATGTATTCGTTATTTCGCAGAATTCTGCCCGCATGTTCAATAATAAATCCACCGATTGTATCGGATTCTCCCTTCGTTTGTTCAAAATCCTTCCCATCGATCTCTAAAACCTTGTAGAAATCGACCAAAGACGTTCTTCCCTCAAACAGATATGTTGAATCGTCAATTTTGGTATAGATCAGATCATCATCGTCAAACTCATCTGTGATATCACCGACAATTTCTTCCAACACGTCTTCCAGGGTCACTAATCCATTGGCACCTCCGTATTCATCCACGACAATTGCCATGTGCATTTTCATGTCCTGAAATTCCTTCAACAAATCATCGATCTTTTTGTTTTCAGGAATGAAATAAGGTTTCCGCATAAGAGTTGCCCAATCAAACAGTTCGTTATTGATGAAAGGAAGCAAATCCTTGATATACAGTATTCCAATCACATTATCGAATGAACTTTCATGAATCGGAATTCGCGAATAACCGGCATCCAAAACCACATCCAGGACTTCTTGAAAACTCGCTTCACTGGAAATGGTTACAATATCCAGACGTGATTTCATGATTTGTCTTACCTCTGTATTTCCAAACTTGATAATTCCCTCCAGGATCCGGTGTTCATCTTCATTGTCAGAATCTTCCTTTGTTAAAGCCAATGCATGTTCCAAGTCATCTGTAGATAAATTGATTCCCCGTTTTTTAGCCCGCTTATTGATCATAGTCGTTCCATTTACAAGTAACCAGCGCATCCACGAAAAAGGAGGGAGGATATTGATGAAGATGATCGGGTTCGACATGAATCTGGCTGTGGACAAGGTATTTCTGGATGCGTAAAGTTTTGGAGCGACTTCACCGAGTAATAACAGGAATGTGGTGATTCCTACAACCTCAACCAGAAAACGAATCGTGTTCGGTTTGTCTGATTGTGGGAAAAATTGGTCGATAACTTCTGTTGCAAGGATGATGATACAAACATTGATAAAGTTGTTTGCGATCAGGACTGTTGCTAGCAGGTCTTTCGGTTTCGAAAGGAGTTTCAGGATTGCTTTTGAACTTCTGGATTGTTCGTCCTCCAGGTTTTTCTTATCGGTTGGTCCTAAAGCAAAGAAAGCAACCTCTGATGCAGATATCAATGCCGAACAGGCAATCAGGATGAAAATGATAATCAGTGAAATGATATCGTCAGAAGCATTGAATCCGGCATGAATACTGACGGGAATGACATCTGAACTTAATTCGGGTATGGGTTCCATGGTTAAAATGGTAAATCATCATTAGGACTGATGTCCAGATTCATCGGACTTGGATTTTGAGGTTCTTCTGTCGGGTATGGAGGATTGTTTGAACTTGCAGGTTTACCCTGTTCGCTCCTCGGAGTAAGGATTGTCAATTCATCTGCTACAACTTCAGTTGTATAACGGGTGGCTCCAGCCTGATCCGTCCAGGAACGTGTTTTTAATTTTCCTTCTACATATATTTTCTGACCTTTGCGAACGTATTTTTCAACTACTTCGGCCAATCCTCTCCAAACAACGATATTGTGCCAATCCGTATTGTCTTTACGTTCCCCGGTTGTTCTATCTGTATACGTTTCAGACGTAGCAATTGAAAAACTTGCAACAATTGCCCCGTTTTCCAAACGTCTCACTTCAGGATCTTTCCCTAGATTCCCGATTAAAATAACCTTGTTTACGCTACCTGACATAATTGTGTTTGTAGATACAAATATAAAATTACGAATTTCGATTTACGAATTACGAATGAATTGATCAAAATTCAAAAAAAGGGACTTCGACTACGCTCAGTCACCTTTTTTATTGAATCAACAGGGTTTTGGTAAGGTGGCTGAGCGTAGTCGAAGTCACCTGGATTCAAGATATTTCTCCATCAATCGGTGAATCGGATAATCTTCCAATTGACTTTTTTCTACAAATTTAAGATTCAGTCCGTCGATTTCGGATTCATCTGATTTATAGAAGAAGGCATAAATATGCTGATGGCTTAAAATATGTTTGGTCTGATAGGAAAGGCTGGCGGAATCCTTGAATTCCAATGGCATGGTATCATCCTCTCTTTCAATTAGGGGAAATTCGTATAGTTTTTCCCACACATCTTTCCCCGTTCTTTGATCCAGGGCAATTTCAAGTCCTTTTTCAATATGCAGGTAATGGAAATAACGTTTCCGTACTTTGATTTTTCCTTTTTTTACAGGAAGCATCTTTATTAGGTCGCTGTTAAACGCACTGATACAGCTTTGATTTAGCACACACGATTCACAATCGGGATTATTCGGAGTACATTGAATTGCTCCAAACTCCATAATTGCCTGGTTGAAAAGTGCAGGTTCCGCTTCCGGAATCAATGAATCTGCCAGTTCCTGGAACAGTTTTTTCCCTTTCCCGGTATCAATAGGCTCGTCAATTCCATAGTAGCGACTAAGGATGCGGTATACATTTCCATCAACAACTGCATGCGGAAGGTCGAATGCAAAGGATGAAATTGCAGCGGCAGTATACGGTCCGATTCCCTTTAATTGGATAATCTCATGATAGGTTTTCGGAAATGCTCCATTGAATTCATCCCGGACTTGTTGAGCGGTTTTATGCAAATTTCGGGCACGCGAATAATACCCTAAACCTTGCCAAAGTTTCAGGATTGCTTCTTCATCTGCATCGGCAAGTTGGTTCAAAGTGGGGTAGTTTTCGATGAACTTCAGGTAGTAGTTCATCCCTTGATCAACCCTCGTTTGTTGCAAAATGACCTCAGATAACCATATAAAATATGGGTTTTTCGTGTTTCTCCAAGGGAGCTCACGAGCATTTAGTCTGTACCAATCGCTTATTAGTAGAACAAAATCAGCCATTTAGGGAAAAAATTCATAATTTTTAATAATAAAGCAAAAATAAACGCTTTTGCTGACTACTTTTGCACCTGAAAATCACAATGTTGAAAATTTTTAATTTATAATAAGATGACAAAGGCAGATATCGTTGCTGAGATTGCAGAGGAAACAGGATTGGAAAGAAATGAAGCACAGAAGGCTGTAGAGGCTTTTATGACTTCTATTAAAACTTCTTTGACGAAAGGTCAGAACGTTTATTTAAGAGGTTTTGGTAGCTTCATTGTGAAAGAGAGAGCAGAGAAAACAGGGCGCAATATTTCAAAAAACACAACGATTATTATCCCGGCTCATAATATTCCTTCATTCAAACCGGCTAAAACTTTTGTTGAAGAGGTGAAGAATAAGGTGATTGTGAAATAATTCCATCTTTTTTACTACAACTAGTTGTAGCAAAACTTATTTTAATATCTTTGCACTCCTGTTTCGCACAGGAGTGCTTTTTTTAAAAGCTATTGAAATTGAAATAATTGAATTAATAACCATAAAATAATATTGCTATGCCAAGCGGTAAGAAAAGAAAAAGACATAAAATGGCGACGCACAAGCGTAAGAAAAGACTAAGAAAAAATCGTCATAAAAAGAAGAAATAAGATCTTCTTAAGATAGTTGGAAGAGCTTAGTAAGTAATTTTGCTTACTAAGTTTTTCTATTTTAGTTACTTTCTAATTATACGTTCGTGAGTTTAGAACTAGTTGTTGACACCCGTGATGGTGGTGTTTGGCTTGCTCTCTTGCGCGATGGGAAATTGATTGAGTTGCATCAGGAACAGGGCGGAAGTACTGACTTTGCTGTAGGTGATATATATCTAGGTAAAGTTAGGAAAGTAGTTCCTAGTCTGAATGCAGCTTTTGTGGATGTTGGATTCGAGAAAGATGCATTCTTGCATTACCTTGATCTGGGGCCGCAATTCCAATCTTTGAATAAGTTTACCAAAGATACCATGCAAGGGAAGCAGAATGTCGCTGACCTACTTTACTTTAAGTCGGAAAAAGACATTCCAAAAGACGGAAAAATTACCGAAATTGTATCAACCTCATCACCAATATTGGTTCAGGTTGCCAAAGAACCGATATCAAGCAAAGGGCCTCGTTTAAGTGCAGAATTGACACTTGCAGGTCGCTATTTGGTATTGGTACCGTTTTCGGAAAAAGTTTCCATCTCCCAAAAAATTAAAAGTCAGGAAGAACGCGATCGCTTGCGTCGTCTGATGGATGATATCAAACCAAAAAACTTTGGTGTGATCATTCGTACTGTTGCCGAAAACAAAAAGGTTGAAGCAATTGACCAGGATCTTCGAAACTTGATGGAGAAGTGGAAGAACATGCATGCAAATTTAAAGCAGGCAACTCCACCTCGTCGTGTTTTAGGAGAAATTGACAAAACTTCCTCCATTCTTCGGGATTTACTGAATGCAGATTTTTCAAACATCCATATCAGCAATGAAAAGCTGATGGCTGAATTGAAGGAATACATTAGTGGAATTGCTCCGGGTCGTGAGAAGATCTTGAAATTGTATGATGGAAAACTCGATATTTTTGAGCGTTTCGGAATCAATAAGCAAATCAAGACCATGTTTGGTAAGAAAGTTCCTTTGCCTTCAGGCGGTTACTTGATTATTGAGCACACGGAAGCGATGCACGTTGTGGATGTGAACAGTGGAAACCGTAAAGGTGCCGATGGACAAGAATCCAATGCGCTTGCAACCAATGTTGAAGCTGCTGAGGAAATTGCACGTTTACTTCAATTGCGTGATATGGGTGGAATCGTTTGTATCGATTTCATTGATATGCACGATAAGGAGAATAACAAGGACTTGTACGAGAAGTTGAAGGAGTTTATGCGCTCGGATAGAGCAAAGCACAACATTCTTCCTCCGTCTAAGTTTGGAGTTGTTGAAATTACTCGTCAACGAGTCAGACCTGAAACGGATATCAATACGTCCGAAACTTGTCCGACTTGTAATGGTACGGGTGAAGTGCAAGCTTCCATTCTTTTTGCTGAAGAAATTGAAATGAATTTGAATTTCCTGTTGGCAGATAAGAAAGAGAAAAAAATTGTGCTATTGGTGCATCCTTACCTGGAGGCTTACTTCAAGAAAGGATTGTTTTCAAAGCGTTGGAAGTGGTTCATGAAATATAAAAAGTGGGTTGATGTACGCGGTGTAACTGCTTATCACTTGCTGGAATATAATTTCCTGGATAAAAATAATAACGAAATTGCTCTCTAGAAATGGGGAGCAATTTTTCGTTTCTGGAAGCTAAGCACAAAATAGAATCCTACTGTGCTTATCAAGACCGAAGTCATTTCGAAGTAAAAAACAAATTGTTTTCCTGGGGATTGCACTCAGATCAGATCGACCAGTTGCTCGCTTATCTGATTGAAAACAAATTCCTGGATGAAGGGCGTTTTGCCGAATCCTATGTTTCAGGAAAGCTCCGAATAAAGCATTGGGGAAGGATTAAGATCAAACAAGGCTTGAGACTGAAGCAAATTCCGGAGAACATCATTCAATTGGCTTTCAAGACCATTGATTTGGATGAGTACTTTTCAATCCTGCAGAAGGAAATCAGGAAAAAACAAAAGGACCTTTCTACTGAGAAAGATCCTTGGAAAAAGAAAGCAAAAGTGCTTCGTTATGTGCAATCAAAAGGGTTTGAAAACGATTTGATTTTTGAGGCTTTGGCGGAGATTGAAACAGAATGATGATTATTCACGGAGGCTACAAACCTAAGAAGTCTCTTTTCCAGTAAAATAAACTTCCAGAACGCCATCTTCTACAATTTTGAGTATGTTCCGTCAGCCTGAATCTGAAATTCAGAATTTACCTTCTGTTTTGGAGTGTAACCTGTATTTTCATACATAGTTACTTTCAGGCTTTTTGAAATAGTGAAAAAATAGGAGTGCAGGAATTCATTTTCAGTGTCCTTGAGGATTACAAGTTCATTTTTTTTATTTCGAATCACAATAAAGTTGTCCCCGTTCGATTCTTCCATTGATTGTGCAATGACAATATATACCTCTGGATTGTCTTTTTTAGTATTGATTTTATGAATGTATTTAATTACACGACCTTCTTCGTGAATCAACTTTTCCAAAGATGATTTTAATTCGGGTACTTTTTTTAATAGATAAATAGGGAATTCGGAAGCGCAAAAATCACAATTTAAATCCCTTTCATCATATTCACAAAAACGCCAATCTTGCCACATATCAAAAGGCAAATCACATAGTTGGCTTTTTTTTAGTGGTTCACAGGAATATTGGATAATAAATCGTTTGTATGACAGGTATAGATTCTTTCCAACGACAATGGCATATCCTCCTTCAAAGAAGGAATCCAAAAGATCAGGATCAACATCTCCTTCAAAATTAATACTAACAACTTTTACTTGATCACCTAAATTTTCATTGTAACCCAGTTTAAATGCTGATTTGTAATAGTCATAAACGTATTTCCTTGTGAAAAAAGAACGGGTGTTCAACTCTGCATTCCGGATAGAGAATGCAGAGTTTCCTAGAAAAATGGAATCATCTGAAAGATGAATCGGTAAATTTTGAAATTTTTCACGAACAAGTTCGGTTCTTATTTCAGGATTATCTCCGTTATCAGTCCAATGATAATATGCAGATCTGTAAGTGTAAATCTTTCCTTTTGGAATGATCTTTTTTTTTGTTTCCTCCGATTTGTTTTGAATAGATGATGCCTGGTTGTCATCATTTGAGTTATGACAACCAGACAAAACAATAGTTAAAGCGATTAATAATGCTGTTAGTTTCATTTAAATTCAGACCATTATTAAATCATTGCAAGAATTTATTCCGATTGTTGAGCAGAATAGTTTTGGTACTCGGATCAGTAATAGCAATTTTACCGTTTGCAGGTTCGTGATACTTGTAAATATCAACAGTTGGTAATTTCACACCTTTTTCGTAAGTAATCAAAGCTGTTGCACGACGGCTATGTTCACCTTCAAATCCAGCAAATAATTCTTTCCACTTTCCGGATTTGGTGTTATCAACCATTTGACCTTCTTCAAGATACTTTTGCAGTTTGGTTGTTTTATCAAAATAAGGAATGATTTTTCCTTCTGCGTTAATTTTGAATTGAGTATGAGCAAAAGCTGCTGAAATCTGGTCGCTTCTAACATGAAAATATTTTAGGTGAATAGTATAGCTCTTATCAATAAAGAAATACTTGTAAACATCCCCGAAATAGCTTTCATAACCCAATTCAGAGGTTGATCGCATAGATATGTTTTGTGAACTGATGATCTCGTTGTTTTTTACAACAACGAGATCAATTATATTATCAATGGCATAAAGATGCTTATTTGCTTTTTGTGAACAGACAATATAAACTTTAAAACCCTTTTTATCAGGAAGCTCGGCTATGATTTTGTAAGTATCATGATTGAACTTCTTACTATTAATGTTTTCAATATACTGTAAATGATAATCAAGGGTGTTTTTTGTTTCGAACAGATAATTTGTGGATGTACCCTTGCTATTGAACAAGTTTGAATAGAACTGATTTAATTCAGACTCTTCGTCATCCAATAAATCGATTTCTTCCTGGTCATAATCTGCTCCATCTTCCAATACAGGGAATTTTGATGTAATCAGTTCATTTCCATAGGGTAATTCAACCGAGTTGTGGTTTTTAACGATTTGTATTTCTTTCTTAATCAATTCTTTTTCTTGGTTTGGTTGATTAGAATTAGTACATGAAGAGATTAGCAAAATAAAAAAGCTAATCAAAAGGGAATTATTTTTTTTCATCATTTTTCATTAATTATTTTCACGGTAATTAAAGGGGAGCCTGCATGTAAATGGTGTCTGTGCGCTGCATCTTTTTTAAATTCAAAATTCGAATCATTAGGTTTAGGGTTTGTGAAATTCAAAGATGGAGAATAAAGAAATCGATTAAAGCCAAATTTAGCCATCAGATCAATGTATTTTTGTGTGTTTACATGACTTAAATAATCGGTATCTACGCTTTCCCCGTTAACATGTCCTTTACTAGGAAAACATGTTCCATCACTCATTGCTGAACCAGTAGAAACGATTTCACTAAATTTGCCTGAAATTAGTACTCCAATTAAAGCTGCAAAGTGTGATCTGCTCATATATTTTCTAATTGTGTCTTCAAACTTAAAGTTAAATTTTATCGAATCTTTATTAAAAACAAATGGTTCAGGAATTTTAATCATTCTGGCTTTACCTCCGGCTTTTACGTATTTTAAAGTTAGTGTTCCGGTACCTTCTCCGGGTAATCCACTTGCTATGACTGACCCATCAGCATAAATATACTTTTCTTTTTGATTTACACCATCAATGTTAAATGACTCATGATCGATGTAACCTTTGGGGATTGCCTGAGTCCACTTTGAGGAATATTTTATTTTATCTATTTCAAACCAATCCAAAGTGCAAATATCATATTCTTTGTTTTCAGCAGTAATGTAAATATACTTTACTTTTTTGGCATATTCCGGTTTAATGATTTTCGGATAATGAAGTTCTATTCTTCCGTCATGATAGGTGCGAAAGGTTGCAACATCTTTAGCATTGAAAGCACCTGTTTCTTGTTCATCAGTCTTATCATCGTCAGGTGTGTTTTCCTGGGCTTGAGTTGGTGTTGTGCTTTTCCCTTTCTTATTCTTCAATCCTTCTTCATAGCTTTTCCAGTAACGAGCCAATAATTCATTTTTTGTAATTCCGCCATCCTTTGTGTTTGTATCCATTGATTGATTAGATGTATAGCCATCACTTCCGGGTTTATATAGAACGGGATTGCCTTCCTTTCCGAGACCTATTGGGGCAAATACCTGGAGGTATATGTCAGATGGACTTTTAGATCTTTTAGCTGATAGGGCTAAATAATCCCTAACCTTGTTCAATTGCTTTATTTCCCCCATTTTGGCATATTCCAGCTTCTTTTTGTTTAAAGCGTCATATCTTTCTTGAGTTCCTTTATTTTGTTCGGTTGCTTTCGGGAAATCTCCAAGTGCTTCAAGAGCATTCTGGGTAAATTGGATTAAGCCTACTGCTTTGGAAGATTTCGGATTACCTTTTTTATAAAAACTTTCGATCGTCAGGGTATTTACATCCTGACTTTTTGTTTCTCCTTCCAAATGCTGTGCTTTAAAACTGCCCCATGTTTCTACATTCATTACGGCCATAAGTCCGTTTGCCATTTCAAACTTTCGCCCTTCTCCCCATATTTCTTTGCAGATCGCCACTACTTTTTGCTCAAATGCTAAGGATACTCTGTTCCCCCAAATCAATTGCGGGCTGTTTTCAGTACCTTTTCCGGTATTGGTCGAATTGGTCGTTTTCACAACCGGAATCCCGGAACCCGTTCCTTTTTGAGCCACTTCTTCACTTTCTCCGCGGTAAAAAGCATAGACTTTGATTTCTTTCCCATCCCAGTTTTCGGGCGGGTTAAACTCCATGATTGCCCGGTTTTTATCTTCGTCGCGAGACCATTCTATTTTGGTGGAGAAAGCTGCCTTTTCTCCACCGTTGATGGAATAACTCCATTTGACGGCTAACAACTGTGCTTGTGAAGGATTGGATTTGTTGGTAATTGCAGCATATCTGACTTTTTTGGAAAGATCAATTTTTGTCACAATTTGATTATTCTGGTAAGGTCCCCAAACTTCAAGGACTTTAAATCCGTCAACCCAGGGACGTTCGGAAGTGATGGCTGCTTTGGAAAGCGCGGAATAACTCCAGTAGGAAACGGATGATGCCGATGATTTGTAGATTTTAATGTTTCCGGTAGCTACGTAAGTTGTTGCATCACTTTGGAAATTGTAAGAAAACAAACGGACCATCCGTTCGCTGGATGTTTTGCCGGAGTCGAACTCAAAATCACTCTTGTTGATTTCGATATAATGTTCTTTGGTTTCTGTGTTGAATACCGGGTAATAAAATTTGTAGGAGATCTTAAAGATCAAGGTTTCCTTTTTCGGGTCGAAAATGTCACTGAAGATTTTAAACTGATACTTTCCGTTGCTTGCCGGTTTGGAGGTATATTGGATTTTGGTGATTCGTGCCATGGTTATTCTTTTGAAAGTTGATTAATAAGGCGGCAAGACATGGTCTTGCCGCCTGTTTGTTGGAAATTTATCCTAAGGGTATTAATTCGGGATCATCCGATTCGTCTTTTGCCGTAAGGACTTTGTCAGTTCCCTGGAACTTCATGTTTACAGGAAGGTCTTCATTGTCATGACAACAAGGTAATCCTTCGTCTTCCAAGAAAACAGATTTAGCCTGGATGATCGTCAGGTCGGAAGGAACAACTGTTTCCCATTCATCCCCTTCGGTAAATCCTTTGACATCGGTCATTTCTTCTACGATAGAGATGTACAATTCATCATCCGTATCAACAACCAATCCGGTTCCGTTCCAAATTTTTCCGGTTTCCATATAGAAGGTTACCGCATCTTCAAAACCTTCACGAACAGGTACCATGATACGCGCCATTCCGGATTGTAAAAATGCCTGGAAATTTAAGTCACCGCTGTCCTGGGATTGGAACAATTCTTTCCAGTCACATTTTTTCGCCCAGTAATAAGGGTAAAACATTTGGGAAAGAATACTCCAGTCGAATGCCTGCTCAAAGAATTTGACTTGTGAAGCATAAGCATCCAAAGCGGCGCTTTGAGCCACTTTCGGAACTTTACATTCACCTGGCAGGTAGAAATCTTTCCCCTGAACGCGCCCGAAAGGAGCTGTCAGCATTTCAATACACAAGCGTTTTAATTCGGTATTGATGATTTGAGCATTGAATTTGGAATTGCTCGGAACAGATTCATTTTCTGCTTTTTCAGCTGCATCTTTGGCTGCTTGTTCGTTCTTAGCCGCTGTAACAGCATCGTTGTACTGAGCCAATTGCTGGTTGTAAATTTCCATGATTGCCGCGTATGCATCTTGCTGCCATTGTTTGTAGCGTTCGGTGGATAATTCACAAACACATTCTACGGAAAGATTGACAGAGTCCACTTTTTGCATACCGATGGTAACTTTTACCGAAGGTGTACAATTGAGTCCTGAGTAATCAAAAGAGCCAGAATAATTTCCTTTTCCATCTCCGAAGTTTTTGGTGTAACTTGGAGCTCCGCTGAGTCCAACTACCAAACTTGCATAAGGAGAAGACTTTGATTTGTACTCACCGCTTACAGATCCTTTGATGCGTGTACAAACGTATCCATCCGGGAAAGTAATCGGGGTGTAAGAATTGTAACTGTGGTGTTTGTTATCACCTACTGATTCTGCATACGATTCCGATACGGATTTGAATTGGTCCATCGGTGCAACGATATCAGCTCCATAAAGAGAGGCCAGTTGCGTGTAATTCGTACGGGTAATGCTTTCTGCATTGAAAATCTGGTTCTCCTTTGGATGTTTTGGGGGTACAAGACCGTTGTCCCCATTTCCTGTATTACCGTTTGCTTCGGATTCTTCTTTTTCAACAATGATGGCTTCTTTATACCAACGAGATGGTTCCGGGATCATGAATTCATAGATCAGTCGTTTTCCGTAATTGACGATTCGGTTTTTGTAGACTTTGTCAACCCAGCGGTAAACACCTGTAATATGGGAATTTCCTTTTCTGTTGTCGAATCCGTGAGCACTTGAATCTTCGAATTCACGTAGCATTTTGGAAGTTCGAATGCTGGAAACTTTGTGTACAACGCGCTCCAAAGCACGTTGAGTCAGTTCCTGCGCTTTTGTTCTGGCAATATTGTTGCTGTTTGAAGATGATTGCCCGAAAGAGAAATCTGCTGAAGCATCAACGCCCCATTGGTATGTTTTCTCGGAACCTCCGGAAGCTTGTGCATTGAATCCTAAATCGGTACTGCGTTCTTTCTCAATGATTTTGGAAATTTCGGAGCTTAATTCATCGCGTGTCGTGGAAGTGGTGTCGGTATTGGTTTCCACTTCGTGTTCGGTAGTAGTTTCGGTATTTTGTTCCACTCTTAGCAAGCTGCGTGTCGAACGGTCCTTATATTCCTTAGCCATGATGTTCTCAATGTGAGAAACTTCTCCTGGGATATAACAGCACAATTCCTGTTCTACTTTCCGGTAATCGATCACGCCGATCTTGTTGACACCGTAAATCACAGTTTCATCGTCAGTAATCAATGCACGGTATGCACGTCCGCTAATTACCCGTTGGTTCGTATTTCCCTTTTTTTCAATGGTGTAGGATTCGGAGTTGTTCAGCAAGAATGTTCCGGTAAAGGTGAAAATCTTGCAAGGATCAAGCGTAACGGGTTCATTGGATAACAGCACGAAGATACTTCCGTCGTTTGAAGTCTTCAGGCAAGGACTGTTGAATGTTTTTGCAGCTGAACCTTCCTGCTGAATGGAAAAGCCGGCGTCTTTGAAATAAGCACCTTTCACTCCTGAATTCACAGAAACATAAACCAGGTATTTGTTTTCATCAATTGTTTCATCGAAAAGAACAGCAAATTCTTTCGAATCTCCGGTAGTTGCATTGATTTGTACCCCGTTGACAGTTACCTGCGAAACTTGTTTTTGAATGACATTCGCTGCAGTTCGTTTCAAAGCTGTTTTTTCTTGTGAAATTAAACCGATTGCTCCGTCAATATCCGATTCCTGAAGTTTTTGAGCCGAAATGAAATCCTGGGTTTCTTTCGAGACTTTCGGAGATGCATATATCGGAGATAAAGGCTCGTTGAAAGTAAAAGTAAATGGGTCAATGATATGTTCAGGAATGAGGTCTTCTCTATCTGGGCTGTTCTTGATCTCTGGATTGTCATCCAAAAAGTCAGCGATAATTGGTTTTACAACTGCCTGGTAAGCTGTCTGAGCTGTTTTGAAAGCTGCGTTATAATCTTTAATGTATTGAGCCTTCAGTGCGATCAATTCTTTTTCAATCACTCTTTTCTTGTCTGCATGCAGCGCTGCAACCTGTGCCTTGATTTTTTCTTCCTGCTTTAAAGCGGGCAAATGATTCACTCTTGATCCTGGCAATACGGCCACTTTTTTACGGGTGATTGCTGCATGGATGATTAACTTACCGTTGGCCAATCGTTTCAATAATTTGGCTTCCGCTTCCTTGTCTGCGTCTGGCAAATTCGGGCTGTAAGTTTGGTAATTCCAGATGAAATTATCTGCAACCAACAACTGCATACAAGCCTGGCGTACATAAGGATTTGTTTCTGTGAGAATGTCGTAATAAACCTGGTCCCACAATTTGTTTCTGGTACTGCTATTGATACCTAAAAAACTTGCTGCTTTTGCATCCAATTCATCCCGAACAAGCTCGTTTCTGTTTTCTGCCAGCCACAAGGAAAAATCCCAAAAAGGCTCATTGATTGCTTTGACTTGTTCAACAGTTTCATAGGCACTGAATGTCGCGATTCTACCTTGAATTACCAGACGCAAAACATCTAAACCATCTTCTGGGTCCAAACCTTGTAAAAAGTGTGAACTGTTGATTAAGCCGTTTTCTACAAACCCCAATGCTCTTCTTTCTTTAGAAATAAGCTGAGGGGCCCTCATTGTTGCGAACCTGAAAAGATCCGTCTTTCTTTTTGTTTCCATAAAAACTGATTATGGACCACCTAAAAAGTCGCGAAAATGCCACTAAGGAATAATTGAAGAATAGGTTTTAAATACTGGTTAAGGTAATTAGGTTATTCAGCGATTAGTTAGGTAGTCTAAGGTTAAATTAAATTGATTAAAAGTGATCGTACCTATTCAGTATCTTCTGCGAAGAACCTCTTCAATTCGTTACAATCGTGGTACAAATATAAGCATTTTATTTCAATTAAACATGATTTTTAATCAATTAATGATTAAAAATTAATCTTATTTAGCTGTTTTCACATAAAAAAGGACCTTTCTACGGAGAAAGATCCTTGGAAAAAGAAAGCAAAAGTGCTTCGTTATGTGCAATCAAAAGGGGTTGAAAACGATTTGATTTTTGAGGCTTTGGCGGAAACAGAATGAGAAACTTTCATCATTTTCATTCTGTTTCTCATTCTCATTTAAAAGTCGAATTCTTAAATAAATCCAATATCTTTTTCTTGTCGGCATCATTGTTATAGGTGATGGTAACACTCATGAATTTATTCTTAACAATCGCAGTCAACAATAATTGATTGGCAAAATTCTTGTTGTCCCTGTCAAACAGTGAAACCTGGTAAGTGTCAAATGTGACACCGCTGACTTCCAATTTCCCGGCAACAGAATCCAGATAAGTTCGCTGATCCAAATAATTGGTATAGATCATTTCATGGATATTGCTGATGATTCGTTTGTATTTCGCTTCATCTCCGGAGAATTCTTCCCAGGTGGATTGGAAATTATTGTCGTAGTTCTTTTGGAAAGCAAGCGTTCGCTTGATCCCTGACATATCGGAAACGGAATCACCTGCTGCGAGTTTGCTGCGTTCATCCATCGATTCCAGACTCGATTTTGTTGTGATGATCCAATTATCGGGAAATTCCATGGTCCAGCCCAAAGCCTGGCTGGTAAATTTGTTTCCATCGAATGTACCTTCGTCGACTTCCTTTGAATAATCTTTTTTTGTAGGTCCTCCACAAGCCCCCAATACAAAAAGGGCGATTGACAGAACTGGAATAATTGCGTGTTTCATATTCATATTACCGGGTTTTGATTCTTAATTAAATAACGACTATTTTTCGAATGATCTCTTGTGATTTATCTTGCTTATCGTAAAGATGGATTTTAATTTGATATGTTCCTGCAGAAAAATTGACAGGAACATCGGCATAGTTGAAATTTTCACTGATACCTGTTGAAACCTTCTTTCCGCTTACATCATAAATTTCCCATTCGGTTCGTTCTGTTCCTAGTGGAATAGTCAATGAAATAGATTCGCTACTTGAGACAGGATTTGGAAAGAGATCGATTTCATCGTCCGTCAAAGGAAACGACTGAAGCATTCTTCCCTGGTCAAAATGAAGCAGGAACAAACCGTATTGTCGATCTGAAACAAGGAGTCTTTTAGATGGAAGGTCTGCAAAAATTCCCCAGTTTCCATTCATCTTATATGGATTCTCATCCGGATAAGTATCGTAGTGGGCTACTTCCAAAGGAACATTGTAACGAAGGTCAAAGATTCGGATGCCTTCATTGTAATAAGCTACAAATGCAAAATCATTCGTCGCTTTGATATTGTGTGGAACCGAGCCATTCTCATAGTTGGTTCCAAAGTAATTCTGAATGGTCACAACGGATCCGTTAAAACTACAATTCTTAACACGCTTACCATTTGTCTCATCAGCAAACAGGTAGCGTGTCCCATCAGGTGTCAGCCAGCCTTGATGATTGTATCCCTGATCCGTGTAAATGGATTTGGAATCCAAATAAACAGGGCTACCTGTATTGGTGAAATCGTAAACCTTCAATCCATCGTAGCCGCAATTCATGAGAGCGATTCCATTTCGAACATAGATATCGTGAACTTCATTCACATCGGTCGGACCGCTCCAAAGTTCCTGTAAAGCCAAAGGATCTGTCAAGGAGAAAATTTTCATCGGAGCATCGATTACCTGCGTATTGACAGTACTTCGATGGATACAGGAATAGAACTTCTCCTGTAAGCTGTCAATGAAGATATTGTGGACACGACCGAATTGTAGCGTATCTTCTTTGGCTAAGTGAATGGAATCCGGAAGATATTGAAGATCGATGATCTGCAAACTACTCACCCCTTCATCACACACGGCATACAGGTAATGTTTGAAAACAGCATATTCCCGGTGTTGGACGAAGGTGCTGGAATATCGTCCCTTGATAAATCCTTTCGGAATCAATCGGTCCTGTTCATTGACCAGGAAAACATGCGTTCCTTCTGTTGACCCGATAACAGCGTATTCATTGCCATTTTGTGCAAATCCGAAGCAATCGGAATAGCGTACTTTGGAAGAATTTGAAATGAGACTATCCTGATGCCAGTTGTCAAGAAGGCTCATATTGTGAAATGATTGACTAAACAACACCTGGTTTTGACCTGTGAAAATCACTAAGAATACTATCTGATAAGTCCATTTCATCTCTATCAAAGTTAATTATTATTCAAAGTCAAGAGGTGTCATTCCTTTAAATGTAAGTAATATGATGTGAAATGTAAAAGTTATTTACTGTGACTTCTTTTTGGTCTAAGGATTCTAAAATTATGTTAGAAACTGCATAAATTCGTTGAAGGAAGCGGAATTTGACTATTTTTATCACCTGAAATAAAATCCACGTGACACGAGCAGTTGTAATTATTCCTACGTATAATGAAAAAGAGAATGTTGAGCGTATGGCTCATGCAGTGATGGGATTGCCTGTTGCAATAGATATTCTTTTCGTAGACGATAATTCTCCTGATGGAACTGCAGCAATTATCCGTGACTTGATGTTACAATTCCCCGAACGCATTTTTTTGGAAGAAAGAGCAGGTAAATTAGGTTTGGGAACGGCTTATATCCATGGATTCAAATGGTCTTTGAAGCAGAATTACGAATACATTTTTGAAATGGATTGTGATTTTTCACACAATCCGTTGGATCTGCCAAGATTATTGGCAGCTTGTGTCGAGAAAGGTGCTGATGTGAGTATCGGTTCCCGCTATACCAAGGGTGGAAAAGTTCAGAATTGGCCGATGGGTCGGATCATGATGTCTTATTTTGCCTCTGTATATGTTCGGATGATTTTGTTTATTGGAATTTCGGATACTACAGCAGGATTCATGTGTTATTCAAGCAAAGTGCTTCAGGCAATTGATTTGGATAATATCCATTTCAAAGGATATGCTTTCCAGATTGAAATGAAGTATGCCGCAAAGAAAAAAGGATTTAAAATAATTGAAGTTCCAATTACGTTTATAGACCGGCAGTTTGGTGAGTCCAAAATGTCTTCAAGTATCTTCAAGGAAGCTTTCTTCGGAGTTTGGAAAATGAGAAATTTAAAAGTGTAATGGCAAAGATTTTATTGAAAGGGGCAACACTCGTAAATGAAGGAAAGGAATTTGTTGCAGATGTCCTGATAGATGGAAAGCGTATTTCTAAAATTGCCTCTTCGATTTCCATTGATGGATCAGTAACTGAAATCAATTGTGAAGGCTTACACTTACTTCCCGGTTGTATTGATGATCAGGTTCATTTCAGAGAGCCGGGGTTGACACATAAAGCGACTATTCAATCGGAATCCAGAGCAGCAGTTGCAGGAGGAATTACTTCTTTCATGGAAATGCCGAATACGGTTCCAAATGCATTGACCCAAGAGTTGTTGGAAGCAAAATATCAAAGGGCTGCTGAGGTTTCTCCGGCAAACTATTCCTTTTTTATGGGAGCATCGAATGACAACTACGAGGAAGTGATGAAAACGAATATTCAGAATGTTTGTGGAGTCAAGATATTCATGGGTTCATCAACGGGAAATATGTTGGTTGACAATACCAATACCCTGGAGCACCTGTTTGCAAATGTTCCCATGTTGATCGCTACGCATTGCGAAGATGAAGCAACCATCAGAAAGAACCTGGAGCAGTACAAAGAACAATACGGTGAAGACATTCCAATGTCAGCACATCCATTGATCCGAAGTGCGGAAGCTTGTTACTTGTCTTCCTCCAAAGCAGTTGAATTAGCAAAAAAGAACAATACAAGATTACATATTTTACATATTTCAACCGGAATTGAAACGGAACTTTTCCGGAATGACATTCCCTTGGAACAAAAAAGAATCACTGCAGAGGCATGTGTTCATCATCTGTGGTTTTCGGATGTGGATTACGCCAGTAAAGGGGCTTGGATCAAATGGAATCCGGCGGTGAAAACAGTTTCTGATAGAGACCGGATTTGGGAGGCACTTTTGGATAATCGAATTGATGTGATCGCAACAGACCATGCACCGCATACGATAGAGGAAAAACAACAGAAATATTTGCAGGCACCTTCTGGCGGACCTTTGGTTCAACATGCTTTATTGGCTATGCTGGATGCTTCTGCTCACGGGAAAATTCCGTTGGTGCGGGTGGTTGAAAAAATGGCTCATGCGGTTGCTACCTGTTTTCAGATAAAGGAGCGCGGTTTCTTGAGAGAAGGTTATTTCGCAGATCTGGTTTTGGTGGATTTGACTAAAAAATCACCGGTTACAAAAGAATCCTTACTGTATCAATGCGCCTGGTCGCCGTTTGAAGGAACCACTTTTTCTTCCAGCATTGAAAAAACATTTGTAAACGGGGAGTTGGTTTATGACAATGGTCAGTTAACAGGAAGACAAAGCGGAGAGCGTTTGTTGTTTAACAGATGAGAATCGCACTGATCATATTCATTCTATTGGGTTTACAATCTTGTAACAGTGAACTTCATGGGTTGAAAAAACCGGATAAGCTGATCCCAAAAGATCAAATGATTCGGGTGATGACAGACATGCTTATTTTGGAAGGTCATATCCAAACGACCTATACTTCGGTCAACCGCTATTACAAAGTCATGAGTGCATCCGGAAGATCGTACTTGAAAACACAACATATTTCCCAAAAACAATACGAGGATTCATTTGCTTACTACAGCAGTAAGAATGAAGAATACAGGGGGATGATGGAGAAAGTGATGGAAAATCTGCAAAAGGAATCAATCGAGCTGCAGAAGAAATCCTAGTGACAATCGGATTTTATTGAAGTCATCAATTTCTTAAACTCTGAATTGTATTGACTTTCCTTGAACCAAATCGTTTGATTTTCCAGAATACAGTTCCACCAACCATATCTTAAAACTTCAATCCGCGCCCATAATTCCTGATCCGGACTATTCCAATGTTGTTCAAATGACTTGTTTATCGGGTTTGGATCAAGAGCATCCGCAACTTCCTTGTCGTGAATTTCCTTCCAAAGATTCAACAATGTTTTACCTCCTTTATCCAATGCGGTTACGTATTTGGAGCATTCCTTGCAATAAGGAGTTCCCTTCAATGCATTTGGACGGTTTAATGAGATGACAGCTTTTTCTCGTAATAAGCATTGTTCCCGGATATTTGCCAAGCGCATTTTCTTGATATTGGTCCAATAATCCCCTTTTGGATATTCCATTTGGTTCAATTCCTTCAGAAAATTATCACATTCGAATTGAATATTCTTGACCTTCAGATAAGCGGTATCTTTCGGTTGGTATGCCAGATAGGGTTGGCTCAGTTCCGAAGCCTGGATCAAGGTGTAATGCACATTTTGGACTTCCTGGTAATTTGTTTTGGAAGTGTCGATCACTCCATTGAAAAGACAGGATCCTTCATACCATTCAAAAGTAGGTTCCTGAGCGGTCAGTTCCTCAGGAGATAAGCTTAAAAAGGCGAGTGCTAAAAAAAGGTATTTCATCTTAATTTTCGTTCCGGGTTTTTACTTAGGAAACTGGTCCAGCTATTTCCTTTGCTTTTATTGTTTTCACCGATCCCTTTTGAGAAATGATGACAAACTGCTGCTGCCAGCCCATCTGTTGCATCCAGGTATTTTGGAAGTTCGTCAAAACGAAGCAGGGTCTGAAGCATTAGTGCTACTTGCTCTTTGGATGCATTTCCATTACCTGTAATCGCTTGTTTGATTCTTTTCGGAGTGTATTCCTCGTATGGAATATTCCTTCTAAGAGATGCCGCAATGGCAACTCCCTGCGCTCTTCCAAGTTTAAGCATAGATTGAACGTTCTTTCCGAAGAAAGGTGCTTCAATAGCCATTTCGTCTGGTTTGTATTCTTCCATCAGACCATCAATTCGATCAAAAATTCGTTTCAGCTTATCCGGTTGATTATCGAGTTTGTTCAACTGAATAATTCCAAAGTTGAGCATCTCAATTTTCGTGCCCTTGATATGAATTAAACCATATCCTAATACTGTTGTTCCGGGGTCAATCCCTAAAATTATTTTATCTTCGGCCATGCAAATGAAAGAGAGAGATAAAGCTACTAAAAAACAAGCTGGTTTAATGACATTCTTCAAATTATTGGTGTTTGTAGCCGTAATTGGGACCTTGTATTTTCAGCTGAATAATGTGGATTGGGAGCATGCCAAAGGATTGGAGATAAAGCATTGGTGGGCACTTGTTTTGGCTTTTTTATTGCTTATTCCCAATTTATGGATGGAGTTTCTGAAATGGAAAATCATCACAAATCCCATGCATGTGGAAATGAAACTGGTGAAGAATGCCTTTTGGGCAGGAGTAGCTTCCGGATTCATGTCTCCCAATGGCTGGGGAAATTTCTTAGGCAGGTTGATCTACTTTCAAAAGCGACAAACCATTTATATCATCTTTTCCACGGCGCTTGCCAATTTGAGTCAACTGATTCCGACTTTGCTTTTCGGATTGTTTGCAGTACTTCTGAAGTATGGAGATTCAAATTCGATCTGGCTTTTCACAAGTGCCGGGGCAATCTGCATTTTGGCATTTTATTTCTTCGGCGATTACCTGCTTCCCAAAAAGAGAAGCCGATTCCAGTTCGTTAGACGACTTCAAAGCATCCGGGGCAGGTATCAAAGTTTGAAATGGCCGTTCTTAACCTTTTCAATGATCCGGTTTTTGGTTTTCAGTTTGCAATACGTGTTGTTGTTTGTGACTTTCGGATATGAAGACTTTTGGTTCTTGCTCACACAAATCTGGTTGATCTACCTGTTCACCTCATTTGTTCCGTCTTTGTGGTCGGGGAAGGTTTTGATCCGTGAAACGGCTGCTTTATTTGTTTTTAGCGGAACTCTCGTTTCCGTTCCGGATATCATTGTTTCAAGTATTATTATTTACCTCATTAATATTGCCTTGCCGGCATTTATGAGTAGTTTTATTTGGTTGCCGAAAAGAAAAAAATAGGTTATGTGGTTGATTGGTTCCTGGTTACTTCTTTATGTTCTTTCGATTCTAACACTGTTGTTCGGTGTAAACCGCTTGCGGATCAGCCGAAATTCAAAAAAGATGATGGCGATAGATGAAATTTCCGTTGTGATTCCTTTTAGAAATGAAGTTGACAATCTGAAAGTATTTCTGGAGTGCATTTATGCGCAACGCTACCAACCTGCGCAATGGATCTTTGTCAATGACCATTCTTCGGATGCGTATATTGACCTGTTCAAGGAAATGGATTCGTTCCCTATCCGCTTATTGCATTTACCCGAAGAGCAAAGAGGGAAGAAGCGTGCGATCCGCTTTGGAATGGATCATGTCCGGACGGAATACTGCCTGACGATGGATGCAGATGTTTTATTCGGAAAAGATTACATGAAATCGATGTTGATGCTTCCGGAAGCCGAGTTGATCATTCTTCCTGTCGAAATGACCGGAACCAAATGGTGGCAATCATTCTTTACCTTGGAATACCTTTTCACGACACTTTTAAATAAAGGAATTGCAGGTTGGGCGAGACCCGTAAACTGCAGTGGTGCCAATCTCCTGATTCATGTTGAAAGTTTTGATCAAGTAGATGATATTGATGATCATGACCATATTTTGAGTGGAGATGATATCTATACCCTAAGAGCTTTTCGAAGCTCGGGAAAACGGATAGAAATCGTGGAAAATGAAGCGCTCAAAGTGGAAACAGAGACTCCTGAAACCTTATCTGAAGTAATGGAGCAACGTGTACGCTGGCTGGGAAAAACAAGTCATGTGGCTGATTCATTGAATAATTTCTTGGGTATTTGGGCGGTCGGACTTCATCTGTACTACTTCCTGCTTCTAATCATCACTTTTTTTGCAGGAGTTTATTGGCTGACCATTCTGCTAATCGGATTCAAGTATGGAATGGATTTCATGTTGGTGAAAATGGACCGAAAGAAGCCGAAAGGGTTTGATCTCTTAGGGCTGGGTTTGTTTGAATTGTTTTATCCGGTCTATTTATTTGCACTACTGGCTTACCTAATGGTTTCCCAACCTGAATGGAAGGGAAGGTAGTAGGTACGAGACGCATCACGTACCTACTACCTTTCTTAATATTAACAAGGGTAATCGGTTATTTGATAACTGTCCCGTCCTCATTGAATTTCACTACGTTTGCTTCGGATTTAGCGTTAACCAATTCTACCTCGTAGTAAGGTTTTTCAGCTTTTACAATATATGCTGTTTTTGCTGTCCATCCTTGAAATGCATCTTCCGTAAGTGATTTTTTAACTGCCGCCGGTAAATCTTCCAAATTGATTTTAACTCGATCAGGATTAGTTGTTGCTACTTCTTCTGTTTTTGCCTGAGTTGCATTGACATCTGCTTGTGCATTAGCGAATACTGTTGTTGTAATTGCGATTGCAGCGATAATAAACTTTTTCATATTACTTGATTTAAATTATTTCTGACTGGTCATTTGGGAAAATAATGCCAGTGCCGGGTTTGGACTTTGTAAAATAAGTTAAATAGATACTTAATGAATTGATTATTAAATGGTTGAACTTAAGTTAGGTTCATGGGTTCTCTTATGCCAAAGTGGTATAAACACAAGGGAAATTTCCAAATTGGAAAAAAGCTTCCCGATTTGAATAAGGGAATCAAGCTTAAAAGGAACTGATTTAAACTAATATCCAATCGGACTATCGAGTTTCAATTGTTGTGCAACCTTCTGTTGAAGTGGAAAAAGCGATATAAAGTATAAAATTCCCAATCCACTTAAAATGGTGAAATAGGAATTGGTGGAAGGACATAACAGACAATCGAAAATAGGATGGAGGCATCCATAAGTGCCATCTGGATAATTTTGGAGGAAGTATAAGCTTTGATCAGATTCAATGGATTGGTTTCGTTGTGTACTTTAGCCAACATTGCACGTCTCAAGAAAATAGAAGTGGACACCGTGATTACCATGAAAATAGGTGCAATCAATTGAAAAAGCTCATTAGGTTCGGTTTCCTGACTTCCACCGGAAGGAATAATGATCATCATAGCAGTCAGAAAACTGACCAAACCGAACAACAAGCCGCCGAAAACAATTCGGATTAATGTTATGCTGTTCGTTAGTTTACGCGAAATTTGTTCGTTCATAGTGATTCTGAAATGATGGGTAAAAAAGAAACCCCAATTCCGTATTTACGGAATCAGGGCTTTCAATAATTAGAACGGTAAATCGTCGTCGTCACTTGGTGCTGTTGATGCACTTGGAGTGGCAATCGGATCCAGACTCATTGCTGTTGGTCCGCCAGCTGGAATTCCACCACCCATGGAAGGTGTTCCAACTTTTTCAATTCTCCAAGCTTCCAAAGTATTGAAGTATTTCACTTCACCTTGAGGACTTGTCCACTCACGACCTCTTAAATTGAAAGATACCTCAATTTGGTCTTGTGTATTAAATCCATCAATCAAACTGCATTTATCTTGTGTTAACTGGAACATAATATCTTGAGGATACATACTTGCGTTATCAGTTAATACAAATTCTCTTTTTGAAAATTTCTCCGATACTTGAACTGTATCATTTTTTACCTTAAGGATTCCGGATATTTTAAACATATTTCTACTGGTTATTTACACTATTTAATCGTTAAAGGAAAGCAAGGTCATCCAAGCTCCTTCAATATCGTTTTCAGTTATTAATTCTTTTGCACGTTGATGCAAAGCGAGCTCTAATTTTTCCGGCTCGTCTTCTAAAGTTAGGAATAAATCACTTAATTCCAATAGCTTATACTCATTTACATCCGTTTCATTTGGCAATTCGGTAACACCCGCCAACTGTGCCAGATCATTTCCGGATAGCACGGAACTGATGCGGATATCTGCCGGAATCTGGTCAAAACCAATCCCAATTGTGGTAATTGGCTTCGTGATTTCAAACATGGAAGCTTCATTGGCATGACAATACCAGTTTCCTCCCATGCGAGCCACCAAATTGATTTTCTTTTGGTCAATCGTTCCATCTTCCGCCAAAATTTCTTCGTGGATGTGAATTTTAGTGACTTCACAAATCACCAGGTTTCCTGCACCTCCCTGATCTCCCAATTCGCGCACTTCCAATACCTTGCATTCAAATTGAACAGGAGCTTCCAAAACACGCATGGGTTTGATGGTATCAGAAGCAATTGGAGTTAATCCGGCCTTTACAAATTCATCAACTCCCGGAGCATACGGAGAGCTACTTAAACTCATTTGGTGAAGGATATCCATGTTCACAATGTTAATAACCACTTCGGGAATATGCTTGACATTGTTATAAGTATCCTTGGTTGTATTTGTCCTTCCGTTTCTTGCAGGAGAAAAAATCAGAATGGGAGGAGCCGCCGAAAACACATTGAAAAAACTGAACGGCGATAGATTGTTCACTCCGTTCTCATCGATTGTTGAAGCAAAAGCGATGGGACGTGGTCCAATAGCCCCAAGTAAATAACTATGAAGTTTTGGTACGGGAAGTTCTTTCGGATCGAGCGTTAACATCTTCATCATTTTACGGCAAAATTACCAATTTGATGGACGCGATTGCTAGCTCATTCTGAAAAGTAATTCACAAAATGAAAGAAGCTTTGATCGGATTTTTTCTTTCCAACTAATTCAAATAAACCAATTACTTAAGAAGTTTTAATTTTCGAAATGGAGGATAGATTTAGTTCTTTAATTGCTGTTTCTCTCATCTCAATCTTTCTGATTTTTCCGGTTATGGTCATGGGGAATTCAGAAACAAATTTCCAATATTTAGGAATCTTGTAATGTGCAATATTCTTTTTGCAAAAATCACTCAACTCTTGTTCATTTGCTGAAGAATCGTCTTTTAACCGAATCCAGGCCATTACTTCTTCTCCGAATTTCTCACTAGGAACTCCAATCACCTGGACATCAGCAATAGCAGGATGGGTATAGAGAAAATCTTCAATTTCTTTGGGTGAAATATTCTCTCCACCTCGAATGATGAGATCTTTGATTCTTCCGGTAATATTGATATAACCTTCTGCATCCATGGTGGCTAAATCTCCCGTATGCATCCAGCGTTGCTGATCCAATACAGTAGCTGTGGCTTCTGAATTATTCCAATATTTAAGCATAACCGAATAACCGCGTATGCAAAGTTCACCGCTTACTCCCCGTTGAACTGCATGTCCGGTTTCCGGGTCGATGATTTTTAATTCCAGATGATCGTGAACTGTCCCAACGGTGCTCACTTGCTTTTCTAGTGGTGTACCGATGATGGTTTGAACCGAAACGGGAGAGGTTTCAGTCATTCCATAGCAAATTGACACTTCTGTCATATTCATTTTGGACTGCACTTGTTTCATGATTTCAATCGGACAGGGAGATCCAGCCATAACACCTGTGCGCAATGAACTGAGATCAAAGCGGTCAAATTCCGGGTGAGTTAACTCCGAGATAAACATGGTGGGAACTCCATAAAGAGAAGTGCATTTTTCTGTTTCGACGGATTGTAGTGTTTTAACAGGATCGAAACTTTCAGCAGGAATAACCATACAAGCTCCATGAGATGTGCAACACAAATTTCCGATCACCATCCCGAAACAATGATAAAAAGGAACAGGAATACAAACACGGTCTCGGGAGGAATAATTCAATCGTTTTCCAATGAAATAGCCATTATTCAAAAGGTTGTGATGAGAAAGAGTGACTCCTTTTGGAAAACCGGTTGTTCCTGAAGTATATTGAATGTTAATTGGATCGTCGAATTGCAAACTGTTTTCAATGGCGTCCAATGCAGAGTCAGAAACGGAATGTGCAGTTTCCAAAAAATCATTCCAATCTTTATCGAAAAAAACGGATGTTTTTAAACTGGGACAATCTGCTTTTACTTCTGCTACCATGGATTCGTAATTACTGGTTTTGAATGCTCTTGCAGAAAATAAATAACTGATTTCGGATTGGTTCAAAACGAAAGTCAATTCATGTGGTCGGTAAGCAGGATTAATAGTTACCAAAACAGCTCCTATTCGAGCAGTTGCATATTGGATCAACACCCATTCAGAGCGGTTCGGGCTCCAAATTCCAACACGCGTCCCTTTTTCAACTCCAAGAGCTATCAAAGCTTTAGCCACGAGTGTTGTCTGGGTATAAAATTCACTGTAAGTTGCCCGGTATTCTTGCTCCGGGCATACTAATGCTTCGGATTGCGGGAATTGAGCAACTGTTTTAGCTAAATTTTGTCCGATTGTTTCACCCAACAAGGGGAAAGAAGATTGTCCGCAGACATAAGATATTTCGTTCGACATACCATTCACTTTTTGATCGATGACTTGTTTTCATCTTCAAGTTGGGGTCTACTTGAAATTATTCATACTAATTTAGGAAAATTAACCATTCCAAGTGCATTTTAATACACTGCAAAATCAACTGATTAATAAAATCTGAAAGAGAACGGAATAACTATGAAACAAATTAACGAATCACTTTTTTAGTCATTTTTCCGTTCGCTCCTTCTACCTGAATCAGGTACATTCCGGAAGAATAATTGCTCAGATCAATGGATGTCGTTTCACTGATTTTTGATTGTGTCATGATCTTTCCGGATAGATCGACAATGGAATAAGTCAGATTTTCCTGATAGTCTGTTATTTGAATCGTAGCTTGTTGATTTGAAGCACTATAAAACACATTCACAAAGTTACTCAAGTTGTTTTCTGAAACGCTTGCAGTTATTCCACCTTCTTCGATAAAAACTCCTGAGTCGTAGATTCCGTCCACGGCATCAATAATGATCATCATTACATGATAACTTTGATTTGGGGTTACTTTTGTTTTTGCAATTAATGGTTTCGTTAATCCGTCATATTGCACGTATCCTGCGCTGGAGTTGTAAGGCGATTGAGATCCATCTCCATTATTTATAAAGTAAGAAAGATTGACAGGTGGACTGGCGTTAATGCCACTACCTGTTCCTCCCGGGTTTCCTCCATTAACAGTATTTATGGATACAATTGATTGGTTTGGTACTGTTGCAATATTGATAGTTCCATTTATACCAGGACCTTGAACAAAAATGGCGAATGCGTCACAGTATTGTGCACCAACATATTCCGGGTATTCATCTGACCCAAAAATATACTTTATTTTCAGGGAGTCTCCTGAAGGGATAAGGTCAAAAGAAAGTATAGCGGCATTATGGCTCTCGCCTCCAATATAACTATTCATAATCGTTGATCCCGGATAACCGTTGTCAATCCCTGCTCGCGGATCATTATTTGGGCCAACTGCTAAGTTTCTATAACCTGTGGTCATTAAAAACCCGGAATGAAAAGGCATATTCTGCGTATTGGCACTGAAGTAAGAAATCGCTTCAGACGAACCTACATAGATTATATCGGAAATAGTTACTCCAGATCCGGAAAGAGTTTGCAAAACTAAATCTTGCGGATTATTTCCCCCTAGGGTTAATTGTCCAAAAGAAAAAAGAGGTAGACATGAAATGATGAGGTGGTGTATGATTTTCATATGATAAGAATAGGCTGCAAAAGTACATATTTTAGCCAATTCTCTTCGATTTCATCACTTTTTATGATGAATCACATAGATGTTTGGATTCAGCTCAAAGGAATAATCGTGACCAATTGCATAGGAGCCCCATTTGGATGAACAAGCCAGTTTTTGCTTTCCATTCATGATTGGCATATTGAATCCGGAAACACAATTGATCCAACGGAATTTCACTTTGTTTTTGGAGTATTTCAATTGCAGTGTCGGTGGATTTTTTGTTCTCAGATACTGATCGAACACTTTGGACAGGTCCATTCCCAGTTCGGCAGACATGAATTGCTCAATTTGTGCGGTTGTCACTGTTTGATGGTAAAACCTCGCATTCATCTTTCGGAGCATCATACGGAAGAGGGAATCGTTTCCATAAATCGTCCGGATGGTATGGATCATATTTGCTCCCTTGTAGTACATATCGCCGCTTCCTTCGGTGTTTACACCATATGGACCGATAATCGGTTTGTCATTTGCAATATTCTTGCGCAATCCCTGGCAGTATTTGTCTGCATCTTCTTTTCCGAACCAATAATCCGTAAACAAAGTCTCGCTGTAGCATGTGAAGCCTTCATGAATCCACATATCTGCAATGTCCTTTGATGTGATATTGTTCCCGTACCATTCGTGTCCGCTTTCGTGAACAATGATGAAATCCCATTTCAATCCAACTCCGGTTCCGCTTAAGTCGGAGCCCATGTAACCATTTTTATACCCATTCCCATAAGCTACCGCACTTTGGTGTTCCATTCCTAAATAGGGAGCTTCGACCAATTTGTATCCGTCTTCATAAAAAGGGTAGGGACCGAACCAATACTCCAGAGCCTTCAAGGTCTTTGGTGCATCCTGAAAGTGCGTTCTGGCTTTCTCCTCATTCCCTCTCAAAACCCAATAATCGATTTCCAGGTTTCCTTTTTCGCCTGCAAAATGTTCGTGCAAGTTGACATAATCTCCAATATAAGGGATCATGCAGTAATTGTTGATCGGGTTGGAGACTTTCCAGGAATAGGTTGATTGATTCATATTGTTAATTTCCTTGCCAAGGAATAATCCATTGCTCACACAAACCAAATCACTAGGGCAGGTATAATGCATGCTAACTCCATTATCCGGTTCATCGAGCTGGGAATCTTTACACGGGAACCAGACGCTTGCACCTTGTCCCTGGCAGGCAACCGAAACCCAGGGTTTGCCATTGTGATCTTTCGTCCAGACAATCCCGCCGTCCCAAGGTGCGCGTTTTGCAACTCTTGGTTTTCCGTGGAAATAGGCGGTTATTTCATCATCAAAACCACCGGAAATGAAATAAGCATTCCCATCCTTTCGGAATAGCAATTTTTTTGTGTTTCCCTTATTCATGACACTGTCGAGAACCATTGGCTCCTGCAAATCCAGTTGTAATTCTGAGGTTATTGATTGCTCATTCACGACAGGGGAGAATTGAATCCTGTTTTTTCCATGAATTTCCTTCTTCTCGATGTCAAATGTGACACTTAAGTCATAGTTTTTCAGATCCCACCAATTGCGAGCCGAACCATAAGTCCCTCTCAAGGAATCCCCGTGAGTGAATTGACAGAATGACCACGAAGTTGAAAGTGTCAAAAGAAGAATAAGCAGGTATCTCATGGATTGTTTTTTTCAAATTTAATGATTCCTTTTTCCGGAAGCTTGTCTATTTACTTCTTTTGGTGTTTCTGTTGATTTTCGGACAGGCGAAACAGCACGATTTCTTTGATCAATTTTACCGGAAGTGGTTCGCTCAATGGAAATTGAACAGATCCTTTGCCTTGTTTGTATTTGGACAACTCTTTTTCAAAAGCTTTGTGACCGGTCGGAGTAGCATAAAATCCGATATGTGATTTGTATCCTCCGAAATAGACCAATGGCTTCCCGTTCACTTTGTAAGCCGGCATTCCGTAAGAAATCGATTCAACAGCTTGTGGAGCTATTTCCAAAATGAGTTTTCTGATGGCATTTAAGCGCTCTTGAGTTTCCTTCTCAAACTCTTGGATATATTGATCGACAGTTGTAAAAGTTTTCATGTTGTTAAGACAAAAGACGTTAGACCTAAGACTATAGACAGATCAAGTCTTTGGTCTTGAATCTTATGTCTATTAGTCTTCCAAGGATAAATATAACTCAAATTACATTCGATTTTTCAGTTTGAGATACTTTGTCCATCGGCTATTGGTGGGGTATTTCCTGTTCTTTGTAAGGTTATTCACAATGATGGCAACAACCAAAAGAATCAGTACACCGGTTAACACAGGAGAAAGAACATACATGAATCCGAGCGCTTTAACCTTTGGAGTTCCGATCACAGCAATTAAGGCAGTTGCTCCACCTGGAGGATGCAATGTTTTGGTCATCTGCATGGCTACAATTGAAAGACTGACTGCCAGAGGCGCGGAAATCCAGATTGGATCAGGTACCAACTTATAAACACAAACACCAATAAATGCTGAGATGAGATGCCCTCCAACCAGATTTCGTGGCTGTGCTAATGGACTTTGAATTGCACCGTAAATCAATACACTGCTTGCTCCAAATGAACCGATGAGGAAGATATTCTCCAGCTTATCGAGCGATTGGGACTGTGTTAGAGCAATTAACCCAATACCGAAGAAAGAACCAATGAAAGTCCAGAAATGTTCTTTGAAATCGACCAATGTTTCTTTATACAGAACATACCTGACTTTGCGCAAAGATTTGTTTCTCTTGTTCATTGTCAAGATTTAGTGATCGGTTTGAAAGTAATATGAGTTGTTGCAGGATACTTTACAAGCAAATGTTTCGGTCTGATGGGTCTTTTCTCGAATCCTCCGCCACAATTCGGACAGCTTTTTCCAGGTAGTTTTTCTACACAGTCTGAACAAAAGGTGCATTCGAAACTGCAAATAAGTGCTTCGGTGCTCTCCGGAGGTAACTTCTTAGAGCAATTTTCACAGGTCGGTCTTAACTCAAGCATCTTCTGAAGAACAAGTGGGTTGGTGAGTTACCGGGAAATTACAGGAATTAGCGATGAAACATTGTTTGTTTGCTTCCTGATGCAAGCTGTTTGCCAGTTCAATTTGAGAAGCATCAGTAATTACCACTTTTGGACGAAGCAGGACAGAGGTGAAGCGACCTCCATTCGGATCCTGGATCATTTTTCCAATCGGATGATCCTGGTATTCGATTACCTGAATTCCGGCATCCGCGCATAAATGAAAATACCATAACATATGGCAGCTTGAAAGGGATGCCAAAAAGAAATCTTCCGGATTGTGTTTCGTTTTATCACCACGAAACGGAACATCTGCAGAGCAGAACAAGTTGGGTTTATTTGGGATTTCGAGCGTAAACTCTCTTCCATAAGCTGCATAATCGGATGTTCCGGTTCCTTTGTTTCCTGTCCAGGAAATGGTTGCTTCGTAAGTATGTTCTTTCATAATAAGTTCAAAGAGTTAAAAGGTTTAAATCGGGAATTGTCATTTATTGTTTTCCAATACAAAAGTAGAAAATTGTCTTTCAACTGCTTGTCCGTCTTTCGTCATGACTGTTTCAATTTGTGAATCCTCGTAGTTCAGATCAAAAACACTTTCTAGCACCAATGTCATTACTTCATCCGGGTTGTATAAAGTGAACCCATAAGGCGTAAAAGGTAAGGTTTCCATAAAACTTCGATGCGCAAAAGTAAGAGAGAAGAGTGCTTTTGGCTTTAAGATGCGCGATAATTCGGTAAGCATTTCCACTGGATTCTTCCAGAAATAGAGGGTGTTTACAGTGAACAATTTATCAAACTGGTTATCCGGAAGCGGAATTTGCTTTCCATCATATAAAACAAAAGTAGCTTTTTGGGCTTCGATGAGGTTTTTATTCCGTTGCCGGGCTTCCTGGTTCATCAATGTTGAAATCTCTAAGCCGGTATAATGGATCCTTTCACTGAAGGAAAAGAGAAAATTTAAATGACCTGCATTTCCATGCCCCAATTCCAGAATAGCATCGCCGGAAGTCAGCTTCAAATTCGAAATGGCATTTTTAGTCATTCCACTATTTGTTTCATTCATCATTTCAGCAATTTCAAGTCCCTTTTCTCCTGATGGATGACTTAATTGTGAAGCCAATGCCGCTAATTGATCTTTCTCCATTGCTCTTTTTTTTAAAATTAATAATTCTTATGACAGAAGAGGATAGGCTAAAGACCTGAGACAATAATCTGTCTTAAGTCTCCGGTTTTCTATCTAAAGTCTTAAAAAGCGTAATTAAGAATTAACATACACCTAACGTCGAAACCACGGAATATAGGGAATTTTGCGGCAAAAAATGGAACTTTTTATCAGTGTTTTTGCCGCCTTGTTTTCAGTTTTGAACCCTTTGGGAACCGTTCCCGTTTTCGTAGGACTAACTAAAGACGATACCAAACATAACCGGGACAAGACTTCGTTATGGACCTCAATCAATGTGTGTATCATTCTGTTAATTTCCTTCTTTGCAGGGAAGTATGTTCTTAATTTTTTTGGAATCAGCATCAATTCATTGCGTGTTGCAGGTGGATTGATCATAGCTACATCCGGATTTGCCTTGCTGACCGGAAGCTTCACTAAGCATAAAGGAATGAAAAGAGCAAGTGTTCAGGCTGACCTGGAAACGAGATCCGAGGTTTCATTAACCCCCTTGGCAATTCCGATGTTGGCAGGACCGGGATCGATTTCCTTGTTGATCACTTACAATCAAACATTTGACAATCAACAACAGCATTTGTTGTCCGTTTGTGCTATTATCGCTGTTTGTTTGGTGATTTATTTAATACTGAGAACGTCACATTTCATCGTGAAAGCACTTGGTGCTTCAGGAATCAATGCGATATCACGAATTATCGGATTCATTGTCATTGCAATTGGAGTGGAGTACGTTTCGTCGGCAGTTCAGGAGATTTTGAAAATTAAAAATTAAAAATGCAAAATTCAAAAGTAGGCAGGGGAATTGAGTAAGATACTTTTGCATTCTCATCCCGATAGCTATCGGGATTGCATTTTGAATTTGTTTAATGGTCCTCTTGCGGACTGAAAGTGATTTCAAAAATTGTCTCCGGATAGGTTTTCAAATCCATCGTTCCTTCCAATTGGTCTGTTAAGGATTCAATCAGGTCGAGTCCGAATGATCCCTGTCTCGATGGTGCTTTCCAAGTTCCGCTGTCTTTGTATATGAGCTTACATTTTTTGCCCTGGTAATGCATGAATGAGATTGAAATAAGACAGTTGTCGTAATCGTCAAAAGCATATTTCAATGAGTTGGAAATCAATTCATTCAAAATCAATGCAATGGGAACTATGGAGCGTAAACCGATGGAATCAATATCACAATCGATTTTAAGGTTTACATGATAACCGGATTGGTAGGAAGAAACCAAATCGGAAGACAGATCATGCAGGTATTCACGTAAATGCAGGGTTGAAAGATGGTCACTCTGATACATTTTTTCATGAATCATGGACATGGCAATGACGCGATGTGTGGCATCCTTGAATTTGGCGATGGCTTCCGGGTTTTCAAGCTCACGTGATTGTAAGCGCAATAAACTGGTAATGATCTGGAGGTTGTTTTTCACCCGGTGATGAATTTCCTTCAGCATGACCGTTTTCTCCTCGTTTTGCTTTGAAATGATGTTGTATTGCACTTGCAATACGTCTTGTGCTTCGTTTAATTTTTTCCTTCCAAGCTCATTGGTGCGGATATTTTCCCATCCCAGATAGCCGATAATCAGGAAGCAAATAGCGCCATTGACCACGGTTGCGATGAGCTGCTCATGGGTTAGGTTCCGCATGATTTCCATCTGATCGTCCAGGTAATAGTAGTAATAGATGGATTGGGTGATTGCATGAAAAATAGTGAATCCGATTCCCCATTTTGAACCAATCACAATAAAGGCAAAGAGGATGTTGATGGTCATCCATAAGCTATTTAGAAAGTGGGGTTCATTCTCTAGCAGGAAAAGTGGAATTGTACAGGATATCGCTCCGATCAGGTTGAAGATGATGGTAGGAGTGCGGAATTTTCCTGTCCGGTAAATATAGATCGTTGCAACCAATACGGTGAAAAAAGCAATGAGTGTAATGAATGCAACTTCAATGTGAAAATAAATGAAAAGTATAACACTGAGAATTCCGATGGAAACTGCCAAAAATAAAGACATGCGGTAAGCCAGCGTTAATCTGGTTTCATCTTCGAAATTGGTTTCATTGGCGAACTTTGGAAAGAACACACTTTGAAGTAGCTTAAGCATAGTCTAGTTTTGTAAAGTGAAGATACTGATTCTTTGAATCACTGATTCGATTATCGGCTAAATTTTTAGTGATTCACTTGGTATGTTGGTTGAAAAGTGAAAGTATGGGAATTATTTCCCACGCAAGTTCACGGAGGAGCAAAGAGGATTTATTAAATAAAGTGTGTTATAGTCCTCCAAATATTCATTGATAAGGGACAAATCAAACTTCTGTGATCTTCTGTGCACGTCTGTGGGAAAATAAAAAAACCTGGTCAGATGACCAGGTTTTCATATTATCAGAGAATAAATTCTACTTTTTTTTGTCTACTTCAACAGCTGCTAATTCGTCAGCCTTGTAAGCGCCAGCATCTAATTTATCTTTTAACTTCTTGAATGTCTCAATAGTGTAAGTCACATCTTCCAAAGTATGTGCTGCAGTTGGAATAATACGCAACATGATCACATCTTTAGGAACGACAGGGTAAATTACAATGGAACAGAAGATATTGTAGTTCTCACGTAGATCGAAAGTCAAATTCGTTGCTTCTGCCAGGTTCCCTTTCATGAAAACCGGAGTTACCGGAGAATTCGAAGCACCGATATCAAAACCAGCATTTTTAAATCCTGATTGAAGTGCATCTGCGATTTCCCACAATTTAGCTTTCAATTCCGGACGTGTACGCAACAATTCCAAACGCTTGCGAGCACCGATTGTAATAGTGATCGGCAATGCTTTGGCGAACATCTGTGAACGCATATTGTAACGGAAGAATTCTACAATTGATTCTTTCGCACAAATGAATCCACCAATTGAAGACATTGATTTTGCAAAAGTTCCGAATAATACGTCGATCTCATTTTGAACACCTTGAGCTTCACCGGCACCTTGACCTGTTTCTCCCAATGTTCCAAATCCATGTGCATCATCCACAAATAAACGGAAATCATATTTTCCGGATTTACGGAATTCAATGATATCTTTCAATCTTCCCTGGTCACCTGCCATTCCGAAAACTCCTTCAGTGATAACCAAAATACCACCACCGGTTGTCTCAGCCAAACGAGTTGCATTTCTCATTTGTTTGTCAAAGCTTTCCATATCGTTGTGTTGGAATACGAAACGCTTACCGGTGTGTAAACGCATACCATCCAAAATACAAGCATGTGCTTCAGAGTCGTAAACAATGATATCGCTGCGATCAACCAAACAATCGATTGCAGAAACCATTCCCTGATATCCGAAGTTCAAAAGGATACAATCTTCCTTCCCCATGAATTCAGCTAACTCATTTTCCAACTTTTCGTGCTCACTTGTCTGACCGGTCATCATACGAGCTCCCATAGGATAAGCCAAACCGTATTGAGCCGCCGCATCAGCATCAGCTTTACGAACTTCCGGATGATTTGCCAGTCCCAGGTAATTGTTTAAAGACCAAACCAAACATTCTTTTCCGCGGAAAGTCATTTTGTTACCTAATTCACCTTCTAACTTCGGGAAGGTAAAATAACCATGAACTCCTTTTGAGTACTGTCCAATAGGTCCACGGTTACGTTCAATTTTATCAAAAATATCTGCCATACTTGTTCATTTTCTATTAACCAATGTTGTCGCATGATTAACAGTTAAGAGTGCAAATTTAGCAGTATTCTAGCTCATATTACCAATTCATAATGAAATTAATTAACCAAGAAATGAACAGGTGGGTAATTGAGGATTTTATTATCTGGTAGGTGCGGGATTAATCGGGTACCTATCGATATAAGTTAAAACGCTTCATCTACATCGACCAGATACCGCTCCTTAATGATATTGCAGTGGTGGATTACATGTCCGACCATGATCCAGCCCAGGTTCCGTGGAGTATTCGGGCTGTTGTTTGCGGTGCCGATGGAATCCAGCATGGAGGAGGTCATTCCTTTGAACAAGGAAATACTTGCTTTTCGAACTTCAATGAATTCGGAATGCAGATCTTCCAAAGTGCGTTGTTCGGTGTTGTTATGTTGACTGTACCAGCCTTCGTCAAATCCGTCTAGAGGTGTTTTGTCCTTGCGTGAAAAACGAAGCGCCCGGTATTGAAAAATGCGTTCTGTTTCTATAAAGTGCAGAATAACACCTTTTAAAGTCCATTTATCATCCGCATATTGAAAATCTGCTTTTGATTCCGGAAGGCTCGAAATAAAGCGGGTAGTTTCATCCAAATCCTTTTCCAAAGCAAGAAGCAGGTCTTCCTGACCGATTGTCCGTTCAAAATAATACTTCGCGTAAGCCGGTGAAAATTCCGGATTGGGTCTTCCAAGGAATCGATTTTGATCTTGCATGGTTATAATGATTTATCCAATAAATATACGAAAGCAGCCATACTCGCACAACCCAATTCGAGTTCGCGTTTGTTGACACTTTCAAAAACGTCGCTTGCTGCATGATGAAAATCAAAATAGCGCTGTGAATCGGGAACAAAACCGAACAGTGGAATCCCATCGTAATGCAATTTTAACGGACTGATGTCCACTCCGCCATAACCGGCTTCAAAATGATGTAAATCATACGGAGCAAGTAATGGTGCGAATCCCTTGATCAATTGGATATACGATTCTTTTCCATCGCATTCAAACCCATCCGGACTGAATCCGCCACGATCGCTTTCCACAGCGGCAATTTGTTTTTGATTCTCTTTCTTAGCCCATGTTGCATAGGCATGTCCGCCTTTGTTTCCGTTTTCCTCATTCATAAAGAAAACCACGCGGATAGTATGTCTTGGTTTTACACCGGAAGCCTTCAGAATACGCAATGCTTCCAGGCAATGGATGATTCCGGCTCCGTCATCGTGGGCTCCTTCACCTGCATCCCAGGAATCGAGATGTCCGCCGATGGTGATGATTTCGTTTGGTTTTTCACTGCCTGTCAATTCTCCCATGACATTGAAAGAAGGTTCATCCGGGAAGTCCCGACAATCCATTTCCATAATCAAGGTCACTTTTCCTTTTTCCAGCGCTTTTGACAATTCATTGGAAGAAATCGTCGATAATGCTCCGGCTGGAATTTTTGAAACACCGTCTTCATAATACATCGAACCGGTATGCGGGAAATGATCTTCAGGTAAAGCAAGAGAACGGATCACAACACCCACTGCTCCTAATTTTGCACCTTCCACAGCGCCGTGTCCTCGAATGCTGTAACAACCACCATACGCCTTAAATGTAATGATATCAGCAGGATTCATGGCTTGGTTCAGAAAAACGATTTTCCCCTGAACACTCGCCTTGGTTGCTTTTTTCAGATCATCCAATGATTTGAACTCGATCACTTCCGCTTTCAACAAACCGTTTGTACCGATGGAGCCTCCAAGTGCTAAAATATCAACCGGAATTGCATCTCCTGAAGTACTTTGAATCCAGGCGACCTCTTTATTTCCTCTTTCCCAATGGGGAACCATCACCGGTTGTAAGTAAATTTGATCAAAACCGTAAGACTCCATTTTCCGTTTTCCCCATTCTACTGCCATTTGAGCTTGAGCCGAACCGGAAAGTCGGGCACCGACTCCTTTACATAAAGAACGGAGATCTTCATAAGATTTTCCTTTCACCAATGCTTCGTCGAAGAACTGTCTGATGATGGTAGAATCCGGCCCGGAACTTTTTTGAGAAAAGGAAAAGCCAGATAGCAATAAAAGCAACAAAAAAGAAGTGTATTTCATACTTGCGAATAATTTCAGCATTTGTAATGCTGCGAAAATAAGAAACGAATTGGCAAACTACAGCAAATAATTGTAAACAAATCGAGGATCACGGAAGAGAGCACATTGCTATTGATTTGCAGCGAAATTGAATATATTTGATTGAAAAATAAAACGAAACAAAGTTGCGCCTATACAACACTTTAATTACAAATAGGGTAATTATGTAGCGCAGATAAGTGAGTTAGCGGAATTTTTCGACAACCAACAATTAACATCATGAACATTGATATTTTAGAGAATTTAATAACTGAAGGAGAAACTTTAACTAATACAATAAGTTATGTTCCTGCTGGGCATAATGTAATTAGAGTCGGATCAGTTTATACGGCTTCTGACTTAGAAAAGTACCAAAACTGGCAATCCTCAGTTTTAAGATTTGTAAAAACTTATCATTCGAGCGATTTAGAAGAAGTGAAAGAAGTTTCTAAAAAAATAAGCCCGGAAAATCATAGAAAAATAATGGGAATTTTAAAGGCTATTAAGTTACTTCCAAATGAACCAGAAAGAACGATTGAAGTTAAAGGTTCTACAAATAATATAAATATCACTAATACCCAATCTGTCTCACAACAATTAACATTGAACATATTTCTTGATGCAATAAAAGATGAAATAACCGGAAAAGACTTTAAAGCATTAAAAGAAATAATGACAGATTATGAAAAAGAACCCGAACAGACAAAAAGCAACGTAATTGAAAAAGTTAAAGGATTTGGTGGAGATGTATTATCCAATATTGTTGCAAATATTTTGACAAATCCAACGATATACGGTGGCTTATTCTAAAAAAAAACTACCGCTAACAGCGGTTTCGAGCAATGGCTGGTTTATTTTTCTTTAGCTGGAAATTACTCAACGAGAAGTTTACATATATTTCAACAGAGCAGTAGGTTGTCGTCACTGACACGAAGCTGCAGAACGTTAACTGTAATAACCAGAATATGAAAGTCATTTTAATAATATTATTTGTTGCTTTTCTGTTTTCATGTAAAGAAAGAAGAAAGAAAAACGTGCCCGTTGATGCTGGAAAGGAAGAAGTTATTAATGTCAAGACTAAAAAGATTAGAGAATCTATCTCTCAAGACACAACATCAACCGGAAGTAAGACAGTTCATTCAACTTATAATAATCTAACTACATATTCCTATCCCAATTTAACCATCTGGGGAGGGTTAACATTAAAATACGATGCAAACAATCTGCGGATAATTGAGGCAAAACAAAACGCAGAGCTCGGTTTCAGAAAAAAAGAATATTACATAGAAGATGGTGATATTGTAAAAGTTGAATATGTAATACATCAGGCTGATTGGGGCGCTTATGAAGAAAAGTATGGTAAAGAAGATTTTGATGAGTCGAAAATGACTTATTCGGATCGAAACATAACTTATAGTTTATATGATATTCAAACGAAGAAATCTGATGAACTTGAGCAGTTATTAAGCACTGGGAAACAGATATTAAACTTTATCAAAACCGAAAAAATAGATGCGTATAACACCAAATAAGCAAAAGCGCAAAATTCACTATACTTGTAAGGCGCCTTTGCCTATTTGGAAAACGTTACAAGTAGCCATAGGAAGACCGAACCGAAGTATGACGACAAAGAAAAAAACACTTATAGCAGGGCTAATTTTAATAACGACAACACTAGTTGTGATGGGAATATTTGACTTTTTAAAACCAAAATCTAACAGCGGACAATTTGTTAGTGAGACTGTATTCAATAGCAACCGTGACAAGCAAATGCAAATGACACCGCAGACACTTGACCAATTAAGAAAACTGAATGTTACGGCTGATAAAGAATTAAAACTTGAATATTTCTTTTACACAAACACAGCAGAGAAAGCTGAGCAATTGGCAATAGAGATTGGGAAGCTAAATTATACAGTTCAACACGGTGTTTCCGCTGGCGACAAGAAATTATTTATTGTAACTGGCTGGACAACAAAAATGAAAATGGCAGACGAAGTTGTAAAACAGTGGACAAAACAAATGTGTGAACTCGGTTATAAGTTCGACTGTGAATTTGACGGTTGGGGAACAGACCCTAGTCAAAATGACAAAGCAGAAACAACCGAAAACTCATTTGAAGGTTTAAGAAATATGGCATTTTCAGCTACACCCGAACAACTTGGACTTTCATTGCCGACAGACAAGACTGTTGTTTATGGTGTTGTAATGGATTGGGAAATGGGCGGTGCAACAGCGACAACAGTTTCCTATCAGACTGGAGACGCAAGTTTATATTTAAGTTCAGGTGGTGGTGTAATTGGTGGTGGGCAACATCAAAACGTGAATAGTGCAGCTAAGCAATTTGTTAGTTTAGGACAAACATATCTTGATAAAACAACCAAAACAGAAATAAAACCGTTACCATCAGCTGACGAAGTAAGGTTTTACTTATTGACAAATAAAGGTGTTTTTGTTGGGCAAGAGCAAATGAAAAATTTTGAAAATAATTCTTCAACGTGGCTAAAATTGTTTGAGGAAGGAAATAACGTCTTGACAGAACTGCGCAAAACAAGCGAGAAATAAAGGCAGCTTGTAACAGAGGCTCATGCTTCATTCCGATATTACGCTACGATGAAACGATTTTGTATTTTTAAAAACAATTAAACTTCGAGGTGTCGTTTTTGGATAAAATTTCGGAAGGTGCATAGCCTCAAAACGTTAGCGACAACCCGTGGGTAGTCGAAATGACTGCATAAAAAGAGCAGACCAAAGACAATTATAAAATCAAAGAAATAACTACATGGACTTTTTAGAAAGGAATAAATTAGATTGGATAGAAATTGAAGGAAAAATATTTCCATCAGGACTTCCTGAAAGATGCGAATGGACTGATATAAATGAAATTGTAAATGTGCTGAAAACAATCGGTTCAATTAGAAACTCAAACCATATGTTTTTCCCAAGAGGTGGTGGACTTGATTTGGAAGATGCGAACATTTCGGTCGAGGAAAATTGTGTTGAAATAGACACAGGTGGATTAATTGACATTCTTAAACCAAGCAAGCTAATTTTTCATTCTTTTAAAGCAGAACACGAATGGAATTATTTTCGACTTGAAACTTTAGAGTTAAAACCATCTGGTGTTTACGAAGGAAATGAGTATTCAGACGAAGAGCTGTGTGAGTTAAGTCCTGGTAATTATGTTTCAAGAGGATATTGGGATGAAGGTGAATACAATCAAGAAAAATTGCCATCAACTGCTAGAGTTGTAACAAGACATTTCAGAGGCTCATTTGTCATTTTTCAAAAGACTTCAACATACAATCACAATTCAAGGACTTATGATGGCAGACATAACAAAATGACGGATGATGAGTTTCGTAAGTACATTCAAGATGTAATAAGCCATTTAAAAGGAAAAGACTGGAATGGCTAAAAGAACTATCAATAGTCAAGTATATAAGACTTTGCTGGCAAGGTCAGGGAATAAATGTGCCTTTCCTGGCTGCCCGAATTCTTTATTTAATCAGAAGTATGAATTCATTGCACAGTTGTGCCATATTGAAGGTGTGGCTGGTGAGAGATTCAATCCTAAACTATCAGACGAACAGATAAACAGCTATGAAAACATAATGTTTATGTGCTACGAGCATCATGTGGAGACAAACGATGAAATAAAATTCACAGTTAAAGTCCTCAAAGAAATGAAAGTAGAACATGAAGGGAAATATATCTTATCTCCAATGGTTGTTAGTATGGCTCACATATTTTCATTGCGTAAGGAGACAGAGGAGTATTGGAAAAGGGTTGAGATTGTAAACTCAACAGAACATGTCGTTCCTGACTTGAAAATTGACATCAATGCTCAAGCGACTTATGATGAATTAAACGATGAACTGAATTCCTGTCTGAATGCTTTAGAGAGTTTATTTTCTGTTTTTGACAAAACAGATACGGATAAATATTGGGAAATTTTCAACTTAGGTTTTCCAAATCACTTGACAATATCAAGAGTTCTGATTGAGCAAATGAGAATAAAATATTATGAGGCAAATTTGGCAAATAATCCACACGACAATGCGATAAAAAACAAACTTGAAGAGCTAAGAAAACTGTTTATAGAAAACACAGCTAAATCTGCGGGACATGTTGACTAAGCGGTATAAAACTAATCGGGCAGTCGCTAACAGCACCTACAAGAAATTGGCGATTCAGTGCTTAAATGAACATTTGTGCTTCTTATCAAGTTCAGTACTGGCAGACAGTTTTGTGCTTCGAAATTGCCAACTTTTTGTTGCAACCCAACGTTAGCCATCATTGCACCGAGATACCGAAGACATTGAATAAATAGAAAATGATAGACAATTTACCGACCTATATTTCGCTGACTTTTGGACTGACAACAGTTGCGACTTTGTTGCTTTTTGTTTGGACAATTAGAAACTCGAATTCTGAACAAACACAGAGAAAAGCAACGCCAATTTTTATTTGTTTAACGATTTGGTTGACAATTCAGGCCGTGTTGACTTTGAAAAATAGTTACAACTCTGACACTAACACTTTTCCGCCGAAAATAATATTGACAGGAATATTACCGACAATTTTGATCATTATTTCATTGTTTGCAACATCAAAAGGCAGACAATTTATTGACAGTTTACCATTACGAAATTTGACAATAATAAATGTAGTGAGAATTCCAGTTGAGATAGTTTTATTTTGGCTATTTCTGAACAAAGCAATTCCAGAATTGATGACTTTTGAAGGTCGGAACTTTGACATTCTTGCAGGAATAACAGCTCCAATAATCGCCTATTTTGGTTTTGTAAAACTAACACTAAGCAGAAATATCTTATTGATTTGGAATTTCATTTGCCTTGGATTATTAATCAATATCGTTGTGAATGCTTTGTTTTCAGCGCCTTCACCGATACAGAAATTTGCATTTGAACAACCGAACATAGCAATTTTGAATTTTCCATTTAGTTGGTTGCCGACATTTATCGTTCCAATTGTACTTTTTGGACACTTGACATCGATTAGACAATTATTCAACCAAAATCCGACCAGGCAAACGAACGAAAAAACAAGGAACGGCTAACATGGGCTTAGCGTTATGGGGGCTGAAGTACTTCTATGAAAAATATTTGAGTAAGGTTCAACGCAACATCCACAGCAAGTAGTGTAAGAAAATAAATCGGCTGTAACTTACACACTTCTCAATTCGCAATTATAAATTATCTTTGCAAAAAAATATTTTATGGCATTGAAATGCGGAATAGTTGGTTTACCTAATGTAGGGAAGTCGACTTTGTTTAATTGTTTATCAAACGCTAAAGCGCAATCTGCGAATTTCCCTTTCTGTACAATTGAACCGAATGTGGGAACTATCTCGGTTCCGGATCCTCGTTTGGAGAAATTGGAATCGATAGTGAATCCGGAGAGAGTGGTACCTACAACCATGGAAATTGTAGATATCGCAGGTTTGGTGAAAGGAGCTTCAAAAGGTGAAGGTCTTGGTAATCAGTTTTTGGCAAACATCCGCGAAACTGATGCAATCTTACACGTATTGCGTTGCTTTGAAGATGGCAACATCATTCACGTTGACGGACGTGTTGATCCGGTAAGTGATAAAGAAATCATCGATATCGAGTTGCAGTTGAAGGATTTGGAATCCATTGAAAAACGCATCCAATCTTTGGCTCGCGCCTTGAAATCCGGAGATAAGGAAATTATCAAAGAGAATGAGCTTGCATTAGCAATTAAAGCTACGTTGGAACAAGGAAAGTCTGTTCGTTCCATGACATTTGATGAGAGAGAGCAGGAAATCGTTCAGAAATTCCAGTTAATCACATCGAAACCGGTAATGTACGTTTGTAATGTGGAGGAATCTGCAGTTAAAACCGGAAATGCACACGTGGACGCTGTTCGCGAGTCGGTGAAAGACGAAGGTGCTCAAATTTTAATCGTCGGAGCGAAAATAGAAGCGGATATTACAGAATTGGAAACATACGAAGAGCGTCAGATGTTCCTGGAAGAGCTTGGTTTGGAAGAACCGGGTGTGAACCGTTTGATCCGCTCAGCATACTCTTTGTTGAATCTTCAGACGTATTTTACTGCCGGAGTGAAAGAGGTGAGAGCCTGGACAGTTCATGTTGGTGCTACAGCTCCACAAGCTGCCGGAGTGATCCATACCGATTTTGAAAAAGGATTTATTCGCGCGGAAGTGATGAAGTACGAAGATTACACGACTTTGGGTTCGGAAGCAGCAGTGAAAGAAGCCGGTAAGTTTAAAGTAGAAGGTAAGGAATACATCGTGCAAGATGGAGATATCATGCATTTCAGATTTAACGTGTAATTGTTGAAATAAAGAATTATCGAAAGCCCTATTCGCATGACGGATGGGGCTTTTGTTTTTACAAATGGTTTTCGGTTATAAAAACGCTTATCAATTGGCTCAAACCTAAATCACTGTGAATCAACACTTTTCAAAAAAAGTCTTTTACAGATATAAATCCATCCGTTTTTGAGTGTTCAAAATCAACTGAAGGCATTATTTAACACCTAATTTTGCAGCCAATTGTTTAATAAGAATTTATGAAGTCAACAGGTTTAATGCTCTTTTTTGCCGTCTTTCTGACGGTTTCGTGGGGACAATCACTGAGTCCGGTTTCCTTGGAACAACTCGTGAACACAGATGTTTCAACAACCCAGTTCAATAGTCAGATCGCGACCGACCCGACAGGTGCTTATGTGATTATCTGGACCACACAAGAATATTCCGGTGCGGTTATGGCCAGAAGGTATAATAGTTCACACGTGGCTATTTCCGGAGAGTTAACCATTAACTCACAAAATTCATCAGCTATCAATATTGAACATTGGGAAGATGGGAAGTATGTGATCTCCTATATTGAGACAACAGGAAATAATCTCAAATTTACTGTTTTGGATGAACTGAATGCAGTTGGAGCCGAAGTAACTGTTTTAGCCTCTGCTTTTGATTACGACCTTGCGCCAAAAGGAGATTCCTTAGCATTGCTATATAGAAGCACATCAAATGGTCAATTGTATTTGAGAGGATATAATTTATCAACAAACGCTTGGTTTAATGCAGGTACTTTAGTTACTGAAATTGGTTCGTCTGCCTATTTCGAACCGAATATTATCTACCACAATGATGGTCGGCTAACTGCAATTTATAATCTGTATATCAATGTTTCAGGTAACTATGAACGAAGAATCCTACGTAAGACTTTCAGCAGTTCTTTTGTAGCTGAAATTCCGGAATATACCTTGTGGTCAGCCCAGGCTAGTGACTATATAGGAGATGACTTGGATGCAAGTGGAAATGATAATGACGAAATAATGATTACAACAGCACATTTTACTGGATCCACTTATCGACAGATGCGTTTGTGGATTTTAAGTAATACCGGAAGTTTTATTGTTAATAACACTATTTTGTTGGACGGTACAAATTATTTCTGGTATGACAGGCTTGAATGTCAGTTGTATAATAACGGTAACTTCTTGATATCTAAATCCATGTCTGTAAGTGGATCTGCCAATCCAAATGAAGGAGAAGCATATATTATTTATGGAGTAAATTACAATACGAGCAATAGTGGAGTTCTACAGATGAACAGTACAAACTCAGGATCACAGGAATATGCCACTTGTGCAAAATTACCAAATGGTGGATTTGTTGCTTGCTGGGCAGGAAATGGGTTTCAGGGAGATACTCAGGGAATTTATTCACGTGCATACAATGCGGTGTCTTTCCCTTCTGTCACATTCAGTAACGCGGGAACTTACACAATAAGTGAAACGGGAACTACTGCAACAATAGGAGTTACGCTTGCAACGCAACCAACTGCAAATGTTACTGTAAACTTAACTTCGTCTGATTTGACTGAAGGAACAGTAAGCGTATCCCAATTAACCTTTACGCCTGCAAACTGGAACGTAGTTCAGAATGTGATGGTAACAGGAGTAGATGACGTGACGGATGACGGAGATATTCCTTTCAATCTGGTTGCCTCAACCACCGGAAGTGCGGATGTAGCTTATGCAGCATTACCGAATAAAAACCAGGCAATCACGAATTTAGATAACGACGCAACAATTTCGATGCCTTCCACTCAAAGTATCTGTCAATCGACGGGAATGAGCAGTGTAAACGCAATTATAACAAATGTGGGTTCTGCAATCTCATCGGTTGTCGGAACAAGTAATAATCAAAGCATCATTGATAACAGCGATATTACAGTGAATAATTTAGGAGGTGGAACTTATGGGATTGTGATCGCTAATTTGAGTAACAATTCTTTGGGAACTGCTCAGATCACGCTTACTGCAAACGACGGGCAATTTAACTATACCGGCAATTTCAATGTCACTACCACAGGAATTACGTTGGTTACCAATGCAACTTCCAACAGTATTTGCCAGGGACAATCAGTGACGCTTTCTGCAACCGGCGGACAAAACATTTCCTGGAATAACGGAGTAGTGAACAATACACCGTTTACTCCTTCAGGAACTATGACTTATACTGTAACAGGCGATAATGGTGCCGGATGTACGGGAACTGCTACGGAAACAATTGTTGTAACTACAGCTCCAAGTAATCCGACAGTAAGTGCGAACGGTCCAGTGGCAATTTGTGGCAGTGGCTCCGTAACTCTGACTTCATCTTACGCCTCAGGAAATACCTGGTCGAACGGTTCAACTGCTTCCAGTATCACTGTTTCAACAGCAGGAACCTATTCTGTAACTTATTCAAACGGCGGAGCTTGTTCTGTAACTTCAACTCCGGTTGTGGTAACGGTGACTCCGGTTCCTTCTACACCAATTGTTACGCCAAGTGGGGCTACCAATTTCTGTGCAGGTGGTTCTGTAACCTTGACTTCTTCTGAGGCTTCAGGAAATACCTGGTCAAATGGTTCAACTGCTTCCAGTATCACTGTTTCAACATCAGGAACTTATTCGGTTACTTATGCTAATGGAGGATGTTCAGCGACATCCACTCCAATTACTTTAACGGTAAATCCGATTCCTTCCACACCGGTTATTACTCCAAGTGGAGCAACTAGTTTCTGTTCGGGAGGTTCTGTTACTTTGACTTCTTCTCAAGGTTCAGGAAATACCTGGTCAAATGGATCAACAGCATCCAATATTACGGTTTCAACGGCTGGAACTTATTCGGTTACATATACTAACGGAGGTTGTTCAGCTACTTCAACGCCGATTACAATAACAGTAAACAGTAATCCTCCTGCACCGATCATCACACCAAATGGACCAACAACATTCTGTTCAGGCGGATCGGTTACTTTAACTTCCTCACAAGCATCCGGAAATTCATGGTCTACCAGTGCCGTTTCCCAAAGTATCAATGTAACATCCACAAACACGTATATGTTGACTTATACAGATGGCTCAGGTTGTACTTCACCGGCTACAAGTGTTTTGGTAACTGTTCAATCTGCTCCAAGCGTTTCTGCCGGTCAGGATCAAATAGTTTGTAACGGAGCATCGATTACTTTGAATGGTTCGGGAGCTGCAACATACGATTGGGACAACGGTGTTACAAATGGTGTTTCCTTCGTTCCAACTTTGGGAACAACCACTTATACTGTAACAGGAACAAGCGCTGGAGGTTGTGAGGCAGAAGACCAAATAACTGTAACTGTAAACCAGCTACCGAATGTAAGCATTTCGACTATTCCTATTTTCTGTCTTTCAGATGGATCAGCTGCCTTGACTCAGGGTTCACCTTCAGGTGGAACTTATGCAGGAACAGGAATCACCGGAGTTATTTTCAGTCCGTCTACAGCAGGTTTGGGAATTTACCCGGTAACTTACACTTACACAGATTTGAATGGTTGTCAGAACACGGCTTCATCAACCATTACGGTTGACCAATGTTTGAGCGTGGACGAATTGTTAGCAGGTCAATTGACGGTTTATCCTAATCCAACGGTTGGATTGACAACTATCGAGCTTCCGGGTTCGTTCAACTATTCTGTAGCTGATGCTCAAGGAAGAATTGTAACGAAAGGAGCTGCTTGGGATTCGACTCAATTGGATTTGACAGCATTCAGTGATGGGGTTTATCAGTTGATTATTCAAGCTGAGAATGCATCAACAACTGTACGAATCGTGAAGAACTAGAAACAAAGATTCATTTAAATTCAAAGGCATTCGTTAATCACGGATGCCTTTTTTGTTTGTCCACAGTGGAATTGAGTTCTCAACATAACCATAACTAACTGTTTTTCAATATCTATATTTGAGTTTGGTTACATAAAAAATAAAAAATGCTTGAAATCAGAATTAAAGAATTTCTTTCATCATTAGAGGAAAGAGAGGCTTCCTTAAGAGAAGCTCGCGAGATTATTGACTTCGGTTTGGATATCATGAATGAAATTAAAGGTAAAGGTGAACATTTGATATTTAGAAAAAATCTAGGAAAATCAATGGAACCTTTTTCCTATTTAATATCGGAGGAAAATGATTTTATTGATTTAGGGTATTGGAATGATAATATCAATGAACTAAAATTCGATTTAAAAAGATTTCTTAGGGCATTAGAAAATCAAAAAACTTAGTGCTCTTCATGTGCTTAGTGGTCGAATAAAATTGAAAGTGGAATTTACACCAATAAAAAAGCACCCGTCAGTGACGAGTGCTCTTTTCGTTAATTTATTTTTTAACCCGTAGATTACTGTTTCCAGCCACCTCCAAGGGCTTGATACATGCTTACCATGTTCGACAATTGTTCCTGTTTGATCTCTACCAGATCAAATTTCGCCTCAATTGCGTCACGTTGGGTTAGCAATACCTCCATATAATCTGCTTTAGCAGATTTAAACAAATTGGTCGAGATTGTAATCGATTGGTTCATTGCGTCAACCTGTTTCTGTTTTAGATCGTAACTATTTTTCAGGTTACTGATCTTCGACATACGATTAGTCACTTCGATATACGCATTCAAAATCGTTTGCTCGTATTTGTAAACCGATTGAATCTGTTTCGCATTCGCCGCTGCATACTTTGCCTTCAATGCATTTCTATTGATCAACGGCGCAACCAAATCTCCTGCAATATTATAAAGCAGAGACTGAGGAGATGTGATTAGGTATTTCACGTTGAAAGCCTGGTAACCAACTCCGGCAGTAATGCGAAGAGAAGGGTAGAAGTTCGCTCTCGCAACTTTCACATCCAATTTCGATGCAGTCAGACCTAATTCCGCTTGACGGATATCCGGACGGTTCTGCAACAATTGCGAAGGAATCCCGGTGTAAATCGTATCCGGAACCATTTGTTGGAACGCTGCTGAGTTGCGTGCTACCGGTTGAGGAAAACGACCAACCAGGAAGTTGACCCGGTTTTCCGCTTCGATGATCTGCTGTTGCAAATAGAATAAATGACTCTGATTCTTGTAAACTTCAGCTTCAAACTTTTTAACAGCCAATTCGGTCACTTCACCTGCTGTCTTCTGAAGTTTTACAATTTCCAAGGCATTCTTTTGAATCTCCAGGTTTTGCTTCAGGATTTCCAGCTTGTTATCGTAAGCCATCAGCTCATAGTATGAATTGGAAATTTCAGCCACCAGATTCGTCACCATGAAATTCTTTCCTTCAATGGTGCTCAAATAGCGGGAAGAAGCAGCGTCTCTTGCATTGCGCAATTTGCGCCAGATATCTACTTCCCAGGATGCATTCAAGCCAACGGTAAAGTTTCCAAGCGGATCAGGGAAAGCTTTTCCATCCCTGATCGGAAGGTTTTTTTCAACCGCTCCGTCCCGTGTGTATTCTCCGACTTTCTCCAAACCGGCACCAACACCAACTCCGGCAGAAGGAAGGAATTCACCTTTTTTTGCTCTGACCTCTGATTGGGCTACGGCAATCTCCTGCAAGGTGATGTTCAACTCCTGATTGTTTTTCAAGGCTGTATCGATCAATGCAATCAGATATTGGTCATGGAAAAATGTTTTCCATTTAACCTCTCCCGTATTGGTTGTGTCCTTCGAGCTTTGATAAGCTTCAGGAGTGTACTTATTCTCTTCCTTGTAATGGATCTTAAGACTTTTACAAGCCGTAACGGTGATTGCAATAGAAGCAATGACAACCCAGCTACCGATTCTATTATTAGTGCTCATTGTTTTCAGTTTCATCTGTTGTTGGAAAATTGTCTATAGCATGCACAAAGTCTTCTGTTAAAGAGCTGTCATCCTCATTTTTAATTAGTTTTCGACCAGCTGCAAGTGAACCGAAGATGTAGTACAAACCTGGAATGATAATTACTCCGAAAATGGTTCCGAAGAGCATTCCCCCAAGTGCACAGGCTCCAATGGTTCTGTTTCCAATAGCTCCCGGTCCGGTTGCCACAACCAATGGAATCAATCCCGCAATGAATGCAAACGAGGTCATCAGGATCGGACGGAAACGCACTTTGGCTCCTTCAATTGCAGCTTCCAATACGGTTGCACCTTCGTGGTGTTTCTGCATGGCGAATTCCACAATCAAAACGGCATTCTTACCGAGGAGCCCGACGAGCATGACTAATCCTACCTGGGCGTAAATGTTATTCTCCAATCCCATGATCTGAAGCAGGAAGAACGATCCGAAAATTCCGGCAGGAAGCGAGAAGATCACTGCCAATGGAATAATGAAGCTTTCGTATTGAGCCGCCAGTACAAAGTATACGAAGATCAAAACGACAATGAAGATATACAAGGCTTCATTTCCACGCATTACCTCGTCTTTTGAAAGTCCTCCCCAGTCGATGTCATAACCTCTTGGCAAGTTTGCTTTCGCTACTTCCTGTGCAGCTTTAATGGCCTCACCACTACTGTATCCTTTTGCGGCAGAACCACGAATGGAAGCGGTTGTGTACATGTTATAACGGTTGATCTCATTGGCTCCCTGAGATTTCACAATCTTCATGAAAGCAGAGAATGGAACCATTTCACCACGGTCATTTTTCACGTATAACTTCATAATGTCTTCAGGTAATCTCCTGTATTCCGGAGAAGCCTGAACGAACACTTTAAAGAAACGCTGATACTTGATGAAACCTAGTTCATAGGTACTACCAATCAAAATCGATAGGGTATTCATCGCATTTCCAATGGAAACTCCTTTCTGCATGGCCAAATCATTGTTGATCTGAAGCTCATACTGCGGATAGTTCGCACTATAGAATGTAAACAAACCGGTAATTTCTTTACGCTTGCGTAACGCATTCATGAACTCGGTATTTACGCGCTCAAGCTCCAGGTAATCACCTGTATTGGTTTTATCCAATAGCTGCAAAGAGAAACCTCCTGCGGCACCGTATCCCGGAACTGCCGGTGGGTCGAAGAACTCAATGGTTGCTCCCGGAATCACTTTCGCTTTTTCTTCCAGTTCGTAAATGATTTCCTGAACGTTGTGCTTTCTTTCCGACCAAGGATCCAGGTTGATCAAACAGGTTCCGGCATTGGAACCACGTCCTTCTGTCAATACCTCGTATCCTGCCAGGGCAGAAACCGATTTGATACCATCCACTTTTTCTGCAATCCCTTGCAATTTACGGGCGATATCGTTGGTTCTCTCCAAAGTTGATCCCGGAGGTGTTTGAATGATCGCATAAATCATCCCCTGGTCTTCACTTGGAATGAATCCGGAAGGTAATTTCTGACTCAATCCGAAAATTCCCAAACCGAAGGCAAGCAAGATCACGAATGTCACCAAGCGTCTGCTTACTATTCGGTTCAAAAGACCGACATATCTTCCAGTCAATTTTTCAAACCCTCTATTGAACCAATCTAGGAATCGGTTGATAGGCGTTTTCTTTCTTGGTTTTCCGTGGTTGTTTTTCAATAGCATCGCACAAAGTACAGGTGTCAATGTCAATGCGACCAATCCGGATAATACAATGGAAGTTGCCATGGTGATGGCGAACTGTCGGTAGAAGATACCAACCGGACCTGTCATGAATGCTACCGGTACGAATACCGCTGTCATCAATAAGGTAATTGCAATTACGGCACCACTGATCTCCTTGAGTACTTTTTTCACGGCCATGTAAGGTGAAAGATGTTCTTCTTCCATCTTGGCATGGACGGCCTCGACGACGACGATGGCATCATCGACCACAATACCGATAGCGAGTACCAATGCGAATAAGGTAATCAAGTTGATTGTCAGACCGAACAACTGCATGAACATGAAGGCTCCGATCAGGGAAACGGGAACTGCAATTGTCGGAATAAGGGTAGAGCGGAAGTCACCAAGGAATAAGAATACCACCAGGGCAACTAGAATGAAGGCTTCACCTAAAGTGTGGATCACTTTTTCAATCGAAGCATCCAGGAAGTTCGAAACGTCATAACTGATTTCGTATTCCATTCCCGGAGGGAAGGATGTTTTCTTCAATTCTTCCAGTTTCTCTTTTACACGGCCAATTACTTCCGTTGCATTACTTCCGTATGTCTGTTTCAATACGATCGCAGCGGAAGGATATTCGTCCTTATTGGAGTAAATATCGTAATACTCACTTCCGAGTTCCACGTTTGCCACATCCTTCAAACGAAGAATCTCTCCATCAGGTGTGGAACGGATAATGACATTTTTGTATTCGTCTGCTTCATTGAAACGACCTTTGTAGGTCAATACATATTCCAACGCTTCAGCCCGTTTACCGTCACTACGTCCGATACGACCCGGAGAACCGATGACACTTTGGGAACCCAAAGCTTCCATGATTTCATCAGCAGAGATGTTGTAAGCGCGCATTCGATCAGGTTTCAGCCAGATCCGCATTGCGTACTGACGACTTCCCAGGATACTTGCCTGACCAATTCCATTGATACGTTGTAATTCGGGAATCATATTTACCCCGGCAACGTTGAAAATAAACTTCATATCGGCGGTCGGATCCTTGCTGTACAAGTTGACATACATCAACATACTCGGCATAATCCGGTTCACAATAACTCCTTCCCGTTGCACCAGGACAGGTAGACGGTTCAATACTTGAGCAATACGGGTGTTGACCTGTACCAATGCCTGATCGGGATCCGTACCCAGGTTGAACACGATTTGAATGTTCGCTTCTCCGGCACTGGTTGCATCGGAGGTCATGTATTTCATTCCCGGAACACCATTTACGGCCTGTTCCAGCGGAATCAAAACGGATTCAGTCAATACTTTCGCGCTAGCTCCGGGATAAGAAGCTCTTACGATAACAGTTGGGGGTGCGATTTCAGGGAACTGCGATGTGGATAAACCGCTGATCGCAAGTACTCCCATGAAGATGATGACCAATGATAGCACAATCGCTAAAACAGGTCTATGGATGAATTTATTAAACATAATCTGATCGGATTAAAAAAGTGTGAATTACTCCGTGTAAACTTGTAGATGAGAAATCACAGATTTCGGCTCCTGGTACTTGTAAGTGATTTTATCACCATCCCTTACTTTTCGGATTCCTTCCAAAAGGATTCGTTCTTCGGGTTTCAATCCGCTTTTGATAATGTAAAGATCCGGCATTTCGGAGCGTATTACCACTTCTCTGGAATGCACCACATTGTCTTTACCAACAATAAACACATATTTCTTTTCCAGAACTTCATACGTTGCTTTCTGAGGAATGATCAAGGCCTTTTTTAAAGGAACAACCATTTGAATACTTCCTGTTTCGCCGTGTCTCAAAAGTGCTTTGGGGTTTGGGAATGTAGCACGGAAAGCAATAGTACCTGTTTCGTTATTGAAATCCGCCTCAATTGTCTCCACTACTCCCGGATGCTCATACACTTCATTGTTTGCCATTAATAAGCGCACATTTTTCATGTTGTCGCTGTTGGAAACTGTTTTGAAGTTCAAGTACTCAGCTTCAGGAACGTTGAAGTAAACCCAGAGTTTGCTATTGTCGGAAAGTGTCGTTAACAAATCACCTTCATCCACCAAACTTCCCAGTCGAACCTGGAAGCGGTCCATGATACCGTTGAATGGTGCTTTGATTTCGGTGAAGCCTAAACGTACTTGTGATAACGACAATTCAGCTTTTGCCTTGTTGTATTTTGCTTTTACCAGTGCGAGTTGGTTTTTGGAAATGACATTGCTGTCAGCCAGTAACTTAGCATTCAGGTATTCTGTTTTTGCGAAATCTGCTTCTGCTTCTGCTTTTTGCATTTCCGCCTGGTACATCATCGGCATGATCTGGAACATCATCTGTCCCTGTTTAACCGTCTGACCTTCGTCTACATAGATTTTTTGCAGGTAACCTTTTTCCAAGGCTCTGATTTCGATATGTTGGATGGCACGTATTTGACACACATAGTCCCGAATAATGGTTGTGTCCATTATGATTGGATTCGTAACCAACAGTTTGCTGGAAACTTCCTTTTCTTCTTTTGCTGATTGGCAACTTGTGCTGATTAATGCAACACACAAGCCCATGAGAATGAGAACTCTCTTCATAATAATCTTGCTTTTAAAAACGATTTGTTTTTTTGTAAATGGTATTTTGGATTGGTAGATCCAGCAATAGTTTCCTTAATCGCTGATTGTTTTAATGAACATCAAATCAATCAATAGGAAAATTGTACTGTTGCGACAATGGATTATTGTCTACTGGATTCTATATTCTGAAAACTTGAAAAACGACGTGTCTTTTATTCACTGGGATAAAAGACGACTGTTCACAGAACGTTAAGCTGTTTTTTGCATTTCCGTATAGATAATCGAGCGATTGATCTACGGGTATACCAGCAAAATAAAGATTATTATAAAGGTGTTTTCCGGAGGAAAAATCTTCTGTTTCTTCTTCCAGATTCTCAAAAATCAGTTCCGTATCTTCACTTGGTATGGAAGAATTGTTGCTGATTGAAGAACTTGATTTGTGATGCTTAAGTACAAATGAAGTATGTTCTGAAGGTCGGTGATGAAAATTGTAGGAGGAGTTTGCTTGAGTTGATGGATGTGCATTCAGTTGACTCGCTCCAAAAACTTGGAGAAAGCACAAAAGCTGAAAAAATCCAATAAGCAAACTTTTCATGACGCAAATCTAGTTCAGAGTTAAAACATAGCCAAATTTAATGGTGTTAAATATTGGTTAATTCAATTAATCAAAAGAAAATCAACGATTTTCAAAAAAGCATGAAGCAAAAAAAAGGTTCTCATAGAGAACCTTTTAATCTTTTATGAATTAATATTCATCTTCATTAAATAAGAAGTCATCTTTGGAAGGATAATCCGGCCAAATCTCTTCAATGCTTTCATATACGTCGCCCTCATCTTCTAAATCTTGAAGATTCTCAACTACTTCTAAGGGTGCACCTGCTCGAATCGCATAATCAATTAACTCGTCTTTTGTTGCGGGCCAAGGAGCGTCTTCTAAGTAGGATGCTAGTTCTAATGTCCAGTACATGTCTTAGTATATTGTTGTTTATGTGCGCAAAAATAATCTTATTCTAAAAAAATCCAAGTGTTTTCTTCGGGATAAAAAAAAAACTTTTGCTCGTCTTTTTAATTTATTGAAAATCAAGTGGTTCTAGGTCTCCACGGAGTCTCCGTTGCTTTTAGTTCATGAGCGAGTTTTCTGGAAAGGACAAATAAGTAGTCACTGAGTCGATTCATGTAAGCACTGATCAATGGATTTACTTTTTCTGATTCACTTAAATGAGATACTAATCTTTCGGCTCTTCTGCAAATACAACGCGCAATATGACATTGCGAAACAATGACATTTCCACCCGGAAGAACGAAGAATTTCATCGGAGGTAAATTAGTATCCATTTCGTCAATCTGATTTTCCAGATAAGTGATATCACTTTCAAAAATCTCAGGTAACGTCATTTTTGATTTAACCGGATCCGCCGCCAAATGAGAACCAATTGTAAATAAGCGATCTTGAATCTCAATGAGCACAGCTGATTTGGGATCTTCCGGAATCAGGTCACGAAGCAAGCCGATGTAGCTGTTCAGTTCATCAACTGTTCCGTAACTTTCAATACGAATATGATGTTTGGGAAGGCGTGTCCCACCAATTAGACCGGTTGTTCCACTATCTCCTTTTTTGGTATAAACTTTCATGATTTAAAGTTAATTATTTTCCGATTATTCTTGGTGTGATTCCGTTTAGCGGACAGAAGATTTTTCTTATATTTGGTTTAACGAAAACAAAAATTAGTTACACAGATAAGGGAGAAACCATTTTTCTCAGGATCATCAATCCTTTTGGAGCGCAGATGATGCTTATAAAATAACGTTGAATTATCTCCTGAAAAGAACACCAATTTATCAAAAGTAGTATGAACAAGAAAAGTCTATTAGCAGGTGCCTGCATTGCAATTTTGGTTGCTTGCGGAACCGCAAAGAATTCAACTCCAAAAGTAGAAGCGATGCCTTCACAAGGAGATGTTGATCGAGTACAAACCAAATTTCCGGGATATACTTTGGATGAATTGTATCAGGGGAAAAAGTTGTTTGAAGCAAATTGTAACTTGTGTCACAAATTGAAGAAGCCGGCTTCAGAACCGGAAGATGAGTGGAGAACAATTGTTCCTAGAATGGTGAAAAAAGTAAATGGAAAACAAGGGAATTCTATTGATGCGTCAGGAGAAGAGAAAATCCTTCGCTACCTAATTACAATGGGATCTGTAGGGAAATCTTAGAACAAATTTAAAAACAGTCGGGGTGAAAAATTTTTCACCCCGACTGTTTTTTGTATCTAAAACAATTTGTTTTTGAAAATTTTTGGCCTAATTGTAAAACCTTCTTTTGTTTGTTCTTCCCGTCGCCAAAGAATTCCCATCCTTCCCAGATCAATGGAAACGTGAAAACGCGAGTCTGAAACCAATTCATTCCAGCAATCCCACATGTCATCGCTCCAACGGATATCATCCAGGATAAATGCCGTGTTGCTGTGTGTATGTTCGAATAATGAATCAATGTAATTCCTGGTTGCTTCTCCGGAATGGTTTCCATCCAGAAAAATCAAATCATAGGTTCCAATGCTTGGAAGTTTCACAAAGTCTTCAAAAGAGCTGCAAATGGTCGTGATTCCGGATAAATCCCATGTGTCAAACTGCTGAGATGCACGCGTTAGAATGGCATCACAACCTTCAACAGTAATCAGATGACCGGCTGGATTTCCTGATTTCAGATGAATGGATCCTGTTCCAATGGATGTTCCGAGCTCCAGTAGAAGTGTCGGTTTGTAATGATTCGCAATTTTCCATAAAATTTCACCATAAAGACCTTTGCTACTGGCATTTCGTGCCAAATCCGAGACAGAACGCGTCTTTCCCATTTGCTTGGAACCGGCTCCTAAATCGGTGATTTTAAATTGTTCCCGGTTTTTTTTGACCTTTTGAAGCCATTTTTTTCGTGAAGTGAGAAAATTTTTATCCACTTTTGTCGTTAAACAGTTGTCGACAAAGTCGAAAACAAAGGGAGAGTGAATTCCATGTCTGCCTTTTGACTTGAGTAAAAATCCGAAAATTGATTTGGAATTTTGCATGACGCAAAGAAACAAAAAAACGCTACAGGAAGCATGCTTATGCTAAAAACTACAATAGAATTACAGATCGAACGCTTACGAGCTCCGCAACCGGCATTGAATTTGGTTTCTGCCTGTAAAATTCAGGAAGGGATTATTGTTTTAAGTGACGAGAAAATTGCCGATTTAGCTCATTCGTTTTACCATTCCGACAAGAAAATTTCATTTTTCATTCCTGCTTCAGGTTCGGGATCCAGAATGTTTCATTTCTTGTTCGAGTTTTTGGACAACCCGAATGAGAGCAATAGTGGATATGTTGAGCGTTTTTTGACACACATTGAAGATTTTGCTTTTTTCTATCAGTTTCCATTATCGATTCAGAAGGCATTGCGCAATAGGAGCATGGATCTGGATGCTTTTGTATCCTTTATCTTGAATAACAAAGGATATGGATTGGCGCATCTTCCGAAAGGATTGATCCCTTTTCATAAAACAGGACCTTTTTTACTTTGCCCGATTCAGGAGCATGTGGTTCAAGGACAATTGCTGAATCAGAATAGCTGTTCTTTTCATTTCACGATTCAGTCTAAATTTCAAGAATATATCCAGCGTCAGTTGGAATTTCTGGAAGGAATGACTTCTAAAAAGTTTGAAGTGGATTTTTCGGTGCAGAATACCGAAACGAATGCAATCGCTTTTGATGATAATTTCCAGCCGATCATTAGCCCGGAAGGAGAGTACTTGACAAGACCTGCAGGACATGGAGCTTTGTTGGAGAATTTTGCAGCAGTTGATGCGGATTTGATTTTCATTAAGAATATTGACAATATTCAGCATTACAACCATTCTGAAATTGCAATTGAAACCCAGCGGATGCTTGGAGGCTTGTTTTTGGAAGTGCAGGCTCAAGTGGAGAAACTGATCGCCGATTTTTCGGAAGAAGCATGGAATGATTTTAATGCAGATTACCAGCTGTTCCATGAATCTGCTAATGAGTTGTCAAATGCTGAAAAACTGGATTTATTGAAAAGACCACTTCGCATTTGTGGAATGGTTCAAAACGAAGGACAGCCTGGTGGAGGACCGTTCTGGGTTGAAAACAATGGCGAAATCACGAAGCAGATTGTGGAGAAAGCCCAAATTAATCCGAAAAGCGACCAAGTGCGTGTAATGGTTCAATCTTCCCATTTCAATCCGGTGATCATGGTTTGCCAGGGGAAGAATAGTGATGGTTCAAAAATTGATCTGGCTGCGTTCAAGGATGAAAATGCGTATTTCAAAGTGAGCAAATCCCATAAAGGACAATCGATTCATTTCGTAGAGCTACCGGGATTGTGGAATGGCTCAATGGCGAGATGGAATACCGTTTTTGTGGAGATTCCAAGTGAAACGTTCAGTCCGGTAAAATCCATTTTGGATTTGTTGGATAAGGCACATCAACCGATGTAATTCGGAACTTCGACTCCGCTCAGTTACCGAATTTAATCGGATGAACTGATAGGACGAAGCTAAAGGTGACTGAGCGGAGTCGAAGTCACCAATTCATAATTAGTAAAGTTTCTGTCGCTTTAATAAGTATTTCACCAACACATCCTGAATAGGGTCCTTGATGTCTACCGCATAAAAATCGACATTGTATTGGGTGCATTTCAAGTTCACTTCGTTGAAATAACGGTTGATCTCAGTTGTGTATTTTTCCTTTATTTCACTTGGTTGAAGCTTCATTTTTTCGCCTGTTTCCATATCAATGAGGTTGATAGGATTGTGTCCCAGATCAAAATCGATTTCGGTAGCTTTATCCATTATATGGAACAGAACCACTTCGTGTTTGTTGTGCTTCATGTGTTGAATACTTTGCATGAATTCATCCAGCTTGGATGGGTCGTCCAATAAATCTGTGAAAATGACAATCAGACTTCTTTTGTGACACAACTCAGCTACATCATGAAGACAAGAAATGGTTTCGGTCAATTTCGAATCGATTGCCTCGTATTCATGCAATTGCTTTTCCATTTCGTGTAACAAAAAACGGTGATGTGCTCCCGAAGATTTTGCCGGTGTATGCAGGAATAAACGATTGTGGAACAAGGAGAGTCCAACTGCATCGCGCTGTCTTTTTAGTAATTCAGAGAGGGAAGCTGCTGCCAAGACTGAAAATTCAATTTTGGATAATTCATTTTTTCCGCTGTAATACATCGATGACGAAACATCAATCACCATTTGGCAGCGAAGGTTGGTTTCCTCCTCGTATTTTTTGGTGAACATTTTATCCGATCGACCAAATAATTTCCAATCGATGTGTCGCGTAGATTCCCCCGGATTGTACAAACGATGTTCCGCAAATTCCACAGAGAATCCATGAAACGGACTTTTATGCATTCCGGTAATAAAACCTTCTACGACCTGTTTCGCAAGTAATTCAAGATTGCCGAATTGAGCTAGCAGGTCTTTTTGTATGGTAGACAACATGGTTCGAAAATACGTATAAATGTGTTTGTTTCAGGTAAGTTTCACGAATTTTAAGAAAGAACTTCCGTTTCTAACTCGATAACCGATTTGGAAGCCTTTTTCCGTTGTTTTCCTGCTCTGAAAATTGTCCCGAAAATGACTCCGAATACCACCAGACAAACACCGATTATGGATGCCATTTCCAGTTTTTCATTGAAAATAAACCAACCGGATAATAAGGCGTAAATGGCTCCGATGTATTGAAACGGGGCAACAATTGCCGTATTTGTTGAGAGGAATGCGCGCGTCATCAAGACTTGGGCGATTTGCGTGAAGATTCCGATAGTCAAGAGAATCAACCATTCGATTCCCCTGGGAAATGTGAAGTCAAACAAGCACCAAATTCCTGTCAGGGGAAGGGCGAGCATTGGAAAGTAAATCACAATATTGATGGTTTCTTCCGTTTCTTTCAGTTTTGAGATGGCATTGTAAGCAATCCCGGATAAAATTGCTGAGAGTACGCCCATGGTCATCCAGAACAAATCCAGTTTTTGATGGTCGAATCCTCCCGTCAGACCATTGAGTCCAATGAAGATAACGCCGGAGAATGCAATCAGACTGCTGAAGTATTGAGCTTTGCTAACCTTTTCAGAAAAGAGACGGGAAGCTATCAGTACTGTGAAAATGGGGGATAGGTATTGCAATGTGGATGCGATTGCCAAAGGTAATTTATGAAGTGTAAAGAAGAAAATGGTCAAGGCGAGCATTCCTGCAGTTCCTCTTAAAAGTAACCATCTTCTATTGTTTCCCAATAGTGGAAGTCCACGGTATTTGATAATCGATGCGCTGATCACGAAGGATACCAGACTTCTGAAAAATACCAGTTCATGAGCCGGGTATTTTTGCAGGTGAGGTATGAGCTCATTTTCCGGGTTTCCAAGTAATTTTACAAAGAAGTTGATGACAAAAAATGCCATTCCTGAAAGAATGATGTAGATAATACCTTTGATCATACTGCAAAATTACAAGGTATGTTCAATCTCTGCCAATGTTTGATAAATTTCTACGTTATGTGTAGAAATACTTTTGTAGATTAGAACTAAAATAAGGAGTTTATGAAAAAGTTTCTGGGATTATTGCTTATTCTTATTTCCGGTGCAAATTCCAATGCTCAAATTGAGAATGACAAATGGAATATAACGGGAGAGTTGACTCTTCCAATGGGAATGGGAAATAAGATGTTTAAAAATTACCTGAACGGACTGATCAATGTACATCCTAAGATTCAATACAAACCTTTTAAACATTGGTATGTTGCCTTTGGGCCGAAATATTCCTATTACAAAGTGAATGAGTACAAAATTCCATTTGAACCGGGTATAAACGATAATTCCGTAGTGAATCACCAGAAAGTGGTTTCAATGCGCGGTGGAATGCATGTGCTTGGTGGAGATGTGGAGTTGGGCTGGACAAGCTGGGTGGCTCCGAGACTGGGGCTTGAATTGGGCGTTCGTGCAGGAGTTGCTAATCAACAGTTCATTACTACCGGAACAAGAGCTTACGGTGCACAACAAGTGACTTGCGGGTATGTGGAACCTGCATTCACAATTATATTGGCTTCTGATGAAGCAGTTGCATACCGCTGGATTGTGAGTTATAATTTTTCCGGATACAAATTTAACGGTAGCAGAATCGGCTCCACTTCATCCGGAGGTTATACTCCTGGTGATTTGAATGCGCCTACTCAAACTCTTTCTGTAGGATTTGCAATGACACTTTATTTCAATAATAAGCGTTCCGACGTATTTATTGACGAACCATAGATAGTGACTTCGACTGCGCTAGTCACCTCTTATTTTAATCCTTGATTTTTTCTTTAGAATTGTCCGTTCATTTTCATGTGAAATGGAATTGATCGAAGTAAATTGATGTTCGAAGTACATCTTAAAAAGGTGACTGAGCGGAGTCGAAGTCACCTTTGATTTCCAGCATCCTATTTAACGGTTTCCACCATTCGCGGTAGTTGGGTTACCATTCACCGATTTTCAATGGGTTCGTCCGATTTTCATCCCCAAATTTGCCCTGTTTAATAATTTATTTAGCTTGAAATCCTTGGATTATCTGGCTTTTTGAATTAGTTAAACAATTAAATCAATAAAATTTAAACGCTTGTTTAAAATTAGTGTTTAAATTTGTCGCGATTTTAAAAATATGAGCAAAGAACTGTCAACAGAAGAAAAGATCCGTGAAGCTGCAAAGAATGTGTTTATTGCTAAAGGATTTGACGGCTGCACCTCCCGGGAGATAGCCAAAGCATCTGGAATGAACGTGGCGCTTGTAAACTACTATTTCTGTTCCAAGAAACAATTGTTTAAACTTGTCTTTGAAGCTACGATGGAAGACTTTATGCAATCAACAGTTGAAGTGTTTAAAAAAGACCTCAGTTTGGAATCCAAGATGCGCATTTTCATTGAAAGGGAATATGAATTCCTAATACTTCATCCGGATATTCCCCGATTTATTTTATCCGAATTGTCACGAGGTGACAAGTTTGAGTTTGATCATGCCGCAATTCTTGAAAAGATTGCTGATACGGGGGTTTTGGAAGAATTGTTAGATGCTCAGGAAAAAGGAATTATTCGCAAAATCGACTTGACAAATGTGATGTTGATGATCATGTCGAATTGTCAATATCCTTTCATGGCAAAATCATTAATGAAATATTTGAATGGATTGACAGAAGAGGAATATCAGGAACGTCTTACGCTCCAAAAACAGTATGTTACGGAAATGCTAATCGGATATTTATTTATCCCAAAAACAAATAATTAAACACTTCATTTAAACAAAGATTTAATATGAGAAAAGGTTTTTTAGGTGTACTCTTGGTTTTAGGAGTTGGAAGTAACGCTTCCGCTCAGGTATTGGACCTTGAAACATGTTTGAAAATGGCGGATACAGCGAATTTATCTATTGTTAACTCCCGATTGGATGTAGCAATAAATAAAAGTCAGATTTCGGCCTATCTATCTGCGCGTTTGCCAAAGATCTCCGTTGCCGGTGATTATAAGTACAATGCGATTATCCCTGGTCAGTTGCTCCCGGCTGAAATGTTCGGAGGCGCTCCCGGAACTTATCAAACAGTGAAGTTTGGTGTTCCTTATGTTTTAAGCACTTCCCTGCAACTGCAACAAATCTTGTTCAATCCTCAGATAAATTATGGGATTAGTGCATTGAAGATCCAGCAGGAAGTGGTTGAAATTCAGCAAAAAATCACCGAAAGAGATAGTAAGACACAGGTTGCGAATACCTTTTTCAATCTTCAGGCGATCAATAAACAAATTTCTTTTGTGGATTCGAACCTGGCAAATATCGAGCGCCTGATTGGCAATATGGAGGCCATGGAGAAACAACAGATGGTTGTTAAGACAGAAGTGGACAAGTTGCGCATCAATCGATTGAGTTCGGTGAATTCAAAACAAACCTTGCAAGCGAACAAAGAGCAGCTCGAAATGATGCTGAAGATCCTGATCGGAATACCGGAAGATCAGAAAATCACACTTGCAACAGATGACCTGGTAGAGAAATCAATCCTGATAGATGGAAATACGATCAATTACCCTGAAATGGAATTGGTTGGGGCGCAAATCCGCTTGAATGAAGAGGAGAAAAAAGGGACGAATATGGCTTATTTGCCTTCCCTTTCATTCGTTGCAGGATATAATTACACTTACAACATGAAACCGGAAGATAAGGTGCGTCAGGGAATCCCTTCGGCATTCTTAGGTCTTCGTTTGGATTGGACCTTGTTCGACGGATTGGAGAAACACCACAAACAAAAGGTAACCAAAATCACGCATGAGAAATTGGAAAATCAATCGGAATTATTGGCTCAGCAATTACACATGCAAACTGAAAATGCAAAGCGCCAGATTGAAATCCAGGTAAATGCATTGGGAATAGCTCAGGAACAATTGAAACTTTCTCAAAGCGTATACAAGCAAACAGAGCTTCAGTACAATGAAGGAACGGTTGATTCAAATGACCTGGTGAAAGCCAGTACGGATTTACAACAGTCTCAAACCAATCTGGTCCTGGCATACGTGCAATTGCGTCAGGCAGAATTGGAATATTTAAAAAACATAGGAAACGTTAAATAATAATCAGATTAACTTATAATAGCAATGAGAAGAGTTATCACTATAGTCATCGTAGCAGTAGTTTTGGTAGGACTAATTGTTTTCAAATTAATGTCTAACAGTAAAGAAGTTAAGGCAAAAATTTTCATAAATGATGTAAATGCTGCAGTTTTGGTAAAGACTGCAAGCCCAACAACCCATTCCTTTGAAAGTTCGCTTTCATTCTTGGGAACATTTGAACCGGCTCGTCAAAATGTGATCGGATCGGATGCAAATGGAAAAGTAATCAGTATTCGTTTTGAAGAAGGAGACCAGGTAAGACAAGGTCAATTGCTTGCTAAAGTGGACGATGAGATGCTTCAATTGCAGCTTCAAAATGCAGAAGTTGGTTTGGAAGGTCAGAAAAATGACGACAAACGTTATTCAAACTTGGAAAAGGAAAATGCAGTTTCCGGTGTTCAGGTTGAAAAAACAAGATTAGGAGTTCGTTCAAGTGAATTAACTAAGAAACAGATTCAAAAACAAATTAAAAGTACTTCGATAGTCGCGCCTTATTCCGGTGTAGTCACTAAAAGGATGATCGATTTGGGATCGTTTGTAGGTCAGGGAACACCTTTGTTCGAATTGACAGATATTTCGAGCTTGAAATTGACAGTGAACGTTCCGGAAAGAGATGTATTGAAGTTTAAATTGGGACAAACTGTTTCTGTTGGAGTTGATATTTACGGATCTCGTGATTTCCAGGGTAAAATCACAAACATCAGTGTGGTTGCAGATAAAGCTCACAATTTTAAAGTTCAGGTGACTGTTTCGAATCCAAAAAGAGATTTGATGGGAGGAATGTACGGATCGGTTCGTTTGAAAAACAATGAGAGCGTTACTGCACTTTCTGTTCCACGTGTTGCACTTGTCGGATCAACAAAAAAACCACAAGTATATGTTGTGAAAAACAAGATTGCTTATTTGACTGATTTCACTGCAGGAACTTCCGATGGAGATTACATTGAAGTGGTTAGTGGTATTCAAAAAGGAGATATCATCGTTGTTAAAGGACAAGTGAATCTTCAAGACAAAACAAAAATTAAAACCAATCAAAAATAACTAAGGTCATGACATTAACGGAATTATCCATTAAGAGACCGTCCTTCATCATTGTAATTTTTACAATTTTGATTGGTGGAGGTCTGATAAGTTACAATCAATTGAGCTATGAGTTATTACCAGATTTCTCCCCGCCAATTATTACTGTAACAACCCTGTATCCTGGTGCTTCTCCCGCAACGGTTGAAACCCAGGTAGCCAAACCCTTGGAAGATGCATTAAGCGGTCTTGAAAATATCTCAGAGGTTACCACTTTCTCCATGGATAACGCATCTGTCGTTATGCTTGAGTTTAAGGCTTCAGCAGATATCGATATGGCTTTGGAAGATGCCCAAAGGAAGGTCAATAACATCTTGAATGATTTACCTGAAGGAGCAAAATCTCCAACACTTGCTAAAATTGAACCGAATGCCTCACCCGTACTTCAGGTAAGTGCGATCGCTAAAAACATGGATGATCGCGAGTTCATGGAGTTGATGGATAGGCAATTGCTTCCACAAATCAAACAGACCAAAGGTGTCGCGGAAGTTCAGGTGATCGGAGGTGAAAAACGCGCTTTCCGGGTAGATGTGGATAAGGATAAACTGAAAATGTACGGTTTGTCTTTGGCACAGGTGAATCAGATTGTTTCCTCATCAAATGTTGAATTTCCTACGGGAAAACTGAAAAACGAAACGGAACAAATGACTGTTCGTTTGGCTGGTAAGTTCCAGACAGTTGAAGATTTGAGAAACCTGATCGTCTACACGGATGGAACTTCTTCTGTTCGTTTGGGAGATGTTGCGGATGTATCGGATGGTTCGGAAGATGTAGTAACGGTGAGCCGTTATAACGGAACAAATGGGATCGGTCTCCGGATTAAAAAGCAAAGTGATGCGAATGCCGTGGATATGGCAAATTTGACGAAACAGAAGTTCAAAGAAATTGAAGAGAAATATAAAAAAGAAGGAATCAAATTTACCGTTGCAACGGATACTTCACTTCCGACAATTGAATCCGTAGATGCGGTATTGCACGATTTGGAATTGGCGGTTTTACTTGTAGCAGCCGTAATGATGTTGTTCTTGCATAGTTTTAGAAATGCATTGATCGTATTGGTTGCAATTCCTGCATCTTTGATCTCGACTTTCATTGCAATGTACTTGTTAGGATATACATTGAACCTGATGACGCTTCTGGCGATGTCTTTGGTGATCGGTATCCTCGTGGATGACTCGATTGTGGTCTTGGAGAATATTTACCGTCACTTGCAGATGGGGAAAGGTCGAAGAAAAGCAGCTTTGGATGGACGGAATGAAATTGGATTTACCGCATTGGCAATTACCTTGGTGGATGTCGTGGTGTTCTCTCCGGTTGTTTTCATTGAAGGGACCATTTCAGATATCTTACGCCAGTTCTCGGTTGTAGTAGTCGTTTCTACTTTAATGTCCTTATTTGTTTGTTTTACCCTGACTCCATGGCTTGCTTCGCGTTTGGCCAAGGAAGTGAAATTGAACCGGAAGAATCCGTTCCAACGTTTCCTGATGTGGTTTGAAAGTATGATCAAATCATTTACGGACGGATACGTGAAATTGGTTGCCTGGTCCTTGAAACATAAGATTATCATGGGGCTTGGAGTTGTCGCGATCTTTTTCGCTAGTATGGCTACCATGGGACTTGGAATCGTTGGTCAGGAGTTCGTGGCTCAGGGTGATCAGGGGAAATTTATGATCAAACTGAAGTATGATAAGAGTACCACTTTTGAAGAGAATAATACCACCACATTGGAAATTGAGCAGATGATTATTGCTCAAAAAGATGTGATTGATATTGTCTTTTCAAATGTCGGCGGACCTTCTTCCGGAATGGGAGCTGCTTCTTTCGGACAGGAGAACAGGTCTGAGATCACCGTGAAAATGAAGAAGGATATGCAAAAGAAATATCCGACTTTGAATTACATGAATGAAATCCGGATGAAAATCCAAAATAAATATCCGGGTGTTGAAGTCAAGGCTTTGAACATGGGGATGGTGGATTCGGAAGAAGCACCGATTGAGATTTTCCTTTCTTCGGATGATTCTGATCTATTGATGAGAGAAGCCAAACGATTGAAAAAACACATTCTGACGATTCCGGGAGCAAAAGATCCATCGATCTCAACGGATGAGTTTTCTCCGGAGGTTCGCGTTGAATTGAACCGGGAGAAAATGGGCCAATTAGGTTTACCGATTGCCAGCGTAGGAATGCAGTTGCAAAACGGATTGACAGGAAACGACGATGCACGTTTTGATATCAAGGGCGAGGAATACGATATCCGGATTATGTTGGATAAGTATGACAGAAGCAATGTAGACAATATCAAAGAAATGACTTTCGTAACGAATGATGGAAAACAAGTACGTCTGAGTGAGTTTGCGGATGTTTCGATTGAAAATGGTTACGGACAATTAGAACGGAAGAATCGTATTTCAAACACCACTTTGAGATCGTATGTTCTGGGTACATCCGCAGGTACGGTCGCTGATTCAATTACTAAATTCCTGGAAAAAGCACCATTGGATAAGAATGTTCGTATGCTTTGGGGTGGAGAAGTAAAACGTTCCAAAGAATCCATGGGAGCATTGGGTACGGCAATGGGAATCGGTCTGATCCTGGTTTACCTGATCATGGTTGCGCTTTACGACAATTTTGTTTACCCGTTCGTTGTATTGTTCTCGATCCTGGTTTCGTTGATCGGAGCAATTCTGGCACTGAATCTGAGTTCCTCGAATATGGGAATCTTTACGATGCTCGGGATGTTGATGCTATTGGGACTCGTCGCCAAGAATGCCATTTTGATTGTGGATTTCACCAATCACTTGAAGGCGGAAGGTAGATCAACTTACAATGCCCTTCTGGAAGCAGTTCGGGAACGTATGAGACCAATCCTGATGACAACTATCGCGATGGTAGTCGGTATGATTCCGATTGCAACGGCAACTGGTTCAGGTGCAGAATGGAAAAACGGTTTAGCTTGGATTTTGATAGGCGGTTTGACAAGTTCAATGTTCTTGACTATTATTGTAGTACCGATCATGTACTACACAGTGGATCGATTACAAGTGAAATTGACAAGAAAGAAAATAAATCTCGAAGGAGATGACGAAGCTACCGTTCACGGAGTGATTTAAATTAACTAACACATGGAATCCGGCAGACTATCACTGCCGGATTTTTTTTGCCCTGAATTTCAGAATTGACAATTGCAGATTTATCCGTAATTTCGATATTGAAGACTAGTTTAAATGAGTAAGTTGCCTGCTGTTATGTTCCTTCTTTCGATTGCTTTTTGCAGTTTGATGGGTTTTTCCCAGGAAGACGGACCAATTCCTCCGATCAATATTTCTTTTGATCCGGACAAGCTGAAACAATTGGATTTCGGAACTGATTCGTTGAATGCAGATAAAGTCCTTTTTCAACTCTTTCCGGCCCCCATGAATGAAGATGATCCGGAATTGTCGGAATGGAAAACTGCTGCATATTGGAGTTGTTCTTCTTGTTGGCGCGGAGAGTTGTATACCTTTGAAAAAGATGAATCCGACGAGGGTGATGAAAAAGAATTGATTCCTTACGAACGTAATTATACTTCCTGTACATCCATTTTATACTATAAAACAAAAAATAGTATTGAAAGAGCTGTGGCTAGTTTTTCAAGTTCTGAAATGAACGACGGAACCGGAAGATTTACGAGAGGTGTTTTGAGTATTGCTCATTTTGAAAAGCAAAACGGTTCCTGGAAACTTCTCAATTTTAATCCGTTTGTTAATTTACAGGGAAGTTTCACCTTGGCTTCCCCGGTTGATGAGGTGTTTTATGATACAAAAGGGAAGCTCTTTTTTGTAATTCATGGAGGTGAGGCAAATGGTGTTTCTACAGAAGATTACTGGCCTTTGTACCAGGGATTGTTTTTGATTGATGGGGAATCATTGAGTGAAGTTTTGCATTTGAAAGGAGCAAGCTGTCAAGAGAATGGTGAAGCTGTCGGGAGTGTTTGGAATACAGAGATTACGAAAATAGAATCCGGTGTGTTTGGAACTAATGTTGAGATAAAAACGACCGGATTAATCGTGAAGGAATACAATTGGTATCTACCGAAAGCATTGCAATTTATTTCGAAACCTGATTTTGAAGCCCTTCCTTCCCGGTTCAACTTTACAGCAAACCAATCATTCTACTACACAGTGACTGGAAGGAGATTTGAAAAGCCTGATATTACCATTCAATATACCGATTCAAAAGGGACGGTTCACGAACAAATCATTATCACTCAAAATACACGCAATAAATGAAAAAGATCATCCTAATCTTGTTTCTTTTTCCTGTAATGTCGTCACTAAATGCACAGGAGAAAAAGATCTATATTGAAGATTTCACGATCAACGATCAACTTATTCATGGAGTAATCGACGAAAAATATTCAGTTACCATGTATTTAACGTTTGAACAATATTCTTATGAAACGGGAATGTTTTATTCTGTTTCCGGCTGGTATTACTACGACAATATCAAAAAGAAAATCCCATTGGTTGGAATTTATTCCGGAGGTTTGACTCTTTATTCTTTTGCAGATCAGGCGCGGGCTGATAGTATTAAAAAACTGGCATCACCTGTTTCCAATCCATGGGAAAGTGTAGATGAATTAATGAATCGTTCCGGTTTTACTGAAAAATTTTATTTTGAGTATAGTGATTATCAATACAAGGGAACCTGGGAAAATAGCCAGAAAAAACTCGGTGTCAGCTTTAGCACAAGTGATATTAATTTAGATAAAGCACAGAGTTTTTTAGTAATCCCGGTTCAAAACAATGGAAAAAAACGTCTGGATCTTCGTCAGCTTGGACCCATGAATAATGGGTACTCTGTTTTTGCTTCCAGATATGATGCAGCTGGTTCCAAAGTGCTCCTGAAGTATTCTGTTTCCTCAACTGCAAACCCAAACGGAATGTGTGGTGCCGGTTATGAAATCGGCTATATTTTGCTGGTTTTTGATTCAAAAGGAACCTTGTCGGATTATCGTCTGGAAGATGTTGAAAGCTGTTTGGGAAATTTTTGGTCGGAAACCACAGAAGTTCCAAATACAAGCGGAAAGAAATTGATCTGTAAAGTAACCAATTCCGAAGATAAAGTGCGAACAGTAACAATTGATGGGGTGAACTTTACCTTGGTTTCAAAATAGATCATGAAGCGAAGAAAAAACAGGTTCTATACAGTTTTGGTTGGTGTTTTTATCCTGACCATCGGGGGGCTTGCTTCTTTGTCTTCCGAAGAACCTGCTTCAATTTCTTCAAATAACACTAGGAATAAGCGTTACGGGATTCGAATTGAGAAATTCCAGGTGTTCGACAGTATTCGGAATCGTCTGATACCTTATGCATTGTATTCGCCCAAAATGAAAGGTGATTCGATTCGGTTGGTCATTTTTAGCCACGGCTATGGTTCCAATTACTCCAAGAATTATTTGAATTACTCTTACTTAACCAAAAGACTTGCAGAAGAAGGGTTTTGGACCTTGAGTATTCAGCATGAATTGGAGGGAGATTCCTTGATCCCGACTTTTGGAATCATACAGATTGTGCGGATGCCTTTTTGGATTAGAGGAGAAGCGAATATTCTTTTTGTACTGAACCATTTCAAGGAATCAAATCCGAATCTGAAAATTAGATCCATTGACCTAATAGGTCACTCTAATGGGGGAGATATGAGTGTTTTGACGGCGAAAGATCATCCCGAACTTATTCGGAAAGTAATTACCCTGGACAATTTGAGAATGCCGATTCCAAATGTGTCAAAACCGCAGTTTTCTAGTTTGCGTTCCACAGATAAGATGGCAGATTCGACTGTTATTCCTCCGGAAGAGGTTTGCCTGAATTGTGGTATAAAGATCATTCAGTTGAAGAGGACCACACATAATCAAATGAATGATGAGGGATCTCGGAAGCAGAAGAAACAGATCAATAATTATATCCAGAAGATCTTGGAGGATCGGCTTTAGCGATGAGAAAGTCAATTCGGTGGATGATGCTTCTGCTTAAAACCTTCAATACTACTGGTCAAATAGACACATGTCTATCTGTATTTTTGGGCAAGGATTTTTGAGGATTAGGTGTATTAATCGCTTGGCTGTAAAAGTCACTCCGCGAATAGTGCTTCTGCTTAAAACCTTCGATACTACTGGTCAAATAGACACATGTCTATGTGTGTTTTCGGATGTGTATTTTCTGAGGATTAGGTGTTTCAATCGCATAGCTGTAAAAGTCAACTCCGCTAATTATGCTTCTGCTTAAAACCTCGATACTACTGGTCAAATAGACACATGTCTATTTGTATTTTCGGATGAGGATTTTGAGGATTAGGTGTTTCAATCGCTTGGCTTCAAAAGTCAACTTCGCGAATGGTGCTTCTGCTTAAAACCTTGATACTACTGACCAAATAGACACATGTCTATGTGTATTTTCTGAGGATTAGGTGTTTCAATCGCATAGCTGTAAAAGTCAACTCCGCTAATTATGCTTCAGCTTAAAACCTCGATACTACTGACCAAATAGACACATGTCTATGTGTATTTTGGATGAGGATTTTCCGAGGATTGGGTGTTTCAATCGCTTGGCTGTAAAAGTCAACTCCGCGAATGGTGTTTCTGCTTAAAACCTTCGATACTACTGGTCAAATAGACACATGTCTATGTGTATTTTCGGATGTGTATTTTCTGAGGATTAGGTGTTTCAATCGCATAGCTGTAAAAGTCAACTCCGCTAATGCTTCTGCTTAAAACCTCGATACTATTGGTCAAATAGACACATATCTATGTGTGTTTTCGGATGAGGATTTTCTGAGGATTGGGTGTTTCAATCGCTTGGTTGTAAAAGTCAACTCCGCGAATGGTGCTTCTGCTTAAAACCTTGATACTACTGACCAAATAGACACATGTCTATGTGTATTTTGGATGAGGATTTCTAGAGAGTTAGATGCCTCAATCGCGCAGCAAGTAATTATACCGTTGAATCGTATTTTCAAGCCCCAAATAAATCGAATCTGAAATCAATGCATGTCCGATGGAAACCTCTGCCAATTGAGGAATGTTTTCTTTAAAGAAGCGCAAGTTGTCTTGATTCAGATCATGTCCCGCATTCATTTCCATTCCTAGTTCCAATGCAAGATTTGCTGCAATGACAAAAGGTTGAATTGCTTTTTCCGGGTTTTCAGAAAATGCTTCTGCATAAGGACCTGTATATAATTCCACGCGATCTGTTCCGGTTTTAACTGCGTATTCAATGTTTTGCAAATCAGTATCTACAAAAATAGATGTGCGCACTCCCCAAGATTTGATTCTTCGGATAATGTCTTGAAGAACCTCCAAATGCTCTTTCGTATTCCAACCTGCGTTGCTTGTCAATACATGAGGCGGATCAGGAACCAAAGTTGCTTGTGCTGGACGGATAGCTTCAATCATCTCCATGAATCGCTGATCCGGATATCCTTCAATATTGAATTCGGTGGTGACCACTTTCGACAAATCCAAGACATCTTTTCCGGTAATATGTCGTTCATCAGGTCGCGGATGTACGGTGATACCTGCTGCGCCAAATCGTTCACAGTCGATAGCTACTTGAACTACATTGGGAGTATTTCCTCCACGTGCATTTCGGATAGTGGCAATTTTATTGATGTTTACGCTCAGCTTTGTCATGACTTCTCTTTCTTTGGATTGCGAATATAAAGAGGATTTACATCTTAAGAATGTTAAAGTTTTTGAAAGTTTCTTACCAGTTTTTAACTTTTGATGGTCGGATTATTTCTGGTAAAACCGTATTATTGACTTATGAAAGTAGTTTCAATAGTTATTTGGTTGATTGGAATAAGCCTTCTCAGCGGCTGTTTTATTTTTTCTCCATCAGCGGGAAAAACCAATCGAAAGTATTTACCGAATGCCCCTTACGATGCGATTATTGTTCCGGGCGTTCCCTTCGACGGAAAACATTGGAGTGAAGCCATGCGAAATCGTGTTCAGTGGTCAAGTTATCTGTATAAAAAAGGAATTGCAAAAAACATTATTTATTCAGGTTCAGCAGTTTATACGGAATACGAAGAAGCAAAAATCATGGCGCTATATGGTGAAGCTTTGGGAATTCCGAAAGAACATATTTTCACAGACCCAAGAGCGGAACATACAACGGAAAATGTCTATTATTCGTATCGGGTAGCGAAGAAAAATGGTTTCAAGAAGATTGCGCTGGCAACAGATCCTTTTCAATTGAATGGAATGCGGAAATTCATTAAAAAGTTTGATTTTCCCATCGACTTGTTGCCGATAATCAAAGATACCTTACTAAAACAAGATTTGACGGAGCCAACGATCGATCCAAGTTCTGCCAAGCGAGCGAATTTTGTTTCAATAGTTGACAGACAATCAAAATGGCAGCGATTAAGAGGAACTTTCGGGCAATATATCTGTTGGAAAGAGGAAGACTTGAAGACCAAACATCTGCGCAAGAAATACGGAAACCGGATCGAATAGTGAAATCAAAATCAAATCACATGACAGCGATCGAATGGGCATCTTTATTCGGATTGGAATCGATCACCGTTCCCGCCAGAACCCGATTGCTTGAAGAAGGTTCCATCGCCCGGAAAATGTATATCATTGAAAAGGGAGCTTTGCGTATTTGGCTCAACAAAAATGGAAATGAAATTACCAGTCAGTTTTTTTTCGAAGGAAAATTGGTGACTTCTCTGGAAAGCTTTTTGAGTCTGCAAACCAGCGACTTTTGTTTGGAAACGATTGAAGAAAGCAAACTGTTTGTATTGGATAAAATAACCTTCGATGAATTGATGAGGAACGATACCAATTTTAAAGAATGGTTTCAGGATTACATTCTGGATCGATTCCTTTATTACTCAAAACACGTGCTTTCCTTTTTGCGGGATGAACCGGAAGAACGTTATATCCATTTACTGAATACAAATCCGCTCCTTTTGGAGCGAGTCTCACAGCAAGACCTTGCATCCTATATTGGAATCACTCCCGTTTCACTTAGTCACATTCGAAATAAAGTGACTGGAAAATAAGATCCCGGCTCGTCTTATCAAATGAGATAAAAGAGCGAAGATCCAAGTGATTTCTGTAGATTAAATTTTCACAAAGTTTTCGCTCATAGCTAGGTTTTTACTACTTTGGCGCATAACATGACAGCAAGAGAAGTAATAACAGACGAGATTCCCCCTTTAATTCATACTGATTCAGGGGAGAAGGCACTTATTTGGATGGAAGAATTTAAAGTTTCCCATCTTCCTGTGTTGAAAAACGGCAACTTTGTGGGCTTGATTTCTGAAAGTGACATTTTGGATAAGAAAGATTTGGAGTTGCCTCTTGATACCCTATTTGATCACCTTCCCAGACCGTATGTTTTGGAAAATGCACACATCTACGAAGTCCTGGGAAAAATGTCAGAGCACCGTATTTCTGTCCTGCCGATTCTGGATATCAATGAGCAATACCTGGGATGTACAAGCGTACATCAACTCATGAACTGTGTTGCGAATACAGCCAGTATCAAGGAAGTTGGTGGGATTGTTGTCTTGGAAATGAATCGGATCGATTATTCCCTGGCTCAAATTGCCCGGATTGTGGAGAGCGAAAACGCGAAGATTCTGTCTTCGTACATCATGTCGTCATCTGATTCCATGAAAATAGAAGTGACCTTGAAAATAGCAGAAGTGGACTTATCCCGCATCATCCGTTCTTTTGAACGCTACGATATGGTTGTGAAGGCGAGCTTCCAAAGATCTACCGATGAGAATGACATGCAATTCAGATACGACGCATTGATGAATTATTTAAATATTTAAGATGCTTGTAGCTGTTTATAGTAAGAGGGTCAATAAAGCTACCATTCCGATTTTCAAGCATTTTGTAAGGGTGACCGAACGTTTCGGCTGGAAGCTGATCTTGGAAAAAGAACTGAAAGATCAGTTGGTTAAGAAGGCCGGTATTTGCATGGATGCACAAGAATTTACCAATCATGAAGATTTTCATTCGGGAATAGATCTGGCTTTCAGTATTGGCGGCGACGGAACTTTTCTCAGAACAGTGGCTTATATTCGTGATTCGGGAGTTCCGATCCTGGGAATAAACACCGGAAGATTGGGATTCTTGGCTACCATTGGTGATGAACTGTTTGAAAATGCACTGGAATTAGTCGATAAGAAGCGGTTTGATTTTCAAAAAAGATCCCTGCTGCGCGTAGAAACAGAACGCAGTATTTATGGAGCAGACAACTTTGCGATGAATGAGGTAACTCTTTTAAAGAAAGATACTTCATCGATGATAACGGTAGATGCTTTTTTGGATGATAAGTACCTGAATTCCTATTGGGCAGATGGTTTGATCGTAGCTACTCCGACAGGTTCTACAGCGTATAATTTAAGTTGTGGAGGACCAATTGTCACGCCGGGTTGTCAGGTTCATATTATTACACCGATCGCTCCCCATAATCTGAATGTTCGACCGGTGGTGGTTCCGGATAACATGCCTATCAAATTGCGTATCGAAGGAAGAGAACGCAATTACTTGATATCATTGGATGGAAACGCCAAAAGCATTAAACAGAACGAAGAAGTTTTGATTAGAAAGGCTGAATATATGATTAATGTCATTAAATTAGAGGACACTAATTTCTTAGACACCATACGCAACAAAATGTCATGGGGGAAAGATCAAAGAAACTAACGTTTTAGGAATGAAATCAAAAAGAACATCACTTGCGGATATTGCCGAAAGTTTAAATGTTTCAAAATCTACTGTCTCATTTGTGTTGAATGGTAAAGGAAAACAGTTCAATATCAGTGAAACGACGCAGAAATTAATTCTGGAAAAAGCAAAAGAACTGAACTATGTTCCGAATTATTTTGCGAAAGGATTGAGAGAGGGAAAGACACAAACGATCGGTTTGGTTTTGGCAGATATATCCAATCCATTCTATTCGGAACTAAGTAAGGCGATTCAGGAATCATTATATGAAAAGGGGTATAGCTTGTTTATCGTTTCTACAAACGATGACAGTACGATGGAACTTAAATTGATCCGCGATTTGATTTTGCGTTCTGTGGATGCTTTGATTATCGCTCCGTGCAATGGAATACCGGCTTTGAAACCTGTGTTGGATGAGACACCGATTCCAGTAGTTTGGGTGGATAGGATTGGTGATGAGTTTGCTGATTTTGTCGGGGTGGACAATTACATGGAATCTGCTATGTTGATTAAGAAATTCTCCGTAAAGCCGAAAAAAGTAGGTGTTTTACATCCTAAAAGATCAGACGTAATGACCATTCAATTGCGCATTGATGGGACAAGATCAGCCTGCGAAAAGCAAGGGATTCCTTATGAATTGGCATCACTAACTGAAAACCAGGAAGAAAGCGTCGCTAAAATGCAACAGATGATTGCTGATGGAGTTGATTCCTTTGTCGCTTTAAATAATAAAGTAGCATTGCATGCCATTAATGCATTGAATATTCTGAAGGTCGAAATCCCTAAAAAGGTCCGAATTATCTCTTTTGATGATTCAGAGGCATTCTCTTATTTTGCTCCACCTGTTACAGCATTAAGTCAGCCGGTGAACGGTATCGGTAAGGAAACTGTTGAAAGACTGATGGACAGACTGAAAGAATCCACTGAGAACCGCAAACATCTGATGATGGAGTGTTCATTCATTGAACGGGGATCACATTAATCGGTGACTTCGACTCCGCTCAGTCACCTTGGTTGAGATGCTATAAAAAATAAATTGGAAAGGCCACTGAGCGTAGTCGAAGTGAGCCACAAAAAAAGCCGCAGACAAACTCTGCAGCCTTGTATCGGTCGTGTGTGTGTTAGAATTTCTTCTCGAGCAAATATATCTCAGGAGAATACTACTTCCAAATTAATTTACTAGTTCATTTAATTTATTCGTCAAGTGTTAAGAAAAAAGCTATGAACGCTTAGAAATAACACCTGAATGAATTCTATTTATCGATCAAAAATCGTTGATTTTCAAAGATAGTTTCTTGCTTATTCCAAGCTTTTAGAATATAAATTCCTTTCGAAACAGTTGTAATTAATTGATTTTCAGATTTGTCGTCATTGTTCAGAATTTCTGTAATTGCTTTTCCATTCAGATCAAAAACTTGGTAATAGATGGATTTGTCTGTGAAATGAATGGATATAACACCTTCTTCTGAAGATAGATTAGTAATCAGTTTTTTGGAATCAGCAGAACAATTGAATGCGGAAATCAAATCACTGTAGTCCAATTTTCCATCCATATCAACTGAAGTTAAACGGTAATAAATCTGCTTCTCCCATTTGCGTTGGTCCACGTAAGAATATTCAAGAGGAATTTCAGAACTTCCACTTGCTTGGATAGTTGAGAGAGGATAGAATAGCTGTCCATCGAAGGTATATTCCAATGAATAGTGATCCAAGCGACTTTCAGTTTCAGCTCTCCAGAAAATCCGATTGAATTCACCTTCGCAATTCGTTTTGAAAGCACTTAATTCGACAGGAAGAACAACAGATGAGGGACAAAAGTATTGTTGGTTGTTCAATCCTCCTGTTGCGGCAGTTGCTCCCCAATACACCGTATTATCTCCTCCGAAGACGGAAGTCACAAAATTACCATTGCAAGTCAGACGTAAATTTCCATCCACGTAAATTTTGAGATTTAGTGTAACAGGATCCCAGGAAATCATGATCGCATGGACAACACCATCATCCAAATTGGCAGAAGAAGCAAATGCCGGAGTAGGTCCGCAATAAGGAGCGGCCGGACCAGATAAATTTCCGTCGATCTCTACAGCAATATGATCTGCAAGTAAATCAAATACATGTGCCGGATTGTCATTGTCATAAGTGTCGAATTCGATTACTAAGGAATTAGGGATTCCACCTGCACCCAATTGTCCTCCTGCTGTTCCGCATGCACTAGGATTGGGTTGGAAAGTAAATGTCGTTCCATCTGCACCGTTGATATTGTTTCCGAAATAATAATTCAAAGTAAGATTAAACGGTTGATTGAAATCAATTACGGAATTATTCCAGGCACATCCTGTTTGATTGTTTGTTTCAGGGGTCAATTCGATACAACTTTGTCCACCAATGGTTTGGTAACTGGCATTTCCATTCAAACAATAGCTACCAACGTTTGCTACCATTTTATAGGCCATGGTAACATTGGAAGTCAAGTCATGAACACAACTATACTTTGAAATCAAAATTCGAATTGTCCCTGTGAATGTAGCTGTCCAGTTAATGGAAGCATTTGTTGAACAAATATCATCCGCATAGACAATTTCGGTTGCTCCGGTTGCGTCGAGTAGCGTTAACTGTGTGTCAATTCCGGATGAAGAGCCTCCTGCACAGAATGTAAATTCATATTGATTACACTGTACAACATTTATGGTATAATATCTTCCATTTTGTGTAGCGATAGTCTGGTATGCTGCTGTTGGAATCAATGCTCCGGATGCTGTTCCTCCTGTACAAGCGAGCAAGGGAGTTCCAATCAGAACGCTAAAGAATAGCAATAAGATAGTCTGCTTCATAATCGTAGTTTAACGCAAACATACTAAAACGATATAGGTAGTTCCTAATTTTTAACAGATTATTTACTAAATATTTAGCATATCATTACATTCATCGAATATTCAGTGAATCTGATTTGACAAATCAAAAAAAAAGCTCTCCACAAACGGAGAGCTTTTTCAATTTAAAAACTGGGACAACTTATCGTCCGGTAAGTTCGCGTACTGATTTTTGCATTTTTCGGATACTTGACCGAATAGCCCAATTCCAGGTTAATGGTTTCTCCTGGCTGAAGCGTTATATAATAAGATACTTCACCTGTCAGATCATTCTTCTTGCCCGTTCCGATTGTTTCCACAGTAACAGTGATTTCACTATTGCTGGAAAGTGGAATCTGGTCGAATACATTTATTTTTACCGGTACCGTGCGGTTGTTTCGAACTTGAATATCATAGAAATACGTATCTTTTTTCGTGCTTCCGGAAACTTTTTTCGTACTCATTTCTGATTTCAACTTACGCAATACCTGAATTTTAGAATCGCGACCGAAAGATAGACTCAAGGTATCATCCACATTATTGGTGTTGATCTCACTGACTCCAACATAGTTTCCTGCGAAATAAACATTGGTAGGACCAGGGATCAGATCAAGGTCTTGCCATCCTACGATGTTTGCCAACAGGAATGAACCTTGATCCAGTTTCGGGATGGAAACATGTGTGAAGGTTGCAGGCATATTGATTTCCTTGATCTCTACGATATACGGTTTCGCATCTGTCGGACAAGAAAATGGATGTGCGATTACGAACTCTGCATTCAAATCAGAGATCTCGATTTGTTTCATTGCAACGGTGCTGACCTTTTTGCCTTCATTTTTGGAACCTGAACGGTCAGATGAGAAAAATTCATTATTCTCACTAACCTTTTGATCCAACACATAATTATCATACGCACGCTGATTTGCCATGTTGATTTCATTCATGACTTCGTTGCGGAATTCTGTTTTTTGCTGAATAGGTTGAATAGATGCTTTTTTACTATACTCAGCTTGTTCCCCGTAGCGGATATAAAACGGATTTAAAACCGGAGATGCAGCGCTAAGAAGCGGATCGGAAGTGCTCAAAGTCAATGAAACATTTTTCCAGTCGTTTCCGGTGTTGTTGTATACCTGTGCTTTGTATTTCAGATTGATAGGTTGGTTCAGATCAGTAGCAGACAGGTCATAGGTAGCTGCCCAGCCACAATCGGAAACCAGGTATTTCAAGACGCCTGAAATATCCGTATTGTTGTCTACGTCAATCAGGACGATCACTTGATTGCTTCGTTGGTTTTCGGTGTAATTCAATTCAGTCAATTGAAAACGGGTATCATTGATTTTAGCTGATAAAACGTCTTGTTCCTTTTTAATTTTCGTAACCGTCTTATTGATTTCAAAGGTACGTGTACGGTAATATTCTCCGGCTGCTTTTATCTGGTCTATGGTCAAAGTATTCTGACCTTTTAAATCCTTATTGGTATTCAAGATCCCAAGTTCAGCCTGATAAGATCCCAATAGATCCACATTCAGCTGATGACGATCTTTCAAGTGTTCCAATGAATCCGCCAGAACTTTGATCCTTGGATTCCATTGTTCTGCAGCCAGGAAATCCATTTCGGTTGAAATAGAAACCAAGCGAAAAGTACCAGTACCCGTAAACTGGATGGTTCTAGGGTCGGCAAATGCAGAAATTCCTGAAAAGATGATCTTGTTTCTCCCTTTAGCTAATTTAACCGGAGTTTCATGAGTCATTTCGCCGGCTGTAAGAAACAATTTGACACGTTTGATTTCTGTCTTCAAAACTTGCTCCTGCATGTTTTGGGCAAATAAAAGAATAGGGAAAAGAAGTAGTAATCCGCTTAAAATGGGTTTTTTCATAGAATTGGTTTTAGTGATGTACAAATCAAAAGCTCATTCGTTCAAGAGTTAAATGTTTTATTTCAAACAAAATGTGTTAAAACAAAAATTTTGTGAAATTAATTTTTGTTTATAGTTTTGCACCCTGAAAAGTAACAATAAAATGAACTCAACACTCTTAGAATCTGTAGCAAAAGAATACGGAACTCCCCTTTATGTGTACGACGAAGCAAAAATCATTTCACAGTACAAACGTTTGAAAAACGCCTTTGGGTCCCAAGAGGTGAAATTGCACTATGCTATGAAGGCATTGAGCAATATTAATGTTTTGAAGACACTTAAACGCGAAGGGGCAGGTTTGGATGCAGTTTCAATTGAGGAAGTGATTTTGGGTTTGAGAGCAGGATTTGATGCAGGTGAAATCATGTATACACCAAACGGAGTGGCGTTTTCTGAAATTGAGGAAGCGGTAGCCTTGGGAGTTATGATCAATATTGATAATCTGAGTGTTTTGGAACATTTTGGAATGGTTTACGGATCAAGTGTTCCGGTATGTATTCGCATAAATCCACATATTTTGGCAGGTGGTCATGCAAATATTTCGGTGGGACACATCGATTCCAAATTCGGAATTTCCATTCATCAATTGCGACATATTCAGCGGATTGTGGATCACTATAAATTGCACATCGTTGGTTTGCACATGCATACTGGCAGCGATATTGTGGATGCAGATGTGTTCTTGCAAGGCGCAGATCTGTTGTATCAGGCAGCAAGCTACTTCCCTGAATTGGAATTCATGGATTTTGGTTCCGGTTTTAAAGTAGCTTATAAGGAAGGGGACTTTGTAACGCCGATTGAAGAAATAGGGATGAAGATCGGAGAATCCTTCCAAAATTTCTGCAAGGAATACGGTCGTGAAATTGAACTGTGGTTTGAACCGGGTAAGTTTTTGGTAAGTGAAAGCGGCGTCTTATTGGTTTCTGTGAACGTAGTTAAACAAACCACTTCAACTGTCTTTCTGGGGGTTAACAGTGGACAAAATCATCTGATACGCCCCATGTTTTACAATGCATATCATCGAATTGAAAACATTTCGAATGTGGAAGGGCAGAAAAAGCTTTACTCGGTCGTTGGCTACATTTGTGAAACGGACACTTTTGGTTATGACCGCCCGATTTCAGAGGCGAAAGTGGGAAACATATTGGCAATTCACAATGCAGGAGCATATGGTTTTAGTATGAGCAATCAATACAACTCCCGTTTAAGACCGGCGGAGGTTTATCTGAGAGATGGGGTTCCACATCTGATCCGACAAAGGGAAAAGCTGGAAGATGTGATCCGGAATGAAATTGATTTGTCAGAAAGTAACTCCTACGCTGTACAAATAGTTTAATGAATAACGAAGTTATTCATTGGATTGCTGTTCAGGAGTCGGTTTGCGATTTCTGGCTCTTTGAACAGTATTCTAAAAGACGAACCTAGTTGATTTTTCGTGCAATCAACATCAGATCGGTATCGCTTTCAGGAAGATCGGTGGAAAACAGTTGCCTTTTCTCAAAAACGACTTGAAATTGATTCATTTCCAGGATTTCAATTAAATCAGCGGCTTCGTAATAATGCATCAATAATTGTTCTCCGGTACTGGATGATCTCAAACGGGAGTTCTCATATCGGTCCTCCATGGTACTGATGTATAGTATTCCACCCGTATGAAGCTTTTTATAAGCCTTTCCGATGAATTCCCTAACTTGTGTCATCATGAAATAGGGAAAAAGAAAACCCACTATGATTGCATCGAAGGTCTCTGACAGTTGATTAATTTGTTGGGCATCATGAACCATAAACCTTGCTGTAGGATTATTTTTTTTCGCCCATTCAATCATGTTTGGAGCCAAATCAATTCCAAGAATTGTTAATTCAGGTCGTTCATTCAATAAAAATTTGGAAATATTTCCGGGACCACAAGCAACATCCAGGACACGACTGTTTTTGTCGAGCAATGATAGGAGTGCATGAAAACTTTCAGAGTATGCATCCACAGATAAAAATCGTTCCTGATAGGAATCTGCCTTTTTGTTGAATAAATCGACTGCCTTTTGATTATTGGTTGTGTTCACAATTTTTTCGGGTAAATTAGATAAATTTTTTGCTTTATATGGTGCGCACGATCGGATTTGTCATCCCTCTGTATTTATTGATTCGTTGAGTCCGACTCAGACTTTTACATGGATTAAACCCAGTTCTGCCTTATTAAGCAATATCACTTACAGTATTTCTCCGAATAAGGAAAAGTTGGATCAGGTATTATCCGGTTTATCTGTGAGAAGTATCAAAATAAGTAAGACCTATTTTGATCAATATTATTTAGGCACGGAAAAGGAAGGTATTTCCAGATGCGTTTTCGACATGACGCCTTATTCCCGAAAATCTGTGGAGACTTTAAACATGCCGGTTTTGGTATTAATAGGGGATAAGGACATTATCAATAATCAGCGATGTTTGGAAAAGGCGAAGAAGTGGATTCCAAATGTCCAAACCGGAACTATTGAAAGTGCCGGACACTTTTTAAGTTTTGATCAGCCAGCCACTGTGAATAGGATTATCCTGAATTTTTTAAGCAACTAGTTTGATCTTGAAACACGGTCTATTGAGAAGATAACTAATTGTTAAATAAAAAACAATTAGTTATTATTCGGTTAAACCTTGGTTTGGATATGAAATAAGGCAACTACTTTGTTGTAATTTCGTTCTTAAGATAGAATTTGTAAAATAATTCAACACTATGAGATTACTACTACTAGCAGCAATAGCTTCGGTTATTGGTGCATCTACTACGTATGCACATACTACTGATGTGTGTTCCCAGTCTGTTTATCAGGCTACTTCTGATTCATTGTCATCAGATTCATTGCAAATCTATTATCGTTCAATTGATCAACTTTCTGTTTTTGATTTGAAAAAATGGCATGAATTCTATACTTACAGAAGTAGAACTCAGTCATCTTACAAGGATAAACAAATTTTGTTCTATATCGAGGAACGTTTAAAGGTTGTCAAATGAAAAAGTTGATCTACCTTTTTGTTTTTGTTCTGATCAGTGTATCAGGGATTGGACAGCCTCCATGTGGAGCAAATCCGGCTGCGGGAAATACGTGTGCTACGGCAACACCGATTTGTGATTTAAATGGATATTGCGGAAATACATCCGCAAGTTATACACCGGATGCCTGGGGATCTGCAGGTTCATTATTAGGTTGTGGATTTTTAGGATTAAGTTCTTGTCCTGCAACTGGTCTTCTTGGAGCCTTTTGTGGATCGGTAGAAAATGATTCTTATTTATCATTTGTGGCATCTTCCACTTCGATTTCATTTAATGTTTGGGTTTATAATTCCCAGAATAATGAAGGGATTCAAATCATGATTTTTTCTGCGACTAACTGTTCTGGTCCTGTTACTTCATATTATTGTCAGGCATTAGGACCAACTGCTTCATCCCAAAACGTTTCGGCAACAGGTTTGACTCCTGGTAACACCTACTATATCATGATTGACGGTTTTAATGGTGATGTTTGTGATTATACCTTTGCTGCAAATAGTGGTGTAGCAATTCCAGTAGATGTAAATCCTTCTACCTCAATAATTTGCGCCGGGCAATCTGTCACGCTTACAGCTACTGGTGGAAATGGAACATATACTTGGAATGCTTCTCCAAACTTAAGTGCGACTGTTGGTGCAACTGTTACTGCAACTCCACCATCAACTCCGGGAACATATACATATACAGTGAATTCATCCGGAGGTAATGCATTATGTCCGTCCTCTACAACTGCAACAGCAACTATCACTGTGAATTCCTGTGGAGGATGTACCGTGACGGCTGGAAATAGCGGAGATGTTTGTCAAGGTGTAGCAACGTTCAATTTGACAGCAACGAATGTAGTCGGAGCTACCTGGAATTGGGTCGGACCAAGCGGTTATACTTCAAACGTTCAAAATCCTACGGGAGTTCCTGTTCCTGCTGCAGCAGGTTCGTATACTTATACGGTAACTGCAACTGTGGCAGGGGTTCCATGTACTTCAACCACGACTATTGTGGTTAATCCAACTCCTACAATCAATGCTCCATTGGCGACATTGTGTATCGGAGGAACAACCAATTTGACAGGGACGGGAACTGCTCATGCATCCACTCCCTGGGTTTCTTCAAATACGGCAGTGGCTACTGTTTCAAGCACTGGTGTTGTAACGGCGGTTTCAGCTGGAACAACGACGATTACCTACATGAATTCGGGAGGATGTATAACGACACAAGTGATTACTGTAGTTGCTTTACCAACTGCAACTATTGCGGGAAGTGCAACAATCTGCAGTGGTTTAAGTACACCAATCAGTTTTACAGGAACTCCAAATGCAACGGTAACATACCAGGTTGGTGGAGTGAATCAAACCATTGTTTTGGATGCTGCCGGAAATGCATCCGTATCAGTTTCTCCAACTTCCACAACAACTTATTCGTTGGTTAGTGTTCAAATCAATCCTCCGGGTGGATGTAGTTCGGCATTGGTTGGGTCAGTAACGGTAACAATTTCATCACCTCCAACTGCAAATCCGGTTGCTTCAATCGCCGTTTGTTCTAATACGACGGTTTCTGTTCCTGCATTTGCTTCAACGCCTGCAGGAGCAACATTTACCTGGATGAATACCAATGGAACCACCGGTTTGGCTACAAGCGGATCGGGTAATATTACTTCCTTTACAGGCTTGAATTCGGGTTCAGGTTCTAATAGCGCTACCATTACCATTACACCAACTTTAAGCGGGTGTGTCGGGTCAACAACCAGTTTTACCATTACGGTTGATTCTCCTCCAATAGCAAATGCAGGAAACGATGCGACTATTTGTGCCAATTCATCGGGAACGAATCAGATCGGTCAAACCCCGGTTGCAGGAGTAACTTATTCCTGGTCACCAATAACCGGGTTAAGCAATGCAAATAGTGCAAATCCAACTTTTGATCCAACCGTTGCAGGTGTAACGAATTATACGCTCACAGCAAGTGTCGGATCTTGTTCCACAACGGATAATGTGACTGTGACAATCTACGCTTTGCCAGTGATTACATTTAACAGTGATATTTCTTCAGGATGTAATCCTCAAGAGATCACGTTCAATAACACGACACCGAATTCATCGAATTGTACCTGGAATTTTGAGGGGTTAGGACCACAAAATACTTGTGGAACGGTTATTCAAAATTATACGAGTGACGGGGTCTTTGATGTGAGTTTGACCGTAACGGATTTAAATGGTTGCGTAAATACCTTGGTGAATACCGATATGATTACGATATTCCCGCAACCAGTTGCAAGTTTTGATGCGACTCCAACGGAACTTTCATCCTACAATCCATTTGTTTCGACAGACAATAACTCTTCGAACGCAACGAATTACTCTTGGGATTTTGGAGATGGATTTACTTCCAATGGGTTCAATCCAAGTCATACTTATCCGGATAAGGCAGGGAATTATACGATTGTCTTATATGCAACGAATGGAATTTGTATTGATTCGGCGGAAGCAACTATAGAGGTAAAGGAGGATTTGACCTGGTATGTTCCCAATGCCTTCACTCCGGATGGAGATGAGGTGAACAATGTGTTCTTACCGATTTTCAATGATGCATTCGATAAACAATCTTATACGATGCTTATTTTTGACCGCTGGGGAGAAGTTTTATTCGAAACTCATGATACAACTGTTGGTTGGGATGGAACATACAACGGGGAACTTTGTAAAGAAGGAGCTTACACCTGGAAGATCGTCATCAAGCAAAAAATGAAGGATTACCGCATTGACCTCAATGGTCATGTCACTATTTTGAGATAAACTAAAAATCCCCGATTCGCTTTTGCAGATCGGGGACTTCTTGTGAGACATCAAACACTACAAAGAGCCTCACTTAATTCTTGGAATTTGTTTCTTTTTCTCTCTTAAATGCAAAGCTTTGTGATAGATAATCGGGAAGACGAGTAACGTGAAAATCGTTGCGGTAACCAATCCTCCGATAATGACAATTGCCAGCGGTTTTTGACTCTCCGAACCGATTCCGGTGCTGATAGCTGCCGGAAGTAATCCGATTGCGGCCATCATCGCTGTCATCACAACAGGTCTGGTTCGAACCTTAACTGCGTTCACAATAGCCTGATTGAGGTCATCCATGGATTTTGCCTGTTTATGGAACTCTGAAATCAGGATCACACCGTTTTGCACACAAATCCCGAATAACGCGATGAATCCGACTCCTGCTGAAATCCCGAAGTTCATTCCGGTAATATGCAATGCAAGGATTCCTCCGATCAGTGCGAAAGGCACGTTTATCAAAACATAAGCAGCATCACGCGCGTTGTTGAACATGATGAATAAGAGAATGAAGATCATGATCAAGCTGATGGGAACCACTTGTGATAATCGGTGACTTGCGCGCACCTGATTTTCAAATTCTCCATTCCAACTCATCCGGTAACCGTCCGGAAGTTTTACATGACTTTTTACTTTGTGCTGCGCTTCCGCTATCGTACTTCCAAGATCCCGTTCCCTAACGGAGAATTTCACACCGATGAACCGTTTGGTGTTGTCACGGTAGATGAATGCTGGACCGGTTACTTCTTTCACCGTTGCCACTTCTTTCAATGGAATCCGGTTTCCATTGATTGTAGGGATCATCAACATCAAAATGTCTTCTTCGTTCTTTCTGAAATCCTTGTCGTAACGAATACGGATGTCAAATTTCTTTTCACCTTCGTATTTCTGAGTGGCTGTTTTTCCTCCGATCGCCATTTCAATTACAGCTTGTGTTTCGGCTTTTGTTACGCCATAAATGGCCATTTTCTCTTCGTCCAGAACCACACTCATTTCCGGTTGACCGATGTTCCGCAAGATCCCGACATCCTTAATTCCGGGCACGTCTTTAATCTGGTTGAGAACCTGGTTGGCATATTCATCCAGTTTGTCCAGATCATCTCCATAAATCTTAATGGCGTTGGAAGCATTCATTCCGGCAACTGCTTCTGCCACATTATCAATAATCGGTTGCGAATAATTGTAGTTGATACCCTGATATTTTTTCAACTTCTTATCCATTTGTTCCACCAGTTCATCCAAAGTGATTTTCCGCTTCCATTCGTCTTTAGGTTTCAGGTTCACTTGCATTTGAACATAATAGAAACCACTTGGATCTGTTCCGTCATTACTTCTTCCTGTTTGGGAAAGTACACCATTTACTTCCGGGAATTGGGTCAATTCTCCGCGTAAAGTATGAACCATTTCAACGGTTTTAGGCAAAGAGTAGCTCATAGGCATTTTAGCTTCCACCCAAAGTGCACCTTCATTTAGTTGTGGAAGGAATTCGGTACCCAACCAACGAGTGGAAAAGATGGTTAATCCAAAGACAATGAATGAGATGAGCAATGCTAATTTCTTCCGCCCAAAAGTCCAATTAAATCCCTTAGCGACCGTATTGCTGACAAAACGCGTGAAAAAATTGTGCTTTTCAACAACATTCTTGCGCAATAGAATGGAACTCAATAAAGGAACCAATGTCAATGTAAAAATGAGTGCGCCCAATAATGCAAATCCAAGTGTCCATGCCAAAGGAGAGAACATTTTGCCTTCCACTTTTTCAAAAGAGAAGATAGGAAGCAGGGCAGAGATGATGATCAATTTTGAAAAGAAGATCGCCTTTCCCATTTGAACTCCCGTTGAACGTATCAAGCCCAACTTGGCTAGCTTGTTAAACCGTTCCATTCCAACTTGTTTCGCTTTGTGATCGAGAGCAACAAAGATGCCCTCGACCATGACGACGGCTCCATCTATGATGATTCCAAAGTCAATGGCTCCAAGTGACAATAGATTGGCGCTCATTCCTTTCAAATAAAGCATAAAGAAAGCAAAGAGCAGGGCAAGTGGAATTACAATAGCTACAATGACCGTTGTACGCCAATCGGCCATGAAAATGAACACGATAACTGTGACCAGAACAATCCCTTCCACCAAATTGTGCATCACCGTATCGGTACAATATTTCATGAGGTTATCCCGATCGTAGAATGTTTCCATTTTCACATCGGAAGGAAGGGTGGTGGAATTCAGTTCATCAATCTTTTCCTTTACGCGGGACAGGACTTCGCTGGGATTTTCACCTTTTCGCATGACGACAATTCCCTCGACTACATCGTCTTTGGTGTCCAATCCAACTTGTCCGACCCTTGGAGCGCTTGATTCCTGAACGGTCGCTACATTTTTCACGAGTAATGGATTCCCGTTGAAGATATCGACTATCGTATTTTCAATATCCGTTTTTCCATCCAATAAACCAATTCCCCTGACGACGTAAGCTTGTCCGTTTTTCTCGATTACATCTCCACCGACATTCAGGTTGGATTTACTCACTGCATCATATAATTCGAGAGGAGTGAGGTTGTATTGCTGCAGTTTTACCGGGTCAACAGAAATCTCATAGATCTTTTCCTGTCCTCCGAAAGCCACTACATCCGCAACCCCTGCGACACTTCTCAATTCACGGTCAATGGTCCAGTTTTGGATGGTAAGCAATTCCCTGGAATCGCGGTCTTTACTTTTCAAGACATAGCGGAAGATTTCTCCGGTTGGACCATAAGGTGGCTGTACATCGGCGTCCACACCATCCGGAAGCTGGATGTTTTTCAGCTGATTGTTGACCTGTTGTCTTGCAAAGAAGTCGTCCACATCGTCTTCAAAAATAACTTTGATAACAGACAGACCAAACATGGTGATACTGCGGACATTTGTTTTTCGCTGTACACTGTTCATGGAGATCTCAATCGGAGTGGTGACAAAGCGTTCCACTTCTTCGGCACTTCGACCGTTCCATTCGGTAACAATGATGATTTGCGTATTGGTGACGTCCGGGAAAGCTTCGATCGGAATACGGATATAGCTTATAACTCCAGCGATTACTATTAATCCAACCCAGAAAAACGTGAAGAATTTGTTCTTCAGGGAGAATGAAAGAATACCTTTTATGAAATTGTTCATGTTCCCTTTTTTAATCGTTTAAAGCGTCGTAAATCAGTAAACCATTCTGCGAAATGATCTTTTCTCCGGATTTCAACCCGTGATTGATGTATGAAATGTCTCCCAATTGCCGGTAAACCTCCACTTCACGGGTTTCGATATCGTGCCGGTTTTTGAAAACCATCACCCAATATTTATTCTTGTCAAAAATGATCGAAGAAGAAGGAATGGTGATCATTTGCTGATTTTCAGAATAATGCACATCCACCGTGCAATTCATCTCGGGTTTTAACTTGAAATCGGCATTTGGAAGGGAGATCCGGATTTTCATGGATTTCGTCTTTTCGTCGATCACGTTGTAAATCTTCTGGATTTTTGCGTTGTAGGGATGATCGGGAAAAGCCAGGGTTTGCACTGTGACATCGTATCCTTCCCTGATTTTACTGATATCAATCTCATTCACATTCGCCACTGCCCAGATTTCTTTTGTTTCTGCGATGGTAAACAAGGCTTCGGAATCAGTGGAACGCAGCTGCTCGTTTTGAAACAGGGTTTTGGTAATCACGAAACCACTCATCGGAGCTACAATGTTGTAAATTGAACCGGATTTCAAATTGTAAATCTTATAGATCTCATTGATTCTTCTGAGTTCCGCTCTTGCCATTTCCAATTCTTTTGAAGCCATTGCAACATCCTTTTCGGAATTCAATTTCCCGGAGAACAGGTCTTTGGCAACCTGCAAGTTTTTTTCAGCTGTCGAAACATCGTTGATCGCATTCAAACGTTCTTTTTGGAAACCTGCAATCTCCACACTCTGGATACTTGCCAGAATCTGACCTTGTTTCACATAGTCGCCCAATCCCACGTTGATGGAGGTCACCACACCGCTCAGAATAGGATAGATTTGAGCCATTCTGTTGTTGTCTGCTTCAATTTTCCCGAAGAGACGGATGCTGTTTTTTACGTCCTGATTACCGGTAGTATAGAACTCACACTTTTTCAACATGGTATCACTCATGGTGAAGGTTTCCACCGTGTTTTCGGATTCCTTAGTGCTGCATGAGTCAAGGATTAAAAAACCAAGAGCAATGGATGCTCCAATAATATATCGGGTTATTTTCATCTTAATAAATATCTTTTCCGGTTAATAGATTGATTTGCTCTGCTGAGATGACCAATTGTGTTTTAATGCGAAGTAATTCTGCCAATACATCATTGTACGATTCAAAAAAATCAATGAATTCAATAATGGAAACATTCCTTTTTTGGAAATTCATGGTCATCCCTTCCACCGTTTTTTCAAAATCATCATTGTACAGTTCAGTTGATTTTTTGTATTCGGAGACGGTTTGCACGTAATAGGCGTAATTGTTATTGATTCGGCTGATGATCTCATTTTCCTTTGCAAACAGGTTGTATTCCGCTTCCTGCAAACGGTATTGGGAGGTTTTGATATTTCCCTGGTTCCGATTCCAGAAAGGCAGTGGAATCGCAATTCCGGCATTGATCTGATTGTTGAATGCTCCTCCACGTTGGTCATAGGAGGCAAACAAGTTGATATCGGGAACCGCAGCGCGTTTTTGATAGTTCAGATATTGCTCTGCAAGTACCTTGTTCTGTCTGATTACAAGCAATTCGGGAAGATTTTCCATTGCGGTGGTTTGGATATCACCAACTGAAGAAGGGATGAGGTAATGACTCAGATCGCTTTCCGTGGAATCGGGTAAAATAATGGAATTTGTCTGTAAGAGGATCTGCAGGTCAGTTTGTGTTTGGATGTAAGATCGAAACAATTCTGCGCGATCATTATTCAACTGAATATAGGCACCGCGCAAACGCACCACTTCCTTCAGGGCGATGTTTCCTTTGTTCGCCTGGGTCTCATAAGATTTCAGAAGTGTATCCAGCAAATTCAGTTGATTGGCATACTTTCTCAAAAGAAAATCCTGTTGACCAATGGTGTATAAGTCGCTGTGCAATCGAAATTTGAGCTCACGGACCAATTGTTGGAACTCCAACTCGGCAATTCCGACATTTGTTTTTGCCAGTTCAATTTCCGCATGTCGTTTTCCGCCTAGTATAATGAGCTGTTCCAGCTGGAATGCTTTTTGCCCTGATTTCCCTGCGTGAAACACCTGATTATTGGATGGATCATACGCATTGAAATCTGCTGTGAAAATGGGATTGGGATAAATCTTCGCCTGAATTATTTGTGCTCTTTGTGCTTCAATATCCATGGAAGCTGCCAAGAGGTAATAATTTTTAGCTAGAAATACACTGTCTGCTCTTCTGATGCTGAGTCGCAACGTATCTTGTGCGTGAATTCCAACTGAGGTCAGAAGAATCAGGAATAGTGACACTACTAATTGTTGCATGTACTTGATTTTATAAAGTACAAATTAACTTTTCAGGAGCTTAAAAACAGCTTAAAACGGGTAAAATTTAGCTTAAGGAAGGATGATTCGGAAGCGGTTGATGTTCTTGGATTTTGCTTCATAAGTTATTGAACCTCCATGCATTGTAATGATTTTATTCACGAATACCAGACCCAGGCCAAATCCTTTTTTTCCTTTGCTATTTCCCCCACGGAAGAAATGTTTGAAGAGGTAATTGACTTCTTGCTTGGTCAGGATTTTTCCTTTGTTCTCAAAATAGATTTCCAATTGTCCTTGGCTCTCTATGTGAATGGATGCATGGCTATCGGAACTGTAATTGATTGCATTTTCCATCAGATTGGAAAGAGCGGCCCTCATGAGTCTTGAATTACCGGTTATTTCCAATTGACTTTCATCAATAGGTTCCAGGTAATCCACTGAGAACACAAAATCGGGGTACACATTTTTCAGGTTGTCAGAAACATCGAAAATAAGCTCGTCTATTCTGAATCGCTCATTGAAATGATCATTGGTAGTTTCAATTTTTGCAATTTCAAGCAGTGAATTGATGATCTCACTTAAACTACGGGTATCTTCCTTTTGATTCTTGATCTGGGTTTTCAATGCTTCGGGATCCGTTTCTTTTTCCATTCGCTCGAAGTTGGAGACAAGAATTGCAATTGGTGTTTTCAGTTCATGTGAAATATGGTGGATTGCGTGTTTTTGGAAGGCGAAAGCTTCATTCATCCGGGTCATTAATTCATTGAAAACATTTGCCAGGACAGCAATTTCATCCCGCGTATCCCTGAATGCGATCGGTTGGAAATTGGAACTGAAATCGTAGCTGCTGATTTGGGCGGTGATGTTTTCCAACGGATTGGTGATTTTACGCGAAATATAAAAGGATACAAGAACGATTACGATAGTGATACTGATAAATGTGATAACCAAAATATATTTCAAATACCGCAATTTGGAGTACCCGAAATCGTCATAGGCCTTGCTTACTCCGTAATAGATTTTTCCTTTCCGGTGAATGTAGGTCCCGACAACGTCATATAAACCGTCTTTGGTTTCGATCCATTTGTTTTTTGGATTCAGGTGGATCAGGATGTCTTTGGAAACGGGAACAGGAATATCTACAATATTGGAGTAGATGAGTTCCTTGTCCTTGTTGAAGAGAAGCAGTTTTTCGTTATATAATTCATTGATAGTAATCTGATCCAGGGTTTCAATGATATCCGCATCCGATTCCTTGATGTCAGAAAGGAATTCGAGTGTGGTGGAAATTTTTTCCTTTTGTCTCATTTGGAAACTTTCTTCCCTATTTTCTGAAGACAAAATGTAGATAACCAGGAAGGCAATAGCAGTGATCGCCGGAATGATCAGTGAGAAGTAGAATAATATCTTGTTCCTGATTTTCATTCCGCATCAAAATAATAGCCGTAGCCGATTTTTGTCTTGATACTTTGCTTCCCGAAGGGTTTATCGACCTTACCTCTCAAGAAGTTGATATAAACCTCGATGGTATTGGTGTTTGCATCGACGATGTTTCCCCAGATCTCTTTTACCAGGTCTTGTTTGGAGACCAATTCTCCTTTGGAAGAAACCAATTTAAGAAGGATCTGGAACTCTCTTGGTGTCAGTGAAATTTCCTGTCCTTTCCGGGTGACTTTCTTGGTGGTCTGATTAATGACCACATCGTCTGCGAGAAGAACCGCATTTTCAGAGGAATCTTTTGAATTACCAGTCTCACTCCGTTTTATCAGGGATTGGATGCGCAATAACAATTCACGCATGTAGAAAGGTTTCGTGAGATAGTCATCCGCACCACAATCATATCCTTGAACCTTATCTTCCAATTCATCAAAAGCAGTGAGCATGATAACAGGTGTCTGAGTATTATACGAACGAAAGCTTTTGCAAATTTCGTAGCCGTTTTTTCCAGGTAAATTAATATCCAGGATAACGCAGTCGAACTTTTTTTTCTTCAGTAGTTTTTCCGCAATGGTTCCATCGTAAACAAATTCAACCTGGAGTTGTTCTTCCATCAATGCATCGCTGATATTGCGACTCAAAATGGCATCGTCTTCGATTAGTAAAATGGTTTTCACAAAAAATTCGACTTAAGGAAATGATTCATTCGTTCTGTCGAAAATACACAATTATTGGCTAGGACTAATCAATTAGGTCCGTAGTAATCTTCGCGGAAAGCAAGCATAGAGGAATTCCTCCTCCGGGATGAACACTTCCTCCGGCGAAATAAAGGCCTTTTACTTTAGAGAAGTTGGGATGACGGAAAAATGCAGCCATCCGGTCGTTTGAGCTTGCTCCATAAAGTGCTCCGGCGAAACTATTTGTGCGTTCCGAGATACGAATCGGGTCTAAATAATCTTCTACTTCAATCAACGATTCAATATCGGTTTTCAGAATCCGGTTGACTTTTTCAATAACTGCCTGTCGAACACGTAAACGCAATTTTTCCCAATCCTGACCTTGGTCGCTGGGAACATTCACCATTACAAACCAATTTTCGGTGCCTTTAGGCGCATCGTCGGAAACGATTTTGGATGAAATATGGATATAAACCGTTGGATCGGCACTAACTGTATTTTCATTGAAAATGGCTTTAAACTCTTCTTCGTAATCAGCGCTGAATAGAATATTGTGAACATCCAATTCGGGAAACGGTTGGTTAATTCCCCAATAAAAAATGAGTGCAGAACTGCTTGGTTCCTGCTCCATTGTCTTTTTTGGAGCTTTTTGTTTTGGGATTAATTGATTGTAAGTTTGTTTCACATCGCAATTGCTGATAATCAATTCGGCCGGATAAACTCCTTTTTCAGTTTCAATTCCGATTACTTTTCCATTCTTTAGTTGAATGTCTCGGACTCGTTCATTGAACTGAAATTTCACACCCAATTCTTCTGCTAATTTCATACATGCTTTTAGAATGTGGTGCATTCCTTCCTGCGGAAAAAAGGAACCGATTCCGAATTCAAGATGTGGGATGCTGTTTAGTACTCCGGGAGCTTTGTAAGGATTCGAACCATTGTAGGTGGCGAATCGATCGAAAAGCTGAACCAGTTTCGGATGATTCAACTGCGTTTGATTGACTTCATGCATGCTTTCAAACAGATTCAGCTTTCGCATGGAAGTAACCGTTTTCAGAATATCCAAAGAAATATAAGAACTGAATTTATGCAAGGACTTTTCAAGAAAGGAATGCCTTGTGCGCTCAAAGATATATTCACTGTGTTCCAGATATGATTTCAAAGGTTTGGAATCTACTTGAAGTTTTTTCTCGACTTCGTTCAATAATTGTTTTTGATCTGCGTAAGCGTGTAAAACAGTCCCATCTTCATAGAAATAATGGCAAAGCATTTCGAGTTGTTGATAATTGAAGTAATCCCTCGGATTTTTTCCTGCAATTTCAAATAACTCATCGACCAACGTTGGAAGCGTAAAGAGGGAAGGACCCGCATCAAAACGGTAATTCCCGAGTTGAATGGTTGTCAGTTTGCCTCCCGGATAGTCATTTGTTTCAAAAACAGAAACAGCGTATCCCTTTTTAGTTAGACGGATTGCACTCGCAATTCCCGCAATTCCGGATCCGATAATGATTGCTTTTTGAGCCATGAATTAAAATTAGTTATTTCAAGCTAAAGAATAGGGTTTAGAAAATCATTTTGGTCATTTCCTTACCGGGCTTTAAGTTTCGTCTTAAAGAAGAATGATTAACAAATTTTAAGTTGGATAAATTTATATATCGGGATATTCCGATATACCTTTGTACCATGAATCAAGTAGAAATATTCAAAGCTTTATCAAACCAAGCCAGACTGCAGATACTGGAATGGTTAAAAAAACCCGAAGTCAATTTTCCCGGGCAAGCAGAATATGGAGATGGAGTTTGTGTTCAACTAATTCACCAAAAGTGTGGATTTACGCAGTCTACCGTATCGGAGCATTTATCGATGTTGCAACGTGCAGGTTTAGTGCAGTCAACAAGAAAAGGTCAGTGGACCTATTACAAGCGGAATGAAGAGACTTTTTCGCTTTTATCAAACTTTATTCAATCAGAACTTTAAATTAAAATTTTCATGAAAAATACAAGTCTATTCAGACCTTTTAATCTGAAATCATTAAATATGAAGAACCGCATAGTCATGGCTCCAATGACTCGTTCTTTCTCACCAAATGGTGTTCCTACAACTGAGGTAGCAACTTATTATCAAAAAAGAGCTGAAGGTGGAGTTGGGTTGATTTTATCTGAAGGAACAGTCATTGATAGACCATCATCGTCGAACGATGGAAATATTCCTCATTTTTATGGAACAGATGCGCTGAACGGTTGGAAAAATGTGATTGATAGCGTGCATGCTTCTGGAGGTCAAATGGCTCCACAAATTTGGCACATGGGGGTGATGAATAATCATGCTTCCGGTTGGTTGCCTCCAGTTCCTTTTGAAGGTCCGTCTGGGTTGAATCATCCTGGATTTAATAATGGAAGAACAATGACTGATTCAGACATTGCTGATACCATTGCAGCGTTTGGTAAAGCTGCTGCTGATGCAAAACGCTTAGGATTTGATACGGTGGAAATTCATGGTGCGCATGGGTATTTGATTGACCAGTTTTTCTGGGAAGGAACGAATCAACGTACGGATATTTACGGAGGAAAAACGCTTTCTGAACGTACGCGATTTGCGGTTGAAGTGATCAAAGAGGTTCGCAAACAAGTTGGCGAAGACTTTGCAATTATTTTTCGGATGTCACAGTTCAAACCAACAGCTTATGATTATAAGCTAGCAAAAACACCTCAGGAAATGGAAGCTTGGTTGAATCCTTTAAGCGATGCAGGTGTCGATATTTTTCATTGTTCTCAACGTCGTTTTTGGGAACCTGAGTTTGAAGGATCTGATTTAAACTTTGCTGGCTGGGCAAAAAAACTAAGTGGAAAAGCAACAATCACAGTTGGTTCAGTGGGGCTGTCAGGCGACTTCTTTGGTTCGTTTGCCGGGGAAAGTTCGGAACCAAGATCTTTGGATGAATTAATTCGTCGTTTGGATAGAGGTGACTTTGATTTGGTTGCTGTTGGACGTCCAATCTTGGCAGATCCATTTTGGGTACAAAAAATCAAGGAAGGTCACCAAGATGATTTGAGAATGTTTACTAAGGAAGCACTTGGTAAATTGGTCATAGAATAACCTGAATAATTCCGTTTTATGTCAAAAAGAGACTAATCCTTGAATTGGTTTCTTTTTGACTTTTTTGAAATGTCGAATAATCAGATTATGAATTTTGACGACTCGTATTTTAGTATTCAAATGTTTTCTTAACCCAAGTCAATGAATTCCGAAAGCTGTTGGAATACTTTTGTGTTCAAATCAATTGTAATAGAACATGAAAGCAGTTTACTGTACAGCCTACGGAAGTCCGGAGGTACTGAAAATGGTGGATCTTCCCAAACCGACACCTCAAGCAAATGAATTACTGATACGGATTCACGCAACAGCAGTGAATTCAGGCGATGTTCGCATTCGAAAAGCGGACCCTTGGGCGGTACGGTTGTTTTTCGGATTTTCCAAACCGAAGAAACCCATTCTGGGAGGTGTTTTTTCCGGAGAAGTAGTAGAAATCGGAACTGCTGTTACCCGGTTTAAAGTTGGAGATGCTGTTTTTGGGTCGACCGGAATGAGTTTTGGAGCTTATGCCGAATTTAAAGCAATTAAAGAAACGGCTGCGTTGAGTTTAAAACCTGAATCGGTAAGTCATACGGAAGCAGCAATCATTCCTTTTGGAGCAATGACAGCTTTACATTTCATCCGAAAAGCAGGGATTCAACCCGGACAGAAAGTATTGATTTACGGAGCTTCCGGAGCGGTGGGTTCCGCAGCGGTACAATTGGCAAAAAGCTTCGGAGCGGAAGTGACGGCCGTTTGCAGTGCTTCAAATGCAGATTTGATGAAGCAGATCGGTGCAGATAGCGTGATCGATTACCAAAAGGAAAAGCTATCTGTAAACAACACTCGTTACGATGTAATTTATGAAGCGGTAAATAAGCTGAGTTTCTCTCAAAGCATCAAACATTTGAAAAAAGACGGAGTCTTGATTCTCGGAGCTGCCGGATTGCCTCAAATGCTGCGTGGAGGATTCGCACGAATGACCGGACGGAAAGTATTGACAGGAGTGATCAAGGAATCAGCAGAGGGAATGAATTTGATCAAGGATCTGATAGACGAAGGGAAATATCAACCTGTTTTGGATCGGACATATACCCTGAATCAAATCGCCTCTGCACATGCCTATGTGGACTTGGGTCATAAAAAGGGGAATGTGGGAATTCAGGTTACAGCTGATTGAGAAAATTCAAAGCCAAAGGCGCCTTCTGATTCTGCTGAGTGATTCCGGTTTTACTCCTACATAACTTGCTATGATGTATTGTGGAATTCGTTGCAATAACTCTGGTCGTGTACGCCACAAATTCAAATACCTTTCTTCTGGTGTATCGGTAAAATAGGATGCTGATAGTTCCTGTTGTTCGGCAAACACTTTTTCCATCACCTTGCGGGAAATCGTTTCCAATTTGGGGAATTGACGGTAAAGTAATTCTTCTTTTTCGCGGTTTCCTACAACCAGAAGACTGTCTTCGCAACATTCCAGGAAGTGCTTTGAAGGAGTACTATTTGCCATACTTTGCATGGAAATGACCCACTGTTCTTCCGTGAAAAAGTTGTTTGTTTTTTCTTGACCGTCTATCAGGAAATACTGACGCACACAACCCTCCAAAACGAAATATGCTTCAGATGAAATTTTGCCTTCACTTAATAGAATGGTTCCCTTTGAATATTTTTTGATTGTCATTGTTGCAACAATTCCATCAATTTCCTCTTGAGTAAGAGGAAGTATCCTTGAAAAATAGGAGAGAAGCTTTTGTTCCATTGTCTTTACAGGCTTAAGAGCTGAGTAAAATTACGGATTACTTATCTGAATATCGCTTTTTCTCATTTCAGGCGCATCCCGACTCCAATCCCGATATTCCACCTACCGTTTGCTGTTGCTGTTTTGGCGTTATAGTAAAGAGGGACTTGCACTGCAATTTTTTTATAGCAATAGGTCAGTCCACAACCCAGGTTAGGAGTAATCGGGGAGTTTTTGAAGATCCCATGATCTTCTTTGTAGCGAAGAGAAGGAAGCATCCCCAGAAGGATTTTTGAGTTTTTAATAGTGAGGCTGACACTTGGTCCTGTAAAATTCACGAAAGCACCATTATCAACATATCCTGCAACGATTACGCCATCAAACGGATTGAATTTGATGACTGGTTTTACAGGTTCGGATTTGATTTCCTGGGCGATTGAATCAGATTGAAACAAGAGGAATGTTAAGCAGAATAGAACGATAGAAGTAAACGAGTGTTTCATCTTTTTGCAGCAAATTGACTGCTTTTCGAAAAGATTCGAAAGGGTGGATTTGATGAATGTACCAAAATGGTGGAAATTTGGATTGAAGGCTGGAAATTGTGCTTCTGATGGGGACGAATCAATTCAATTTGGACTTCGAAAAAATATTACCTTGGTAAAATGGGCTAATCTTACACTGGATAGATGTATCCTCACAATGCCTGAATCGATTCCATCTTGTTGCTCAAATTGGTTTGCTCTGTTGTTTGATAAAATGTAAGTTTGTAAAGGATGAATCATTCTCCGATTAACAATTATCGGTTGTTGTGTTAAATTAATTACATTTGAACTGGATCATTACTTTGTAACAAAATGATACTAAAAGAACTAAAAGGCGAATACTGTAATATCACGCTCAGATCTGATGATGTGTTGGAAATAACAACGTTTAAAGACGTAGAGTACGATGATTCTCAAACAGCAATTGTGATAAGAGATATTTTGTCAATAACTGAAGGAAAGCAATATTATTTACTCATTCTTTCCGGGCAATATTCCAATATCACTGCAGAAAGTATGCAAACTTTAGCCGGTCCTCTCGCCATGTCTTATGCAATCGCAAAAGCTTATGTTATTAATTCTCCCGCACAACGCATCATGGCGAATTTTTTTCTTTCAAATCTGAAGCCTGATAAACCTGTTAAATTTTTCCTTTCACAGGAGAAAGCTGAGGAATGGATAAGCAGCCTTAAATCAGCAGTCTAAAATCTGTTTTTTGAAAGAACTTTTAAAACCGTATTTCACTTTTTGACTTTTCAAGTCAGTGAAAAAGATGATTTGCATAATCGATCTAATTCAGTTTCTCAAGAAAAAATCAAAATAACACATTATTAAAATACTTAAAATCAATGTATTAACTTTTTAAGTTAATTTTATACCTAACTTTCTTATGTAAAAATTTGCATACATAATATTCTTATGTATATTTGTCCTATGTATTCATCAGAACTTTTAAAAGGTACACTCAAAACAATCGTTCTCAATCTGCTTAAGGACAACGGCAGAATGTACGGTTATGAAATTACCCAACGCGTCAAAGATCTCACCGGTGAGAAAATCCAAATTACCGAAGGAGCACTTTATCCAACCCTGCATGCGCTTGAGTCACAAGGCGAATTGCAAACGGAAGCGGTGTTTATCGGGAAACGGGTACGCAAGTACTATACACTCACTGAAAAAGGGCAGTCGACAGCCAAAGAGAAGGTAAACGAGTTGGTGGATTTCATGAATACCATGAAGTTCCTGTTGGATTTAGAGCCAAGAACTGGAAATGGTTAGAGTTTCGGACGAGCAAGTTGATTTTATTCTTCGTGAAATTGAAGCGCATGGGGTTACTATTGAAGATCTGCAATATAACCTACTGGATCACATGTGCTGTATTATTGAGAATGAAATGTCTGAAACAGACAACTTTGACCAGTTCTTTCAAGGGCTCTTGCCTCGATTTTTTAACGACAACTTGCGTGAAATTCAGGAGGAAACAGAATTGTTATTAACCTTCAAACATTTTTACGCCATGAAAAAAATAGTAAATATATCAGGACTATTAGCAGCCGCATTCACGTTTATAGGCTCTATTTTTAAAATCTTACATTACCCTGGAGCCGGAGTCTGCATAGTGCTAGGAATAACTCTGTTCAGCTTAATTTTCTTGCCCTTGATGATTGCAATAAAATTCAAGGATAAAACTTCTAAAACCGATAAAATTGTACTTAGTTTTGGTTTCCTCATAGGGATCTTCACCTCACTCGGATTTTTATTTAAAATCATGCACTGGCCATACGCAAACATATTGATGTTAGGCGGATTGGTTTCTTTCACCTTTGTTTATGTTCCGCTCTACTTCTTTACACGATTCAGAGAACCGGAGTTGAAATTCAATACAACTGTTAACTCCGTTTTGATGATGGCTTGCGGCGGATTATTGTTCGCAATGTATAATTTGGGGTATTCCACCAAGGTAGAAGAGTCTTCGCAACAAGCGTATCGCTTGCTGAATGAAGAAGTTCAAAAGATGGATCAATCAAAGGTTACATCAGTAAACCAAGCAGATGTTAGAGCATTGCAGAAACAAGTGGTTAAGTTGAATCAGGAAATCATCAGTTTGAAATCGATGATCATTCGAAGCTCAACACAATTAACGGAAAAGGAATACGATGTAATGCCGGAAGATGAAGCCTTCAGCCGCTTGCCCAAGGAAGAAGCAATGTCACGTGTTATCGATGCAACTATTCAAGAGAAATGGGATTTGATTTGTAAGTTGACCGAACAAATAAACGGAAGATTAAAAGCGGCTTATCCTGAACAAAAAGATTTGGTGTTTGAGATTAGTTCGATTGACCTAGCCTCCAATACAACCAAAATTGCATTGCAGAATTTAACCTTGATTCAAATGCATTTGCGCTTACTGAAATTAATTGCCACCTAAATCATCATTTTTTGAGTAAGTTAAAGCAAGAGGGGAATTTTAATTAATTCCTCTCTTTTTTATTTCAGGACGTGACAAATTAAACAAAAAAGGAGACCCAAGATGAGCCTCCATTTAACCAGTAGTAACTTGGTTTTAATACTTTTCAGCTTGAGTAAGCCATCAGAATTCCTATTTTAATAAAGGACCGTATTGAGTTACTTTAGCCTTGTTTCCAGCTTGTTCATAGGATATGACCATTAATCGAAGCGCATTCACATTCGAAGAATCTTTGGTGTAAATAGTTTCAAATACCTGCCCGGCTTCTCCGAAGTTAGCTGCAGCACCATAGGAGTTCCCTAAGTTGGAAGCCATTTCGACATCATCAGGGAATTTTTGAAGCCCTTTTTGGAAAACGGGAATGGCTTCTTTGTAGCGCTTCAAATTGAATAGGGAAATACCGTAGTGTTTGTAATTGGTAGGAGTGGCATCTTTCCAAAGCACACCTTTTTTGAGCGCTTTAGCCGATCGGTCAAAATCGTTTATCATGAAATAACCATCTCCCAAATTTGCATATAGCGAAGTATCCTTTGGGTTTAGATCGATCGCTTTTTGGGTATAGAAAATGGATTGTTCAAATTGATTCAATCGAAAGCAGGTAACTCCGAGATCAATATAAGAGCCTACGTCCAATGAATCAATGGAAATGGCCTTTTTGAAACTGGATGCAGCAACTAGTAATTGTTGTCGTGCCGCTATGGAATCGAGTTCATCGGTATTCATTTTCAGAACACCGTTATTGAAGTGAACACGCGCACTGTTCGGACTGTTTTGAACATCTGCAGCGAAAAGAGTCGCGTTGGATTCCCAAACCTGGTTTCGCTGGATAGTCTGGACACTGAACCCAATTCCGATTAATCCCGAAATCAAGATTGCTCCTGATTGCCATTTTTCAGTTTGTTGAGCCTTGAATAAAGTGAATAGACCTATAACGAATGCCATAATGATTCCTAAGGAAGGAGCGTAAACTAAGCGATTGGCATAGGTGGTTCCGATCAAAGAGAAAATATTCGTTACCAAGGCTATGGTAATAAAGAAAAACAGGATTCCAAATGCAATTTCGGGTTTTGATTTGCGTGTTTTGATGACAATCATTGCGGATAGGATCAAAGCTGCCAATGTACCAATTACAGGAAGAGAAGTAAAACTCAAACAAGGAATCTGATTGTAGGAATAATCGTAGCTTAGATTGTAAGGAGCTACGGATTCGAGGATATAACGACCAAGAATACTGATTCCGGTAGCGTATCGTGACCCGTTTTCACATGCAATCAGTGAATTATCATGGTAGCCATATTGAATGGGTGGAGTAGGGTCGGAATGAATGACCAATTGGTGCAGAATCAACCAGGCTCCTGTGATGATGAGCAATGGAACTAGTCTTTTAAAGGCTGAACCGATTGATTCGCTTTTTACCATCCAAAAGTAAAGTCCTAAAATCGGTAGATACATGATTCCGGCTTCCTTGGATAAGAGACAAGCTAGGAATAAAAGAACTGTTTTGACCGTATCGATTGTTTTTCCTTTTCTCGCTTTCAGTATACTTTGAAAAGTGAGTAGGAAGAACAGGAAACAGAGAATTTCATCCCGACTTTTGATATTTGCTACCACTTCTGTATGACTTGGATGAACCATGAAAACAAGTGTGATTGCGAACGAAACCCAAACGGAATAATTAGGTAGTAATTTTATCAGGAGTTTAAAGAGTAATCCAATGGTAAGGGCATATAAAAGTACATTGACGAAATGGTGTATTGCAGGGGTGTTAGGTGAAATTGCCCATTCGATTGCAAACATGACCATGGATAAAGGGCGGTATAATCCGGCATTGGCATCCCAAAAACCTTTCCAGTAAAAAGTAGAAAACAGATCCGGGATTCCCCCGAAACCTTCTTGAACAAACCGATTGTTTTCAATCACGGCTAAATCATCCAGTACGAATCCATGTTGGATAGTAGATCCGAATAGTACGAATGCAGCAATGGACAACATCCAAAAAATTCTGCGTTGGATTAATTGTGAATTGTCGACCAGTACGACTGGTGCAGTTGCTTTTTGCGAAGACTGCTTAGTGGAAGAAGCGTTTTTTTTTGGCATAACGTTGCTAAATTAGGGTTATTTGTCTTTTGTTCTTATTCGTTACACAAAAAACAGGGAAAACCCGGAATTAGAAAGGGGTAAAATAAAAACGGCGGTTCAAATGAGACCGCCGTTTTCTATTTTTTGATGGCAAATTATTGTTTCACCAATCTTTCGGTATGATTACCTGAAGTAGTCATAATGTTCACCAAGTAAACTCCTCTTTCGAATGCCTCAAGTGAAAGCATCTCTCCGGATTGAACCTGATTCATTGTCATGACAACTTTTCCTTGTGCATCGTAGATGATAATGGAAG
>NZ_CALRYJ010000014.1:0-133282 GCF_943372375.1 Fluviicola taffensis DSM 16823 | reverse complement strand
GATAATATCAATGTGACGGGCGTGGTTGCTTCCACTCCTCCAACTCCAAGTTTCACAACTGTTTCAGCTTCGGTTTGTGCAGGACAAAGTATCTCGTATACGAATACTTCAACAGGTTCTCCGACCTCTTATTCGTGGACATTTCCAGGAGGAACTCCAGGAACTTCTACGGCTGCAAATCCAACAGTCACTTATGCAACGGCTGGTACCTATAATGTGGTTTTGACTGCAACAAATGGTTCGGGATCGAATACGACAACCATGACAAATTATGTGACAGTGAACGCACTCCCTGCAACACCAACAGTTACAGCGGGTGGAGCAACGGCAATTTGTGCAGGAGGTTCCGTTACATTGACATCTACTACCGGAACAAGTTATTTGTGGTCGACTGGAGCAACTACTCAAGCAATTACTGCAACAACAGCTGGAACATATACTGTTCAAGTAACAAATGCGGCAGGTTGTCAAAGTTCAAATAGTAATACAATTACAGTGACTGTGAATGCTGCACCAAGTGCGCCGACTATCACCACCGGAGGTTCAACGACATTCTGTGCCGGTGGTTCGGTAACGCTTACTTCAAGTACTGGAACTACTTATTTATGGTCGACAGGAGCTACAACAGCTTCAATTACAGCTTCCGCAGCAGGAACGTATACCGTGCAAATTACAAATCCAGCCGGTTGTCAAAGTGCAGCGAGTGGGGCGACAACGGTTACGGTTAATCCGGCGCCTAGCGCACCGACAATTTCAGCAGGTGGTGCAATAGCTCTTTGTTCAGGAGGTTCGGTTACTTTGACATCAACGACAGGAGCAGGTTACTTGTGGTCAACAGGAGCAACAACCCAATCGATTACTGTTTCAGCTGCGGGAACATATACTTGTAAAGTAGTCAGTGGAGCAGGTTGTCAAAGCCCGAATAGTAACTCCATTACAGTGACAGTTGGTACGTCGCCAAGTGCACCGACAATTACAACAGGTGGTTCGACCACTTTCTGTTCAGGAGGTTCGGTTACATTGACATCAACGGCAGGAACAAGTTATTTGTGGTCGAACGGAGCAACAACTCAAACGATTACAGCTACTACAACCGGTTCTTATACCGTTCAGGTTACCAATGCAGCAGGTTGTCAGAGTGCAGCGAGTGGAGTTACAACAGTTACGGTTAATCCGACACCAAGTGCACCAACGCTTACTGCTGGTGGAGCAACCACATTCTGTTCAGGAGGTTCGGTTACTTTGACATCAACGACAGGAGCAGGTTACTTGTGGTCAACAGGAGCAACAACCCAATCGATTACTGTTTCAGCTGCTGGAACATATACTTGTAAAGTAGTCAGTGGCGCAGGTTGTCAGAGCCCGAATAGTAATGCGATTGCAGTGACTGTCAATCCGGTTCCGTCAGCACCAACAATCACAACTGGTGGTTCAACGACATTCTGTTCCGGTGGTTCTGTGACCTTAACATCAACGGCTGGAACGAGCTATTTGTGGTCGAACGGAGCAATAACTCAAACGATTACGGCAACTACAGCCGGAACTTATACGGTTCAGGTAGCGAATGCTTCCGGTTGTCAAAGTGCAGCGAGTGGAGCTACAACTGTTACAGTTAATCCGACTCCAACAGCACCGACAATTACAACAGGAGGTTCAACCACATTCTGTTCGGGAGGTTCTGTGACCTTGACTTCAACGGCTGGAACAAGTTATTTGTGGTCGAACGGAGCAACAACACAAACGATAACAGCTACCACAGCCGGAACTTATACGGTTCAGGTTACGAATGCATCCGGTTGTCAAAGTGCAGCGAGTGGAGCTACAACTGTTACAGTTAATCCGACTCCAACAGCGCCGACAATCACCACTGGTGGTTCAACGACATTCTGTTCCGGTGGTTCTGTAACCTTGACCTCAACAGCTGGAACAAGTTATTTGTGGTCGAACGGAGCAACAACTCAAACTATTACCGCAACTGCTGCCGGAACTTACACGGTTCAGGTAACAAATGCATCCGGTTGTCAAAGCACGGCAAGTGCAGGAACTGCTGTTACAGTTAATCCGACTCCAAGTATTTCTTTGGGAGCAGTTACTAATCCAAGTTCTTGTGGTTCTACTACAGGTTCAATTGCTGTCAACGGAACAGGTTCCGGATCGATTGCCTGGTCTGGGACAGCTTCAGGATCTGCTTCGGTAGCTTCTTTACCGACAATGATTTCAAATCTTGGTGCGGGATCTTATAACATTGTATTGACAAGTGGAGCTGGTTGTGCTTCGAATACGCTTTCGGGAAGTTTAACGGATCCGGGAGCACCGACACCTCCGGTAATCACTTCAAGTACAACCGTTTTATGTCCGGGAGATTCCATTACCTTGACATCTTCATACCCTTCGGGAAATACCTGGTCAACTGCATCCACTGCTTCAAGTATTTCAGTGACGGCAGCAGGAACATATACTGTTCAGGTTACAAATGCGGGATGTACTTCCACTTCCAATCCGATTACAATAACGGACGCTGCACCATTTAGTGTGAATGCGGGAAGTGATCAGGCGGTTTGTTCAGGAAGTGCAGTTACTTTGACCGGAGGTTCGACCGGGGCGCCAACTTTAGGATGGAACAATGGTGTTCAGGACGGAGTTTCATTCGTTCCTGCAAGTACGAATACATACACCCTAACAGGAACAGATGTGAACGGTTGTCAATCAACAGATCAGGTTACGATTACTGTCAATACGAATCCAACAGTTGCATTCGGTAGTTTGGGACAGGTTTGTACCTATAACCCGGCATTTGCAATTACCGGTGGAACACCTGTTGGCGGAACATATTCAGGAACCGGAGTTTCATCCGGTAACTTTGATCCTTCGGTGAGTGGAGCGGGTAGTTTCCCAATCGTCTATTCGTATTCTGATGCGAATGGTTGTTCAGGGACAGCTCAATCAACCATCATTGTGGATCCTTGTTTGTCAGTTGCTGAAAATGCACAATGGAACATGACAATCTATCCGAACCCATCAGTTGGTAAAATTGAAATTACATCGGATGTGCCATATACCAACCTGAAAATGGTGGATGCACAAGGAAAATTGATTTTTGATTTTGAGATCGATCAGTTTGAAGCGGTTAAGACCATCGACTTGTCATCTTATGCAAATGGACATTACACCTTACAGGTGTTTGGTGAATTCGGAACCAAGTATCATCAGGTTGTAATTAGTAAGTAATTCGATTTATATAAAAAAAGTAGGGGTGGAAAATTTTCTGCCCCTACTTTTTTTCTGCTTACTTTTGATGGAAAGATTTAATCGAGCATGCAGAAACTAAAAATCAATGGTCACGGACATATTTTACCTGAACCTTCGGAAATTCCGAAATTCATGCGTGAGAAGAAATTGTTTTGGATAGATGATGATAAGAAATTCATGCGACAAGATGATTGGGCCCGACCGATTACCGATCCAAGCTTCTTCTTTGATGAGAAGATCGAGTGGATGGAAAGACATGGTATCGATCATGGAGTGATGCTGAATTTATCCCAGGTTTACTGCAATGGTTGGTCCAGACAAGATGCTTTTGATGCGATTCGTTGGCAAAATGATTTCAATGCAAGTGTACAGGAACGCAGACCGGATAAATTCACGAGTGGTTTTGTTGTTCAACCGCTTTACATGGAGGATGCTTTGAATGAAATTCGCCGTTGTGTAGAAGATCTGAAGATGAATCTGCTTTGCTTGCCCACCCATTTTTTGAATAAGGACAACGAATGGCTTTCCGTAGTGGATGATTCCACTTTGCCTTTGTTTGAGTTGGCGAATGAATACAAACTGGCAATCGAAATTCACCCGTATGACGGGGAGAAGATGGTAGCTCTGAAAGATATGTATTGGCGTTTTCACCTGGTGTGGATGATGGCGCAAACAGCAGATACTTTGCACATGTATGCATTGAAGGATTTCGTCAATAAATACCCGGATATCCGCACGTGTTTTGCACATGGCTGTATGCTTGGTCAGGCAAATTACGGAAGAAGGTTACAAGGGTTTGATGGTCGTCCTGACCTGTTTACAGAAACGCGGGACCCACGAGCCAGTTTAGGTCACCCGAATTTGTTTTTCGACACCTTGGTTCATGATTCATATACCTTACAATTGCTGAAAATACGGGTTGGTTCGTCTCAAATTGTTTCCGGATTGGATGATCCATATCCTTTGGGAGAAATGGAAGGAGTTGCGAACTCTTATCCCGGAAGAGTAATCGATTTTGCTGTTGAAGTGGGAATTCTGGACCAGAAAGAATCAGATGCGATTTGGTATGATAACGTATTACGTTGGTTAGGCAAGACCTCAATCTGATCGGATGTACTGTAGAGCGCTATTTCTTTTTATGCTATGTGTTTTCCGGATTTTACCCGGATTTTCTCAAGAAAGAAAAGATTCGCTTGGACATTTGCCCATAGAATACGCGCGCTTTGTAAAAAATCCGAACCAGCTTTATGGATTTTATGAACGGGGAAGCAAAGGCAAAAAAGGAGATTTAAGCATTGAAGTTTTCAAATCTGTTGGAAAGGGACAAAGCGATGTAGTGGATTTCAAGATCAACCGTTTGAAGATTCCTTCGATTGATTCCATTGAATTTTATATTGACGCAAAACAGATTGCCAGTTCTAAAATAAATGCCGTAAAACGCCGGATTTTTTTACCTGCCTCAAACAAGGATTATGATGTCCAGGCAAAGTATGAAGGACGGATTGTTTCTACATTGCACGTTTCGGTATTACCGGTGGTTACCCAACATTTGCGAATTGTTCCCCTGCGTAAGATGAAGATGAACAGGGACAGTATCGAAAATGAACTGAATTACCAATTCCGGGCTGCAAATATCCGCTTCGATGTCACAATAGAACCTGTCTTTGAAAACGATGCACTTGAAAATCCGGGATTGTTTGAAAATCCGGGATCGGACCGGTTGAAATATACCGACCAGATGCGTCATGTAAGGGATACTTACATCAAATCCTATAAAGAAAAGACAAAGAACAGTTTGCTTTTCTTCGTGATTCCCAAATTTGTCAATCCGGGACTAGAAGGGTACATGGTGAAGAATAAAGCTTTGGGATTTGTCGTGCAGGCTGATTCAAGGCAATTGTCGCATACCATTGCAACAGAGTATCTGGATGGTTTTGCAAATATCGAAGCTTTTGAGAAAGATAGAAGAACCCTCCTTGGTTGGGGGATAGATAATGAAGAATGGATTCGGATCAATAAAAATCCCAAGGTATATTCCATCATTGATGATTACGAAGAGGTGGTGACCAACAATGGATTGATTGCCTATTATTTTTTCGAACAGGGAAAAGATGGGACCATTGTTTTGAAGAACAAAAGTTTCCTGGCTTCTGTCGTGCGTCCAATGAAGAAGAATACCTATTCGTATCACTTGCAAATAGATAATATTTTATACAAGACCCTATTCCGAATCCAGTCAAAACCATTCAATACGCTGCATTTACTCAGTGTTGTTGCTTCGATTTCCGGTTTTATTTATGGTTTCCGAAAATTGCGCGCTTTTCTGAAAAAACGAATGAAGAAACCGCGCCTGGTTTCATTTTTCTCCAGATTGATCCAGTGGTTGGGAATTCTCTTTCTTTCTTTTGTGATGATTAAGGTGGTCGATTTAGGATATTCCTGGTTTGAAGTCACCGATGGGATTATCAAGTCGTATTCCGGATACAAAGAAAAGAAGGTACTGGATCTGTTGTTTGATAATACGCATCCCAATAAATTAGAGGAAAAGAAAATAGGTTCGGAGCTCATTATTAAAAGAGGAAGGCATTATTTTCTGTACGAACGAAAGAAGGTGCTTTACTTTAAAATGAATGTTTCCAAAACAAACGTTCCGTTAAAACTTCGGTTGATTGCAAATTCGGATTCCTTGAATACAGCTGTTCTGGACGAATCGATTCCGGCAGAAAGTCATTACATCGTTGTGAAAGTGTATTCTGCTAAAGGAAAATGGCTGCGCGATCAGGTATATAATCATTTGGGAGTTGACCTGACCTCCAAGTTGAAACTGGCGGATCCCCCCAAGCGCATTTTGATTTTTGTAAGTGGATATCGACCAACTTCTCTTGGAAGTACATTCGAGGAAAATTTTGAAGATATCCGAAGCAATGGTCTGGAATTTCCCAATTCCCTCAATCGGTTATTTACCGAAGACCGATACAATTATTGGCATCCGTGGAAAGAGATCGATGATAACTTCAAGGAACGAATTAATCCGACGGAGTATTATTATGCCGATGGACATCATTCCGTTTCAACCTCCAATCACAGGAGTCTGTTGAATTTCAGTACCAACTCCAGCATTTATCCTAAAAGATGTAAGAACCATCAATTTCATACATGCTATACAACAAGTACGGTCGGTTCTAAGATTTTCGGTTCGAAACGGGCAAAAACGATTGGTTTGCTCGCTACAAGACCGAATAAAAAGGGCTTTGCAATGCGATTGAATAACGGGAAAATAGCCGGAAGAAACCTGTACCAAATGTTAAATGAATTGCCGAATTCTTCCGGGAATGACACCTTGTATCTGGTGGTTCATAGCATGGGATTTGCCTATGCACAAGGAATGATCGAACAATTGAGAGGGAGAATAAATTTCGGAGGATATTACATTCTGGCACCGGAAAATGCAACAGCAGGAACCGTAAATCTAACCGAATGGAAACAGGTTTGGCAATATGGAAGTAACCTGAATGCACCGAATCAGGATGCGCCTTGCCTGCAAGATGGTGTTGCTCCGCAAGCTTGTGTAAAAGGTCTGAGCGAAGAACAACGCATCTATTTTCCTCAATCACTCTATAAGCACAAAGGGTATTTTGATTCTCACTTTGTTGGATATTACGACTGGGTTTTGAAAATTCAGGCTGGGAAGAAAGGATATATCAGGCAGAGATAATTCCTAATTCCTATTTCCGAATTGGAATAGTGTGTCAGATAATTAATTAAGGACCTTCTAAAATCATTCGTAATTCGTATCCCGATAGCTATCGGGACGTAATTCGTAATTAACATTTACCTTTTTTATGGTATTGCAGGTTCTTGGATAAGGAGTCAATTTTGCTATTTAGAATTATTCTACATAGTATGAACCTTTATTTGGATAGTCGCAATCAATTAATCAGTCTCGGATTCAAGGAATTGGTACAAACAATTTTTGGAGAGGTAAGTGTTGAATGGCATGCAGGAAATCCTAAAATGGAACAGGCGATCTATGAGAAGAAGCAGGTTGTGGTCTATAACTTTTCAGGGAACTACCAGGAAATTGAGAATAATCTGAAAATAACTCCTGAAGATACCGATTGTATTAAGGTTGTTCTGATCATAAACGGAGATGTTTCCAGTCTTCCCAAATTGGTTTCTTATGGCGTTTCCGGCTTTATTGATGTGAATTGTACCTTGAAAGAACTCCGCGAAGCATTCCAAAAGATCCTGCACAATCAGAATTATTACTGTGAATTGGTTTGGAATCAGATCCTGAATCAGGATGAGGAAATTAGCTCGCCTTCTGAATTCAATCTGACAAAACGGGAAATCGAAATTGTGGTATTCTTGCTGAATGGGAAATCGACCAAGGAAATAAGCCGGGAACTTGGACTAAGTCCACATACCGTTCAAACACATCGCAAAAACAGTTTCAAGAAATTAAAAGTGAAGTCCTTATCGGAACTCTTGTTGTTCGAAATGGAAAATCAGGTGTTCAAGAAATGAACCTACCCTGTAAAGGGTATTCTTTTCCGCTTGTTTTGGCGATTGTGTCAACCCTATAAAGCCAGTAGTTTTGCAAATGTTATTTAGATTAAATAAAAACAAGAGCTGCTTGTGATCATTAATCCGCGGCTGCGGATTGGTAAATAAGTTAGCTGCAACGGATACCATAACAATATAAAAACACATAACATGAAAAAAGGATTACTTCTATCATTCTTAACACTGGCTGGATTTTCAAATGCACAACTGGTCAGCGACTCCGTATCAATGGGAGCTTCATACGCAAACAACGTTTGGTATAGTTTGGAAAACGATGAACAAGGAACTGCTCAGGCAGCAAATAACTGGGATTTAGGTTTCGCCACAACAATCAGCCCGTCAAATTCATTGGCAGCGTCTATTATTTTCAATAACAAGATCGGAACAGTATATGCAATTCCCGGAACGAATGGAACGGATCTGGCAACTGCGGATACAGCAGGTATCTCAACTTGGACAACGCTTTATAATTCCGAACTGACTTGGACTGAAGGAGCTTTGAATGCTGCAAGTGCGGGTGGTACTGACTACGGTTGGGGAAATTACGATGCAGTGAATCACACAGGAATTGTTGCTAACCGCGTTTTTGCAGTGAAGTACTCGAATGGTTCTTGTAAATTGTTTACTGTTTCCCTTTCATTCATGAATTCGGAATATACCATCAACTATTCCAATGCGGATCATTCAGGAACAGGGACTACAACGATCGCCATTACACCGTACGCAACAAAAAATTATGTTTATTATCCGGTAGGAGGAGCATTGATCGACAGAGAACCGGCTTCAACGACTTGGGATTTGTTGTTTACACAATATGCTACAAATAACGGAGCTCCATACCCGTATAACATGGTGACAGGTGTTTTGCACAATGTTGGAGTAGAAGTGGCTGAAGTTCACCCGGTGAATAATCCAGTGACGGATATGTCTTACGGATCAGCAACCTATTCTGAAGATATCAATACAATCGGTTACGACTGGAAAACGTATGCAGGATCATACACGATTGAAGATTCATTGGTTTATTTCGTGAAGGATGTTGACGGAGATTATTGGAGATTGATCATGACAGGTTTCTCTGGTTCTTCTTTAGGAAAAACAGTTTTCAAAAAAGAAAAAGTATCGAGTTTGAATGTGTCTGAAAACCAGGAATTGATTTCAGGAATTTTCCCTAATCCGGCAGTAAATAATGTAACAGTGATGATTGATTCGAAATCAACTGCAACAGTTAGAGTATTGAACATGACAGGTCAGGTAGTATTTGAAAGTGATGCAAATTCCAATGCATTGGAAGCGGTAAATATTTCAACTGCAGACTTCACAAACGGAGTTTATTTGGTTCAGGTTTCCAATGGAACTTCAGCTACAGCTCAACGTTTGGTTGTACAACATTAATCTCATTGATTGAAAATTAAGATGAAAAATAGTGGTTTTTTATTTCTTGCTCTTTTGTCTCTGGCAACTGCTTGTAATTCAGGCGCAAAGTCAGATGTTGAAAAGGAAGAAAAAGTGGAAGAGAAACGAATCGTTTCTTTGAACGGATCGGTAACTGAAATCATCTACGCAGTGGGTTCCCAAAAGGAACTCATTGGCGTTGACGTAACGAGTACTTATCCGGCTGCAGCTGAGAAATTGACAAATTTAGGACATGTCCGTAAACTAGCGATTGAAAGTTTATTGGCATTGAATCCTACCCATGTCGTAATGCTCGAGGATGAGGTCTCTCCGGATTTGAAATCCAAATTGAAACAGGCAAAAATCGAGTTGGTGACTTTCAAGCATCCGAATAATGTGGAAGATTCAAAATCGTTGGTGAAAGAAGTGGCATCCTGGTTGGGAAAAGCGGATGAATCGAAAACACTTGTTTCTAAAATAGATTCGGGTATCAGAAACCTTTCAAAACTGGTAAAGAAACCGAAAGTGTTGTTTGTATACGCACGAGGAGCAGGAACCTTGATGGTTGCCGGAGAAAACACACCATTGGAGAAAATGATCGTTTTGGCCGGAGGAGAAAATGCGGGTAAAGGATTCACCGATTTCAAACCGTTGACAAGCGAATCAGTCATTGCTGCAAACCCGGATGTGATCCTGATGTTCACTTCAGGTGCTCAAAGTTTGGGACCCGACGGAATCTTCCATGTTCCGGGGGTTGCTGCAACGAATGCAGGAAAAAATAAAGCATTAATCCAAATGGATGGTCAGCTGCTAAGTGGATTTGGTCCGCGTGTGGCTGAAGCGTTAATTGAATTGAATAAAGAATTTAAAAAAGTTCAGTAGTTTGAACGGTTTCAAAAGTTCAGATTAACCCCGATCCGCTTCGGTGGATCGGGAATTTGAACCGGAAACACTTTTAACTAAGCATGCTTAGCGTAGTCGAAGCATGAGCAAAAAAAGAGTCATGTCAAGACAAGGGATAGTAGGTCTTTCATTGGTTGTTTTATTGATAGTTTGCTTCGTTGTAAACCTGTCAGTAGGGAATGTTCATGTCCCGATTTCCCATGTCTTTGGCAGTTTGATCGAGAAGATTGGAATTCAAACCGATTTGAAGATAACAGAGATTGAATACCATGTGGTTTACAATATCCGGTTCCCAAGAGCAGTCTATTCCTGTTTAATTGGTTCAGGTCTGGCTGTCTCCGGTGCCGCACTGCAAGGAATTTTCCGAAACCCTTTGGTTGATTCCGCTTTAATTGGAATCTCAACGGGTGCCTCGCTATTTGCCTCACTATTCATTTTGTTCAACGGTTTAGTCCCTTGGTTGATTATTTTCAATGAGGGACTTTCCCTTTCTATCGTTGCCTTTCTCGGAGCATCCCTTGTGGCATTTATTGTTTACAGATTGTCTTTGAGCAATGGTGAGATCAACTCATTGACCTTGATTTTAGCAGGAATTGCGTTGAATGCTTTAACTGCTGCCTTGACTGGTTTGCTAACCTTTTTTGCAACAGATGATGAATTGCGCGATTTGACCTTTTGGACATTGGGAAGTTTAGGTTCTGCAAATAATGATTCGGTTCTCTTATTGGCTGTTTTCACGATTGTCCCGATGATCCTGATTTTCTTTCAGGCGAAAAGTTTGAATGTACTTGCATTGGGTGAAAGTAATGCTCAATACATGGGATACAAAGTGAAAACAATTAAGCTCTTAGTGATTGTCTGTTCCACCTGCATGGTAGGGGCTGCAGTTTCAATGGCTGGGGTGATCGGATTTATTGGTTTGGTTGTTCCGCACATCATCCGAATAGTATCAGGACCTAATCACAAGTTATTATTGCCATTCAGTGCTTTTTTCGGAGCGATTTTGCTTTCCGGAGCGGATATGATCTCACGAACAATCTTGCCTCCGACAGAAGTTCCGATCGGAATTATCACTGCATTGATGGGAACTCCGGTTTTTATTGGGATCATTTTTAAACACAAACGCAAATTCTCCCTTTGATCGAAGCGAAAGACATAGCGTTCACAGTAAAGGGAAAACAAATCCTGAAACCGGTTGATTTTATAACGGATCGGGAAGAGTTTATCGTGATTCTTGGTCCGAATGGAGCTGGAAAAAGTACCTTGGTGAAACTCCTTTCAAACGGATTGAAACCAAGCTCTGGGGTTATTTCCTATTACGGAAAAGAACTGAAAGATTGGACTTTGGATAACCTGTCGAAATACCGGGCATACATGCACCAGGAAAGTATGATTGCTTCCAATTTCACCGTTCGTGAAGTACTGGAAATGGCGCGTTACCGTTATCCTGAAACCCGCAGTCTTTTCAACAAAATGGTTCTCGAAAAGATTGTCAAAGAATTGAACCTGGAAGCATTGTTGGATGTGGAGTTCAATTTTCTTTCCGGAGGTGAGAAACAACGTGTTCAGTTCGGAAGAGTACTCTTGCAATTGGAAAGTAAAGATAAGGCTTCCCCCTTTGGAGGGAGGATTGAAAATCAACCGATCAAGTATTTATTCCTGGATGAACCACTGAATAATCTGGATGTGCGCTACCAAATTGAATTGTTGAAATGCGCACGAAAATTTGTAGATGACAAAAGAGGAAGTGTGATTGTTGTGATGCACGATATCAATCTGTGCTATCAATATGCCGACCGCGTTTTGTTGATGCAAAATGGAAACGTCATTATGGACGGAACGATTGAAGAAGTGATGCGTCCGGAGTTATTGAGTCAAACGTATCAGATTGAACTCGAACAGATTCAATCTCTGGATGGAGAATTGTTTTACAGACATACATCTTATTCTTCGAATTTACTAGATAACACAATGAATAATAAATAAACATGGAAACAACAGTGTCCTTAAAAGAAGCTTTCGACCAATTGAAAGAAAGCGAACCAAAATTGAGAATCAGAGAATACGCAAAGCGTTTGAATGCTTCAGAAGCGGAATTGGTTGCTTTGGGAGTTGGTACAACAGCAGTTCGTTTACGTCCTGAATTTGTAGCAATTCTGGGAGAAATTGAATCACTTGGTTTTGTAATGGCTTTGTCAAGAAATGAAGAAGTGGTGCACGAGCGCAAAGGAATCTATGAGAATTTCAGCACCACTCCGCATGCTTCGCTTTTCGTTGGGAAAGATATTGACTTACGAATTTTTCCAAGCTCCTGGGGATTTGCATTTGCAGTAACCGAAGGAGAGGACAAACCGCGTCATAGCCTTCAATTCTTCACGACAGATGGAGTTGCTACACATAAGGTCTACCTGGAAGCTAAAAGCAATATGGATGCTTATGAAGCTTTGGTTGAAAAATACAAAGACGCAAACCAATCTTCTGAATTGGAAATTGGAGCGGTGTTGCCTTTGGAATCTGCAGAATTGCCGGATAGTGAAATCGATGTAAAAGGGTTTCAGGAAGGTTGGATCAATTTGAAAGACACACACGAATTCTTCGGGTTAATGCGTAAACACAAATTGACGAGAACACAGGCCTTGCGCTTTGCTCCGGATGAAACTTATGCGAAGAAAATCGATAATAAGGCATTGAGAAGAGCTTTGGAATTGGCTGCGAAGGAGCAAGTTTCAATCATGGTTTTCGTTGGGAATGCAGGAATGATCCAAATCCATACAGGAGAAGTGAAAAATATTGTAGAGCACGGTCCTTGGATCAACGTTCTGGATCCGATGTTCAACCTGCATGCAAAAGAAGATGCAATCGCACAATCCTGGATCGTTCGCAAACCGACAGAAGATGGAATTGTTACTTCATTGGAATTGTTCAATGAGAAAAAAGAATTGATCTGTACGCTTTTCGGAGCGCGCAAACCGGGAATTCCCGAATTGGAGTCCTGGAGAAAATTGATCGGACAATTGTAAGAAGATCATGCAAAAAGCTGTTTTAGTTCTTATCGGGTGTATTCTGAGTGGTTTTGTAACTGCTCAGGATACCCTTTTTATTAAGGATGACAATGATTCTGCTGTCCCTTATGCGCAAATAGCATTGCAGGATTTCAGTGGAAAAAACACCAAATACGTTCAGTCTGATGAACAAGGAGTCTTAGTGATTCCAACAATCTTTTATGCAAATTCCCCGCAATTGATAGTAAAAGTCAATACGGATGGGTTTCATCAGGAAATTGATACGATCTCAAGAGGAACCAGTTACCGTGTCAGGCTGGCTACCAATACCAAAGATATTGATGAAGTAGTGGTTACAGGTCAACTTGGGTCAGGTTCGATTACCAATTCGACCAATAAAGTGAAGGTGATTGATCGGGCAACAATTGAAGCCAAAGGAGCAGTCAACCTGCGCGATTTGTTGCAGAATGAATTGAATATCCGGGTGAATCAGGACCAGGTTTTGGGCAGCGGAATGTCGATGCTTGGAATTGGAGGGGAAGGAGTGAAGATCTTGATAGACGGTGTTCCGATTATCGGTCGCCAGAATGGAAACATCGATTTGAGTCAGCTCAATCTTTCGAATGTTGAACGGGTGGAAATCGTCGAAGGACCGCTCAGTACCAACTATGGAAGCAACGCCATGGCAGGTACCATTAATCTGATTACAAAAAAGCCGAAGAATAAAGGCTACGATATAAATGTAGGAGCTTTCTACGAAACGGTTGGGAATTACAACCTGAATCTGGGAGTGACTTCGCGCATAAAGAATCATTCGATTTCTGCTTATGGGGCACGCAACTTTTTTGATGGGTGGACACCCGGAGACAATTGGATCGAATTCCCCAAAAAGGAACTGGCGGATTCCGGAAGGTTTCAGCAATGGAAAATGAAAGAACAGTACCTGGGCGGATTGAAATACTCCTACAAATTCAAGAAAATAGAATTGATTCCCTCATTGGACCTGTTCCGCGAGAAAATTGTCAATAGAGGTTACCCGAGAGCGCCGTATCAGATCTCTGCTTTTGATGACGAATATGTAACTAATCGTCAGAACGCGGGACTGGAAATCATTGGTTGGTTAAAGACGAATCTGAAACTGGATGTCCAATTGAACTATTCGAATTACAAACGGATCAAGAATTCCTACCTGACTGATCTGACGACCCTGGATCGTAAACTGTTAGCGATGTCAGAGCAAGATACATCGCGATTTGTCCTGTATTTCAATCGGGTGACGCTGACCAGAAATAATATGGACAAAAAATTTAATTACGAAGTCGGTTACGATATCAACCTCGAAGAAGGATTTGGAAATCGAATTGAAAATAAGCGCAAAGAAATTGGTGATTACGCCGTGTTCGGAACTTTTAATTGGGCTCCTTGGACTTGGCTCAATCTGAAACCGGGACTTCGTTTTACCTACAATTCTTTGTACAAGGAAGCGCTTATGCCCGCTTTGAACGTAAAATTAGGAAAGAAGAAACACATCCTTCGTGGAAGTATAGCTTCGGGTTTCCGTTCGCCTTCGATCAAGGAGTTATACATGGAGTTTGTTGACATTAACCACAACATTCATGGGAATTCCGCTTTGAAACCGGAGATTGCGAATCATATTCAGGGTTGGTACAACTTCAATTGGAATCCGAAGAAATGCTCGTTCGGGTTTGAATTATCCGGTTATTATCAGGATATCCATAACCGCATCAGTTTATCTCAATCCGCTGATGGGGTAAATTACAGCTATTTCAATATCGATCAGTTCTATGCGAGAGGAATTCAATCTTTAGTGAAAGTGGGGCAAAAGCAGTGGAATGTAAACCTTGGATTCAATTACATCGGTACAGCTTCCAATTATTCTGCCGGCAGATACGCCTATTCTCCGGAATTGGTTTCGAACGTTTCCTACCAGTTGAAAAATGGAACAACGAAATTCAGCGCATTCTACAAGTACACCGGAAAGATGGTGGCTTATTTCGTAAACGAGGATGCATCCATCACACAATCTTTTATTTCCGACTACAATTTATTGGATCTTCAGGTTCAGCAATGGTTCCTCAAGAAAACTTTAGGCATTTCATTAGGAGGAAAAAACCTGTTGAATGTGACCAATATCAATGCGGGCAGTGGAACTACCGGAGGTGCACATAGCTCTTCTACCGGAACGGCACCAATCGCTTGGGGAAGAAGTTTTTATTTGAATATCACTTATCTGATAAAATCAAAGCAATGAAAAAAGCACTTTTAGTAGCACTGCTTCCAATTTTGGGAGCATGTTTCAAAAAAGAAATTCCGGTGGAGAAACCGGTTTCAGATGCGGCAACCACGCAAGTTGAATTGGGTGGAAATTACGCCAATCAGATTTATTATGATCTGGAAACGAATTCTATTTTAAGACAAAATAACCGCGAAGTTTGGGATTTGGCGTTTGAGGCAGGAGACAACGGTTTTCATATCCTCTTGAATGAATCCCGTATCATGGCTGCTGCACTTTCAAACGAAACGGATATCACCGCTTTGACTTCCGACGCGGGTCTGACCTATACCTGGGATTTTCACACAGGAAACCTGGATTCCACCGCAATCGGAGATTGGCAAAGCTTGGGGAAAGTGTATGCGATCGATTTGGGAACGGGGCTTTCAGGAGCGAACTTAGGTAAGAAGAAGCTGAAAGTGGTTTCTGTTAGCACTACCGAATATCAGATTCAATTTGCAGACCTGAACAGTTCAACGATTCAGACTTTTACCATTCCAAAATCCACAACAGCAGGGTTCACCTACTTTTCGATGACCGGAAGTGGTGTTTTGAAAGATATCGAACCGGAAAAAGAAACGTGGGATCTGGTTTTCACCGCTTATTGTCATGTGTTTGATAGTCATACACCTTATTCGGTGGTTGGGGTTTTGTCGAATCGTTACGGAGTGAAAGTGCAGGAACTTGCTATTCCGTTTGCAGAACTGAAACATTCCGATATAGTGGAAAGCGCATTTGAAGATCGGATTAATGTGATCGGATACGACTGGAAAACCTACGATTTCGATAATGGAACCTATGTTGTAAGCAGCAATCGGACTTTTGTAGTGAAAACCGTTTTGGGACGCTATTACAAATTGCGATTCGTGGATTATTATGATCAGAATGGCGTCAAAGGAGCTCCGAAGTTCGAGTTGCAGGAGCTAATTCCTTAAAGAGAGTGCCTTCGACTACATTCAATCGCCTTACAATAATTGAATTTAGGATGAAAAGGCCACTGAGCATAGTCGAAGTGAACCTTTTCTATTAACTTTGCCGCAAATTCATTCACAATGGCTCAAAAACCGGCAATCCCAAAAGGAACAAGAGATTTTTTACCCGATGAGGTAGCTCGCCGAACGTATATTTTCGACACAATCAGGTCCGTATTCAAAAGTTATGGATTTGCCCCGATCGAAACCCCTTCATTTGAACTTTCCTCTACTTTATTGGGAAAGTATGGTGACGAGGGAGATAAATTAGTTTTCCGGATTCTTAACTCTGGTGAAAAGCAGCGAAAAGCAGATGTGGAAGCATTGCAAGCTGGCAATTTAACCCGCTTTGCAAATTCATTGGCAGAGAAAGTTTTGCGTTACGATTTAACCGTTCCTTTTGCACGTTTTGTGGTTCAGCACCAGAATGAATTGTCTTTCCCATTCAAAAGATACCAGATTCAACCCGTTTGGAGAGCTGACAGACCTGGGCACGGCCGTTACCAGGAATTTTATCAGTGTGATGCGGATGTAGTCGGTTCGGATTCCTTGTTGTATGAAGTGGATTTTGTGCAGATCTTCGACCAGGTTTTGACCAATCTTCAGATTCCCGGATTTACCATCAAGATCAATAACCGCAAAATTCTTTCCGGAATAGCAGAGGTTTCCGGGGAAAGTGACAAGTTGATTGATATCACGGTTGCAATTGATAAATTGGATAAGGTTGGTGAAGAAGGTGTCATCAAAGAACTGAAAGAAAAAGGTGTTTCCGAAAAAGCAATCGAGATCATTTCTCCTTTGTTCCAAATTTCCGGAAGTAACGAATCCCGCCTAAGTCAGATGAAAGTTTTCCTGAAGGATTCCGAGGTCGGTTTGAAAGGAATCGAGGAATTGGAATTTGTCTTGAATCAGACAACTGAACTGGGATTGGAACGTGCTGAAGTGGAATTTGATGTGACATTGGCTCGCGGATTGAACTACTACACCGGTGCTATTTTCGAAGTAAAAGTACACAATGTGAAAATGGGATCGATCTGTGGTGGTGGTCGGTATGACGACTTAACAGGTTTGTTCGGGCTTTCCGGACTTTCCGGAGTGGGAATTTCATTTGGTGCCGATCGCATTTACGATGTATTGAATGAATTGAACTTATATCCTGAAGATACAAATGCAGGTTTGACTTTGTTGTTTGCGAATTTTGGAGACAAAGAAGCTGCATATTGCATGAAATTGACCAAGAAATTGCGTCAGAATGGAGTGGATTGCGAAGTTTACCCAAGTGCGGTCAAAATGCAGAAACAATTCAAATATGCTGATAACCGAAAGGTGAAATTTGTCGCACTCATCGGTGAGGACGAATTGACAAAAGGCCTTTTGCAGGTTAAAAACATGGAATCAGGCGAACAGAAAGCAATGACGGAAAACGAGTTGCTTGAATTTTTTAAAGGATAATCGGAAAATGGATCATTTTATCATAGATAATCAATGGGTTTCTTTAGAGAAGCTCGATGAGATACTGGCATCAAATGCGAAAATCGCAATTAGTGAAGATGCAAAAGCAGGAATTGTAAAATGTCGCACATATTTGGATGAAAAAGTTGCTAAAAGCGACCGCTTGATCTACGGAGTGAATACCGGCTTCGGAAGTTTGTGTGATACGGCTATTTCAACAGAAGATCTGGAGCAATTGCAACGCAACTTGGTACTTTCTCACGCTTGTGGAATGGGAGAGCGTGTTCCGGAAGAAATCGTCAGAAGAATCTTGATCCTGAAAATTATGGGGCTTTCCCATGGAGCTTCAGGAGTGCAGTTGGAAACAGTCGAACGCTTGATCTTTTTCTACAATAATCACATTCATCCGGTTGTTTTTCAACAAGGAAGTTTGGGTGCTTCGGGAGATTTAGCTCCTTTGGCTCATTTGGTATTGCCGCTTTTGGGCGAAGGAACAGTACTATTCGAAGGGAAAGAATATTCCAGTCAGGAAATCAATCAACGTTTCGGTTTGGAACCGATTGTATTGAGATCGAAAGAAGGATTGGCTTTGTTGAATGGAACACAATTCATGTCCGGTTATGGATCTTATGCCATTTCCCATGCACGAAAATTGTGGAAGCAATTCAATGAAGTGGCTGCAATTTCATTGGATGGTTATGATGGACGCAAAGAACCGTTCGGCATTCAGGTAAATGAAATCCGCAATCAGGTTGGTCAGATCAAAACAGCTGAGATTTTCAGAACATTATTGGGGGATAGTGAATTGGCGAATCGCGAAAAAGCGCACGTTCAGGATCCTTATTCGTTCCGTTGCATCCCTCAGGTTCATGGAGCTTCTTATGATACGATCGAGCATTGTGCAACGATTGTAGAACGAGAGATTAATGCGGTTACAGATAATCCGACCGTTTTCCCGGACGATGATATCGTTGTTTCAGCTGGAAATTTCCACGGACAACCTTTGGCGTTGGTGATGGATTTCCTTGCAATTGCTTTGGCAGAAATGGGAAGTATCAGTGAACGAAGAATCTACAAATCCATTTCAGGAACGCGCAGTTTACCGGCTTTCCTGGTGGCAAAACCCGGATTAAATTCAGGGTTTATGATTACGCAATATACTTGTGCTTCAATCGTAAGTCAGAATAAGCAATTGTGTACACCTGCCAGTATTGATACGATTGATTCCAGTAATGGACAAGAAGATCATGTTTCCATGGGAGCGAATGCTGCAACGAAATTATTCCGTGTAATTGACAATTGTTATTCAATCCAGGGAATCGAGATCTTGCATGCATGTCAATCGTTGGAATTCCGCAGACCTGCGAAATCGGGAAAACGACAAGAAGAAATCTTTGTTAACTTTAGAAAAAATGTTCCTTTTGTGAAAGAGGATGGATATATGCATCCGTTGATGCAAGCAAGTAAAGAATTTGTAAAAGCTGGAATATGAGTGAAAATTATACAGAAATAGATCAAGAGGTTGAAAAGAATCCAAAAAGACCCGTTTTATTGACGGTACTATGTATTTTGAGTTTTATTTCGACCGGTGGGGCACTATTGGTGACTTTGCCTTCTATGTTAATGGGGCAGCCAAGTCCTGAAAAAATAGAGAATGATTACAATGTGTCAGTACAAGCTGCTGATGATATGCGCGATCGTCAGATGACCTTCATGGCTGATATGATAGAGCAGGCTGCTGAAGTAACAGCTTATCAGCAAAATCATTTCTGGACTGTTATGTCTTTGAATTTGTTGGCATCAGCAATAGGATTAGTAGGAGCTTTGTTTATGTTTCGCGGAAGAAAACTGGGCTTTCATTTGTACATCATTTACTGTCTTACCAGTATTGGAAGTATCTTCTTAACCGCCCCTTCCCATATGGTTTCCATGGCGTCTGTTATTATGGGACTTGTATTCTCCGGATTGTTTATCTTCCTGTATAGTAGAAGTTTGAAGTGGATGACAAAATAATTGAAAATTGAAAAGTTAAAAGATTTTAAAAGACTACTATAAACTGATTTTTTGATTGAAGGAATTTAATAATTATATAAGTGTTTTAGCTTCTTTGGGGACTTTTGCCTCGGCTATAGTTGCGATAATTACATTACGTGCTTTAAAGAGACAGACAAACAGTTCTTACATGCCTGACATTTTTTTGTCATTTCATACATCTAATTTTGTCAAAGTTTACAATTGGAATAAAGATCAAGAAAAAGAAATAAATATCCTTGCTACAAGAAAAAGCAAAGAGTTTGACTCTCATGGTTTAGTATATTCTATTGAAAATGTAGGTTTTGGTGTTGCCAAGAATGTCCAAGTAACTGTTGAATTTGACTTTGATAAGGCTTTGAAGATGATAGTTGACGTTCTTCCTGAACGATATGAATTAAAAGTATATCAAAATTCAGTCTGTATTAATGAGATTGAAACAGAAAAATCCTTTATTAGCATTTATTGTAGCAGAGAACTTAATAGTACTAAATACGATTTCATTCTTCCAAGGAAAGACGAAAAATTTAATAAATCACCTTTCATTCAACCGGATGTAATTCAGCTGTTTGTTATTTATTTTTTGTTTAAAAACAAATTGCAAATAATAAAAAATGATTATTTAATCTTTCATGAAGATTTTGAATTTTTTCCTAAACTTAATTTAAATATTCAATACAGGGATATTGGTGGAATAGAACATAAAAGAAAATTTGCTACTTCGTTTAGCCTTGGTGTCTCAAATTTGGATGGTGATAACGATTTAAGTTTAAAAGAGGAATTAAAGATTGACTTTTATCCTGTTTTCACTCTGGTGAACTAAATAATTGAAAGGTTAGAAGAATCAAAAAACTTTTCAATTCTCCATTTTCAATTCATGAGTTTTTTGCGTTTCCAAAAATTTAAAAAATTCGTTTTAGACTAATTTTCATACCGTTAAAAGATAAATCGAAGCCATTTTAACAGAAATTGGCAACCATTCGTTTCGTTTTTGTATGCTTTTAATTCTCCCGAGACGCACTTAACTAAACAACTGAACATTTAACAAAACGTGTAAATACTTCATTTACATTTGTTTCATGTGATTTTTTAAAATGCGAATGGGCCCTCGGATTTAAAAGATTCACATCATAAATAAATGATGTCCAATCTATTAAACTATTAAACATGCGCAAAAATTTACTTTTAAGTGTGCTTACTTTAATGGGAATGATTTCAACAGGAAATTCATTTGCCCAAGAAGTGCACCAACGTTGCGGAATTGATAAACAACGTCAGAAATTGCTTGCTGAAAATCCTGAATTAGCAGAAGATTATCGGAAATTAGTCAACCGATACAAGGAAAATCAGCTGGTCAATGGGAAATCTACCACTGTTCGTATCATTCCTATTGTCTTTCACGTAATCCATGAGTATGGTGCGGAGAATATTACAGATTTGCAAATCAAGGATCAGGTCCGGATTTTAAATGAGGATTTTCAGAAAAAGAATATGGATACCATTGTGGTGGTATCGCCATTTGATACCATTATCGGGAACACACGACTTGAATTTCGTTTGGCAACATTGGATCCGTATGGAAACTGTACAAATGGGATCGAGCATATTTACAGTCATCAGACCGTTCAGGCGGATTCTTATTCGAAGTTGAACCAATGGGACAGGGATAAGTATCTGAATGTTTGGGTGATTGGAACAATGGATGATCCGGATGTTGCCGGATTTGCTCATTATCCTACGGATGTTACCGGTGGTGGATTCTGGCGTGATGGTGTGGTTATTCTTCATAATTATACAGGAAGTATCGGTACTGGTGACGTTGACCGATCCAGAGTATTGACACATGAAATCGGTCATTATCTAGGTTTGGCACATACATGGGGAAGTGATAATGATCCGGGTATTTCAAGTAGCTGTAATCAGGATGATGGAATTGGAGATACTCCCAATTGTATCGGATTGGAATCATGCGATATGAATGCGAATACCTGCGTTGAATCGACTATGCCGGGGAATTACTGGCCTGTAGACGTCAATGACAATACGCAGAATTACATGGATTATTCCTATTGTAATTCGATGTTCACCAATGGTCAGGCAACTTTTATGAATAATGTGCTGGACCAGATAACAAGCGGTCGGAACAATTTGTATGCTGCTGAGAACCTGTTGGCGACAGGAACTTCTACTTTGACATCGGTTACATGTATTCCGGTGGCTGATTTCTTTGTGGATGTAAACGGAACGACCGGAAACCTTGGTCCGAATGCAAATGCAATGACAGCTTGTGCAGGAGACCCTATTGTTTTTAAAGATGCTTCCTGGAAAGCAGTTGTTACTTCCTGGTCCTGGAGTTTCCCCGGAGGAAGTCCTGCAACCTCGACAGCTCAAAATCCAACGGTAACGTATGCTGCACCGGGATGGTATTCCGCGACACTTACAGTTGCAAATGCATCCGGATCGGATACAAAAACTATCAATCACATGATTTATGTTCAAGGTGATTGGGCGGAATATTTAGGTCCGAGAATGGAAGATTTCAACCAAAATGGAAATTTCTGGATCACACATAATCCGGAAGAAAATGATGCTTCATTCAATCGTGTTGCAACCGGGGGAAGAGGAAATACAGGATGTTTCAAGTTAAACAACTTCAAGGATGTTTCCAACGCTCAGATGTTTACAGCGGATTGGTTCTATAATGACAGATTGGGAAATGCAAAGGATTACCTCATTTCTCCTGCGATTGATCTGAGAAGCACTTCAAATGTGACTATCTCATTTGATTATGCTTACGGCACCAGAACAAATGTTTCTGCTGATATCACAGAGAAATTGGTCGTTTATTACTCTCGGGATTGTGGGAAGACCTGGATTCAAAAAACTTCCCTTACCGGCGCTGCATTAGTAACGGCTGGCTACCAAAATGGAGATTACGTTCCAAATAACGACCTTCAATGGAAAACGGCAAGTTTCACTTACACTCCGACAGCTGCGGATAACAAAACCAAATTCAAATTTGAGTTTATCGCTTCTGATTTCTCTTCTAACTTCTACTTGGATAACTTCAATATTTCCGGAACACTTGGGATTGAGGACAATGGAATCTTATCCACCATTTCAATTGCTCCGAATCCGGTTGCTACGGGAGCTGATCTGTCAGTTGAAGTTCCTAGCGCGGAAGCCGGGATGAAACTGATTGTGATGGACCTGAAAGGTGCGGTTATCTCGACAACACAAGTTCCCGCTTCTTCCGGAGTTCAAACAGTGAATATCCCGATGAACGTTGCGAAAGGATGCTATATTTTGAATGCAGTTCAGGGAACAGCGAAGTCTACTCATAGAGTGGTCGTATATTAATAAGGATTTAATTATCAATTATGAATTATCAAGGGGTAAATCTTTCTTTGGGAGATACTCCTTGATAATTAAATCATTCATAATTGATAATTGGTTTTGTGTTGATTTATAATTATTTAGCAGGGTTTTTACTCTTTTCTTTTTTATAAAGGGGGAATTAGTGCTATCTTTGCACCAAAATTCCAAGTATTTCTCATGATTTCAGTAAATAATCTCTCACTTCAATTTGGTAAACGTGTTCTATTTGATGATGTAAATCTCAAATTCGGTTCAGGTAACTGCTATGGTGTTATTGGTGCAAATGGTGCCGGTAAATCTACTTTCTTAAAGATCTTAACGGGAGAGCAAGATCCTACTTCAGGTCGTGTTGAATTGGAGCCTGGAAAACGCATGGCTGTTTTGAGTCAGAATCACTTTGAATTCGATCAGTACGAAGTATTACAGACCGTAATCATGGGTCACAAACGTTTGTTTGAGATCATGACTGAGAAGGATGCCTTGTATGCAAAACCGGATTTTTCGGATGCGGATGGGATGCGTGCTTCTGAATTGGAAGGTGAATTTGCGGATTTGGAAGGCTGGAATGCTGAAACAGATGCGGCAACATTATTGAGTAACTTAGGTATTGACGAGAGCAAGCATTATATGAAAATGGAAGACATTCCATCAGAGTATAAAGTGCGAATCTTGTTGGCACAGGCACTTTTTGGTAATCCGGATGTGTTGGTACTCGATGAGCCTACGAATGACTTGGATTTGAAAACGATCGGTTGGTTGGAAGATTTCCTTTTGGATTTCAGAAACACGGTGATTGTTGTATCGCATGACCGTCACTTTTTGGATACCGTTTGTACGCACATTTGTGATATCGATTTCAGTAAGATCAATGTATTTACAGGTAACTATACTTTCTGGTATCAATCTTCTCAGTTGGCAGCTCGTCAGCGTGCAGATAAGAACAAGAAAGCAGAAGATAAAAAGAAAGAATTACAGGATTTCATCTCCCGTTTCTCGGCGAATGCTTCGAAGTCGAAACAGGCTACCAGCCGTCGTAAATTGATTGATAAGTTGGATTTGGAAGAAATTCAGCCATCATCACGTCGTTATCCGGGAATTACTTTCCACCAGGAACGCGACGCGGGAAATCAGATTTTGACAGTAAACGGATTGTCGAAAATGCATGAAGGCGAATACATCTTCAAGGACTTGTCTTTCACGGTGAACAAAGGCGACAAGATCGCAATCGTTTCTAAGAACTCCTTGGCAATTACGCAATTCTTCGAAATATTGAATGGGAATATGCAAGCTGATAAAGGTGATTTCATATATGGAACGACTATTACAACAGCTTATTTGCCAAATGACAACTCTTCTTTTTTTGAATCAAAATTGCCCTTGATCGATTGGTTGCGTCAGTATGCACAAACGGACGAAGAGCGTGAAGAAGTGAATATCCGTGGATTCCTTGGACGTATGTTATTTTCCGGAGAAGAAGCATTGAAAAGTGCTACAGTTCTTTCAGGAGGTGAAAAAGTGCGTTGCATGTTGTCCCGAATGATGTTGGCAAAAGCAAATTTCCTGACAATGGACGAACCTACGAATCACTTGGATTTGGAGTCGATTACAGCCTTGAATAATGGAATGGTATCTTTCGAAGGAACCATGTTGTTTACTTCTCATGACCACGAGTTGGTATCTACTGTTGCAAACAGAATTATCGAATTGACACCGAATGGCTTCATTGACAAAATGATGCCTTACGACGATTATTTGGCAGACACGAAAATCGCAAGCTTACAAGAAGAACTTTACGCTTAAGAAGCATTCATATTATATTTAAAGCCTCGGTTCGTTTGGATCGAGGCTTTTTTTATTCCTGATAAACCACATAGTGCCATAGAAACATAGGGAATGTAAATTTATATAATCAATTATTTTTTAAAAACTATGTGGCCTATGTTCCTATGTGGTTAATAATAAAACTTAAATTCGAGCTCAAATCAAGATATGTCGGTTCCGGATCGTTCGTTTTTATTTCGTCACAAACTAATTTCAACCCTTCGAGATTGGGATGTAAAAGGAATTCGCAGGCTTTCTATTGCGCTGCCTCAGCTTCTATTACCAAATCCTTCGAAGGTTGGTAAACATGTGCTGAAAACGATTCATGGTGTGAAATTACTCATTGATCCTTCCAAAGATACTGGAGTGGAATTATCGCTCTTCCAAACCGGTACTTATGAAAAAGGAACCATTCAATTGCTTGAGAAATATCTCGATCCGGGTAGTTCATTTCTGGACATTGGCGCAAACATCGGTTTGATGTCCGTAATCGCTTCCAAACGGGTTGGAGAAAGAGGAATTGTTTATGCCGTGGAGGCAAATCCAAATACCGTTTCAATTTTGAAAACGAATATCGGACTGAATGAATGTAAAAATATCGAATTGCTTCCTGTAGCGCTTTCAGATGAACAAGGAACAGCTTTGCTATTTGAAAACTGGGAAGTCAATCGGGGAGGAGCATCCCTGATTTCTCAAGGTTCGGATGAGAATGGAATGGAAGTGAAAATGGAACGTCTGGACGATTTGTTCCAGGAAGAAACTCCTGTTCATTTGGTTAAAATCGACGTGGAAGGATTTGAACCTCAGGTGCTCCGTGGTGGAATGTCCTGGTTCAGAAAACAACTCCCGATCTTCATCATAGAGGTTTCAGAAAAGCGGGAAAAGGAAGTAGGACCAAGTCCTTTGGAAGTGATGGAGCTCGTTCAGACAATTGGGAATTATCGATTTTTCAAACAAAAAGGAACCAAAGAACGACGAGGTAAACTGATAGAGATTACAACTCCGAAAGAATTGCCGGCTCACGACAATATCATTTGTATTCCTGAAAAGTAGTTCTCAGAAGTAATACCCAACCGAAAGAAAGGCTGTTGGTTTGTTAAAACTGCTTATTTTGGAAAGGTTTAAGTTGATTGGTTCAAGTATTGTTTTGATACTCAAATTGAGTTTGTAAAATCGTATATTTTAGTTGGATCTTTCTTGGAGTAATTGAAAGCAGATTGAAGATTATTTGTAAAATCAATAACTTCAGAAGTATTATTCTGGCATTTTTTATAAAAAACACTTCATTCAATCTGTCATTTTGTCACTTAAACTTACTTGGCATAAACCTTGACAAGTCTAGGGAAATTTCAAGTAAGTATGAAAACAGGACAGATACATGTATCAACGGAAAATATTTTTCCCATTATTAAAAAATTCTTGTATTCCGATCATGAGATTTTCCTACGTGAGTTGGTTTCGAATGCGGTGGATGCAACACAGAAGTTGAAAGTGCTTTCTTCAACCGGAGAATTTAAAGGTGAACTTGGTGAATTGAAAGTGGAGGTGCTTTTGGACAAGGAAGCGAAAACTCTAACGATCAGAGATAATGGAATCGGTATGACAGCCGACGAAATCGATAAATACATCAATCAGATTGCCTTTTCAGGTGCAGAGGAGTTCGTAAAGCAATACGAAGGTAAGGAAGGGGCTGAAAGCATTATCGGACATTTCGGTTTAGGGTTCTATTCCGCATTCATGGTGGCTGAAAAAGTTCAGATCCGCACCTTGTCACGTCACGATGGTTCGCAAGCTGTCCAATGGGAGAGCAATGGTTCGCCGGAATATACCTTGACAGACATTGAGAAAGAAACCAGAGGAACTGACATCGTTTTGTACATCAATGAAGAATCGGTTGAATTTCTGGAAAAAACGCGCATTCAAGGGATTTTGGACAAGTATTGTAAATTCCTTCCTATCCCGGTTTTCTTCGGAGACAAGGTCGAATACATCAATTCTCCGGAAGGTGAAATGGATGAGGATGGGAAAGTGAAACGCATTTCCATCGATGTTCCGAATCAGGTGAATAACCCGAAACCAGCATGGACTTCCGCTCCGGTTGATCTGAAGGATGAGGATTACAATTCATTCTACAGGGAGTTGTATCCAATGTCTTTTGAAGATCCATTGTTCCATATTCACTTGAATGTAGATTATCCCTTCAATTTGACAGGAATTCTGTATTTCCCGAAAATCAAGGAAAACGTAGAAGTTCAACGCAATAAGATCAACTTGTATTCGAATCAGGTGTTTATTACCGATTCGGTGGCGGAGATTGTTCCTGAATTCTTGACTTTACTTCATGGAGTTATTGATTCGCCTGACATTCCGCTGAATGTTTCCCGTTCTTATTTACAAAGTGATGGGAATGTGAAGAAAATTTCTGCTCACATTACAAAGAAAGTTGCAGATAAATTGGCTGAAATGTTCAAGAAAGATCGGGCTGATTTCGAGTCGAAATGGGACGATCTGAAGATTTTTGTAGAGTACGGAATGCTTTCGGATGATAAATTTGCCGAGAAAGCGAAAAGCTTTGCATTGGTGAAAAATTCGGATGGAAAATACTATACGATTGAAGAATTTAAAGAGCAGATTTCACCGCTTCAGACAAATAAGGATGGAAAAGTGATCGCCCTTTACACACATAGTGTAGAAGAGCATTTTTCTTTTGTGAAACAAGCGAAAGATCGCGGATACCAAGTGGCAATTATTGACGGACCATTGGCAGTACATTGGATTTCCTTGATGGAGCAAACGTTTGAGAACTTCAGTTTTGTAAGGGTGGACGCGGATGCTTTGGATCAATTGATTCAAAAGGAAGGTGAATTACCGTCAAAATTGACAGAAGAACAACAAACCAGTTTGAAACCTTTGTTTGAATCTGCAGTTGATAACCGAAAATTCAAGATCGAATTCAAGTCAATGAGTGAAACGGATTCACCGATCATAGTTACCCAGCCGGAGTTTGTTCGTCGTATGATGGAGCAGCAAAAATACGGTGGAGGTGGTTTCTTCGGTGCATTCCCGGAAACATATAGCATGGTTGTCAATGCAAATCATGAAAAAGTAGAGTCATTGTTAGGCTTGACTAACGACGAAGAAAAATCAACTAAGATCAAACAATTGACAGATTTAGCTTTGTTAGCACAAGGAATGCTGAAAGGCGAGGAGTTGAATCAATTTATTGAGAGAAGTATCTCATTTGTATAATACATCATTCCCGTCGGACTTTATCTGACGGGAATTTTATTTTTTTTAGCGTGTATAGTATCATTTTTGCAATTTTAGGGTTTGTTTTAACCAGGAGTTTTTTTGGAGCTATTGCGGGTTTCGTAATTGGCGGAATTGTACAACAATTCGCGCAAAAACGCACTCCTAACCAACAACAGGGAGGAGGTTCCCGCCAATCGTTTCAGGATGTTTTTGAATACTACACGCAGCAAACCCAACGGTATGATTTTCCTACGCAGCTTTTGGCGCTTTCAGCATATATGATGAAAAGTGATGGAAAGGTGGTGAAATCAGAATTGGATTTCGTTAAAAAGTTTCTTGCACAACAATTCGGGAACCAGTTCAATACCTCCCATTTACAAACGCTCAAGCACTTCCTGGATGCTCCGACTATTCCGATAGATCAGATTTGTTCGGATATCCGAATGCGTGCCCAGGTAGAGATTCGAATCCAATTGTTGCATTATCTTTTTGGAATCGCACAATCGGATGGTCAGGTTTCAGAACAGGAGGTGAAGACATTGCAGTATCTTGCAAATCTGCTTCAGGTTCCTCCAATGGATTTCAGATCCGTACAGGGAATGTTCAGACAAAACCTCAATGCAGACTATGAAATTTTAGGAATTGAGGAATCAGCAAGTGATGAGGAAGTGAAAAAAGCCTACCGTCAAATGGCTGTTCGTTATCACCCGGATAAAGTTGCTTCACTAGGTGAAGAATATCAAAAAGGGGCGAAAGAAAAATTCCAGCGCATTCAGGAAGCTTACGATAATATTAAGAAGGCGAGAGGGATTTAAAAGGAATAAAGCCAACTAGAACGATATAGTTTTCTTGAATTTACCTGTTTATTAATTCAGTATTAAAAAAAATAAAAATGCACACCACCATGTGAGATTATTTACGTCTCTTTATCATAGCGTTAAATAATACCTGGTTCATGCCGACAAGAAACTACTCTACAAAGCTTGCCTTCGTTTTCATTCTCTTTTTTGTGGGAATTGGTCATTTATTTGGTCAGGAAAAACAAGCTCAGTCAGGAATGGCTGCAAAAGCTAACAATCTAACTTCTTTTCCTGTTTCTGAAATAAAGAATCCGGAAGAATGGAGAAAAAATAACCTTCCCGAAAATTACAATCACCCGGAATTTGGAATCCTTCCTGAAAATGCACCATGTGAGAATTGTGTGGAAGTTTTGGAAAAGCGAACCATAGATGAGCGCTATTTTGTAAGTGTTTCTGATAATCATGAATTCGTTACACAAAAGGCATTGGGCGATTTGCATCAATTGGTGAATGGAAAATGGCTGACGATTAAACATGAATTGCATCCGGTTTCAGGAACAAGATATGAATCCGGTTATTTATTGGATCAACCCGCAATTGATTTCTCTACTGCAAGAACGGAACTGAAAACTGCGAATGGGGTTATTCAGTTTAATAATTGGAAATTGATCCTGGTTCAAAATGGTATCGAGTTAACATCACTGATTGCTGATTGGTCTGATTATACGGTAGGAGCTGACGGTGCATTGATTCACAATGTTTTCCCGGGAATTGATGCTGAAATGGTCATTCTAAGAGGGGCTATCAAGACAAGTTTTATTATTAAATCCAATGAGTTTGGAGTTTTCGATAAATTACTTTTTCGGGAAGAACTAGGGGGGATGCATGGTATTCATGCTCAATTCGCGGATGGTGAATACTCTCAAGGTATCGGAAATCTGAAATTAATGGCAGGTTCAACCGAGCTGGCAGTAATGGGGGAAGCTAAATTGTTTGCTAGAAATGGTCCCAAAGAGTTAGCTCGTTCAGGCGAATATAGGATTCATTCCAATCAAATAGATTTAGTAGTTGATTCTGACTGGATCAATGACAATATCAGTTCTTATCAGCTAATCGTAGATCCACTTGTAACAGGAACAGCGACTTTGGCGCAGGCTTCCATCACCGGTTCCAGATACAATGCTTCTTGCAATTTCACCAATTCATGCGATTATAATTTAGTAGTTGCCAGTCCGGCGAATGCTACCATTACAGATGCAACATTCTCGTTTACTTATTCTGCGAATGGAACTACCTGTTGGTTACAAGACGGGGGAATGCGGATTGGGACCGGTGCATGTACTAGTCCTTCTGCCGCAGGATTCTATTGGTTTTGTAATGCAATTGGGGGAGGAACCTGTGCAGCAACCAATCAAACGGTGTATTCTGATCTTTCTACCTGCCTTCCGGCACCAAGTTGTTCTCCTCAAAACATCACTTTTATTCTGAAATTCTACCGATCTTGCTGGGGAGCAACCGGATGTTCAAATACCTGTATCGGAGCAGCTTCTCCATGGGTAATGAATATTACAGGAAAAACGTTGGAATATACGAATGTTGCAAGTCCGATCACACTTTCTGCAACTACTGTTTGTCAGGGAGGTTCAATTACTGCTTCTACTTCAGGAACGGGTGGAGTTCCGGGATATACTTATAATTGGAGTTTTAGTCCATCCGGTACACCAAGTATTGCTACTGGAGCAAGTGCAAGTATTTCATTTCCGACTTCAGGGACGATTACACTTTACTCAATTGTTACAGATGCATGTGGAAATCAGGTAACAAATAGCCGGACTGTAACAGTAACTCCGGGAACTCCTCCAACTATTGCTGCTGGCGGACCAACCACTTTCTGTGCAGGTGGTTCCGTTGTATTGACTTCTTCTTCAGCAACTGGAAATACCTGGTCAACAGGAGCTACAACTCAATCGATTACAGTTACAACCGGTGGTTCGTATACTGTTTCTGTCCTGGGGGGTGGAGGTTGCACTTCAACATCGGCCGCAACAGTAGTCACAGTTACTCCTTTACCCGCAACACCAACAATAACTCCAAGTGGTCCAACTTCCTTTTGTTCGGGTGGTTCAGTTACCTTGACTTCATCATCTGCAACAGGAAATACCTGGTCGACCGGAGCAACGACGCAATCGATTACAGTTTCATCAAGTGGAACCTATTCATTAACGGTTTCAGCTAGCGGTTGTACATCGGCTTCAGCATCAACGACCGTTACAGTTAATCCATTGCCTGCAGTTCCTACTATCACCGCTGGTGGTCCAACCACTTTTTGTGCAGGAGGTTCCGTTACTTTAACATCGTCTTCAGCAACGGGAAATACTTGGTCAACAGGTGCTACGACGCAATCAATCAGCGTTACAACAAGCGGTTCTTATACGGTTACTGTTTCGAACGGATCATGTTCTGCCACATCTACTGCTACAACAGTTACTGTAAATCCGTTACCTGCTGTACCAACGATTGCGGCTAGCGGATCCACTACATTTTGTACAGGAGGTTCCGTTACTTTGACTTCCTCTTCTGCAACAGGAAATACCTGGTCAACAGGAGCAACGACACAATCCATTACAGTTACAACGAGTGGTTCTTACACGGTTACTGTTTCAAATGGTTCCTGCTCTTCTGCATCAGCAGCGACAGTCGTTACCGTGAACCCACTTCCAGCTGTGCCAACGATTACAGCTAGTGGTCCAACCACGTTTTGTTCGGGTGGTTCCGTTACTTTGACTTCATCTTCTGCAACCGGAAATACCTGGTCAACAGGAGCAACGACACAATCCATTACGGTTACAACCAGTGGTTCTTACACGGTTACTGTTTCAAATGGTTCTTGCTCGTCTACATCAGTAGCAACCGCTGTTACAGTGAACCCACTTCCGGCTGTGCCAACCATTGCAGCTAGTGGTTCAACCACTTTTTGTTCGGGTGGTTCCGTTACTTTGACTTCATCTGCCGCAACCGGAAATACCTGGTCAACAGGAGCAACAACGCAATCAATCACCGTTACAACGAGTGGTTCTTACACAGTCACCGTTTCAAATGGTTCCTGCTCTTCTACATCGGTAGCAACCGCTGTTACAGTAAACCCGATTCCAGCTGTGCCAACCATTGCAGCTAGTGGTCCAACCACTTTTTGTTCGGGTGGTTCCGTTACTTTGACTTCATCCGCCGCAACCGGAAATACCTGGTCAACGGGAGCTACGACGCAATCAATCACCGTTACAACAAGCGGTTCTTACACAGTCACGGTTTCAAATGGTTCTTGCTCTTCTACATCAGCAGCGACAGTTGTTACGGTGAACCCGATTCCTGCTGTGCCAACCATTGCAGCAAGTGGTCCAACCACTTTTTGTTCGGGTGGTTCCGTTACTTTGACTTCATCCGCAGCAACAGGAAATACCTGGTCAACAGGAGCTACGACGCAATCAATCACCGTTACAACAAGTGGTTCTTACACAGTCACAGTTTCAAATGGTTCCTGCTCGTCTGCATCAGTAGCGACAGTCGTTACCGTGAACCCACTTCCAGCTGTTCCAACCATTGCAGCTAGTGGTTCAACCACTTTTTGTTCGGGTGGTTCCGTGACTTTGACTTCATCCGCTGCAACTGGAAATACCTGGTCGACAGGAGCTACGACACAATCCATTACGGTTACAACGAGTGGTTCCTATACAGTAACAGTTTCAAATGGTTCTTGTTCTTCTACATCGGTAGCAACCGCTGTTACAGTAAATCCGATTCCAGCTGTGCCAACCATTGCAGCTAGTGGTCCAACTTCCTTTTGTTCGGGTGGTTCCGTTACCTTGACTTCATCCGCTGCAACCGGAAATACCTGGTCAACCGGAGCTACAACTCAATCCATTACAGTTACAACAAGTGGTTCTTATACAGTCACAGTTTCCTCTTCAGGTTGTTCTTCCGCCTCTGTTCCAACAGCAATCACTGTAAATCCAATTCCAACGGTTACAGCGTCCAATAATGGTCCTTTGTGTGTGAATCAACCATTAAATCTAACAGCGACGGGAACTGCGGGAGGAACTTATTCCTGGACAGGACCGAATTCCTTTAATTCAACTTCTCAGAATCCAAGTGTGGCATCCATGACAAGCAGTGATTTTGGAGTATACACTGTAACAATAACAGTCAACTCTTGCACCGCTTCAGCTACAACCAATGTGATCATAAATTCCGGAACCTCGACAGCTATTAGTGCTGCAGGTCCTTTTTGCAGCAATGGCAGCACAGTTTCTCTTTCTGCGGCAAGTCCGGGAGGAAATTGGTCAGGGACAGGAATCGTAAATGCGGCAACGGGATTATTCGATCCGAGTGTTTCCGGACCTGGTTCATTTACCATTACATACGATATTCCTGGTTCTTGTTCAGGAGCTTCAACTACAACTATTGTCGTGAATTCAGCACCTGTGACGAATTTTGTGGCTGATACCTTATCCGGTTGTGCTCCTTTGGCTGTCAATTTTACAAATTCAACACCTTCAAGCGTAAGTTCACAATGGAATTTTGGTAACGGTCAAACAGCTGCATCTCTTTTGACTGCGGCAGCGAACTTTGTGTCCGCAGGATGTTTTACGGTGTCTTTAACAGTAACAGACCTGAATGGTTGTTCAGCAACTTCCACGAAGGTCAACTTTATATGCGTTAATCCGAATGCTGATGCGTCATTTACACCTTCTCCATACGATGCAACGATTACACATCCTGAAATTCATTTTATCAATACCTCTTCCAATGCGACAAGTTATAGCTGGAGTTTTGGAGATGGCGGTAACTCAATTGCTTTTTCACCAACCTATACGTATGATGAGGTTGCGAGTAATTACACCGTCCAATTAATTGCAACGAATGCCTTTGGATGCTCGGATACAGCAAGAGTGGTTGTTCGTGTGTTAGATGAATTGGTTTATTATGTTCCAAATTCATTCACTCCGGATGGTGACGAATTCAACCAAACTTTCCAACCGGTATTTACTTCCGGATTTGATCCTTACAGTTTCAGATTACTCATTTTTAATAGATGGGGAGAAGTACTGTTTGAATCGAAGGATGCCAAAGTTGGTTGGGATGGAACCTACAACGGAGCATTGGTTCAGGAAGGAATTTATAGCTGGACAATCACATTCAAAGACCCGGATACGGATAAAAAGTACTCGGTAAATGGACATATAACTTTGATAAAATAGAATTTTTACCGGATAATTACCAGTATAAATTAGATTCTATCTTGGAAGAATAACGTTCTTGAATAAAGGGTTCGTTGTGTGTTGGATAACTATAATTTTCCTAACGCATACATCGTCGGTTGCTTGCTCAAGTCGTATGCATTCTCTCTCCAATCCTTAATGCTTTTGGTTTGAATACGTTCTGTAAACAAGGTTAGATTGGAAGCTACGCACAATAAAGTGTCGTCTGCCAAACAATTCAACAAGTCTTCAAAAACATGCATAGTCCTGAAAGGAGTGTCCATGAATAATTGAGTTTCACCGCTTCTTTTCACACGCTGTTCCAGATCTTTCAACTTTCTGATCCGTTCTTTCTGTTCTTTTGGCAAGTAGCCGTGAAACGAAAATTGTTGCCCGTTAAACCCACTTCCAATTAATGTAAGAAGAATGGAACTTGGACCAACGGTCGGACAAACCTGGATTTCATTTTCATGAGCCAAAGCAACTAAAACTGCTCCCGGATCGGCTATTCCTGCACATCCGGCTTCACTGATGATTCCAACATCTTTCCCGGCCTTCATTGCCTTGATCAAGTGGTAAACCTCTGTCACGGCAGTTGCTTTATTAAGCACGAAAAACTCAGACTCATCAATGGGAAAAGTACGATCTATTTTGCGAAGCAATCTCCTTGCTGATTTAATATCTTCAACGGCAAACACACGTAATTCACTGGCAATTTCAGCTACCTTTTGTGGGATAATGTCTTCTGTGGATTCTCCCCCAAGTGTGTTTGGAATAAGGTATAATTTGCCTGCGCTCATTGTTTTGTAATTAATTGCCTGTTCAATAAAAATGCGTTTGTCGCATGATCTAATAATTCGATGACCTCTTTGAAATTAGCATCCGTTCCATAATATGGATCCGGAACTTCCAGATCTTGATCCGGGTGTAATTCGTTTAAAAGAAGTTTTACTTTCTGTTTGTCATTTTCGGTTCTGGCCAAGCGCAAAATGTTTTGCTCGTTGTTCTGATCCATTGCAAAGATAATGTCATAATTGTCAAAATCAGCTACTGAAAATTGACGAGCTCGTAATTGATCAATTGAAACCCCATATTCCTGCGAAAGTCTTCTCATTCGGTGATCAGGTTTCTCCCCCACATGGTAATTGGCTGTTCCTGCAGAATCGACTTCAATTGATAAGTCATGTAATTTTACCTTGTGTCTAAGCCAACCGTCAGCCATTGGTGAACGACAGATATTTCCCAAACAAACCATTAAGACCCGCATAGATTCCTTGTTAATTGGGTGCAAAGTTACTTTTTTAACTTGATTAAGCGAAATCTTCGCTGATTCACACAATTTGTTAGTTTAAACAAACCGTTTATTCATTTAACATTTTTTGATTGCAACCAACACAACTAACTGTATCTTATAATCGTTATATTCATGTAAATCAATTGTAAAGACCATGAGACAGTTAAAGATTGTAAAGCAAGTTACAAATCGGGAGACAGCATCTCTTGATAAATACCTTCAGGAAATTGGTCGCGTTGAATTAATTACTGCTGACGAAGAAGTAGAATTAGCTAAACGAATTAAGGCGGGGGATAAGAGAGCGTTGGAACGTTTAACGAAAGCTAATTTAAGATTCGTGGTTTCTGTTTCCAAACAGTACCAAAATCAAGGTTTATCACTTCCTGATTTAATTAATGAGGGAAATTTAGGTTTGATCAAAGCGGCAGAACGTTTTGATGAAACAAGAGGATTTAAATTTATTTCGTACGCAGTTTGGTGGATTCGCCAATCCATTTTGCAAGCATTGGCTGAGCAGGCGCGTATCGTAAGACTTCCTCTAAATAAAATTGGTACAATTAATAAGATCAATAGAGCATACAGTGAATTGGAGCAGCTTTATGAACGTCCTCCTTCAGCGGATGAATTGGCTGAATTCCTGGAGTGCTCAGTAGAAGATGTTCGTCAGTCGCTGGCAAATACTGCAAGACATTTATCAATGGACGCACCATTGGTAGATGGAGATGAAAGTTCATCCAGTATGTATGATGTATTGCCGAATGATTCGCTTCCTAGTCCTGAAAATGAATTGACGAAGGAATCATTGAGAAAAGAAATCGAACGTTCACTTTCATCCTTGTCAGGAAGAGAAGGGGACGTTGTCCGACTCTATTACGGATTAAACGGAAAACATCCTCTCACCTTGGAAGAAATCGGAGATCTATTCGATTTGACAAGAGAGCGGGTAAGACAAATAAAAGAAAAAGCGATTCGACGCTTGAAACACACATCCCGAAGCCGGATGCTTAAATCATACCTTGGTTAAGCGGGATCGACGTCTGCAATAAGTCGAATAGGTTTAAAATGGGGAACGCTGAAAAATTGATCCGTCAGCTCATGTAAGCGTTCCTTTACTTTCTTTTGTGGAGCCTCGTGCTCAATTTTTAAAACAATTTCTTTCAAATAAAAGTTCTGAATCCTCGCAATTATTGGGGATTCAGGACCCAAAACACGTTCGTGGAATTGTTCCTTCAGCAATTTACTGAAATGAAGTGCTCCTGCTTCAACCAAATCACGGTCCCGGTGCTTCAATGTAAAGCGAATCAATTTATAAAATGGTGGATAATGATAATTTCGTCGTTCAACTAGTTCATTGATAGCAAATGAATCATAATCATGCTCCATTACTTTTTGAATAACCCAATGATCCGGGTTTCCTGTTTGGATAATTACCTTGCCACGCTTATTTCTCCTGCCTGATCTTCCTGCAACCTGAGTCATTAACTGGAAAGCGCGTTCAAACGCTCTGAAATCGGTCTTATTCAGCATTAAATCGGCATCCAGAATCCCAACAAGGCCAACATGATCAAAATCCAAGCCTTTCGCGACCATTTGAGTTCCGATCAAGACATCGATTTCCCTCTTTTCAAATGCCTGGATCAATTCCAAGTGGCTATTTTTGTTTCGGGTGGTATCCAGATCCATTCTGCCAATTTTCGCATCTGGAAGAATTAACGATAGATCATCTTCGATTTTCTCCGTTCCAAACCCTAACATTTTCAATCGGTTACTTCCACAAGCCGGGCAGGTTCCGATTGGATTTGTCTGATAGCTGCAATGGTGGCATTTCAAGAGGTTCGAATGTTTGTGATAATTCAAAGTCGTATCACAATTGATGCAATTCGGGCTGAAACCACAAATTTCACATGTCCAGATAGGAGTATAGCCCCGTCGGTTTTGGAAAAGAATGACCTGTTCCTGATTTTTCAGGGTTTCAATGATGTTTTCCAATAAGAATTTGGAAAAATGACCATTCAGACTTTTTTGTCTGCGTTCCTCCTTCATATCAGCACACAGAATTTCCGGAAGCCTGACTTGTGAAAAACGTTCGGTCAGCAATACATGTCCGTATTTTTTGTCGCGTGTGTTTTGAAAAGTTTCAATGGAAGGAGTTGCCGAACCCAAAAGGGTTTTGGTTTTGAAGTAATGGGCCAGAACAATAGCCATATCCCTCGCATTGTACCTTGGAGAAGGATCATGCTGCTTGTAGGAAGATTCATGTTCTTCATCTACAATCACCAATCCCAGGTCTTGAAAGGGCAGGAAAATGGCAGAACGGGCACCGACAACCAACCGAAACTGTTTCGGATCATTTTGCAATACTTTATTCCAAATTTCAACCCGTTCATTGGAATTGAATTTCGAATGGTAAACTCCGATTTTTTCGCCGAAGTATGCTGATAAACGTTGGATCAGTTGAGTAGTCAAGGCAATTTCGGGAACCAGGAACAATACCTGTTTTCCTTGATCCAACACTTTTCGGATCAGCTCGATGTAAATTTCTGTTTTTCCGGAACCGGTAATCCCTTGAAGTAAGACGGTGTCTTTTTCCTGAAAGCCTGCTTCAATTTCATGAAGTGCAGTTGTTTGTGCATCGCTGAGGACAGGAAAGGTAAACTTACTTTGGTCCAGGGAACTGATTCTGGAAATTTCCAGACGCTCGGTCCGCAAAACACCCTGTTTTTCCAATGTGTTTATCGCAGATAGTGAACATCCGTGTTCCTCCAATGATTTCCGAAGTATAGGAGTGACCTCTCCAGCGTGAAAACCTCCAAGTTGAAGTATTTTCAATAGGACAAGTTCCTGTTTCTGTGTTGTCTTTTTTTGTGCAAGTTGTTCAAACAGCTCGTTCAGGATCGCATCTGATCGGTAATTCTCATGGATTACCACAAATAAGCCTGTTTTTGGTGTGAATTTATTGGAAACCTCTTCCAGAGTCAATACAATGTTCTTTTCAAGCAGTGTCTTGATTAAAGGCTGGATTGTCTTGAGTCCAATAATTTCGGAAATTTCTTTTAAGTCGAGCGTCTCTTTGATTTCCAATGCTTCCACAACCAGGTATTCCCGATCAGTCAACGGGGTATTTTCACTATCGAAATCCGGGTGAATGACAATTTTTGTCTCACTTGCCAATTTGAAATTCGCCGGAAGGGCTGCATTCATGACATCACCGATTGGAGCCATATAATATTCAGACATCCATTTCCAAAAGGAAAATTGTTTTTTGGTTATGAGGGGCGTTTCATCCAGAATATGCTCAATATACTTTGCCTGATATATACGGGGCGCTTCCTGATGTATTTTCGTAATAATCCCCGTATATAGCTTTCCTTTCCCGAAAGGTACAATCACTCGGAGATAATCTTGAATGAAATCATTCATTTCGAATGGAACCCGGTATGTGAATTCCTGACTTAATGGAATGGGTAAGATGACGTCAACGAAAAGAGTAATACGCTCGCTCATGAAACAAATTTAATGAACTAAAAACAAAAAAGAGCTTTTTGAATGGCGGATAAAATTTACTTCAGGAGAATAATTACTTACTACGGATGCAAAGGATAAGTGTACACTTATCCCATAAGTCTATAATTCGTCAGATAGGGTTGGGGGATAAAGAAAAAATCCCGCTATTCACTTGAGCAAATAAACGGGACTTTATAAGTTTTAATTATTATTTCTTACTGGCAAACCCAAGACTCACCATTATTGATATCAATCGGGTTATCGCTACAGAATAATAGCAATCCGGTGATTGGTCCTGCACACAATTCTTTGATAGATAAATAATCAAGTGCGCGTTGGTTTGGCAATGTCGGATTGAATTTCAATTTATCTTGCTTGTTTGTCATTCGGGAACTGAAAATCCCAATTACCGGACCTCCATCTGTTCTTGTCAAATTTGTAAATGTCGGTTTGTTTTGAGCTAATGAAGAACTTGGTTGATTGACTAAAATGTATTTACTCAAATCTTCAGAACCTCCGGTCATAATCAATCGGATAGAAGTCATCTCACGCTTCGTGATACTTGCATCATTGGTGCAATTTTGTTTTACTAAGTTATAGAAGGTTTCTCCACTGGCAACAAAATTGGATGTACTCCCTTGAATTTGGTCCCCATTTAGCTCTCCAACTTTCCAGATAAATGATTTTTGTACGGGTACTCCATTGAAATACTCATTGAAAAAGAATTGAATACGTGCATCAACAACTTTTGCATTTCCGACATTCGCTTTCAAACTTGCAGAAGAATACTGCTTAATACCATTTACCGTTTTTACGAATGAATAATTTCCATTACCTGAAGGAGAAGTAATTGACATTCCGGTAACCAGTTTGGTTTCACCATTCACGACAATTTGACCGCCATTAACGTCAGCGATTATTTTGTATGTGGCTTCATCTTTTAAAGCTGTTAACAAATTTTGATCCCCGATATTTGGAGGATTCAAACTGTTATAAGAATCTGTTTGGAAGTAATATACTTTTTGATTCGGGCTATAAAAAGCTCCGGGAACCTTGTTTGTTAAAATCGTATCTTTTAAAGTCCAGGTTCTGATTTTTGTAAAAACATTATTCGGAGGCAAAGATGCCCACTCTTCAATTTTGATATCTACATTTTGAAAATAACTGGAATCTTCAATTTGAGCAACCTCCAAAGAATTATTTGAACCACCGAAAGTCCGTGTGATTTTCACATAATGCAAGGAATCGTTTTTATCCAATAATCCGAACAAAACAGGAGTTTCCACATGGTCTCCGGCAAAATCGATATCGTCTTCACAAGACGTGATCAATACCAAAGAAGCAAGGAGGATGGAATAAAGTGAAAATTGGAGAAATCTCATAAGTATACAATTTGATTCAAAATTACAATTTAAAATGATAAGATTATCGAATTAAAATCAACAGAAGCTACTGTTGAATCAATCTTTTACTCGATTGAATCTCATTGCTCTGAGCATCCAGTTGGGTAAAAATGCTCCAGGTTTTTTATTCTTCAGATGAATATACCAACCCAGTTTTTTCATCACCGGAACCTTATGTGTTTCAACAAATTCGATCCAGGTACCGTCCGGATCTTCAATATAGCTGAATCTTCCGCCAGCTTCACCCATGTCAAAAGTCTTTCCTGAATCAACGGTGAAAGGGAAGCCCAGTGCTTCGCATTCTTTTTGCAACTCATCCATTCCCTGTACATCAAAGCACAAATGAATGAATCCCCAATCTCCCCAGAAACGATTTTTGAAGATGGATTTTGCATCTGTTCTATCCACTGCTTGAACCAATTCAATTTGAGTTGGACCCAATAATTTTGCAAATGGACCTTTCCGGTCTTCAGAATGTTGTAATAACACCCTTCTTACTTTGTGATTTCCATTTGGAATCGTATTGAAAGCTTCAAATGTGTCCGTTACGTCGTAGACAATTTTGTCGTAGCCTAAAATGGTCTGATAAAGCGGCAATGCTTTCTCTATTGAGCTGACTCCGATCATTGATCCGGCAACACCACCTGTTTTTCCTTCGAATTTGGTATCCATGAACCATCCTGAACCTTCCACGATATCAAAGAGGTTACCATTTGGGTCCTCCACCAGGAAATGATAGCTCCCATTAGGCAATTGCTGAGGCTCAGATAATACCTTTGCCCCCTTTTTTACTAAAAATGCATGAGTCGCCTTAACATCTTTGGATTTGATCCTACAAGCGAACAAACCAAAGTCGCCCAAAATAATCGGTTCCGTACTTTTTTCAGTTGGACGTGAAGTGAATTGCCAAATTTCAAATCCACCGCCACTTTCCATGGAGAGGGCTAAAGTAGCAGTTCTGGAATGAATCACTCCACCTGTGTATCGCGTCATCAAAGGCGCTTCAGCCGCTTCTTCAAAAATGCGCACATCCACACCAAAGTGTTCTCTATACCAACGCCAAATTGATTGAACATCGGGAACACCGATTCCCATTTGCTGAATACCACAGATGATTTTTGTCATTTTTTGCTTTTTGTATCCTGACATTTATCGTCAGAGATTGAATTTGATGCGAATTTAATGGTTCTGACCTTATTTTGAAGAAGTTTGTATTAGAATTTAAGTTCAAAGAGTTCAAATGTGGGATGGTTATTCTGATTTTACTCTTCACGCTCCATTGAACTTTTTTAACCTTTGGAACCTGTTCCTAACGGAATGCCCGCTCATGGAAAATGATAAAACCATAAGTGAATTGGAATGTCAATGGACTTTTTTGCTTTGGAAAATAATTTAAAGATGCTCTTATCGGACCTAAAGGAGAGTGATAAATAGCTGATAAAGATGCTACCTGGGATTCTCCTTTGAATGGTTTGGAGTATCCAAAGGATCCGTCATCATTTTTTGTAATGGAAATGAAAGGTTGATACCAATATCCATCTACCCGGAGATCGATGTTTTTCCGAAGTGAAAAGATAATGTTTAATCCTCCTCCAATGTATTGTGGTGAGCGGTATTCAGTGAAAAAATAAGTTTGCAGATCAGGTAAGGGCTGGAAAGCATTCATGTTTAAGATCGTTGCAGTATAATTTTTCAGTAAGGAAAGATTGGTAATACTTGCTAATCCGTGTACTCCAAAGGAAAAATACTTCGTACTCAGAGGGAAACTTTGGATTTCACCGCGGATATTGAACCAATGGTGACCATTTCTATAATCGTACGGCTCAAGGGAAGTTGACCCCGCGACACTGTGTTCCTGGGCGTCGCTGTAAATAGCTTTAAATTGGGCAAGTGTTCCCGATGATGCCCATTGCTTCCTGTTTAACGAATTATGTTCCAATGTCAAGATCAAGGTGTTTCCAAATAAAATGGTTCTATCTGTTGTGTCTTTATTGGTAAAATCGGAGCTTTGGTAGTAGCGGTCCTGAGTTTCAAAGTGCCTGTAGTCCAAGGCAAATTTGGAGTTGTTAAAGATGGGGAGTTTGATTCCACCGCCCAGATATGCCTCATTTTGAACCAGGAAGGATGGTTTTTCGACATCAAAGAAAGTGGTGAAACTTTTGAAATAATCCCACCGGTTAATCACACCGTAAAAACTAGCGGAAATAGGGTAGTAGGACGGAAAATGCAAATCGACATTGGCTCTTCCCGAATTGTAGAATTTACCAAAATATCCACCTGCTTGAATAGTGCTCGCAAAACGGTCCAATCGCATGTAATTCAACTGGACAAAACCGGTGTTTATCGCTCTTGTACTTACAATTCCTCCCAAATCTATCCGGAATGGTTTCGATTCAGTGACTTTGATATTCAGAGCATAAGTTGAATCCGGCTTCGCTTCCAGCGTAGGGTATAAGTATTTGATTTGGGGTGTTGCATACGTTCTGAAATAACGTCGTTTGAAACGCATTCCTGAAATCTCTTCTCCCTTTTTGTTTTTCAGAATGGATTTTCTGATATAGCTTTCATCCAGTCCAGATTTATTGGAGGTGTTCACTTCCGAAATTACCAAGGGGTGGACACTTGCCTTGAAATCTGTTCTCCGTTTATTTAATTCCGCAGTTGAAATTCTAGCATCCAACATTTTCTTGATACTGTCCATCATGGCGATGGTGGTATTGTATCCTGCATCAATTGCTTTATACACTTCATCAAAATCAAAGGTGCTGATATTTGATTTCGGCTCAATGATAATTCCTGATTCACAAGGTATTTTAAAAGAAGTATGAGTCACCAGCATATTTGTCAGCTGGCTGATCAGATCGTCTTCTCTTGGTGGCGATGCATTATAGGAAACATTACTTCCAATGATGAAATCAACAGGGAAACTATTGTACATGACATCAGAAGGAAAGTTGTTATAGAGTCCACCATCGAAATAAAGCACCCCATTGATTCGAATAGGATTGATATAGAAAGGGAAGGTCATGGAAGCCCGGACAGCTTCGTTTAATTGACCATTTGAAAAGACAACTCCTCTTTTTGCTACAATGTCACTGGCTACACATCGGAAGGGCACAAAAAGACTGTCGAAATCATATTGTTGGGAAGCGCCACTGGCACCAAACAAACGGAGCATCTCAAAGTCCAATAATTCAGGTCGGATAAAGTTTGTTGGCAATGATTTAGTGAAAAGACTATCCAGTGAAAAGGGAAAACTGATTCCGGAAGCATTTTCATTGTCTTCCCGCAATAAAAATTCATAGCGCTGTTCAATCGCACCTTTGGACATCAATTGAAATTTATTGCTTAGCACATAATCTTCAATTTCTTTCGGAGAATAGCCGCTGGCGTACATTGCACCAACCAATGCGCCTGATGAAGTGCCAGTAATGTAATTGATTGGAATATTATTTTCTTCGAGCGCTTTCAGTACGCCGATGTGAGCAAAGCCGGAAGCACCACCACCGCTTAATACAACTCCAACCCCTTGGGATTGAGCAAATAAAGGGGTAATGCTTAAGAATAAAATGATAGTTAATCGCTTTGCTAATTGCATTAAACTCAAAAGTAATTTTTTTTTACCTAAACGCATCTTGTTTTGCTTTATTTCTACGCTATTTAGTAAAAGCTCTGACCTTTTATCTACTTTTGCCGGGTTATCAATAATTGAATTCGCTTTATGAAAATAGTACTTAAGACATTTTACGGTTTAGAGGATGTACTCGCTGACGAACTGAATGAACTGGGTTTTCCCGATAGTACAAAACTGAATAGAGCTGTTCAGATTGAGGGTGACTGGAAAGATGTATACTTTCTGAACCTGCATGTTCGCTGTGCAATTTCCGTTTTGGTCGAGTTGCGAAAATTCCCTGTTAAATCAGAAAAAGATCTTTATACGGAAGCATCGAAAATCAACTGGTCTTCTTTATTTGACGTAAAGAAAACATTTGCAGTAAAAGGTGCTGTGAATTCGAGTCTTTTCAATCATTCCCAATTTCCATTTTTATTAATCAAAGATGCGATTGTGGATCATTTCAGGGATGTGAAAGGAGAAAGACCGGATATCAATGTGAAGTCACCGCAAGTTGTTATTGACTTATACGTTCGTGAGAATGAAGGAATCATTTCGATCAATACAAGTGGTTTACCTTTGTTTCAAAGAGGTTATCGTCAATCAACCGGTGATGCACCTTTGAACGAAGTGGTTGCTGCAGCTCTTTTAAGGATGAGTGAATGGGATAAGAAAACGACACTGATCGATCCGTTTTGTGGTTCAGGAACCATTCTGATCGAAGCGGCATTGCTTGCAGCAGGAATTCCGTCCAACATCGAACGAACTCATTATGCGTTCAAGAACATGGCGAATTTTGATTCTGATTTGTGGGAGGAGATCCATTCCAAAGCCAATAAAGTAGTGAAAGAACTTCCATGTACCCTGATCGGTGGAGATATCGATTCCCAAATGGTGATGAAAGCAAAACGAAATCTGCGAGGTTTTTCATTCGGAAGATTTGTAGATGTGCACAATGCTGCTTTGGATGAGTTCCCGTTTCCGGAAGGTCCGGCTTTTCTGATAACGAATCCTCCATATGGCGAGCGTTTGGAAACAGATGCTGAAGAACTGTACGGAACATTGGGAAGTATCATGAAACACCGCCTGTTGGGTTATACCTGTTTTGTGATCTCTTCCAGTGAAGCTGGTTTCAAATATCTGGCATTGAAACCGGATAAGAAATACAAACTCTTTAACGGAGATTTGGAATGTTCTTTCAGAAAATACTCCATCTACGAAGGTTCCAAAAAAGGAGTTGAACGATCGGAAGATTAAGGAGTGACAACGATTCGTTCGGAAATTACTTTTTCATTGTCGAAATAAACGAAGGTGTAAACCCCGACCGGCAAGGACGAAACGGTAATTTCGTTGCTTTCTGTTGAAGAAGGCAAGGCGATTTCCCTTCCGGAAATATCAAACAGTTTTGATGCAAGCAAGGTTTTAGAATCCCCTGTGATTTGAATTGTCCCGTTTGATGGATTGGGATAAATCGTCAATTCATTGATTTTTTTCGGTTTAACCGATCGGATGTCGTGATATCTTGTGAGTCCGTTGAAATCTGTTTGAGTTAATCGATAATAACTAACGACATCTAAGTAAGGATCGTAATCGTAAATTTTGTAATGCAATTGCTCGAAACTGGTTCCGGCTCCTTTCATGTAGGCAATCGGTTCAAAGTGAATTCCATCCAGGCTTCGTTCAATGGTGAAGAAATCGTTATTCAGTTCTGTTTCGGTCCACCAATCACATGCAACTGCATTATTATTTTCCAAAGAAACTTGAAATGAAGTTAATTCTATTGGAAGACTACTCATGCAATTCACACAAGTTGCGCCGCTGGAAGTTGTTGAATAGGTAATAATTTCATCCGCACGGTTTGCTGTACCTGAAACAGTGATCGTTCCCGGACCGACAAGTGTATAACTGTCATCCAAAGTTGCATTACCGGTTCCGCTTTGAAATGCTTTTCCACCACCTGAAATGTCTACTTTCATCTTGTCACCGCTGTCACCTCCGGAAGCAGAACAGGAAGATCCTCGTGGTCGCATGGTTGCAGTAACGGTATATGTACATCCGTTCGGTACGGTAATATTCACAGACATACTCCTTTGCCCTCCCGAGCAGTCTCCGCTTACGGCCGGTGAACAGTTCGGACCACCTAAACTGGTTAAATTACAGCCGGACAAACAACCACAACCTGCTCCGGTAACTCCAATTGTACCGGAAGGGCATTGTGAGAACACGCTGGAATTGGAACCAATCCAAAAAAATGATAAGAGCGCAAGATGTAGAATTTGTTTCATTGCAATAGGAAAAATTAGTAGTCCATTTGAATAAAACAAAGGTATAGTAACCGTTTAGTGGATTGTTTATTAGTAAGTTATGTTATAGATAAATTTAAAATGAAACTAAATTGATTTTGTTTAATTCTATTTAAACAGAATGTTATTAATCCATAAGAATGAAAAAGGTCGGGGTGAAAAATTTTTCACCCCGACCTTTTTTGTATTTTAATTTTAAATCTTATCCTCTTTTTGCAATCGGAACGTACTCTCTTGTAGTTTCTCCTGTATAGATTTGTCTTGGACGACCGATTGGTTCTCCGCCTTCTGACATTTCTTTCCATTGTGCGATCCATCCTGGTAAACGACCCAATGCAAACATCACTGTAAACATTTCAGATGGAATTCCAAGAGCTTTGTAAATGATTCCGGAATAGAAATCTACGTTCGGATACAAGCTTCTTGATTTGAAGTACTCATCTTCCAATGCGTATTTCTCCAATTTTTTAGCGATATCCAATAATGGGTCATTGATTTTCAATTTCTCCAATACGTCATCTGCAGCTTTTTTAATGATTGTTGCACGCGGATCGAAGTTCTTGTAAACGCGGTGACCGAATCCCATCAAACGGAATGGATCATCTTTGTCTTTTGCTTTCAATACCCATTTGTCCACATCGCCACCGTCGTTATGGATTTTCTCCAACATTTCGATTACTGCCTGGTTAGCACCACCGTGAAGTGGACCCCAAAGAGCAGAAATACCTGCAGAAATGGATGCGTATAAGTTTGCTTGTGATGATCCAACGATACGAACTGTAGATGTAGAACAGTTTTGCTCGTGGTCAGCATGTAGGATCAATAATTTATTTAAAGCGTCAACAACAACCGGATCCACTTTGTAATCCTCCGTTGGCATTGCAAACATCATGTATAGGAAGTTCTTTACATAATCGTACTCATTCTTCGGATACATGAATGGGTGACGCATCGAGTTCTTATAAGACCAAGCAGCAAGTGTTGGCAATTTTGCTAACAAACGTAAGATTGTTCTGTTCTTTTTCTCTGCACTTCTATTTGGATCCAATGATTCAGGATAGAAAGTGGAAAGTGAACAAACCATGGAAGACAAAACTCCCATCGGGTGAGCCTGAGCAGGGTATGCCTCAAAGAATTGTTTCATGTCTTCGTGTACCAAAGTGTGTTTGGTGATACTTGAAATGAAATCATCCAATTGAACTTGAGTAGGTAGTTCACCATAAATCAACAAGTAGGCAACTTCAATAAAAGTAGCGCTTTCTGCCAATTGCTCAATCGGGTAACCACGGTAACGAAGGATTCCTTCCTCACCATCTAAAAAAGTAATGGCGCTGGTAGTAGCACCTGTGTTCTTGTAACCCGTATCTAAGGTTACATAACCTGTTTCTTGACGTAGCTTTGAAATGTCAATAGCCAATTCATTTTCAGTACCTTGTACGACTGGGAATTCGTAAACCTTCCCATCTAATTCGATTTTCGCAATTTTGCTCATGATGATCTATAAGAGTGTTATCTAACAATTTTTTATTAGCCGCACTAAATTAATAAAGAATTGAATACGGTAATGTGCAAGTGCCAATCTTTTTTTTGCTAAAAAAGTATAGCTAAAAAGCCCTGTAGATTCTTTTCTACAGGGCTTCATTTTTTATTCTAAAATAGAAGGAGTTATTCCTACAGGTTCTTCATGGTGTATTCCAACATCATCGTGAAAAGGTGGTTTCTTGTATTCCCACCGTAAATACCATGATTTTTATTTGGATAAACGAACAGATCGAATTGTTTGTTTGCCTTTACCAAAGCGGTAATGAACTCCATGGTATTTTGGTAATGTACATTATCGTCTGCAGAACCATGGATCAAAAGGAATTTCCCTTTCAATTTGTCTGCATGGTTTACAGGAGAGTTATCATCGTATCCGCTGGCGTTCTCCTGAGGCGTTCTCATGAAACGTTCTGTGTAGATGTTGTCATAGTATCTCCAATTGGTGACCGGTGCTACTGCAATTCCCATTTTGAAAACATCCGCTCCTTTTGTCATAGCCAGAGAAGTCATAAATCCACCGTAGCTCCATCCCATGATCCCAATTCTGCTTGGATCAACGAATGATTCTTTTTGAAGATTTTTAGCTACTGCAATCAGATCTTCGGTTTCCAATTTACCTAATTGCAAATAAGTGGATTTTTTGAATTTCGCTCCCTGAAATTGTGTCCCTCTGGTGTCCACACAAAAAACGATGTATCCCTTTCGTGTCAATAATTGGTGGTACAGGTAATTTGCTCCGTCATAATCATTGGTAACCATGTTGCTTCCCGGTCCACAATAGACATTAAAATAAACAGGATACTTTTTATTCGGATCAAAGTTTGCGGGTTTCATTATCCAGGCATTCAATTTTCCTGCAGCACCATCAACTTGAATGAATTCTTTTTGACTGAAGTTCATACCGTTAAACTTATTCTGAAGTTCGGTATTTGCTTCCAACACTTGAAACTCTTTTCCGGTACGGTCACAAAGTGTATAGCTTGGAACCGTGTTTGCGCTTGAACTTGTCCGGATGAAATAGTTAAACCCGGGTGCAAATTCCGCTTCGTTATATCCGGTAGCTTTTGAAATCAGTTTCTTGTCCGTTCCTTTCCAGTTAATGGAATAAAGTAATTTGTTGATTGCCCCGTTTTCCGAAGAGGAATAGAATACGGTCCCTTTCTTTTCGTCAATTCCATATAGGTCAATCACGTCCCAGTTACCGGAAGTAACCTGACTTAGTTTTCCGGCAAAAGTCAGATGATAAATATGATTGTATCCGTCTTTTTCAGAAGTACGAAGCATGGAAGCTCCATCTTTCAATAAAATGACATTGTCAGCATCTAAATAGGTATCAGATTGCTCCTCGTAAAAGATCCGGTCGGTCGGAGTTTCCGGATTTGTTACCAAATGGTATTTCACCTGACTTTGGTGACGGTTCAGTGTAGAAACGAATACTTCATTTTTGATTGGTGACCATTGAAAGCGAGGTAAGTATTCGTATTCACCCAAATTCACAGCTTTTATAGTTGCCGTTTCACTGTTTGCAATGTGAAAAGTTACTTTCGAATTCGCTTCTCCTGCTTTTGGATATTTGAATGTGTATTCCTCCGGGTAAAGCGGTCCGTACATTGCCATTTGAAACTGCTTCACTTCAGTTTCATCAAAACGCATGAAAGCCAGGTATTTGGAATCAGGTGACCATTCGAATCCTTGCGTGATTGCAAATTCCTCTTCATAAACCCAATCAGTTGTTCCGTTGATAATACTATTTTGTTTTCCGTCAAACGTGATTTGCTTGTTGGTGTGATTCACCAGGTCGTATACAAACAGGTTATTGCCTGAAACATATCCCAATTTGGTTTCGTCAGGAGAGAATGTTCCCAATGTTTGAGCAGCATCCGTATTACTTACTTTATATGTTTCCTTGGTTTGGATGTTGTAGGCGTAATAAGTGGTGGAATAACTGTGTCTGTATATGGAATTCGTATTTGCCTGAACCAATAACCATTTTCCACTTTTGCTCAGTTTGACATCATCAAACTCCAATTTCTTACCATTAAATTCAATTGCTGATAAATTTACCAGAACCGTTCCGGCACCTTTGTAGTCTTTAAATTGATACTTCTTCAAGAAGTACTTGTTGTCTTCTTCAACGATCTTGGTAAAAGACTGACCATCACTTAAAGCGGTGAAGCCTTCAATACGGTTGGGGTAAAACTCCCCCGATTTCCAAATGCTCTCAACAGTCAGGTTTTGAGCATATCCAAACGAGATGATACAGATAAAGGAAATGAATAATTTAATTCTCATACGATTGTGTTTTGGGCAAAAATAACCAAAAAGTGTTCCGAAGGAGTGAATTATTGATGAGTGGTGTAAAATAGTTAACGGCTTGTTTAATATGAGGTTGATAGAATGAAGGCTACGTGTATAACCTTAGTTGATTGTTAACAATTATGTAATGTTGGAATAGATAATTTCGTTTAACTTTGCCTCGTAAATTTCTGAATGTTATCCTTGATGCTGTGTTTTATGCAGACTGAAACCATTTAGAAATGCGATATTTGGTATAATGAAATAGAAATGAATCGTATCCATAATAGCAAAGACTTCTCTCGGAGTGTTTGGAGCTATTTTTCGGCAATGGAGCCGGATGGATTCGTTGTACCACCACACTGTATTTTATCTGTAAATTTAATAATCGATTAGTTATGAAAAAAGCATTACTATTTTTAGGTATGTTGTCTACTGCCGTTGCTGCTCAAGCACAAAACTGTACGGAAATTTTTATCTCTGAATACGTTGAGGGAAGTGGAAACGATAAAGCGGTAGAGTTGTATAACCCAACAGGTTCAGCAATTAGTTTAACTGGTTATAGAATCGAACGTTTTTCAAATGGAGCGAACACTTCAAACGCTGGAGGTGTAACAAATCTTACCGGAACAATTCAACCGTATTCTACGTATGTAATTGTGAATGGTCAAACAACTACTCAACCGAATTCACCTGCAGCTTCACCGGCTTTACAGGCAATGGCAGATCAATTGGATGGTGCTTATCCTGCTCCAACTTACATGAATGGAAATGATGCAATCGCTTTGTTCAAAAACACAGTGATGATCGATTTAATGGGGAAAATTGGTGATGCAGCTATGACAAGTGCTTACGGATGGGGTGATCAACCTCCATACGATGGGTCAGTTGGTCGTGTTTGGACAGAAAACCACACATTGGTTCGTAAAGCATCTGTTAAAACAGGAGTTACTGTTAACCCGGATCCGTTTATCGTAAACCAACAATGGGATTCTTTGCCAAAAGATACTTGGACAAACTTAGGGGCTCACACATGTGATTGTTTCCTAAGCGTTGGTGAGAACAAATTGAACACGGTTTCAATTTACCCGAATCCTTCTGCAAACGGTGTTCTTTACATCAATACAAACAATGCAATCGAAACAATCGAGATTGTTGATTTGCTTGGGAAAGTGGTAGCGAAAGAAGTTAAGAACGACCAAAGCACAGCTGCAGTTGTTACATTAACTGATAAATTAAGAAAAGGATCTTATTTGGTAAGAATCAACTTTACTGATAAATCTTCTTCTCAACAAAGCATTATAATCGAGTAATTCAGAAGTTCTCTATATTATAGAATGTTTTTTTACTGATTATGAAAAATCTGCTATTGATTTGTTGTATGTTCATCGGTGTGTCCGCTTTTTCACAAGAGAAGGTAATGCTGAGTGGGGTGGTAACAGATCCAGAAACGAATGAACCTGTTGTCGATGCACTTGTTTTATGTGATTCAATCTTGAAAGCAAAGACAGACGTCGATGGAAAATATACGTTCCAAGTCTCGAAGAATACGAGCCATAAGATTACAATGGACTACTTTGGTTTTGATAACTATGAGGCTGTTGTAGCGGTTGGAAATACAGATTATGTTCATGATTTTAAACTGAAAGTGAGCGATAACATCATTGAAGATGTGGAAATTGTTCGTGATGTTGCAAAACTGAGAGAAACACCAATTGCGTTTTCAACCATTTCTGCAAAACAGATTGCGGAAGAATTGGGAACCCGTGATTTACCGATGATCCTAAACTCTACACCGGGTGTTTATGCAACCGAGCAAGGTGGAGGATCCGGAGATTCCAGGATTTCCATTCGTGGATTTGATCAACGAAACGTAGCAGTTTTGGTGGACGGTGTTCCGGTAAATGACATGGAAAACGGTCAGGTATATTGGAGTAACTGGGACGGTTTGGGTGATATCACGAAAACAATCCAGGTTCAAAGAGGATTGGGAGCTTCCAAACTTGCAATTACTTCAGTAGGAGGAACGATGAACATCATTACCAAAGGAATTGACCAGAAGTTTGGTGTTCATGCAAAAGGCGAAGTGAACAGTTACGGACTTTACAAAGCATCATTCGGATTAAATACGGGGATGATGAAAGGTAACTGGGGAATTTCAGTAGCTGGTTCCAGAAAATGGGGAAGCAGTTATGCTGATGCAACGTATGATGATGCTTGGTCTTACTTCTTCAAGGTTCAGAAGAAATTAGGTAAGCATTTATTGAGTTTCAGTGTGAATGGTGCTCCTCAGTCTCACGGTCAGAGAACAACCAAATTACCGATCTCTGTTGTGGATGAGAAATTAGCGAAACAAGCCGGAGTCGACTACCAGAGACAAATCGATTCTGTAGCAAATACAAGTAACTTATATTATACCACGTCGGCTATTGGTGCACGAGGAAACAAGTATAACCCGAACTATGGAATGATCAACGATGAGATTTTCAATGAAAAGGTGAATTATTTCCACAAACCGCAATTCAATCTGGCTCACTCCTGGAACCCGAATAATAAGTTCAATTGGACAACAATCGCTTACTTGTCTATCGGTAAAGGTGGTGGAACTTCGATGAAGAACACCCCGGCAAGAGATACGACAACCGGTTTGTATAACTTACAAGGGATTTACGATCAGAATTCGACTAGCTTTTCTAATTTGTACAGTACAACAGAGCATTCTTCTTCCAATTATTTGCGTTCTGCAAACAACGACCACAAATGGGTTGGATTGATCTCTTCGGTATCTTACAAAGTGAATAATAACATTTCAACACTTTTTGGTATCGATGCACGATATTACAGAGGAAGCCACTACCAGACGGTTTATGATCTGATGGGGGGAGATTATGCCATTGACAACTCAGACAAAAATCAACCGAAAGGATTGGCAAATCTAAGTTATGCGATGAAGCGTGAAGGTGATAAGGTGTCTTATTACAATGATGCAATCGTGATGTGGGGAGGAGCTTTCGGTCAGATCGAATACAAAAAGGATAAATGGTCGACCTTCTTGACAGGATCTCTTTCTGAAACGGGGAATCAGCGAATTGATTACTTCAAAAAGAAAGACCTTGTTTTCGAAGATACCACGATGGTTCAGGCGGTTGGATACGGGGATACTGTTACTTATAAAGGAAATAAGTATACCAACCAATCTTCCGAAGCAAGAACGGCAACTACAGATAGAAAATGGTTCTTGGGTGGAACAATCAAAGGAGGGGTGAATTACAATATCAACAAGAGTCACAATGTTTTTGTAAACCTTGGATACTTGAGTATTGCTCCGAAAATGAATACCATCTTTGATAACAACAATTTACCGTTCCTGGAGGCGAAAAACCAAAAAGTGGCTTCTGTGGAGGTGGGATACGGATACAAAAGCAAGAAATTTGCTGCGAACTTAAACTTGTATTACACCTTGTGGAAGAACAAACCACCGCAATATACGCCTTCGGTTGTTACCCCGGACGGAACATTCTCTTACAATATCAACGGACTGGACGCATTGCACAAAGGAGTTGAAGTGGATTTCAATTACAACATCACCAAAAAGATCAATTTAGAAGGTGTTGTTACGGTTGCAGACTGGAAAACCATTTCCGGATCAAAAGTATACATCGTGGATAACAATGGTGTTCAGGTTGATTCGGTAGATTTTAGTGCAAAGAATGTACACGTAGGAGATGCTGCCCAACTTCAGATCGGAGGTTCTGTCCGATATGAGATCATCAAAGATTTATATGTCAAATTAAGATATACCTATTTCGGAAGAAACTTTGCTAATTTCGATCCATTGGCTCTTGTAGGGGCAAATAAGGATAGAGAGTCATGGCAAATGCCGAGCTACGGATTATTGGATTTTAACGTAGGATATACTTTCAGATTATCTAAAGTGTATTTTACATTGAATGGTGGAATAATGAATATTCTGGATAAGATATACATTACCGATTCACAAAATGGGGCAAACTTTGATGCCAGTTCAGCGACGGTTTTCGTTGGGATGGGTAGAAGATTTAACCTGGGCTTAAAAATAGGAATTTGAAACAAATGAAAAAAATGAGAAAGTCGATTTTTTTAGTACTGTTATCAGCTTTTGCTTATAGCGTATCGGTAGCACAAGCGGTGTTACCAACAACTTGGAGTTTTACGACAACGACATTGCCTGTAGGTTGGACAGAATCCGGAACAGCGTTTTATACTGCTTCGGGGAATACACCTCCGGCAATGAAATTTGATAACACTGGTGACTATATGATCATCAATTTTGCAAGTGCTCCGGGAGCATTGACTTATTATTTGGCAGGAAACTCTTTTTCAGGAGGAACATTTACTGTAGAAGAATCTGCAAATGGTACAACTTATACTTCTTTGCATGCTCATACAGCGCCTCCTGCTGGAGTATATCAGATGTACACAGATGTACCGAATTCATTGACGCGTTTCATTCGTTTCATTTACACGAATAAGGTAAGCGGAAATATCGGATTGGATGATGTGAATATCGCTGTTGGTGCAGCAACACCGGCTCAAGAGATCAACGTGAAATATGCCGGTACAACAATCGTTTCCGGTGGGACTCAAACAGTGAGCTCTCCGGTTGCAACAATGACTCCGTTCGCATTCACAGTTGAAAACTTAGGAACAACAAACACATTGAATATTTCAAGTGCTGTTATTTCGGGAGCAAATGCTGCTGACTTTTCAGTTGCATCTTTCCCTTCAACAGTTGCAGCAACTGCAAACCAATCATTGACTGTGAATTTCACTCCGGCAATGGCTGGAACAAGAACTGCGGTCTTGACAATCAATAGTGATGATTCTGATGAAGCAGCTTACGTAATCAATTTGAACGGTATCGGTGGTAACTTTGCTACTGAACCGGCTAGCCAACCTACAAATCTTGTTTTCTCGAATGTGAAATCATATAGAATTACAGGATCTTTTACAAGTACAACTGCAGATGGTTATTTGGTATTGCGTAAAAAAGGTTCTGCTATCACCGGAACTCCTGTTGATGGTGCAGTTTACCAACGTGGAGATATGGTTGGAGATGGTCAGGTTGTTTATTCAGGAGCAGGAACTACTTTCCTACCGAACAACATCGTGGCAAGTACAGGATATTACTTTGTAGTTTATGCTTACAATGGTGCAGGAACTTATAGAAATTATTTGACAACTGCTCCTTTGGCGGGAAATGTGACTTCTTCCGGTTCGATGCAGCCTGTAGGTTATTATTCTACAATCTCTACAAGCAGCCCTACATTTGTTTCAGACTTGCATAATTTGGTTAATCCACACCAAATGCAATTCTATAGCAACTATGGAGCATTGATGGTAGCTAAGTTTGCTGCACGTGATACCACATTGGATCGTCGTGTGATTACATGTGTTTACAGTGGTGAAAATAAGATCTATACGGAGCCATTTGACTTTACAGCAACAGGGTATAGCCGTGAGCATACATATTGCCATAGCTGGATGCCGACAAACCCTGCAGATGCACTTCCGGAATACAATGATTATCACCATTTGTTCCCAACAAACCAGAACAATGCAAATGCATTGAGAAGTAATTACCCTCTAGGGAAAGTGGTAAACCAGACTAGCACGTACCTTGGGTGTAAATTCGGAACGGATGCAAATGGTCATCAGGTTTTCGAACCAAGAGATATACACAAGGGAGATGCTGCAAGAGCAATGATGTATGAAGCGATTTGTTATACAACAGTAAGTGGAAATAACTGGGGATTCCCGAATCCGATCAGCGGTTCTATTCCTTACGGACAGGATCAGGCAATCTTGAAACAATGGAACTTACAGGATATGCCGGATGCATGGGAAATTTCAAGAAACGATTATATCGATTCATTGCAAGACAACAGAAACCCATTTGTGGATAATCCGAACTATGCTTGTTTTGTGAATTTTACAAATATGAGTTACGAATCTTTAGGATGTACTGCGGATGTAGAAGAAGCATTATTGAACGGATTTATCTTGTATCCTAATCCTGTAACCAATGTATTGGTGATGAATGTAGATGCAACAACCATTACAGGTTACCAAATCATAGCAACGGATGGTAAAGTCGTGAAATCTGCTGATGGAATTAATCAGGTTTTGGTTGAATTGAATATTCAGGATTTGAAAGTAGGTTCGTATATTGTTAAAGTAAGAACGCCCTACGGAGAAGCACAAAAAACGATAGTTAAGAATTAAGTATGAAGAAACTAGTTTTTCTTTTTTTTCTAATAGGAGCAGGTCTTTCGGCCTGCTCTTATCATTTACAGATAAAGGGATCCAGACAAAATGTGGACGATTCAAGTAAATCATCTGTAGCAATGGACTCATTGGTAGCTCCCTATCGACGGGAGATGTTGAAGGAATTCGGTTTGGTAATTGGTGAAACAACCACTGACCTGGTTGTTGGAAGACCAAATTCATCCCTGGGTTTTTGGTTGTGTGATAAATTGATTGAGAAGTCAAAAGACAGTTCGTTCTTCAAAGACGAGCCCCTGGTTGCATTTATCAATAACGGTGGTTTGAGAGCGGATTTACCAAAGGGATCTATTACCGTTGGTGACATCTATAAAGTGATGCCTTTTGACAATCGGATGGTCTATTTGAAATTATCATTGGACCGCATTCCTGAAATGGAAGCTTATTTGAAAGAGAAAGGAGGAGAGCCCATCGGTGGATTCCGTCTGGTAAAAGGAAAGTTGGAATTTCCGGATAGCCTGGCTCAAAGCAAAAACTATTTTTGGGTGGTCACTTCCGACTTTTTGGCCAACGGAGGAGATAATATGTTCTTCTTTAATAATCCCTTGCAACGATTTGATACAAACATCCTCTTTCGGGACTTCATTATTGAAGCTGTTAAAAAAGAGAAAAAAATTGCTTTTTATCCAGAAGAAAGAATAAATTGGTAAGATGGAACGAAGACTATTTTTACAGCAGACCGGTGTGATTGCAGGAGCCGCTATGGTTGCTCCGTCATTAATCAGTGCGAAGAAAAAGCAGCAGAGATTGGTGATCTTACATACCAATGATACGCATTCGAATATTGATCCATTTCCTGTGAATCATCCCAAGTATCCAAATTTGGGTGGTGTTTCCAGGAGAGCTACCCTGATTCAATCGATCCGGGAGCAGGAAGAACATGTATTGTTAATGGATGCCGGAGATATTTTTCAGGGAACCCCCTATTTCAATAAGTTTAAAGGAGTACTGGAAATGAAAGCCATGGCAGCAATGAATTATGAGATTGTAACGCTGGGTAATCATGATTTCGATATCGGGATGGATGCCTATAAAAGTGCCTTATCCCATGCTTCGTTTCAGGTTGTGAATGCAAATTACGAATTGAGTTCTACACCTCTTTCCGAAGTGGTGAAACCATATACGATCATCAAGAAAGGCGGATTCAAGATCGGTGTTTTTGGTGTTGGAGTAGACCTTCAGGGATTGGTTCCGGTAGAAAACTGGAAAGGATTAAAATACCAGGATCCTGTCCTGACAGCGCAAAAACAGGCAGATTCTTTACGCAAGGAAGGGTGTGATGTGGTGATTTGCCTGTCTCATTTGGGATACGAGTATAAAACAAACCAGGTTTCGGATAAGGTCCTGGCGGCTTCAACTTCAGGAATCGATGTCATTATCGGTGGACATACACATACCTTTTTGGAAGAACTTCAAGAGTTCAAGAACAAGGATGGAAAAAATGTATTTGTAAACCAGGTAGGTTATGGCGGGCTCAAACTTGGTCGAATCGATATCGAATTGTGTATGGATTCAGGCAAGTTTACAATCGCTTCGATCAATCAACTATTGGATGAGAACATTGGATAAAACATGTAGGCACGCGATTAATCGCGTGGTCTACATGTTTTATTATTCCACAATCTCTTCCATTTGCTCCTTGGACAATTTAATGATTGCAATGCGATCAAAACTTCCCATGATTTTTGCCTGAAGAAGTATATTGAGTCCACTGTCTTCAGTTTGGATGAAATCGCAAGCTGTGTATGGAGTGTTTTTACCTAAGTATTTTTTTCCGATCAACGCACCACTTGCACGATCATAGATACTCAATAACAACTGATTACTTCTGGTGGAGGATAAAAATGCCTTGTATTGGACACTCCCGATTGAAATATCCTTGATCAATACCGGTTTTTCTGCATCCAACTCCGAATGACCTTGTGCTGGAATGGATTCCGCGATGTCAATAGTGGTTGGAACAAGTGGTACACTGGCATTGTAATAGATATTGTCGTAGGAAAAGCGCGCCAACGAGAATTGGGAACCTCCTGAAGGCGAAATTGCAGCTAATCCACCATTAAATCCTGCTCCATTATAGACACCGGCGAAATTCAAGTTCTGGTCTAGAAAAATCAATGAAAAACTGTAATTGTAGAACCCATTCATGACCAGGTAGTTTTGTTCAGGGGTTGAACTCACAAAAAATGGGATGCGTTTACCGTTAAACGTTATGTGATTTACAATCCGGTCTTCCACATCCGTAAAGATATCCAGGTCTGCGGATTGCGTAATGGAGCCCAGATCGGAAGTCAATTTATGAATGCCCGTTTGCATGCTTAAGCGGTTGTAATTCTGAATGTAGATAGTTGAACCGGAGTTGTAAGCGTATGTCGGATAAAGTACATTGGGGAAATTGGAAATTTCCGTGGTGCTATGATTTCCTTCGTCGATTTTCAAAACATAGGTAAACAATCCTACGGCATCCATGCAGACCAGGTAGTTTTCTCCATTGCTCTTGATCAGGTTTGGAACTGCATTGACATAATTGGCAGGCAGTTCATAATTCCAAACGAATTCCCCGGCATTGTCAATCTTCATTAAATGGATTCTCCAACCATCGTATGCACTCATGATCAGGTATCCGTCATTGCTGGCTGAAGTAGTGATACTCAAGGGATGAAAATGCTTATTCCCGTTTTCGTCGTCATAGATCTTAATGAAAGAATCTTCCGGTTTGGAATCCTTCTTACATCCGGCAAAGCCCATTGCCAGCCCTAAAAAAATCATACAATAAATAAATAGCTTCATAATACCGGTATTGATTTCAATTAATGTCTGCTTTTTCTAAGTATTCCGAGTGAGATGGAATTGTCGATCGGGAACATGACTGTCAATTGGAAATTCAAATTCATGAGTTTTAACTGATCCAATACATCCAGATATTGAACACTGAAGCCCGTGTAATCTGCATAGCGATTTTGATCATTCACTATGGAGCGGAATCCGTATTGGAAATTGCTTTCCAAACTGACAGCAAAATAATTGGCGAAATAGGTGAATCCAACACCCGCAGAAAGCCCGAAATTGGCTTTGTTGATGTGTTCTGTCATGTCCGCTTCGCCGGTCTTATCTGCCGTTTTTTTGTCTACTTCGCTATCAATCGCATAATCATAGAAGATGGTTTTTTTAGCCTGATTCTTGAAATTGGTAAAAATCCCGGCTTGTACATACGGTGAGAATTGGGAAACCGTAAAGTCCCAACGAACCAACAAGGGAAGGTTCACACCAGACAATTTTTGTTGGTGCATCATTTCCATGGAAAAGTCTGAACCATTCACCGTATCCGACCAGGAATAAGCTGTACGGTAATTGAAGCTATTGGTTTGATAGGATGGTTCAAAAACAACCGAAAGATTCTTGGAAAAAGAGTAGGAAAGGTACAATCCGAATTGGGAACCTTTGTTTTTGAATAATTTTTGATAATCCTTTTCCGTATCCTCATTATTGATGGCAGATTGAGGAGTTGTCACTAACAGACTGTAATCCTTAACCACATGCGCGTTGCTGAAATTCATACCACCCAATAATCCGATGTAGATTTTGTTTTGCCGATGCACAGTGTATTTTTTTTGAGACCATCCATTCAAGCTGAATAGAAGGACTGATAGAAGAAGTGAAAAGCGTTTGAATATCATTATTTTGAAAGGATTACTTTTTCAGTAAGTACTACACTGTCATTTGCAATAAGCGTAACGAAATACGTTCCATTGGCATAACCGGATAAATTGAAATCAAGTACATGTTCACCGGGAACACTTGGGGCATCTGCAATATTTCCTACGATTCGTCCGGAAATATCTTTCACCTCAATGTGTACTTTGGTTTCCTTCTGCAACAGATAGGATATGCTGATACTGGAGTTGGTCGGATTCGGATAGCATTTCAGCCACAAATTCTCCTTGAACATCTCGGATACACTCAACTCCTTGCATGCAATATAATCCACCCGATTGGCAACAAAATTCTCAAACTTGACATGTTGAATTGCCGCATCAGGTGCACCAAACCAGTCTTTCACTACCGAAGTGAATACCTGGCGGTAATCGTGTTGTAGTGGAATGTTTCCGTTTTGCAGGTTTTGCAGATCGGGATTGTCTCCATAAACTCCCGGATTTAAGCAGGTTCCATAAACCAGCATCGGAGCTGCATTCCCGTGATCTGTTCCGTAACTTGCATTGGATGCAACCCGACGTCCGAATTCGGAGAAGGTCATCGTCAGAACGCGATCAGCCAATCCTAAATTTCCCAAATCATCGTAAAATGCTTTTACTGCTGAAGAAATATGGTATAACAATGCGGCATGTGAGCCCATGGTTGTATTGTTATTGATCACCTGATTGGCATGTGTATCAAATCCACCGATTCGGCACAAGAAAATCTTTGTTCCAATTCCTCCACTGATCAAACGCGAAACAATTTTCAACTGAGGTGCCAAAGGATTGTTCAAAGAGCCGCTAGGAGCAATGTATGGATATAAATCCGGATAAACTGTCCCGGAATTCGAGCCGGCATCGTAGACGTCTCTTAATCGCTCAGCGTAATTGTTCGATTGTCTTTCGATCTGCATGATGTATTCGATTTCATCACCCGCATGTGTAGGAGGGAAATTGGTAGGTTCTTCAGTCCCAACACTGTTGATCAGGTTATAGAATGCATCGGGGTTTTGGATTGAAAGTCCCGCAGGTATTCCTTGTTCTCTATGAAATGCAAGTGATACTCCTGTTCCTATTTCAAGTGCTAATGGGTCGGGAATAGTGGCACTCGGATAACCGGTTGGGTAGTTTGGATGATAGTATTCGAAATAACGACCCATCCAACCCGAATTGAAGTAGTCGTCGTAATTTCCACCCATGTACCAGACATCCCGACTACGGAAATGTGAACCGTTCATGTTTTCATACGAAACATTTTGGATGATTGCCATATTTCCGGCATCATACATGGCTTTTGAACCGACCATGTCCGGATGAAGTCCTACCTGCTTGTTGGTCGGTAAATTCGGATCCAAGGTGATGTAATGGCGCGTTCCACTTTGCGGAATTGCAATATTCGGACGCAAGTTGTAATAATTTCCATATTGATTGATCGGAATAACCATGTTTAAGCCATCGTTTCCTCCATGCAACTGAATTAGCACCAGTATTTTATCATTCAGGCTTGATTTTGCCATGGACTCCAAAATTCCATCGGGTTGAGCCGCGTGTAATGAAATACCATTTAGTTTTAAAAGCACTCCAGTTCCTACTAAAGATGAAATGCGTACAAAGTCTCTTCTATCCATAAAGCCTGGTTATTAAAATAGTTGGTATTCCGGTGTTTGCATCATCGCAGTGATCAGTGCTTCCAATTGGAGCCTTACATTCACATCACTGCTGGTATTGACATAATTATTCCACTCTGTCGTCCAGTTTGAAGCCGGAAGTTGATCCAGCAAAACCGTATCCCTGAAATAATTGAAACGCGTCGAATCGATAGTCATTGGGAAGAGCCAACTCACTAATTCCTGTACAAGGATCGTTGCATCGCCCGGATTAGAACAATTGGTGTCTACGAATTCCACCACATCCAATTTCAGTAAAACTCCACTCATTCCGGTAAATCCGCTGATCAGAAGTTCTGAAAATTTATAGCGGTTAGCCAGGTAATTGGACGAGATCCAATACCGGTGATAATCCGGGAATTGGTAATAAGGCTCATATCCGGCTACATCGTATGGTTCAAAAAATTGTAGCCCTTGCAGGTCCAATTGCCCGATGAGTTGGTCGTAGAGTTCGTAATGTGCCGCCAATTGAGTTGTCTTATCAGGCACCGTCAAATTGAATAAGCGCATGGTTCCGATAACCAGATCCATCGGTGATTTAATGATTGCACCAATGTTGTTGTCTTCCGTAATGGGAGTATCCAGATCGTAAAAGTGTTCACTTTGGAATAGAACTTCCAGTACCGAAGTGATGTCGTAATTGTTACTGACTAATGTATTTGCCAATGGCTCGATGATATCGGTCTCCACCTCGGGAGTGATATTGTAATAAACGAATTCCCTGTAAAGACGTCTGCAAATGTGTTTTGCGGTATGAGGTGAAGCAAATACCATATCGATTACATCGTTCAATTCCGTGTAAACTGCTGTCACGGCAGCATTTGTTCCTGTAATACTTCCTGTTTGAATCAGGGTATTACTGAATGCACCGGAGAATTGCTTGGAGCTCACATCGTGTTGGGAAGAAGTGGTTGCACTTCCTTTTACTTTTCCTGTTGGAAGATTGGTTACCGCATCCATTGTCTGGTAGGAAGTGTCAATTCCCCAACCCGTTAAGGCTTTGGTGAGCGCCTGTACATCTTGTTCCGTGAAATTGGTGTAGTTACCCAAACTCACTTCATCTCCTTTTCCTACGGTATACAATTCCAGAAACTCACGTGCAAAATTTTCCTGAGGAACACCTTTGATATTCAGGTTTCCATCCAAATGAACCAGCATAGCGTTATCAATACAAATGGCCTTTACCAAGTCCTTGTAGTTTCCCAAAGCGTAGAATCGAAGCAAGCGTGAGTAATCGATTGCAAATTGCGGATTCCCTTCAATTCGACTCATGATCATTGGAAAGTGCGTATGGTAGAACCAGATCATCCGTTCGGTAAGGTTCGGACCGGCAGAACGCATGTTCTCCATCCACCAGCTACGTGTGTAGTTGGATAATGTCTCTGCATTTTGGTTCGTGTTAACAGTATTGGGATAAACCCAATCTGAACCGCTCATGGGATCAATGGGAAGGGCTGGAATTGCCTGTGTCTGAGTCAGAGCGGTAATCGCCGCCTGTGCTGTCATTCCGGAGAAAGTGGAAATATCTTGTAGCTTGGGACCTAAAGTTGCACGACGCAACAAGTGCGCAGCTTTTTGGGAACCCAAAGCACCTGAAATCGGATTGAGTGATGCCATAAGTAACTAGTTGTATTCGTTTTATTTACCAATAAAATATTAAAGTCATAACTCGTTAGACTTAACTAGGGAAGAAGAGAGAATCAGTTCTGTTTTTGGAATTAACAGTGACCCAAGTTAGAATTTTTGTTTTACAAATTCAATAAAAATTGATGTGTCAAATGAAATTTTGAAAACTAAAGATTAAGTGACTCGGAAGGTATTTGTCGGTTGTTCAAGCAAATGAAAACCTATCAACGAATTTGATAGTTGGAAAAATAATTTGTCAAATGAACAAATAGGGAGTTTGGTTGAATATTTTTCAACATAAATCTTGCAGGCACACGATTAATCGCGTGCCTGCAAGATTAACAAAAAAGCCTCCGGAATTTCTTCCGAAGGCTTTTTATTTTGACTTATATATTTCTTGTTTTGGATTAGTTTACAACCACTTTGTGGTTTTTTACCAGTCCTTTGTCAGAAACAATTGAAATCGTGTAAATTCCGGCAGACCAACCTGTAGAATTGATTGTTTGCATGTTTGCTGTTTGATTTTCAAGGAAATCACTGTAAAGAACTTTTCCGCTTAAATCTGTTGCCGTTAAGCGAATGTGTTGGATTTCGTCAAAGTTATATGCGACAGAAATATTTCCTGTTTCGATGTTATTGGAAATTTGGATACCGTTGCTGAAGTCAATTTCTTCGACACCAACCGTACCGCCGATTGTTAACTTAACGTCATCAACCAATACGTTTACAACTGCTGCACTGGCTTGTTTTTGAAATTGGATTGTCAGGTTGTGAGATCCCACAGTTACTGCACCAATATTCAACGTCATTTGCTGATAATCGCCAATGGAATCAACGGTATTTATTTTGTCGATAGCAGTACCATCCATAATAATGGAGAGCGTATCACCGATTGCCCCTTTCAATGGAACTTTCATAAAATAAGTTAGAGTACCACTTCCTGCCGTTGTTGCATTAAATCCTTGAGCAATTGTTCCGGTTTCTGCACTTGTGGTACCTCCGAACCAAGCATACCAACTTCCGCTGTTTGGAACACAAGGTCCACCACAGGTTCCACATCCTGCAGCATCACAGAAAGATGTTCCAAAGTTTGTGGAAGTAGAAGACCAAGGTGAATTGTTAGGGCCACTTGCTTCTAAAGAAGTGTCTGCCAATAATTGTGTTTGAGCATAAATACCAGAACTAAGAATGGTACCAAAAATAAAAAGTAAAAGATGTTTCATAAGTATTTGTTTTGATGTTATTTAGGTCAAAATTATATTTTTTTGGATAAAACGAATGGTTTCCTGCAGGTTTTCCAACAAAAAAAGGGAGACACTATAGTTAGAGTCTCCCTTATGATAGGATAAAATACTTCTTACAAGTGGATCACTTCTCCATATGCAGCAGCAGCAGCTTCCATTACTGCCTCAGACATTGTTGGGTGAGGGTGAACCGTTTTGATCAACTCTTCTCCGGTCACTTCCAATTTGCGGATAGCAACGATTTCAGCGATCATTTCAGTTACGTTTGCACCAATCATGTGAGCTCCCAATAATTCGCCGTATTTCGCATCAAAGATCAATTTCACGAAACCATCTTTCGCTCCGGCGGCAGATGCCTTACCTGAAGCAGAGAATGGGAATTTACCGATTTTGATCTCCATACCAGCTTCCTTAGCTGCTTTCTCAGTCATTCCAACTGAAGCAACTTCCGGAGAACAGTATGTACATCCCGGGATATTTCCATAATCCAATGGTTCCGGGTGGTGACCTGCAATTTTCTCTACACAGATAATTCCTTCTGCAGAAGCTACGTGAGCCAATGCAGCAGTAGGAATCACGTCTCCGATTGCAAAGTAACCAGGGATATTTGTTTGGTAGAAGTCATTTACCAGGATTCGTCCTTTGTCAACAACGATTCCCAATTCTTCCAATCCGATATGTTCAATGTTTGCCTGAATCCCAACCGCAGAAAGAACCACATCACATTCGATTTTTTCTTCTCCTTTTGCTGTTTTCACTGTTACAACACATCCTTTTCCTGAAGTATCAACTGCTTCAACAGATGCATTGGTCATGATATTAATTCCGGCTTTTTTGAATGATTTCTCTAATTGTTTGGATACTTCTTCGTCCTCAATCGGAACCACGTTCGGTAAGTATTCGACAATCGTCACTTCTGTTCCGATAGCGTTGTAGAAATACGCAAACTCGACTCCAATAGCACCTGAACCAACTACAACCAATTTTTTAGGCTGTGTTTTCAAGGTCATTGCCTCACGGTAACCAATGATTTTAGTTCCATCTTGTGGCAAATTCGGCAATTGACGGGAACGTGCACCGGTTGCAATGATGATTCCTTTGTCAGCAGCATATTCAGTCACTTTACCATCTTCACCGGTAACAGCAACCTTTTTTCCAGCTTTCACAACTCCGGTACCTTTGATCACATCGATCTTGTTTTTCTTCATCAAGAACTGAATCCCCTGACTCATTCCGTTTGCAACTCCTCTGGAGCGTTCAACCATTCCGCCGAAATCTGCTTTTGAATCCTTTACAGTAATTCCGTAATCAGATGCATGTTGAATGTATTCAAACACATTTGCACTTTTCAATAATGCTTTTGTTGGAATACATCCCCAGTTTAAACAAATTCCACCCAATGATTCACGTTCTACAATTGCCGTTTTTAAACCCAATTGTGATGCGCGAATAGCTGCAACGTATCCTCCAGGACCACTTCCAATAACTATGATATCGTAATTCATTTCTCTTTCAATAAAATGGTAATGGCACGAAATTAATCAATTCTCAGGAATTGTGAACGAATATGTAGCTGAATTCAAAAGAGATTATAATCATGATTGATGCTTGATCATATTTTTACCGCAAATGCACAAATTTTTGGAGGCGCTTACCAGTCGCCTCTTTTCTTTTAAGCTATCAAAACTATTGATTTTGTAAAAAGCGAGTGCATTAGCCGAGCCATTTATTTGTGCATTTGTAGCAAAATAGAAAGTGCCCTTTGCCGTAAATGGTTTGAGAATAATACCACTTAATCTAGGTGGAATTTCTAATTTTGGCAAAAACTCATCAAATGGCTCAGTATCATTTAGCAATCGAACAAGCAAATCAGCAATACATTCAATTCAAGGTAATTTTTGAGAACGTTGCGCCAAATACCATTATTCATTTACCGAAATGGAGACCCGGAAGGTATGAGTTGGGCAATTTTGCTAAAAATGTAAGAGGATTCAAGGTATTTAGCCAGGATGGAAAAGCAGTTGATTTTCAGAAGGTGGATCTTTCTTCCTGGGAAATCCGTGTAAAGGAACCCACAACCATTCGGGTGGAATACAGCTATTATGCTTCTGAATTAAACGCCGGATCAACCTATTTGACGAAAGAACTATTGTATGCCAATCCGGTAAACTGTTTTATCTATCAGGATGGAAAGAAGGAGGAGGCTTGCGAAGTGATTTTGAACATTCCTGCAGATTGGAATATCGCAGGTTCGATGGAGCGCGAAGGGAATGTGCTGCGTGCAGCCAATTTTGACGAGTTGGCAGATTCACCTTTCATTTGCTCAGCTACTTTGCAATACAACCAGTACGAATCGAATGGGACGATCTTTCATTTGTGGTTCCAGGGAGATTGCATTGTCGATTGGTCACGTATAATCAAAGATTTTAAAGCCTTTACGGATAAACAGATAGAGAAGTTCATGGAATTTCCGGTTCCTCACTACCACTTCCTGTTTCATATTCTACCTTATAAAGCATATCATGGAGTGGAACACCAGAAATCCACAGTGATCGCGCTTGGACCGACTTATGATGTTTTCGGAGCGCTTTACACCGAATTATTGGGAGTTTCTTCTCATGAACTATATCATACCTGGAATGTGAAAGCCATTCGCCCAATTGAGATGTATCCGTATGATTACCAACGTGAGAATCTATCCAGATTGGGATATCTGTGTGAAGGTGTGACTACCTACATGGGCGATTTGATGTTGTATAAATCAGGAGTTTTTGATTTGGAGCAATACCTGCATGAATTTACGGGACAGTTGCAAAAACACTTCGATAATTTCGGGCGGTTCCATTACTCGGTTGCGGATTCGTCCTATGATACCTGGTTGGATGGTTATTCGGCAGGAACTCCGGGTCGGAAAGTTTCTATCTATACGGAAGGTTGTTTGTTGGCCTTTGTATGTGATGTCAAGATCCGGGAACATTCCGGGAATAAGCATGGACTGGATGAATTGATGAAACGCCTGTATTTCAACTTTGCACTCAATAACAAAGGAGTAAGTGAAGAAGATTACATTGGATTATTGAAAGAATTGGGAGGTGAAAGCATCGAAGAGTTGGTGAAGGATTATTTCTACGGGACACGACCTTTTGAAGCGATCTTGACGGAAGCATTGGAATCAATCGGTTTGGAACTGACTCATAAACCGAATTACAAATATTCGGCAGGTAGAATTGGATTTAAGGCATTGCAGATTGGAAATCATTTTCAGGTTGCAGCAATCTATCCGGGTTCGCCGGCAGATCTGGCTGGTCTGATGATCAACGACGAAATCATCGCAGTCAATGAGTTTAAGTTGAATGGGGATATTGATCAATGGTTGAATTACCTGGATGATCAGAACAAACGATTAACAGTTCTTCGTCAAGGGAAACTAGTCGAATTGCCTTTACCGGAAGTTCAACGCAGTTTCTATTTGGAGTATGGAGTTCAAATCATCGAAAATCCGAATTCCGCTCAGAAAAAAGCATTTGAATATTGGAAAGCGTAAAGGATAAGAGTCTAGAAATTAGAATGGTAAGCCGAATACCGGAAAAGTTGAGTTTGAAGAGTTAATGAACGGATTCTCTCAATGAGTTTAAGGAACTTTAAAACGCTTATCAATTAGATGCTGGCGAATATAAATTTCGCAGATATGGGGGATGGAGATTGATTAGTTTTGTGGAAAAATTTACAAAATGATCAATCAAAAATGGTTTAAAATAGTACTGGTAAGCGCTGTTTTTATTTTCTCGAATTCGGTAAATGCACAATTCAAATTTTCAAAAGTAAATGTAGCTGATGGAATCAAAACAGGAGTGAAATCAGGTGAAAAAGTTGATTTGCGTCTAAGTCCAACAGGTAGTGTTGAGCAGAACTTTGTAGTTGATTTGGATCTTGCAGCATTTAAAAAAGCATATAAGTATGATGTGATCATCGTCTCGTATTTGCGTAATGACAGGGTTAACTTTTCATACATTCATGAACTGGAGTCAGTACTGAATACAAAAAAATATGCCGGAAAGGGAATTGTTCCTGTTTATGCGTATGACAATAAAAAATTCAAAGAAACGGATTACAGAACACTGGGAAAGGATTTGATCGAATACGAAGGTCCAACACCTGTTTCACGTAAAATTGCTGTATACGGTAGTTTTATCACTGGTGAAGAGGGATACTTTGATGCGAATGAAACTTATCAGTTTAGAAACAAGTATTCCGAAGGAGAACTTCTTGGTTTTATTGAGTTGAATACCGTTTACAATAAGAAACAATTAGAAGACTACAATGCAAAACAGAAACTGAACAACTACTATCAGGCTGAAAGAGATATGGATCGTATGCAGTCCTCGTTCGAAAGAAATGTATTGCAGAATGTGAATCAGTATGTTGCTCCGGTAGTAGCAACTCCCATTTATGGGGCATTATCCGACGGTTTAACAGAGGTTTGGAATTCGAAAGTGAAGGAGGTTCAAGCTCAAAAATCTCCTGAGAATGCAGAAAAATTTATTGCATCTGTTGCGGAATTGTCAAAAGATTTGGAACTAATGTATACCATCGCTACAAAAGACAAAAATTTGTTGAAGACGATGAACAAAGAAATTAAAACAAAGAAAACAACCCAGGAAAAGTGGGATTACATTCAAGCAAACAAGTAATTAAAAGCGTTCAAAGCTTCAACCTTTTGAACAAAATAAAAAAAGAGGCCCAAGCCTCTTTTTTTATTTTAATAACTGGACATGTCCGGTCTTTGTAATCTTTTTATCCGATTGCGAAGATTTGAAACGAATGGTCCAGGTATAGATTCCCGTTTTACACAATTCTCCATTATACGTTCCGTCCCAACCGAATTTGGTGTCATTTGATTCAAACAAGGTCTCTCCCCAACGATTATAGATCGTTAAGGTATAATTGTAAGGGTCAAATCCGGAAGTGAATACCGGAAAGAATACATTGTTGAATTCATCGCCGTCAGGAGTGAATGTGTTTGGAACATAGTAAACCAATTCCTCTTGAATGGTCACCGTCACTTTTGCTGTATCCGGACAATTTCCCGCATTATTTGCAATCAATGTGATCACATAGCTCCCGGCATCTTCCGAATAGGTATGACTTGGATTGAATAGATTACTGAAATCCCCATCACCAAAATCCCAGGAATAGATAGAAGCATTGGACGAAGTATTGAATGTATGGAATTCAGGATTCATCAAACCGTGTATCGGATCATTTACAGAGAACGCAGCAATAGCATTCGGTAATACACAAATAAATCCGGGGAAAGCAGTTGTAGTTGAACATCCGGCAGTACTGACGGAAGTGACAGTCACATCGTAACAACCCGGACTATTGAAAGTATGGTTCGTATTGTTTAGCTGATTGGAGTTTGCCGTCCCATCACCAAAGTCCCAAGTTATAGAACCGCTGGTTGGAGAACTTGCATCGACCAAAGTTGCCGTGAATGGCGCGCAACCTGCAGCAACCGGATTGGATATTTGAATGACCGGCATCGCATTTACCTGAATGGATGTTGTTCCCGGGGTGGAACAACCACCGGTAACTGTATAAGTTATCACATGTGATCCTACTCCTGCTTGCAAAGGTGAAAACTCACCGGTTGTAACATCAACTATTCCTGTTCCGGACCACGTTCCGCCAGAGACATTGGCAGAAAGAAATACGTTTGAAGTTGCTTCACAGAAAGGTCCGGCAGGATTGACCACAGGTATCTGAGTCGAATTGATAACAACATTTGTTGTGGTGGAAGAGGTGCAACCATTTAAAGAGGTCGTGACAGTATACGTTCCGGCTGCAGTCATTGTAGCTGGTGCAGAACTATTTTGTGTCGAAGCAGTAAATCCGTTTGGTCCGGACCAGTTATAATTTGTTCCCGGTAAACTGTTAGCCTGAAGTTGTATTGTACTTCCTTCACATAAAGGTCCGTTGTTGGTCGCAGTTACGGTCGGAATCGGATTTACAGTAAGGGTCATTGTTGCAGTATTCGAACAGGTTCCAGTCGTTCCGGTAACCGTGTAAGTTGTCGTTGTTGCAGGATTTGCTATCACGCTTGTTCCTGAAGCGGAAGATAAACCCGTTGCCGGTGACCAGGTGTAATTTGTTCCCCCACCGGCAGTTAATGTCGTTGAAGATCCATTACAAATACTGGTACTTGGTGTAACGGTAACTACAATCGGGCTCACAGTTACAGTTACTGACAGGGAAGAGGAGCAGCTTCCGCTTGTTCCTGAAACGGTGTAGGTTGTCGTTGTAGTTGGACTTGCTGTAACAGTAGCTCCAGTAGTGGAAGATAAACCTGTTGATGGTGTCCATGTATAATTGGTCGCACCTCCTGCAGTCAATGTGGCTGATCCACCATTACAGATACTTGTATTTGGAGATAATGTAAGAGCGAGGGGTGTAACCGTTACAGTTACGGTTCCCGTGGCTGAGCATGTTCCGGTCGTTCCGGTAACCGTGTACGTTGTGGTGGTGGTTGGACTTGCGCTGACACTAGCTCCTGTTGATGCAGATAAACCGGTTGGTGGAGACCACGCATAGCTGGTAGCGCCACTCGCTGTCAGTGTTGTTGAAGCACCAGTGCAAATACTTGCATTGGGAGAAACCGTTAGGTTTAATGGAGTAACTGTGACCGTTACAGTTGCAGTGGATGAACACGAACCGGTAGTTCCGGTAACCGTATAAGTTGTCGTTGTCGTTGGATTTGCTGTAACAGAAGCACCGGTAGTGGAGGATAATCCTGTCGCTGGCGACCAAGTATAATTGGTTGCTCCGGTTGCCGTTAAAGTGGTTGAACCTCCGGAACAGATACTTGCATTCGGAGAAACACCGACCGTGAGAGGAGCAACGGTAACAGTGACAGTTCCACTGCTGGTACAACCGGCTGTATTTCCGGTTACGGTATAAGTTGTTGTTGAAGCCGGACTTGCAGTTACGGTGGCGCCTGTTGTTGCCGATAAACCGGTAGAAGGTGACCAGGTATAAGTTCCTGCGCCACTTGCTGTGAGTGTTGCGCTTCCTCCTGAGCAGATCGTTTGAGCTGCAGGTGGAGTGACAGTTGCACTGTTTACAGTAATGGTAGTGGATGAAGCAGAATTGCAAGGTGCAACCCCAACTGAATAGTTGATAGTATGAGTTCCAAGTCCGGCAGCAGCAGGATTAAACATTCCTGTAGCTGAAACTCCTGGTCCGGACCAAGTCCCACCCATGTCAGCTGCAATCAATTGAGTTGATCCTGAAGAAATACAAAACGGTCCGGCAGGAGTGATAGCCGGATTTGGAGGTCCTGTTTGAGCTCCTGTTGGTCCCAGTTGCATGGTGAAACTACTGGAAGATCCACTCCAGTTTTCAACGACAATCATGATTTCCTGTCCTGCAGTCACCATGGGAGCAGGTACGGAAGAAGAACATGGAAACGATGTTCCAAATTGATTGCATCCACTTGATGCACTGGCATAATTACATCCGATCTCATTACTTAGATTCTGAATTGCTGTGCATGGAGCCTGTCCATTCGGGATATTGAATACGGATACATCCAGGAATCCTGTACTTGAATTTCCATCAATCAACATGTTTAGAGGACCAGAAGTAGTAATATGCAAGATAATGTATCCCATATTTGGTCCGAAAAAATCCAGGCATGAACTCACATAAGGTCCTGGGGTTACGAAGGTAAATGGTCCTGCAGTTCCCGGTGTACAAATGGAGGTATTTGTTGTACATTGAGCGTTTGCAGAGTTCGTCCCGATCGCTGTCGGAATAACAATATAAAAGGAAAATGAGAGGAGGAGAGTAACGAATAGTGATTTAATGTGTTTCATAGCCGTTGTATCCGAAATGTATAATTAATTCATTGATAATTGCAGGTGTGAGTTGTTCATTACAGGTAATTCGCACAGAAGTGAAATCATCACTGAAGTCAATCACGTTTAAGTAGGTGTAATGTGCTTTTAACCGAAGATTCATTTTTTGCTCCCGTTGCTCGTTTCCTAGTGGCTGGTAAGGGACAAAAGTGAAGGTGTAATCATCGGATTGATGAATGATACAAGTAGGATTATTTCCCGATTGATGCAATAGCAAGTCCACGTCAGTGGTGGATTGGTTGCTTGAAATCAATTGAGAACGAACCGATCTTAATGAATCTACAGTTGCCTGTGTTTGACCGAAGCTTGTAGTTGAAAAAAGTGCAAGCGAAGCGGTTATTAGACAATGCATTAGCTTTGCTCTATAGTAGTAGTACATAGTATTTAGTTTCGTGTTCGAATATAAAACGAAACTATTGAATAGTGGTTGCTTTTAATGTTAATAAAAAAAGCGTGTTATCAATAACACGCTTTTCAATGAGATAGTTAGAATTTATAACTGACCCCTAAACTCGGTAAGAATGGGAATTGATAAATCTTTTCGTTGGTAACACGATTCACATAGAAAATATTCTTTCTGTTGTAAGCATTCGTAACAGCAGCAATGATTTCAAGTTCTGTTTTGTTTTTGAATTTAAACTGTTTTTTCACAGTAATGTCCAATCGGTGGTAAGTTGGAAGTCTTTTCGAGTTGAACTCACCTAAAAGGACTCCTACAGATGAGGAATTGCTTGTTGTATAATCTGTCGTAACTCCCTGACCGAATGATTCCGTTTGATAATAACCGGATGTCGGAGTGAATGGAAGACCTGAACCAAAGTTCCAACGCATGTTCACTTCCAAATCCTTTTTCTTTCCGAAAGCATAAGAGGCAACGATGTTAATATTGTGTCTTCTGTCAAATACAGGAGCATAAGTCGTGAATCCATCCCATCTGGTTGATTTACCGTATGAGTAAACTCCCCATAAGAACAAGCGGTTCAGGGTGTATTTCAATAATACATCCACCCCATAAGATTTTCCACTTTCAATTAGGAAGTCTTTCTTGTAGACATCATCTTCCTTGGAGAATTCGGAAACATCATCATATAATTTATTTACGTTGATATTACTTAATTGCGGGAAATATTTGAAATATCCCTCGATATTCAGGGATAGGTTTTTTGTCAGGTCAAATTCAGCACCTACAATTGCATGCCAAGAGTATTGGATTCCGTTTTTAGGATTTTTCTCTTTACCGCTTTCTGTAACGAAGTTCGCCTGAACATTTGAAGGAGCGCTCAAAAGCCCATTGAACAAGTTCACAATATCCCGATCCGAAGAAGCTGTGGTAAAGTTTTGGGAATAACGTCCTCCTGATAATTTTAAGCGGAAGTAATCTGTTGCATTGTATTTGACTCCCAATCTCGGTTCAAGTGAAATCGTACTCAAACTCGCATAGGCTTGTACCCGAAGTCCCGGTTGAATAACAAAACGATTTGAAACAAACTTGTAATTCACATATCCACCGATCTCAACCGTATTGTTTTGATCCTGGATTTTGGAAGCGACTTCATTGTATGTCAAATAATCTGTTTTGAAAATATTGATCCCGATCCCGTAATCGATCTGACTTTCCTTTTTCAGGAAGTAGGAGAAGTCAAATCCAAGGTCTGTACCGAAAATCGAACTTGTACGTGGTTGTGAGCCAATTTCTTCAAAATGTGTTTTGTAACTGGATGCAGTCAAATGTCCCTTGATAAATGTTTTACCACCACCCGGAAGAAGGATCCAAGACAATCCACCGCCGGCTTGCTGGAAGTCTAACGAAGCGGATTCGTTGTAATTTACTTTATCCGTATTACTGAATCCGAATACGGAAATTTTGGAACCTTGACCCGTAGCGAATGTTAGTTTCCCGTATAAGTCTGTGAATTTGTATGGAAGTCCATTCCCGTTGTTTACTCCGCGGTATAGATCTTTGGAAGTATAATCCAATAAGGAATGTTTCGCTGAGAAAATGAATGATCCAGCTCCGGCACGACCTTCTTTGGCGCGATACATCGGACCTTCTACAACCAGTTTTGCAAGGAACGGGGAAACGGATACCTTTCCTCCGAAGTTTTTCTTATTTCCGTCGCGGTAAGTAATGTCCATCACAGAAGAGATTCTTCCTCCGTATTTGGAATCAAAACCTCCTGTATAGATATCTACGTTTTTAACTAATTCGGTTTCGAAAATGGAAAAGAATCCGATTGAGTGAAATGGATTGTAAATCGTCATTCCATCCAACAATACCTTATTTTGAATCGGTGTTCCACCACGAACATATAACTGACCTCCCTGGTCACCTGTTGTTACAACTCCGGGAGTAACCGAAAAGGCTGCCGTAATATCATTTTCAGCACCTACTGACGGGATGCGTTCCAATCCTTTTTTATCCAATTTGGTAACAGACATCAAAACCTCTGTTGTTTTTGCTTTTGTTTCTGCTGAAATGACAACTTCTCCTACTTCAGTTGCATCAATTGGAATGATTTCGATTCGAACTTCGGTGATTCCACCTTTTTCGTTGACTTTAATTTCTTTGTTGTATTCTTTGAATTCGACTGATTGTATTTTCAATAGGTATGTTCCCATGGAAACTTTCGGAATGGAGAAGAATCCATTGACATCCGTCGTTGCTCCTAAGATAGCTTGTGTTTTTTCAGTTGGGATCAATACGACTTTTTCAAACGGAATAACCTCACTGTTATCAAAATTGAATACGAACCCTCGTATAGTGTGATCTTGAGAAAAAGATACAATTGAAATGGTTAAAAATGCAACTAAGGAGAGAAATTGTTTCATAAGTTTTACCATGCGTTTAAAGAAGTTCCGAAGTTACATAATTAACACTAATTAACGAGTGAAAATTTCGAAAAATGATTAAACGTGCAGATTATTGATTAAACGGGCTTTAAAGCCAATTGAGAATTGAAAATGTAAAATTGAAATGGGGAAAAAGACTGAAGATCAAAGACAATAGACTTAAGACTAATTTCCAGTCTTGAGTCTTACGTCTATAGTCTTGAGTCTCGAAGAATCTTCTTAGCCTTCTCCCAATAAACATCCATCTCCTCCAAGGACATTTCGGTCATGTTCTGTGCATCACCAGCTATCAGCTCCTCCATTTTTTGAAAGCGAGCCTTGAACTTCCTGTTGGTAGATTCCAATGCATCTTCCGGATTGATATCGATGAAACGAGCGTAGTTCACCAAAGAGAACAACACATCTCCGAATTCATCCTGAATTTGTTCCGGATCTCTGGTTTGCTGTGCATCGTGAAGTTCGGAAAACTCTTCGATCACTTTGTTTTTTACATCTTCTATGTCCGACCATTCAAAGCCGATCCCTTTTACTTTTTCTTGAATTCGCATAGCTTTGATGAGAGCAGGAAGTGTATTCGGAACGCCTTCCAGAACCGATTTCTTGCCTTCTTGCAGTTTGATTTTCTCCCAATTCGCTTTCACTTCTTCTTCCGAATCAGCAGTCACATCTCCATAAATATGCGGGTGGCGGTGAATTAATTTGTCACAAATCCCGTTTAGAACACTTGTTACATCAAAAGCTCCTAATTCAGAGCCTATTTTGGAATAGAATACCAAGTGTAAGAACAAATCGCCCAATTCACCTTGAATACCTGTTAAGTCATTTTCCTGGATGGCGTCGGCCAATTCATACGTTTCTTCAATGGTCAAATGTCTCAATGATTGAATCGTTTGTTTCTTGTCCCAGGGACATTTTTCACGCAATTCATCCATGATAGTTAACAAACGCGCAAAAGCTTCCAATCTTGGATCGGAGTTTAAATTATTATTAGCTAATTCCATACTGCAAATGTACATAGAACAAAATTTGTAATTTTGGATTATGAAAATTGCCTTGCTGTTTTTTTTATTACCGATATTTTGTTATTCTCAGGAAAGTAGAATAGATGATTGGGCCTTGTCTTTGAAAGGAAAGTCGGGGTTTTTAGCTGCACACCGTGGTACGATGGGACATCTTGCCAAAGACCGGCTGTTTGCCGGGGAGCTTTCTTTTTCCAAGCGCATGCGATCGAAGGATTGGAGTGATGAATATCGAAATCCGTATATGGGAGTAACGCTTTATGGTTCCAATTTAGGAAACAAGAAGATTTTAGGATATGGTTTTGGAGCTTATGGATTCATAGAATTTCCATGGACAAGAGGTGAAAAACATGTTTTTACGTGTAAGGTTGGTGCTGGTTTGGGTGGAGTTACAAAAGTATTTGATCAAACTAAGAATCCGAAAAATGTTCCAATGAGTACCTATCTCAATACAATTATTTGTCTGGGTATTCAAGGACGTTGGTACATGAAGCCTGAACACGCCTTGATTTACAGTTTGGATATGACTCACTTTTCGAATGGATCAAGTAAGGTGCCTAATTTAGGAGTCAATATGCCTTTTGTTGGTTTGGGTTATGAATATACGTTCAAGAAGAAAGAAACTCCTCCTGACTTTAAACTGGCAAAATTCGAACGCGTTCCCTTTTTTAAAAGTTGGAATGCTTCGGTGGTCGGAATTCTTTCAGATAAACAGATTTTCCCGACAGGAGGAAAGCGCTATCCTGTTTTTGCACTAAGTGGAATACTCCACAAGCAATTTAAGCCGAAAGTTGGAATGGAAATCGCGCTGGACGTGATCTCAAAGCAATCCATTCTACATTACAGGGATTATATTCCCAAAACACAAGCGACGATTCTGCAGGTGGGGGCTTTTGTCGGTTACAATATCCCTTTGGATAAATTTCGGTTTGTAATCGGTATGGGAGCTTATATCAAGGATCGCTATGATCCTGACGGGATGTTCTATCACCGGGTAGGAATGCGCTACCAGTTCCAAAATGGCTTATTGTTGAATTTGGTTCTGAAATCACATTGGGCGAAAGCTGATTATATTGAATATGGTGTTGGATACACCTTTAACTATAAGGGAAGATATCATGCGAAGTAGTTTTTTTATTTTGTTCATCGCGTTACTGGTTTTTTCATGTAAAAAACCGGAAAACAGGACTTGCTTCAAGTTTTTAGGCTCTGAAACAACCAAGGAGATTCCACTTGCTTCTTTTAACCGTTTGGAGTTGAAGGAACATGTGGAATATGTGCTGATCCAGGATTCATTGGATAAGGTGGTTTTGAAAGGAGGGAAAAACCTATTGAATCTGATCGAGGTGAATGTTGCCGATGGTTTACTGACAATCGAAAATAAAAACAGATGCGGTTTCTTGAGAAATGCGAAGAAAGTGGTTGTTGCCGAAATTCATTTCACCAAATTGATCAACATTCGTTTCATAGGAACAGAACCATTGAGAAGTCAGGGAACGATCTATACGGATTATTTCACCTTTTATAGTCGGGATGGGGCAGGAGATGTCAATTTGGATCTGAACGCCATTCAGATTGATGCAGAAGCGAATCACGGATGGTGTAATTTTACCTTGACAGGTATTACCCAAAAAGCACGGATTTGTGCGAAGAGCAACAGTTATTGCGATGTGACGGGATTGACGGTGACAGACTCTATTTACGTTGCTTCGGAAACAGTCGGTGATATGAAGATCAATGCCGATAATTTGATTATTCACGGATACATCACCGAATCAGGGAATATTTTTTACAAGGGAAACCCACTTGGTACAGATGTATTGTTGAATGGTACCGGAAAGGTGTACGAATTGAAATGAAAAATGTAGGGACGCAATGCATTGCGTCCCTACAGGAAAATAAAAAAGCTCCAACATTTGTTGGAGCTTTTTTTATTTTCCTCTTTTCAATTGCATAAGCACTTTGAATGCTTTGTCGACATGATCTTGTTTTACGATAATTGTAAATTCATTTGCCGTTGAAACGATTTCTACGATGTTAAGACCTTCCCAGGCAAGGTGTTTCAAAATATAGTAATAGATACCATATACCTCTGAATTCACTGCAGGAAGCTTCACTGTAATGGACGCCAAATCTCTTGTGTGTGATTTTAATCGCTCATTGATCAGTAAGTTCTCAACTCTTGGGGAAATGCTTTGCGAGCAAATAACAGTTGTTTCAGTAACCCCTCGGCAAATGGTGTAGAAGATATCTGATTCCGAATTTACCAGTTGAACCAGATCCGATTGCTTTAAACGCAATGATTCCGTATTTTCAAATGTAAAGTCTTCCAGGTTTGATCGGACCAAAAAGTCACCCAACTCTCCAATGATGTTGGTGATTTTAATATTTAAGCGGTGGTAAAGACCGGGAGACATCCGTTTGATTGCCATTACAATCGCTCCTTCTTTTACTTCCTTTCCTAACGCTTCTTCAATCTCAGGTTTGATTTTTCTTGCTAACGAAGAGATATTGATTAGGTCGTCTGTCATGGCCTCACGCAAGAATGGACTTCTTCCAATGATTTCTTCTGTTATTTTTCCAATTGATAACATAATTTGGTTTGAATTAATAGGTGTGCAAATTTAAACGAAAGCAATGGAAAAACAGTGGGAAACTGTTAGATTTTATACAAAATGAACAAACTATTGATTTCAACGAAGGAAACTTAATGTTTGATGAATATTCTGTTTGAGTAAGATTATGAAGCGGTTAAATCAGTAAACTTTAGTTATAGTTAGTGTTATGCACGCGTATGATTCTTAACAAGATTTAAAACATATTCCAATTGTTCTGTTTCGCTCATTTCGGAGTTGTCAACCACTAAAGCATCGTGTGCCTGGGTTAGTGGACTGATTGTTCGGGTACTGTCTATCCGATCCCGGTGTTTCAGGTTTTCAAGGATCTCATCGAGGCTATTTGTTTCTCCTTTAGCTTTCAATTCCAGGAATCGTCTTTGTGCACGGATTTCCGGTTTTGCAGTAATGAAGAGCTTTAATTCTGCCTTGGGGAAGACAACTGTTCCGATATCCCTGCCATCCATGACAACACCACCATTTTTTCCAAGTTCCTGCTGTTGTTTCACTAAAAACTCCCGGACTTCCATGATTGCAGCAACTTCACTGACGATGTTTGCAACTTCCAATTGTCTGATTGAATCGGATACATCTTCGTTGTTCAAAAGAACCGGACGATTGCCTTTGGAATCGGGTTCTCCAAATTGAATGTGAATTTTTGGAAGACTGTTGACAATGCATGTCAAATTGATTTTGTGCGCACCCAAGGCGCATCCGTTTTTCAGCGCATATAGTGCAACACAGCGATACATGGCTCCGGAGTCAATGAAGGTGTAATTCATTTTTTTGGCCAGTGCTTTCGCTAAGGTACTTTTCCCACAGGAAGAGAACCCGTCAATTGCAATTGTAATTGTAATATGTTGCGTTGAATGCATGTGCGAATTTAGCTTAAAATGGATGGAAAGGCAATTTATTTCAATAAAAAAAGGGCTTCTGCAATTAGCAGAAGCCCTTTAGTATTTAAAAGATGAATTCTAGATTAGAATCTCCATCCTAAACGGAACATACCCATAACGTTGTTAGAGAATCCGCTTTGTTTCATTTCATTTCCTTTAGCCTCAACAGTAACACCAGCAGATGTAACTGAAGCAGTACCTTCTTTCATAGTGTAAGAATTAAATCCAAGACCTAACTCAACTCCTAAATAGAAGTTCTCTACGAAATAGTAATCAGTACCAGCGATAAGACCAACACCGAAACCAGCTGTTTTTTGCTCTGATTTCTCAGAATAATCTGGAGCTACCCAAGTAGCACCGTCAGACTGATCTCCTTCAGTTGTAGCTTTACCCATACCGAAGTTGATATCTAAACCTGCATAAGGAGACAATTTTTCTGTTCCTTTGAAATGGTACTCACCACCGATTCCGATAGTTGTAGTTCCTAATCTAGATACATACGTTCCAGCACCACCAGTGTTGTCAATTTCGTTTTCGTAGAAATTGTTAGTTGTTTTGTTGCTGCTGAATCCTAAAGACAAACGAATTGCGATGTTTTCAGTAGCAAAGTAACGGAAACGTAATCCTGGAGCAACGATTGATGGAGTAGTACCACCATTAGTTGTAGGATTCAAGTTAGTAGCAGATGAATTTCCAAAACCGAAAGCAGCTAAACCAGCAACATTTCCTTCCAATGTCATTGGAGCTCCTTCTGTTGGTTTTTGCGCCATTACAGCAGTTGTTAAAATCATTCCACCTAAAAGTAAACTTAACTTTTTCATGTTATAAATTATTATTGGTTTGGGCAAATCTACATATTAAAAAGATTCAGCTTACAAAAACATGTTAACAAATTTCAGTGAATAACTTAAGGATAAGTTGATTTGTCAAGCGTAATAAACTGATTAAAAGGTAGATGTGTTTACTTTTTGGAAAGTAAAAAATTTAATGTCAGACCATGTTGACTGCCTGCCGCGGAATAGATGTACCATCCATAATCGATGCTGAAACGCTTGAATGCCATTCCTGCTCCAAAACTGAATCCTGCCAAACCGCCCCTACCTACAATGGCTAATTCTTTTCTTCGTTGATAGTCAAAAGCAGTTCGTATCTGGATTTTTTTACCGATTAAAATTTCCAATTGCAATTTACCATGTCGGGCCAGGTTGTCGAAGAACCCGGTTTTCTTTACTTGAATGGTGTCACCGGTCAATGGATCCACTTTTGCTTTTGCATTCGGATCTACATAAGAAAGATCCCACTTTTGCAAATGTTGGGCTACCAAACTGATTCGGAATGGTGCATGTCTCAATTTATGTGAAATACCCAGTTGAACTTCCAAAGGCAATGGATTTTTCTCCTTGGTATAACCTTTCCACTGAACTCCCAGGTTTTTGATGACACCAACGATATTTAAATTACGTGCAGAATCCCGATAAAGCCCGCCGATATCCAAGCTTGTTCCAAAGGCAGTGTACGAATCCAATTGGGAATAGAGTATATTCAATGTCGCTCCAACGGACATGCGCTTATTAAAGGAGTGTTGGGCACTTGCACCCAAAATAAAATCACCGGGTGAAAATGTTCCCAGGTCGGTTCCATCGATATCCGTGCGTTTCATCTTCCCATAAGAGGAATAGCGGAAATTCAGCATTCCCATGGTGCCTCCTATTTTTCGAGCGTAGGTCAATGCTCCCGTATTCACACCGCTTGACATGATGGATTGATTGAATCCAAAACGTCCATGCATTTGGTAATTCAAGATTGCCGGATTGTTCAATCCGAGATTCAGATCATTGTCATAAATGGTGATCGCATCACCACCCAATCCCATGGTTCTTGAATTGTATTGAGAATTTAAATTCTGAAATGAATGAATTCCTCCTGTTTGTGCAACAGCAATAAATGGAACTGTGATAAGTAATATGAGCGCCAGTTTAAATTTCATATGTGGCAATAACGTTTAAATTTTGTCTTCATTGTTCAGGTTCGATCTTTTTCCGAATTCGATCACCTCCATGTGTTCAATTTTGGTCCCGTTTATTTGAAATCGAAGTGCGGTTTGCATGGTATGAAATCCTTTGTTTCCACATGCTCCGGGATTTAGCCAAAGTAGATTCTTGCTTTTATCCTGCTGAACCAGTAATATGTGAGAATGTCCACAGATAAATATATTCGGCTTCGTTTCACGAATGAAATCCACTGCATGCTTACTGTATCTTCCTGGTCTTCCTGCAATATGGGTCATGGAAACGGAAAGACCTTCTATGTGAAAGTTCAGGTATTCAGGGAATTCAGAGCGGATTTTCGTATCGTCAATATTCCCAAAAACTGCCCTTAAAGGTTTGAATGCTTTTAACCGATCGGTAATTTCCAGACTTCCGATATCCCCGGCATGCCATATTTCATCCACATCCTTGAATAATTCAAAAACGCGTTCAGGAAGAAATCCATGCGTGTCAGAGAGTAAACCGATTTTTACCATTAAATGAATTGAATGCTCACAAAACTAATGAATTCAAAATTATGAATGCAAAATTCAAAACAGTGTACTTGATAATTAACGCATTCCTGATTGATAATTCTCCCTTTTGCATTTTGAATTTTGCATTTTGAATTAAATCTGCTGAGTTCTTTCTATATTTGTCCGTTAAACAAACAAAAATTGGTAAGCATGGCTACGAAAACAGCTTCAAAACCATCAAAAACAACGAATAAAAGTGCACTGAAAAGTGACTCTAAATTTTCAAAGGAAACTTACATCAAATGGTATAAGGATATGCTTTTGATGCGCCGTTTTGAAGAGAAGGCAGGACAATTGTACATCCAACAGAAGTTTGGTGGATTTTGTCACTTATATATAGGTCAGGAAGCAATCGTTGCTGGAACAGTCAGTGCATCAAAGCCAACTGATTCGCACATGACGGCTTACCGTGATCACGCACATCCGATCGGATTAGGAACTGATGTACGTGTGTTGATGGCTGAATTATATGGTCGTTCGACAGGTTGTTCGAAAGGAAAAGGTGGATCAATGCACTTCTTTGACAAATCGAAAAATTTCATGGGAGGACACGGAATCGTTGGAGCTCAGATTCCAATGGGTACAGGTGTTGCTTTTGCTGAAAAATATAACGGTACAGACAATGTGGTGTTTGTTTCAATGGGTGACGGAGCAGTTCGTCAAGGTGCTTTGCATGAAACATTCAATATGGCGATGAACTGGAAATTACCCGTAATCTACATCATTGAGAATAACAATTATGCAATGGGTACTTCTGTTGAGCGTACAACTAACGTAACAGATTTGTCTAAAATCGGTGATTCGTACGAAATGCCTTCGAAATCAGTAAACGGAATGTCTCCGGAAGCGGTTCACGAAGCAATCGAGGAAGCTGTTGCAAGAGCTAGAAGAGGGGATGGTCCTACATTATTGGATATCCGCACTTACAGATACAAAGGACATTCCATGTCGGATCCACAAAAATACCGCACCAAAGAAGAGGTTGCTGAGTGGATGGAGCAAGATCCGATTGAACATTGTTTGAAAATGATCCAATCCAATAAATGGTTGACTGCTAAAGAAATCGAAGAAATCGATGCATGGGTGAAAAATGAAGTAGAGGAATCAGTGAAATTTGCTGAAGAATCTCCTTACCCGGATGCAGATGATTTGTACGAAGACATTTACCAGGAACCGAATTATCCTTACATTATTGAATATTAATAGATTATAATAGATCGCAGATGGCTGAAATCATTAACATGCCCAAATTGAGCGACACCATGACAGAAGGTGTTGTTGCGGAATGGCATAAAAAAGTTGGGGACACTGTAAAGTCAGGTGAATTACTTGCCGAGATTGAAACAGATAAGGCAACTTTGGAATTCGAATCATTTTTTGATGGTGTCTTATTGCACATTGGAATCGAAAAAGGAAAACCGGCTCCGGTGAACTCGTTGTTAGCGATCATTGGTGAAAAAGGAGAAGATATTTCAGCCTTGTTGGCTTCTGCCGGAAAAACGGATGCTCCAGCTGAAAAGAAAGCAGATAAAAAAGAGGAGGCAGAACCGGCAAAGAAAGAAGAAACAAAAGTCGAGGAAAAAGCTCCGGCGGCAGTTACTTCTGCTCCGAAATCGACACCTGCAGTTTCCAATACGAATGCTAACGGACGTATTTTAGCTTCACCACTTGCTAAGAAATTGGCAGAAGAAAAAGGAGTTGACCTAAGTTTCATTTCAGGAACGGGTGAAGGAGGCAGAATCACAAAAAGAGACGTGGATCATTACGTTCCTTACGATGCGCCTGCAAGACCTGCAGGAACAACAGGAGGTGGTTCGATGACTGAATCATTTGTGGATGAACCAATTTCTCAAATGCGTAAAACGATTGCACGTCGTTTAGGTGAATCTATGTTTACTGCTCCACATTTCTATTTGACGATTTCGTTGGATATGGACAATGCAATTGCAGCACGTAAGTCTATGAATAGCAATGAAGGAGTGAAAGTTTCATTCAATGACATGGTGATCAAAGCCGTAGCAATGGCATTGCGCAAACATCCTGCAATTAATTCATCCTGGTTAGGTGATGTCATCCGCAGAAACAGTCATATTCACATCGGAGTAGCAGTTGCTGTAGAAGATGGATTATTGGTTCCGGTTGTTCGTTTTGCAGATAGCAAAGGCTTGACTCAAATCGGAGACGAAGTGAAAGTATTGGCTCAAAAAGCAAAAGATAAAAAATTACAACCGGCAGAGTGGGAAGGAAATACCTTTACAATCTCCAATTTGGGAATGTTCGGAATTGAGCAATTCACTGCAATTATAAATTCACCTGATAGCTGCATCATGGCAATCGGAGGAATTTCTCAAGAGCCTGTTGTAAAGAACGGACAAGTGGTTCCCGGAAATATTATGAAAGTGACACTTTCTTGTGATCACCGAACAGTTGATGGTGCAACAGGTGCTGCATTCCTTCAAACGTTTAAACAGTACATGGAAAATCCAGTGATGATGCTGGTTTAAAAATTGATACTTCATTGAAATGGCTGCTCTTAAGAGTGGCCATTTTAATTTTATGCGATTTTTTTTAAATAAATAGTTCGTATTCAATTTATTATTACATCTTTGTTTATCAAATAATCAAAGAATATGAATAAAGGAACTATTAAGTTCTTTAACGAAACTAAGGGTTTTGGTTTTGTTAAAGAAGATGAAACTAACAAAGAGTATTTTGTACACGTTTCAGGATTGGTGGACAAAGTAAATGAAAACGACGCTGTTACATTTGACTTGGAAGAAGGAAGAAAAGGATTAATGGCGGTTAACGTGAAACACGCATAACTATATAGATATTTTCTTTGAGAACCCTGACATTCATTTATGAATCGTCAGGGTTTTTAATTTATAAGACTTTCCACCACAGTTGACTCAGCATCCTTTTGATGGTAGATTATCAAGCATAAAGGAAAGGTCACTGAATGCTTGCGCTAGAGCTCTTGCCTTCGCATAGCCGCTTCGGCAAAGCAAGGATAGCATCGGCGCAGCGGAGTCGAAGTCTGCTTTTGACTATAGGTCATTTAGTGTAAAGGTCACTGAGCGGAGTCGAAGTGAACTTTCTCCGTTGCCGATACGAAAAACGCTTTTCACCTAAAATCAATAATACCTTTAACTTTGGAATTTTGCTCTTATTCACTGTAGATTCATCCAGCTGAATGTAATAACCGAAAGCTGCGATATTCTTCTCGGACAGATACTTGTTTATTTTTTTTCTATTGAACTGGGTCCTGATCAATTGCGGAATCTCTTCATAAGTGTAAGCTTCCAGTGGAATCTCTTCAGGCTCTGGATTTTCCTTCGTTGCTTTCGGCTTCGATTTCCCCTTATACAGATTGAAACCTCCATCCGGACCGGTTTTATTGTAATGGAAACTCCCTGACTTCTTTACCAAAGGGATTTCAAAGGAGATCGATTCAATCAATCCGAAACTACAGTTCGAACCAAAGAATATCCTGCGGATGCGTTTCTGAAGACTTTTTTTTCGCGCTGTTTTAGTCGGCATGAGGGTGTGGATCCGTTTCACACAAAGTGTCGATAATTGGGTCAGCACCAAACTCTGCTTCAAGGTATCCGTTCGATTCCTGTTTCCCTTCCGGATTAATTCATTCATCATCAGCTCCAGTTTCATGGTGGAATCCTCGTAATAATTGTATTTACCGGAGCCTGTAAAGCCCGACTCAAAAGTGATCAATGAATCGGTACGAGGTAAATGGTAGCGTGCTTCCCGAATAAATTCAGCTTGGGAATGACTCAAACCGGAAAGCAGGAGCCAGCAAAATAGAAGTTTGTTTTGCATGATCAGATGGATAAAATGGTCTGTGAAATTTCAGCCGGAGTTTTGTCCGTGATATCAATCAGGATGATTTCAGAAACGGTGCCATCCCTTTTTTGAGGTTTTGACACACCGATTTTCTTCGAACCGAAATCAAACACCAATATGGTGGACTTGAAGCAGCGGATTTTGGAACTGGCCTGAGTTTCCATGTAGAAATTCATTTTCGGATCAATGGAAATGACCGATTCGGGTACTTTATGCAACTTCCCATCCTGATCCTTTAGTTTCGAACTGGCAGTTACGGAAAAATCAGGTCTTTGTCGCTGGAAGAAATCGCAATTGATCAATCCGAAGATACTTAATCCGAAGTTCAACTGATTGGGAGCAGGTCCTTGGTTTATCCCGAAACGAAGTTGATTGATTCGTGCAATTTCAGCGGCAATCAGTCTTTGACGAATGGTTTCTTCTGCCAGTTTCAATTGCTCATCCAGTGCCTTCAGATAATTCTGTTCATCCTTTTTATCACTTGCACTAGCCTGTTTAACAGCAGACTGGAACTTCTGGGTGTTCCGCTGGATTTTTTTATTGGTAGTTCCTGCTAAAGCAACCGGAAGGCTCACTGCTGAATCGCGGTACCTGAAATGAAGTCTGTAATTGTCACGTGCCGGATCCGGTTCGATGCTCAATTGATTCATTAAGCGAGGAATGAACTTCATGGAACCACCTTTTTTCTTCGATCGTTTCGCATACCAGCCTTTTGTTTCCTTTTTCATTACCTTGAGTTGCTGCTTCATTTCTTTGCTAACAAGGGTGTCGATTACCCAGGTTTGTTTGGTCATCAATTTTCCCAAAGCATTCTTTCGACTATGGGTCACTACAATAGATTTGGGTTGAGCCGGAACAAATTCGGAATACAGGGAAAGTTGAGTGCGGTCGAAACGCGAAAATTTGGGGTAAATCGCGAAAATGCGGTCATTGAATGCGCGCGGAATCAGGTGTTTCAGATCCAATCGGTTAATGGAATCAATGGCATCCTGAAGGCTCGCATTTGCATTGGTGGTATTCACTGTATCTGAAATGGTTTTCCATTGTGCCGTTTGAGGGTCAAAAGCATACAATCCGCCGGGGTTTTGAGGTTGTAAATTTCCTATGGAAGCCTGGATCAGATTCGTAGGGTCCGGTTTTAAGAGTTCATTGTTTTCACCTGTTGCCTCAAATCGAAGCATGCCATTCGAGGCGAAAATTTCTTGTCGGCTATTTTGAACGAAGGTCATAGGGATTCCTGCCAAAGCTGTTTGAATCGGATCATCGTAAACAGTTAGGGAAATAGTCACTTTTCCTTTATAAACACTTCCTGTGGGATCAAGGAAGGCATTTTCAGGAATGGCGAGAGTTACGTTTTTCTCTGTGATCGAAGTTGCAGCGTCGGACGGAACAACGAATTGGTTAGCGGGAATTTCAATGATTGGCTCCACCTTGTTTGAAATCATATTCTCAGAGACATCATCCTTTCCTGTAATGATTTGGGTGTTCGGTAATTCGAGTCTCAGACGTGCAATTTGATCTTCCTTGAAGTTGGAGTTTGAAATATCCAGGACACTTAATTTTTTCAAGGGATACAGTTCTGTTATTTGCCACTGATTCATGGTGCTCACAACCAATACGCTTAAGGATTTCAGTTTGTCAAGTCCTGCAGGAACACCGGAGTTTGTCAATTCCAACTTGGAGATCGTGTTAAATTGTTTGGAGTTTTGGGGTGAAAGCCAATTGGGAGAGCGTGTAAGAGCCACCGTTTTGATGTTCTGAAAACGGGTGAAATCTATTTGACTAGGTTTGTTCACATCAGTCAATTCCAATCGCTCCAGGTTCATTTGGGAAAGCATCTGAATGCTTCCCGGAGTCAGTTCGTCCCCATCTAGCGAGAGGTCTTTCAATTGTTTGCTCTCAGCAATACTGAGGATGAGGTTATTGGTGCTTAAACCGGAATTTTCAGAAATGTCCAGTTTTTCCAACGACCAAAGTGCGCCCAGTTCGTTTGCCTGAAGCTTGATTTCATTTTTGGATAGGTTGAGTTCCTTCAGGTTCGACAGGTACATCATTTCCACCGGAATATCGATCAGGTGATTATCCGAAACATCCAAACGGATAAGTCGGTGTAAACTTTGAAGTCCCGACCAAATGAACGAAAGTTGATTACCGCTCAGGTCCAATTGTTCCAGATTGGGAAATGCTGCACCGATTGCCCCGATTTTCCATGGATTGTATGACGCATGCGAAAGATTGAGTTCTTTCAAGGAAGGAATGGAGGTGTTGGTAGTGACTTCCATGATCGGGTTATAAGACAAATTCAAGACCCGGAGGGAAGTGAATTGATTAAAATTCGTATCGATAAGTACCATCGGGGAGTTTGTCAAATGAAGCTCTTCCACTAGTTTCGGAGCTTTTTTGGCTTCTTCCAGAGAGTAACAAATTTTGCACTGCGCATTTACAGCACTTCCAAGAAGTAAAATGATACCTGTGATGAACCGTTTCATAGAAGATCTTTTGTAGAGTTAACAGAAACAGATGTTGAAATAGTGAATAGGTAAACCGGTTTTTTTAAGAAAAAGAATATTATCAATTTTTGAATGAATATTGATGGTATTCACATGAGAATTTCGCCAGAGGAAGTAGCATCGTTCAATGATGACAGATTCTCCAATTACAGATAAGGAAATCTCCAGCTGAATTTGAAAATTGTTCCCAAACTTCTTTTAGTATGCCTAAGTGAAAGCTTCCCATTCCAGCTACCGATACTGGAAAGTGCTTGCCATTTGGGATCCTGATCCCGTCTTTCCATGAATCGGTCTGGAATGGGGAGCTGCTTGAACGCTGTAATTGGAAAAAGGCATTTTTGCCTACTTTTTTTGCCTTGGAAAAAAGTAGGAAGATGATAGAGTTTAGGTCAGCAAAACCAGTTGCAATTATCCTTTCTTAATCGCCTCCCAGGTTTGGTACATTTTTTCCTGACTTGGGCGGTTTTCTTCGATTTCCTCCAAGGGTTCACAGGGAATCAGAGTTTCGTAGCATTCTTTTGGCAGAGCTTGGTACAATGCGGTTCCTTTGGTTTTCCAGGCAATCATTTCATCCGAAACTTCTTTGATCACCTTTGCAGGATTTCCAACCACCAAACTTCTTCTTGGTATCAAGGTATTTGCAGGTACAAAACACAATGCTCCGATAATGCATTCATCTTCAATAACGACATCGTCCATGATTACGGAGTTCATTCCAATCAAACAGTTTTCACCGATTGTTCCTCCGTGTACAATTGCTCCGTGACCGATGTGTGCGCCTTTTTTTAAGGTTACGGTTGTGCCGGGAAACATATGGATTGTGCAATTTTCCTGGACATTGCATCCGTCTTCAATGATTATTTGTCCCCAATCACCCCTGATTGCGGCTCCCGGTCCGATATATACATTTTCGCCAATGATTACATTACCAGTTACAGTTGCTTGTGGATGAATAAAACTGGATTTTTTAACAACTGGGACAAAGCCATTGAATGAATATACCGCCATGAATACCTATTTTTGGTAAAAATATGAAATCAAAACGGCAAAATGAGTTATTGTGATTATGTTTTAACCAAACCAAAAGACGACCATCACCGTATATATCATGATTTTCATTATGGCACGCCAATTGAAGATGATAACGAGCTTTTTGGACGGTTGATCCTTGAAATTAACCAGGCAGGATTGTCCTGGGATATTATTTTAAAGAAACAAACAAACTTTTTGGAAGCTTTTGACGTTTATGATATAAATAAGATTGCTAATTACCAGGAGGATAAGATAAATGAGTTACTTCAGAATGCCGGGATAATCAGAAATAAATTAAAAATTAATGCCGTGATTTATAATGCAAATCAGGTGTTGTTAATACAAAAAGAATTTGGTAGCTTTAAGTTCTGGTTAGACAGTAACTTAGGTAAATCAAAAGAAGAGTGGGTGAAATTATTCAAAAAACAGTTTAAGTTTGTTGGAGGTGAAATTGTGAACGAGTTTCTAATGAGTACAGGCTATCTTCCGGGAGCACATCACGCAAATTGTTTTAGATATAAAGAATTACAAAAATAGTAGAGTCATGAAAGCAAAAATTTTACTACCGATAATCCTGGTGATTGTTAGCTTTTCCGCGAAAGCACAGGTTGGTCTGATGATTGGACCAGGTTTGAATTATGGTTTTGGGTCCGGTCAGTTGTTCAAGACATTGAACTTAGGTGTTGAAATTCCAAGGGATGAAAATGCATCTATTATCATTCGTGCTTATGCAAGTTTGAAAAACAGTAAGATGGATTCTACATTTGCTGAGGCGATTGAATTGGGAACAAGTCCTTCTGTTTTGATGGTGAATGTGAAAAACGGGGTTACCCAATTCGGTATTCAGGGAGGAACGAGAAGATACTTCATCGGATCTAATTTTGATTACGGATTTGGGTTGTATGGAGGAACTGTGTTTGATTTTTCACTTTATAAATTGTCTACTAAAGTGACGTCTCCAATTGATGTAAATGCATATCGCTTGCAAACTTCAAATAGTGGAAGTGTATTCTTGTTGAGCTTCGGTCTTCAGGGTGGTGTCAAAAAGCAATTCTCATTTGGAACCTTATTTACTGACCTATCACTGTCATACGCCATTGTAGCGGCAGGTTCTTCGAAACTTCAGGGAGATGCCAGTTCGCAAGTTTCCGTACTTAATTTCGGATTTACAATCGGGTATCGAAAAGACTTGTTCTTCTGATAAATTCTGGCTTCGACTAGGTTCAGCCAGCTTTTGATAAGGAGTTATTGAATATAGGTGACTTCCGCTCTGTCGGATTGGTCACCTTTTTTATTTGATAGTCTTGTGGGGAGTCGAAGTCAAAAGGACCACCAAGTTTTCTTCTTTAATGCAAGCTGTTTCTCAAAATCAGAGATAAACTCGCTATACGTGTTGTATCGTTTGTTCATTCCTTTTTGGAGCGCAGCTATTTGTTCTTCCGCACTCAATTTGTTTGGAGGAACTGTGAATTGGTGCTTTCCGGATAGCTTCTGCAAAACTTCGCTGAAAGCCTTGTATTTGGAATCGAGATTGGGTAAGGGATAAGTCAATTGCAAGTTGGTCGTAATACTCGGATTCGGATCGATCAAAGGCATTCGTCCTTGCAGACAAGTCCAGCAACTTACTCCAAGTGCAAAATAGTCTGTTCTGGCATCCACCAATTCCAAATGATTCAATAACAATTCCGGCGCTGCAAATCCCAATGGGAAAAGGGTTTTTCGTGTTTCCGCTTCCTGCTTATTGAGTGCTAGTCCAAAATCAATGAGTGACACCCGAACTCCTTTGGAAGAATCCACAATGATATTTCCGGGTTTGATATCCAAATGATAAATCTGACTTTCATGGATGTGTTCCAGGATCGGTTCCAGCTGTTTCAGGACTTCAAATAGCTTTTTTGCTTTTTCCTTGGATCGGAATTGCTCCAGGTAATCTCTCAGGGTGATTCCGTTTTGAAAGGATTTGAACAGGAAAATCTCCGAATCAGTTTCGAAAAAGTCCAAAGTTTCCGGTAAACCATCTATAATAAAGGAAAAGGCAGCCTCTTTTCTCAAACGGTCTTGCACGACTAGATTGTCATCCGTCTTTTGGATCGTTTTGAGAATGGACTTCACGCCCGAAATTTTGTTTTCGGTCAAAAAGACATGTGCAAATTTTCGTTTTTTATTACCGTCTATTTGCTCAAGAATTCTGTATTTCTCCGCAGGATTCATCGCTTTACTTCAATAGTAAATTGCAATGTACCATAAATTGTAATACCATCTGAAGGTAAGATACCCGGACCGGGATAAGCAGTTGCTCTCCTTGTGTAGTAAGACGAATTCAATAAATTATTTACGCCTGCTTCCAATTGGAAATATTTGCGGAAGGTATATCGCGCACTTAAATCCATGACAAAATAGGCTGGAATCTCTCCAATGACAGCGTCACCACTTCCTTCCTTGGAATTCGTTGCATCCGTAAATTGGGCCGAATTATACGAACCTTGTATTTGAACTTGCCAGTTTTTAGCACGAACCTTTAGTCCGCTTTTTAACATGATAGGACTTACGTATTCCACTTGCTTGCCCACATAGCTTTTCTCCCTCGAAGAAATATAAGTGGCATTGATGTAAGAGAAATTCACAAAGATGGAGGAACCGATTCTGGAGCTATCCACAAATGCTTTGATGAAATCGAATTCCACAAAACATTCTACTCCGGTGTTCAATGCATTTCCGATATTGGTGCGAATCTTCTTGGTAGAGTTGGGTTCCGGAGCTAAACCGATCTTATCACCATAAAATAAAGTGAATACGGCTAGATCTGTGTAGAAGTACTTTCCGATAAATCCTCTCCAGCCAATTTCTGTCGTGTTTCCATATTCATCCTTAATGAGTGAATCGACTACGATGTTAGGATTGGCAACCCGGATATCTGAGAAATTCACAGCCCGGTAATTCTGACAGAAATTGATGTAGGCATTCGAGTATTTTCCGGTTTTGAAAGATGCTCCGGCGCCTCCCAGTGGAATGGATCGAATGACCGTATTGGAATTTTCGATCTTATACGCACTCAAGGTATCAAAAGTGAGTGGGTGAATGTTGTATTGATTGTAGTATCCGATAGCCGAACTTTTGATGAACTCAAATCGCAAACCGGCATTTACTGTCCAGCGGTCTCCCAGGAACCAGATATTGTCCGTGAATGCTGCAAAATTTTCCGAAGGGAAACGGAAATCTGAGTTCTCGATATTGGAAGGGTCATTGAATTTGAATTCAGCGCGGTCTCCATCCGTTGCCAATCCCTGAAGGTTGGTAGTCTGACCTCTATAATAGCGTGCGCCAACTAAAAATGCGCTTTCTTGTTTCTGTTTTTTCGTCAGTTTGTATCGATGCAGCACACGTGCTTCCACTCCTGTGTTTTTGAAATCACCTGCAATCAGGTCGCGTTTTCCTCCCGGGTCGGCGGTATTGATCTTTCCAAGATATCCCAGGGAATACCTGCTGGAAAGCATTCCGAATGCACGAATGTTCAGGACTGTCTTTTTGGAAAGTCTCGAATCAAAGTGAAGCGCAAGAATATTCCAATCCACTTTGAACCAATTTCGGTCACGAATACTTTGCTTCGGATCTTCTTCGAATTGTTTGTCCGTTAATCCTCCGGGCTGTTTTGCCAGATAGCTCATCCGGGTGTATTCCAGGCGGATTTGATTGTTTTCATTGAGGTGATATCCTACTTGTACAAATCCTTGTTGCTGAGTGAAATCAGAATTTGGTCGGTATCCGTTTCCTGTTTTTAATTGATAATATCCTTGGTATTCAAAGCGACCTGAAGTCCCGGAAATGCGATTGAATGTTCCGAAATATCCATAGTTTCCGATGGTATTTCGGGATGTGAATTGAAAAGGACTGGTCTGAACAGGATCCTTGATGATGAAGTTCATCAGACCTCCGAATTGGGTTCCGTACTGCAAACTGGCTGAACCACGAATAATTTCGATCGCCTGAAGTGCTTCCAGGGGCGGAGTGTAATAACTTTCGGGATATCCGAGTGCATCGGCGGAAATATCATATCCGTTTTGACGCGTGTTGAAATTTGCAGCCCTATTCGGACTCAAACCTCTTCCACCAACACCCATTTGAATTCCGGCACCATCACTTTCCCAGATATTCAGACCCGGAACCTTTGCAAACAACTCCCGCGGATTGGCACTTGATTTGGCACCTCCCTGGCGTTCCGTTTCAATCAATGTATTTGTTCCGGTTGCAATCTGAACTCCTTTTATAGGTGGAATAAATCCAATATCGAAATAATGCAGGCGTTTTCCACGGATTTCCACTTCTTCGACCGCTTCAGATGTTTGAACCTCTATCGTGTGCTTGGGAGCTACCATGCCATTCAAGACATAGATCAAGGTGTCAATCTGGTCACCATAGATGATTAACGGACCTTTATCACAAGGAATTTGAAATTTACCCTGTTCATCCGTCATGGTTTTTTTCTCCCCGCATTGAACAAAAATTCCAAATTGAGGACTCTTCGTCTGATCGATAATTGTTCCTTCGAAGTTTTGAGACCAGGAAAGGGAAACAAGTATTGAAAACAGAAAGGAAAGGGTTATTTTTCGAGAGGTAAAATCCATTTTCTGTGTTTCAAATTGTATTCTTCTTGCATTAAATCAGTTTCTCTGCTCACAAAGTGCTGATTGGGTCTGCCGTTTAGAGTAACGTAGACATCTGCACTTACCCTGGGGCGCCACAAATGTACGCTTTTGCTCCCGAAATGGAGTGTGGTGTCAGCGTACTTTTCACCCAGGAAATGTGCAAATTGTAAGATCATATCCGGTTGACGTGACATTTGATCAATCTGTTGCGGACTCAGGTAATCCGAATTCGTTATTTCAATCGATCCTTTTGTTGCACGATCTTCCACATAAAAAGTTGCATATCCCTTTTTCTCCATCAGCATCACCCTCCAGGAAAAACGGAAACCCTCTTCGTGCCAAAACAGGTTGTCCGGATAAACCAGGTAACGGAATGGGATGAGCAATTGAACGATGATAAAAACAGACAGGCAAGCAATCACCGTCTTTGATCGGGTAATTTTTAATTCGGTTTGGATGCTTTTCCAACGAAGCCATTTTTGTAATGGATTCAACCATTTCTCATGGAAACTTGCGGGAAAGAAAATCAAGGTGCTAAAGATCATTACCCATGGGAAAACACCAATGGGGAAAAGCAACCAGGTTAAAATGTGAAATGCAATAACGAAAAAGTAGGCGATGTTTCGTGTTTTGGCTTTTGAAAGGAAAAATGGAATCGTCAGATCATAAAAACACGAAAACCAGGAGAAGACGAAAGCAACCCAGGAAGTAGCCAGTAAATTTCCAACGAGCGGTAAATCCCGGAATGCCTGAAGCCACATGCGCAAAGGTTGTGCTTCCAGGAGCCAATCCGAATTTACTTTCGCGATTCCTGCAAAACAGTAAACAATTCCCAATTGGAAGCGAAGGATAAAGATCGGCCATTGCGGAATGGTATTTCGTTGGATTGAAGGAGATCGTTTTGCGTCAATACTGAATTGTGCATGAGCAGGTAGCCAGATCAATAGAAAAGCGATGATACTGACGAAATAGTAGTGATTGAGGTAGTAACTCTTGTCAAGCAATTCAACATAAGTGAATGCCAGGAAGAATAAAATGCTGGAAAACCGGTAAAATGCTCCGAAGATGATTCCCAAACTGGCAACAATCAATGCGATGAATGGGAGATACATCCAATCGTTCGGAAGCGGACGTATCCAATCAAAACCCAGATACGTGAAATGAAAAGGAGGATCGATGTAAAGCTGTTTTATCCACCCATTGGAAATGAATCGGATGGTACTGAATAAGAACAGCAATCCGATGACAATCCGAAAGGCGATAAGAGGAGCAATGGAAACTTCCCTGAAAAGAAAATCAGACCATCGTTTTCTAATCTCCATCTGTATCCTGATAAGTTATCAAGACACCAAAAGCAGAAGCCATATCTGTTTTCATATAGATAACAGAGGCTTGCTGGTAAGCATAAAATTCGGTTAAAGTATAGGGAGATGAAACCATTAAATCTTCCAGCGATCCTGTCCATGTTTGAGGTGTTCCCAACATATAGTCAAAACGCGATTGGATTGTACTTGAAAGTGCTGCTTTATCTTCCAATGCATTTAAGTAATCATCAAAACCTACTCCGTTATTACTTCCTGAAAGATTGAGTCCGTAGAAAATGGCACGGGATCCTCTGATGTTTTCAATTAACAATGTTTTTCCAAGTCCGGATCTGCGGGCTTCCAAATAGTTTGGCTGCTGAATTCCCAAGGTGTGATTTCCAATAGGGAATCCAATTTTGGTTGTCTTACACAGTTCAAAATCTTTGCAAAAGTTGTTTACCAACAATGCAAAGGGGCTTGTTGATTCGTTGCTCGTTCCATTAACAAAAGTGCTTCTGTAACTGCTCCAACCGTTAACAACGGCTGTGATCTCCGATTTCATTTTCGAGATAATATCAGAAACATACGTACAACTGCTGCTCACTGTCTGAAACTTTGTCAAGGCATCGGTTCTGTAGAACAAAAAGTCTAATGCATCAAAACCGGCGGCATCTAAATTTTGCGAAGCATTCAAATCGTATCCACCGGTTTGAATATTGCTGTTAATCTGAGATGTGTCGCAGGGAAACGTTCCGAATGTGAATGCAATATTTGCGGTCATTGCAGGTCCGAAATCAAATGCTTTGACGTGCTGGAAAGAACTGTTTGCATCGATCCATGCCTGCTTTGCAACATCTAATTTGGGTTGGGTTTTATCGGATAAGAAATCATTCCATGAAGTTTCAAGTGTACTGATCTTGTTTTTTAGATCAGCATACCCCGGAATGATATAGTTGTCCGCCATGTTTACCATGATCGGTCCTTTATCAAATTCGGTGTCTTCGTCTTTTTTCTTTTTACACGCAGTAATCAGAAGAACGGCACATAAAGGAATTGTCCACTTAACTAACTTCATGGTTGGAATGTTTAATAATTTGCGTCGATAGTCGCTTTGATTGCATTGACGTCATTTAAAGTCAACGACCATAAATTTCCGTTAAAATCTGCCAACAGATTATCCACTTCAGTAACCGACATTTTACGTGTTTCGGTAGGTGCAAATCGCAAAGAGTAAACAAATCCGTATGCCTCAGATAGTACGTGAAGGTATTTTGCCTGATCAGTTCCGTAATAGCTTGTAGCCTGAGTCAAATAATGCATTGCTTGGTAAGCTGCAATTTTCTCCCACATTTCACGAATTGCAACGATTGCCGCATCACGGTCTGCAAGCACGTTATTTGAAATTGCCGCTCGACCTTTTAGAAAACTACCCATCATGACCTGGTTGGAATTCAATACCGCATTCTGAGAGTTACAGTATTTACCCCAAAAAGCAAGTGACGGTGCAGTAGGGAAGTTGGTAGGAACATTCAAATAACCAAAGGCTTCGTCCCAGTAATGTTCCAGAGTGGTATAAGTTTGTCCGGAAACCGGAGTTGTATTGTCAGCATTCATGTTTGCAGAACCCAAGTAAACATTCAAAGCCTGATATTTAAAAACGGCAGCCATAATTGATTTTTCAATTAGTTCTGATTTTTCGAATCCGTTAGCATCAAACAAATAAGTAGATGCCCCGGAAGTTAAGGTTCCCGCTTGACCGTTTACTGCTGCATTCATATAAGAATTACTTGCAACAGCAATGTCCTGAAGGTGTGCAATGATTAGTGCTGTATCAATGATAAAACATTTGTCTCTTAAATTTCTGGAAGAAGTAAAGGAGAAATTTCCGTTTCCATTTCCGTTAGTGTTGGCGAACATGTCTTTTAAGACTTGAGCTGAAATCACCTGTGTCGTTCCTAAATCGGCATATTGGACCATTTCAATCAACTGATTGATACGATCTGTCTGTCCTGCGTAGTTCACTGTTGACTGTCCGCTTGAATTTGTAAACGAATAGGTTGTCGGGATTGTATATGTGAAATCGTAAGTACAGCTTCCATCATCTTTTTTAGCTTTTGAGCTGTAATTTGATGCGGTAGGATCTGTACACCCACTTTTCTTGCACGATGTAAGAGGAGTTAATAGTGTGCAAATTGTAAGGAAATAAAGGAAAGTTTTCATAAAACTTAATTCTAAATTTAGATTCGGGTGCAAAGTTAGTTTTGGGAGTCTCGAACAACAATACCCTAAAAAAGGTATTTTTGATTTATGGATGCAAAATACATAGTTGCTGATTCCGGAGGTTCATCTACAAACTGGGGAATTGTCCTGAAAAATAATGAGGTCGTATTCATTCAAACGGGCAGTTTGCATCCGAAGTATGCGCTATCTGCGGATTATCCGATTGGAAAGTTGAAAGATCAATTCAAGGAAATGAATCTGCCGCTCTATTTTTATGGTGCAGGTTGTTCCAGTGAATCCGTTCAAGCTGAAATGAGAACGCTTCTATCGCAACTTGGATTTTCTGAAGTGACTATTTACCCGGATACCCTGGCTGCTTGCAGAGCACTTTATGGGAATAGTGCCGGATGGGTTGCCATATTGGGAACCGGTTCCATTTTGGTCCGATACGATGGTTCGAATGTAATCGATCGAGTTGGAGGATACGGTTCGTTGATCGGAGACGAAGGAAGTGGATTCTATTTTGGCAAATTGCTCGTTCAATACCTGCTGAGAAGTGAACAATGGAAAGAAGAGTGGGTAGCCGTTTTTGAATCGCGCTCATGGATTCTTTCAAAATTGGCAAGTTCCGATGCCCAGCACTGGATTTCCGGATTGGGTGAGAAAACTTCCGCTATGGACTTCCGATTCCTGCATGAAGAAAATGCCCGGCTTTTTGTTGAATTGTATTGCAGCCCGGTTCCCGGATTGGAGCAGATATCATTTGTCGGGTCTTACGGTTACGCACAAAAAACGGTTTTCAAGGAAGCATTCGAACAGGCTGGAATCCAGATGGGAGAGGGAATAGCCAGTCCTATCAAGGATTTGGTGAGTTATTATCAAATGAATGAATAGTCAAGTTGTTGTTAACTTTTGACAATTGATACAGAGGAGTTTAGTCGAAAATATTAAATCTTTCGTAGAAAAGTATCTTGTCGTTTGGAAAATAATTCACAACTTGCAGGAGCGAAAGTGAAAAATGGACACATTATTAATTCAGGCAACTGCTCAAACCCCCTTGGTAAATTTGAATCCTGATACAGGAATCATGGAAATTAGAGGTCGTTCGATTCCGGATGATCCCGAAGCTTTTTGGGGTGCAGTATTGACATGGTTTGATGGTTACATGGCGAATCCGATTGAAGAGACACTTGTAAGAATTGACTTGGAGTATTTTAATATTACTTCTTCAAAACGCATTCTGTTTTTGCTTTACAAATTGAACGAACTGGTTGATTCCGGAAAGAAAGCAAAAGTGGAATGGTACTACAGACAATCCGATGAGGATATGTATGAAGTAGGTCAGGATTATGCTTTCATGGTTCATGTTCCGTTTGATTTCCGTGAGTATACGGATAACGATTTAGTGGTAGCTTAAAAACAGACTTCCCTTATTTATTTTTCATTTATCGGTTAGAAAAAGCCCCTCTTTTTCCAATTTCATTATTTTTGTGCAATTATGCGTGTAATAGCCGATATACCTCATGCCCGTTACAAGATTCAGATTTTCTTGTATAATGCAAAGTACTTAGTGAAGATCGAATTAGGTCAATTCGAACAGACATTTAAAATCGCCGAGTCGGATGTGAATGGGTTGGAAGAGCTGAAACGCATGATAACAGATCAATTATTACAGAACTCACTTGAACGGTTTATTTCCATGAGATCGGATTGGGAACAAGCATTTAAAAACAAAGAAATATGAAATTAGTACACTTCATCGCAACAGGTTTGATTTTAGGATTAACAACGGTTGCTTGTTCGGATAAAAAAGACTCAGACGCGGCTGCAAAGACGAAAGAGGAATCGGCTCCGGCAATTCCAACTGTTGATTCGAAAGGATTGAAAATTGCGTTCTATTATTCGGATAGTTTGAAGGATGGATTTACTTATTATAAGAACGAAGATGCCCGTATCACAAAGAAAGGGGAGGCTTTCCAAAATGAGATGTTGGGGAAACAGCGTCTTTTGGAGCAAAAAGCACAGAATTACGAGAAATACATGCGTGAGGGAACATTAACCGGTTCCGATATGCAGAATATGGAAAATGAAATCATGCGTATGCGTGAGCAGTTGATGAATCAGCAGCAAACAAGAGGTGCACAATTGGAAAAAGAAACCAATGAAGCATTGACTGTCCTTTCCAAAAAGATTGAAGTTGCAGGAAAAAAATACTGTGAGAAATATGGAATTGATATCTTGTTGATCCACGGTCAAGGTGGACAGATCAATTTCATTAATGATAAAATGAACGTAACCCAATCATTCATAGACTTCTTGAATCACGAGCAGGAAATTATGGATAAGGATTTGGGAAAATAAGATATGCTGATAGCCCAACAGAAACTTAACGAGAACATCGCTGAATATATTTTATACATGTATCAGATTGAAGATCTGATCCGTGCATATCAATTCGACCTTGATCGTATTGTTAAACAAGTAGTGGAACCCAATCTTCCGGATCGTGCTTATTTGGAGCGCTACAAGGAATGGTATGCAGGATTGATCCGGGATATGAAATCCGAACGGATTATTGAAGCAGGACATCGCCTGGAACTGCAGGATGTGTTGGTTGAACTATCTTATTTGCATAATTCATTGCTCACAGTAGTCAATGATGAGAAATACCGGACCCTTTATTCGACAGCTCTTCCATACATTGAAGATTTTATCGAGCACTCCAATCTGAAAGGGATGAATCACCTGGAAGTTTGTTTCCATGCACTTTACATGAAGCTCTTATTGAAATTACAGAAGAAAGAGATCAGTCAGGAAACAGAAGAAGCCTTTGATGCCATGCGCGTTTTATTGGCGTATATCACACGTTCGTACCATCAGATGAAAACAGGAGAAGGGCAGTACTGGAATAATTAACCCTTCGACTTCGCTCAGTGTACTTAGATTCTATGATCAGTTAAAAAGGTGACTGAGCGTAGTCGAAGGCAACTTTTTAATAAAGTTCTTGTTTACTCACATTCAAATCCACCATTCCCGAAATTCCGGGTAATCTTCCGGTTTCTGAAAATTGCCAATGAAGTACCTCGCGATCAGTCATGTATTGAGGTTCCCGGCTATATGCTGCAATCCAAAAATGATATCCTTCCATTTTTCCACGAAATTTCGTTTCATAAAAACTGAGTGAAGTGTAGATAATGGGTCTTACTCCGGTGGCTTTTTTGACCTCTTCACACCAGATTAATACTTTTGCTCTCAGATCCTCATCCGAAAAACCTTCGTCTTCCACATCAATTACCGGAGGCAGGTCGATGCTTCTGATTTTATAGACAGAAAGAAAATGTGCTGCTTGCGGTCTTGGAAGCGATTTCGGATTGAAATAATGATACGCGCCGTTTGAGATCCCGTGTTTATTCAGATATTCCCTGTTCCGCTCCCATTGTGTGTCGAGATGATCGGAGCCTTCCGTGACTTTGCAATAAACAAAATCAATGATCGTGTCGAATCCTTTTTCATTGAGCAGTAAATCCCAATCAATTTCTCCCTGATGATGCGACACATCCAAACCGACACTTTTATAACCCGGTGGAATAATCTCGTGGAAATGGCTGGAAGTTTGAATCATTCCGTTGGTTTCGTACCAGAAATAGAAGAATGCCAGCACTCCGACAGGAATTGAAATCCAAATAAAGAATTTGCTTTTGCCTTTCTTGCTCGACGATGATTTCTTTCTTGGAGCCGCTTTTTTACGGGGTTGTCTTCTTTTTGCCATTCGGCGACTAAATTACGTTGAAAAAGCTTATTGAAGTCGGGTTAAAGAAAGAAAGTATCAAATGCGTATCCCAAAATAAATCTTCAAAAGATTCGGATTTCTTGTAGCAGATGAGCGATCATCCCTGAAGAGAAAATTGTTGTCATAGGCAATTCCAAATATTCCGATAACAGGAAGACTTCCCAATCTTCGTTCTACATTTGCTGCCAGTCTGATTCCAAAATAATTAATTTCATCTTCACTATTTGGTGTCGCAGAAATACCAAACATCAATGCCGATGATAGATTAATAGAAGTTAATTCTGAAAGATGAAAAGGAACCTGACATCCCATATATCCCATGAAGTTAATGACATTTTTGTTGTTGTAGCTCTTATCCATTCCGACAGTTGTTCCGGTAGGACTAGGTTCAGGAACCGGTTTACTTTTATATGATTTTTGAGCATATAATTCAAGACCAAAGATTCCGTAAACACGATTTTTATAGATATCACCAATGCGTAGATTGAGTCCGTAATGAATGACTTGTTTTTTGGGGAGGTAGTACCTTTGAGCAGAATCAGCAATGAAAGCAGTTCCAACTTCAATTCCAAATTGAACATAGCGCATGTTTTGCGGAGCATGCCTAACGATGAAAATCTTATTGGTGTCACTCGAGGAAACCTTGACTGGTTTCGTTCTGACTGGTTTTGACTTGACTTTTGGACTGATGATTTGTCCGAATGCAAGCGCGTGAAGAAAAGTGAGTACGAAAAGGGTGATTATTTTTTTCATTGATTGATTTGAAAAGTTCAGCAAAAATAAAGAATTATACGCTAAATCAAAGTTTGTAAACCACCCAATCCTTAGTGTTCAGAACCACGGGAAGCTCCAAATACAAATCACCACCTAAGTAACGTTTTAACACCACAATATACTTACACCCTTTTTGTCGGATCTCTTTTCGGAATGATGCGCTCAGAAGTTCATCATTACTGGCTACCCAACCTTTTCGGTGTGCGAAGTATATCGGAGTTGGATTATCAATGGTATTGACCGCGATCAAATCGGATCGTTTGGAGAATTGGTCCAGATCGGTCTCCAATTTCACAAATGCCAACTCATGTTCTTTCAATCGGAAGTCATGCAGTTGATTGAGCGTTCCCTCCAACATAATTGCAGCCAGAATAACAATTTGTACGAGATTCTTTTGAAATCCGGCAACTCCATAGCCTGCAACCAAAGCCATAATCGGAACAAATGGAATAATGTAGTAGGAGTGATGCGTAAAGGTGAAACCAGCCTTCAAAGCAATCACCAGGAATGCCGAAAAGCCAAGCCCAAGAATCCAAAAAAGCAATTTATTTCCCTTTTTGAAGGCGAAGTATATTCCAACAAGAAATAGTCCGAATCCGATAAATTTCAAGGCGGAATCGTAGAAATGCTTTAATCCGTCGCCCAAATTATCAACGAGTTCCTTTGCGCCGATGCTGATTGGTTTTCCCATGAAAAAATGCCAGAATTCATATTTTTCCACCAAATATGGAACCCAGCTGAAATACCACCAGGCGATAGGTGCCAGTATGATTCCGCCGGTGATGAAAAAGACGATCTTGAGATGGATAGCTATCTGTCTGTTGAAGATGAAAAATGCATAAAGGATGAGTATGAATCCCGCAGGAAGTTTAGCTAAAACACCTAAAAGTGTAAAGAAAGCGAAGAGCAGTAGATTGAGCCACATCCGTTTTTTATCCTCGAAGAAACATGCGGCATAATAGAATCCCATAATAACCAATGAAGTGGCAAATGTATCGGGCATGATTTTACGGCTATAGGCAAACCAAATGGAAGCCAGTAAGATGATGGAAGCATTAAAGGCCGTTTCTTTGGTGAAATACCGTTTCAGAAGTCGGAAGAAAAACCAAATCCCGAAACTGCTCACGATGAGGTTGATCAGTCGGCCATACCAATGTTGATAACCAAAAACCTCCGATACCAGATAATCCAGATAATTCAGCAATGGAAATTCCATTCCGGTAATTCCCGTTTTTTCGCCGGCGAAATCGATTTTCGGATAAAAAATATTGGAAGAACCTTCGTAGAAATTACGCGTCACCATTGTTCCGGTGGTTTGTCGCCAGTTGTGGGCAACTTCCAATGGAGGGTTGGTAATCCCGTACATGCGGATCAGGAAGAACAGGATGATCCAGAACCGAATGTCTTTAAATAGGGGAAGAGCGAAGAATGATCTCACGTGTTTTCTTTGATGCTCGCTAAGTTAGGAGAAAAGTTTGAAATGCCTTGTTTCAAGATTTTTCTAAGTAGGAAAATTGCAATGAAGAGATATTTGAACATCGCAATATTGCGATGTTCAAATATCTAGATTTTCCAAAACACAAAAAAGCGGAATTCCTTTTCAGAACCCCGCTTTCAATGAGTATTCAGATCTTTTTGAATTACTTTTTTGCAAAATTCGGAGCAACAACCAGATCTTTTGTTCCATGTGTCCAAGAGTAGAATCCTTCTCCTGTTTTCACTCCTTTTTTACCGGCAGTGACCATGTTTACCAATAAGGGACATGGCGCATATTTCGGATTCCCGAAACCGTTGTGCAACACTTCCAAAATTGCCAGGCAAACATCCAGTCCGATAAAGTCAGCTAATTGCAATGGACCCATTGGATGAGCCATTCCTAATTTCATTACGGTATCGATTTCTTCTACGCCTGCAACTCCTTCATACAAGGTGTAAATTGCCTCGTTGATCATCGGCATCAGAATTCTGTTTGCTACGAATCCCGGGTAATCATTCACTTCAACAGGAACCTTATTCAGTTTCTTGGAAGTTTCCATGATCAGGTTCGTAACCTCATCCGTTGTGGAATATCCTCGGATGATCTCAACCAATTTCATTACCGGAACAGGATTCATAAAATGCATTCCGATCACTTTTTCCGGACGATTGGTAACCGAAGCGATTTTCGTGATGGAAATGGAGGATGTATTCGAAGCAAGGATTACGTTATCAGCTGTCAGCGTATCCAATTGTTTGAAGATGTTCAATTTCAAATCGACATTTTCCGTTGCCGCTTCAACCACTAATTCAACACCTTTCACACCTTCTTCCATGGAAGTGAATGTGGTGATGTTAGCCAAAGTAGCTGCTTTATCAGCTTCCGTGATTGCCTCTTTCGCAACCTGACGGTCCAGGTTCTTAGTGATTGTCGCCAATCCTTTGTCCAATGAGGCCTGAGCCACATCGATCAATGACACTTTATATCCAAATTGTGCGAACGTGTGGGCAATTCCATTTCCCATTGTTCCTGCACCAATTACTGCTACGTTTTTCATGAAGTGAGTTCTTATTTTTCGTGTGCGAAGATAGTGAAAGTTTAGCGCGGAAAGAATAAGTTTACATAAGAAAGAATTTGCTTTTTGTATTAAACCTTTTCGTTTTTTGTGTATCTATACAGTTGGAAATGTAGCGTTCATGAGTATAAAACGACTCCAATTCTACTACGGATTAAATAGACTCCATCATGATGAAACTAATAGTGTCCATACTTTCTTTTCTAACAATCACTAGTGTAAAAGGACAAACGATAACGACTCAATTTGGTCCAATACAAGGAAATATGAATGGTTCGGTGTACCAGTTCCTAGGTATTCCTTTCGCGAAACCACCTGTTGGAAATTTGCGATGGAAAGCACCCGAAAATCCTACAGCATGGGCAAGTGTTTTAAACACAACGAGTTTTGCACCTGTTTGTCCGCAAAAAAGTTTTGATCAAGGCGGAACTAATGGAACAGTCATTGGGAATGAAGATTGTTTGTACCTGAATGTTTGGTCACCAGAGGTGAATACGGCAAATCTTCCGGTATTGGTATTTATTCACGGTGGTGGAAACCAGCAGGGGAGTGCTTCTGAAGTGAATGGTGGAACGGAAATGTTCTTTGGTAAAAATATGGCAGAACGTGGCAATGCGGTTGTAGTGACCATTCAATATCGTTTGGGACCACTTGGGTTTTTGGCACATGCAGGTTTGGAGCCGGAAAATGTACAAGGAACATCAGGAAACTATGCAGTTATGGATCAGCTGTTGGCTTTGAATTGGGTAAAGAATAACATTTCACAGTTTGGTGGTGATACAACCAAGGTGATGATTTTTGGAGAAAGTGCAGGAGGAATCAATGTGGGGAATTTGTTAACCACTCCGCTTGGAAATGGACTTTTTCAGCGTGCAATTATTCAATCTGCAGTGCCAATGATTAGTGATTATTCCACTGCGCGAAACAACGGAACAGCTTATGTAGACAGCTTTATTGTGGTCGGGACAGATGTGCAAAAAATAGCATATATGCGCTCTTTGCCGAGTGATTCATTAGTGAAAGATGAGGAGCCTCCAATAAGTGGAGGGGCAGTTGGCTTGACTTGGCAAGCAGTCGTGGACAATCATGTTTTTTTTGATTTACCAATGAATAGCTTCCAGTCGGGGAATTTCAATCACGTACCACTAATCATTGGTTCCAATTCGGAGGAAATGAGTTTATCCGCGCCGGCAACGGTTTTTCCATTGATGGTTTCAGCATTGATAAGTGGGTATGTTCCAACTCCTTTACAGGCGCAAGCTACCGCTTTGTATCCTCCTGGTTCAAATACCACGGAGGCACGTGTTTCATACATTAATTTGTTGACAGACGCACAGTTTACAGCTACAACAAGACGTGTGGCAGCTTGTGTGAGTATGAATCAATCAGAACCGGTGTTCCGTTACTTTTTTACACATAAACACAGTGTTGCGGCACTCTCATCTTTTGGGAGTTATCATGGGATGGAACTGTTTTACGTTTTCAATAACTGGGAAAATGCAACCCTTGGAAGCGGACCTTTATTTAGTCCTCAAGATGATTCGGTACAAAATGCGATGCTTCAATATTGGGTAAATTTTGCTAATACAGGAAATCCAAATGGAGCAGGTTTGGCAACATGGTCGGGATATCAAAGTACAACAGATTGTTATTTGGAAATCAAAGCAACCTCAAACGGAACTCAATGTGGCCTGCGAACAGCAGAATCAGATTTGTGGGATGAGACGATTAATTATACACCTTGTACCTCTTCGCTAGGAATCGAATCACTTTCAAAGGATTTTAGTTTCAGTATATTTCCGAATCCAACCTCAGGTAAAACTCAATGGAATATTCCACTAGAGTGGAATTATTTCGAGGTACGAATTGTTAACCCATTGGGGAATCTAATTTTCAAAGGGGAAAACAGTTCAGTTATAGATCTTACTGATCAATCAGAAGGGATTTATTTTATCACAATTGAATCAGAGAACCAGCAATTTTCAGGAAAAATCATCAAAAACATGTAATTGTTAGTCATTAACTCTACTTGCTTACAATGAAAGTTTGGTGTTGAAAAGATAACTTTATTAAGAAACCTTTAAGCTTCAACAACCAATCCCATTTCAATAGCGTTGGGTAGCCAAAGACAAATCATGCTCAATAAATCCGCTTTGTCTTGTAAGGTTTGAAGACTGGTATAGTGAATTGCTTCTTGCAAATCTACCAGCCGATTTTGAGATTGGAGATAGCTCAGGAATTGAAACTGCCAATCATTGATTTCATAAAATTGAATTTTGAAATTCAGGCGTGATACTGCGAGATAAGTTGTTTGATATTCCGGAATAACTGGTTCTTGCTCTTGCATCAATTGCCGGTAAAGTTCAACTAAAGGCATTTTTTGAATCACCAATTGCAAGGCAGGATGTGCTTGAATAGCCGTTTCTGAACCGGAGAAAAAAGAAAAGAAACTCAATGATGGAATTGATGGTTTCCCTTCGGTTCCTTTGCTAAGGATAGCTGATAAACGTGCTCTTTCCATGCGAACCAACTCTGCCGGAATGTCATAACGAATTCTGTTTTCAGGATCAATCTTTTCTGCTGCCGGGCGCGTAAGATCTAAGAAATCGGCATAAGCGGCCGTCAGATCAAAGAGCGAATAAGATTGGGATGGATGTTGTAAAATGTATGCTCTCCCGAACATGTCAAAGAGGGAAGGTCCCCAAAAAGCATAAAGGGAAGGTAAATCAGCTTGCATACATTCCAGTAAACGCAACATGTATCCGGTGGCATAAATTCCAAGTCGTGTTTCAGCAGAAACCCTTTCGTCGCTTTTGATTAATTCATAGGCCTTTAACGGCGAATTTTTCTCTGCATGATAAATTTTCTCAGGGATATGTCCCGGACTTACCAATACGGTTTTGAACCAGTTTTGAATTTGTGAAATTGTTTTCTCACTCATAGGGTTGGGTCAATTGATGAGAAACAGGATTGGAAACGGTTTCATGTTTGGATTGAAACAAGGGAGTATTGGGAATATTTCCCTGAATAACTTCTTTGGCTAAATGCAATTCTTGAATCAATTCGGGGAAAGCAGGAATGTTGGCATCCCATTCTAAAAGAGTCGAAACACCACCGGTTAAGTTATGCGCCAATTGGTATAATTTCCAAACCTCACCGGGTACAGGATTGTCGTGTGTGTCTACCAGATAAAAACCGCAATCCGTTGGACCTGCCAGGTGAATTTGTACAATCCGGTTTGCGGGAATGTTACGAATATAGGTTTCTGCATCGAATCCGTGATTGGTTGCGGATACAAATACATTATTCACATCGAGAAGTAAGCCACAGTCTGTTCGTTTGGTAAGTTCTGAAAGGAATTCCCATTCTGTGATAGTGGAGTGATTAAATTCCAAATAAGTAGAAGGGTTTTCAAGAATTAAAGGTCTTTTTAAGAAGTCTTGTACTTGAAGCACGCGTTCTGAAACATGGTTCAAACTTTCTTCTGTAAGTGGTAATGGCAATAAATCGTGAGTATTTGTATGTGCAACACCTGTCCAGCATAAATGATCTGAGATCCAGTTTGGCTGTATAAAGTCTGCTAATTCGTTGACTTTTTGAAGGTATTTGAAGTTGATTGGATCGGTACTTCCGATGGACATGGAAACGCCGTGCATCACAACCGGTCTTTGATTTCGAATGTGTTCCAGAACATGACGACCCAATCCAAAATTATCCAGGTAGTTTTCGGTAATGATTTCAAACCAATCTACTTGTGGATCGTTTTGCAGCAAGTAATCGTAGTGTTGACTTCTTAAACCAACTCCCAAACCTAAATTCGGGAATCCCATTCTAGGAAGACTTTTTTGTTGATCCATTTTGTTTCGGATTAAAAAATAGTGAAAAGCTAGTTGATAAGAAGGCGACCGAACGGAGTCAAAATCCCGTTCGGCTACCTTTTTGTAAGTTTTTAATCCTAGGTCGAAGGAGGGAATGCTAAACGAATATCGTTTGGAGCAGGTTTTGGTGGAACAGGTTTTTTCTCATTGTTCAACACCGCTGTGTAAGCATCCCACGCCACATCATGCACCAATTGTCCTTTCTGATAAGTGTATTTGTCAGGCAATGGAATACTCGACCAAGTTCCGTCTGCATTTTGTTCGAATTTAAAGAATTCCATTTGACCTTTCGGATCAGGATACATTTGAGAAGCTGAGATTGGAACTGCACAACCACCGAATGCACGACATTTATTATCTGCCGGAGCACCATAAGTTGTTGCTTTCGAACCGCAAAGTACATTTCCTGCAGCAACTGGTCCGCGAAGTGTTTTACTACCACAACTTGGTCCTCCGCAGCTTCCGCCTCCGGCAGTCGATTGAACAAATCCGCAACCACCTTCTGTGCGGCATTCATTTGAACCGATACAAGTATGATAAATAGCCGGAGAAGCACATCCCCAATCTTGAACAGGTGTGTTCGGATCAAGTGTCATTCCCTGACAGGCATGGTATAATGTATTTGATTTTTTAGCAGGAGGAGCGATGGATAAATCGGGTGCTTTTCCAAAAAGTGCCCAACAAATCGACATGCGATCTCCCGTTCCACTCATTGCCGGCATTGGGAACTTCGTTCCGGGAACATTCCAGTAATCGTTCAAAACAGTCGTCATTCCGGAAATAGAACCTGTCGCTATTTGACTGAACAATTCGTAATTCTTTTGCCAAACCAGTGCGTCTGCTGAAGGAGTGAGGTTGTTCATTGCCGTTGCAATTTGATCTGCTGTTGGCAATTGCGGATAATTTTTCAGGTTTGCTTCATAATCCGCTTGATTCTTAATCAAATCACTCGCATTCCATCCTTTATTTTTTTGATGCCATTGATCCCATGTTTGGAAATCCGATTTTTCAATCAATTGCTGAACCGCCTGGAATATTTCAAAGTGATCCATTCCACCGTTTACTCCTCCACGTGCTGTTGCATCAGCAGAAGTAGGTAATTCTACTCCAACATCCGAGTAGCTAGGGTAGTCTGTTGCAACATTTGCCTCATCCGGTTGGTATTGTCCCTGAACCGCTTTCAGCATTTGAATGTGTAAGCGCTTTTGAATTTCGCCAACTACACCACTTCCTTCTCCTTGGTCTGTGATTCCGTTGATCATGTCCATTACTTGAAGTAAAGGGTGTTTTTCGGAAGTAGGATCGATTTGGACACTCATCTTCGGATATTGTGGAGCTGTACTTGGTCCGCTATTGAAAATGTCTTGTTGAATGGAATTGGGATCGTACATTTTATCCCATAAGTTTTTCCCATCGGTGTATTCAAGGGATAAGTATTCCCACAAGCACATGTACATATGACCGATCGTTCCGAATAATGGAAGATCCGCTTCTGTGCTAGTGCTTTTCCAGCCAGCGTAAGGAACTGTTGGTGAGTATTTACTTTTCCAAATAGCAGGATCTACATTTTTTTCTGCATTGTATTCCGTTTCTTCGATTGCTAAAAACAAGCGAACCTGAGTGGAATTCATAGAGTCTAATTTTACTTTCAAACCGTAGAATTCACTGTCTTTCTTCACATCTTTCAAATCGATCACATGTGGAATGATGGTTTTGTCGTCTCCGTAACAATTCCAACTGTGATCCGGGTTTTGCAACATAGGACTAGTGAATGTGGGAGCATGACCTACTGCAGTACAAATGTTTGATGCTAACTGTAAATGCAGCATTTCAGCAATAAAGACACTGAATACTTTGTTGAAAACGTCTTGGTTTGTGGTAAGAGAAGTGTCTGTTTTACGCGTAGTAGTTAGTCCGGGCCATAAACGACCTTGATAAAAGTTGTTTCCGGCTCCATTGATTTGATGCATTCCATAAACAGAATACAGGGAAGTCATGTAGAGGGGAATGGTAAATAATTCGACGTTTACCGCGGCTTGAACCATGGCATTAACTGCCGCCTTATCCGCATCCAAATTTGACAAATCGCGCTGCTTCAGAGCCGGATTGTCACTAAATAAATACTTATTCATGAATAGATTTTGTTTAGGATGCTGCAAAATTGCAGTTTTACAGCAATAGTGAATAATGAATGAAGCAAATCTAATTAAATTTTCATAACAAGTGCATTTGCCTGAATTTCTTTCAATAGTTTAAAAAAGATCTAACTATTTCCTGTGTTTAGGTATTTAATATGAGTTCGGTATCAGATTGTGATCCTTAACTCTCGTTATTTAGCTCATAATGCCGAGTTTCATGAAAATCAAATACTTCTCTCCAAGTTCCGAATTGTTTTTGAGCTAACTGAAAATTAATTGTTATTTAATTTTCATTGAAACAGGGGGGGCTTTATTATGTCTAAATTTGAATTGAATTTTAGCTACTACTTATGATTGACCTGATTTTTTCAAGGAAGTTTTTCTTCTCTGTCTTTTTTCTATTGACAAGCCTTACCTTGAGAGCCTCTCACATGGCAGGTTCAGAAATTACCTATACCTGTATTGGACCCAATCAATACCAGGTTAAACTAGTGACTTACAGAGATTGCAGCGGAATTAGCGCAGATGCGAGCACTATCATCAATTACAAAAGTGTTGCCTGTGGAGTAAACGCCTCCATCCAATTAAATTTACAGTCAACAGTCGATATTACTCCAGTCTGTAATTCTGCTGTGAGTACTTGTTCCGGTGGGACAGTTCATGGAATTGAAAAATTGGTTTATACAGGAGTGTTAACCCTACCCAATGGTTGCAGTGATTGGATTTTAAGCTACGATCTTTGTTGCCGGAATGGTTCGATAACGAATCTTTCTACTCCGGATAGTGAAGATATTTATGTTCAAACAACACTTAATAATGCACTTGGATCGTGCAATAGTTCTCCTCAATTTGCATCCGTTCCACAATTGTTCGGATGTGTGGGGAATACCATTCATTTTCAACAATTAGCCTCAGATCCTGATGGGGATCAATTGGTTTATTCCTTGATAAATGCCAATTCCAATCCGGGAACTTCTGTTGGTTATAATTCCGGATATAGCGGGATTAGTCCATTTACAGATCCGGCAACAATTAATTCAACTACAGGAGAATTAACCGTTACTCCCAACGGACCACAAATCGCAGTCATTTCTATTTTGGTGCAGGAATACCGAGGTGGTATTCTAATCGGATCAGTAGTCCGTGATTTGCAGATCAGTATTTCCAATTGTACCAATGCCTTACCGAATGTTGGAGGTATTAACGGTGTTGCAAATGATTATGATATTACAATCTGCGAAAATTCTGCTACTTGTTTCACGATAAATCTTACAGATGCAAATACAGGTCAACAACTGACCATTTCAAATAGCAACTTACCGGTAGGGGCAACTTTCAGCGTTATTGGAACAGGAGTAAATAGAACAGCAACAATTTGTTGGACTCCTTCTTCAGGTGATATCGGGATACATTATCTGACCATTAATGTAGAGGATGATGCCTGTCCATACGTGGGTGAGAATTCAAAAGTAATTACACTTAATGTTATTCCAAATCCCAATCCTTTAGTAAATGCAGGACCAGATGTGACTATTTGTGCGGGTTCGAGTACTGTTTTAAATGCAACGAATACAGGAAGTATCACCTCACTGGTTTGGACACCTCCAACGGGATTATCTGGTACCAGTACTCCAAGCGTTACAGCTTCTCCGGGATCTACAACAAGTTATACCGTTTCAGTAGTGAATACGGATGGATGTACCTCTTCTGATGTGGTACAAGTTACCGTTGCAGCTGACCCTGTAGCTACGATTTTTCCAACAACTATTTCTGCCTGTGCAAGTTCGACGGTGCTGTTAACAGGAAATACGAATGCAACCGGAATGAACTTCCAATGGTTTAATCCTTCGATGGTCAGTTTGGGTACTGGAACTCTATCCCCAACTTCTTCTTCTTTACCTATAACGGCTCCCGCTACTCCGGGAACATATATCTACACATTACGGGTAACGAATACTATTACAGGTTGTTCATCTGATGCAACCATGACAGTAGTTGTTGGTTCGCCTCCTGCATTGGCAAGTTGTGTGAATATTTATGTTTCTACTACTGGTAGTTCTGGAAATCCGGGTACTCAAGCTAGTCCCACTTCTTTGCAAAATGCATTAGCTATGGCGCAGTGTAATAATGCAGTCATCAAGTTGGCAACAGGAACTTATACGATTAATGCACCGCTCTATTTGGGAAGTTATTTAACACTTGAAGGTGGATTTGATCCAACAACCTGGGTGAAGACGAGTTTAGCGGGAGCAACCACCATTACACGAAGTACTGTTGCTCCTGAAGGAACGGCCGGCGCTCAGCGCTTAGTCGCATTTTATGGGAACAGCGCAGTTGGTTTCCGCTTACAGGATTTAACGATTACTACAGCAAATGCCAATTCGCCTGGTATGTCCACCTATGGAATTCATTTAACCAATTGTTCGAACTACAATATGGTACGCACGCAAGTTTTGCCAGGAACAGCATCAGCTGGTGCCTCTGGTACGGCAGGAGTTGCAGGAAATGCGGGAAGTAATGGAGGGAATGGTTCAGCCGGAGATATTGATGATCAAGAGGATGCAGGCGGTGGTGGCGGCGGCGGCGGCGGTGCTGGAACCACACTTGGAACAGCTGGAGTAAATGCAACTGGAAATTATAATGCAGCAAATAACTGTTCAATAACAGGAGGTAATGGCGGTACTGGCGGTACTACGGCTGGAAATGGAGGAAAAGGTGCAAATGATGCAAATGGTTGCGGATGTTGTGCAAATGGAACAACAGGTGTTGCAGGTTCAGTTTCAACTTCTGCTCAAAGTGGTGGAGGTGGAGGCGGAGGTGGTTCCGGAGGCGAAGAAAATGGTTCCGGTGGAGCCGGTGGAGCTGGTGGCGGTGTCGTATCAGGTTCAAATACTGCAGGCGGCGGCGGCGGCGGTGAAAGTGTTGATGGCGCTAATGGTGGAAATGGAGCAGGAGGAACGGCCGGAACGGCTGGAGCAGCAGGGACAGCTGGAACGCATACTGCTGGGTTTTGGGTTCCTGGTGGAAACGGTGGAAACGGAACTGCTGGAAATGGCGGTCAAGGTGGAAAAGGCGGCGGCGGTGGCGGCGGTCAAGGTTGTACATTTTGTATTGATGGTTCCGGATCCGGCGGCGGTGGCGGTGGCGGTGGCGGCCAAGGTGGAAATGGTGGAACCGGTGGAACCGGAGGAGGTGCATCATTTGGAGTTTACTTATTAACGAATGGAACCGGGGGGAATATTATTCAATCGCGCGTAATAGCAGGAACTGCCGGAGCTGGAGGAACCGGAGGAGCAGGTGGTGCAGGTGGTGTTGGTGGTACTGGTGGTTTAGGAAGTCCTTATGGAGGTTCTGAAGTTGGTGGCGGAGGAAATGGCGGAAACGGCGGAAACGGTGGGGCCGCTGGAAGTGGAGGAGCTGGTCAGGCAGGTGTTTCTATTGCTGTTCACTTACAAAGCGGAACTGCTTTAGCAACGAATGTCAATAACTTCAATTTACCCGGACAACCTACTATTACTGTAACGAATGTCAATTGTACCAATACGAATGTAACTTATACTGCTGCTGCACCAGCAGCATGGGATTTTGATGTGGTGACAAATTTTGCAACTCCTGCAACAGCGGGGGCAGTTAGTCCGACAATTACTCAATATTCAACCATCAATAGATACAGCGTTTCCATGGGAGCGAATACCTATACCGGGTTTCACAATATTGCTTTTGACGGAGGTCTGACTCCTCAAATTACAACGAATGCAACCTTGGTAGCAACAGATGTGTACCAATTATGTGTAGGCTCGTTTGCGAACTTCCAAAGTGTGTATTTCGCAGACAGCTATATCTGGAATTTTGGTGGAGCCATTGCGAATCCGGGATCTGTTCAGAATGTGAACGCACAATTCAATACACCGGGATATTATACCATTACATTGACTTTGGTAACTGATTGTTGTGGACCATCAACTCCTAAGACTATTTATTTACATGTGCTCCCTATTCCCGCAGTTACTGCTTCAGGAGCGACGAGTGTCTGCGCGGGAAATGAAGTTACTTTAACAGTTAATGGATTTAATCCTGCAACCAATATTTTGACTTGGAGTCCAACTGGTTCGATCATTTCGCAAACAGGAAATACGGCAACTGTTTCACCAACAGGTAATGTAACCTATAACGCAACAATTACTTCTTATCAAACGGCCGGTGGAAATACCGTTCAGGGATGCCCTGTTACATTGAATTTCCCGATTACAGTTCAACCAAATCCATTGGCAAACTTAACTTCGAATGCAGTTTCATGCGGTAATAACGGTTCAGTAAACTCAACTCCAAGTCCAGCGGGTAATTACAACTTTGCCTGGTCAAATGGGAGTAATGTAAATACAGTTCCAAGTTCAAGTATTACCAACCTTGCTCCCGGGAATTACTCGGTAATTGTAACGAATACCTTAACAGGTTGTACCGATACGGCAGCAGTGAATGTTTACCCGACAAGTGGACAACCAAACTTATTTGTTACAGCAAATACGCCAGCTTGTGAAGGAAATTCAAATGGTGCTGCAACTGTAAATACAATGGGAGGTACTCCAACTTATACGATCAACTGGAATGGAACAAATTATCCGAATACGGCGACATTAACACAAACGAATCTTCCCGGAGGAACTTATCCGGTTTCTATAGTAGATAATAACGGATGTATCTCCAACTCATCGGTAACGATTCCGGAGTTGCTTGCACCGGATTACACGATTACAACCAATTCTCAGCCTTGCGCAGGATTGGACGGGATTTTTTATATTTCCGGAACAGATGGCGCAGTTTTGACTTATAATTTTGGAGGAGGAAACAGTACAATCGTTCTAAGCCACCATGATCAGGAGATTATTATTCCGGGGATTATGACCTCACAGACCATGTATTTGGTTTCTGTGAATGGCAATTGCTTGGTTCCATTGACTTCAAGTGTAACACTAGTGGTTGATCCATGTGGATTGGGAGTATCCTTGACAGCATTCAATGCAGCTTGTACCGATCGGATCATTGATTTCTCATGGACAACTGAATCGGAATTCAAGAATGATTACTTCACATTGGAAGGAAGTATCGATGGAATTAATTATCAACCGATTCAACAAATTGCCGGAGCCGGTACAACCAATGAACTTCAGTATTATTCAGTGAAGTTCGAGCGAACCAATCCGAACATGATCTATTATAGATTGAAACAAACTGATTTGGATGGAGCAGTGACAACTTTCAATCCGATAAGTGTGGAATGTGAAATCAGTGAAACAGAGTTGTACTTGTATCCGAATCCTTCCAATGGAAGTTTTGTAGCTGTTTTGAACTTGAAAAACTTATCCAAATCAACGACAACGCGCATTATGGATATAACCGGAAGAGTGATTCGAACACAAGAGGTTCCCACTTCTTCAGGAATGAATCAATTGTATATTCATGCAGAAGATCTTCCGAGAGGTGAATACTTCCTGGAAGTGATTCCGCAAGGTAAAGAAGCATTGATTGAACGATTTATTATTCAATAAAGCATGATTCATAGAGCACAGTCGGGGCTAAAAATTTTTAGCCCCGACTGATATTTTGAAGAAGTTAGAATTAAATAATTTATTAATTTTAGTACCCTAACTAATATTCATTATGGCTGAAAACAATTCTAACGGAACGGTGTTCCAAATCAATTTTGTAAACAATTCGAGTAATTCCGGAACCTTTATGGTTTTCCAAAAAGATCCCAATATGGCAATGCCGGGAATTAACTCCTTAGCTTGGATTACCAAATATGCGAATCCCAAGACGCAAGGTTTCTTTTCCTGGACGATCAATTACAACTTTTCATGGATGGAAAGTGAGTCGATTACTTCTGGAATTACTTCGGGAACATCCCAATCCCTTCCTGCCGGCGAAGGTTTATTAACCATGAACGGGATTACGCTTACTTACGACAAAGGCTACAGCTTTATTGATCCGGTTGATCAAACTCCTGAGGGAAGTTTGTATATCAAGGAAGATGGTACGATTCCATTGGATCGTGCTTCAGTTGGTATCGGGATGTGTGGAGCTCCGACTTTTATGATTCAGGCGCAACCGAATATGGAATTGGTTTTTACTCCAACTCCGGAATATTGGATTGCTTTCGGTGATTTCACACAGAGCCAAGTCATTAATGTTCAGGAAATGACGAATAGTGCTCAGGTATCATTTCCTCCGGGAATTACAAAGATGAATGCAACATTGAATGAAGACAATAGCTGGACAATTATTCCGGATTGAGAAATCGAAGTCTAAAAAATAGTTTAAAGCAAAGAGCGTCTGCCATAGTAGACGCTCTTCATTTTTTACGCTAAATTTTTCAGGAAAAGGATTCGTCAACTGTACCAATTTCCCTGTTTTCCATTATTCATATAGGTAATTACCGGATAGTAAAGGAGTGCCGGACTGAAAAAATAGCGGATATGAGCAAGGAAATCAATACGATTGTAGGAGACATCTACATTGGAAAAGGAGCTGGGAAGATGATTATCGAAGACATGCTTCGGGCGAAACGGTCCATTCGGGTAATGTCGCCTTATCTGTCTGCCGGATTGGTGGATATCCTCCTGGAACGTCTCCGGTTTGGAGTACATATCGAATTGGTAACCTCTGATGATATTGAAGACCACAAGCATGCAGATAAAAACTGTTATCACATCATTAAACAGCACAAACATGTGGACGAAGAACTGAAGAGCAAGAAGCAATTCCTTCATTGGTTGGGGATCGGGTTGATGATCGTTTTTGGGTTGCTTGCCGTCACCAGATTGTCGGGTGTTTTATCTTCTTCCATCGAACTTCCGGATGTCGTTCAATTTTCCCTGTTTTCGGGTCTTGCACTGATCGGACGATTTATTTGGAAACACGCCGAAGGCATCCGATTCTGGTACTATTCCTACAGTTCTCTTTTCCCGATCAAGGTGTTTTACTCCTATTTCTCCCGGAAGAAGCACGATCGCTCGAAAGCTTTTAATCTGCATAGCAAGTTATACATCATCGACGACAGCATTGCCTACTTGGGTTCTGTGAACTTTACCCGTTCCGGATGTTCATTCAATCACGAAACCCGTATTCGGATCACAGATCCCGAAGCCATCCGCGAGTTAAAACAGGAATTCAGCGAATTGCTTTGGAATGACCATTACAATCACCGAAGCGTAGACGAATGGGGCAGGGAGTTGTATGAGACGGAATGAGAAACAGAATGAGAATGAGAAACAGAATGAGGAGAGAATGAGACTAATTTTCCTCATCTTTGCAAGATGGAACCGAAAATCACGACAAATCCTTACCAGTTTAGTGCATCTGAGTTTGCAGCGTTGTATTTCTCATTGCTGTTTCGAAAATTCTGGTTTGTATTAATTCCTGTTTTTGGAATTGTACTTGGAATATTTACTTACGCTACGATTAAAAATCCATCCGTCATCTCACTCATTCCTATTGGAATGTTTACGTTAATTACTATTCGGGCGCGTTATCGATTTATCAGCAAATTGAAAAAAAATCCGGCGATCGGGCATTTGCGGGTGGTGAAGGTTTTTGAACACTGCATTGAAATAGAAGATCAGGATGGAAAAGAAACTCCATTTTACCTGGTCGATATAGAAAAAATTGTCCCGCTGCGAAAACACTATCAAGTCAGTTTGAAGACCAGACAAACCCTGTGGATTCCGAAAGGTTATTTTAAAACTCAGGAGGATCAGGATCTATTCGAAGCTCATTTGCGTGGGAAGGGGAAGATGAAGTGAGGTTGGGTCACATGTGAGTCCTAAACTCCTTTGTTCACAGCATCAAGAATACGTTTGTAAAGCTGCCCGATCCGCTCTTCCGACAAAGGATGTAATTTCGGCTCGTATGCATGTTTGATGGTTCGAACGGTATTTTCATCCGGTCTCATTCTGCACCATTCGATCAGTTTCCGAACCCCGCCAGGAGTGATGATTCCCTGTTCATCTTCAAACTTCGGGCATTCCAATTGAATGAGGACTCCTGCATTTTGCAAGCCGATCACCACCCTGCGATTGTCATCCGATTGCTCCAATCCGTATTTTAGATAATGCGATTGGCCTTCAGAGATCAGTTTGATTTGCGTACCATCAAATTCCGTTTGGTCCACTTCATCAAACACCCACCACAGATAGGTTTTCCCATCAACAGTAATAGTTCGCTTTTGTTTTTTGGAGATTGCCATTGGGGTGAAAATAGTGATAATTTGTTTGTATTAATTTGACACTAATTTACTTCTTCGTATTCATCCCTTCCTGCTGCATTTTGCGCACCTCTTCCAATTCTTTGCGCTTATCTTCATCCAACACGTAATAGTAAACGTGGATATTAAAGATATTCAATGTTTTTCGGAACCAACTTTTATCGGGGAACATGGATTGACCTTGGTGATCTTTTACAAACTCACCTATTCTGTCTTTACCCAAAGCATCCTGACTAGAAATGGTCAGAATGTAGTATTTCTCTAATTCATCTAACTTTTTGGGCTTCATTTTTTCGAAGGTCAGCATTTTGAGAATATCCCCTTTTACTTTTCTCAGTTGGCCGGGTTTTAACGGAAAACTACAGGTGTAAATCTCACCAATCGTTGTGCGTTCCTCATTAGCAAAGTCGAAGTGAAAGGAAAAGCCATCTTCAGACACTATACCAAATTGAGCAGTGACAAAAACAGGAAAAGTCTCGTTGAAGGATTTTATTATTTGTACTTCTTGTTCCTTTTGAAAAGCAGAGTTGGATAGGGGAGTTGGTTCCGTAGTCATTTTATAAATGATATTTTTTAAGTTCACTTTCTTCAATCCCTAGAACAATTTCAATTGCGTACTTCGTTGCTAATTGATTGCGTTTTTCGGCATCGAAAGTTAAATAATTAGTGAAGGAAAAACCTTCGGTGAAATAATGAAGACCTGATAGACAATACCCAGTGCGTGAGCCTCCATGATTACCGGAATATGTTTTGGCTAATAAATATTCCGAAATCGAATCTACAGCTGGTGATTTGTTTATTTGCGTGTAGGTGCGATTTGTTCCTTGTTTTATGGCACAAAAGAAAAAATAGTTGTTATCCAATTCTAAATTCAAACCGATATCATGAGTTCCCTCATTTTCAAGTTCTATAATGATGATTGGAATGAATCCACCATCTTGGCGCAAGGATCGGCGCCTTTGCAGAGGAAAATATCCGGATGCTCTCAGTTTAGTTTCAATTCGATCTAAAATGTCACGGTATACTCCAAATCGTGCGTTTTCAACTGCTTTTGAGATGGTTATTGCAGCATGGTATTTTTCAGGACTTGATAATATTTCTTCAATGATTTCCGATTCCATCTGTTGATTGCTTAATTGATTTGTTACTGATTTTATGCTCGTTAAATATTGAGAAATGACCTCCCGCAGATAAGGTTTGTCACCAACTTGCTCGATACAGGTGTTTAACCAATTGACAGTATCTGTTTTGTGCGATAAACAAAAATAATCTTCCTCCTTTTTCAGATGTAATTTACTTGAATCGGTAGGTTCAGTACCGAATTTGGTCCAATAAATAACAATTAATTTATCAGCAATTTTCTCATTATAATATCTTGCTATTTGTTTGTCCTGGTCACCTGCATGAATCTTGTTTTCAATTCGTATTTCTCCAACATTCGTTGAAATATGTATATCAACCGAACCTCCCTTTACTTGGATCAAATCTTTTTTACCAAGCCATTTTTCAGCTTTTACAATGGTATTTGTTGCCTTTCGCATTTCTAAGATCAAGTTTTTCTTTTCTTCACTTAATCGTGCACTTTCAGAATATAAAAGAACATCATAAAATAATTGTAAAAATTGATCGCCGTGATGGTGACCGCCTTTTGGGTTGAGCAAGGCTCCGATCAGGCGATTGTGCGTTTTTACTTCATCATGTTCCATTTTCAGAAGATTAAAAACGGAAAAATTAGCTCCTGTTTGTTTTTCAAGTAATTGGTGTTTCTGTTTTATTTCCAGAACCTTTTCAATCAAATTCGCCTGAATAGCTAAAGACATGTTATAGTGGTTTTAATTTCGTAGAAAGGTATTAATTGGTAGTTCGTTAGCTTTCTTCGGTGTTTTGCTTAATGCATGTTATGTTGATTTAGTTTAAATCTACAAAATTGATTTCTCGGTATTCGAACGCTCCTAATGTCCTTCTAGTACATGAAAAAGTACTGTTAGCTGTCTCAGAGAAATTACTAATTATGGAATTTTGATCTATCAAATAACCGACAAAATCAGAATTACAATTTATTGGAAAATGTTTAGATGAACTTGATAAAATCAATACCATCAAGTCGTAATCTCTGGCTCTGCCTACATTAATGTTTGTCTTGGTAGGAGAGGAGTTAAATTTAACTTGAACTGTATTGCCATTTATTTCACCGTCGATTGTTTCTTCTCGTTGATTAATTGATAGCTCTACATCAAATATTTTTGAAGCGATGAATTCTCCAATATCACCAAGATATCTATCACTTCTTAAAACGTTTATTTGTCTTAAGTTTTGAACGACACTGAAAAAATCACTGAGTATGGCTCCTCTTGAACGTGCTGTCATATTACTTTAATTAAGAAATTATTTTAACAATAATAGTTTCGGTAAAACCTGAATCTCGAAGTAAATCAATACTTTTCGAATTGTGATTTTTAGACTTTTCTTCCAAATCCTTTTTCAATTTATGGTCTGGACTCCATGTTCCATATTCCAACCAATGAATAAATCTGGTTACTGCTGTGCATAATGTTTCATTCAATGGGATGAGACTTATGGAATGAATTTTTTGATTGTTATCTATTTCGAATATCTTAGAACCAGATTCCCCCTTCTTTAGGAATCGGTTTTCTGGAAGTGAATTATTGTGGGTTAAAGTGGACCTGAAACAACTATAAAAGTCGAAAATTGTGGTGCCCGAAAGATTAAAATTAAATAGATTGAGTTGGTTTAATATGAAGAAGTGTTCAGCTGCTTTTTCAATTTTCCTTTTATCTCCATCAATTTGAATTTCAAGGTCACCACCGCTAAAAAAAGATCCGATTGTATCTATTACTGAACAAATAAGAATAAAAGCCGGATAACCTAAACAACCTCCTTCATCAATGTTCAGTAAATCATCTTCATTTTTGTTAAAGTCAAGACAATATTTGATAGCTAACATATTCTCAAGGATAGCTTCTTTTTGCTGTTGTTTCTGTTCATTCGTTACTGACATGTATCGTAATTTTATTATTAGACATAATTTGGTTATTTATACGACATCTTAAATTGAACAATCGTAAACGCTTATTATTTAATTTTTGATTGTAATAAGATTTTTACTTGTTCTGAATTATTCAGTTGCCCATGTTTCTTTTCATAATCTAAAATATCTTTTAGTGCAGCCTTATAGATTTCTGCATTAGGGCAATTATCGGATATAACTTTATATTTTTCCAGAGCCAAAGGATTGTTTTGAATAAGGTAAATAAGTGCAACATTATATTGCACAAACCAAAGGGTGTTAGTTAGTTTTAAAGCTTCCCGATTGTAATGTTGTGCCTTTTCATAGTTTCCATTTAAAAACTCTTCCCAGCCTTTGTTTCCATAATCAATTGCCGTTTTATCCTCAAATGGAGAAATATGATAGAATAAAACAGCCTTGCAATCATCTGCATTGTTAAAATCAATTCTATAATAGTTTATTTCATCAAGAACTGTATTGTATAAGTCATTTGTTGAAAACGGGAATAAATGTTTGTGTGATCTTGACCCGAGATTTTCCTCTTGCAAATCATCAAATTCAACCAGTATTGCTTTTACTTCAATTTCACTTGCTGAATTCAATGGAATTTCGAGTTTAGTCGTTTTATTTATGTTTAGCCATTCACCACTCCAAACTGGTTGCACCTTTCCCGTCTCTGTAACATATTCGTAAACAGTTTCGCCATTTGAATCAACTTGAATTTTACATCTGAAATCACCAGCTTCATCACCGGTTAGGAGGTAGTAATCACAATCCTGAGCGACATAAAACCCCTTAAGATAGACATTGAACTTTTCAATAAATTCTGTACTTTCTAAGGTTAAATCTTTCTTTACAGCGCTGGGTAATGGATACAATGGTAAAATTGATAGGTTGAAATAATTTTCAAGTTCTTTTTTTCTAGTTTCATTAAGGGTTAGCGACCAAATTGGTAATAAGCTGTTATTGTCAAAACCGCATAAAACGGAATTTTTTTCAATTCCCTCAACCCATTTTTTATATTGGTCTTTATTTGAAATAGAGTTTGTGTATTCAGCATTTCCTCCAACTACTGCAAGTGTTGTTTCTGTATGTGTTTCATTTAGTATGTTCTCGTAATAATTGTTTTCTGAAAAATACCCGTTTATTGCGCCGTATTTAGCAGCGAGTGCACCTTTGAGTTCAGCTGTAGATATATCCTCCGTTAACTGTGAAACTGTTGAATAATCAACCCGCCCTCCCAAATATGCACTTGAAACAAAGTGAGTACCGTATAATTCAAAAAGCTTTTTGGGTTCCATTGTTTCAAGATCTGTTTTGAATTGTTGATCTAAGCTGGAAATTATTTTTTCCATGTTACGCATATCCAATGAAACTCTCCATTTGGTATTGATATCCATATAGGTATAATAGAGTAGGCTCTCAGTTTGTTGTGCAGTATTTTTAAATTGAACGTCAAAAGAGGCTTTGAAAAAGAATGCCTGCGCTCCCAGACCAAAATCTTGAGAAAATTTATTTGAATATTCACTTATTGATGAGCCATCTATTTTTTTAATAAGATGTTCGGAAAAACTTTCAACATAAACTAATTCCGGTGTTTTTAAGCCAAGGTCATTTTCTATAGTGGAAACTTTAGAAAAATCAAATAACTTGTATCTCTGTACACTTTTGTTGTTTGCAAACTCACCGAATACATTATAACCTTTGCCAATTAATCCTTGACCTGGATAAGAAGTTTGAGCAAATGAGGTATTAAAAAAGCCAAATAGCAGCAGCGCAAGAGTAATTATTTTCATAGTAACAAAAAGGTTTCCCTGCGAATCTAATCAAACACCTTTTTAGTTGATCTTTTCACCCTCATTTTCAGTATTTACCACATTTCCAGAATGTGGTAAACCACATACTTTCCGAAATAGAAAATTTGCGTTTTTGAAAAGACAATTTACCTTATGGATTATATATGGATACTCCATAGATAGAGCATGGATAGAGCGTCTTTTGTACCAATTCTTAACATCAAGTCAAACATTGAATTTTCATTCGTAATTTTAAGCACCATGCTCAAAAAACTCTTCATCTGCCTTTGCGTTTTCTTGCCTTTTGAGGCATCTTCAGCTGTTTTCCATCTCCGGATCTCTTTCAAAGGATTGCCATTGATTAATTCCAGGATGTATTTTGAGTTTCCGGACAAAGCAGCTCAATTCGGAGAGCGACAGGTACGCGGGATTACGGATCGTAACGGGGAGGTCTTTTTTGAATTCACGGCACCATTTCCGCTCAAGTTGACTAAGATTAGCGGTGATTGTGGTTTTCCGGAACCAAAAGGCGGAATGAATACGGATTGGCTTGTTGAAGCTGTTTCCTTCGATAAAACGGGATACTTGCACCTGGAATTAGCAGACCATTACAAGAATCCCAATCAGGCAGATATCTTTTTGGTTGGTTTGAATCAGATAGATACCTCCAATTCGAAATACCGGGAATTGCAAAAGCGCTACGCAAACAGAAATCCGTTGTTGGATCATCTCAACGATCAGTTGTTTTATGCAAATTATCCGAAACAACAAAAACTGGATTACATCCGGGATATGAAAGCGGATTTGAAGGAAATTGATGAGCGCCTGCGATTGAATAGACAGAAATACGATTCGCTAAAAACCGATTTTTACAATTTGAGAACATCCTATTGCCGAAAAAGTATCGAATTGGATGAGTTGTGGAAGCAGCAACGTGAATCGACCATTGCCTCCATGGAAGAACTGATGAAACCCAAGCCAAAGGGAGAACTATTATTCATTTCAGATAGCCCCGATTTTTCAAAAGAACTAGCGGATAAGAAATTGGAACTGGATAATCTCCACGAAATGATTGTTCAGGAAGATTTGGATAAGGAATTCTCCGAAAAAAAGAAATCACCTCCTAAGAACTAATTCAAAAAATTAGGCATTCGCAATGATCCCCTCATACCCAAAACTTCAACGGCATAATAAACATAAAGGATTAGTGGTTAATAACTTAACTCAAGTGATTCTCAAATAATTCGGCATTCGGAATTCGGCATTCGTAATTATGTTTATCTTGTAAGCTGTTCGATTTGTTTTCTTGGAAGTGATTTTCATTTTCAGCATGAATTACAGCAGATCGAATGAATTAAATGAATGATATGAGTGAACAAAAAATGGCGGTCTTGATTGACGCCGATAATGTACCTTATTCCAGCATCAAAGAAATGTTGGAAGAAGTTGCCAAAAACGGAACCCCAACAATTAAACGAATCTATGCGGATTGGACAAAACCCAATGCAAACGGATGGAAGGGAGTACTCCTTGAAAATGCAATTACACCAATTCAACAATACAGTTATACCAGCGGAAAAAATTCCAGTGATAGTGCCTTGATAATCGATGCGATGGATATTTTGTATTCCCAGCAAGTGGATGGTTTTTGCATCGTTTCATCCGATAGCGATTTTACACGACTTGCAACACGTTTGCGTGAATCAGGAAAGAAGGTAATGGGGATTGGTGAAAAGAAAACCCCGCTTCCGTTTATTACAGCCTGCGATAAATTTGTCTACATCGAAATCCTGAAACCGAAACCGGCTCCATCGAAATCCGAAACCAAACAAAAGCAGGACAAGAAAGAAGCTGCCAGTCCGATGAATAAGGTCGATATGAGTTTGGTGAATTTGATAAAGGAAAGTGTGAGTGATCTGGCAGACGAAACAGGTTGGACATTTTTGGGTGAATTGGGGAATTTCCTTCTGAAAAAGAAACGCGATTTTGATCCGCGGAACTACGGATTCCAAAAACTACTTCCTTTGATCAAAAGCATGGACGAATTTGAGATTGATATCCGTGAGACAACGAACAAGAACACCAAGCACATTTTTGTGAAGGTGAAGGAATAATTATGTTTGTTTGTAGGCACGCGACGCATCGCGTGCCTACAAACATAAAATTCGTATTTTCGAACCATGAAACAAGTTTGGAGTGTTTTTATCGGAATAATCTGTTGCACGCATTTGGCGCAGGCACAACCCTATAAACCACTTTTGGATAATCTCAATGAATGGCATTTCACAACTTGCTTTTCAGGATGTAACACGGATGTGTATTATACGGACGGAGATACGGTTATGGGAGGAAAGACCTATAAGATTCTCAATGGATACCATTACATTTCACGTACTTTTCTGCTTTATGAAGATGTTCCGAATCGTACGGTGACTCTGGCAAAGATCAATCCAACTAAAATTGACGAATTCCTGCTTTACGATTTCGCGAAGAACGAAGGGGATACAATGGAATTATTTAATCCGAATAGTCCGTTTATGGAAGATCCCGGCTTTTTTCAATTGGATTCGATTCGCTTACGTCCATTGGAAGACGGGAATTCATACCGTCACTTTTATTGGTCGCCAACAGCAAGTAATACTACTTACAATGCCTATCCCGTTTGGGTGGAAGGAGTCGGTTCGCTTTCTTTGATCAATGCTGCAGGAGCTCAGCCTGACTTCAACGGAGTAGGACAGTTGAACTGTTTTTTCAAGAACAGCGATGCATTTTATGTGAACCTGGATTCAATCGTCTCCTGTGAACCCGCTCATGTGCTGGGAATAAACGAATTCAAGAATTCAGACTGGAGTATTTATCCGAATCCATCGTCCGATTTTATTCAAATCGCGGGTCTGAAAGAAGAATCAGTGGTTGAAGTAATTTCATGTACCGGAGAGCTAATCCAACAAGGAAAAATCTCTGACTCAAATCCACTGGATATTTCTTCCTTAAATGATGGAATCTATCTCATTCAAATAAAGGATCAGTACCTGAAGTTTGTAAAACAATAATAGATAACTAGTTTAGTTGGGACACGACGCATCGCGTCCCAACAGAATATCATAGAAGATAAAACAATCAACAACCGTCATCCCAGGGTCCATCTTTGGTAATCACCCGAAAGGAATTTTCGGTGAAACGAACCAAACCACCGCCACCTCCAATCCAAAATAGGCCAAAACGATCCTGGTAAAATGCCTGTACCGCATTCATGTGAAGTCCTTGCTTTTCGTTGAAATTGTAAATTTTCTGATTCTGATAAATATAAACTCCGGAACCTTCACAGGAAAACCAGATTGTTCCTTTTGAATCTTCGTAGATTGTCCAGACTTCATTTCCTCCAATCCCTTTTTCGGAATTGAAATTTTCGAAAGCCTTTTTACCTTTTTCCGAAGGATTGTATTTGCTTATTCCACCATCCATGGAACCAAACCAGATGTTTTCTTGTTTATCTTCCAGAATGCAGGTCAGATCATTGGAGCACAAGCCGTCCTTGGAAGAGAATTGCCGGAAAGTATTCCCGTCGAACTTGAAAGCTCCCTTTTCAGCCGTTGCAACCCACAGATTGCCCTTCCGGTCTTCAGTGATAGATCTGATCCAGCTTTTTTCTGCAGTAGGGATTGGAAACGACTCGAAATTTTTGCCGTTAAAGCGACACAATCCCTGAAATGTTCCGACCCAGATTGTTCCTTTGCGATCCTGAAAAATACACCAGGTGCTCTTATTGTTCAATCCTTCCTGCTCTCCGAAATTTTGAAATTCTTTGCCGGATGCCGCTGAAAGATCAAATCGGGAAATTCCATTGTTGGTCGAAAACCAAATTTTCCCCTCTTTGTCTTCCATAATTCCCGTAATCTGTGAACCAATTAGTCCTTCATCGGTGTTTAGGTAAGAGAGTTTATACCCGTCAAAAAGAGCTAAACCGTCCGTATTGGTTCCAAACCATAGAAATCCCCTGCTATCCTGAAAAATCCGTCTCACATACTCGCTGACAGCGTTGCTATAATAACAAGGCAATGTTGGACCATATACCACTGAATCGTCCAGATCAGGGCTTGATGAAATTGAAATTGGTTGTTTGGTGTTTTCCGAATGTTGGGCGCTATAAAGGCAAGCAATTAGAGACATCCCGATAAAAAGAGTTTTCATAATCTCATTTGTTTCCACTAAAGGTAAGCCCTCCGGATCGGACCTCGTTTAAAGAAATGTAAATTAGTGTAAATCAAATGAAAAAAATTTCGGAGGATTGCCGGATCTGTTTCTGGGGTTATAAACCTAAGGAAAAAAGTTCTGTATCGAATAGCAAACTATTCCCGAATTAGTGCGCTGTTGTTCTGAATTATCCCTAAATTTGGGACTCATTAACGAAGCAATTTTATGATTCAATTATCAGATCGCGTATTGGAAATGGAAGAGTCGGCAACCCTTGCGATGTCTCGAAAAAGTAGGGAGTTGCGTGCTCAGGGGAAAGACATTATTTCATTGAGTTTGGGTGAACCCGATTTTCATACTCCGGATTTTATCAAGCAGGCAGCTGCTGAGGCAATGGAGCAGAATTACACAACGTATACTCCTGTTCCCGGATACGATGATTTGAGAGATGCGATTGCCAATAAGTTTAATCGCGATAATGGAATTCCGTATAAACGTGAAAACATTGTAGTTTCCACAGGAGCCAAGCAATCCATTGCCAATTTGGTGATGGCTACAATCAATCCGGGAGATGAGGTAATTATTCCGGCACCTTATTGGGTTTCCTATGCGGAAATTGTAAAAGTGGCAGGAGGAATCCCGGTGGTGGTTGCTACAACGATTGAAAGTGATTTCAAATTCACTCCGGAACAATTTAGAACAGCTATTTCCCCGAAAACAAAAATGATGATGTTTTCTTCTCCGTGTAATCCTACGGGAACCGTTTACACCAAAGAAGAATTGCGTGCATTAGCGGATGTAGTGAAAGAGAATCCAAATCTCATCGTCATGTCTGATGAGATTTATGAACATATCAATTTTGTAGGACACAATCATTCGATGGCTCAATTTGATGATGTGCGTGGGCAGATCGTCACCGTAAACGGTGTTTCGAAAGCTTGGGCGATGACCGGTTGGAGAGTTGGATATATTGGTGCTCCAAAAGAGATTGCAGATGCATGTAATAAGATTCAGGGTCAGTTTACTTCCGGAACTTGTTCCATTGCTCAACGTGCAACGATTGCTGCAGTAAATGCAGATCCTGCGATTTTGAAAGACATGGTGAAAGCTTTTGAAAACAGACGGGCATTGGTTTTAGACGCGTTGGATAAAATGCCGGGTGTGAAGACCAATAAGCCGGGGGGAGCGTTTTACGTATTCCCGGATATTTCCAGTTTCTTTGGTAAAAAGAATGGAGAAACGACGATCCAAACTGCAGAAGATCTTTGCATGTACTTATTGGATAAGGGAGTCGCGTTGGTTTCCGGTGAAGCATTTGGTGATGCCAATTGCATGCGTATATCTTATGCAGCTTCCGAAGAAACCTTGACCGAAGCGATGAAACGCGTTGCAAACGCATTAGCAGAATTGAACTAGATGACAATACACGAAATACTTGCTGCATTCAAAACCAAACGCATTTTAGTGATTGGTGATGTGATGATAGATGCTTACATGTTGGGGAAAGTTTACCGTGTAAGTCCTGAAGCGCCGGTTCCTATTGTAAGCCTGGAAAGTCAGGAACAACGATTAGGAGGAGCTGCCAATGTGGCTTTGAATCTTCAATCCATGGGAGCTACTCCGATTTTATGTGCTATTGTTGGTTCAGATAAGGATGGTAAGATGCTGAAACAATTGCTGGAAGAGCAAAATATGCTTTCAACAGGGATTGTAGCCAGCGAAAATCGGGTTACGACAGTCAAAACACGCGTGATCGGTAATCAACAGCAATTATTGCGCATTGATGCGGAAGATACACATCCCTTGAATGAACAAGAGGAACAACTGTTTCTGGCTTCTGTCGAAAAGACCATTCAAACGGAGAAAATAGACGCAATTATTTTTGAGGACTACAATAAAGGTTTGCTAACACCAACAGTCATCGGTGGAATCATTGCGCTGGCTAAAAAACACGAAATTCCAACAACAGTCGACCCGAAAAAAGACAATTTCCTGGCCTACAAAGGAGTGACGCTTTTCAAGCCGAACTTGAAGGAATTGAAAGAAGGTGTTGGGATCGACTGCAGCTTTCAAAAAAGAGATTTGTTCGATCAGGCGATTGATTTGCTGGAGCAGAACCTAGGAAACGAAATTACCTTCGTAACGCTTTCCGAATATGGGGTTTATATCAAAAACCAGGAGCAGAAATTCCATACACCGGCACACGTGCGTAATATCGCGGATGTTAGTGGGGCGGGAGATACTGTTATTTCCGTTGCAACCTTGTGTCTGACTGCAGAGCTTTCAATTGAAAGTATTGCTGAATTATCAAACCTTGCAGGAGGTTTGGTTTGTGAAAAGAGCGGAGTGGTAAGTATCGAACCGGATCAGTTGATCCAGGAATGTGAAGGAAAACAGTTCAATTAAGTCCCGATAGTTATTAGGATTGAAAATTTAAAATGTAGAATTGAAAAGGTGACTGAGCGTAGTCGAAGGCCCTTTTCCATTCTCAATTAGTAAGATGGAAAGAAAAGTTGTAAAACCGTATAATACAGACGACAAGTCAAAGAAAGAAGAAGTTGCAGAGATGTTCAACAAGATTTCGAAGCGCTATGACTTTTTGAATCACTTTTTATCCCTTGGAATAGACAAGATCTGGAGAAGAAAAGCGGTCAACATGCTTAAGGAAATCCAGCCCAAGCGCATTTTGGATCTGGCAACCGGGACAGGTGATTTTGCAATTCAATTACTGAAACTGAATCCGGTCGAAGTGGTGGGGATGGATATCTCTGAAGGAATGCTGGAAGTTGGACGGGAGAAAATGAAGAAACGCAGTTTTGACAAGGTCATTTCCATGTTGTTGGGTGATTCCGAAAATCTGCCATTTGATGATCATTATTTTGATGCCCTAACAGTTGGTTTCGGAGTGCGGAATTATGAAAACCTGGAGAAAGGGTTGGCTGAAATGCTTCGTGTGGTTCGTCCGGGTGGAAAAATCATCATCCTGGAGTTTTCGAAACCAAAGAAATTTCCGGTAAAACAATACTATTCCTTCCATTCAAAATACATCATCCCATTCTTTGGAAAACGTATTTCGAAAGATGAGAAAGCATATGCTTACTTGCCGGAATCGGTGGCAGCATTCCCTGAAGGAAAGGATTTTACAGATATTTTGGAAAAACTCGGATACAAAAAGGTATCTGCCAGATTAGTTTCCGGTGGAATTGCAACGATTTATTCCGGAATTAAGTAGACTTCGGCTCCGCTGCGCCTATGCGAAGGCAAGAGCTCTAGCACAAGCATTCAGTCTACTTTGGTAATTGGGCGGTGGCTGAGCGTAGTCGAAGCCCCGCAAAATAAAAAATGTCAAACAACGTTTGAAAGGTATGAATAGAAAATGGGTCATTACGTTTGTCTGTGTTTTAATAACCGGTTTGCTCTTTGCACAACCAGAGAAAACAAAGAATTACAAGCGCTTCGATGAGCGTTGGATTCACTTTGGGTTCATGCTGGGTGTCAACATGGCTAATTTCAAAGCGATTCCTGTAAACGATGCCTATGCTAGCTATAATTTGAAATCTCTGGAGACCAAACGTCAGCCGGGCGGACAAGTTGGAATCGTGACCACCATCAAATTAGGTCACCCGATTGTGCGCTTGCGGTTTATCCCGACATTGTCTTTCCAGGAGCGGGCGGTTCAGTATTACTATCAGGATCCGGATCCTTCGAAAACAAAGGATATTTTTGTTGAGGAACGCGTAAATTCCACCAACCTCGATTTTCCGCTTATGCTTCAGTTCCGGACCTTACGCATCAATAACTTTGCAGCATACGTTCTGGTAGGTGGACAGTATTCATTCGATTTGCAATCCCAGGAAGATGCTTCCCAAAATTTCATAGACCCCTTTATCAAAATCAAGGCAAATGATTTTCAGGGACAGGTCGGAGGTGGTTTGGAATGGTTCGCTCCATTCTTCAAGTTTGGTTTTGAAGTGAAATTCTCTCAAAGTTTCTCCAATTCCTTGATCCAGGACAATTCACCTGTTTCTAAGCCAATCGATCGACTTTACAACAAAGTACTTTGGATTTCCCTTATTTTTGAAGGGTAATACTTAACGTTCTTTGTCCGACGTAGCAGAGGGTAATTACAGCCCTTTTATAAACCGCAAAGTGAAAGAACGCAAAGTTTCAATTCATTTATAATAAACATCTGTGTTCTTCCGTGTACCTCTGTGGGAAAAGAAACGCTGAGATAGCAGCGGTAAAGATACTTCTATCGGTAATTCCTTATCTTTGAGGGCTAAGTTTTACGGAAAGAGAATGAAAACGAGAATGATGAATTAAATCCTCATTCTGATTCTGTTTCTCATTCTTGTTCCAGAAAAGTGAGGTTCAATCCTTCGCGTTCTTTGCATCTTAGCGGTAAAAACTAAAATGGGTTTAATGAACCGCAAAGACGCCGCTAAGTTTCAATCCATTTATAATAAACATCTGTGTTCTTCCGTGTACCTCTGTGGGAAAAGAAACGCTGAGATAGCAGCGATAAAGATACTTCTATCGGTAATTCCTTATCTTTGAAGGCTAGAATC
>NZ_CALRYJ010000013.1:0-140604 GCF_943372375.1 Fluviicola taffensis DSM 16823 | reverse complement strand
TTCCTTACATTCTGTTTAAACTCTAAGAGATAAAAAAGGAGGAGACGATATCTATGTGTGAACATATCTCAAGGATTGTTTAGGCACATATGTGTTCTCGCTCCTTTTCACTTTTCTATAAAAGTAATAACTGATACAAACATAGGAGAAACATAGGGCACAATAGGTTTTATAATGTTTTTTTGTTATATTAAGTATATAATCATTATTCACATACTATGACAAAATCTTGTTTGAATCAACTGACTTATGATATAATCGGTGCTGCAATAGATGTTCATAATAATTTGGGACCCGGTTTGCTTGAAAGCATCTATCATGAATGCATGAAGATAGAATTAACCAATAGGAATATTCCATTCAGGACTGAGATGTCTGTCCCTATATTTTATGGGGAACAAAGATTAGAAACTGTATTAAGATGTGACTTATATGTTGCAAACACAATTGTAGTCGAACTGAAGGCTGTGAAAGAGATTGAACCAATCTTTGAAGCTCAGTTATTAACCTATATGAAACTTTTGGATTCCCCTAAGGGAGTTCTTATTAACTTCAACTGTATGAATATTTTTCGGGAAGGTCAGAAGACTCTTGTCAATGAACTATATCGAAACCTCCAAGAATAGAAAGCTAAGTGTCCTATGTTCCTGTGTGGTTAAAATAAAAAAAGTGCTCTTTTGTATCACATAAGAAGGTGAGACATATCGATTTCTGTTGAGTTAAAATCAAAATCAAGAAGGATGTTTAATCTAACCTCCAGTGAGTTTCTTGATTTCGTTCAACTTCATCAGTGCTTCAACAGGTGTTAAAGTATTGATGTCAATGGAAATTAACTGCTCGTGAATTTGTTCCAAAACGGGATCGTTCAGCTGGAAAAAGCTCAGTTGCATGTCATTTGATTGTCCGGCTTGCACAACCACTTCTTTGAGCGTCTGTACTTCACTCGAGCGATTGTTCAATTCCAATTGTTGAAGCATCAACTCAGCGCGTTGGATTACCTTGTTCGGCATACCTGCCAATTTCGCTACGTGGATTCCGAAACTGTGCTCACTTCCACCTTCCACCAATTTGCGTAGGAAAATGATTTTTTGCCCGACTTCTTTCACACTCACATTGTAATTGTGGATTCGTGGAAATTGAACTGCCATCTCATTCAGCTCGTGGTAATGCGTCGCAAACAATGTTTTCCCTTTTGCTTGTGGAAATTCATGGATGTACTCAGCAATTGCCCAGGCAATGGAGATTCCGTCATAGGTACTCGTTCCGCGACCTATTTCATCCAATAAAATCAAGCTGCGGTCGGAAAGATTGTTCAAAATGCTCGAAGTCTCATTCATTTCCACCATGAAGGTAGACTCGCCGGAGGAAATATTATCGGAGGCACCAACGCGGGTGAATACCTTGTCGACGATTCCCAGAATAGCGGTGTCGGCGGGAATGAAACTTCCCATCTGTGCCATCAGTACGATCAAAGCGGTTTGACGAAGCAAAGCACTTTTTCCCGACATGTTCGGTCCTGTGATCATGATGATTTGTTGTTCCTCCTTGTCAAGATAAACATCGTTTGGAACATAGACTTCGCCGGGTTTTAGCTGACCTTCGATAACCGGGTGTCTGCCATTCTTGATATCAATGACAAAACTATCGTTGACGGTTGGTTTCGCATAATTCTTGCGAATAGCCAAATCCGCAAATCCGGTAAGGCAATCGAGTTGTGCGATGAGGTAAGCATTCCGCTGGATTTGTCCAACGAAAGCTCCCAGTTTTTGCACCAATTCGAAATACATTTTTGCTTCTATTGCAGCAATTTTATCTTCCGCTCCGAGAATTTTGGTTTCGTATTCCTTTAATTCAGGGGTGATGTATCGTTCTGCGCTTACTAAGGTCTGTTTGCGGATCCATTCTTCCGGAACCTTGTCCTTATGGGTATTCCGAACTTCCAGGTAATATCCGAAAACATTGTTGAAGGCGATCTTCAAGCTCGGAATTCCTGTTTTTTCGGATTCGCGTTCCTGCATGGCTTCCAGATAATCCTTTCCACTTTCGGAAATGGCACGCAATTCATCCAATTCGGAATGAACCCCGTCTGCAATGACAGGACCTTTTCCTAGCATCACTGCAGGATCTTTCAGTACAAATTTCTCCACCAACTGGATGAATTCCTCACAAGGTTCAATGCGTTTGGAAAGTTGGGTCAATAAATCACTTGTACTTTGTGAACATGCGTCGCGCAATGGAGTCATGTGCTCCAATATTCGTGATAGCACGCGCAATTCTTTCGGGTGAATTCTTCCGACAGCTACTTTGGAGATCAGGCGTTCCATATCGCCTATTTCACTCAGCTCATGTTCTATTTCTGCGCGAAGAGCGTGTTTTTGGGTCAGATCCTCAACAGCATCGATCCGCAGGTTGATTTGTTCGGTAAGCTTCAAAGGCATCACGATCCAACGTTTCAACAACCGGTCACCCATCGGGGTTTTAGTTCCGTTGATTACGTCGAACAATGTTTTTCCGCCTTCATTCAAAGGGCTGATCAATTCCAGATTTCGAATGGTGAAGCGATCCAGCCAAACAAATTTTTCTTCTTCAATGCGCTGAATCTGGGTGATATGTCCCAATTTATCGTGCTGCGTTTCACCTAGATAATGAAGGATGGCACCTGCGGCAACAATTCCCTGATCCAAATCCTCAATCCCAAATCCTTTCATGGAGTTGGTTTGAAAATGCCCCGTTAGTTTCTCTTTTCCAAAGTCAGGGGTGAAAACCCAATCTTCTAAGCGGAAAGTGTAATACTTGGTTCCGAATAATTCTTGAAAAATGGAATGTTTATTTTTTTGATAGATGATCTCACTGGGCTCGAAACCCTGGATCAATTTATCGATGTATTCCGTATTTCCCTGTGCGGTGAAAAATTCCCCGGTCGACACGTCCAGAAATGAAATTCCATGAATGTCTTTCCCGAAATGGATTGCTCCGAGGAAGTTGTTGTGATGACCGTCCAGAATTTTGTCGCTGAATGCAATACCCGGAGTTACCAATTCCGTTACTCCACGTTTTACGATTGTTTTGGTCATTTTCGGATCTTCCAGTTGATCGCAAATCGCCACACGATGTCCGGCGCGAACCAATTTCGGAAGATAAGTTTCCAGTGAATGATGTGGAAATCCTGCCAGTTCAACTTCCGAAGGAGATCCAGCTCCACGTTTGGTCAATACAATTCCCAGGGTTTTTGATGCGGTAACGGCATCTTCTCCGAATGTTTCGTAAAAATCTCCAACACGAAAAAGCAATAAAGCTTGTGGATGCTTTGCTTTAATTTGATTGTATTGTTTCATCAAAGGCGTTTCCGCGGGATCTTTTTCTTTTTTTGACACGTGAATATGTTTCGTTCAGGCCAAAAATACGAAGCGAACTTTGAGTTTAAGGAATTTTATGGGTACTAGTTTTCAACATAACCGGTTATATCCTTCAATATTTAATGAAACGTTGAAATTGCCTGATTCCGCTTTTTTCAAGAACCAGGATATAATTTCCGCTCTCAAGCTGCGAAATATCAATGATGGATTGATTGGTCGAAAACAGTAAGACCCGGCGTCCTGAAGTTTCGTAGATCTCTAATAGATCAACTAGTGAATCAGATAGCTCCAATTCGTTATTCACAGGATTAGATCGAATTAGCGCGTGGCTTTCCAATATTGTTTCAGAGATTCCACCGTTTTCGCAAGTGAAGATGTTTATGGTATATTCGGCAGAGTCTCTTGGACAACTTACGTCGGATACTTTATAAAAAAAATGGTATTGTCCCGGAAAAGCGATAGACATACTTGTAATGGTAACGGTATCACCATTCGGGTCTATGAATATTCCGCCCAAATCTGCATCGTTTGATCGCAGATCAGTCAAATCAAAGGGTTCATATTTGCAATAAGTTACGATAGTATCACTGCCTGCCGTTGGACATTGAGCAACTAATGACTTGGAAAAAGTCATCAATAAAATGGATGCTAGGATGGTTTTCATGAAGTGAATATAAATGATTCAAAAGAGTTAAACAAAAACAATTGGTGTAAATCGGTATTTTTGCGGCATGAACCGTAAATTGAAATTGTGGGAGCTTGATCGGGTAGATGAACAGGCATTCAAGAGTCAGGATAAATTTCCACTCATCCTTATTTTAAACGATATCCGCAGCCTGAATAACATCGGTTCTTTCTTCCGGACTGCCGATGCCTTCAATGTGGAGAAGATTTATTTGTGTGGAATTACGGCTCAACCACCACATCGTGAAATCCATAAAACTGCCTTGGGGGCAACAGATACGATCGATTGGGAATACCGACAAGATATCGATACGCTCGTTTCGGAATTGAAGCAGGAAGGAATCGCTGTATGCAGTATCGAGCAGGCAGAGAAAACGGTTTTGCTGCATGAAATCTCCAACTTGAATGATTCGAAATTTGCACTTGTTTTTGGAAACGAAGTAGATGGTGTGGACCAATCGGTGATTGATGCATCCGATTATATCATTGAAATTCCTCAATTTGGAACCAAGCACAGTTTGAATGTTTCTGTTTGCGCAGGAATTGTCTTGTGGGAGTTTGCGAAGAAATACATTCATTAATTACGAATGTCGAATTTTGAAATTTTTCTCAAAATTGTGTAATAAGCATTGCTCGAAAAGCTTTTAAAAATATTAAATAATCCATGAGTTTTGTTATTCTAAGGATCAAGCATGGGTCAAGTATAGATAGAGCATGGATAGAGCATGGATAGAGCATAGATAGAGTATGAAAAGGTTAAGGATTTAACACTCGTTTTTACTGGGTTTGGATGCTTTTAAATACACTTTTTGTTAACTGGGAAGGCTTAATGTCCAATAACCTGGTGTTCAAACAATCTTTCTCAAAAATGTGAATACGGATAATCAATTGAAAAAAATGTAAAACAAGTAATTCGTAATTATTCTACAATCGGTTCATAAAGTCCATACGTCAGCGGATTATCTTTTCTGTAAATAACCTGAAACGATATGATTTTGACTGGTTTTTTATCGCGGTTCCAAACATAGGTGTTCAGGAATGGTTTCTCGAATTTTTGATATTTCAAATCAATGAACTTGATCGATTGGACCAAGGTAACGGTGCTATCCTTCAGATTGATTCGGTGCTGCGATACGGAGCTGGAAAGATAGTGGATAATCGAATCCTTCGATTGCACGTTAAGAACCAATAAGGGATCTTGTTTCAGATCAGAAAGTTTCAAGGTCACCACCACATCCACCAGATCCGAGGGTCTTTTCACCAATTCTTCCAATGATTTGGAATAACCGGGTCCCCATTCTTCGTCTTTTTCGAAGTGATAAGCGTTGTTATACCATTTCCCTGGATTGTATCCGTTAAACAGATTTTTGTTTTTGGCTATATCAGCAATCGGTTTTTCGCTTGGTTTCCCTTTTTCCAGGAAAAGAGTAGACGCAGAGAAATAATTCTTCTGCCAAATGATGTGTGGATACTTTTGGAGGACAATTGCCCGGTAAGTTGGAGGAAGGGAAGAAGTGGCAGCCAAATAAAAATATTGAGATGCTGATTCTTTTTCAAGCAGCAATTCCAGGTCTTTCTCCGTAAACTCCGGGACGGTTATGAATAAATGCGGTTCCGGAATGCGTAATTCACCTTTTTCTACATAAAAGCGCGTTTTGGGTTCGTCTGAAAAAATGAGTGTAAAACCGGGCTTAGGTCCTGTTTTGTATACATCATCAATACCGGTAAACAAATGTTTGAACGGAGTTTTGTAGAACACCGTGTAATGCTGGCGTTGGAAAATGAGAACGAAGGAGTTCACCAAAACAATTGCCAGGACAAGCATCAGATTCATCCGTTTGCTTTGCTCTTTCGCCCAGCCGAATAGGAAAAGCAACAAAAATGGATAAGCAAAGATCAAAACAGAAGTCTGTAAGACCGGTGCCACGCAGATGGAATAATAGTAACCGGTGAAATAAACGGAAAAGAAAAGAATTCCTGAGAATAGAATAGCTTTTGAACTTCGTTTGACCGACTTTCCGGAAATGCGCGTCCATAGAATAATGAGTGCATAAATAACCAGTAAAGCTGAAGAAAACTGAAAAATATACTCAATGTAATGCAGTAAAAATGAAGGATCAGGTTTACCCAGCCAGCCGGACAATCCTCCCATTTTGAGTTGTGCAGACAAAATAGTGAAATGAGGAGAATACAAAATAACGGCTGCCAAACAAAGAAGTAGGTATTTCCACAAGAAATCCTTGTAGGTAAAAGCGATGCCGAATAATCCGATCAATCCTGCTGTGAGCATGCTGAAATGATGATTATAGGCACAAAGTGCAGCTGCAATCGGAAACCAAATGAGGTGTTTGCGGGCATAGTTCTTAAAGAAGACGATTTCTCCCCAATGATAGGCGAATAGCAGAGTAAAGAAAAATCCGGAAGTGTATGGTCTGGCAATCTGACTATACATGAGTGGATATTGACTTGTTGCGAGAATGGCTGCTACAATCAGACCAACCGTCACATTCGACCAACGCTTTCCAATTTTATAGGCGAAATAAACGCCTCCAACACCCGAAAGAATGAAGGGCAGCTTTACAATCCATTCCGAAGTGCCGAACAATTTGGTCCAATAATAAAGAAAAACCTGAACGAAAGCCGGGTGACCATCCACTTGTACTCCTTTAGCGATGAGTTCTCCGAAGGAATCAAATCGGGTACGTAACAGACCACTTAGTTCATCATGTGTGTAAGGAATGGAAAAGAGGTCATAACATCTGAGCAATAGTGCCAGAAGAAGAATTCCAATGATGATGGAATGCTCTTTAACGAAATCTAAAAACCGCTTTTCTCCTGCTCTAATCACTTGAATGCTTTCAACAAAAATAGCAAAGCTTCTCTTATGACTACTTGAAAATATCTTTGTTAGAGAGTTCGGCTGTTAGAAAAGTGTCCAAAGAACCCAATTTATCGAAAAGATGGATCTGGTATTGACCATTTTCTAAAGGGGAAATCTCCAGATTGATCGTTTTACTTCCCAGACCGGTGGGAGCAAGGTAAAAACTGGTTTTTTCTCCTGTTTCCGATTTCGTTACGGCATAATTTTTTACCACTCCTTGATGAAAAGTGACTTTGCCTCGGCTGCGATAATTGATGACCGCTTCCCCATTTTCTATCTGAAGGTAATTCAGATCGTTATCCATTGGGAATTCCTTTGGGTTCTGCTTTCCCTTAACAGTGAGCAGAGAATAAATGCAGTTTTTGATTTCTTGATCCTGAGCTTGTGAAAAAAAGCTGAATAGGATGATGGTTAAGAGTGTGATTGATTTCATGTGGTATTTTTTTTCTGAAAATAATAAATAAACAAATGTAAAGTCAATAATCCCCCTCTTTCAGAGAGTAGATCTCATAGTTTGAAGTTGAAATGTCTATCAGAAAGAGTGAATAAAGCGGATTGATTTACCATTTTTTAGCGATGACTATCTGAGAAACAATCGTTATTTTTACAGCACTTTTAATAGGAATAATGATTGAAACTGATATAATTATAATTGGTGCCGGTCCGGTTGGACTTTTTACCGTTTTTGAAGCGGGATTGTTGAAATTGCGTTGTCATTTGATTGATTCATTGCCTCAGCCTGGTGGGCAGTGTTCTGAGATTTATCCGAAAAAACCGATTTATGATATTCCCGGATTTCCATCTGTTTTAGCAGGAGATCTGGTTGATAATCTGATGGAGCAAGCAGCACCTTTCAAGCCCGGGTTCACTTTGGGTGAAGCAGCAATGACGATTGAAAAGACAGAAGATGGAAAATTCATTGTTACAACGGTAAAAGGGACCCAACACACAGCTCCGATTGTTATGATTGCAGGTGGATTAGGAGTTTTTGAGCCGAGAAAACCACCTATTTCTAATCTGGCGGATTTCGAAGATAAAGGAATCGAATACATCATCAAAGATCCTGAGTTTTACCGGGGGAAACGCTGTGTAATTGCAGGAGGTGGAGATTCCGCATTGGATTGGTCGATCTTCTTGGCTGAAAAGAAAATCGCGAAAGAAGTTGTTTTGGTTCATCGAAGTGCTTCTTTCCGCGGTCATTTGGATTCGGTACAAAAAGTGATCGATATGGCAGAGAACGGTCAGATCAATCTGATCACGGAAGCGGAAGTGGTAGGTGTGGAAGGAAATGGCGCATTAACACATGTGAAAATTCATCACAATACCCAGGGAGAAATTATTCGTGAAACAGATCATTTCATTCCATTATTTGGTCTGAAGCCATCTTTGGGTCCGATTGCTGATTGGGGATTGGATATTGAGAAAAACGCAATCAAGGTAAATACGCTGGATTACTCGACAAATATTCCGGGAATTTATGCAATTGGTGATGTCAATACCTATGAGAATAAGCTGAAGCTGATCCTATGTGGTTTCCATGAAGGAACATTAGCAGTTCAATCTGCATTTGCACTTATTCATCCGGATAAGAAAAACATCCTGAAGTACACCACTGTCAATGGAGTGCAAGGATTTTAAATAAAAAAGTAAGGGTGGAACAATTTTCCACCCTTACTTTTTATGGAACAATTTTTGGTATAGTCAAACGTTAAAAACAAGAGAAAGCACTGCTTTCGATAAATATCTGCAACAGCAGATTAGTAAAGACTTAAAACACATAATATGAAAATCAGTATTGCAATTGCATTGTTTATCAGTACCAGTTATTTGACAACTGCACAGACCTTAGGAAAAATGGTTTCAAAAGGGAAAGAATTAACTACGTCATCCTCTTCGTCCCAAAGTCCCTTAAGCAACGATGAGGTGGTGAGCGGTTTGCGTGAAGCATTGACAACCGGTGCAAAAACAGCAGCTAGTAAAGCAGGTGTGACAGACGGTTTTTATAAGAATGCTAAAATTTTCATTCCATGGCCTGCTGAAGCGAATGAAATGAAAGATAAATTGGTGAAATTGGGAATGCAAAGCCAGGTTACGCAATTCGAGGAATCGGTGAATCGCGCCGCTGAAGAAGCAGCAAAAAGTGCTTTCGACGTATTTGCCGGAGCAGTTAAAGGAATGTCAGTTGGTGACGGTTTTGCTATCCTGAACGGAAGTGACACGGCGGCTACTCATTATTTGCGTGAAAAAACAACGGCTTCCTTGACGGAGAAATTCAAACCAATTGTGAAAACAGCAATGGAAAAGGTGCGTGTTACAGAATATTGGACTCCATTGGTTACCAAATACAACAAGATCCCATTGGTTACAAAACAGAATCCGGACTTGGAAGCATACGTTACAGCGAAAGCAATTGATGGATTGATGTTGCTAATTAGTGAGCAAGAAGCAAAGATCCGCAAAGATCCGGCTGCTCAAGTAACAGACTTACTGAAGAAAGTATTTGGAAAAAAATAGGAATCGTTGAAACAGCTTGAAAAGGAATATGTTCGATAGCCGTTTTTCCGTAATTTTGTAAAGCGATCAATTTGGTCGCTTTTTTTCTGGAAAAGGATTTGAGTTTTAACTTTTCACCCCTTTGAACTTATTTTATAAAAATAAACTATGAAAAGCATTACAGTTAAAGAATTGAAAGAATGGAGAGATGGAAATGAAGATTTTCAATTGATCGATGTGCGTGAACCATACGAAAATGAGATTTGTACATTGGATGGTGTGTTGATTCCAATGAATGAAGTTCCGGCTGAATTCGGTCAGATCGATAAAAACAAAAAGGTAGTTGTGCATTGCCGTTCCGGAAAAAGAAGCGCAAATGTGATTTCCTTTTTAGAGCAAAACCATGGCTACACGAATTTATACAATCTGGAAGGTGGAATTTTAGCCTGGATTGAAGAAGTGGATCCTTCAATGGAAGCATATTAATAAAGACACTTCGACTCCGCTCAGTGCCCTTAGGTTATTTAGAAAAGGTGATTGAGCGTAGTCGAAATCCCTTTTCAATTATAGATGAATCGTAAGACAATCAATACCGTAATTATTCTGGGGATACTCTCTTTGCTGAGTGTTCTGAGTATTCAATTGTTCTGGATTCACAAAACAACAGAAGCACAAAGGTTGACGGTTCAGATCCAGGAACGGGAAGACAGTCTGAATCTGAAGCAGTTTTCAGAAAGAGCGCACATTGCATTGAGAGATGTGCTGGAACAACTCAATACAAAAGACGATATCAGCGCCAATTTGTATGGTGCCGTAAAGCAGATCCGTCCAAATTACTTTTCAGTGGATATTGAAGAGGAATTGCATCCTTACTATTTGGAGCAATTGCTGAAAAGGGAATTCGACAATCAAAGTTTGAATCAGGATTTCGTTTATGGGATTTATGATTGTTACTCGGATTCGATTGTCTTCGGGAATCTCATTAAGTACACCAAGGATGCGTCCTACTCCGTAACAAACAATGATTCGGTCGGGAAGACATCCAATCAGTTGAAATGGAAGAATGACGGACATTATTTCACGGTTTTGTTTCCGAATGTAAGTTCAACGACGATTGATGTGGCCAAAACGGATTTTTATCCGTGGTTTTATTTGGTCATTATCTTGTTACTCTTGTTCTTATTCTTTGTATTCACGCTGAATGTCATTCTGAAACAGAAAAGACTTTCGGAAGTGAAAACGGATTTCATCAACAATATGACGCATGAATTGAAGACCCCGATTTCGACCATTGGTCTTTCAAGTGAACTGCTTTTGCGAGGGGATTTCAAGGAAGATCCCGATCGCCTGCATCGCTATGCGGAGATTATCTACAAGGAAAATAAACGCTTGGAAAACCAGGTGGAACGCGTATTGAATGTTGCGAAGCTGGATCGTGAAAAATTGACATTGAAGAAAGAATCCTGTTCCATTCATGATTTGATTTTGGAAGCGAAGGAAAGCTTTGATATCAATCAAACCGATCAGGGAGGTGAAATTGAATTGGTTCTGGATGCAACAAAGGAAACCTTGATGATGGATGAGGTTCATATTACCAACGTCATTTATAACTTGCTTGATAATGCGGTGAAATACTGTAATGTAGTGCCTCAAATTGTCATACGGACCTGGGATGATGCTCAGAATTTCTATTTGTCCATAAGTGACAACGGAATCGGAATGAAACGGGAAGACCTTAAGATGATTTTTGATAAATTTTACCGTGTTCCAACAGGAAATCTGCACGATGTCAAAGGCTTTGGATTGGGACTTTATTATGTGAAGCTGATTGTTGAGGAACATGGAGGAACGATTCAGGTGAAAAGTCAATTAGGTAAGGGTACGACCTTTTCGCTGAAGTTTCCGTTGAAGTAATTCCAGCTATCTTTGCTAAAATTACGAAGAATAGAATTCGAGAATTCGCTAATTTGCGAACAGAATTATATTTAAGATATTGGTTTTCAATTTGTTTAACAATTTTGATTGAATAAAAAAACACCTATGCAAGGGCTTGTCAATCGCATTTTTTCCATTCGGACAGAGCAGGATTTCAATCAGTGTGCTTTGGAAGTCTTTCATTTTCAGAAAGAGCATGTGCCTGTTTATAAAACCTTCCTGGAGTTGATCAATCGACCGGAACCGAAACACTATTCGGAGATTCCACATTTACCCATTTCTTTTTTCAAAACACATCAGATTATAGCAGATAATCAAGCTGTTCAGCAGGTTTTCAAAAGCAGCGGAACAACCGGAATGGTTCGAAGTATGCATTCGGTTGCAGATGTTTCAATTTACGAACGCTCTTTTATCCCGACGTATGAGCAGTTTTTGGGGAAATTGGAAAACCAGATCATCTTTGCATTGTTACCGAATTACGTCTCACAGGGTGAATCCAGTTTGGTTTACATGGTGGACAAATTAATCGAAGGAACCAAGGATCCGTTATCCGGTTATTTTCTGGAGAGTCTCGAAAGTTTGTTGCTTGCCATTTCAGAAGGAAGGAAAACCGGAAAGAAATTGGTGTTGTTTGGCGTTTCTTATGCCTTATTGGATCTGGCAGAACTCAAACCCGATCTTCATGACGTAACAATCATTGAAACCGGTGGAATGAAAGGAAAGCGAAAGGAAATGACGAAAGAGGAGATGCATCAGGAACTAATTGCCGGATTTGGTTGTGAGTACATTGCTTCGGAATACGGAATGTGCGAATTGCTTTCTCAGGCTTACAGCGATAAGCAGGGCTTATTTGAATTGCCGGCATGGATGAAAATTTCCCTGAGAGAAGTTAATGATCCCTTTGAATTGGTGAAACACGAGAAAACAGGAGGAGTGAATGTCATCGACCTGGCCAATGTTTATTCCTGTTCGTTTATTGAAACACAGGATTTAGGGCGAATGGAAGATGGAAAACTACGTCTGATGGGACGTTTCGATCATTCGGATATCCGCGGTTGCAACTTACTTGTCGGGAATTAGGTTAAAAAAGTTCAAAAGTTCAAAAGTTCAAATCCCAATAAGCTATCGGGATCAAAAGTTTTTTAGTTTAAACTCTTTGAACCTATTAAACTCTTTGAACTCTCTTTTGTTTTAGTATTTTTGAATAAAGTCATACTTGAAGTAAATGGATTCAGCAATTCACCATATTATTCGCACCCGCTCCAATGAATTATTTGATAAAGTCAAAGGATACCGGGAGCACATGCATCGTTTTCCTGAATTATCCTATTCGGAATACAACACGATGAGTTTTGTGGCGGAACAATTGGAGAAAATTGGAATTCCGTATCAAAAGGAGATAGCTGGAACAGGAGTGTTGGCGATTATTCGCTCCGATAACCATAAAGAAACCGATTCGTGTATCGGATTGCGGTCTGAACTGGACGCTTTGCCAATCCTGGAACAAAATAACAGTGCATATAAATCCACCAACGATGGTGTGATGCACGCTTGCGGTCATGATGTACATACCGCCATTTTATTGGGAACCGCAGAAATTATTTGGGAAAACAAGAATCTTTTAAAACATCCTGTCAAATTATTTTTCCAACCCGGAGAGGAAAAGAATCCCGGGGGAGCATCCTTAATGATTGCAGATGGAGCCTTGAAAAATCCCTCTGTTCATGAACTCTTTGCATTGCACGTATTCCCTGAAATGGAAGTTGGACACGTGGGATTCAGACCTGGTTTGTATATGGCATCTTGTGATGAGATTTATATTACGATCAATGGAAAAGGAGGTCATGGAGCAACTCCGCATCAGACAATCGATCCGATTATGATTGGAGCACATTTATTGACAGGTTTGCAACAGATTGTAAGTAGAAAATGTGACCCGAAAGTTCCCTGTGTCTTGTCATTCGGTCATTTTGAAGCCTTGGGAGCAACCAATATCATTCCTGAGAAAGCAATTTTGAAAGGAACATTCCGTACTATGAATGAAGATTGGAGAAAAGAAGCCTTGGATATGATTTCCGGTCACGTTCATGCTACTTGTGGGCAATTTGGGGCTACTGCCGATCTGGAAATTTCCAAAGGTTATCCCTATCTGGAAAACGATCCGGCTTTGACGGATAAAATGATGAACAGAAGCAAAGACTTCTTTGGAAAAGACAAAGTGGAAGAGTTACCCATTCGGCTGACATCCGAAGACTTTTCGTTTTACGCACAGGAAATTCCGGTCTGTTTTTTTCGTCTGGGAGTTCGGAATGAAGACTTAGGCATCATTTATGGAGTGCATCACCCGAAATTTGATATTGACAGCAAGGCATTGATTGTTGGAATGCAGGCAATGTGTTTAGCTGCTTTTGAATAAGAACTATGAAGAATCGCTTGTTTTTTAGTCTGTTGGTTTTGTTCCTTGCTTCTTGTGGAGACGAGAAAGAGGTTCATGAAACGGAAATTTACCAGATTCGCTCAATTGGTACACTTGCTACAACGGAATATACACTCGGAAAGATCATTCATTGGAATGATGAGGGTGAATGGTATAAGTTTGGAGACCGGAAGATCTTGCTAAGTTGTAAAGCAACTGTCAAAGCAGGAGTTAACTTGAATAAGATCAGGGAATCCGATATCGAAGTGGAGGGGAATAAAATCACCATTCAACTTCCACCACCGGAAATTGTTTCCTTTGAAATGGATCCGGATCTGATTCGTACGGAAATGACGGATGTAAATGGTTTCCGATCTGATTTTTCACAAGTAGAGAAATCAAAGGTGTTGCAAAAAGGGGAAGAGAGTATTCGCAAAGACCTCAAAAAATTACATATTCTCGATGAAGCGGAACAGAATGCCAAGATCTTCATCATCGATTTTTATAAGAACTTAGGATTTGAACAAGTAATCGTACATGAAACGCCAAAGGATAAGAGAAATACGGACGTTGATCATTAGATTGGCTCTTGTTGCAGGGATAGCCTTTGCAGGATACTGGGTTTATCAATTGTTTTTCAAGGGAGAATCTGCTGATGAGATTGTGTTGGAAGAAACTCCTTTAAAAGTGGAGCAAATCCGGTCCATTCTGGAATTGAACACGCTGAAGTTCCAGGATGAAGCAGTGGTGGATTCCTTGGAATATTATAAAACCGCAGACGACGCAGTTTGGGGAGCGCTCGATAAATTGACAACCCCGGATCAGTTTAAGCATGGTTTACGTGCGGATGGTATCAAAAGACGTCTGACTCTGATTGTGAGGGGTGAATTATTGTATGGGGTGGATCTGAAGCGAAAAGATTTTCAGTTTATTCCCCAAGGAGACACCTTATTGATTCTGATTCCTCAGCCGGAACTGCTTTCCATTTCAATAAATCCGAAGGGAACCGAAGTTTATTTGGAGAATGGCGACTGGAAAGATTATGAAAGGGCTCATTTGCAACGAAAAGCGCGAAACAAAATGATTGCTTCAGGGAATCGCTTGAAATTACCGGAACGGGCAAAAGCTCCACTGGAAAAAGCATTGAGAGCATTGGTGAAAACCGACAAAATACTGGTCATTAAATTCGAAAAATAACATGCGACAAATTCTTTTTATCCTGATGACCGTTTTCGGATTCACGGTCTCATTTGCACAATCGGATTCTTCACGACTGAATTTCTTGTTTGTGGGTGATGTCATGCAGCACGGCGGACAGATTGCCGGAGCATATAACGCTAAAAAAGATGCCTACGATTACCGCGATTGCTTTCAATATGTGAAACCACTGATTAAGAATGCAGATATTTCCATTGCCAATTTGGAAGTGACCCATGCCGGGAAACCATATAAGGGATATCCGCAGTTTTCTGCGCCACCGGAACTATCCGAAAGTTTGGTCGATGCAGGATTCAATGTGATTATCACTTCAAACAATCACAGTTGCGACGGTGGTTCGACAGGTGTTGTGAAAACATTGGATGTCTTGGATAAACTGGAGGTGAAACACACAGGAACATTCCGCAATAAACAGGAACGAAATCTGAATTATCCGTTGCTTATAGAGAAAAATGGTTTCAAAGTTGCAATTCTAAATTATACATACGGTACGAACGGATTGTCAGTTGCTGCACCATTGATCATCAATTACATCGATAGTGCAGTGATGGAAGCTGATTTTAAAAAGGCTCGGGAAATGAAAGTGGATTTGATCGTTTGTACCCTGCACTGGGGAACGGAATATCAATCCTTACCGAATGCCTATCAAAAGAATTGGGAGAGATTCTGTTATGATCAAGGTGCCGATATGGTAATTGGTGGTCATCCTCATGTGTTGCAACCGGTAGAGGTGAAAGAGATTGGCGGAGAAAAGAAATTAACCGCCTGGTCTTTGGGAAATTTTGTTTCCAATCAGCGAGATCGGACCAAAGACGGGGGAATGATCCTGATTGCAGAAGTCAATAAGGTTTCCGGGAAAGCTGTTTTAGGAAAAGTAGAACATGCATTTACCTGGGTTTATCCACGGCAGGAAGCGGTGGTGAAACCATTCTATATTTTACCCGATTTTGACTACAACAACTACCGTTCGGGCTTTTTGGATAGCGAATCAAAAGCAAAATATGACCTATTCTTTTCTGATTCAAGGACTTTGTTCAAGGAGCATTCAAAAGGAACTATCGAGTTTGCAGTTTCGGGAGATCAGATTATTGAAGCTTATTATGGGAAGTTGTTGAAAGGATATTATGCACAAGAGTATCCGATTGAGGTTTTTAAAAATGCCGACATAATTGAACCGGGATTCAAGCAGTTGATTCATAAAGTGCTAGGTGCGGATGGAGATTATCATTGGGTTGTCGGTTACTTTGAAACAGAAAAAGATGTGAAAAAAGCACGTGTTCCGGAGGCGTTTATCGCTCAGCCAAAATGTGTATTCATTTCACCCACAGAATATAAAGTCATTCAATGAAAGTATCATTAATCGTTGCAATGGACAACGAACGCGGAATAGGGAAAAACAATGATCTGATGTGGCATTTGCCGGCAGACATGAAGTTTTTCAAAGAAACAACAACAGGTCATGTAGTTGTTACCGGTCGCAAGAATTACGATTCCATTCCGGAACGGTTTCGCCCATTGCCTAATCGGGAAAACGCTGTTCTGACTCGAAATTCGGATTATCAAGCTCCTGGGGCGCTTGTTTTTTCTTCGTTGGAAGCATGTCTGAAACATTATGAAAATGAAACGGAACGAACTGTGTTCATTATCGGCGGCGGACAAATTTACAAGGAAGCAATGGACTTGAATGTTTTGGATGAACTATTCATTACGCATGTCAATCATAGGTATGGTGCCGATACTTTTTTTCCGGAGTTTGATGAATCAAAATGGAATGTGGAAACTGTTTTTGAGCAGGAGCCTGATGAGAAGCATGCCGTAAGTTTTCAGGTGAAAAAGTACACCAAAAAATAATAAGGATTTAGCTTAAGAAGTATAAGTGGGGACGCGACGCATCGCGTCCCCACTTAATTTAATTCCTTTTAAGAGAATTGATATCCTCTGATTGTTGAAACATTTCCTCATTTTGTTCAAAACCACCTTGTCTCCCCATTGCGCATTGACTAACTTTGTTCGTTATGAAATTGTGCATTGCCGAAAAGCCCTCCGTAGCTAGAGATATCGCAGAAGTCATTGGTGCAAAACAGCGTCATGATGGCTTTTACGAAGGAAACGGCTATTGGGTGACCTGGACTTTCGGACATTTGTGTACACTCAAAGAACCACACGATTATCATGAGAAGTGGAAGTATTGGAAGTTGGAAGACTTACCCATTATTCCGGATAAATTCGGAATCAAACTCATTGAAGATTCGGGGGTCAAAAAACAATTTTCCATTATTGAAAAACTGGTAGCTTCTTGTGAGGAAGTGATTAATTGCGGGGATGCCGGGCAAGAAGGAGAATTGATTCAACGCTGGGTTTTATCGAAAGCAAAATGCAAGGTTCCAATCAAGCGTTTGTGGATTTCTTCTCTAACAGAAGAAGCAATCCGTGAAGGATTCCAGGCTTTGAAAACAGGCGAACAATACCAGAATTTATACGCTGCCGGAAGTGCAAGAGCCATCGGAGATTGGCTTTTGGGAATGAATGCTACCCGTTTGTTCACGAAGAAATTCGGACAGGGAAAAGCTACCTTGTCTATTGGTCGTGTTCAGACTCCGACCTTGGCAATGATAGTGAACCGTCAGAAAGAAATCGACGCTTTTCGTTCGGATGAGTATTGGGAGTTGAAAACGGTTTATCGTGAAACGGAATTTTCTGCAGTCATTGATCGCTTGCAGTCACAGGAACGTGCCGATAAAGGATTGGCTTACTTGTTGGAGCATCCTTTTGAGATCACTTCCTTCGAACAGAAAGAAGGGAAAGAAGGAAATCCGCGGTTATTCGACTTGACTTCCTTACAAGTTGAATCCAATAAGAAGATTGGCAATTCTGCGGAAGAAACCCTGAAAATGGTTCAGAGCTTGTACGAAAAGAAATTGGTGACCTATCCACGTGTTGATACCACTTATCTGAGTGAGGATTTACACCCGAAGATCGATGGGATCATGAAAGGATTGACTTACTATTCCCGATTCACTGAATCCGTTTTAGCGAAGCCCATCCCGAAGCTAAAAACGGTTTTCGATGATAAGAAAGTTACCGATCACCATGCGATCATTCCTACAGGAGTGCAGCCAAGTGGTTTGAGCCATCCGGAACAGCAGATTTACGACATGATTGTTCGTCGTTTTATAGCAGCGTTTTATCCGGAATGTAAGGTTTCAAACACGACTGTACTTGGGAAAGTCGGACAAATAGAGTTTAAAGCTACAGGAAAACAGATCATAGAGCCGGGTTGGCGTGTGGTTTGGGAAGAGACGAAGGAAAGTGATTCGGAAGGAAAGAAAGCGGTTGAAAAACCGGAACAAACCATGCCTCATTTCGAGGAAGGGGAGAGCGGTCCGCATCAACCATTCATCCATCAGGGAAAAACAAGCCCGCCGAAAGCTTATACGGAAGCAACTTTGCTGAGAGCAATGGAAACTGCCGGTAAGATGATTGATGATGAGGAGTTACGCGATATGATGAAGGAAAACGGTATCGGTAGACCTGCCACGCGTGCAAACATCATCGAAACCTTGTTCAAGCGGAAATACATTGAGAAGAAGCGAAAGAATCTGATTCCGACAAGTACCGGAATGGGATTGATCGATACGATTCAAAATGAACTTTTAAAAAGTGCTGAGTTGACCGGACAATGGGAACGCAAGTTGCGTTTGATTGAAAAGGGAGAATACGATCTGGAACAATTCAAACACGAATTGATGGTGATGGTTCGTCAATTGACCGATGAGGTGATTTTTTCTCAAGCTCCTATCCGGATTCAATTACACACCGATCAACCTGTGGAAGTTGTTAAGGAGAAAAAGGAACGAAAGAAAGCCGAAAAGCAATCTATAGAAGATCTGGACTGTCCGAAATGTAAGTCCAACAAATTGATGACCGGAAAAAGAGGGGTCGGATGCAGCAACTTCAAAGTTTGCGGATTCATGGTTCCTTTTGAACTGCTTGGAAAAAAACTGACTGAAAAACAACTCACGGATTTGATTACCAAAGGGAAGACCGGGAAAATGAAAGGGTTATTGATTCCAGGTTCTCATCAAGTCATCGAAGGGGCAATCTCTCTGGATGAAAGCTTCAATATCACGGTTGTTTAAACATGCATCAGCCGATGCATCAACAAATCTTTTCGGGATTTGGAAACGGGAATCTGAGATCCGTTATCCAAAATCAACATGTTGTATTCTTTTTGGAACTTTTTGATATACTTCAGGTTCAATAAGAAAGAGTGATGCACGCGCATGAATTTTGATTCGGGAAGCATGGTTTCAAAAACCTTCAGATTTTTTGAACTGGTAATGTGTTCCGTTGTTGTTTGGATCATCGTGTATTTACCATCAGCTTTGAGATAAACAATGTCATCAATTTTCAGGAAAATAATAGCGTCCAATCCGGTTATTCCAATCAGATCTGAATGAACCATATTTTCTTCCGTTTTATCGGATGATGTAATGTGTGTTTCTGCTGTTTGAGCATCTACGTCCTGGATTCGTTGGATACAGTTCCGTAAATCCGAAGAATTGATAGGCTTTAATAAGTAATCAAATGCACCTTTTCTGATTGCAGCAATTGCGTGTTCATCATATGCGGTGATGAAAACAACCTTGGTTTCAAAAGGAATTTCGTCCACCAGGTCAAAGCTGGTTCCCGATTGCAGTTGAATATCTAAAAAAGCAACATCGATACTCATTTCATCAAACACCTGTTTTGCTTCCTCAACGGTAGCAACACTTGCAGCAATCTCAATGCTTGGATTGATCTTATTTAGCAAAGCCGCTAAACCTTCCCTGCTTATTCGAATATCGTCTAAAATGAGTGCTTTCACTTGCTTAAAAGTTGAATTAATTTTCCAGCATTTCTTCGGTCACCAATGGAATTCTAAAAATAACAGTAGTTCCACTATTTTCCGGTTTGTCAATAATTTCAAAGATAACGGAATATTGATATTTCGCCTTCAATAAATTGATCTTATCAAGAACCATGTTCCATCCGTGCGAGATATGGTTTGCACGGTAAGTATTGATCCGTTTGGCTTCCTGTCGTCCGATTCCGGTATCCTCAATTTTCAGGATGATCACATCTTCTTCCCGATGTCCTTCAATAATTAATCTTTTGATTCCCTTTTTATGTGTTAATCCATGCACAATAGCGTTTTCCACTGTAGGTTGAATCAAGAGTGTAGGGATTTTTAAATGAAGCAGATTCTCAGGGATATTGACCTCAACGTCCAGACTTTCTTCAAAGCGAAAACGTTCTACGGAAATATAGGATTTCAGCAACTCCACTTCATCCCGAAGTGTAATGAAAGAGTTGTCACTTTGTTGCAGGAACTTTCTCAATAGTCCGGAAAAATCGCTCAATGCATATTCGGCTTCCTCTTGTTTTCCCATTACGATGAGGTATTGGATATTGTTCAGACAGTTGAAGATGAAATGGGGATTCATCTTTGCCTGAATTGCCTTCAATTTCAATTCAAACATCGTGTTTTTATGCTCACTGTCCTTCAATTCCTGATCCTTTGAAATCTGAATTCGTTTATAGGTCAACAGGAAGATCAGTAGGAAAACCAAACCGAATGCGAGCAATCTGAACCAAAGTGTCTCATAGATGTGTTTTTCTATTTTGAATTCATAGATGATTTCATTCGGGCTATGGTCATTGAATCCGTCAATTCCGCGCATGTAAACCTTGTATTCTCCCGGTGGCAACATTTTGAAACTGATTATTCCTTGCTTGGTAGGTGTACTCCATTCTTCCTTGATGTCAGGACCAACCAGCTTGTATTGGTAGTGAAGGTTGTAGAATTGGGTGAAATTCGGACAATAGTATTGAATATTTATGGTGTGTGTGTTTCGTGGGAAAATAGGGTTGGAGAGTTTTTGAATTTTATCATTTACAGTAACTCCTTTTAAAAATGGTCTCAACTTTCGATACTCCGGGACATCAAAAAAACTAATCAGAACTCCTTGGATTGTCGGGAAGCAGAAATGTTTTCCATCACTGGAATAAGAATTGTTCTGGAATCCTCCGTTGAATTCAGTGTTCAATATCCCGTCATCCTGACCGAGTCGAAAAGGGATCAGGAAGTTTGTTTTATGGGAAATGAAATCATCAATTTTGCGCTCACTTATTATATACAGGCCGTGGTTTGATGAGATATATAGATTGCCGTTTTTGTCCGGAGCCAAAGAAAAGATATCGTTGTCAAGTAAACAATTCTTCATCCGGTTTAGTGGCAATAGCTTTTTATTATTCCAGTAATACAGTCCACCACCATATGTGCCGATGAAGAAGGTGCCGTCTTTTTTTTCATAGAAAGCGCGTACTTCTTTTCCCTTCAACCCATTCCGGATATTGAAATGCTTTTTCAATTTTAAATCTTCAGAGAAAATAAAAAAACCGTCTTCTCCTCCAACCAGAATATCTCCATTCTTGAGTTGATAGAAACAAACGACCAATCCAATTTTTAGGGACTTGAAAAGATGCCTGAATTGATTAGGTGTTTCGCTTAAGGATATTCCGTTTTCTGCGCCAATCCAAATGCGCCTCCTCCTGTCCTGAAAAATGGCATGTACCGAATGATTATAAAATCCCTTGGTAATCGTTCGAATATATTTCCGATTCTTTAAAACAACAATCCCTGATCCCCATGTACCCGCCCAAACTTGCCCATTAATCTCCGCAAGACATGAGAAATCAGTGTGCTTAGTGTAATATTCTGAAAGGGATTTCTGATTGAATTTAAATATGGTGGAGTAAGTTCCTGAAACAATTAATTCGTTTTCAGGTGTTCTAATGATAGAGCTAAGTGAAGATTCCTTCAGGATACTCTCGTCATAAATGGTCCTGCATTGTTTCACCTTGATTTGAAGCAATCCTTTGTCGTTGCTTCCTGCAAAAAGAAAATTTTCATCTTCATTATAAAAAAGGGATAAGATGATCTTACTTGGGAAGTTGGAGGTGATGGATTCAAAGATAGTATGATGTTTATCCTTGTAATAAAGACCCTTGTGAGTGGATATGAATATTTCTTTATGCGGACCAAAAGCGATGTCTGTGAAATGAAAACCTTCGGTATTTTCCTTGAATTTTTGACGAATCAACTTTCCGTTGGAATAAATTGCTGCACCACTGAATCCCAGTAAATAATTTTGACCTGAATAAGGGTTTTTCTTGGAAAGATAGTAAACGTCCTTGGTTAGTTTAGCCCATTTGGATCGACGCAATATGTAAGTTCCGGTTGAATCGGAAAAGAATGGAGTCTTACCAACTAAACCAACTCCACAGATCGCATGATTACTTTCTATTTTGGAGATGAACCTACTTTTGGAAGATCCAAGCCTGGAAATGCGGACTTCCTTTTTTCTAGTGATGAAAATAATGGAATCGTGATAAAAAGAAGCGCTCAAATTATCTTCTTTTGAAAGTTCTCTCGTTACAGGTGTGATTTGAAATAATCTTGAACGATTGTCCACTCCATAAAGAATATTGCTCTTTCGATCGAGAAACATTTTGACGCACAGGATTTTTCTGCTTTCATCTGTCGGATTGATATCTGTAAATGTTTGCCCGTTGAATTCAACCAACCCGTTTGCTGTTCCGATGAGCAGGTTTCCGGTTTTATCAGGAATCATTGCTGAAATCTGATGTTGTGGTATCCCATCTTCTGTTCCGTAGACACGAATGGTGAAGGGAGAGCCGGTGTTCAGAGTGGCTTCAATGAGTTTTCCTAATGGCTGAGCATGAGTAGAATAACTGGAAAAGTAGGACAAACAAATAATACCCATAAACCAGCGAAGAATTGCCAGTTTGTAATCAGGGTATTTCAATTTTGAACTCATCTTACGAAGGTAACACTACTAAATCAATTTATCATCAGATGTAGTGCACGCCTTTTGGCTCTGAAAGGGTTGCTTCAATCAATTTTTGGGCAACTTTTGAAACGTGTATTCCCCTGTATTTTTTTGCTTTTCCAAACAATAAAGGACTGATTAGGAATAAAATGCCTTGAATGAGTTTTTCACCGGTGCGTTTTTCTTTTCTTGGTCCGATCAAAAATGAAGGTCGGATGAATACGGTAACAGGAATTTCCAATCGGGCAACTCCTTGCTCCATTTCTCCTTTTGTTCTCAAATAGAAATTGGAAGATTGTTCATTTGCTCCAATGGAAGAAACGACACCTATTTTTTCGACTCCTGTCTTTTTACAAAAATTGGAGAATGAAACCACATAATCGCGATCGATTTCTTGCTGACGTGATTTATTACCAGCTTTTCTTAAGGTAGTTCCTAAGGCACAAAATCCGATGTCGATTTTTTCTGCAACCTCCAATTGATCCAGTTGTTCAAAAGGAACAATTACTACTTGCATTTTAGGATGTCCAAAACGCAATGGATTTCTTGCCAGAACGAGTACTTTTTCAATCTGAGAATTGTTCAAGAGTTGAATCAGGATTTCATTCCCGACCAAACCACTTGCACCTGAAATACAAACTGTCATAGGATCAGATCAGTTTTTAGCAATGTAAATATCCACTTCCGATTCCTCTCCCAGTCGGGATCTGTCATCGTAAACTTCGTAGTCGTAGGTGTAGCTGCGATTCAAGGTCTCATTCTGGTTCCAGATTGTATGCCATGTATCCACAATTGCTTGCGGCAATCCACCTTTAGCTAAAAAGGAATGAAAATTTCCACCTTCAAATTCCCTTCCGACTAATCCGGCTGGAATCTGATCCAATGAAGAGACTTTCAAACCCAGGAGACAAGTATACTTTCCCTTGTAATCACTTTCGTAGTCTGTATAGATGCAAAGGATATCCGAATCCAATTGATTGGGAATTTTCTCCAATAAGTTCTCTGAAATAAATTGTCCCCAAAGCGCCCCGATTGCTTCCGAAGCTTCTCCGTCCTTATTGGATGTTTTTGTTGAGATACCGATGATCTTGAATCCTTTTCGTTGTGTCATGATGCATGCTATTCTTAAATGAATCTCCTGATTTTTGATTGTATTATTGAATGATTAATTCATTTTTACTGTCCAAATTAGTCCTTGGGTCAAAATGAAAATCCACGTATTTTGCTTCGTCTTTCTTTCCTTGTATTTCAACACTTGATCTCCCCATTTCAAGTGATTGATCATCAAATGCCTTAGCGGTTAATTTTCCTTTAAAGTTTTGGTTGAAAATGATGTAAACAGTCAGTAAATTATCTGTCCCGGCAGAATCACTGGCAACTTGTGTTTTTCCCAATTCAATTCCTTTAGATTTTAGCTGTGGATCAATTGATACTTTTACATCAAATGCTTTTTGAACCCCTTTGGTTGCTCCTTCAAAGAATTCACCGGCAGTTTGCCCGGCAGCATCTCCGGCGTCATTTATGCTTTCTTTGATTTCGCCTGAAGAACAAGCTACAGTAAGGATACACACGGTAACGAATAAAAGTAATTTCATATGTGTTCGACTAATAGTGAAAGGTGAATTTAGTTATTTTCCTTCGGAATGGGGTAAGCTTTAAACATTTTTGTTAGTGCCTTCTAAAGTTCTCAGTCGATACTTGTTTCGCCCTTACGCAGGTCGGTTAAAAACCGGAGAGGATTTTGTAGAAACTTATATGAATTTGATTGTTCAATTAATTTTCCAATCTCGTTCGGAGGAGCTACATTACCTTTTAAATCCATAAACAAGAAATCATATTTATTAGCTAAATCAATCATACATTTTAAGAATTTCAGGTCGCTTTCTCGCAGGTCTGCTCTAAATGAAAACTCTTCAATTTTCCCTGATTCAGAATTTGTAGACAGTGAAGCGTCATGATCTAATTCTTCTGTATGGGTTTTCCAATTGAAATTAGACTTGTCATTACCCCAATCTGCTTGATCGACAAGCTTGTCCATCTCTTTAATGATTTCTTCTGAAGGGAATTCAACAATTTTCCAATATTGTTCTGTATTAGATTCGAAATATCCGGTTGCATTACCGATACTAATTTTATCAGGTATGTGATTCAGTTTTTTGACCAATCCAACTCTCGGAATTACCGCCAAATAAAATTGATAAAGTGCCATTTCTTTCTTGTTTTCAATTTCTTGTTGCTAAAGTGGATTTAAAAATAGAGCAATTTATCGAATTTTTTTGATTAAACACGTTGTTGCATAATTAATTGATAATCAATATTAAAAACGATTTTAATCAATTACAAACGAAAAATATTCGACAGTAATCAGTTAATTACCGAATTCAATTTTTGTACTCCCCCAACTTTGCATTGTCAAATGTCGGATTCAGAAGTTCTTGTCAAATTTTAGAAGTTCTTGTCAATTTTCAAAACTATCCAAAAGTTTGAGATTCAAAGGTAGTATACGCCGCTGCTTTGTTTAAACTTATATTCTGCAGAGTGACGTTAATGTAGATTACTAAAAATTAGCCCTTTAATTAATAGTAGAGATATTCTATTTATTAAACTTTATTATATTTACCCCACACTAATTCACTGTGATAGAAATGATAAACTTTAATAACCTCACCTTCAATAGGCTTATTATGCACACGATCAATCAAAAGGAAATTGGTCATGATAGTGCAAGAACAACAATTTCGGATAATCTCATTGAACTTGATAATAATGCGAGGGAAATTATTAAAAAAAGATTGATAGATGCTGCAGGCAAAAACACTCGCGCATTTGAATTAGAAATTAGTAACCATGTTAACGGTTCTTTTTATGACATGACTTCAACTTTGAAAGGAGTTGCAGATGAGGAATTTATTCAGGCTTCGAAGGACATAGCTGAACTTTTGGCGGAAAGTCAAAAAAACAGAAGTATTCCAGGCGGGTATTTGATAATAATTGATTGTGCAGACAATGATGGAAAGTTTGTTTTTATTGTAATTAAGGCTGAACCTCATGAAGCGCTGCGTTTAGAAGACAATAGTCAAATAAAATTGCTTGAGCAGGTTTTCTTAAGCCCCTCTCAAAAGTTATACAAAATTGGAATTTTATTTGAAAAGAATTTGGAACTTGAGGCTGTAAATGGAAAGTTCGGAGCTCTTTTGTTTGACTGTCAATTTAGACAAGATGGGCATCCTGCTGAATATTTCTATCGTGATTTCCTGGGACTTTCTACATCGAGAAACTCTAAAATTCAAACATTACAGTTTTATAAAAAGACTTCTGAATTCATTCTTGACAATATTAGCGATTCTGCTAAGAAACAAGAGTTACTAAGGGCCTTAAAAGTAATGACCAAGAGTAATGTTAGTCCTCTTTTAAAACCCAGTGATTTTGCAGACGATTATTTAGAAGGTGAAACTAGAGATGCGTTTATTAGAGATGTTGCTAATAGCCTACCATCGTCTTTTACGAAAGATACTGTATTGATCGTTAGTCAATTAAATAAGAGAAAACTGTCGTTCTCAAATAAGATTAATTTGGTTGGTCCAGAAGATCAATTTGATGATTCTGTTAGGATTATCCGTTCCAAAGCCCAGTTTGAAGCATTGGAATTGAATGATCCGGATTATTCAATAATAGTAGTTAAAGGTAAACCTTTTACAAATGAACAGTAGGGAAGAGGAGCTTCTAAAACAGTTTGAGGATCTTAGGTCTAATCTTCAGGATTGGGGCGGGAGAGTAGATTCTCAGATAATAAGTATAATTGAAAGCTCTGAGTTGGACAATAATTTTGTTAAAATTCCACCTTCCTATAGAGTAAAGGGGAGTAAGTCATTTATTGATAAAGCATTTTATCGTAATAAGTCTTATGACGATCCAATGGTAGATATTGAAGATAAAATTGGAACCAGGGTTGTTCTTTTGAAAGCTGATGATATTGAAATTGTTTCAACTAGCCTTTTGGAGTATGACGGATGGGTTGCTAAAGTAACAAAGTCGAGATTGGACGAAATCAAAGACAAACCCAGTAACTTTGATTATCAATCACAGCACATAGTTGTTTTTCCAAAGGCTGATGATAAGTACGGAGAAAAACATAGCTGGATGGGCTGTGAAATACAGATACGGACTCTACTGCAGCATGCGTTTGCAGAAGTTAGCCATGATAGTACATATAAGGGGCCATATAAGAATGATAAGGAGATTATCCGACAGCTTTCAAAAAGTATGGCTTTGATGGAAGCGACGGATGATTATTTCTGTAATATTTTCACGATTATGTCTGATCAAGCAAGAAAGTACTCGAATTATATTAACGAACTGATCCGAATTTATAATACTCTTGGATTTGAATTCGAGCGCAAGTCTATTTCCTTTAATATGACGGAAGAAATACTTTCGTTACTTGATATAAAGGACGTTCCAGTTAATGAGCTTGAGACATTCGTTATGAAGGAAACCAAAGCAATTAAAGACGCGATTAGTTCCAAAAACGATTTGATTTTGAATCAACCTATCATTCTATTAATTAATTATTACATTGAGAATCATCGAAGCTTTTTGGAGGAAAACTGGCCATTATCCAATGAATCATTATCCAAGATTCTAAATGCATTCAACTATTCTGCTGGAGAATATTAAATAATGTTTTCAGGAATTCAAATTTTGAATATTGAAACGGTTTCATTGAATTAATCCTGAATAAAATGACAATACAATTTTTTGTAATAGGTGTTGTTGACTTTTCAATTCTGCACCTACTCCAAGTTCACTTTATAACGCTCTATTAAATCTATAATCCCCTATGAAAATTTCAATAATTCAATTGTCCGATTTACATATCAAGGCTTCGAACGAAAAGTTATTGCATCGTGTGGACGCCATTACTAATGCTATACACTTAGCTTCGAGCGAATCAAAACAAATTTATGTTGTTTACAGTGGAGATCTGGTTGATCGAGGTCAGAGCTCACAAAATGTAACAACATTTATCCTTCAAATTGAAGAGAATATTAGAGCGAAATTTCCTAAAATTCTGTTTAAGAATATCTTTGTTCCCGGTAATCACGACTGCCAATTTGTTCCACATGATGAAGTTAGGCAGCTTGTAATCGATAATCTGAAAGGAAAGGACGATGCATCAGATCAAATTATCGATCATGCGCTGAGTTGTCAATCGAGTTTCTGGAAGTTTTATGAGGATCAAGTCGGTGAACTTCCAAAAAACAAGCTCAACTATGTTATAACTATTCCTGTAAGTGTCGAAGTCGACATTCGATTTAACTGTTACAATACAAGCTGGATGTCTACCAAAAATGAGAAACCCGGAGACCTAATTTTTCCAATTTCTCGAATTGATAAATCGAAACCGATAAAAAATTCTATTTCGGTATCAGTTTTCCATCATCCTTTGTCGTGGTTTTCTCCAAACACGGAGTCGAACAATAAGAAAATGTTTCAAAATCATATTGTTGAACGATCAAATTTAGTACTGACTGGCCATGAACATTCGTCTAGTGCTAGTAAAGTCAAGGATGTCTATACAGAACTATCTGCACATTTTATTGAAGCTGATTCATTGAATGATGGGGCTAGCTCAAGTGGATTTAATATCTTAGAAATTGATCTGGACAAAAATGTTATTAGTTTGAGCCGTTTGAAATTAGACAACAACTTGTATGTTGTTAAGGACTCCTCCGAATTCGCAATACCTACTTTGAAGCAAACAGGCTTTCATCTAGTTAAAGGTTATTTGGACGAGATAGCAAAGATTCCAATTCCGCTCAATCATCCAAATAAGAGGGAAATTACCAAGTGGGACATGTTCATCTATCCGGATTTGGAACCAATGAATAATGATGACACGGCTCAATATATAGAGGCCTCGGAAATTTTGCTCAACGATAGTCGTTTCTTTCTTATTCACGGCGACGCACAATCCGGCAAAACAAGTCTACTTCAGAAGTTACAAGCGGACTTAAATAATATCAACAAACCTGCGGTCTATTTGAATGCTCGAGAAATTAAAGGTATTGATGCACACTCATATATCAAGCGAGCACTGAAGGTTCAATTTGGACAGAAGGAGAATGCTCTTGAAAAATATATTTCAGTTCCAATAGAGAATAGAATTGTTCTAGTTGATGATATTGACAGGTGCTCAATCAATTTGGATCAAAAGAAAATCTTATTCGAGAGACTAGCGGAGCTTTTCTCAAAGGTGATTGTGGTATCTTCGAATGAAAATGAAGTAAGATCGTTGATCAAGACGGAGCAAGTGTATAAAGATTATACTCAGTTTAAAATATTGCCACTAGGGAAAGTTAAGCGAAATGAGCTCATCGAGTCATGGATAAGATTGGGGAAAGAGTTTGATTCTACAGAAGAATTAGAACTTACACATGTAATTCAAGCCCAGTTCGACCAAGTTTCCGAACTCTTAGGTGAGCAGTTAATTCCACCATATCCAGTTTTTCTACTTACTCTTCTTCAAAGCTTAGGAACCTCGATCAACAATTTTAATATAGAGCAGACAAGCTATGCATACTGCTATCAAAGCTTGATTCTTGTTGGATTAACAAAGGCAGGTGTTGGAAAGGAAAATGTTGGATCAATAATTAATTTTCTATCTCAATTTGCTTACGAAATACATCGGTCTGGAAAGAAGAGCATGAGCCGTACCAAATTTGAAATCTTCTACAACGATTATGGCTCGAGATTTATAATGAAATATCCACTTCAGGCACTTTTGGATATACTGTTAATTTCTAATATCATAATCGAAGAAGATGATGAGCTACAATTTTCCTATAAATACTTATTTTACTACCTCACTGCGAAAAAAATGGCGACAGAAGTAAATTCTGATGTTATTGCGCAAGTAAAGCATTTATGTGCTGAGTTAGACGTTGAAAGCAACGCCAACATTGTCATTTTTTTAGTGCACCATACTGGTCATCAGGATCTGATTAATGAGTTATTGTTTCACAGTATGCTTCCGTTCGACGATATAACTCCAATCACTCTTAACTCTGACGATTCGTTTTTCAAGTTTTTAAATGAATTTATCAAAGAAATTTCGCCTGAAGTAATTCCACGAGTAACGGACCATCTTGGGAAGCGGAAGGAGTTACTACAGAGAGAGGATGACAACGATCGTAAGGTTAAAAAATCTCTAGAATCCGTCTCACAAGCGGACAAGGATGCCCAATTAGACGATGAAATCAAGGAACTGGTCCGAGTGGGAAAAATCATCAAAATATTAGGTCAAATTGTAAAAAACCAACAAGGTAGCTTTGAAAAGGAGCAGTTGGTTAATCTGGTCAAGGAGTCATACCTTGCATGTTTCAGATCAATTAGCCATGTTTCAAGTGTGTTACAGCTTGCCAAGCCAGAAATTATTGCAGAGCTCGTTGATGAATTTGAGGGGCAGAAGGATCATCAGGAGATGATATCAAGAATCAAAAGAATGATTCATCAAATTGGATACCGATTTTGTCTCCAGAGTTTCGCAAACCTGGGTGGTTCAGTAGGAGCATCGAAAATGGATGATATCTATGATAGAGTAGCTACTGAAATTGGTACTCCAGCTGCGAAACTTATTAGTTTTTCGATTAGGTCGTACTTTGGAAAGCTCAATGTCTCTCACCTTTCTGACTTATTGGAAGACTTTCGGAACAATCCTGTTGCAACTGATATTTTACGCTCTAGAGTTAGGAGTTACCTGTATCAACATCCTGTTGATTATAAAAAGGAACAGAAGATTTCTGCTCTTTGTAATTTTAGTGTTAGCGCAGCAAAAAAGTTGAGTTTCCAAGAGGGGAAAAAAGATAGATGACAACAAACGAATATTTGATTGAAATTGACTTTAGAGTATGTTTCGGCATTTGCCTCTAAGTGAATAATATTTAAAAATGTTTTAATGTCATCGCTGGAAAGCTGTGGTTTTCCGTTGCTGCGGACTAATTGATAAGAGGATGAGCCAAAACACAGAAGTGGTTGATAAAAATATTCAATATTAGTCTTGTTGATCATTTAAAAGATACAACTTTAAATAGAATTTTCCCTTGACATATTGTAATTGTGCGAATCCAGATCTGAAATGATAATCATGCCAATGGTTATCAGTGTCATCAGATCTGAACTTTTTTAATACATCATCTAATAATTCGTTTCCCCCAAAACACTGATGAACTTCTTCTATTAGACTATCATATTCTTGGAAAAATATGAAGTCTGAATAATTATCGTACATTTTGGTAAATAGAAAAACAGTTAACCCATCTGAGTTTTCCATTTCATATTGTAGATGTGTAAAATACCCAAACAAATAACTATTTAGTCTGTAAAGGAATTTATGAATACCATCTTCAATCAAAGTATTAACGGGTAAACTTTGAAGTGTATCTAATATTAACTTATTCAAGTTGTTTTTTTCCAGTAGACTAGAAAGTAGAGCTGCAAATTCTTCCGGACCAATTATTTTTGTGTAAATACGATATTTATCGTAAAGAACTTGGCTTTTTGCTTTTAAGCGTTTGTCCATGACAACAAAAAAATCACAGTGAGCTCCATAAAATGAATGCCACGCATCCTGAAGATGATTATCGAAACCTTTATTGCTTTTAAGATCAATTTTGTCAGGATTATAGCCCAAACTGCCGAGAAGTTGGTAGGCTTGGCTATAATATCTAAATCGAGTAATTTCTTCGTTCACACCAAAACTGGCTTCTACCATCTGATGAAAGCTTTCATAGTAACCTGAAGCTTTAACATACTCATCAAGTTTATCAATGATATCTCCTTGCCAATTGCTTGCATCTGTCGGAATACTGATGTGATCTCTTATCAATTCACGATTAGCTTTATAAGCTGAAGCATCATTTCGAAGTGAAAAAATGCGATTGGCAAAATTGTTAATATCGTCTTTTATGGTTTCATTTTCGTTGAGTGTAGGAGTGTGAAATGCCTTTATTATTTTCTCTGCCATTTCTGGATTGTCCAACTCGGTTGCAGTTTCAACAAGAAAATCCATCATTCCATTACCGGTAAACAATGTTTCTAGGGTGAAATTGTGTTCCTCGATATTCTCAGCGACTTTTTTAGCATCAATTACGTATGGCTGTATAAAGTCTGTTTTGTTGTTATAGGCAATATGCTTGCTTTGAGAAAATAAAGTCAGATGATCGATATCTTCCCAAAATCGATCCTCATTTGCTTTCTTAGAAGGAAGTTTGTCACGAACGTGGGCCGGACTGAATGGTATGAGCAATTCTGATCTGAAACGGTTAATAGCCTCCGCTAATTCAGGTAATGTACCATTCCTAATCTTATTAATTACATCTGAATCCAAATAAACTCTAATCATAGAATTAAAGTTAAACAATCAAATTGTCAGTTTCTCCCGTGGTTGAAAACTTCATTAACTAAATCAAAAGTAGGATTTGGGAGTTAATCCCATTGAGCAATGTGGTTTTCCGTGGCAGGCTTCGGAAAACCACATTTTTTTTCATTTGATGTTTCCCAAAACAAAAAAATAGTATCATTACCCGGTTTTCAATTTATTGAAAAGCATGTAAATTTTTAATATGGTCCTAGGACCTTAATAACTTAAACGAAACCAAAATGAACATCACTATTCAGTATTTAAAAGATAACGACAAAATTTTAGGGGTTGTTGTCTCAGGGATTTTGTCAAAAATGCCTACTCTTCAAGAGAAAGCCCAGTTAGAAGCGAAGATTACGAACCATATTTTCGATAGTATTTTTCCTGGTAAATTGCTTCACTTGTATCGAGACTATTACTCTGATGGAGTTTCAATATGTGCTCTCTTGGATATTAACTCGATCCCTCAGACGAAAGGCAATATTTAACTTCAGGCGCTTAAAGCGCCTTTTTTATTATGAATTTAGATCAACATTTTATTGCCTACCTGAATACTCAGGCAGCAACAATACAAACATTAGTTAAGAAAAAGACGAACAATGGAATCGCAGGAGATCTCATAGAATCACTTAGTGAACGTATTCCTGTGGCTGATTTTGGTCCAGAAGATATCATAAAAGGTGAAATTTTTTCTGTTGAACATTCTGATAAAGGAGAATTAATCCAAAAGTGGTTGATAACCTCTCCCGATGAGAAAATTGGATTTGATAAGGCCGGCTACGAAGAATATAAAAAACTTCTTAATGCTATTTACAAAAGGAAGGAAATAAATGAGCTAGTCGCTTACCGATTTCTTGAAGTAGAACTATTTAAATGGTTCCTTTTCAAAAGGGAAGAGGGAAGCACGACATTTTCAGATGATCTAATTGAACTAATCAAATCAAATATTTCTGAAATGGTATATTGTTTTCCAGTAGCAATGGTGCAAATTTCCAACTCCTTTGAAATAGGACCGGTACAAATTAGATACTTTACCGAAGAAGATTTTGACAGACTTTCCGAATCCACTCCTGGTGACATAACTGCTGTTAGGGAACATTTTCAGGGAAAAGTAGTTGTTTGCACTACCGTTTCTGCTCAAAAAGATCGAGCATCTGAAATTGCTTTGGAAAAATGCTCCCTGGCGATCGATCTTTTGAAAATAAGTTCAAATACACTGTACATGCCCGATTTGGACTTAGTGTTTGACATTGATTCAAGAGCAAAAAATCATGAAGTAACAACGATTATCTCACATGGATTGAATTTTGAATCATTTAATTTTACCGATAGTGCAACTAGATTTATCGCATTGACCGATGAATATTTCTTTGAAATGAATGGAAGAGGATTAGATATTCTTTCCAGGTTTGTATTTGAGGATTCAACTGAATCAGAGCTTTGTGGATTGATAATAAATGCAATCACAAATTTTGCCTCTGCATTGTCAAATCCGGATCTTCATCAGCGTATTGCTAGCTCGTGCTCAATATTTGAATCATTGTTATTAAACAATGAGAATGTGGGGATACTTTCTTCATTACAGAAGTATTGTCCGAAATTAGTTACTCCGGATCCGGAGATAAGGAATTCAATAATGGAGCTTCTTAAAAGGGTTTATGAAATTCGTAGTGTACTTGTGCATCATGGAAAGAGAAAGCATATCGATTTAACTGAACTGAGTAATTTTCAGCAACTCTTATTTTCACTCATTTTGAATCTCATGCATAAAACCGAAAGTCACCAAACAAAAGCGTCTCTTTTAAACGAAATTGACGAAGCAATTAATAGAGCATATTGACTATGAATAATGAATTTAAATCTTTAGGAGAACTGTATAGCTTCCTGGATGAAGACAGTTCTGCAGAGTATCGATACGATTTACCGTCTAAAATAAAGGATTTAGGGGAAAGATTAGAAAGCAATGAAGATATGAAGGGCTGCCAAAATGAAGAAAAAATTCAATCTCTAAAGATTCAAAGGAATGATGTATACCAGGTGATTTATCCGTTAGGTAAGCAACTTGTAGATTTAAAGAAACTTGATCTTGATAAGGAATACTTAACTAAAAGAGCAGAACAAGCGGTAGGTTTGAAATATCGAATTCACTACAATCATCTTTTGTTCAAACTAACGAAAGATAGAAGAATTGCAGAAAAAACGATACCTCTTTATCTTGATTTTTTAGGTTCAATTGATCTGGATGATGATTCGAGGAACTTTAAAAGATTTTACGAAAATGCTTTTTATCTATGCTTTGAAGTCAAATCTTCTGTTGATCAAATTGTCGATTTACTCTTGGGAAAGGTTAATGTTTTAGACAGATTAACGGTACAAGTAATAATATCCAATATAATTGACTCAGGAAAGAAACTGGAGACGTCTGTTTGGTCTGATTTCTTTGAGTATTTGGAAGGTTCTTACGATGATGATTTGTCAAACTTTGATGAAGTTTACCTAATAGAATTACAGATTGCGGTTTCCTTTAAACTTAATGTATCTTCTAAACATCTTTATGAGAGACTAGGAGAAAGTCATTTAAACCATGCGGTTCAATTAGGAACCAGCTTCGTTGCTCCTCAGTTTTATCAGAAAGCTTATCAAGCTTATTCAAAAGCGGGTAACCGGGAAAAGATGGAAGAAATGGCTGTAAGGATTGAGACCAGCAAAAATAAGGTTGAGTTAGCAACAGTTTCTTTTGAAATAAAGGATGAGAAAGTGCTTGCTGCTCTTAAACTACTTGTTATTAAGGATAAAATTGAATTAAATACTGTCTTGGCACTACCAGCAGATGGTATATATGATTACATGGCAGATGGAAAAATATTTCCCAGGGCAGAAGTTTGGGAAAAAAGCACAGAACTAATGCCTGAAATCCCCTTTTCGAATATGGCCTTTGATACAAATATGAATTTTAAAGTCAACACTCAAAAGAAGATTATTAATCAGTATAAACAGCAGTTCAAAGATTTTTCGATACCAAAGCTTGGGAAATTGTGTGTAGAAGGAGTTAAAAGTGGAAAGTTAACAAGTGACTCTTTTTTAAAGTATTTAAAGGAGAATTCTTGGTTTGGAGATAAGAAGGTCGATCCGAAATCAGCGAGTTATGAAAAATTTGATTGGATCGGTTTGATGACTCCTTCGATTGAGATTTTCTTTGAACAGGTTTCTGCTAACATTGAGGCAGACAATGATCGATCATCAAATACTTATATCCTGGCAATTGATTCATTGACCTTAAAGTTTGAAGGGTTATTTAGAGAACTTAATCACAGAGTCGGGGCCCAGACGATTGAAATCAATCCGGATAAAACGAAGCAAAGAATTTCGTATGAAAATCTACTTAGCAATGGTAAAATAGCAGCTATTATTCCTGAAGACGATCTGACTTTTTTTAAGTTTCTATTTACTTCTGAAGGATGGAATATTAGAAACAACGTTGCGCATTGTTTTTATCCAATTGAAAAGTATTCGGAAGCAAGTATGTTTTTGCTGCTTATAGCTTTATTGCGGCTTGGTAAAATCAATGTTTAAACACCATTAGTAACCAATTAATCATTTATAATGAACAACAATCTATCCTCAAAAACTAATTTTCTTGTTTTCACCGGTCCAAGTAATGTTGGGAAAACATTATCTATCCAAAATACTTGTCAATTCCTTTTAGGTCGTGGATTTAATGCAATTCCAAATGAGCAAAGTAATCAGCGTGAAAATGAAGGTTATGGTTTACCAACTAATCCTGCAAATGATTTCTACGTATTGCTAAAAGACCAAAGAGATCAATTAGTTCTCTTTTATTCCTGGGGAGATAATTTCAATGAAATTCAATGGCTGCATGGTTACATCCAGGAACTTCAGGTTCGTAATTTGATTCCAAATCTTATAGTGATGGCAAATCGAGATGGTTCAGAATGGATGTATAGACCTACAAGAAATCTATTTCAATTAACCGATCAAAATTGTATTGAACTTCCAATGGGAAGGATGGTGCGTGGAGATCGGCGTCAGGCTGCAGTTAACTGGTACATACCAACTGTTTTTAGAATCGTCGAGGAATTTGTACTTCCACGATTCCTGGATCTTTAGTAATTTACTTAAAATTAATTGCTCGTATTTGTGTATTTATTTATACGTTTGTGTATAATTTCATCGATTAAATATGTTCTATTTTAGTTTAAAATTCAAGAAAATTGCACTTACCATTTTGTGGTCCAAATAGAGAAAGGGGGCGATTACGCCTCCTGCTCTTAGATCGATAAAGAGTTATTAAATTAAAAATATTACTCAAAACGTAATATTTTTAATTCTTTTTATTATCTTTGTGTCAAATGAAGGAGACTGATAACATTTGGCAATCCACTAGACTTGAAAAATTAGAGTTAGAGAATAAGATCAAATTTTCTTCTGAATTTATCCATATTTTAAAAAATCTAGACAAAGACGAGCCGAAATTTGTTGTCTGGGAGACGACTATTGATCTGTCTCAGCCAAGTTTTGAAGAGCAAATAAATACAATAGTCTTAGGAACTGCATTAAAGATTCAACGAAGAAGAAAATCTTTTTTTGGCAGATTATTCTTTTCAATTCTTGGGTTTTTATCATCATTTTTTTCACGATCATCAAGTGAACCTGGATCCAATAGATCAATTGGTGAGATAAGAGCTATTGTCAATGAAAGACGAGAATCCTTTATCCGGATTTACAAAAGGTTATCCAAGGCTGCGCGTGGAGGAAGGTTAATTGATATCCGGAAATCCACCAGGCGATTTAAATTTCTGAGAATTTATTCAAACAACATAGATGAAGAAGATCTAATAGCAAATCTAAACATGAAGATTTACTATTAACTTTTAATCATAATGAAATGAATAAAGAATTACTGGAGGTGTTGTATAAAATAAGAAATGAAGAGACACTCTCAAATGAAAATAACGAAGCATTAAGTAACATAATTAATGTTCTTGAAACGGAGAATGATCATAATAAGATAAAGCAAGCATTGACTGTTTTTATGAGGATCTTTCTTGACTATTTTAATCCGGAAGATTGGGACATTTTTTAGAATAATTGTACGATAAATGAATATTGGAAAAACGATAAAACAATTACGAAAGGATCGGGGTTATAGTCAAATAACCTTTGGAGAACGTTGTGAAATTAGCCAGTCAGCATTGAGTCTTATTGAGAATGGAACCAGGATGCCAAATAAGACCACTTTTAGACGTATTTGCGAAGTTTTGGAGGTTCCGGAAGAGTTAATCTATTTTCTTAGTATTGATGAATCTACTATTGCCCAGGATAAGAAGGAAAAGTTCAATACGCTTTACCCGTGGGCCAAAGATCTTATGATGAAAATATTTTTGGAGGATTCCAATAAATAATAATTGTGCAGCGTAGGTACTAAATCTGCGCTGCACTTTTTAAAATGTCTGATCCCGGTAATTATAATTGAATTAAAACAATTTTGAATAGGTTATTATAACTGAGATCGTGATTAAGATTCCCAGGACCAACTTAAATCCGGAAACTTCTTTATCAGTAAAACCTCCCGGATCCTGTCCTGAAAACAAAGCCATTAAATCTCTAATCAGTGAATTCATTTAGCTGCAATTGGTGTTTTCAAGATATAACTTTTCCCACAGTTTTTATAAATATAATTTACATTGTCACCCATCCGTTTTCAGTATCTTGAAATCTCATTGATCCGTAAAAGGTTGTTTTTTCGCCTTTTACAAAAGGCATTACCATCATCATCATACTGGGGATAAATTCAGGTTGTTCATCATAAGTTTCGAAGCTTTCAAATAAAGGTCCTACACCTGATTTGTTTACATACATGTCGCAATCTTTCTTAAAAGTGATTGTGGCTTTGTATTCGATGGTATGAATTTTTTGACCAAGAATTTCGTTGTCCTTTGAATTCGTCTTTTCAATGTGAGTAAGTTCAATATTTCCATTGGATTCATTTTGAATCTTTGATTTTAATTCAGATTCAACATCTGCAATCCCCGGAGTTCCAGAGCAAGAATTTAGCAATAATGTTACTGCAGCAGCTGCAGTGATCAATAATGGTTTGACATTCATAATCGGTGAAATTAAGTGCCAAATATAATTAAAAAAGCTACTTTATTGTGGTAATAATAAATGGGTAACAATTGAGTCGCTGAATTTCTTCTTTTGATACATGAGAAAAAAAGGTATCCTGGAAGAATTTCAAAAGGAGGAATTAGAATTAATTGGAAAGAAAATTAAATATTTGCGTATTAAAGCCGGTTATTCCAATTATGAAGATTTCGCACATGATGCAGATATAGCAAGAGCCCAGTATGGTAAATATGAAAATGGAGCAAATTTGATGATTACTACCCTGATGAAGATTCTCAAGCATCATAAAATGACACTTGCAGATTTCTTCAACATGAATCTGGAATAATACCAGGTACGCTTTAGGGCAACACAATCACTATTCACACAATCACTATTCACATGAAATTTGGATTTAAAGGCTTAAAGGCCGAAATACGCTATACTGTTATTGATGTAAACACACTCAGAAAAAGAGATGGGAGTGCTACGTATGAATTAAGAGCTGTACTCTCGTCTGAGCAGGAAGGCGAGCAAATCTTTGAAGAAAGATATGCTAATGTTCAATTTGGAAGACAATTGCGTGTCGGAGTTACTTGGATAGGTGATAACGCAGTGCGCAGCGATGATATTCTAGTAGTGGATCTCCCCAACTGGCTTGGAAGAGCAAAGAGTTATAATTTAGAATCAACTAAGTATATTCATCCAGATTATCTCCAGTTTGGTAGATTTCGATATAAGGAAACTCCTCCAGAATATTACAATCAGAGGTTAATAGTATTTGTGCCTAAATACCCACTCAAGCTGAATGATGTTTATGTGAAGTTTATTGTGATCCCAACTTATGAATTATCGAGGTATTTCTTATTTGGGGCTAACAAATACAATGAATTATTAATAGAGGGAACGATTTTTAATGAAGATAAATCAAATAAGATTTATAATCCTGAGAGAACAGGCGTGGAGAAAGATGAAGACGGTAAGGAATATCGTTATATCCAGATTAGAAAAGAAGTACCAGATTCAAGTGTTCCACTTATTGGAGATTTTATTTGTTATGAAGGTATAAAAGAGCTTGCAGGAAGGGTTATTGGTGAAGTGAATAAAGGGACGAATCCTTTTTTTATTGGAAAGTTCCCTATTCCAGAATTAAGAAGCATTAGAGCTTATGGAAGGTTTACCAAAAATAAGGATGGAGATAATGGATTTGAAATACTGTCGTTCGCTACGATTGATTTCGGAGAAAGATATTTATATGGCCGGGATAATGACGGTCGTAGTACTTCGAAAAGAAACAATTCAATGAAGAAGATTTTTGGCGGTAAGAAAAAAAACAAACAAAAGAAGAAAAAGAAGGAAAACATCGATCATGAAAAGCTGGGCGATCCCAACATGGAGTCTGAATCTCTGGGACATTCAATCGATAATTATGAATGGGAGGATAGGAAAGAGGTGGGAATTAAAGTTCTGAAAACTGATCAAAAGAATATAGCAGGAGATAAGACACCTGGTGATAATGTAGATCCGAATGGTAAAGCCGCGATGTCTGGTAATGGGGAACGGGGATCGAATATTGTCCCAGTAGATAATGACATCGAATTAGAGGGAGATGCAATCACGGAAAAAAAGTACTGGGAAAAGTTTCCAGAAATAATAAAGCACTTAAGTAATGAATTGGGTAATTATTCTCATTCAATACGGTATTTTTCAAATGACTTGACTTTTGTCCCGGAAGAGGTGACCTCAAATTTTGAAAAAGTTTTGAAAAATTACACCTCTGAAGATTTCTATCTTGTGGAATTGAATATGTCAATGTTCAGTTTTTATATAATGGAAGTTAATCCTGAAAAGTATGAAGTTCCAACAATGGTATTCTGGGATAATAGTGGTGGTTCCTCTTTGGGTAAAGGTCAAATTGAGGTTTTTTTGAATAAATACTTTGAAAATAACGGTGTTCCAAAGCAAATTGCTGCAGAAACGCTTAATGACTTTGAAATTGGCTATGGAGTCGTTAAGCATCAATACTTTGTTAATGGCAGTAATCAAACAAAGCGATTGAAGTTTGATGCATCGTTAAAAAACCAAGGGGTTAAATTAGCCAAACTGATATTGCTAAATTTCCGTTAGGGATGAATATTATCTTCAGGAAAGTTAATGAATGATCGCCAATGACGTCGATTAATATTGTATCTATCATTGATTTCCAAAGTGATTTGATAGAAAGCATCTATCCATTTTTTTGCAGCTTTAATTACGACTATTCTATTAATTGGATTCATAGTACCGAATGATTGCTCAGGGATTCGAATACCAAAATATTCCCTGAGAATCTTTCCCATAGGATTGTTTGAGCTAATAACGTTGCAAAGATCCAGTAAAAGCGATGCTTTTATTGGATTCTGGGATTCAATTGCTTTAAGACCAATAATTTCAGTTATCCAATTGTTTAATTTGATTTCTGATTTAGTAAGTAATTTGGTTTTTGAATCCGAAAGCGAATTGTGGCAAAAGTTACACTCGTTAATCGAAGTAAAATGATTCTTCCGAAGAAAAATTAATTTCATTAGTTGTTGAGGATTTTGACAATAGAAGCATTCTGTGGCCAAAAAACAACCACAATTACTGCAGCCAAATATCATAGAAAATTTCCAATCAAGTTTAAAGTATGGTTTGTTGGAATTAAGACACTTAGGGCAAAATTGGGGACGATGGATGTTTTGTTTATTGCGAGTGCCGTTTACAATTACAGGAGGTAATACTGTTTTGGCGTACTTGAATGCTTGATAAAGGCTGTTTAAGTTCTTGCTGACAGATTCTTCTGAAAACCTTTTTGGTGAGTATTTGATTATCCATTGATTTAACTCGTCAATCGGTTTATGATCAAAATCATAATGAACGGCAGCATGAGCGTTAAGCCAATAACTAACGAATTGTTTAGGATCGGAGTAGCTTGATAGTGCATTTCGGCAAATCCAGGATGTTAGACTTTCATTAGTTAAAGCAGGTTCGAAGAACAAATTAATAGAACGCTCTTCGAGCCTCTTTAAGAAATCAATCTTCGAGTAAACTCGCATCTCTTCTTAGTGATGGAACAGTATAATCGATTGCATCGAGTGTAGATAACGTAATAGTCTCTTCCCCAGAACGAATCGCATATTCACCACACAATTTTATGATATCAATGTATTCACCTAAAAGGCCTTCTCCCATGTCATATATTCGTTTAGAAATTTGTGGTTCAACCAGGTTAAATGGTTTCTCGAGTTTGATGAATTGCTGATAGGTTCCGATCAGACTAATGAAGTTATTATCGTATTTCCATTTGGGTATTATTGCCTTATTGAATCTATTTGCTAACTGTGGATCAGAATTAATTACATAGAATGCTTCCCAGTTCCCGACTCCGACAATGCAGATTTCCAGTTCGTTTGAAATGTACTTGATCAAATTTAGGAACTCTCTTTGTTTTGAAGGACCGGCTTTCGTTAGGGTGTGTTGTAACTCATCAAGAATGAGTATTTTAATCTCTAGTCGTCTGAATGCACTTAGAACGATTGAAGAAAGCTCTTGAGTTCTAATACTTGCTCGATATGCAATATTAAGTTTATCCATTAAACTAAAATACAGCCGTTTCTCATCTGGGACATGAGGGCATTGGATCATCAATATATCCATAATGACCTTCTCATATCCTTCGTGGTTGATTTTATATCTAGGTGGGTGAGCTGCAAGAAAGCGTTTTGCAACAATTGTTTTTCCATTGTTGGTTTCACTAAGAAGTAATAAGCTCTGAGGACGATGTGATCGCGGAAACTCAAGGAGTTGATTCAACTGAGCGATAATCTGAACTGAAGTAGGGTAGTTGATCCAATGAGGTTTGTATATTTCTGCAATGCGAGTTTGTATATCTTGTGTCATAATTCGTCGTTAAAAGTGAAAAAGTCAATGTTATCGAAGTCAGGCCCGGGAGAATTTATGGAACTATTTATTGATACAGATTTGGCTTGACTTGGAATATGCTCTTCACTACTCTTTTTGCGTTCTTCACGAAGAGCTTTCCGTTTTTCTGATTTGGCATGATCTACAATTTTCTTCAATTCATCATGTGCTTCAAAAATGATGTCTTCTGTGATTTTATCAATCTTTCCTTTTCGTTTCAATTCTTTCAGGGCTTCTCTGTGTTCCCAAATATTTATTGGAGGTCGGGAAGCATCTGCATAGTATATTGGAAAGTATTTTTTCAACTTAGGTTCTAAGAAATAAATTCTACTGATGTCTCTTGGATCTCGCTTGAAAATTAGTTTTAATGGTGTTTTTCTCTTAGAAACACTTAAACTATTGCTTGGATTATCAATGTAGACGTACGGTTTGAGTACATCTGCGAAATAACGTATATGATCAATTTGTACTCCTGTTCTTTGAACTGTCCGTACTTCTGCAGGAAGGAAATCAATTTTAACCTTAAGAGGATCAAAATTGAAACTTCCCATTCCTGATGGTAGTTTTGAATCTAGTGAATTAACTCCCTCATAGTATTTTTTCAATGGGGACATACCTAAAGCAGTATGGATATTGTTGTGATATACGTCAACTATAAAAACATGAAGCCAATTATCCAGTTCTTTGATTGTCAATACGGCTTGTCCAGTTGAGTCATAATCTCCACGATCCTTTGTGTTAGAAAAAGTAGTTCCTGGAATTAAATGAACTTCTTCAAGAAAATTTCCTAATAGCCGCTCTATATGACCACCCCAGTGTGTTTTTCCTTTTCCTCTGTAGTTTAAATGGATGCCGTATTCTTGACAAGCGATTAAAAGACTCTTACTTTTGAACTCCGGTGCATTATCTGAATGCACATTTTGAATTTTTCCATTTAATGGCCATTCAGATTTCAAATTGTACTTACTGATAAAGGGATCTTTTGGAAGTATTGCATTGGAAATACAGATACCGGTTCCTAAAGTTCCTGGAGTATCGAATGAAATATAAAATCCTGCAATCATTCGACTATACAAATCAATTGCTAATGTTAACCAAGGTCGTCCTATGGGTTTTCGATCTTCACTTACTACAATAATGTCTAATGGTGTGTGATCTATTTGTAAGACTTCGAGCGGTGAATGAACTTTCGGATAGTGACCGGTTACCGCTTCTGTAATTTGATGTGCAGCAGCACGACCATGTCTTTTTGTAATGCTTTTCTTTAAAGATTCTCTGGAAATTCTACTTCTGAAAGTGTTTAAACTCGGTAATACAATGTTGTTCTTTCTGCAGCGAATGCTCAATTCTCGGTAAGACTTTTTTACCCGAGGCTTCAAAGAATTGAAATGGAACTCATTGATAACCTCTTTTATAATAATTTCTTGTGCGTTAGAGATTCTACCGACTCCTCTTCCTCCTGAACTTGTTCCTGGAACCAAACTAGAAATCAATGAGCTGTTATCGAATCTCTTTTTCCATCTATAGATAGTTCTTGAACTAATTTTATGTTTTAGAGCAACATTATCGATTGCATCTGAAATGAATAAATTAGGATTATTCTGTAATTCTGTTTCGATTTCTAAAATGATTGAAAATCTTCTTTGTGCTTCGCGCCATTCGTCATCAGTAACTAAATCAAGTATGGTCATACTGTCTTTTTGATCTGAATCAATTTTAGACAATGTCCTTGTATAGGCCATTTGAATCTCATTTGTTTCCTGACTCCGGATAATGACTTTTTCGGGCGTAATAAATTTATCAATGACAAATTTTATCTCATTTAATATACATGTGTCACCGATATCGAACTTTATTGTTTCCATAATTCAGTTTCTAGTGTTAATGGTTTTGAATAGTCGCAGCCGACTTTTGAGATTCTAAGAGCATACCAGAGTGCATAAACACATTTTGCATGTATAGAAGGGTTGGCATCAGAGATAGAAACAAGAACTTCTCTTGGAGTGGTGGATCCAAGATCATTCACTCGGTTTAAAATCAGATCGTAACAATTCTGATCCACATATTCTTTTTCGTATCTATTCAGAAACTTTAAATTCTCAAGCAGAGGGGTCCTGATATTGTTTTCAGAGATAAGTTTGAATTCCCAGCCTTGTTCCTTGCAAAATTGCACGGCGGCTTTGAATTTCGCTTTGTACTTTTTGAAGTTCATAGAAAAGTCATCTCGATACTTAATCTCACATAGCCAAGGCTTTTGGTCCGGATCTTTAAAATGGACAAGAAAATCTGGAGTGTATACTCTGACTTTGTCGTTCACCATATACTCAATTGTCACGGGCTGTTCTGTGTATCGATTAACCGTTGGATGATATTCGAGGAGTAATGCAAAATCTTTTTCTAAAGCGGATTCAAACCAAACATGAGTAAGGTTCTTCTTGCTTGAGATTACTCCAGATAATGAAGTATACTTTGTAATAAACTTTCTTTTTACCATGTGGCTTTTATCAATAGTTTGATACAATTTACGTAGTTCAGTGCTCATATAACTATGCATTAGTGGTAGAGTTATTCATAAAAAATTCACAGAAAATCCAAAATGTTGGCTACTGACAGAGAGTGTTGATTCAAAGTGATTTACTGACAACTTCTTGTGGTTGAAATTGACAAGGGCTTTAGCTATTAAAGGGCTGTTTTTGAGTGTTTTCATGACTCTAACTTTTGAATTGTACATCAAATCGGTTGAAGGTCAATCGAATCAATTATTTACAAACGTTAAAACAAACAAATCATGAGCACACTCAAAAACAAAGTGAATTTAATCGGACGATTAGGAGCGAAACCAGTAGCACAAACTTTTGATTCAGGGGCAAAGAAGATCCGCTTATCAGTAGCAACAAATGAACGCTACAAGAATAAAAAAGGAGAATGGGAGGACAATACTCAATGGCATACAGTCATTGTCTGGGGAAAATTGTGCGACCGTGTCGAAAAAGTTTTGGATAAAGGTTCCGAGGTTGTGATTGAAGGAAGAATCGTCAATCGGTCTTATGAAACGAAAGAAGGTGAAAAACGCTTCTCAACAGAAATAGAACTCAATGAGTTTGTGTTGTTGAATGGCAAAAAACAAGAAAACAATTAATTCGAATCGAGATGAATACCACTATTAAACAGGATCAGATTCTGCATATGAATCACGTGAATATTATCGGGAAAATAAGTTCTGAACCGAAAGTGAGCATTTTGCCGGGAGGAAGACGAGTTGTTAATTTCTCACTTGCTACCAAGGAGCATTATTTGGATAAGGATGGAAATCTGCAGGTCAAACAAGATTGGCATCGATTGACTGCCTTTGGGCGCTGGGTAACCATTTTGGAAGAACTGTGCGCCAAAGGAATAAATGTAGCGGTGGAAGGTAGGTTGGTTAGCCGCTTTTATAAAACGGAGTCCGGGGAACGAAAAATGTTCTCTGAGATTGAAGTCAACGACTTAATTATTTTATAAAATGCTGCGAAATCAAGTTACGTTGGTGGGGCGTCTGGGATCAGACGCCACCATCACCACTTTTGAAAATGGATCCATGGTTGCTCGTTTTCAATTCGCAGTGGACAATCAATTGAAGAAAATCGATTCTGATTCAAATTCCTTGTACCGAATGTTTGCTTGGGGAAATACGGCAAATTTTTTAACTAATTATTGTAAGAAAGGAAGCAAATTGGCAGTTTCAGGGAGATTGGTGAATCGGACTTATTTGAACAAAGAGGGATTGCCCCAACGAGTTACAGAAGTGGAAGTAAGACAAGTCGTTAAGTTTTAGTTAGGTCAATGGAATAGTAGTTTCTTAACGATGTGCAGTAGAACGGGAGTCCGTCACAATGGATTCCCGTTTTTTATTCCGTTAAACTACTTTCTTAGCCATTCATCTATTTTGCGTAACGTTTCGCATATTTTTTATTAAAAGCTAGAATTTCCGTCTAATTTTGTATAATCAAACACTTGACGCATTGAAAAAAATTGTACTTCTATTATTCCTGATGATCTCATATTTGGGTAATTCCCAACAAACTATGACCATCAAGGCAAACGTTATTGATACGAATACACAAACCATCGTTAGAAACGCAGTAGGTATTGTGAAACGTGTTCGCGATTCTGTTTTATTGGATTTTAAGCGATCTGATAAATACGGTCATATGGAGTTTACACTTCCTATAGATACCGTAGAATTTACAATTGTTCATCCGGAGTATGGAGTCTTTCGGGCATTCTTTTTTGGCTCAAAGGACAACAATGCTTTTGTGATGGATACCTTAGCTATGCCTGATAAAAGCACAGCCTTGGATGAAGTCCTGATCTATGCAAACCGAAATCCGATCTATTATCGCGGAGACACGCTGGTATATGTTGCCGACTCGTTTAAAGTGAAGGAGAATGCCGTTGTTGAAGATCTGATTCGCAAGTTGCCGGGAATGACAATTGATGAAAATGGAAAAATCAAGAATCAAGGAAAGGAAATTGGTCAGGTACTTGTGGATGGCGATGAATTCTTTGGAAATGACCCCACAATCGCAACTAAAAACCTTGCTGCAAAAGGAGTTGAGACCGTTGAGGTTTACGAAAAAGATGCGGAAGACGGAAGTGATGAAAAGGTCCAGGTTTTGGATCTCAGGCTCAAGGATGAAGCCAAGAAGGGCTATTTCGGGAAGATTAATCTGGCCGGCGGGATCGATAAGTTCACAAACCCCAATCATGGATTTTATGAGGGGGAAATGCTTGTGAATTCATATAATAAGAACCAAAAATTAGCTGTTTACGCCTTGGGTTCAAATACACCTAAAACAAACCTGAATGGAAGTGATATGTTCAAGTTTGGTTTGTCTGAAGGACGTGATTGGATGGCGGAAAATGATGACTTACAATCTTATAGCGGAAGTGGTCAGGATGAGAACGAGGGTATTCCGAATACGTTTAAAGCTGGTTTTTACCTGGATCAGAAATTCAAAAAAGGAGCAAAAGTCCGTTTGAATTATTCGTTTGCCCAATACGGTGTGAAAACGCAAACCAATAGCCGATCTCAGTATTTATTGACGGATACCTCCTATACGACAGATTTGAACAGTTATACGAAAGAGTCTTATCTGCAGCATCAGATCGGAGTAAAGTATTCGCAAAAGATCGATTCATTAACGCGTTTCGAATTGGAACCAAAATTCCAATACAACCTTACAGATCAGAACTCCTTATCCAGAACTGACTTCTTATCCGAAGATAGTGTGATGACCCGTTTTACAACAATTGATAACGGAAGCAAGGCAACAGGATCTAGTTTGAATACCACTTTCAGATTGTTTAAGGATTTCAAGAAGAAAAACAGAAAGTTGATTGCCCGTTACAATTTTGTGGGATCGGATAATAAATCAGATGGTGATTTGCTCTCTTCAGATACCAATGCAATTACCAATACTTCGAACAATGGTTTGAGATTTGATCAACGTAAAGAGATCAGAAGTAATTCAATGATTCATACTGCCTATGCAGACTATTTTGAGCCACTTGGGAAACGATTTAAGCTGGAATTCGATTACGAGTTTTATCAAAATAACAACGGTCAGCGCAAAACCACATTGAATCCGATTAATGGTGAATATGTGGATGTTGATACTTTGTTCTCGAATAATTTCAAAACGGATAGACAACAACACCGTGCAGGAGCATTCTTGATTTATGAGAATACCAAATTGAGAATATCAGCAGGATCGCGATTCAGAACAATTGCTATAGATAATAGAAATATGTTTACGGATTCAGTGATTCAACAAGGTTTGAATAACGTATTGCCACGAGTTGTATTCAGATACAAGTTTAGCCAAACAACTCGTTTAATGATTCAATATAACACGAATTCCAGTTTGCCATCGATAGATCAGTTGCAGCCGGTTTTGAACAATACTAACCCGAACTTTATCCAAATCGGTAACTCGGAATTGAAACCAAATTACACCCACAGTATCAATGGTAATTTCAATACTTGGAAAGGCTTGAGCGGTTTCTATATGTATTCCGGTTTCAGTTATTCACATATCAAGGACAACTTCAGTACAAACACGATTTTCGGTATGAACGGAGGATCTATTTCCCAAGCAATCAATGTGAAAAGTTCAGACTTTTTGTATTACTGGGCCGGTGCTGGAGTTCCGATAAAATCTGTGAAGGATTTGAGTTTACAGATTAATGCAAATGGTAATTTCACATCATCGAAAAATCAAATTAATTCGGTGGATAATGATACCAGAAATACCGGAATTGGAGGAGATTTATCGTTGAATTATAACGGCGATTCCTTGAGAACAGAATTGGGTGGTGGAGTTGATTACAATATTCCATTCAACTCATTATCCACTCAATCAAATCAACCATACACAACGTATAACTTCAGAGCCGTGGTTGATTGGACGCTTCCTTACCGTTGGTTCTTTAAGACGGATGCGACATACAATGTCAATACCGGTAGAACAAGTGGTTACAATGTGAATTATGTGATTTGGAATGCTTCCATTCAGCGTTCATTCCTGAAAACAGGAAATCTATTATTCGGTATCGAAGCATACGATATCCTGAATCAGAATATCAGTAACTACAGAACGGTTAACAATAACGTGATTGTCGATCAGAAAACAAACATCATTCGCCGTTATTTCATGGCAAAAATGACACTTAGATTCAATAACTTTAAAACAAAAGAAGAAGATGGTAACGGCTGGTATTAGGATTCTGGTCCTTTTAGGAATGGTTTTCTTAGGAGGAACGGCACAAGCACAATTGGTTCGTGAAGGGAAAATCACTTACGAAAGACGCACCAATGTTTGGAAGATGTTCGATGATGACCGGTTTCGTCAAATGATCGGGGAGAAAAACAAAATTAAAACGGAGGAATTTAGTCTGTACTTCAATGATACGGTTTCCTTATTTTCTTATATCACTCCTGAACAACCGGATCCGCAAAGTTGGATGACGCTTAAAAATACAGTGTATAACAAATTCAATCAACACATGAGATTTGTTTACATGGATATGATGGGAAATTCAATGACTATCGGAGATTCTTTAGTCAAACATACCTGGAAGATCACTGACAAAACACGAAAAATTGCAGGATATGAATGCACACGTGTGATTTGGCAAAAGGATGATTCCACTCGTATCTATGCTTGGTATACAACAGATATTATCGCTACGGTAGGACCAGAAAACATTCAGGGATTACCTGGTGCTGTTCTTGGTTTGGCGACAGAAGATGGAAGTATCGTTTATTTTGCGAAGAAAGTGGATTTGATGACTCCAACTCCGGAGCAAGTTGCGCAACCTAAGAAAAAAGGAAAACAAACTACAGAGGCAGAGCTAATCGCTGATTTGACAGAGAAATTGAAGGGGCAGCCGATGGGAGATCGCATTATAAGCGGTTTGTTCTTTTGGTAGAATAACTTTTTAGATACTATAAAGGCTAGTCATTTGACTAGCCTTTTGTTTTTTAATCAATATCCAATATCGTTAGCTTGGCGAATTTCAGTAAGAGCGTTTTAGCTCCGGCATGAGGAAAGAAAATGGTTGCTTTTCGATCCACTCCGCTTCCCTCTAATTTAGTGACTTTCCCTTTTCCAAAACGCTCGTGTTCTACATTGTAACCCACCTTAATGTCAATGTTCGAATCACTGGTTCCAGCTTTTGAAGTCAATTCCGACATGCTTTTTAAACCTCTTGGAGCAGTCTGACTAGTTGTTGAGCCTGGCATCCGGTTTAATCCCCCGGTAAAGGGCTTGTCGAATCCACCTCTTCCTGAGTTTAAGGAGCGACCTCCGCCTCCTTGTGAAGCACCGTATGCAGTTTCAAAACTCAAATAATCCTGGTTGATTTCCGAGATGAACCTGCTTGGTTCCGAGGTAATCAGATTTCCCCACTGAAAACGGGAAGCGGCATACGAAATGGTACAGTTCTTTTCTGCTCTTGTTACAGCAACATAAAATAACCGTCTTTCTTCTTCCAGTTCGGTTCGTGAGTTGATCGATAATTGAGACGGAAATAAATTCTCTTCCAGTCCAACCAAATAGACATGTTTGAATTCCAATCCCTTGCTGGAGTGAATGGTCATCAGACTGATTTTGTTCTTATCCTCTTCTTTTTCATTATCTGCATCGGTCAAAAGAGCCACATCAATCATGAAGTCGGCCAGTGTCCCCGGATCTTCTTCTCCTCTCTGAACAGTAAATTCCTTGATTGCAGCCAATAACTCTTCAATATTCTGATAACGCTCTACTTCTTCCGGACCTTTGTCTTTTTCCGAATACAATTCTTTCAAAATTCCGGAACTTTTTGCAATGGTTTGCGCCAATTGATAGGCATTTTGAGAATTCAGTTGAGCTGTAAAGCTTTGAATCATGATCACGAACTCCGAAATTTTTTGTTTCGTGGCACCTGGAATGGATACAGGGTATCTTCCAAATTCCGAAATGACATCCCAAATGGATACATCGTGGTGATTTGCAGCAATGATGATGTTCTCCCAGGATGTTTTCCCGATACCTCGTTTCGGATAGTTAATGACGCGTTTCAAAGCCTCTTCATCCTTCTGATTGGCCGCTAATCGGAAATAAGCCAATATGTCTTTGATCTCCTTGCGCTGATAAAATGAAAGTCCTCCATAAATCTTGTATGGAATATTCATCTTGCGCAATGCTTCCTCAAATGCACGAGATTGACGATTTGTTCGGTATAGAATGGCAAAGTCAGTCCAATCTCCGGTTTCCTGGTGTTTGACATCAAAAATCTTGTTGGCAATGATTCGACCCTCTTCGTTATCGGTCATGGCGCGAATCACGCGAATCAGGTTTCCTTTATCGTTATTCGTCCAAACGTTTTTCTGGATTTGCTCTTTGTTTTTTGAGATGATACTATTCGCAGCTTCAACGATATTTTGAGTGCTTCGGTAATTCTGCTCGAGCTTATACAAATTGTAATCCGGATAGTCGTTCCTGAAATTCAGAATGTTCTGAATATTTGCTCCGCGGAAAGAATAGATACTTTGTGCATCGTCTCCAACGACACAAATGTTCTCAAAAACAGCGGCCAGTTTTTTTACAATCAGATACTGTGCGTAATTGGTATCCTGGTACTCATCCACCAAAATATACTTGAACTTATGCTGATAATAGGAAAGAACATCCGGGAAATCGCGCAGAAGCACATTCGTCTGATACAATAGATCATCAAAATCCATAGCTCCTGCTTTGAAACATCGAACGGCATAGGCTTTATAGATACGTGCCAATTCCGGTCGTTGACTGATTTTGTCTTCCTCCATTATTTCAGGATTCAAAGCGTAATCGTCAGCGGAAAGCAGATTGTTTTTTGCAGCAGAAATGCGACCATAAACCATGCTTGGTTTATAGATCTTATCATCCAGGTTCAATTCCTTGATGATATCTTTCAACAAGCTCTTGGTATCTTGAGTATCGTAAATGGTGAAATTTTGAGGATATCCCAATCGGTCAGCATTGATTCTCAGAATGCGTGAAAAAACCGAGTGAAATGTACCCATCGTAATATTTTTCGCTTCGCTGGCACCAATAATCGAACCGATACGTTCGGTCATTTCCTTTGCGGCTTTATTGGTAAAAGTCAATGCCAAAATATTGAACGGATCAATTCCATGATCAATCATGAAAGCAATGCGCATCGTAAGCACCCGTGTTTTCCCCGATCCGGCTCCGGCAATTACCATCGTTGGGCCTTGAAAGTTCTCTACTGCAATGCGTTGACTTTCGTTTAATCCATCCAAATAATTCATGTCTACAAAGTTAGAACATTGAAGCTTTTAAACTAGGATATCAGATGTGTAATTTCCTGAAAAGTTTAAATTTGACGACGAATGCCTTAGTATGCAAAGGAATGATTAGGTAAAAAGAGCGAAGCTGATTAAAACATACACCAAGTGTGGTTTGACGATTGACTTCTCAAAAAACTTTAATTGGAACTTGTAAGCTATATTTAATTCGCAATAACTAATTATGATTCGACTTATTCTTTTTGTTTTTTTGGTTCTTTCTTCCGGCTCATTCGCCCAGAATCTAGGAACCCATCCCATTTCAAACGCTTATCAAAAACCAACAGACCCGCAAGTACTTCAGAAATTGGATCGATGGCAGGATCAGAAATTTGGGATTATCATTCATTGGGGATTGTATGCCGTTCCCGGAATGATTGAATCATGGTCCATTTGTTCGGAAGATTGGATCACCAGAGATACGAATTCATCTTACGACGATTATAAAAAATGGTATTTTGGCTTGAAAGATTCGTTAAATCCAACAACGTTCAATCCTGAAAAATGGGCAGAGATTTCGAAAAAGGCAGGGATGAAGTACTTGGTTTTTACTACCAAGCATCACGATGGGTTTTGCATGTTTGATACCAAACAAACGGATTTTAGTATTGCCAGCGGTCCTTTTGCAACGAATCCGAAATCAGACGTGTTGAAACATGTTTTCTCGGCTTACCGCAATCAGGGATTTATGATTGGAGCTTATTTCTCCAAACCTGATTGGCACAATGAAAATTACTGGTGGCCTTTGTATGCAACTCCGGATCGAAATAACAATTACGATACGCGGAAACATCCTTGGCGTTGGCAACAATTCCAGGATTATACGTTCAAGCAAATTCAGGAAATTGTAACCGGATATGGTGGCGTGGATATTCTTTGGTTGGATGGCGGTTGGGTGAGACCGAAAAACACGATTGATGAAGAAGTTTTGATGTGGGGAGCGCCCATTCCACAGTGGGATCAGGAATTGGATATTGCGAAAATTGCAAAGATGGCGCGATCCAATCAGCCGGGGATGATTGTGGTAGACAGAACAGTTCAAGGACCTTTTGAGAATTACCAGACACCGGAACATACGATTCCTGAAAAACGTATTGATAATCCATGGGAAACCTGCATGCCGCTAGGAAATGATTGGGGATATGTTCCAAATAACAACTTGAAATCTGCCGACCGAATAATCAGGACTTTGGTAGAGGTTGTGGCAAAAGGAGGAAACCTGCTTTTGGGTGTTGGACCGAAACCGGATGGAACATTTCCTGTTGATGTAGAAGCGCGGCTGTTGGAAATTGGAAAGTGGCTGGATGTAAATGGAGAAGCAATCTACCATACGAGAAGCATGCCTCATTACAATGACTCAGATTTCTTTTTCACCCAATCGAAAGATGAAAAAACAGCCTATATCCTTGTTCCGAATGATATGGCTTTAACAAGGGTTGAATGGACTGTGAATCTTCCAAAAAAAGGTTCAAAATTGATTTTTGTTCCAACCGGAGAAAAAGTAACTTATCGGATTGTGGATGGTGTTGTACAATTGGATTTATCCAGAAAGCTGGTCATGAAACAAAAAGACAATCCGGTTTGGGTGTTCAAGTTTGAACAAGCTACTGAATAGTCAGAATCGTCTTCAACGGGAGATCTCTGGAAGAAGAACCGATCATGATGCGAAATTCTCCGGACTCCACGATTGGTTTTAAATCAGTGTCCAGTTGTTCCAATAATTCGGGAGTGATCTCGAATGCAACTTCTTTTTCTTCCCCGGCTTTCAGATGAATCCGCTGAAAACCCTTCAATTCCTGTACAGGTCTTACAACAGAGCTTAGAATATCTTTGATGTACAACTGAACGACTTCATCTCCGTCTCGTGTTCCAACATTTTTCAGCTTGAAACGAACGATTGCCTTTTCATTTTTCGAAATAACCGAACGATCTAAAAGAATATCCGAGTAGGCAAATTGAGTATAACTTAGCCCGAATCCGAATGGAAAGAGTGGTTGACCGCTTAGATTGTTGTAATCATTTCCGCGACCGGTTGGCTGGTGATTATAGACAAGCGGAAGTTGTGCTTCATTCATCGGAAATGTAATGGGTAATTTTCCACTCGGATTCACCTCTCCCAAAAGAAAATCGGACACCGCACGACCACCTTCTTGTCCCGGATACCAAAGCATGGCAACGGCATTTGTTCCATCGATCCAGTTTTCCATTGATACGGCACTTCCTCCTACAATTAATACCACGACTGGCGTTCCCGTAGCATTTAGTGCTTGGATCAATTCCTCCTGATGTCCTGGAAGTTTCAACGATGCCCTATCCTGAAATTCACCTTCCGTGATTCCGGCAACTACAATAGCAATATCAGACTTTTTGGCAATTTTGACACTCTTATCAATCTCTTTTTTCCAGTCTGTTTTAGTCGTTGCATTCCAAAGTAATTTGAGCTTTCCATCGCCCTGTGTTTCATGGAATTCAATTCGAATAGCATACTTTTTTCCTTTTTTGAAGGAATAGTTTACCAGGTCCGTATGATAAGATTGTTTATTCCAGCGGTCGATTAGCATTTTGTCATCCAGGTACAAACGAAATCCATCATTGCCTTCCAGCCCGATTTGAAAGTTCCCGTTTTCTGGAGCTGTTAGCTCTCCGGTCCAGCGAGCACTGTAGTGATCAGCTTTCAATTTTTCATGAGGAGAATACAAGGTCCAGTGAAAATCAATTGCTTCGTTTTTGCATTCGTAAATTGGTGTTCCGTTTAATTCGGTATTGTCGAAATAAGCTGCTTTTAGTCCGGGAGTTCCATCCGATGTCAAATAGTTGGTTGAAATAATTTCGTAAGAAAGGTCGTAACGACTTGCACCTTCCGAATAAGTGATGGTTGCCTTTTTATCAATATGATTCCCCAGTTCTTGCAAAATACTTACTTTTCGATATCCGGGACCACTATATCCGCCCAATCGGGCTTCTATGGCATCTGCTCCGAATAATGCTATTCGTTTTGTCGAGTAAGGAATCGGAAGCGTTTTTTGCTCATTCTTCAATAAAACAATCGATTCCTTTGCAACCTGGCGACTAAGGATTGACCCTTCCTGATGAAGTGTGTTTTCGTCAATTTCTTCTGACACATAAGGATGCTCAAACAAACCCAACTCAAATTTTGCCCGAAGCACGCGCGAAACAGCATCATTCAAACGGTTTGTATCGACTAGTCCGTTTTCAAAAGCCGGATAGAATAAAGAAGCATGAGTGATATCCGTTTGAAAAATGACATCCATTCCCGCATTGATTGCATGAGCTCCACTTTCAGCATAATCTTTAGCGGTTCGATGCAATACCAATTCTCCACCTACTGCATTGGCATCAGAAATAACAAAGCCTTTAAACTTCCATTCATCTTTTAATTTTTCGGTTAAAAGCCACTTGTTTGAAGAGCAGGCAGTTCCATTGAGGGAATTGTAAGCGGTCATAATGGAACGGGCATTTCCTAGTTGGATCACTTGTTTGAAAGGGATAAAATGCGTTTCTTCCAAAGCGCGCTCGCTTAAATGAATGGGATAACTGTCACGACCTCCATCACCAACATTGGCTACAAAGTGTTTGGGAGTAGTAATAATTCCACGCGATTCGAAAGCGCGAACAAATGCTAATCCCATTTGAGTGGTTAAGAATGGATCTTCTCCATAGGTTTCTTCTGTGCGCCCCCAACGAACATCAGTTGCCAAATTAATCACAGGAGAAAGGATCTGTCGAATTCCCCGAACCTTACATTCTTCTGCAATGTGCCCGGCTGCAAGTTTAATCAGGGTTGTATCCCAAGTCGCTGCCATTGCAATGGCTTGCGGAAAGCTAGCAGCATCATTCCGAACCAGTCCGTGCAATGCTTCATCAAAAGGTATGATGGGTATTCCCAAGCGGGTTTTTTCTACAAAGAACCGTTGGGTGTTATTGATCTTTTTTACTAGTTGCGAAGCGTTATCTGAAGTGTTATAAGAAAGCAACTGTCCACCTGCATCTCCCTGAGCGTTTGCACTGAGCTGCAACCCGAAAATTCCGTGTTTCAATTTTCCATCAGTAGTGTCTCCATCAGATGGAATCATGAATACTTGCCAGAATTTTTCTTCTATTGTCATTTTGCTCAATAGGTCTTTCACGCGCACCTCTACCGGTTGAGTTGCATCTTTGTAAAGTTGCCCGAATACAGACGGAACTGGAATCAGTAGAAGAAAAAAGAGGAGTTGTTTCATGTAACAAAATTACATTATTTGATTAATTTCATGTTCGAAAGCCAAATCATCCATGATTCAAAATAAGCTGTTTTTCTTTTTATTTGTATCCCTTCCTTTAGCGGGCAGCGCTCAATCCCGATTTTTCACGGATTCACTGTTCAGCAGCAGCTTAAATGAATACCGCAGGATCACTATTTATCTTCCGGATAAATACGATGAACATTCAATTGTTTATCCCGTAATTTATACTACTGATGGTCAGTTAATCACCGATTTTTATCGAAAAAGCATGGATTCGCTGATTGAAAATAAATTAACAGCGCCTTTTATACTGATCGGTTCTCATTCTAATGAACAACCGGTTGGCGGGGTGGAATACAGGAACCTGGATTACATGCGGATGAAGTATAATCCCGAATCTCCTTTGACCATCAGATTCAATGAGCATATGAAATTCTATTCGGAGGAATTGATCCAATATGCAGAATCCAACTATCGGGTTTCCATAAAACCGCAAGAGCGTATTTTTTATGGGGTTTCAAATGGTGCAGATTTTGGTGTTTCTCTTGCACAGGATCATCCGGAATTGGTTAAGTGTTTTATACTCTTCTCAGTTTTTGGAGGAACAGAGAAACCGTTCAAATGGAAGGAAAAGGATGGGATTTATTTTTATCTGGGTTATGGTATAAGGGAAATGCAGCATGTTGAAGAAGAAGCCCTTCGAATGGAAGAATACTTCATAAAACGTGGGATTTCTCATTTCCTTGTTACCTGGACAGGTGGGCATGATCGGAAAGAATGGGAATTGGCCTTTTTTAAAGCCTTGGTGAGACTGGAAGAACAATTAAAATAGAATTTGAGCTAGTAAAAATTACTTTTTTTGCCTGTCTTTCCTATAAAAAACATTAAAAAAACACCATCCCGTTAAATTGTTCTTACCTTTGATCTGAGCGCCCTACTCTGAAGGAAAAAACAAGCCGATAGCAATCATCGGTACCCCAGAGCTTCTGTAATTATTTATTAACGTTTTTAGTTGAGCATGAAAAGTGTAATTACAGGTGTCGGAAGATACATTCCGACTGTTATCAAAACAAATGGTGACTTCGCACTTCACAAATTTTATGATGAAAATCAGCAGCCTATTCCATTGAATCCTGAAGTGATTGCCCGCAAGTTTGAGACCATAACAGGAATTGAAGAAAGAAGGTATACCACTTCCGATATGAATTGTTCGGACATGGCAACCAGTGCCGCAGAAGATGCCATTCAAGATGTGAATTGTGACCGCGAGACAATAGATCAGATTATCGTGGCGCACAATTTTGGAGATGTGGTTAAGCATACGATCCAAACAGATATGATTCCTTCCATTGCTTCACGGGTAAAGCACAATCTGGGAATCAAGAATCCCAATTGTGTAGCATACGATCTGATATTCGGTTGTCCGGGTTGGTTACAAGGACTGATTCAAGCACATGCATTCATTCAGGCGGGAATGGCAAAAAAATGTTTGGTCATTGGAGCCGAAGCTCTCAGTCGGGTATTGGATCAGCATGATCGCGACAGTATGATTTTTTCCGATGGAGCAGGGGCAACCATCCTCGAATTGCAGGATTCAAACTCAGGAATACTTTCCTTTAGTGCACAAAGTCATTGTGAAGATGAGGTGACTTATCTCAATCTGGGAAAATCAAACTTCCCTGAATCCGACCCGCGCATTCGCTACGTGAAAATGAAAGGAAGAAAAGTTTACGAATATGCAATCAAGAATGTGCCTTTAGCAATGAAAGATTGTTTGGATAAGGCCGGAGTTTTAATCACCGATGTGAAGAAGATTTTCATTCATCAGGCAAATGAAAAACTGGATGAGGCTATTGTTCGTGAACTGTTCAAGCTCTATGGTGTTTCTAATATGCCGGAACATCTGATGCCGATGAATATTCATAAGCTGGGAAATAGTTCTGTTGCAACGATTCCTACCTTGTTAAGTATGGTGAAACGAGAGGAAATGAACGGATATAAAATCACAGAAGGAGATATTGTGTTGTTTGCTTCCGTTGGAGCAGGGATGAATATCAATGCAGTTTGTTATCGGGTTTAGGAACGCACCCGTAACTTGAGCTATTAAACCTATTGATGGATAAGAGATTGTTTTGTTTAAATGATCTTTTAATATGCCGCTCTTTTAAATTGTTGAATATTTAGTCTTTGAAAATATTTAAATAATGAAGTAGAATGTTTATTTTGGTCACAAGGGTGTGAAAAGCACTTAAGAACCATTATTCACTTCACTATTATGAATTTAAACATTCATCCATCACTAGGTGTTGCCCGGTTGGGAAACAGTCCTGGACAATTTTATCTCGCTCCGGATGCAATCGGAGGATTACCCTATGAATCTGACAGTCTTGGCAACAAACTCGGTCCTGTAGTACGTTTTAAAGATGCGGCAGGAAGAGTAAGGAGGCAGGGACAGCCATTTTCCATTTATGACGACAATGGGAATGAAGTTACGGTAAAAACGGCTAACGTAGCAAGCATCGAATGGACTGTTCATTTGGCTAATAAAAAAGCTGCTTGGTATCAGTACAGCGAATTAGAAGGAAACCTGCTTTTCGGTAATGAAAACAGTTATGAAAACAGAAAGGTAGCCTTCAGAAATCCGGATGTTTCAGGAGATGCCCGCCAACAATTGATCATTGATCCCGGACCGCGAACTGTTTCGGGCGCTGAGGCTTCTGCCAGTTTCACCCAGGATTCTGTTCCTGACGGATATCCTGCATCTTTTCCACCGTCAAATGTTGAGTATGGCACTCCGATTTTGTCTCTGGGTAATTTACAGACAGATAGTTACGGAAGGTTAATTGTATTGGGTGGTTACGGAAATGCCGGAGGAGATGAACCCTTGACAAGTTACGGAGGTTCGAATACCTGGCATGACGATATTTCAGACGGTCCCGTTTATTGTACAGTCAACTTTAATGACGGAACACCTGCTGTTAATCTTCAGGCATGGGTAATCGTCGGCTCACCGGATTATGCTCCTGAAATTGTCAATATTTCTGCCCTAAGTGATACAATGTTGGACGTTGGGATAAGAAATTTTAATCTGATGCCGGATGTTTACTCCGATAATCAATGGAATACAAATTACAAGGTGAATTTTCAACGCGACATTTTGCCGATTATTCAGCGAATGGCAAATTATCAATGGGTAGCTAATGTGCAACCAATGACAGCTTTGACAAGTGCAATATTTGACTTTTCAGATGCCTCGGATGCAAATATGATTAACCGGATGAAGTATCTTTCCTACTTCCGTCAACCAAATGGAACTAGTGATCCTTCTCCGAATCAACCTTCCGGAACCCTGTTTTTAGAAAATGGACCAGATATTTTTCCAATGATGCCTTTGAATTCAGGAAGTAATTCTGTTAGTAATGTTACAGTTGTAAAGTTTCTTTCACTGAATGAAACGCAGTATTTTTTCATGGAACAATGGGCTAATGGGAAATTTGAGAGTAATCCTGATTTTACACCTTATCCTGTTAGTTATATGGATATGGCAGCAGCTGGAAATTGCGTCGGTTTGCCGATGTGTCCCGGAATTGAAGTGACATGGAGTTTACAAAATCCGAGTATTTATAAAGCTCCTTTTGTAATAGCAGATGAAAAAGGGAAGAATGGCTACAATCAAACAGGATTGAATCCGTCAAGAGATGAATGTGAAGGGGGAGGTTGTCAGCCTGGAGATTTAACGAAAAGAATGGCTTGTCCGTGGCAGGCAGATTTCTTTCAGTGTACAATTCAGTATATCAACTTTACAGTTCCTGCAATTAATAAAGAAGCCGGGCAGCCTTTACCTCCGGCTTATTATTCATACTGGTGGCCACCTCAAAGTCCTTGGGATGTATTGGTTGGAGATATGACAATAGAAGAGCAATCATTTACAGATTTTAATGTTCCGATGGGACAGCAGATGAATTATGCGCGAGGAATAAATAGTTTTGTTCAAATGGTGGAACACTGGTCTGCTTTGGCATTTATCCGCAACAGAAACTCAGGTTCTTTTGGTTATCCTTATTTCACGGAAACAGAACGAAATAATGTCTTGTTTACTTTTGAAGAAGTTCCTGTTAGTCAGATTAGCGGAAACACTCAAGATAGTGAAACAACTATTCCTGTCTATTACATTGATCCGAATATGGAATCTGTTCAGGCAAAAGGTAATAAAGGAATGCTCTTGGTTTCTGCTTTGGAACAGAGGGCATTCAAAGCTATTGAGGTTGCTGCCGGAGGATTGGGAATGCCTCGTTCAGGAACGCGTGCACGCCGATAATTTGAAAGGAAATGTTTCAAACAGATGTTTTAATCATAGGTGGAGGTCCTGCAGGGGCCTCCACTGCTTTGGGATTGTTGGCTTACTCTGATTTGGAGGTCGTTGTAGTAGAACATTCAGATCTGACTTCGGAACGGGTTGGGGAACATGTGTCCGGGGCTATCTTTCCTCTGCTCAATTATCTGAAGTTAAGCAGGCAAGATTTCGAATCGGATACGTTTATTTCCTCACACAGTCATTCTTCCGTTTGGGGAAACCCGGAAAAAGTAAATAGGGATAATATTTTCACAACAGAAATAGAAACCTATCAGCTCAATCGCATTCAATTTGATTTGAAGTTGCTGGAGACTGTTTCAGAGCGGGGTGGCTTGGTTTTCCCTAGAACGAAATGTAAAACCTATGTATCGAATGAAGATGGTTGGAAGGTTACATTACAACATCCGGAACGAGATGAAATAACAATTCAGGCTAAGTTTTTGGTAGATGCTACCGGAAGAAAAGCGAGTGTTGGCAGAATATTGGGAGTTGAAGTCCAAAAGAAAGATAAGTTAACCGGAGTTGGTATGCACATGAAGTTATCAAAGCCTTGTTCGATTAAGCAAACCATCGAAGCAGTAGAAAACGGCTGGTGGTACCATGCCTTTCTCCCAAATGGAATAGCCACTGCAGTTTTCTTTTCCGATGCGGATCTGATTTCTGAAAATAAATGGAGTACGACAGAGAAATGGCTTGAGGAATTGGGAAAAACAGTTCATGTTAAAGAATCTCTTGATGAATATCAGTTTTTGACTTCGACACCATGGGTAAGAAGTGCTTCCAGTCAGTATACGGATGTAAGCGGGGTTCCAAGATTTTTGGCTGTTGGTGATGCTGCTGCTGCCTTTGATCCGATTGCGTCATTGGGAGTGGGTTTTTCGATTTCCAGCGCATGTAATGCATCACTGGTGATTAAAAATGAGTTGATTTCGGGAGATGAATCAGGTGTTGAACAATTCAGGGAAGATATCCGAAAGCAATTTATTCAGTTTGAATCTACATATAAGTACTTTTACAGCAAAGAGAAAAGATGGTCTGATTCCTTATTTTGGAAGCGTAGAAATGAAGGTTTAGAAAAAAACAGTCACTAATTTTTGAGGAATTTATTTTCCCGATTTTTCTAAAGTTGTATTTTTAACCGTTAACCTCATAAATCATCGACATGAAAAAAAGTTTACTATTCATTTTTGCATTGATCAGTTTGTCTTCGTTGGCACAATCTATTTGGACCAAAGGAAACGCCGTTTGGCATTACCGTTTTTTCAACGTTGGGGAAACCGGATATATCAAGGTTTGGGAAAATGGGGATACCACTCTTTTGGGGAAGCAGTGTACGAAACTGAAAGCAGAAAGACACAGCTTTATGCTGACAGGACCTAACGGTAATTATTTCGAATCCGTAAGCGGTTATATTTCAGGGATTGTTTATACTTCGAATGATACGGTTTTTCACTGGGACGTGGATCACTTTTCCGTGCTTTATGATTTTTCAGCGACAATGAATGATACCTGGTATTTGCAAACCGGCGGTTCTGCTTTTGGATGTAATGATACATCTATATGCGTGGTTCAATCCGCAGCAACGGTTACCATTGGCGGAGAGAATTATCCGGAACTAACTTTGAGCCATGCCCCCGGCTCCAATGTATATTTATCAGGAAAGGCAAACTCTCGCTTTGGATCCTCAGAGGGTTATTTACTTCCCTTCCCGACCAATTGCGACAGCTCTATCGTTGAATACGATCAGGTAAGCTTTATCTGCTTTGAAGATGATAGTTTGTACTACAATCCGAATAGTCAGTCATGTGAAATGCATCTTGGAGTGAACGAAGCCGAATTAAATCATGTTTCTGTCTTTCCCAATCCTTCTTCCGGAAAGATCGAATTGCTATCGGATATACCTTTAAGGAATATTCAGCTTGTTAATGTGGTTGGAGCATTATTGAAAGAGTTTGATATGAATCTGACTTTAACAGAAATCGATCTGACGGAATTGCCTCAGGGAACCTATTATTTGAAAATCGAAAATTCAAACGGAGCGCATAGTATCAAACCGATTCAAATTTCGGGAAGATGATGGACTGAATTTGATTCGGAAATTGAAAGCGACTTTTTGGTCGCCTTTTTTATTTAAAATTTTCTCCAGATTATTTTATTTGCTTTCTGGAGCAACTTCTTTTAGCAGTTTTATTTGATAACTAGAATAGTTAATCCCTTTTTTCGCATTATTAATCCATTTCATTCCATAAGGATTATTAAGCTTTGAAAAAACGGTAATTGATTTGTCATACCAGATAATTGCAGCCTCATGATGTTTAATCTGATTTGAATTGTGACTTATTGTCCATGCTTTATTGTAATAAGCGTCACCTACTTCAATAAGGTTAGCAGTAGCCGAATGGAAATTGTAAATACTAATGGCCGAGATTATTCTGCGATCTAAACTGTCAGCAGCTATATAGGTTTTTAAACTGTCAAGGTAATTGTATTTGGGAAGTGTGAGCTTAAGCATGTTTTTGATTGAATCATTCGATGTAAAACTTTTCATTGTAATTGGATTGTTTCGTAATTGCCATCTTGGATCACCTGGAAGATGTGTACTGAGAAAGGAATCAGGCTCAGCAAATATTTCCTTAATTTCAAGTTTCTTGAAAAAGGTAAGAGTACTTTTAACTATATCAACATATCCGCTAGACCAGGTCGCATCAATAAAAAGATATTTGCCATCAGCTTTAACAATATTCCATACATGATCAGGATCTTGAAAGGGTTTGTTTTTTGAATAGCCATAACCTTTGGAATAACCAGAAACAAGATGGCATTCGATCTTAATGGATTCGCACATTTTTTGCAAAAGCTCAGCATAGTTTTGACAAACACCTTTTTTTGATATGAGAATTTTATCCGTGTCAGTGTCTTTACCGGATATATAGCTTTCTGTATCGTATGCAATATTGTCTGCTATCCAGTAACAAAATAATTCAACTCGTTGCGTTTGCGTATTTCCTCCCTTGTAGAGATAATCTACTAATGTTTTTAGATTTTTGGATGTGTTTTCAGGACAAGCTTTGGCATAATTGTTCAACTTTATATCTAACTTTTCTAATGCATCTGCAGTATGAACTGTGAAAATCAAAAAGGTAATTAGTATAAACCGCATGTGTTGTTATGATAATTTGTATTCAAAGGTAAGTCAATTCCTATAAATTATTCATCAGTACAATAAATTGACATTGAAAGAATTTGATGCGAATTTGACTTTAACAGAAATTGATCTGACGGAATTGCCTCAGGGAACCTATTATTTGAAAATCGAAAATTCAAACGGAGCGCATAGTATCAAACCGATTCAAATTTCGGGAAGATGATGGACTGAATTTGATTCGGAAATTGAAAGTGACTTTTTTGCTTTGTATGAAATGCGAACATTTTTCACAATACTCCATGTTTATCCATTAACTAACAGCGAATTTGAGAGATAATCTTATTTTTGCCTTCATACTTTTACCGCTGTAATCTATTATGAAATTAATCACGCTCTGGTCCATCATCATCAAAATCTTTGGAGTCTACTTTGCATACGGCACGATCATGATGCTCGTTTTTTCTTTGGCAACCTTTAATATAGATAAGGCAGGTCCCGCCGGATTCGCTGTTTTTATTGTAGAGGCTGTTTTCGCTTACATGTTTTTATTCCGGACAGATTCTGTTATTAAGCGGTTTCATCTGGAAGAATCCATTCCTGAAAAGAGAATCGATGCAAACATTGAAAGCAGTAAAATTTTACAGATTGCGATTGCGGTTATTGGGATTTACTCATTGACTCAAAGTATCCCTGAATTTTTGGGGAATTTACAGTTGTTCGCTTCTAAACTGACATTGTTGTCATTGTTGAAAGTTATCTTGGGCTTTTTGCTTGTGACTAAAAGTTCTGCACTTGAGCGGTGGGTATCTAGGAATCAAAGTAAGTAGAGAATTATTTGAAAATTCAAACGGTCAATTGATGGTTAAACCAGTTCAGCTTCTGAATAAATAATAATGACTTGACAAAAACAAATAAAGCAACTTGAATAGAGCTGCTTTATTTGTTTTAAATTCTAGTTTGTTTTCCTGATTAATTGGTTACTAACAGCCTTATTACTTCTGAAAAACCATTTCGGTAAGTAATGCGTATCAATGCAACGCCATTACTCAATTCCTGCTCTACAAAGTTACTTGCTTCATGAATATCGAATGAACTGATCTCTTTCCCTTCGCAGTTGTAGAATGTCAATGCATCTCCTTTTTTCAGTGCCTTCCCGAAGATGATAGTTCCTGAATTATATCTGGCATATTGCTCTGAAGATTGAGTGTTAATGGCAATGATTTCGCTTCGTTGCTGTTTTCCATCACGGTCTACCGACAGTAATTGATAATAATTCATTCCCGGATTCGGATTTGGATCAACTGCTGAATATTCTTTTCTTGAGTTGGAATTCCCTTCTTCAACATAAATTGTTTGAACAACCTGCTCCGTCTTGTTATAAGGATCTACATTGAGAACTTCAAATTGGTTGAGGTTGGTTTCTGAAAGTGTGGTCCAAGTCAGTAAAACATCATTATCCATCATGGAAGCTTGCCAGTTTAGCAATTCAATGCCTAGAGGATAAATACAAGTAGGGTCAACATGATAAGTCGGATTTCCCGGATCATCGAAATCAATAAAACTTCCGTTTCCACCCAATGAGTTTGGTGCATAAGTTACAGATTCGTTTGTTCCGCTAAAAATAGCATCCAGTGTTCGTGTTCCGGTACCGCTATTTGCAAATCGTCCGGCTGTACTGGTATTGTTGCAGAAAACCGCATAATATTGTTGTGTTGAAGGACACTGAGGAGAATAATCAAATACGTAGGAAGGTGTTTGTCCTGTAAAGACCACAATGATTTGTCCTGCCGGGATCGGATCTGCATAAGTAAACAATGCGCAACCCGCGAGGGTATTTAATTGAGCGATGTAAGCCGCATTGTTGCCAAGCGTATTTGTTCCGCAACCGGAATTACAATAAGTTCCTCCTGATGGAAATGCAAGTGAAATGCTGTTTACTGATAAAGGATTTGCACCGTTCTCGATGATTACTTGCTCATCTAATCCTTCCACACTTGAGCAGGCATCTGCCAGAATCGAACGGATTTGAGGAGTGTTGCAATTGGATTGGGTTGTAAAGGAATAGGTAGCTACTGATGTAATCTGATATGATTCATCGCAGTTGACACTGGTTCCGTTGTATTCGAAAACTTTGAAATAATAAGTTGTTCCGGAAGAAAGTCCAGTTACAGTAACAGTGTTCCCGCTTCCATTCATTACGACGTAGTTTCCCGCTCCAATCGTTGATCCTGATCCATACGACGCATTTGCTGCATAGCTTGTTCCGTTCACAGGCGTATTGGAGAAGTTCGTCAACGAGATGACTCCGATTCTATTCGCTCCGTTTCCTGCTGTAAAGCTCAATTGAGAACTTGTACAGAAATCGGTAGAGATAATCGCGCTTGCATTTGTTGTGGGTGCTGCCCCGGGCGAACAAGGAGTAGAGAGTGTTCCGATTAGTTTTACATTGTCAATCGTCCAGCGTTCTGCTGCAGCGTTGTTATTTGAACGGATGCGGATTTGCACTTGTGTACATGAGTTCGGAAGATCCAAATGAACGGTAGAATAACCGTCTGTTGTTCTGTTACCTGAACCTGTGGGTGCAAAATTGGTGGCCGTATTATTTCCGTCATAGACAGCTGTTGCCAAACCTGTTCCTGTACTGTAATGCCAGTATGCATTACTAGTTGAGCTTCCGGTAACCTGGATTTCATTGGAATAAGTTGCACCACCGTCAAAAGAGATGTCCAGATTGACTGCGTCAGAAGCTTCAGCACCATTGCCTGTTGATCCAATAGACCAGGATGCTAAACGGAACTCAACATACTTAGTTGTGTAAGATGCTAAACCGCTTATATTGGTAAAGGTTAATGTAGATGTTGTATTAATTGTACCAAAAGCTGTTGTTGCGCTTGTATAAACGGTTGATGAAGCCGGTCTGTCACCGGCAGCGGAGTTTCCGGTAACAGTTGCTCCACCTGTATTGGAGTAGCCCCATACTGGAGTGCCTCCATCAAAATCCTGAGTAGCAATAGTTGTTTGAGCAGAAATAGAACCAAACAGGAACAATAAGGAGGAGGAGAGAAATAACTTCATATTGTAGCGAATTTTTTTGCTAAAGTAGTGTAGGTGTAATCAAGTTAAAGTTAAGGTAAGATTAATTTTCAGTGAGCCTAAACTCTTGAAAATTGGAATATTCAGATGTAAAACGATTTAGTCTTGTTTAGAAAATCTTAAATTTTAGTAAACTATTTCTTGGTAATTTTGTAAAAGATCTGAAACAATTTAAAAAAGGGGTTTTTTAAAGCAAAATCCGAAGAAATAAAGCTTGTTAGCATCCGATTATTTTTCTGAAATTAGTTGACTGGAATTTGGTCACTTTTTTCATTTGAAATTTTCTCTGAATTATTTCATCGACTTACTTGGAGCAGCTTCTTTTAGTTTTTTTAGTTGATAGTTGCAATGGGTAATTCCTGTTTTCGCATGATTAATCCATTTTACTCCGTAAGGATTGTTAAGCTTGGAGAAAACAGTAATAGACTTATTATACCAGATGATTGCAGTTTCATAATTTTTAATCTGATTTGAATTGTGACTTATTGTCCATGCCTTATGGTAATAAGCGTCTCCTACTTCCGTAAGATTAGCATTAACCGGATGAAAATTGTAAGTACTAATAGCTGAAATAACTCTACGATCCAAGCTGTCAGAAGCAATGTAGGTCTTTAAACTGTCAAGATAATTGTATTTGGGAAGAGTGAGTTTTAGCATGTTTTTGATTGAATCATTCGAAGCAAAGCTTTTCATTGTGATTGGATTGTTTCGTATTTGCCATCTGGGATCACCAGGAAGATGTGTGCTGAGAAAGGAGTCTGGCTCAGCAAATATTTCCTCAATTTCAAGTTTTTTGAAAAAGGTGAGAGTGCCTTTAACGATATCAACATATCCGCTAGACCAGGTTGCATCAATAAAAAGATATTTGCCATCAGCCTTGACAATATTCCAAGCATGATTAGGATCTTGAAAGGGTTCGTTTTTTGAATAGCCATAACCTTTGGAATATCCGGATACAATGTGGCATTCGATTCTAATAGATTCACACATTTTTTGTAAGAGTTCAGCATAGTTTTGACAGACCCCTTTTTTAGAGATGAGAATATCATCGGTGTCGGTATCTTTTCCAGAGATATAATTTTCCGTGTCATACGCAATATTGTCCGCTATCCAGTAACAAAACAATTCAACTCGCTGGGTTTGTGTGTTCCCTCCCTTGTAGAGGTAATCGACTAATGTTTTTAGATTTTTTGATGTGTGTTCAGGACAGGCTTTAGCATAATTATTCAACTTAACATTTAACTTTTCTAGTGCATTTGTTGTTTGAGTTGTGAGAATCAAAAAGGTAATTAGTATAAACCGCATATGTTGTTATGATAGTTGCATTCAAAGTTAAGTCAATTCTCATAAATTATCATCAGACTATGAATTGACGTGGAAGAATACTATATCAACATTAATTTGTTCAAAAACAGCACTTTTTTAGCAAATTTCTTGCATCCTAAGATTTTCTCTCTATCTTTGCACCCCTCAAAGTGTGTTCTTTGGGGAATATTATATTTATTAATTATCAAAATTTGAGTACTGTATGCCAACTATACAACAGTTAGTGCGAAAGGGAAGGACTGCGGTAGTAAAGAAATCAAAGTCAGCGGCTTTGGATTCTTGCCCGCAGCGCAAAGGAGTATGTGTACGTGTGTACACCACTACACCTAAGAAGCCGAACTCAGCTATGAGAAAAGTAGCGCGTGTTCGTCTTACCAACGGTAAAGAGGTGAATGCCTATATCGGTGGAGAAGGTCACAACTTACAAGAACACTCATTGGTTCTTGTGCGTGGTGGAAGGGTTAAAGATTTACCAGGGGTTCGTTACCACATCGTTCGCGGTGCGGAAGATACTGCAGGTGTTGAAGGCCGTTCACAACGTCGTTCTAAGTACGGAACAAAACGTCCAAAAGCTAAGAAATAATAAAACTTTGAAGAGATGAGAAGAAGAAAAGCGAAGAAGATAGCCATACTCCCAGATCCAAAGTTTAATGACGTTGTAGTAACAAAGTTCGTTAACAACTTAATGTATTCTGGTAAAAAGAATTTGGCATTTAAAATTTTCTACGACGCGTTAGAGATCGTAGATAAAAAATTAGAAGATCAAGAAGGATTAGAAGTGTTCAAAAAAGCATTGGAAAACGTTACTCCATCAGTGGAGGTTCGTTCTCGTCGTGTTGGTGGAGCTACTTTCCAAATCCCTACTCCTGTTCGTGAAGGACGTAAACAATCATTGGCTATGAAATGGTTAATTGGTTACGCTCGTAAACGTAATGAGAAATCTATGGCTGGTAAATTAGCCTCTGAAATTATTGCTGCTTCAAAAGAAGAAGGTGCTGCTTTCAAAAAGAAAGAAGATACTTTAAGAATGGCTGAAGCTAACAAAGCATTTTCACATTTTAGATTCTAAGAAATGGCAAGAGATCTTAAATACACAAGAAATATTGGTATCGCAGCTCACATTGATGCTGGGAAAACAACAACTACTGAGCGTATTCTTTACTATTCTGGTGTAAACCACAAGATTGGTGAGGTTCACGACGGTGGAGCTACAATGGACTGGATGGAGCAAGAGCAAGAACGTGGTATTACCATTACTTCTGCTGCTACAACAGTAAATTGGAAATATAGAGGAGATAACTACCACATCAATATCATCGATACTCCGGGACACGTTGACTTTACAGTTGAGGTGAATCGTTCGTTACGTGTATTGGACGGGTTGGTTTTCTTGTTTTCAGCAGTTGATGGTGTTGAGCCTCAATCTGAAACAAACTGGCGTTTGGCAAACAACTACAATGTTCCACGTATCGGTTTCGTTAACAAAATGGACCGTCAGGGAGCAGATTTCTTAAACGTGTGTGCACAGGTGAAAGAAATGTTGGGTAGCCATGCTTTACCATTGCAAATCAATATTGGTGACGAGGATAACTTCAGAGGAGTTGTTGACTTGATCAACTTTAAAGGAATTGAATGGAACGAGCACGATATGGGGATGACTTTTCAAGAAGTTGAAATTCCTGCAGATATCGTTGACGAAGCAAGACGTTTAAGAAGTGAATTATTGGAAGCAGTTGCTGAATTTGACGAGACTTTGATGGAGAAATTCTTCGAAGATGAGAATTCATTGACAGAGCGTGAGATCTTGACTGCATTACGTGCAGCTACAATCTCAGGAAAAGTAGTTCCGATGATGTGTGGTTCATCTTTCAAAAACAAAGGTGTACAGGCAATGTTGGATATGGTAATGGAAATTCTTCCTTCTCCATTGGATAACGGTTCCATCGTTGGAGTCAATCCTAAAACAGATGAAGAAGAAGAGCGTTTACCATCTTACGATGCTCCATTTGCTGCATTGGCGTTTAAAATTGCAACGGATCCTTTCGTAGGTCGTTTGTGTTTTATCCGTGCTTACTCAGGTAAATTACCTGCTGGATCATACGTTTACAATACACGTTCAAATCAAAAAGAACGTATTTCTCGTATCTTCCAAATGCACGCAAACAAACAAAATCAAATTGATGAGTTAGGTGCTGGTGATATCGGTGCTGTTGTTGGATTTAAAGATATTCGTACAGGAGATACATTGTGTGCTGAAGGGCATCCGATCATTCTTGAATCTATGAATTTCCCTGATCCGGTAATTGGTATTGCAATTGAGCCTAAAACTCAAGCAGATGCTGACCGTTTATCTAACGGATTGAATAAATTGGCTGAAGAGGATCCGACTTTCCGTGTAAATACGGATGAGGAGTCAGGACAGACAATTATCTCAGGAATGGGTGAGTTGCACTTAGACATTATCGTTGACCGCTTACGTCGTGAGTTCAAGGTTGAAGTAAATCAAGGTGCTCCTCAAGTAACATACCGTGAGGATATTACAATTCCTGTTGAACACCGTGAGCAGTATAAGAAACAATCTGGTGGACGTGGTAAATTCGCGGACATTTTGGTTAAGATTTCTCCACAAACAGATGCTGAGAAAACTGGATTAGAATTCGTTAACTCTATCAAAGGTGGTAACATTCCTCGTGAATTTATCCCATCTGTTGAGAAAGGTTTCAAAGAATCTATGAAAAATGGAGTTTTGGCTGGATTCCCTGTTGAAGCAATGAAAGTAGAATTGATTGATGGTTCATTCCACGCGGTCGATTCAGATTCATTGTCGTTCGAGATGGCAGCTAAAATGGCATATCGCCATGCATTGAAAGCATGTAAACCAATCTTGTTGGAACCGATCATGAAATTAGAAGTGATTTGTCCGGAAGAAAACATGGGAGATATTGTAGGTGACTTGAACCGTCGTCGTGGTATGATGAAAGGTATGGATGATAAAGCAGGAGGTAAAGTTGTTAAAGCTGATGTTCCTTTATCTGAAATGTTTGGATATGTAACGCAATTGCGTACGTTATCGTCAGGTCGTGCAACGTCTTCTATGGAGTTTTCGCATTATGCAGAAGCGCCTAAGAACGTAGCAGAAGAAGTGATTGCAAAAATTAACGGAAAAGTATCCGCTTAATACAAACGAGTAATGAGCCAAAAAATTAGAATTAAATTAAAGTCGTACGACCATAACTTGGTTGACAAATCGGCTGAGAAAATCGTTAAGACGGTTAAAGCAACAGGAGCAGTAGTTAGTGGTCCAATTCCACTTCCAACGCACAAACGTATTTACACAGTATTGCGTTCTCCACACGTTAACAAAAAAGCGCGTGAGCAGTTCGAATTGTGTTCTTACAAACGTTTGTTGGATATCTACAGTTCTTCTTCTAAAACTGTTGATGCGTTAATGAGATTAGAACTTCCTTCGGGAGTTGATGTAGAAATTAAAGTGTGATGAAATACTCTGGTCGGGGTGAAAATTTTTCACCCCGACATTGAGATTTACATCACTTTAATAATTTATAATTTATAATTAGTAAAGTATGCCTGGAATTATTGGTAAAAAAATCGGAATGACTAGCGTCTACAGTGCCGAGGGTAAGGCAACGCCATGCACAGTAATAGAAGCTGGTCCTTGTGTAGTGACTCAGGTTAAGACACAAGATCGAGATGGGTACGAGGCAATTCAATTAGGATTTGGAGAGCGTAAAGAGCGCAACACTCCAAATGCATTGAAAGGTCATTTCAAAAAAGCTAAAACAACACCAAAATCTAAATTGGTAGAGTTTAAAGGTTTTGACGGACTTAATCTTGGAGATGTAGTGGACGTTCAAATGTTCGAAGAAGGTGAATTCGTTGGAATTGCTGGAACATCAAAAGGTAAAGGTTTCCAAGGAGTTGTAAAACGTCACAATTTTGGTGGTGTTGGACAATCAACTCACGGTCAACACAACCGTTTGCGTGCTCCTGGTTCAATTGGTGCTTGTTCTTATCCTGCACGTGTATTCAAAGGAATGCGCATGGCTGGACAAATGGGTAACAAACGCGTAACAGTAGAGAACTTGGAGGTATTACGTATTTTGGCTGACAAAAATTTAATCGTAGTTAAAGGTTCTATTCCAGGACCTAAAGGTTCAACCGTAACAATTCAGAAATAATGGAAGTAAAAGTAATTGATAGCAAAGGAAAGGCTACTTCCAAAAAGGTAACCTTGTCTGACGGAATTTTTGGAATCGAACCAAATGATCACGCAATTTATTTGGATGTTAAGCAACATTTGGCGAATCGTCGTCAAGGAACGCACAAGTCTAAGGAAAGAGCTGAGATCGCTGGATCTACCAGAAAGATTAAAAAACAAAAAGGTACGGGTGGTGCTCGTGCTGGTAGTGTTAAATCTGGTACACGTGTAGGTGGTGGACGTATTTTCGGACCACGCCCTCGTAACTACCACTTCAAATTGAATATCAAATTAAAGCGTTTGGCACGTAAATCTGCTTTCGCTTATAAAGCAAAATTGGATTCAATTTTAGTAGTAGAAGATGTAGCGCTTGCAACACCAAAAACAGCAGAATTCAGATCGATGTTATCGAACTTGAACTTGTTAAACGAGAAGGTGTTGATGATCGTAGGAGCAGGTAACGACAATGTTTACTTGTCTTCACGTAACCTACAACGCGTTAAAGTTGTATCTGCTGATTCGGTTAACACATACGATGTGTTGAATGCGAAGAAAGTTGTATTAACAGAAAGTTCAATCGAAGTAATCGAAAAGATTTTAAATTAATTGATGATGAGCATTATTATCAAAAAGCCAATTATAACAGAAAAAGCAACTGCCGCTAATGAAAACGGTAGTTTCGCTTTCGAAGTTGATCGCAAGGCGAATAAATTGGAAATAAAAAGCGCTGTCGAAAAGATGTACGGAGTTCACGTTGTGAATGTACGCACACTCACTTATGGCGGTGGTAAATCCTCTACGAAGTTTACGAATAGAGGTGTCGTTGAGCAAAAAAGTCGCGTATGGAAAAAAGCCATCGTAACTGTTGCCGAAGGAGAAACGATTGATTTGTTTAATAATTTTTAAGTAAAAACTGATGAGTCTTAGAAAATTTCAGCCTATTACTCCAGGGCAAAGACACAAGATCAACAGTACGTATGCTGAAGTAACAACGAATGTTCCTGAAAAGAGCTTAGTTGCGAAGAAAAGCAAGTCTGGTGGTCGTAACAATGATGGTCGTATGACCATGCGTTACATCGGTGGTGGACACAAGCAAAAGTATCGTATTATTGACTTTAAACGCGACAAGCACGGAGTGCCAGCGGTAGTTAAGACAATAGAATACGATCCAAACAGAACTGCACGTATTGCATTGCTTTATTATGTGGATGGAGAGAAACGTTACATCGTTGCTCCTGAAGGATTGAAAGTTGGTGATACAGTAGTTTCAGGTGCTGGTGCCACTCCAAATGTTGGAAACGCATTATTTTTATCCGATGTTCCTCTTGGATCTGTGATCCATAACATTGAGTTGCAACCTGGAAAAGGTGGTGCAATTGCTCGTGGAGCAGGAACATATGCTCAATTGAACGCTCGTGATGGTCGCTTTGCGATTATCAAGTTACCTTCAGGTGAGACTCGTATGATTTTGACTACTTGTATGGCTACAATCGGTGCTGTATCGAATGGAGAACATTCATTAGTAGTTTCTGGTAAAGCTGGTCGCTCGCGCTGGTTGGGTCGTCGTCCACGTGTACGTGGTGTTGTGATGAACCCGGTCGATCACCCGATGGGTGGTGGTGAAGGGCGTAACGCCGGTGGTCACCCTCGTTCTCGTAACGGTATGCCTGCTAAAGGATACAAAACGCGTTCGAAAAAGAAGTATTCAGATAAGTTTATCATCGAGAGAAGAAAGAAATAAGGTATGAGTCGTTCGTTGAAAAAACCACCTTTTGTACACTATAAGTTGACAAAGAGAGTGGATGCAGCACAAGAAAGTGGAAGCAAAGCAGTAATCAAAACATGGTCTCGCGCTTCTACAATCACTCCTGACATGGTTGGGTTGACGTTTGCAGTGCATAACGGGAATAAGTTTATTCCTGTGTTCGCAACAGAGAACATGGTTGGACACAAGTTAGGGGAGTTTTCTCCTACTCGTAACTTCCGTGGGCATGGTGCTAACAAAAAGGATAAAAAAAGATAGTTAAAATTCAAGTGACATGGGCGCTAGAAAGAAATTAAGAGCTGATAGAATTAAAGAAGAGAACAAGTCAATAGCTTTCGCTAAGTTGAATGATTCTCCTATTTCTCCTCGTAAAATGAGATTGGTTGCAGATCTTGTACGTGGAGTAGAGGTAAACAAAGCTCTAAACATATTGCAACACAATGCGAAAGACGCATCGTTAAGTTTATCCAAGTTATTGCGTTCAGCAATTGCTAACTGGGAAGCTAAAAACGAAGGTAAGAGCATTGAGGATGAAAAATTAGTGGTGAAATCTATTGAAGTAGGTAGTGCAGGAATGTTGAAACGTATTCAAACTGCTCCTCAAGGTAGAGCTTACCGAGTTCGTAAAAGATCAAACCACGTGACTATCGTTGTCGATGGTTCAAAATAATTGAAGGAAAATGGGACAAAAAACAAATCCAATTGGAAATAGATTAGGTTTCATCCACGGATGGGAGTCTAACTGGTACGGTGGAGATAATTACAAAGATAAAATCGTTGAAGACGATAAAATTCGTAAATATTTACACGCCCGTTTATCCAGAGCAAGTATTTCGAAAATCATCATCGAGCGCACCCTCAAGCTCGTTACTGTAACAATCAACACGGCTCGTCCGGGTGTGATTATCGGTAAAGGTGGTCAAGAAGTAGACAAATTGAAAGAAGAGTTAAAAAAATTGACGAAAAAAGAGATTCAAATCAACATTTTCGAAGTGAAACGTCCTGAATTGGATGCTCGCTTGGTAGCTGATGGAATCGCTCGTCAAATTGAAGCTCGTATTTCATTTCGTCGCGCTATTAAGATGTCTATCGGTTCAACCATGAGAATGGGTGCCGAAGGGATCAAAGTGAAAATTTCAGGTCGTTTGAATGGAGCTGAAATGGCTCGTTCAGAAATGTACAAAGATGGACGTACTCCGTTACATACGTTCAGAGCTGACATCGATTACGCAGTAGGTGAGGCATTGACTACTTACGGTTTGATCGGTATCAAAGTATGGATCTGCAAAGGTGAAGTTTACGGTCGTCGTGATCTTTCTCCAAATGTTGGAATGGCTGCTCAAGGTTCAAAAGGTGGTGCGCCATCCGGAGACCGTGATAGAGGTAACCGTCGCCCAGCTGGAGGAAAAGGTGGAAACAACCGTAAAAAGAAGTAAAAACACATTTAAAATTTTCAGAAGATGTTATCTCCAAAGAGAACCAAATTTAGAAGAGTTCAAAAAGGTCGTAATCGTGGTGAAGCGCAACGCGGAGCTACAATTGCATTCGGATCTTTTGGACTGAAAACATTGGAGCCAGGATGGATTACATCACGCCAAATCGAAGCTTCCCGTATCGCAGTTACGCGTTACATGAAGCGTGAAGGTAAGGTGTGGATTCGTATCTTCCCTGACAAACCGATCACATCGAAGCCTGCAGAGGTTCGTATGGGTAAAGGTAAGGGAGCTCCTAGCCACTGGGTGGCAGTTGTAAGACCAGGTCGTATTATGTTCGAAGCTGATGGAGTTCCATATGAAGTTGCTAAGGAAGCACTTCGTCTAGCTGCTCAAAAACTTCCAGTAAAATGTAAGTTCATCGTTCGTAACGATTATGTTGTACCAGGAAAATAAGACAAGATGAAACAACAAGAAATTAGTAAACTTTCAGTTGATGATTTGAAAAAGCAAGTGACAAGCGAAACAGAAAAGTTAACGAAAATGAAATTAGGACATACAGTGACTCCACTGGAAAACCCGATTCAAATTCGTAACGTTCGCAAGCATATTGCTCGTTTAAATACAGAATTGAGAAAACGTGAAATTCAAGCTTAAGGCTTGAAAGTAAAAGAAGCTTGAAATGGAAAAGCGTAATTTAAGAAAAGAACGTATTGGGACTGTTACTAGCGATAAGATGGAAAAATCTATCGTAGTTTCTGTAGAAAGAAAAGTAAAACACCCGAAATATGGTAAGTTCGTCAAAAAAACTACTAAATTTGTGGCCCACGATGAAAATAACGACTGTAACATTGGTGACACCGTTAAGATCATGGAGACTCGCCCCTTGTCTAAAAACAAGAATTGGAGATTAGTAGAAATTTTAGAAAGAGCTAAATAATAATTAGTTGCAATGATACAACAAGAATCAAGACTTGCAGTTGCCGATAACTCCGGAGCAAAAGAGGTGTTATGTATCCGCGTATTAGGCGGAACTAAACGTCGCTATGCTTCAGTAGGAGATAAGATCGTCGTAGCTGTTAAGAGCGCAATGCCCTCTGGAGCCGTAAAAAAAGGATCGGTTGCCAAGGCGGTTGTTGTAAGAACACGTAAGGAGGTTCGCCGACCAGACGGTTCTTACATTCGTTTCGATGATAACGCTTGCGTTATCTTGAATCAGGCGGGGGAGATGAGAGGAACCCGTATTTTTGGACCAGTAGCTCGTGAGCTTCGTGAAAACAATTACATGAAAATTGTTTCACTTGCTCCCGAAGTACTTTAATAAGTAGTGAAGTCATGCAAAAGAAATTACACATCAAAGTAGGCGACACTGTTAAAGTATTAAGCGGTGAGTCTAGAGGTCAAGAAGGAACAGTATTGACCATTGACAGAAACAAAGAACGTGCTACCGTAGGAGGTGTGAACATGGTAAAACGCCACACCAAACCTAGTGCATCTGAGCCGCAAGGCGGAATCATCGAAAAAGAAGGAACTATTCATATTTCCAACTTAATGGTGATGGTTAAAGGACAAGCTAGTCGCACAGGCCGTAAGGAAGATGCTAAAGGTAAGTTAGTTCGTTATTCTAAAAAATCAGGAGAGGAGATCAAGTAATGAGTTATTCACCAAGATTAAAGAAACAGTACAGAGAGGAAATCATTCCTGCACTTACTGAGAAATTTGGGTACAAAACCATTATGCGTGTACCTAAGTTACAAAAGATTGTTATCAGCCAAGGTTTGGGTGATGCAGTTGCTGATAAGAAAATTGTTGACAATGCGGTTGCAGATGTTTCTCGTATCGCAGGTCAAAAAGCAGTAGCTACAATGTCTAAAAAAGACGTATCAAACTTCAAACTACGTAAAGGAATGCCAATTGGTACGAAAGTTACGTTGCGTGGAGATAAAATGTACGACTTCTTAGATCGTTTTATCGCTGTTGCTTTACCACGTACTCGCGATTTCCGTGGGATTAATCCAAAAGGATTTGACGGACGTGGTAACTTCAATTTAGGAGTTAAAGAGCATATCATTTTCCCTGAGATCGATATCGATAAGGTAAGCAAGATTTTAGGAATGGATATCACTTTTGTAACATCAGCTGAAAGCGACGAAGAAGGAAGAGCATTGCTTGATGCCTTTGGATTCCCTTTCATTAAAAAATAAGACGATGGCTAAGGAATCAATGAAAGCGCGTGAGCGCAAAAGAGAAAAAATGGTAGAAAAATACGCAGCGAAAAGAGCTGCGTTGAAAGCTGCCGGAGATTGGGATGCATTGCAACAATTGCCTGCGAACTCTTCTAAAGTTCGTGTACACAATCGTTGTGGGTTGACAGGTCGTCCTCGTGGTTATATGCGTCAGTTCGGTGTTTCACGTGTTACTTTCCGTGAAATGGCATTGGCTGGTAAAATACCGGGAGTTAAAAAAGCAAGTTGGTAAAAGTCTCTGTCAGTTGACAGGTTGAAACTCTACCGAGTAATTAATAAAAGAAAAGGACATGTATACAGATCCTATTGCAGATTTTCTTACACGTATTCGTAATGCGAGTATGGCTCGTTTGAAAACCGTAGAAATTCCTGGTTCAAACACAAAGCGTGCTATGACAGCAATCTTGTTTGATCAAGGTTATATCGCGAATTACAAATTCGAAGAAGATGATAAACAAGGTATCATTAGAATCGCATTGAAGTATAACCAATCAACAAAAGTTCCAGCGATCACTAAGATAGACCGTGCGTCTCGTCCAGGTCTTCGTAAGTACTCCAGCGCAGCAGAAATGCCACGCGTATTGAATGGTTTAGGAATTGCTATCGTTTCTACTTCTCGTGGAGTAATCACGGATAAAGAAGCAAGAAAAGAAAACGTTGGTGGAGAAGTTCTTTGCTACGTATATTAAATTAATATAGAGATGCAGATTGTGCGAAGTTCGCTTCGCCTTTCGTAATCCATAATTAAAAAAGTAATGTCAAGGATAGGTAAATCCCCAGTAACAATCCCGAGTGGAGTTGAAGTAAAAGTGAACGGTACGACAGTAACCGTTAAAGGTTCAAAAGGAGAACTGACTCAAGAATTGGATTCTTGTGTAACAATCCAGATTGAAGGTTCTGAAATCACTTTTATCCGCGCGTCTGATGCGCCAGATCATAGAGCAAAACATGGTTTATACCGTGCTTTGGTATTTAATATGATAGCTGGAGTATCCGAAGGGTTCAAAAAGGAGTTAGAAGTAATCGGTGTAGGTTACCGTGCTACAGCAACTGGTCAACAGTTGGAATTAGCATTAGGTTATTCTCACCCGATCATTATCGAACTTCCGAAAGAAATTAAGGTATCTGCAGATACTCAAAAGGGTAAGGCACCATTGGTAACATTGGAGTCTTACGATAAACAACTTTTGGGCCAGGTTGCTGCCAAAATTCGTTCCCTTCGTAAACCAGAGCCGTATAAAGGAAAAGGTATTCGCTTCTTAGGCGAAGAGATTAGAAGAAAAGCTGGTAAATCTGCAGGTAAAAAATAATTTTAAAAGTTATGGCATTTAGTAAATTAAACAGAAGAGCAAAAATTAAGAGAAGAATCAGAAAGAAAATTTCTGGTACTACTTTAGTGCCTCGCCTATCTGTATTCCGTTCAAACAAGCAAATCTATGCTCAGTTGATTGATGATACAAAAGGTGTGACACTAGTCGCTGCTTCTTCTTACAAAAACAAAGAAGCTGACAAGAAAAGCAAATCTGATCAGGCAGTTGTTGTAGGAAAAGAAATCGCTTCAAAAGCGGTGAAAGCTGGCGTAGAAACAGTTGTATTTGATCGTAACGGGTATTTATACCACGGTCGTGTTAAATCATTAGCTGATTCAGCTAGAGAAGGTGGACTTAAATTTTAATCATCATGGCAGCAATTATAGGAAATAGAGTAAAAGCCTCTGATATAGAGCTTAAAGATAAATTGGTATCTGTGAACCGTGTGACTAAAGTAACAAAAGGTGGTCGTACATTCAGTTTCTCAGCTATCGTAGTTGTCGGGGATGAAAACGGTATCGTAGGTCATGGTCTTGGTAAGGCGAAAGAAGTAACAGAAGCGATTACAAAAGGAATCGACGATGCGAAAAAGAACCTTATTAAAGTTCCGATCTTGAGAGGTACAGTTCCTCACGCTCAAAAAGGAAAATTCGGTGGTGCAGAAGTTTTATTGAAACCTGCTACAAATGGTACAGGAGTTATCGCTGGTGGTGCGATGCGTGCAGTTCTAGAATCTGTAGGTGTTCACAATGTATTGGCAAAATCTCAAGGATCATCCAATCCACACAACGTTGTTAAAGCAACTATCAATGCATTGGCGTCTATGCGCGATGCAGCTGCTGTTGCTCGTCAACGTGGAATCAGTATGGACAAAGTGTTTAACGGTTAATAAAAAATAGTATGGCAACAATTAAAATAAAACAAGTTCGCAGTGCTATCAAACGTCCGGCTCGTCAAAAAAGAACGATCGAAGCGTTAGGATTTAGCCGTTTGAACCAGGTAATTGAGAAAGAAGCAACTCCACAAATTCTTGGCATGATCAAGAAAGTTGAGCATTTGGTACAAGTTGTAGATTAATACTTTAAAACGAATTATCCATGAATTTAAATAATTTAACACCAGCTGCAGGATCTGTTCTATCTGATAAGAGAATTGGTCGTGGACACGGTTCCGGTGGTGGTGGTACCGCTACGCGCGGTCACAAAGGAGCGAAGTCTCGTTCTGGTTATTCTAAGAAAATTGGATTCGAAGGGGGACAAATGCCGTTACAACGTCGTGTTCCTAAGTTCGGATTCAAGAACATCAACAGAGTTGAATACAAAGCAATCAATTTGGATGCTATTCAATCAATTGTTGAACGTAAGAATATAACTGATATTACTATCGAAGTACTACGTGAAAACGGTTTGGTATCTCGTAATGACCTAGTGAAAATCTTGGGTCGTGGAGAGCTTAAATCTAAAGTAACAGTAAGTGCTCACAAGTTTTCTTCTTCTGCAAAAGCAGGAATTGAAGCTCAAGGTGGTAGTATTTCAGAAATCTAATTAACTTTGCCGACATTTTTTTTATGAAACGGTTTATACAAAACATAAAAAACATCTGGAAAGTAGAAGAGTTAAGAAAGCGTATCTTATTGACGCTTTTCTTAATTCTTGTGTACCGTATCGGATCGTTTATCATGTTACCTGGTGTGAATGCAGAGGCTGTAATGGCAAATGCATCTAGCAAAGGAGGTGACAACGTACTTGAATCATTGTTATCGATGTTCTCAGGAGGTGGATTTACTAACGTGTCAATTATGGCACTTGGTATTATGCCCTACATTAGTGCATCGATTATTATGCAATTATTAGGGATGGCTGTTCCAGCTGTTCAAAAAATGCAGAATGAAGGTGAATCAGGTAGAAAACAAATCAATACGTATACACGTGTGTTGACGATTATAATTTGTGCCGTTCAGGCACCAAGTTATATTTCGTTATATGCGTCTAGTATTAAAGGTGCGCTGCCTGCTGATCAATCCATGTTATGGTGGACAACAGCAGTGTCTTGTATGGTTGCCGGTTCAATGTTTGCTGTATGGTTAGGTGAACGCATTACAGACAAAGGAATTGGGAATGGTATTTCTCTATTGATTACCGTAGGGATCTTATCCCGTCTCCCATCTTCTTTCCTAGCTGAAATGGCTGCTAACAGTAATTTCCCATTGAAAATTGTTTTGGAGATCATCGTATTCATGCTTATCGTACTTGGAACAATCCTGATTGTTCAAGGTGTGCGTAAGGTTCCATTAAACACTGCAAAACGTGTGGTTGGTGCCAGAGCAGTAGATGAGCAGGGAGCTAGAAACTATTTGCCTTTGAAAGTAAATGCTTCTGGTGTAATGCCGATCATTTTCGCGCAAGCGATTATGACCATTCCCGTTATGATTTTCTCTCAACAAAAAGAGGGAGGTGTCATTCAATACGCTTTAGGAGATACCCATGGTGTTCCTTATAACGCATTGTTAGCGCTTTTGATTATCGTATTTACATACTTCTACACTGCAATTATGATCAACCCGCGTAAAATGGCGGATGATTTGAAACGCAGTGGAGGATTTATCCCTGGGGTTCGTCCCGGAGATGAGACTGCTGAGTATATTGACTCGTTGGTGTCTCGTATTACTTTGCCTGGATCGATGTTCTTGGCTTTGATTGCGATTCTACCTTCAATTGCATATGCTTGTAATATTACTTCTGGTTTTGAGTATTTCTTCGGAGGAACTTCGTTGTTAATCATGGTGGGAGTAGTTTTAGATACCCTTCAACAAATTGAATCTTATTTATTGAACCGTCACATGGATGGATTGATGGAAGGTTCCCGAGTTAGAGGAAGAAGAAGTATAAACGAAATGTCATCAGGTTTCTAAGATTATGGCTAAACAGGCATCTATAGAACAAGACGGAACGATCATCGAGGCATTGTCTAACGCAATGTTTCGTGTCGAATTGGAGAATGGACACGTTATTACGGCTCACATTTCTGGTAAAATGAGAATGTTTTACATTAAGATTTTACCTGGTGACCGAGTAAAAGTGGAAATGTCTCCATATGATTTAACTAAAGGACGTATTTCTTTCCGCTACAAATAATTTGTAAGAAAGAACTCCGATAAAAAAGCAAAAGATGAAAGTAAGAGCTTCAGTAAAAAAGCGATCTGTAGATTGTAAGATCGTAAAAAGAAAAGGAAGAGTTTACGTGATTAACAAGAAGAATCCTAAACTAAAACAAAGACAAGGGTAATTATGGCACGTATTGCAGGTATTGATCTACCAAAAAACAAGAGAGGTGTAATCGGATTGACGTACATCTTTGGAATTGGTCGTAGCACGGCTAAGAAGCTATTGATAGCTAACGGAATTGATGAAAACATCAAAGTACAAGATTGGAATGACGATCAGATTGCTTTGATACGTACATCTATTTCGGAAATCAAGACAGAAGGACAGTTGCGTTCTGAGATCCAATTGAACATTAAACGTTTGATGGATATCGGATGTACACGAGGAATTCGTCACCGCGCTGGTCTTCCATTGAGAGGTCAACGTACGAAAAACAACTCTCGTACTAGAAAAGGTAGAAGAAAAACAGTTGCTAACAAGAAGAAAGCAACTAAATAATAGTTAGAAATGGCAAAAGCAAATCAAAAGAAGAAGAAAAACGTCAAAGTAGACGCAGCGGGTGAAGCGCATATTCAAGCTACCTTCAACAATGTGATTATTTCTTTGACTAACAACGCTGGTCAGGTTATTTCTTGGTCATCGGCTGGAAAAATGGGCTTCAAAGGTTCTAAAAAGAACACTCCTTATGCTGCACAAATTGCTGCTGAGGATGCATCTAAAGAAGCACATGACTTCGGATTACGTAGAGTTCGTGTATTTGTGAAAGGACCAGGTGCTGGTCGTGAATCAGCTATACGTGCAATTCACAATCATGGTATCGAGGTAATCGAAATCATTGATGTAACTCCACTTCCTCACAATGGTTGTCGTCCACCAAAAAGACGTCGCGTTTAATAATAGTAATTTAATCTTAAGGGGAAATTGATTATCGAAGGAAAAGCCTTAATTCATAATCCCCCTTTTATAGTTTTATAGTATGGCAAGATATACAGGCCCTAAGTCGAAAATTGCACGTCGTTTCCGCGACCCAATTTTTGGCCCAGACAAGTCACTGGAAAAAAGACAATACGGACCCGGACAACACGGACCGAACAAACGCAGAGGAGGAAAGCAGTCTGAGTACGCTATCCAACTTGGTGAAAAACAAAAAGCGAAATACACTTACGGTATTTTAGAGCGTCAATTCTCGAATTTATTCAAGAAAGCATCGCGTATGAAAGGTATTACCGGTGAAGTATTATTACAATTGTGTGAATCACGTTTGGATAATACAGTATACCGTTTAGGAATTGCTCCTTCTCGTCGTGCTGCTCGTCAGTTGGTAACTCACAAACACATCGTTGTAAACGGAGAAGTGGTAAACATTCCTTCTTATACATTACGTATCGGTGATGCTGTAAGCGTTCGTGAAAAGTCAAAATCATTGGAAGCAATTACTTCTGCTTTGACAGCTTCAACAAACAAACGTTACGATTGGTTAGATTGGGATTCAGCTACAAAAACTGGAAAGTTCTTGAGCATTCCTTCTCGTGATATGATCCCTGAAAATATCAAGGAACAATTAATCGTCGAATTATACTCTAAGTAATAATTAATTATTGAGTCGCAGCCAAAGGGTTTGATGGACATTCTTCAATCTTTCAGACCGCGCAACTGCGAAACAATTAAAAGAAGAAAAACAAAATGGCAATTTTAGATTTTCAAAAGCCTGACAAGGTAATTATGATCCAGTCGGACGAGCGTAAAGGACAATTTGAGTTCCGTCCGCTTGAGCCAGGATACGGTATCACTGTAGGAAACGCATTACGTCGTATTTTACTTTCTTCATTAGAAGGGTATGCTATTTCTTCAGTACGTATCGAAGGAGTGGACCATGAGTTCGCAACTTTGAAAGGTGTTGTTGAAGACGTTACCGAAATCGTGTTGAATTTGAAACAAGTTCGCTTCAAACAACAAATCGAAGGAACAGATAATGAAACAGTTGTTGTTTCTATCTCTGGACAAGATAAGTTGACTGCTGGTGACTTGGGTAAATTCACTTCAGGATTCCAGGTATTGAACCCGGATTTAGTGATTTGTAACATGGAAAGCTCTGTTAAATTGGAGTTGGAATTGACAATCATTAAAGGACGTGGTTACCTTCCTGCAGAGGAAAACAAAACAGGTAATTCTCCATTTGGAACGATTTTTATCGACTCAATTTTTACACCAGTTGTAAACGTTAAATACACGATTGAAAATTACCGTGTAGAGCAAAAAACGGATTACGAGAAATTGGTTTTGGAATTGACTACAGATGGTTCGATTCATCCGAAAGATGCCTTGAAAGAAGCAGCAAAAATCTTGATCCATCACTTTATGTTGTTCTCAGATGAGCGTATCACTTTAGATAGTGAAGTGAAATCTGAAACAGAAGAATTTGATGAGACATCGTTACACATGCGTCAATTGTTGAAAACAAAATTAGTAGATATGGATCTTTCGGTTCGTGCTCTGAATTGTTTGAAAGCAGCAGACGTTGAAACGCTTGGAGATTTGGTTTCTTACAACAAGAATGACTTATTGAAGTTCCGTAATTTCGGAAAAAAATCCTTAACTGAGTTGGAAGACTTAGTAGATTCAAAAGGATTGAACTTCGGTATGAATGTAGCTAAATACAAATTAGATAAAGACTAGTATCGCAATTAAATTTTAAATAATGTCGTGATAGGTGGCTAGATTGATGCGATACTAAATCTAGCTAACCGTTACTTACGAAATTAAATGTTATGAGACACGGAAAAAAATTCAATCATTTAGGGAGACAAACTGCACACAGAGCTGCAATGTTGTCTAACATGGCTTGTTCGTTAATCGAGCACAAACGTATTTCAACAACAATCGCTAAAGCAAAAGCTTTACGTGTATATGTTGAACCTATTTTGACAAAATCGAAAGACGATACAACTCACAATCGTCGTACAACTTTCTCTTACTTGAAAAGTAAAGAAGCTGTAACGGAACTTTTCAGAACAATTGCTCCGAAAATTGCAGACCGTCCGGGAGGATACACACGTATCATCCGCACAGGTTACCGTTTAGGTGATAATGCTGAAATGTGTTTGATCGAGTTGGTTGATTTCAACGAAATTTACACTTCTGGTGAGAAGAAAACTACAACACGTCGTTCTCGTCGTGGTGGTTCAACTACTGCTACTAAGAAAGCAGATGCGGCTCCTGCTGCAGAAGCAACTGAAGTGGTAGAAGAGGCAGTTGTAGTTGAAGAAACTCCAAAAGCAGAAGTTGTTGAAGAAGTGAAAGCTGAATCTGCCGCGGCAGAAGAGGCAGCAGCTCCGACAGAAGAAGCAGATTCAACTGAAGAAGAAAAAAAGGATGAAGAGTAAGATTTCTCATCTTTAAGATAAAAAAAGGGTGTCCAGTTATTAACGGATGCCCTTTTTTATGAACTATACTTTTGAAGTTGGAATAGAAATCCTAATTTTGCAAAAACATTTTAGTATATGGAAGAACGCAAGCCTGCGCTCCTGGTCCTAGAAGACGGAACAGTATTTTATGGCAAAGCTACCGGAAAGATAGGTACAACCACCGGAGAGATTGCTTTTAACACGGGAATGACCGGTTATCAAGAGGTATTTACTGATCCTTCCTATTATGGGCAAATACTAGTCATGACGACTTCCCATATTGGAAATTATGGTGTGAATCCAATCGAGGTTGAATCCGAAACTGTGAAAATTGCAGGATTGGTAACCAAAAAATTCGCACATAATTTCTCAAGAGCATCAGGGGTATCTGATCTTCAGGATTACTTGGTCGATAATGACAAAGTCGGTATTACGGATATCGATACGCGATCTTTGGTTCGTCACATCAGACATAAAGGCGCAATGAATGCCATTATTTCATCTGAAATTCTGGATGAAAAAGTACTTCAGAAACAAGTCAAGGAAGTTCCGTCAATGGATGGGCTGGAATTATCTTCCAAAGTAGCGACGAAAGTTGCTTACGAAGTAGGAGATCCGGCAAGTTCTTTGCGAGTTGCCCTGCTTGATTTTGGAGTGAAGAAAAATATTGTTCGTTGTTTGGTTGAGAGAGGTTGTTTGGTAAAGGTGTTTCCAATGGGTACGACTATTGCTGAGATGCAAGCGTTTAATCCGGATGGATACTTATTATCGAATGGTCCCGGGGATCCATCTGCAATGCCGAACGAAATTGCTTTGGTAAAAGAATTGGTGGAGATTGGTACTCCAGTATTCGGAATTTGTCTTGGACATCAGATCTTAGGATTGAGTCAAGGACTGAAAACTGAAAAAATGTTCAACGGACACAGAGGGATTAATCACCCGGTCATGAATTTACTGACTGGAAAAGGGGAGATCACTTCACAAAATCACGGATTCGTGATAGAAAAGGAAAGTGTTCAATCCAATCCAAGAATCAAGGTGACCCACGAACATTTGAATGATCAAACTATTGCAGGGATTATGTTGACTGATAAACCCGTTTTTTCAGTGCAATACCATCCTGAAGCATCTGCCGGACCACATGATTCCCGCTATTTATTCGATCAGTTTATTGCAAATATGAAACAAGCGAAGCATTGAGCTTCTAAATAATATCAACACATGAGTTATATCGCACGCATTGTCGGAAGACAAGTTTTAGATTCAAGAGGTAATCCAACGGTAGAAGTGGATGTTTACACAACCAATGGTGCAGTTGGAAGAGCAGCGGTTCCATCCGGAGCTTCAACTGGAATACATGAGGCAGTTGAGTTACGTGATGGTGATAAATCCGTTTACCTGGGGAAAGGAGTCTTGAAAGCTGTTGAGAATGTAAATTCGATCATCGCTGAAGAATTGATCGGGATGGATATTTTCGATCAAAAACTGATAGACCGTGTTTTGGTGGAATTGGATGGAACTCCGAACAAATCGAAATTGGGTGCGAATGCGATCTTGGGCACATCTTTGGCGGTTGCTAAAGCAGCTGCGCAAGAAGCGGGATTGAGCTTGTTTAAATACGTGGGGGGAGTTGGTGCAACCACAATGCCTGTTCCGATGATGAACATCCTCAATGGAGGATCTCATGCAGATAACTTGATTGATGTTCAGGAATTCATGGTGATGCCTTTCGGCGCATCTTCCTTTTCGGAAGGTTTGCGCTGGGGAACTGAAATATTCCACCACTTGAAATCCGTTCTGAAAGAGAAAGGGATGTCTACGAATGTGGGTGATGAGGGTGGATTTGCTCCAAACCTAGGATCGAATGAAGAAGCAATCCAAGTGGTATTGCAAGCAATCGAAAAAGCCGGATTTAAACCTGGGCATGATGTACACATCGCATTAGATGCAGCATCTTCTGAATTTTACAATGCAGAAAAAGGATTGTATCTCTTTGAATCTACCGGAGATTCCATGACATCTTCTCAAATGGTTGATTTTTGGGCTGATTGGTGTAAGAAATATCCGATTGTTTCCATCGAAGATGGATTGGCTGAGGATGATTGGGCCGGTTGGAAAGAAGCGACAGATAAACTTGGAAACAAGGTTCAATTGGTTGGGGATGATTTGTTCGTTACCAATACAAAACGCTTGTCCGAAGGAATTGAAAAAGGTATTGCCAATTCAATTTTGGTAAAAGTAAATCAGATCGGTTCCTTGAGCGAAACAATTGAAGCGGTTCAAATGGCAACAAGAAATGGTTATACTTCGGTTATGTCGCATAGAAGTGGTGAAACGGAAGATAATACCATTGCAGATTTGGCGGTTGCATTGAATTGTGGACAAATCAAGACGGGTTCTGCATCAAGAAGTGACCGTATGGCTAAATACAACCAACTGTTGCGAATTGAAGAAGAATTAGGTGAAACAGCTTATTATCCGGGGAAAAACTTCCGGTTTTTATAAAGTAAAGAAATAGTAAAAAAATAGTGAAGAAGGGAGTCCGCCGAGGTGGACTCCCTTTTTTATTTCTAGTAACTATTATTTGGGGGAATAAATAGAGCTAGTACCAAAAGATTCGTAATTTAAGGCCTTGATATTCAGTTGGAATGAAAAATTATTCGGAAAAGTGAAAATTGCAGTTGATTTCATGTTAATAGACTGATTTTTAACAAAATGTTTAAAAGCGGTATGTTTTTATGAACTCAAAGCAACCAAATTGTAATTAAACCGTTTAGAAATCAAAGTACCAAACTATGAAGAATTTAATACTAGGCTTTATTTTTGTATTGGGAGCCTTTTGGGGGAACACTCAAACTACGGCTTCTCAAACAAGTACACCTACTTTTTTTGCGCAATGCATGGTGAACTTGAGCGATCAGAATGATTTAACGACATTGGAAAATCAATTGCGTTCCATACCTTACGTAAGCGTAGTTCGAGTTGATATTCCAACTCATAGATTATTCTTAATTACAAAGAACATTAGTGCGTTCACGACAACAGAATTTGTATCCTGGATGGGAACTTATTCATCTGCTTACAGTTGTTTGCAAATTGGTTTGCATGGAGTTGATCCTGTAAATCCTTATCCATTTACGAATTGTTCAGAAAACTAATCCGATGAAAATACTATTACATACTTTATTATTGTTTTGTTCATTTGGAATTTGGGCTCAACAATTACCCGTTAACTGTAATTTAGCTATTCCTGGATGTGCAACACCATCGTTTCCTATAACCGGTACACAACCAGCTTATAACACGGTGGATTTTACATCCGGATCGGTTTCTAATCCGTCTTCTAACCCGAATGGTTCGCCAGGGAATTCCGGTTGTCTATTGTCAGGTGAAACAGTTTCTACATTTATTACTATTAATGTAGTATCAAATGGAACATTGGCTTGGTCAATGATTGGTAATCAAGGTGGATGTTTCGATTGGATCATGTGGCCAAATAACACAGGTAATGCTTGTGCAGGAATTAATGGAAATACATTAAGTCCCGTTTCATGTAACTGGAATGGTTCATGTAATGGTAATACCGGTATGGCTCCTCCGGGAAACCTTCCTGCTGGTGGGTCTCAATCGAGTTATGAAAACCCATTAACCGTTACTGCTGGTCAATCATTTATCTTGTGTTTATCGAACTACAGTTTCACGAATCAAAATGTCAATTTGAACTTCTTTGGGACAGCTCAAGTTGTATGTGGTGTTTCTGCAGCAGATCAAACAATTTGTTTGGGGAATTCAACATCAGTAACTATTGCTACTCCAGGATATACAAATCCTAGTTTTAACTGGTTAGTGACAACAGCAGTGGCAAATCCTTCAGCTGGAACAACAACAGTGAATCCAACAGTCACAACTACCTATTCGGTAGAGGTTACTCAACCTCCAATGGGAACAACTCCTGCGCTGGTTGATACGGCAACTTTTACAATTACAGTTGTAAATCCTCCGGCACCTAATGCAGGACCGAATCAAACAGTTTGTTTGGGGCAAGTGATTCATTTAACAGGAAGCGTAGGAAGTCCTACAAATACTGCAAACTGGCAAGCAATTGTGCCAACTGGTTTGGTTCCTGCAGCAACTGCCGCATTCTCTCCAAACTTCAGTTCGATGACACCAAACGTTACGGTAAATCAACCGGGGGTCTATAAATTTGTCTTAAGAGAAACAAGTACCGTTTGTGGTATTATTAGAGATACGGTTGTCGTTACTGTTTCACAACTTCAGATTGCGGCTGCAACAACAAATCCGGTTTGTAATGGATCAAGTGACGGTACGATAACAATTACAAGCGCTGGTGCCAGTGAGTATAGTTTCAATAATGGTGTGACATGGCAAACATCCAATACACAAGGAGGTTTTGCAGCAGGAACATATACTGTTTGTGCAAGAAACACCTTGGGATGTCAAAAATGTACAACCGCCACATTGACTGATCCTCCATTGATTGTGATGACTGTTGCAAATGATACCACGATTTGTCAGAACGGTACAGCAACTCTTTGGGCTTTGGCAACGGGTGGTGCAACTTATTCCTATCATTGGGATCACAATCCTGCTTTGGTTGCTGTGACTCAGGTGAATCCTTCTGTGAATGCTTATTACCCGGTTCAAGCTCAAACTGATTTAGGATGTTGGTCAAATAAAGATTCAATCTATGTGACGATGAACCCGGTACTTTCCGCAATCATGTCACCGGATGCATTCACTTGTCCCGGTTATGAAGATTCATTGACGGTCTTGGCTTCCGGAGGTATCGGTGCTCCTTATACGATCACTTGGAATACCGGTCAGACAGATATTGGAACTCAAAGTACATTAAATGATTCACCATTGCAAACGACTACTTATAGTGTTACAATTGATGATGTTTGTGAAACCACTCCGATAACCATATCAGGAATTATTAATGCATATCCGGTTCCGGTCCCTCAAATTGCAATTGATATGACACCGAAATGTGAACCTGCTGTATTTACTTTGTTTAATACGACAGATTCAACGTTGTCTCAAAATACCATTTGGAGAATCAGTAATGGAGATGAATTTATCGATGTGAATTCATTGACAACATCCTCGATGATGAATGGAACTTATGATGTTCAATTGATTGTTACGTCTCCTGATGGATGTATTGATTCGACAACATTTACTGATACGCTTACGGTGATGCAAACTCCGGTTGCAGATTTCAAATGGAGTCCTGAACCGATAACGATGTTCAATACACAAGTGTTATTTACTGAATATTCCTTGTATGCAAATACCTACGAATGGAGTTTCCCGGGAGCATCGCCAAATTCATCAACAAACGATGATCAAACGGTTCTTTATCCTGATGGTCAGACAGGAACTTACTATGTAACACTCATTGCGACATCTTATTTGGGTTGTGCAGACACGGTTACAAAAGAGGTGGTTATTCTGCCGGAAGTAATTATATACGCCCCGAATACATTCACACCTGATGGTGATGAATTCAACCAAACCTGGAGAATCTATATTGAAGGAGTGGATGAATTTGATTTTGAGCTTCAAATCTTTAATAGATGGGGTGAGGTTATTTGGGAATCACACGATGTAAATGCATCTTGGGATGGGACTTACAATGGTCAGCTTGTGCCGCAAGGAACATACACCTGGCTTGTCCGGACAAGAGAGCTTATTTCTGATAAGAAATACGTTTGGAATGGAAGTATAACTCTTCAAAAATAATTAATTGATCCGTAGAATAAGGGGCTATCTAAACAGGTAGCCCCTTATTGTTTTACGATAATCGAATTAAGCCTGGTCTATCTTTGGGTATAACGGTAGATTTCTTAATTTCGCAACATAAGTGTATTTTATGAATCTGAACGAATTTCAAAACGATATAACAGCAGGAATCCCTGTAACACTTCCTCCGAAGAAAGAGTATGAATTGGCAATCAATCATGCACCGAAACGCAAAGAGATTCTTTCCGAAGAAGAACGGATCCTGGCTTTAAAAAATGCATTAAGGTATTTTCCAACCGAACAGCATGCCGAACTTGCAGTGGAGTTTTCTGAAGAATTGGAGAAACGTGGCAGGATTTATATGTATCGCTTCAGACCGGATTATAAAATGTATGCTCGTCCGATCGATGAATACCCAGGGAAATCAATGCAGGCGAAGGCAATTATGCTCATGATCCAAAATAATCTGGATTATGCAGTTGCTCAACATCCGCACGAATTGATCACCTATGGTGGAAATGGCGCAGTTTTCCAAAATTGGATCCAGTATCGCTTGACGATGAAGTATCTGTCAGAAATGGAAGATGATCAAACTCTCGTGATGTATTCAGGACATCCACTGGGGCTTTTCCCTTCACACAAAGATGCTCCGCGCGTTGTGGTTACAAATGGAATGATGATCCCCAATTATTCGAAACCGGATGACTGGGAAAAATTCAATGCATTAGGAGTGACGCAATACGGTCAAATGACTGCCGGTTCTTATATGTATATCGGACCGCAAGGAATTGTTCATGGGACAACGATCACCGTTTTGAATGGTTTCCGGAAAATCAAGAAAAGTCCGGCTGGATCATTGTTTATTACATCAGGTTTGGGAGGAATGAGCGGTGCTCAACCGAAAGCTGGAACGATAGCGGGTTGTGTAACCGTTTGTGCAGAAGTGAATCCAAAGATTACACGGATCAGACATGAACAAGGTTGGATTCATGAAGTGATTGAAAATCTGGATGATCTGGTGAAAAGAGTGCGTGAAGCGCAATCAAATAAAGAAGTGGTATCCATTGCTTATTTAGGAAATGTGGTAGATGTCTGGGAGAAATTTGACCAGGAAAATTTACATATTGATCTGGGTTCGGATCAAACTTCACTTCACAATCCTTGGGCAGGAGGGTATTATCCGGTTGGGATCTCTTTCGAGGAGTCGAATCGGTTAATGGCTGAAGATCCTGACTTATTCAAGGCAAAAGTTCAAGAGACACTTATTCGTCACGCAAGTGCGATCAATGCACATACGGCGAAAGGAACTTACTTCTTTGATTACGGTAATGCATTTTTATTGGAAGCATCCCGAGCTGGAGCTGATGTAATGGCATCCAATGGAATCGATTTCAAATATCCTTCGTATGTTCAGGATATCATGGGACCGATGTGTTTTGATTATGGGTTTGGACCTTTTCGTTGGGTCTGTGCTTCCGGAAAACCGGAAGATTTGGAAAAGACAGATGCAATTGCCTGTGCAGTTTTGGAACTGATGAAACAACAAAGTCCGGAAGAGATTCAGCAACAGATGGCGGACAATATTCAATGGATCAAAGGTGCTCAGGAAAATAAACTGGTGGTTGGTTCCCAAGCACGGATCCTATATGCAGATGCAGAAGGAAGAATGAAAATTGCGTCTGCTTTCAACGAGGCTATTTCTAAAGGGATCATTGGTCCGGTTGTACTTGGTCGTGACCACCACGATGTTTCAGGAACGGATTCGCCTTATCGTGAAACTTCGAATATTTATGATGGTTCGCGATTCACTGCAGATATGGCAATCCAGAATGTGATCGGGGATGCTTTCCGCGGAGCTACTTGGGTTTCCATCCATAATGGAGGCGGAGTAGGTTGGGGAGAAGTCATCAACGGAGGTTTCGGAATGTTATTGGATGGTTCTTCAGATGCAGACAGAAGATTGAAGTCCATGTTGCATTGGGATGTGAACAATGGAATTGCACGAAGAAACTGGGCACGGAATGAAGGTGCTATTTTTGCCATTAAGAGAGCGATGGAGGCAGAACCTAAGTTGAAGGTGACTATTCCTGAGTTTGTGGATGAAACGCTCTTAAAACAGTTGAAAAGGGAGAATGGATAATTGAAAAGTATGGATTGTCTTAAAATTAGGAAATCCTCTTGTCAATTCTATACATTCTCAATTTAGAGTACTTTGATCTCGACCCTGCGGTTGCTCTGTTCTTCCGAAGCAAATTTTGCATTCGGGAAAATAGGCATTGTGTTACCATATCCGACAGTGGTCAAGCGGGTTTTATCGATTCCATTTTCAACTAAGTAGTGAGCGACCCTTTTTGCCCTCGCTTCCGATAATTTCTGAGCTTCAAATGTGTTCTCTCCGTTGGAATGTACGTGACCCTGAATTTCAATTTTGATTCCAGCGTTCAAGGCCAGGAAGTCTTTTAATCGTCTTAATTTAGGTTCTGCGCTTTGAAGAAATTCGGATGACCCCGGATAAAATTCGATTTCATCGATTTGCATGCTCTTTCCTTCACCCAGGGGTTCGATCCAAATGACAATTTCGGTCTCGGTATTCGCAGAGACAGGTTCCTCCCTGTCAACGAAAAAATAACCTTCGGCATCGATTTTCAATTGCACCTTGCCGGATTTATCAATAGAGAAACGGAAATCCGAACCTTGGTAAGCAGCAGTTATATCTTTGATTCCACTCAGCGTTAGATTGGAAATCACCGGTTTTCCCGTTTCATAATCCCGAACCAGAATAGAAAGACCTGCTTCATTTTTATCTGTCCTAAGATCCATCAGTTTTCCTCCTTCGGATGTTTCCTGAAGTTCTCCTGTAATAGGTTCGAAATCAAAATCTACTTCCATGAACTCCTTTACTTTTGGTGCACCAATAAAACAAATGATGATTTCTTTTCCGGCAACCAAATCAATTGGGTAAAGGGTATTCTGAGACACCACCAGTCCCAAGCCCAGTTCGGTGGTCGGTTTTGCAATAATTCGTCTGATTTCTGCAGAACCTTTCGCAATTTCTTCGCAAGGATACTTTGTTTCTCCTTCAAAGATGATCATCTGAATCGGTTCAGGACATGTTGCATGTAAAGTGAATCGCCCGTTGAAAGATGCTTTAAATGAACAGAATAAGGTGTTTTTTTCCTCGATGTTATTTAGTGAGGGATAAGCTTGAAAATCATTTGTTTTTCCACCTTTTCCGGAGAATTGCATCCGGTATTCGCCTATTTTCAATAGGTTCGTTGCACCGGTACAATCAGAAATAGCATCAGAGCTTTCGAGAACCTGTTGCCCAAACGCATTTGTAAAAAAGAAGGAAAGAAATAGTAGGAGAGTATATTTCATCGAATGCAAAGATAGTTTTTTCATCAATTTTGAAAAACCCCCTTTTTTTCTACTTTCTGAATGGATTGACTGAGCATACTAAATGTATTTTTTGGTTAGTATTTTACATTTAATTGGGCCTTCAAACAGGTTCGAAGATATAAATGCTCAGCTGTAGGGAAGATGTGGACAACTGTAACATCATGTGTTTTTCCTGATAAACTGAAATCGCCTACTTTCTTTTGAAGATTTTGGTCGATCATTTTACTCAGATCATTGAACTGATCCGTCAGATCCAGCTTGGTGGCTTTTTCAAGTTCTGAATAGATCCGGTTTGAAAATAACCATTTTGCACTTTTGAGAAGAATGCTTTTGGTCTTCAGATCGTATTCGAGTTTCGTGAGCTCCAATAGTTTGGTTTCGTTATTAAACTGTGGAACACCTTGTAAGTAGAGAACTCCTTTTTTTGTTCCACTGAATTGAATTGCCAAAACCAACCTGCTTTTGTCCAAGCCACTTACAGCAACAGAATTAAATTCAAAGTGATTTTTATTAAAATCGATGGTTTTTCCTTTTATCTGCTCGGTGAATAATTGTGAGATTGAATCATAATTCAGTTCAAAATCGGTAAACAGATCGAATGTGTCTTTTGGAGCACTTGAGACAATGTTTAATTTTGGAAGCTCGGTGGAAGGCGTTTTTATGGAATTCTGATTGAGGTACGTTTTGCAATTCAGGACCAAAGTCGTGTACAGTTTATTTTGATTTAAACGGGGTTTAACCAGGGAAAGTGAAATCGGTTCGAAATGGACATAGCCCAGATAAGGAATCTTGATCGATTGATTCATATCCTTCCACAAATCTTTCGCTTCTTTTTGGAAAGAAATAGTTGCCAATTGCTTATCCGTTTCATCACATTGTTTTTTCAAGGTCTTGCGGACCTCTTTGATCACTTCATCTGTGGCATCAAATCTGAACAAGGTCACTTCGCATGGATTCAAGGATTTTAATTCGTCAATACTTGTTTTTGTGTTCAAGCCATAATTCTCATCGATATTCAGTTCTGTAGCGAAACGAATGCGCAAGGAGGGTTTTTTCTCATTGATTCCGCAGGAAAAAGGAATAATCGGAGCGAGACAGATAGGGGTAGCGCTCAATAGGTCTGAACAGGCTGCGCAATATTCCATTTTAATCCAGTAAGAACCGTGTAATTCGGATAATAAATGGTTGTTGACAGTGGAAATATTGAAAGAATCCTTTTGGAATTCAAATTCATAGCGGATCCCATTGCACGGTTTGTCAGAACCCTTGGTAATAGCCGGAACTGTTTTATTGGCTTTTTTGAAGTAAGCAGAAAGATTGATTTCTATCGGCACTACAATGCTGTTGATTCCGGAATTGATTGCAGGTGGGGTATCCGTCAAGTTTACACTGGTTGGAGCTTCCGGTTGAATTGTACGACAAGAACTAATAAGAACCAGAAGAAAGAATCCAATTTTAAATTTTAGTACGCGCACAATGACGGAAATTTCATAATTGATTTTCCAAAATTAGTATTAACTTCAAGTTATGAATAAGATTTTTTATTTTGTAGTGGGTTTATTCGCCCTTGTATCCTGTCAGAAGTCGCAAACATGCACTTGTTCAGACGGTTATAGTTTCACGGTTAAAGCTTCCAAAAAAACGGCGAAGGATAGCTGTGAAAAATACTCAGATGAAATAATTGATTGTAAAATCAACTAGATTTTAATTAGCAGAGTTGTTCTATCTAAAAAAAAAAAGATTTATATTCGCGCTGTTAATTTATTTTTTGAAACCTTCATCTTAATTATTGTATGAAAAAATTTGTATTATTTGTTGCTGTTGTAGCAACTTTGGGATTGACTTCTTGTAAAAAAGATTGGACTTGTTCTTGTACTTATGATGGTGAGACTACGTCTTACGACATCAACGGGAAAACTAAGAAAGATGCTGAAGCAGAATGTGAAGGAAAAGCTTCTCTTGGTGGTATTACATTTACTACAGGTTCTAGCTGTACAACAAACAAAAAATAATAATTTTTGAAATTATTATGGGGCATTAGCCCACGAATGGTCGGAATTTTTTCCGACCATTTTTTTTGTTCCATTTGTTCAAAAAACGCACAGATTTTTTTTTGCTATTGCGGAATCAGTCCTCAGAAAAAAAACTATATTCGCGGTAATTAATTTTATTTAATAACCTTTCATCTTAAATTAAACATGAAAAAACTTATTATGGTTGCTGCTGTAGCAACATTCGCATTGGCTTCTTGCAAAAAAGATTACGTATGTACTTACACGGATTCTGATGGTGAAAAACACACAACTGATTACCCGGGATTGAACAAATCAGGAAAATCTGCTGCTGAAACAACTTGTGCTCTTTCAGGAGGAACGTTGTCTGAAAAATAATTAAGATATTCTCAGAATATCCTAATTAGTGGGAAATTAAAAGGGCTGTTTCATTGAAACAGCCCTTTTTTTGTCTTGTTGTCCCGAAACCGGACTCTTATTTTTAAACGACACTTCTGCTCATTAAAAGTGCCGAACTTTTTTCTGTTTATGAATTAAATCAAATTCCCGCAATAATTCCGTTGAATGTTTCACTTGGTCTCATAGCTTTGGTCGCCAATTCAAGCGTTGGTTTGTAATAACCACCAATAGTTACCGGGTGTCCCTGAGCACTTATCAATTCAGTATTAATTTTATTCTCATTATTGGATAAAGATTGGGCAACAGGTGTGAATTTTGCTTTCAGTTCTGCATCGTTATTTTGTGCAGCCAGTGCTTGCGCCCAATAAAGAGTTAAAAAGAAATGACTTCCACGATTATCGATCTCACCTACTTTTCTAGCGGGCGATTTATCGTTTTCCAAAAATTTCTCAGTTGCTGCATCCAAAGTCTCTGCTAAAACCTTCGCTTTTGCATTACCTGTAGTTTGCGCCATGTGTTCAAAGGAAACCGCCAAAGCCAAGAACTCACCAAGTGAATCCCAACGCAAATAACCTTCTTCCAGGAATTGCTCCACATGCTTGGGAGCGGAACCTCCGGCACCGGTTTCAAATAAACCTCCACCATTCATTAAAGGAACGATTGAAAGCATTTTAGCAGACGTACCAACTTCGAGAATCGGAAACAAATCTGTTAAATAGTCACGCAGCACGTTCCCACTTACTGAAATGGTATCCAAACCTTTCACAATGCGCTCCAACGTGAATTGGGTTGCTTGATCAGGAGAAAGGATACGAATATCTAATCCGGAAGTGTCGTGGTCTTTTAGATACAATTCCACTTTAGAGATCAATTCGGCATCGTGTGCACGATTTTTATCCAACCAGAATACGGCAGGAGTATTGCTTAAACGAGCTCTTGTAACAGCTAATTTTACCCAATCGCGAACTGGTGCATCTTTTGTCTGGCACATTCTCCAGATATCTCCGGCTTCAACAGCATGTTCCAATAGAACGGTACCATTTGCATCAACAACACGCACTTTACCATTTGCAGGAATCTGGAATGTTTTATCATGTGAGCCGTATTCCTCAGCTGCCTGAGCCATTAAACCGACATTTGGAACAGATCCCATGGTTGTCGGATCCAATGCTCCATGTTTTTTGCAAAAATCAAGAACTGTCTGATAAACTCCTGCATAAGATCTGTCAGGAATAATCATCAATGTATCCTGTAAGTTTCCTTCTTTGTTCCACATTTTACCGGAAGTCCGGATTGCCGCCGGAACGGAAGCATCTACAATGACGTCACTTGGAACGTGTAAATTGGTGATTCCTTTTTCAGAATTCACCATTGCAATAGCTGGATTCTTTGCGTAAACTGCATTGATATCCGCTTCAATTGCCGCTTTTTTATCTGCCGGAAGGGCTTCTATTTTAGCATACAAATCACCTAAACCGTTGTTAGGATTGATTCCCAATTGAGCAAATTCAGCAGCATGTTTTTCGAAAACATCTTTGAAATAAACGGAAACCACATTACCAAAGATAATCGGATCCGATACTTTCATCATGGTCGCTTTCAAGTGAACGGAAAGTAACAGGTTATTAGCTTTTGCTTCTTCAATCTCGGTTGCAATATAGTTGCGAAGCGCTTGTTGGCTCATTACAGAAGCATCAATGATTTCACCTGCTTTTAGCGATGTCTTATCTTTTAGAACCTTTGATGTTCCATCGTTTTGGATCAATTCGATTTTTACATCCGTAGCACTTGGAAGTACAACTGATTTTTCACTTCCGTAGAAATCGCCATTTGGCATACTAGCGACCTTGGTTTGTGAATCGGCTGACCACGCACCCATTGAATGGGGATGTTTCTTTGCGTAGTTTTTCACAGCTCTTGGGGCTCTACGATCTGAATTTCCTTCGCGAAGCACCGGATTTACAGCACTACCTTTAATTTTATCGTATTTGGCTTTCGCATTTTTTTCTTCCTCTGTTGCAGGAGATTCCGTATAATCAGGAATCTTGAATCCTAATGCCTGCAATTCTGCAATAGCATCTTTCAACTGTGGAATGGATGCGGAAATATTGGGAAGTTTAATAATATTTGCTTCAGGTGTTGTAGCTAATTTACCCAATTCAGACAATGAATCTGGAACACGTTGTTCAGCTGTCAGGTATTCCGGAAAGGTTGCCAGGATACGTGCCGCCAATGAAATATCTCTTGATTCCACTTCTATACCTGCCGTTGCAGCAAATGCCTTGACGATGGGTAAGAAAGAATACGTTGCTAAAGCTGGAGCTTCATCAGTAAGTGTATACAGAATTGTTGAATTTGAATCTGCCATAATTTGATTATTATAATTGATTATTGTGCTAAGAATCATTCCTAACCGACGATGGCAAATTTAAGGGTTGAAGATTGGATTGTCAATAAATAAGATAGTTAATTTTTAGGACTTTCCAATTGAGTAAACTGAATGGTGAATTTTAAAATTTAAACCGCTCTCTTTTAGTCTATTAATGATTGAACTGTTTGCTAATTTTCCTTATCCGATCCGCTTTAGGTAAACCATCATTTTTTCCAATGCTTTTGCACGATGACTCATTGCATTTTTTTCTTCAACACTCATTTCGGCAAATGTTTTATCGCTGCCATCGGGTAGAAAAATCGGATCGTAGCCAAAGCCTTGAGTTCCGCGTTTCTCATGGATGATTGTTCCGTCGATGCGTCCTTCAAAGACATGCACCTTATGATGGATATACAATGCAATAACGGTCGTGAAATGTGCACTTCGATCAGATTGGGTACTTAGTTTTTCCAATACCAAATCCATGTTGTCGTCAGGATTTCGCTGTTCGCCGGCATAGCGTGCTGAAAAAACTCCCGGTTCATTGTTCAAACTTGGAATGATTAATCCTGTATCGTCTGCAAAACAGGGAATATTCATTTTGTCAGCCAAAAAGGTGGCTTTTTGAATAGCATTTCCTTCAATGGTATCTTCTGTTTCCGGAATTTCGTCGTGAAAATGAATCTCTTTCAATGAAATTAGCTGAAAACCAAGAGGTAAAATCCCTTTGATCTCAGCAATCTTGTACGCATTGGAAGAAGCGAAAAGTAGTTTCATTTTTTTTTTTGAGTTAAGTTACATTTTTTCTAGGAATTAAAAACAGTAGAAGGATTGAAACCGAAATAATTTTTAAAAGAGTTTGAAAAGTGTGAGAAATTCTCAAATCCGACATGTAAATAAACATCAGAAGGTCTTAGGTTGGTTGATTGGAGCAGGTTTTTTGCTTCGACAAGCCGCTGTTGTTTCAACCATTTTTCAGGAGTTTCTCGAAATGTTTTGGAGAAATCACGTTTGAAAGTCGAAAGACTTCGACCGGAAAGGCGCGCAAACTCCACCAAGGGAATATTGAACAGGTAGTTTTTTTGCATAAATGCTTCCAAATCGATTTTGAAGGGTTCACTGAAATCAAATAGGAACCTATAAAATGATTGATCCAATCGAAGTAAAAGTTCCACAGCCTCTTCGGTTTTCAGCGTGGCCATTTTGGACGTGAAGAAATCGGGTTTTTCAAAATAGGGAAGAAGCGACTGGAAAAATCCTTTGATAAAAGATTCGTCAGGAATCTCGTACAAGGAGCTTCCACTGAAACGCTCTTGTGTCGGAATGTTATTCTGCAGGGCGAATTGCTGTAAAAACTCTTCGGTAAGGAAAATGGTGAATGATTTGAAAGGTCTTCCGTCCAATGCAGGATGTTTGCGGGTTTTCAAAAGAGTATTCCTACGTATGATTCCCATTTTACCTTCTTCGAAGAAGCGAGATCCTTCCGGAGTGAAGACTTCCATTTTCCCGGATATCACAATGCTCAATGCATGGTGAAGAACCAGTTGTTCTGTGCCAAAATGCTGTTCATGAACACAGGAGAATAGCATGTTTTCTTGGAGTTGATCTGCCATGGAGAATTCCTAATTTTTTGGAAGTTGGCTCAATAAGATCTTATCCATTGTTCTGTCCCCAAACCAACGACGGAAGAATAATACCGTTTTCGCCATGTATCCTCCCGAATAACGCGTTTTTGGCTTTCGGGCAGCGATTGCTTTTGATACCAGGCGCGAAATAACTTCAGGCTCCGCATTTTTTGAAATAGTTGTTTCAAATGCCTTTTTGAATTTATTCGCCATTTCACTGTAAGCGGTATTTTGGGTTGTCTTGGTCAGATTCTCATAAGCGATAGTCGCCCATTCTGATTTTACTCCTCCTGGTTCGATGACAACGACATCAATTCCAAATGGTTTCACTTCCGTGCGTAAGCTGTCACTCATTCCCTCTACGGCAAATTTACTTGCGTGATACCAAGCCCCGAAAGGAGTTGCTATTTTTCCTCCAATGGAAGAAATATTGATGATTTTTCCTGATTTCTGTTTGCGCATGGATGGAAGAACCAATTGAGTCATTCGAGCCAAACCAAAAACGTTGACATCCAATTGACGTTTTGCTTCCTCCATGGAAACATCTTCAATTGTTCCATAAGAACCATACCCGGCATTATTTACAAGCACGTCGATTCGACCTTCTTTATCTAAAATTGTTTGAACACACGATTGCATGGATTCATCGTTTGTAACATCTAACTCAATGGTTTTGACTCCTTTTTTGGTTAATTCTTTCAATAAATCAACTCTTCTTGCAGCACCATAAACAATATGTCCTTCTTTCGCTAGATCTTGTGCGAACACTTTCCCCATCCCTGAAGAAGCACCCGTAATTAAAATGACTTTTTTCATATACTTGAATTTATAGGACAAAGTTCGTTCTAATATACAGAAATGATTTTGGTTAGCGGCTCAAATTAGTTTGCTCAGCGGTTCATGTTTTCAGTTCTTTAGTGATCTATTTTTCACTCAATTCCTTCACTTTTTCCAAACTGATTGGAAATTTCTTTTTCATGAATTCAATGTGTGCGTTTGTTACATCCACCTCAACTTCCAATTCCGTTGTGTTTGCATTGATCTCCACTAAACGATAAACTTCGAAACAACCGGTCCAATGTCTGCTTTCGTTATCGATTTCCTGCTCCTCGCAGTCCTTCATACCCCCAACGTGTCTGAATACGATCAATGAATGCTCTTTATAGAACATCACGTCACTATACATTCCACTTCCGTTAGGTGTCAAAAAATGAACACGTGCGTTGGGAGCCAGATCGCCTTTGTAATGAGAGCCTTCACCAAAGGGAGCAGTCCAGATTTTATAACTTTCCTTATTCCAAAGAACCTCCCATACTTTTTCTTTTGTAGCATTGATGTTAATGGAAAAATGAAGTTTATCGATCAGATGGAGGTAATTCCGCAAGGAGTTTTTGATGATTGCATCCCATCCCATTTGAAAATTCTCCGGAGTGAAATTAGGTCCGGCATCAGAAAAGGATTCCACTCCCTCATGGGTTAAAGTTAATTTGGAATGGTTACTGTCGATCGATTCAACCAACCACGTTACGATGGAAGAGCCTTCCGATTGTTCGGGGTGCTCCCATGAATGCACAAATTTTTTACCTTCTTCCAATTCAAGAACGGTGCAGTGATGCAGGTACTTACGGGCTTCTGATTCATAGAAGTCAAAGCTTTCACCAACTTTCGTTGTGAAATGATGTATGTGAAAATACCATTTCTTGAAATGTGAAGGGTCTGTTATCGCTTCCCAAAGATCACGTGCAGAGACATCAAATTCCATCGTGGTTTTTATCGCCACATTCTTCATACTCTCCATAATCCCAGATTTAATTTGTTTTTATTTCCCCCACTTTTCAAACCACATCAGGTAAGAAAGCAGATACCATATTTTTACTCCAAATTCTTTTCTTCCGGCTAAAAATCCGCTTTTCAATTTTTCAATTTCTTTCCAGTTGAAGAATCCGGTTTCATTAATTTTATCTTCACAGAGATAAGTTTCCAACAGGTCGCGTAATTCGTTTTTTAACCAGGATTCGATTGGAATTGCAAAGCCCATTTTCGGTCGGTCCATTACTGACTTAGGAATATAATTATGGACAATTTCCTTTAAAAGCCATTTTTTGGAGCCATTCCGAAATTTCAATTCATCCGGTAATTGAGCAACGTATTCAATTAGTCTATGGTCCAACAAGGGTTCCCTGCTTTCCAAACTCACAGACATGGAAGCCCGATCCAATTTTTGGAGAATATCATCCAATAAATAGGTTTGATAATCCATTGCCTGAGCAAAAGCTAAGGGACTGTAGTTTTTCAATTCCTTGCTGTCAAAATAGGTGCTTAATTTTTCAAATCGCTTAGTGCAAAGACTGTTGATCTGCTCTTCGGTAAACAATTGACTAACGCTGAGCATGATATTTTGGTCACTCGTGTTCCGAAGAATGGATTTGGTTTTTTCGTACCGTTGGGCAAAGTTGTATTTGTTTTTTAGGACGGGAATGGAATTTGCGGAAACCAGGTCCATTACCCCAGCCATACTTTTTCGGGCAAATCCCGGAATTTTATTCAGTTTTTCTACGTATTTGAGAATCAATTCATACCGGTTATAACCGGCAAAAACTTCGTCACCACCATCTGCACTTAAAGCTACAGTGACATCCTGCTTCGCAATTTTTGAAACCAGGGTTGTCGGAATGGCACTTGAATCGGCAAAGGGTTCATCATAGAAATAAGGTAGTTGAGCAATCAGATCAATAGCATCCTGCGCTGTACATTCCGTTTCCGTATGATTTGTTTGTAACCGTTCTGCGATTTCTTTCGCATAAGGAGCTTCATTCAGACCAATGTCGGGGACTGAAATAGTAAATGTGCGCAACGCTTCCGTCCGATCCTTTTGCAAAAGGGCGGTTACACAAGTGCTGTCGTAGCCACCACTTAGGAATACACCAACCGGAACATCGGCAACCATGCGGTATTCGCATGCTGATTTCAAAATGCGTTCTGTTTCTTGTTTTGCATCTTCCGGAGAAATCACCAATTTGGGCTTATTGTAATAGTCATACACATTCCAATACGGTGTAGAATCGGTTTTGAAATCCTTCAGGGATGTTTTTATGTAATGACCAGGCTCCAATTTCGAACAATTCTCAAAAATACAATGTGGAGTAGGAACACTTCCATATTGTAAATAAGCTTGAACAGCTTGTGTACTTATTTTCTTCTCGAAATCTGCATGTTGGTGAAAAGCCTTTAATTCAGATGCAAAGAGAAACAATCCGTTCTTCTCATAAATAAATAAGGGCTTTACTCCGGCGCGATCCCTTGCAATAAATACTTCTTCGGATTTGGAATCATAAATAACAAAGGAAAACATTCCAATAAATCGATCAAGACATTTTTCACCCCATTCTGCGTAAGCATGCAAAATCATTTCAGTATCGGATTCTGCCAAAAAGGAATGACCTAGTTTTTCCAGTTCATTTTTGATTTCGGAAAAGTTATAGATCTCCCCATTAAAAACAATGGTGTATTGATTCCAGGACATGGGTTGTTTCCCCAATTCAGAAAGCTCCAATATTGCAAGTCTTCGGTGACCGAATCCGATTTTATATTCAGAAGTTCCTTGGATAAAAGTTCCGAATCCATCAGGACCACGATGCTCCAAAGCATGTGTCATATCTTCCAGGTCTTGTTCTGAAGAAGCTCCGTTGAAGTCAATAAATCCAGCTATTCCGCACATGTCCTTTTCTTGTTTTTATCCACTTTTGAGTAGCAAGTAAAGATAGGTAAAAACTAGCTGATTTAACAGGGAGATTTTTCTTTTATTGTGCCTTCGACTGCGCTCAGTCACCTTTAAAAGGTCACTATTTTTGCTGATAAAAATATTTTTCAGTATCTTAAGTAGAAACAAGAAATTGAATGACTTGCTTTATGTACATATTACTTTGTTCAAATAATAGTTATTATACTGGAAGCACGAAAGATTTAGATAAAAGACTAGAGGAGCATCAATTTGGATTAGGGTCGAATCATACTCGGAAATATGGACCGGTAGAACTAATTTATTTTGAAGAATTTGATCGAATTGATTTTGCATTTTACAGGGAAAAACAAATTCAAGGATGGAGTCGTAGTAAAAAGCAAGCTTTAATTGAAAATCGGAAGAATGACTTAAAAATGTTAGCTGAATGCAGAAATAAAACACACTTTAGCTTAAGTAGATTAGATAAACAAGGTGACTGAGCGTAGTCGAAGTCCCTTGTTAAAAACTCTGCTCATAAGTCATGAATACCGCATTATAATTGATCGCAGGATATTCCCTAACTTTCAAAGTTCATTTTAAACCCTTCAAAAAATGGAAAACACACAAAAATTACAAGAAGAAATCACAGTGCTGGAAGCACAGTTGACGGGTGACATGTTTGCAGATATGGACATCAAAGACAAAATCCATAACTTGAAAATGCAGGTAGAGGGAGTTCGTCCAATGGACAGCTACATCGAATGTGTTGGTTGTGGTTCTTAACAATTGAGGATTTTACAGTTGAGTCCCAATGACTCTAGTGATAAAAAGGTGGTCAGAGTTGGTCACCTTTTTTAGTTAGTCAATTTGTAACTGATACTTATTCAATAGTCCGGCCAAACCATTCACTGAAAATTTTGCTTTCTTCACTTTATTGTTTTCCGGATCGATTGAAAAGTTGGATGCAGTTCTGAAATCAGCTTTCTCTAAGTTGGTTCTTTCGAAAGTTGCATGCATCAGATCACAATCGGTAAACACACCATCACTTAAATCAGATTCGGTAAAATCAACTTCCTGAAGTTGGCAACCCTGAAATTTTATTTTGGGTAAACGACATTTATAGAAAGAGGAATGATTCAAGGTACAATTCTCAAAATAGAGTGAAAGTCCGAATTGATTTGCTATATCGAACCGCAATCCTAATAATTTGCAATGGATGAAATTGATATCTTGAAATGAGGTATTGGAAATTGAACTGACACTCAGGTTGCATTCGTAAAATTCGCAGTCGATGAATTTGAATTTCGAGAAATTGGTATTTGAAAAATCACAGTGTTTGAACGTGCAATTTTCATAATCACCCGGTTCCAGATCAGATTGGTTGGAATTGAGCTTACTGAATGTTTGGTCTGAATGAAGAGTTCCCATAAATGAATTAAAAAGTCAAAAGTCAAAATGCAAAATGCAAAAGTGAAAAAGTTCAAATAGATTGTACTAAATAGTCTCGAATTCTGAACCTTTTGAACCCTTTTCACTTTTTTGAACCGAGTAAAAAGAGCAACCTCAAAGGTACCTGATTTTTTTAATGGATCGACGAAAGAATGACTTATTGAACCAATTTTAAATAGTTTTCCTTCCAAACATCCACGCTCCAGTTTTTTTGAATGGACCCTATTGCCTTTTTTCCAAATTCGATTCGTAATTGCTCGTTCTCCAATAATATTCGGAGTGCGTGTTCCCATTCGTCGGTAGTTTCTGCAATGAATCCATTCTCTTCGTGTTGAATGATCTTCGTGTTTACACCTACCGGGGAAATAATGCTTGCCATTCCGAGTGCCATGTATTGCAATGCTTTGAATCCACATTTCCCTTCTGACCAGGCATCCAAAACAAGCGGCATAATCCCGATCTGGATTTCTGCCAAATCTTCAATTTCCGTTTCTTCTTTCCAATCCATGTAAACCAAAGAGTTCAGTTCGTAATTGGGTTTTTTATTTGAAATGACTTTGAACCGGAACTCAAATTCGTTTTCCAATTTACGTAAAATGGGTACGACAAAATCCAGGTAATGCATGGTCGAATGTGTTCCGGTCCAACCGATCACCAAGGGTTTGTGCTCTTGGTTGACCAATTTGGTGTGTTGGTTTTGAGTGTCAATTGTTGTGGGGATCACCTCTACGTTCGAATTGAAAGCACGTGCATAATCTGCTAAAAAATCATTGCCTGCACTTACTTTCGATGCCCATTTGATGAGGTAATGTACTTTCCAATAGCACTTCAATTTTTGAAAGCGTGCATTCGCAGAACTGTAATTCGGAATCCAAATGGCATCATCGAAGTCGTAAACGTATTTTTTGCGCATGATTTTTACTAGGATCCATTCGAAAACCGGGGGACCAAGATGTGTCATTTCCCGGTGCATGAATAGGTGTTTTGCTCCGATCAATTGAAATAAAAGAATCCAACGACGAAGAAAATTGTAGTTTAAGTCCAGGAATTTCTGAATGAAATGGCCTTTCTTGTAAAGTCTTTCCCAGCTTTTCGGGGTGTGAAAGGAATGATAACGAATCTCAAAATCGTTTTCCTCCAAAAAAGACAGATATTGCTCGAATCGAAAGCGCTGTGAAGGTGCTTCTCCTTTTGGATATGGGGCAATGATATGGAGCTTTTTCAATTTCACAGGAGCAAAAATGAGCTTTTTTTTTGAGATTACAGGTAAAGAAAATTATCCGACAAATTTGTCGTAAATGGTGAAATACGATTCAACCCCGCGATCCAAACCAAAATATTCTTTCGCTCCCAGCATGGTTCTTTCTCTGTCAAAAGTTGGAAAGTCCAAAGTGAAGGAGGAGAGAGTTTCTTCCGTTGTGTCTTTTAGAACCAATCCGGAACTATAACGCATCACAATTTCATCGGTGTCACCAACTCCGGCATTACAGATCAATGGAATCCCCATTGCCATTATTTCCCCTTGTTTCGTTGGGGAAGAAGCTTTTTTTGAAAAACTGGGACGAATAAAAAAGATGGAACAATCGAAAAGGGAGATGAAACAAGGAACTTTATGATGCTGGGTTGCCACAACCCGGATTGAATCGGCTGCTATCCCGAGATTTTCAGCTTCCGATTGAATGGTTGAAGGAGATTCTTTCGTTACGAAAAGAAAAACGGCATGGGGCTTTAACTGAAGGATGTGTTTGAAAGACAAGAGCATTTCCCTCAATTGATACCAAGTTCCAATAGAACCGACGTAACCCACAATGTATTTGTCAGTCAAATGATACTCGAACTTTTTTTTGTGGATGAGATCGGAGTCTGTTTTTTGGGGATTGAAGAGTTTTAAGTCTACACAACAAGGAATAACCTGAATTTTTTCGGGAGTAACTGCGTTTAAATTCCAGGATAAGATTTCGGATTTCCCAACTTCAGTCAAACTGACAATTGCATCACTTTCTTCAAAGTAGCTGCGTTCTTTCTTTTTGAAGTAGTTGTAAATGGTTTTGAACAAGGGGTTTTTCAGATTCCAGATTCCGCCTTCTACTCGTTCATCCGCCCAAAAACCGCGCATATCGAAAAGGAATTTCACCCCTTTTTCTTTCTTGAGTTTCAATCCGATCAAAGCGCTGATATAACTTCTGCAATGAACCAGTTGAAAGCATTTTTCCTGGTGCAGGACAAAGGCATTCTTTTTCATTTTTCGGATATCCAGAATAGTTGAAAGGACAGGTGGTTTTTTGGTATAGCTAAGTGGTTTCCAATGAATGTTGTTTTCATTACAAAGCGCTTCTATTTTTGCTTTTTCCTGAGAATACCGATCCGGTTTTTCAAAACTGATAAGCGTCAAATGAAATCCTCTTTTACTTAACCCGATCAAATAGGGCAATACCTGGCTTTGTCCTAGGGGATCAGTCATACCATCGTATGACAAGTAAAGCACATTCTTCATTTCAGGTTTCAGTTAAATGCGAGAGGACAACTAATTAACCTCATGTCAAGTTACGGTTTAAATCAGATTATTCAAAATATTCTGAATCCCATCTTCCAGACTAGTGAAGGGTTTCCCTAACAAAGTATTCATCTTTTCGATATCGGGTTGTCTTCTCGTCATATCACCTTCTTCCAATGGCGGTAAATGAACAATTTTCGATTTGGAATTCGTCAGTCGAATAATCAATTCGGCCAGTTCCATAATCGTTACGATCTTTCCGTTTCCGATATTGGCAACATCGTTGATTACCAGATCAGATTCCATGGCTTTTGTGCAAGCATCCAAATGGTCTTCAATGTAGCAGAATGTTCTGGTTTGTGAACCGTCCCCATAGACTGGAATATCTTGATTTGCCAATGCCAGACGAATGAAGCGCGACATGACAAAGTCGGTACTTTGTTTTGGTCCGTAGGTATTGAAGAATCGGAAGATGGTATAATCCAATCCATATTCCTGCTGATAAGAACGCAAATAAGATTCACCGACATTTTTCACCACGGCGTAAGGCAATCGCGAGTTTAATGGCGTTATAGTCTCATGTTGCGGCAAATGAACAGGTTCTCCATAAACCTCCGAAGAAGAGGCATAAAACACACGCTTAACTCCGGTTCGTTTGGAAAGATCCAAAATATTTCGAATCCCATGAATGTCATCCAACACCATGATGGGATTTTCCAGTGTTCGTTTTACTCCTACAACAGCAGCATAATGAAATACGTAATCAAAGTTATACAAGCTGAAAACAGGAGCGATGTCATCAAAATTATTGACATCTCCATGTATGAACTTGCAATTCTCATGCTGTGGAATATTTTCTTTTTTTCCGGTAAGAAAATTATCAACCAGTACGACGAAGTAATCCGGATTTTGCAGCAACCTGTCAGCAAGAGAAGAAGGTATAAAACCTGCTCCACCGGTAATAAGAATGTTTTTTTTTGACTGGATCATTGTCATTTTTTTGGAAATAATAAGTGATAAACGCTATAGACGAAATTAATCCGCTTTTTTGAATTTGGAAAGTTTTTATACGTCAAAGGTGGTTGCTTGAGTATTAAATCAAAGTCTTCCAACGAAATTTGTAATTTTTTGCAGATAAAGCGCTTCTCTTTTTCCAGTGTCTCCGGATTGTAAGGTAGCGCTTTAAGCTTTTCCAAAGCTTCATCACGGGTAATTTGATTGGAGCAAATTTGAGTGGAGAAAGTAGCTAAACGATAATCAAACCCATATTTTACAGGCATGATATACGACTGCCAAAAACCAGTATAGCGTGATTCCTGGTGTTTTCTGTCCGGAAACTGGCATCCTAATTCCTTTTCTAGAATTAATCGTGCTTCATCTTTGTTATAATCGATGAAATTCAAGGGGTAATGGGTCTTAACTCCTTTGATCATCTTGAAATAGAATTCTTGCCAAAGTCCGAAACCGGGTGTTTTTTTGCGTTTGATACTGCTGTATTTCTGCACAATATACCGATAGAGTTTCATATCCTTCATGACATGATATCCCCATTGAAGTGGCAAAATCCCTTCTGAAGAGTAATTGCCGCCGGAAAGGATAGTTTTCACGCCATATTTTGTCGCTAATTGATGAAGAGCGGCTGGAATTGCCAGGTCGGTTGGAATTTCAATATCTACTATGGAGGACTTCAGAAAAGCCAGTTGAATTTCTCTGAATTCAGACCAATCAAGTACAACCGTTTCCAAATCCAGCTCCAATTTTACTGCAATGGTTTGGATATTTTGAACAGCTAGTTCCGTATTCCATCCGTTATCCAAATGAACCAAAAGCGGATTCAACCCATTTATTTTTGCGTAGTATGCAGTGTAACAGCTATCCACTCCGCCACTGATACCAATAATCGAGTCGTATGATTTTCCTTTTCCTTTGGATTTGATCTGATCAATCAGATTCCGAACCTTCTCATTATTTTTCTTCGAGTCATCAAAAAGTGGCCTTATTCGGGAAATGTAATCGGAACAATGGTTACAGGTGCCATCTTCATTGAACACAATATCAGGATCACTCGTATCCATAACGCATCTCACGCACTGTTGATATTGGGAATCAAGCATCTTGCAAAATTAATAGCATCTATGGATGAAAGAACATTTTTGTTGACTAAAAAATAAGTAGAAGTGTTGAACGAATATTTGACAAGGTTAAATGAAAGTTTCGTGAAATTAAAGGATCAAATGTTTCAATGTAGCCCAGAAAACACGTTGTTTTAACGCACTTTTATGTTCGCGGATTGCTTTTCTCAAATAAAAGAAACCTTTTCGCTTGTGGTCGTTGTATGCTAAATCAACAGCTAAGATTAAGTAGTTTCTCATCACGAAATAGTGATAATCGGCATCCAAAAACTCTTTTAAAGCTTGATTTTCGTCAATATATTTTAAGAATGTAAGAAACCGGGTCTCTAACTTAATAGGATCGGTCATGGTGTTTACGCTTCTTTCGTCGTGCTGGATCAAAAAAGAAGTGATTTCAGCCGATTGATGGAACGGATATTTGGCTAGTAGGCGCAACCACAATTCGTAATCTTCACTGGCACTTAGAGCACGATCTTCAATGAATGGATTTTCCAGTGCAATGTCTTTGCGCACAATTACCGGATTACACGCCAGGTAATTGCCTTCAATTAGAAAATTCTTCCGTTGTTTTTGACCATTGGAGTAGGAAGATTGAACAGGAGTTGTTTTCCCGCTCATTCCGTCTTTGATCTGGTACATCAGATTCAAAACTTCCGGGTATTGGTGTTTGGAAGCTAATTCTTTGGCGGATGCTACGTGTTTTTCAAGCATTTCATCATCGCTGTCGAACCAATTGATGTAATCTCCGTTTGCCAGCTCTGTTCCTCGATTTCTTGCCGCACCACGTTCACTATTCCGGATACGTAAATAACGGACCTTTTCAGATAGGTATGGTTGCAGGATTTCTTCCGTATTGTCCGTGCTTCCGTCATCAATGATAATCACCTCGAAATCATCACACGTTTGGTTCAAAACGTTTTTGAGCGTACTTTCAATTAAATGAGCACGATTGTATGTTGGTATAACGATGGTGAGAAACATGAATTATAAGGAGTAGAGTTCTTGAAGTTTCAAAATATAATCCTCAAAGCTAAACAATCCTTGAACACTATTGAGCCCATTAGATGCTAATTTTTCGCAAAGGAACGGGTCGTTTAATAAACGAATCATGGAATCATAAATAGCTTGCGAATCTTTAAATGGAACTACCAACGCATTTTCTTCAGGAACAATGAATTCCCGGGCAACTCCACTCAAAGTAACGATGGATGGAATACCGGCTGCCAATGCTTCGACATAAGTTTGTCCGAATGCTTCACAACTTGGATTCACCGGTACGTGGATATAGATGTCAAATAATTGATAGAGATCGTACACATTGTTCTCAAAAGACACAATAGAGATGTTCTTTTTGGGAAGTTGTTTTAAAAGCTCGCTTATTTCGGATGAATAATCTGCGTTTTCTGAAGCTCCGAACAAGGATAATTGTGCATTCGGATAATCTTTCAATAGTTTTTGAAAAGCTTCAATGATATACTGGATTCCTTTTAATTCCAGCCAACGCGAAATGACTCCAATAGTCGGATTCAGGTTGTCCGGATTATACTGCTTTCTGATTCGTTCAACTTCCTCCGAATCGGGATTGGAAAATCGTTCCAGATCAAATCCATGGTGAATAAGGATTCGTTTTGATTTCGGGACGGCTTGGTGATTCAATAAATCATCGATGTTTTTTGAAATGGCAACAATCTTGGTTGCTAAACGGTTCTGTATTTTATCGATCAATCGCTCTTTCCAATGCAATTTCAGCGGTTCACCGGAATGTCGGGTATAAATTCGGGTTTTAATTCCGGCACGTTTTGAAGCCCACAATCCGATCCAATTAGCATGCGCCAAATGACAATGAACGACCTCAATTTCTAATTGCTTTAAAAGGACTTTACATTCCCCAATTGCTTTGCGTGATTTCAATAGGGACGGAGTTTCTAAAGTGAAGACCGGAAAGTCGTTTTCTTTTAGAAAAAGATGCAGGGTTTTATTGGTGCAATTGATCAGGATATAAGAAACGTCCACCCCTTTTTTTCTCAATGCAAGAGCCGTCTGTTCGAAATAAACAGCTTTGTCAATATCCGATATGATGTAGCAGATTTTCAAAGGATAGGTTTACAGATGATATCGAAATGAGAATTCTTCAGATCGCTATTTTTAGTAATGATTTCAGCTGTTTCCGCATGTTCAATTACATAACCGAAAGATTCGATGAATTGAATGAAATCTGTGGCGTTGCTTCCTTGTTCCATCAAGTTTGAATCATCCAATTCGATAAAAAGCTGCGGTTTGTTATTTGTTAGCAGGTTTACAGCACCTTTCAATACTTCATGTTCGTAGCCTTCCACATCAATTTTAATAATTGAAACCGGAGGAATCTGATTTTCTTCGATAAATGAATCGAGTGTGGTGATTGCAATTTTATGGGTTGATTTTTTCGGATCGGATGTTACACGATTCATTCCCGGATTTCCAATTTCCCGTTCTTCAAAATAAACTTCCCCCTTTTGTGCTCCCAAACCAAGATTCTGAAGATGCAGGTTTTTGAATGAATTTAGGGCATGATTCCTTTTCAATTTCTGAAAGGTTGTCGGATGAGGTTCAAAACCATGAACGATTGCCCGGGGATATTTGTTTGCAAAATTGAACGATACTTCTCCAATATTCGCCCCAACGTCAAGAACGGTAATCGGATTTGAATTCAATTGGAGTAGCTTCTCTTTCGCGATTTCCTTGAATCCGAAATAAAGATGCCATTCAACAATGTTTGCCAGGTTCAGTTCGTAATTGATCCCATCTCTTGTCGCAGTTCGAAGAGTTGGATCTTTGTAGCTGTAATGATTGGGAGTGAACTTCGTAATAGAAGTGCCGTAGGTTTTATTTTTCACCAATTGAACCCAGCCTTTTTCAAGTATCGGAAGTTTTAGAACGGACCGGAAAAGATCTTTCATACTCATGATGGATTCATATCAATTAGTGTGTTTTTTCGTCTAATATAAGACCTTAATCTTTTATGAACCGGTTCTTCAATGAATTTGAATAAGCCGATTGAAATCAGTTGAATAAGCAAAAAGTTGATTAAACTATTTTCAGTAAAGTGATTAACAATCATAAAAATAAATCCTAAGTGAATCAAATAGAATGCATAAGAGCTTTTTCCTAACAGTTGAAATACTCCCGATGAAAGCAATCTTGAAAGAAGTGTTCTTTCTGTGATTAAGCCAAAATATAAAGGTGCAATTCCTAAAAGGGGAAGCAAAAGGGTGTTAATCAACATTCCCATTGGGTGACGAATTCCAAGTTCTCCGTGATCCCTGAAAAAACTGATTGAAAGGATTCCTAAAATGCAACCTAGACATCCGATCCAGGTGATGTACTTGATTTTGATGGAATAACGGGAGTAGAGGTAGAACAAAGCAATTCCAATAAAGAATTCACAACATCTTCCAAAATAAGTGTAGTTGAATATCAGATCCGTAGAATCAAAAAATCCATAAAATGAAATTGGATGAAAGATGAGATAGAGCAAGTATCCGATTGTTAAAAGCACAAGAGGAGCTAGAATCAGGAAGATGCGTTTTTTCTTGATTAAATAAAAAATGAAGGGAGCTGTTAAGTAAAAGAGTTCTTCAACAGACAAGGACCATGCCTGAGGAATTCCGGTAAAAATAAACTGAGATGAAAATGCCTTTAGCAAGGTCGCATTCAGTAAGAAATGAATCATTTCGCTGGAAACATTAAACTTTAGAATGAGTATGTTATAACTGATAGTTCCAATAAGAATGACCAAAAAAAGTGGGAATATTCTGGCAAAACGCAGAAAAATATAATCCTTGAACCGAATTTGTTTGTCAAAATATCTTTGAGCGATTAGAAAACCACTTAAAACAAAGAAAAAAGTAACTCCTGTATGCAATTCATCTGTAAAGTATCTTACTTGATTCTGATAGGAGGAAAAGGGATTGTAATGGTGAAAAAATACCATGTATGCAGCTATCGCACGAATCCCGGTTAATGCCGGGAAATAATTATCTTTTTCCATTGTAGCCATCGAAGATATAAATTCCGGTTAGTCGATTCATTAAATGCGTATAAAGTCGATCCCACGATTTTCTATTTGGAATCCGTTTGACAACAGATACAATCATTGGTGACAGAGAAGAAAGGATTGAGTAATAGAACCATTGGATTTTCGAATAAGGAATTTTAAGCTCCGAATAGCCCATCATAACGGCTTCTTTTCTGGTAAATGCACCTCTTTTCTTGCGTTCGAGAAATGGAATGATCTCCATTCTGTCTTTTTCATTATGATAAATGAGGCATTGTGTATTAATCAGAAATGTTAGTCCGGTCTTTTCTAAGCGCTTGCCAAGATCATAATCTTCAAATCCCGCGAAATGAAAAGCTTCATTGTATCCATTTATTTTCCCGAAAATGCTTCGTTGGATCAACAAAAATTGTGAAGTAATTCCTTTTGCTTGCACTGTTCCGTTTGTTACCCATTGCAAATCTGTACACCATCCTTTTAAAGAAGTGAATTCGATGCGCTCCAAGTACCTTCTGAAGGGTTTCGATTCGCTTTTTTGCAGCTCTTCCGGAATATAAACCCAGTCTGCATTGATTGCTGTTTCCGGGTTTTCCAAAATCAATTGATAACAAGATTCGATTGCATGCGAATTAATGATCATATCGTCATCAATGAACAACAGGAATTCACCCTGAGCATGAGAAGCTCCCATGTTTCGTGCGGATGCAACACCGCTTTTTGGATTGTCAAACACTTGTATGCGTTTGTCTTCTAACTTTAATTGAAGCGCCTGTTTTTTGGAATCGTTTACAACAATGATTTCATCAAGGGGACTAATGCTTTCCAGCACAGATTGGATACATTCATCAAATATATTGCCCCGATCAAACGTTGGAATGATTACTGAAATACGCTTCATTTGATGATTTCTCTCACTGAATTTAAAGGTAAAAACAAATCGCAATATCCGGGTAGCTCATGAACATCATTGCCGTCGCATTTGATTAATTGGTAATCCAGCTTGAGCGGAACACTCAATTTATAAAAACAATGTTGATTGAAATTCGTGTGGCAAAAGTCGAAAATGCGTGTTTCCGGATTACAAAAAAGAATATTGGTCAATCCTGCTCCATGGACAAAAGAAACATGCTTTGCAAAATACAGTGCATTGATTTGTTCCTCCAAAGTAAGCTCTTCCAAATTGAGCATGGGAATTTCAGCATCCGTGATTACTTGTTTTATTTCTTCGTGATTGATAATTTTTCGATAGGCTGCTTTCTCTCTGTCGATGAATAGCTTAGAAGGAAATTGAGCTACTTCCAAGAAACCTCTTTTTTGGGATTGTTCAATAATCCATTTTCTAAAAAGAGGCGTAATCAAATGATGATGATTCAAATCGCGATTGGGGAAATTACATGAAATCACTTTCGGACTAACAACAACTTCATTTTCTGCGATGTATCGAATGTTTTTCAAGCCGATTATATCGAACCATTTCCGATGAAATTCACTGGTTTTTGCAGGAAAAATGATGGTGGCTTCATTCAGGTAATCTTTCAACAAGAAAACTTTAACCAACACCTCCAATGTAAAGTGATAGTAATTGTCATACCAACCATGTGCGATACTGATTACAGGAGAATCAATCCGAACGACTTTTTTTTTCAGGTAATTACTGAGACTATTCTTCCAGGTAATGGTTCCACGGTGTCTAGGCGAAACAAAGTGTTCGTAGACGCGACCATTTTGAAAGACATAGCCATAATAATTCACACGAGCCTTTCCCAAAATATGAATGGCTACTGCCTCATGTATTGGTGGGTCGTTGTCAAAAGCCCCTTTTAAATCGATGGGTTCTGCAGGAGGAAATAAGGGGATTATTTCGACTTGAGCCATGATTTTAGTTTGTATTTGTAGATTTCCCAGCGTGATGCCCGATGGATATTCGGACGCAATTTGTAATGGCAGGGAATGTTTTTCAATTGTTCAAACCCGTTTTCGATATTGCAGGCAATGTATTCATTCAGTAATTCACTTAACGGATCGGATTGAATACGTTTGAACTGAATGTTGTTTTGACTGTTTTCAGCAGCGCTAGTCATTTTTACGCCACTAAAGTGAAAGAATACCAAAGGATAGTGTTCATTCACAAAAAAGTTTCCGTCAACTTTGGAAAGTTTTCGTTCATGGAGGTTCCATTCCGCAACATTCAATCCGAAATTTCTGGAAATAATGGTTTTATCGGAAAAAACAGGAAGTAAATTCATGACTTTCTGATCGTAGAATTCACCATTCAAAATATTGTTGTGACCATAATGGAGCAAATGGTTTTTCCACCAGGAAATAATCTTGCGAGAAGAATCTGTTAGTTGAATTCCGATAAATCCCAGGTTGAAAACGCCTGTGTTGATAGTTCCTAAAGTCAGATAGTCCAATTCTGCCTGATCAACCGGTTTAATCATGTGAGGAGTCAGGATAAATTCTCCATTCACCAATTCGTTCCATACGGAATCCAACTGATCATAAACCACGATATCCGGATCCAGATAAATCAATGAGGTGAACCCCTTGTTTTGATCCAAATATTCGATGATAAATGGCTTTAATGCCGTATTGAATTCAATGATATTGTAAGTTTCGGTAAGTGTTTTAAATTGTGTCTGAGGGATTTGAATGTCCTCTATTTCAATAATGGATTCATCACTGATTACACCGTTTAATTTATCTGCCAGAAAAATAAAGAACGGAAGTTCCGGATTTGTCTTCTGAATACTCTTTTTAAGTGTCAGAGCCAAAGACAAATAATTTAAGGAACAAATAGTAAACGCAGCTTTCATTGATTATTCTTTGGTGCAAACAAGAACTTGGAATCCGGTGTGAATATTTTTGAAATCAATATCATTTTTAAAAGTCTTCAAAGACGAATCAAAGGTTTGAAACTTTTCGGGATTCAATTTGTAACGAATTTTCTTAGTGAAAGAATCCACTACCTGAGATTTCATCGAAATATTTTGGGTAAAGACTTCGTCGATTCTAAAGTAGTTTCGGATCAGTTGCTGAAAATCATTAAAAGACCACTCAATTACATGGAATTGATTGATGTTATTGGTAGTTGTAACAGCAGTAACCGGAGTCGAAATGATTAATTTCCCACCTGATTTTAAAGATGAAAATACACGTTCCAGAAAAGCCGAATAATTGGATAGATGTTCAATGGTTTCAAAACTCACGACCACATCGTAGTAATCTTTGTTTTCGTATGTTTCCGCATTGTCAACAAAACGAGTGATTTTTTCATTTGGATAACGGTGTTTTGCATAACGGACAGAATCTTCACTCAAATCGACAGAATGGATTTCAAGTGGATTACCATTTTGAGCAAGGTAATAGGTTCCGTAGCCACTTCCGCCGGCAATGTCCAGTACCCGTTTTCCTGAAATATGGTTTTGGGCAAATTCATACCGTTTGAGATGCAATTCGTCGCCGTATTTATTCATGAAGCCATGAACCCATCTTTCGTGTTTTCCAAAAAGTAAATGATCCGCGAGTGAATCAAGTTCAAATTTCAAACAAAAATTCTCTTCAATAATTTCGTGAATGTTATCCATGATTCGATTACTTTATCTTTTTTAGTTCACTGATTGTGGTTGGTCTTACCATACCGGGAATGACACCACTAAAATCAGTAATTCGTTTAAATTTATCTTCAAAAAAGTCAACACTGATCAAATCCCTGATATCTAAATGAACTTCAACTGTTTTCAAGGTGGTGATTGAAACTCCTACGTTGTATTGGATGTTGTTCATCGTATTTGCCGGAATCCAAATGATCACTTCATAGGTTCCTTTTACAGTCGTTTTCACACCCGATATTCCAAGGAAACAGCACACATTATTGGTGTTGTAAAAATGAACATTCGGTGAAGGGGAAAAGTTGTCCTCAAACAATTCATATTCAATGCGAACACCGATTTTATCGTGAATAGTCGGTTGATGAATTTGTTCATGCCGTTCATTCACCAGTGATACACTGTTCAAACGGACTTTGTCATTTCCCGGGCGTTGATTCAATTCCCATTGTTGGTCGGAGCTGCCATAGTTTTTTGAATAACTGTGCAGAACTTCGGAAATTTCTCCCAAATGAGCAATTTGACCATTTTTGAGATAGACTCCTTTGTTACATAGATTGGCAACAGTATCAAGATCGTGGCTTACAAAAAGAATGGAACGACCACTTTTGCTCACCTCGTTCATTTTTCCGAGACATTTCTTTTGAAATTCGGCATCACCGACAGCAAGTACTTCGTCAATAATCAAAATTTCATTTTCAAGAAATGCAGCTACGGCAAAAGCTAAACGCAATTGCATTCCGGAACTATAGTGCTTCAGTGGAGTATCTAAAAATTGCTCCACTCCGGAGAAGTCTACAATTGCATCGAAGTTTCGCGAGATTTCTGCTCGTTTCATTCCGAGTATCGAACCGTTCATGAAGATGTTTTCTCTTCCTGTAAGTTCGGCATGGAATCCGGTCCCCACTTCCAATAAGGAAGCAATTCTTCCGCGAGCAGTAATTTTCCCTGAAGTTGGAGGAGTAATTTGAGAAAGGATCTTTAAAAGGGTGGATTTCCCTGCTCCATTTTTACCAATGATTCCAATACTTTCACCAGCTTCTACCTGAAAGGAAATATCTTTTAATGCCCAAAATTCTTCTTTTTCTTTTTGCTTGAAAAAACCGGATAATGAGTCGCGCAAACTCAAATAAGGTTGCTGCCCTGACTTTTGAATCAAGTATTTTTTGCTTATTGCTTCAATTTCTAAGATTGGTTTCACTGGAGAGAATCAAAAAGTTAAGCTAAATCGGCAAAATAAGCCTCTGTTTTTCGGAAAGTGTACAATCCAATCATGAAAAAAACAAGAGTGGAAATGGAGCTATATGCAATCGTTGTCAAATTCATTTCATAATTCAAGAATACGCTTCGGATCAATTCCAAAGCACCTGCAACCGGATTGAATTGTAAAATGGTGGTTGCAACCGGGTTATTGGTAATTGAAATGGGGAACATGATAGGAGACACAAATAGCATTCCCTGAATAAAGAAAGGCAGGATGTAGCGCACATCCCGATATTTGATATTCAGCGCAGCCAGGAACATTCCGATTCCTAATGTGGAAAAAGAAATCATGATCAGTGCCAGCGGGAGATAAAGCAGATGTAGCCAGTTTATTGGCGTTTGGAAATAAATCAGAGCAATAAAAAACAGGCATAAACTAATCAGGAAATCGACACTTGAGCTAAGAATGGCAGAAAAAGGAATGATCAAACGCGGGAAATAGACTTTTTTGATGATGTTCGAGTTGTTGACCATCGAGTTTGCTGCGTTGGATAGACCTGTACTGAAAAAGCCCCAGATTACTAATCCGCTTAAGGCAAATAGCGGATAAGGAACGGTTAATTTAGAAACGGATGAAATGGCATTTCCTAAAAAGAAGGTAAAAACGATGGTCATTAATGCAGGTTGCAATATGACCCAAAGAAAGCCTAAAACTGTTTGTTTGTATTTAACTTTTATTTCTCTCCAAGTAAAGAAATAAAGCAATTCCCAGTAACTCAAAATTTCTTTGAAACCAAAGCTGAATTTGCTTTTTGATTTTATTTCGAGTAGATACTTACTTTCAGGATGCATTTGTTCAAATATGCCACCAAAATAAAGAAAATTCCGCAGATTAAGGCTGTGAATTATCAATTAGGGATGCAAATCAGATCGGTTTGGTAATCTAAAGTCAGAATCTCGTCTAAATTCGAAAGACCTTCTTTGGTGCTAATTTCATAATTCATTGAAATCAACTGATTTATTGCAATGTCTATATTTCCTTGTTGCGCTTCAATATTTTTGATGCTGTATTCAAATACCAGAATCGGTTTGAATCGTTTGATCGTCAGTTCTGCGCCTTTCAATACTTGTAATTCAAATCCCTCCACATCAATTTTGATGAAATCGACCTGCGAAATATCCTTCTCAAAAACAAATTCATCAATTGAAATGACCGAAACAGGAATCCCTTTCTTCTGATCATTTGTCATGCGAAAACCACCGCTATTTCCAAGAGTAGGTTTCATCATGTGTAAACTTCCTTTTTCCTTACTAAGTCCCAGGTTGTAAGCTTTGATTTCAAGTTGTTTATTCAGCCGGATATTGGTCTCCAATTTTTGAAATGTGCTTGGAAAGGGTTCAAAAGCATAAACGGAAGGATTCAGAGCTTTCTTTTTTTGCGTTTTGAACATGCTAAGAGCAGTTTGTCCCACATTAGCTCCAATATCAAAAATGACTTCGGATTTGTTCAGATAATCCAAAACATATTCACTGGAATCAGACTTGCAATAAAAATAGATCAGCCATTCCTGATAATCACTGAGGTCTAATTGATATGAAATACCTTTTCGCGTAACATTTCTGATGCTTCCTTTTTTGTAATGGGTATTGGTCGGTACAACTTTGTAAACCCAGTTTCTTGAATTAAAAAAAAGGATGATTAGTATCAGAAGTTTTTCTGATACCTGATTGGTAAACGGGTGTTTCATAGTAGCGAGATTTGGTTCTCTTAACTAAGTAAACCTACTTTTCAATTTCAAAAAGTAAGTCTCAAAATAGTTGAAGCTAACCAAAGATATAAAATAAGTCAGAACAAGACTACTTATTGGTTCTACTATTAAGACCGTCAGGAAGTTGTCCTGATGCAAAAGCGATTTGGAGATTGTGACAATGATTAGAATGGCCAAAAAATGCAAGCAATACATACCATAAGTGTACTTTCCGCTTTGGGTTAGTAGTTTAAAGCGCGAAAGTCTAAAAATCCCTTCTGTGTTGACTGCCTGGTCCAAAATAATCCACAACATAATCAGTGAGCTGAATATGCGTTCGTAAGGAATCAGATTTTCATTCCAATTCATTAATTCGTCACGGATAAAAAAATGAATGGCAAAAAGCACATAAGGAATAACTTGTAACAGCACGGATTGTTTTACAAGCGCATTTTTCAATGAGTTATAGCGAATAATGAACCAGGCACCAAATGAACCGATTACGAGGTCGTTCATACAGGAAAGTGTATGGAATTCGATATGATAATATTCGTTATGAGTAACTCGGTATCCCAAACTCAGTAAAATCAAAGAGGTAAATAAAATCCAATAGTATCTGATTGGTATCAGAACTAAAAACAATGGCCAGATAAGATAAAACTGTTCTTCGATCGCAACACTCCAGAGAACTCCCAGAATAGATGCGTCCGGTCTCCCATTCAAAATGAAATCAAAGTTGCTGGTGAAGCTCAAATAATTAAATAAATGGGCTGTTTCCTGAGGACTTTGTCCCAGGTACGATTTGATGAGTGGAAAGATAAAGAACCCAAAGAATACACAAAAAAAATAAAGAGGCCAGATCCGTAAGACTCTCCGAAGCCAAAAATGAATGACGTTGATGCTGGAAGATGTTTGTTTTTCAATGATTAATAGATAAGTGATTAGAAAACCACTCAATACAAAAAAAAAGTTTACTCCAAGGTTTCCATTTGCAAAGAGACCAACTTTGATGGTTTTGTAAGTGTTTGAGTTCAGAACTTCGGCATTTTTGCTGGTGAAACTGTGGAAGAAAAAAACCATCAGAAAACAAATTGTTCTCAGACCATCCAGGTTTTTAAAGTAAGGCAAAGTTGATTTCATAGACTTAATTATTCCGGAACTGTTGGATTTTGTTCATTTTTTCTTTCCAGTCTGCTAAAAATAAATAACAGAAAAAATGGAAGGGTAGGAGCTTTCAAACGTGCAAGAACACCGAATAAACCGGATGTTAACCCTACAAAATAGGCCAGAATCAAAACAAATAACACGGAGAAAAGAATAAAATCTTTTGTTTGAATTCCTTGCTTGGAAATCGAAAAAGTTGTTTTTTTTCTTCTTCGTATGATGACTAAGGTCAGGATGAGAAAAAGCGTGCCTTCCAAACCGTTAATAAGCATGAGTGCATTATCAGCTTCCCAAATAAAAGGTCTGTAGAGTGTTGTCAGGATAGCATTTGGAATAACTGTAATCATGGTAACTGAATTGACCTCAGAGATTCCCAGATCGTAGCGTTTTCCGGTGTATCCGGTATTATTTTGAAAGTCGAGGTAAATGGTGTTGGCTGTTTCTGTCAAATTATTTGATGAGAATTCTCCGAATAGGGAAGAGCTGCTCATAAAGAAGACAATACTCGAAATTGCAATAGATATTCCGGTCATTCGTGTTAAAAATCGAACTATAAATGGTTTGGTGCGATTTAGTCTGAAAATAAGCAGGATAAATAGAGGGACTGCAATTGGTAATAGGAGAAACGAACGGGTGACAAAAATAAACCAGATTCCTATAAGCGTAGCAATGATTGTTTTGATGTTGTATTGTTTGTAAAGAATCTTGAACGCTCCCATAATGACGACTAATAAGCTCGCGTATGTAACGGAATCCTTCATGATTCCTGTGCACCAAAACCCAACTGTAGGAATGAATAAAACTGCGTAAGCGATGTATTTGGTCTGGATCGTTAAAAATGAATTTAGGAACCGGAAGAATTTCCAGGAAATAAAAGAGGTGATTACCGAATAGAACAGATTCAATGTCAGGTAACTTTTGAAAGTGAAGAAGGAAATAGGACTGCTTAATTTACAGATAAACCAGGAGTTTGGCTCATTGTAAATCCAAACTGGTGGTATGCCGGTTGTCTGATTGTAATAATGCGGAAGATACCCTTTGTTTGAGGTGTAGAATAACTCCGTGAAATAGTTCTCAGGAGATTGGTAAAACAAATTGTTCAGAGTATCCGCTCCCTGCCAATATGCGGTTGTATCACCTCCACCGTAACTGTAGACATAAACATAAGCCATAGCAAACCCCATGAATATCTTCCAAAAAAAGTGGGGGAGAAAATAACGGTATTCCGGATTCTCTTTGTTCTTAAGAAAAATAAGAATGGCAATCAGACTGAATAGAACCAGGTAAGCAGTGAAGAAAATATAATCATACAGGGTAAATTCAGGATATTTCATGCCTACTGATGATGATAAGGTTCATTCCTCAAAATAGTCATTGCACGATAAACTTGTTCGATGAAGAACAAACGGATCATCTGATGCGAAAAGGTCATCTGGGACAAGGAAATCATTCCATTCGACCGTTGGTAGACTGCATCACTGAAACCATATGGTCCGCCAACAACAAAACAAATCTGTTTGCCACCCCGATTGAACTGGTCTTGAAGATAAGCTGAGAACTCAAGTGAACTGTATTCCTTCCCGTTTTCATCCAATAGGATGAGCGAATCTGTCGGGCTGATCTTTTCCAGGATCAATTCTCCTTCCCGCTGCTTGATTTGACTTACAGATAAGCTTTTTGCCTGTTTGATATCCGGGATGATTTGTAGTTGAAACGGAATATAATGCCGCAGTCTTTTTAAGTACTCCTGTTCTCCATCCTCCAGAAATTTCTTTCCTGTTTTACCAATACAAAGTAGTGTTACCTGCATGCAACGAATATACGAAAATTGTTGCTAGTCATTAAATCCACCTAAATCATTCGCCATTGTTTCGCTTTTTTCATGGAGTAAGAGCAAACTAATCTATTAAAATAGTAGAGAATTGCCGGGATTTGATTTTAGGCACTATATTTGTTGCATGCGGTCAAATAACAATTGAAAATATGGGCTTTGTTTTATCATTAATAGCTTCTTTTATTTTATCACTTCATACGGTTACAGATGCAAATTTCACAGCCGTTGAACAAGCATTCAATAGAGAAGATGCCGCAAAGATCATTTCTTATGGAAAGGATAAAGTATTGCTTCAGATTCAAGGGAAAGAAGGCATTTATGCGCAATCCCAAGCAACTCAATTGTTGAAAGATTTCTTTAACCGAAAACCGGTTTCGAGCTTCCGTTTTACATTCAAGGGTAAGGAGAGCGATGATTCTCCGCTAACTACCGGAACCTATTCCTCCAAAAGTGAATCTTTTCGCGTAACCATCAAATGGAAACATATCGGGTCGGAATTGAAGATCGAATCACTTTCCATCGAGTGAATTCAAAATTCAAAATTCAAAAAAACAGAACCATTAAGCAGTAGGATTTTTGAATTCATAATTCTGCATTTTGCATTAACTTTGTTCCATGTTTGATGAAATTGTAAAAAACGCTCTTCAAGAGGATTTAGGAGATGGAGACCATTCTTCTTTGGCTTGTATACCTGTAAATGCTTCCGGAATTGCAAAGTTATTGGTGAAGGATACCGGCATTCTTGCGGGTGTTGAAGTGGCCAAAAAAGTCTGTGAGCTAGTGGATTCAACATTGGTCTTTGAAGAGCTGTTAACTGACGGAACATCTGTGAAACCGGGAGATATTGCTTTTTACCTGAAAGGAAGTGCGCAATCCATTTTGGCAGCAGAACGTACCTTGTTGAATTTCATGCAGCGGATGTCGGGAATTGCAACCCAGACAAAGAGCTATGTTGATCTGTTGGAAGGAACCCGAACAAATTTATTGGATACACGCAAAACTACTCCCGGAGTTCGTTATATGGAAAAGTGGGCTGTCCGGATTGGAGGAGGGATGAATCACCGTTTTGCACTCTACGATATGATCATGCTGAAAGACAATCATGTGGATTTTGCAGGTGGAATCAAACAAGCTATTTTAAGAACCCATGATTATTTGAAATCCACCGGAAAAAAATTGAAAGTGGAGATAGAGGTCCGTAACCTGAGAGAATTGGATGAGGTTCTGGAAACAGGAATGGTGGATCGGATCATGCTGGATAATTTCACTCCGGACTTGTTGAACGAAGCGATTGTGAAAATTGACGGTCGCTACGAAACGGAGGCTTCCGGCGGAATTACGAAAGAAACTATTCGTGCTTTTGCAGAGACAGGTGTGGATTTCATATCCGTTGGCGCATTAACCCATAGTTTTAATAGCCTGGATATGAGTTTGAAGGCAACCTTTTAATTCAAATCGATTAGCATCATACAGATATCATCCAATTGTTCTTCTTTTCCCATCCATTTCATTAAACCTTGTTCAATGTTCTGAAGGTGATTTTGTGGATTCGGATCATACTCTTCGAGAACCAATTTCTTCAGTCCCGGAGTTTTCAGTTTTTTCCCGGATTTCTCACCGAACTGGTCAATGCACCCATCTGAAAACAATAAAATGCGCTGGTTTTCCCGGTAACTCATTTCATGTAGTTCGAATGCTAAACTGGACTCTGATTTACCAACAGGTCTTTTGGTAGGCGGGATCACTTGAATCTCCCCTTCGTTTAAAATCCATAATGGATTGTTGGCACCACAAAAACGTAAAATCTGTTTTTCAGAATTATAGCATGCTACGGAGATATCCATTCCATCGGAGAGCTCCATTCCATCTGTTAACAGATAGTTTCTTAGATAAGAGCTGACACGGGTCAATAGGTCTGCTGGATCTGCATCCTCTAACAAGCGGGACGATTCATTGAGTGCGTTCATACATAAGACGCTCATCATGGCTCCCGGAACGCCGTGTCCGGTACAATCGGCAACAGCAACAAACTTCCAGATATCTTCTCCGATACGGATACGTTTGACCCAATAGAAATCTCCGGCAACAATGTCTTTCGGATAATAGAAAACATTTAGATGCGGGATGAGGGTCGAGTAATAGGAACTGCTTGGCAATAGCGCGTTCTGAATCCGTTTTGCATACAAGATACTGCTTGTAATCTCTTCATTTTTATGTTCCAGTTCATTCCGCTGTTGGATGACTTCCTTTGTTCTTAATTCAACTTCTGCTTCCAACTGGATATTCAGATTCTCTTTCAGTTCATTTGCTTCTGCCAGTACGGAAATGGAGGCATCATTCATGATTTTGAATCGCTGCAATATCCCGAATGTCAAAATGATCATTTCTACGGCAAACCCGATTTGCAAACCGTTATCTGCTAGAAAACTGTTGGGAATGACTCCAAAGTTCCTTAGTACAAATGCAAAAACAGAGATTTGTAGAATGGAGAATGCGACCAAATAGGATTTGGCAGTCCTTGAACCCGTTTTCAGGGTGATAATTAAAGGGTAAATGATGAACAGATTTAATATCAGGGTCATCGCATTTACGGTGATAGCCGAAATATTCATAAATGCGGTTCCGGGAATAAGGCTCAGAAAAACATTCAGTAATAAAACAAGTTGAATCGTCCTTACTATCGGTTTGATTTTAGGCGTGTTGATATGCAATTCAAGGTAACGGTAGGTAAAGTTTAGGAAAAACAAAACACCCAACGATGCCAGGATTGGATTTGCCCTATTCGAAATGAAATACTGATCAGTCCAAAGCCAGGTTGTCCCGAAACCTAATAAGGACATCTGGAGTAGGGTGAAGGAAGCCCCATATAAAGTGTAGATGTAAGCAATTCGTTGACGAAACAAGATTCCAATCGCTAAATTGAGAATGATAATGAAAATCATTATTCCGAATAACAGACCGTAGAACACTTGTTTGTTTCCGTGTTTTACCTGGATGTATGAGCCTTTTTCAAGTGAACTTTGAAAGTAGAATTGTTCTCCGCCGTTATTTACGCGGAACAGGAAGCCATTTGTACTGTGTGGATCCAATTTTAAAGGGAAGATTAATTCGCGGTTCCCATTGTAACGCCATGCAAAGGGACGTTGATCTCCGCTATGAGCAACAGGAATGAACGTACTGTTTCCAATCCGTTTATAGACATCCACTTCATCGATAATCGGATTGCTTAATTTAAGCATGCGTATAAGGCGCGATTTAGAAAGGTTCTTGGTTTCAAAATAGAACCACACATCCTTCGTTTCGAACCCCAGGTTAACCATTCGGGAATTGATCGGTTTGAAGCTATTCAAATGTGATTTGACAGCCTGAAGACTCGATTGATGATTCGGTGCTATGAAGTACTTTAGTTGATTCCTTTCCAGTTTCAGGAAGTCATCGTGCTCCGTTATTGAAACTTGCGCGCTCGAAAGTAAATGAACAAAAGATAAAATAAATACAACGAAATAATTTTTCACAATGCAGGTTTAGTGTGCAACGTTTCAGTATACCAAATACGCAATTACCAATGAATTGGTTTTACCTTAAATATAAAAATATTTTAAATAGTGATTGGTGCCTGATTCAGTTGTCCAAAAGTTCGTCTTCTTCGTCCTTATCTTTTTTGAATGGATTCACAAAATAGGAGAAACCGGTAATTGCAAGACCAAGGATCAGAATGTAGGACGAATAATTCAGCCCCATGGTTTGAGTCACAAAACCGATAAATACAACCAGGGATCCGATCCAAAACAACAAATTGAACTCTTCCCATTTATCTTCCGGAATAAACCGAAATTGAAGAAGACTTAAAAGAAGTCCTAGCCCGCCAAAAACATAAAAACCGATTCGTATTGCATTCGTAATACCAAAAGTGTTGCGTGAGTAAAGTAAAACCGCGCATACCATTCCAATGATATAACAAATAGTGGAAATGTTTTTCAGTTGTTTGGCTAACATGCGATCAGATTTCAGAAGTTTCGTAAAAGGTACAAATATCCTCGCAAAAAGTTTCAAGGCGAGCATGCGTTCCTTCCGAAAAAATCAATTTTTGACATTTTGGCAAGCTCTCGGCAATTCGTTTGATAGACTGAATGGTGATCGGGTTCTTGCAGATAGTTTCAGCTTGATCGATAATAACCAGGCTCAACTGATTCATGTGAATCCCATTCTGATTATACAATTCCAATAATCGCTTTGGATTCCCGATAATTATTTCAGCACCTTCGAAAATGGCATTGCGTTGCTCAATGATCTTGCTTTTATCATCTGCAAGTTCAATGGTAACATCCGTTCGTTTCATTAAGTGGTGAAATGATTTTACTTTTTCACGGGCACTTTCCCAAGATGGGGTGATCCATAAAACCCGAGGGGAACCTTCCAGCATTTCCGGAGCTCTCATAAATGAGATGAAATGCATTCCATCAATCAGATCCTGATCGGGTGTTGCGAAAATCAACTGATTTTTTCCTTGTTTGGATAGTTTGATTAATTTTTGTTGTCTTTCGGTATAGCCTTCAAGGCCTAACTCGATAAGTGTGTTTTCCAGTCGATGGTTTAATTCTTCAAACTTCATACTGCAAAATAAGACAAATTATTTTGTTTTCGGACGAGTCAGGGTGAAGAGACCGTCGTTTATTTTGTAGTCCCAGCCGGTTAGGGTTTTAAATAGTTGCACATATCTCAGAAATAAGACGGATCTTCTGTTGAATAATTGATCGTTTTCTGAAACAGGGACAAATTCAATGCTTTGACAATAAGGGGTTTGCTCTATGAAATCAAGTAATATTGCCACGACTGTTGCCATTACTTTGTAAACATCTCCTGTATTCATGGTTTGATATTCATCCTGATCATGACTTTTCAGACTCAAGTCTACAATGTAGTTCATGATATGACTGTTTTTCTGAACAAACTGAACACTGTATTCGTCGCCAAGTAAATTCACAAAACTGTATTCACGAATTCCGATGAATGCAGGTCTTTGAAATGGATAAGGAGTAGCAAATGTAACACGAGGGTTCATAGAGTGAAAGTAGTAATTTCCAACTGAATAGCGAGTTGTTTAAACAAAAAAAGTCCTGACTTTTATCGTCAGGACTTTCCTATGTTTAAGTTGAATCTTTTTAATAAACTACTACTCGGTGAGTAGATTTAGCCGCTCCTTGAACTGCTGATAGGATATAACATCCTTTCGCAACATTCATAGGGATATTTACTGTTTGAACTCCGGAAGAAGCAGGAACCTCAGTAGTTGAGATCATTGCACCTTTCAAGTCCATCACAATCAGTTTCATTCCGATTTCTGTGTTTGCAACTTCAACTGACAAGTCAGATCCAGTAGCAACAGGGTTTGGAGCAATTGAAATGTTAGATAGCATTCCATTATCCTCAATCCCTAGTGTTCCACTGATATTGAAGTTGTCAAAGTAGAAGTTAGAAGAGAAGTCAGAAGCGATAAACTCAAATTTGAATCTGGTCTTGTTATCTGCAGCTGATGGTGTGTATGTGAAAGTAGCTGTTTTCCATTGAAGATCATTGTTTGGAACGTAATCCGCATTCTGATAACCAGCTGTTATCAACGCAGCACCAGTAATGGATGTTTTTTGAATCCACGTTTTACCACAGTCTCTTGAGTAGTAAACAACCAATTTCTCCGTGATATCTGTAGAAGCAGTTGCTTTTGTACCATAAGCATAATCAAATGAGATATTGATATTTGATGTACTTCTCAAATCAATAGCAGGAGAAATCAAATAATCTTTCGAGTTTCCTAAACGATCGTAATAGTAATAATCGTCTGTAAACATTTGAGCTCCGTTAACATTCTTGTAGTTGTTCAACTTGAAACATCCAGAGTTTGCTCTTCCTCCAGTTGCAACGCGGTTGAATGAAGGATAGTTGTTTTCAGGATTGTGAGAAATCCAGAAATTTCCGTTTTGGTTGAAGTCTTCTGTTCTTGGACCTAAATATTCAGCCCAATCACCTTGGATGTAAATCATGTGATCAACCATTTTAGTATCAGATCCAGCAGTATTGGATACTGTTAGAGTAACTGCGTACCATCCTGGTAAAGCATACGTTACAGTTGGATTTTGAGTTGTTGAAGTTGCAGGGCTTCCTCCAGGGAAACTCCAAGACCATGAAGTGACACCTGCTTTCCATGATGCATCTTTAAAAGCGATAGGATCGTTAACACAAGCAGTAATACCATTTGCATTTGGTCCGCTGTTACCTGAAGCACCATTTGCATCCACGTAAAAATCAGCCTTCGGAGTACAAGTAACAGGAGTTATGGTAGAAGTTCCTGTTGCAATCAAGTTAGCTGCAGTGTACAAATTGTTACGTCCACTAGTTTCCTGATCCAATACATTGTTCATGAAATTCGACTGACCTTTTGTAAACATTACGGAACAATAGGAATAATCCATGTAGTTTTGAGCATTGTCCTGTGGATCATTCGGATACCAATAATCTGTAGTTTGAACACCGTCAACACAAGAGTTCAAAGCTAGTTGACAGCTAGTCATACCGATACAGTTCGGAGTATCATCAATACCGTCATCCTGATTACAGCTAGCTGCATTACCTGGATCGTTATCATTCCCCCAAGTGTGCGCCAATCCTAAGTAGTGACCGATTTCATGAGTCAAAGCTCTTGAATTATTGGGGCTACTTGGGAAAATACTTCCTACATAATCGTAAAGGATGATAATTCCATCTCTGAAGAAACCTGTTCCTGTAACACCTGTCGGATAGTAAGCATAACCAGCAACTCCGGCAGATCCAATTGTTTTAACAAGCCAAACATTCAAATATTTGTCTCTGTCCCATTGGCTTAATTTGGAGTAATCATCACCTTGATTGGTGTTGTGATCGTAAATGTGCTCGATACCATTTGTACAATTTCCATAAGGATCCAATGTAGCTAAACGGAATTCAATTTTTGAATCACCGATAAGTGTATCAAAAGGACTTACAACTATACTGGTATCCGGATTTAGTTTGCGGTAATCTCTATTAAGGATTGCCATTTGATCTTGAATTACCTGGTCAGAAACGTTTTCTACACCGTATTCGTGAACGATATGGAAAACAATAGGGATAATACGAACCGTAATTGATTTTCCATCAACGATACGAGTTTCTGTATAACGGTGTAATAATTTTTTGTAATCTTCCTCTAATCCGGGATTTTCGGCATACAATTTTTTCATTTGTGTATGACTTCCACAAGTGAAGTGATTTTCCTGAGCAAATGATTTCCCAGTTGAAATCACACCAATTAAAGAAAATACACCCAAAAGTAATTTTTTGCGCATGTTTAACAATTTAATAGATTCAACATTGTTTTTTTCAACTTAACTAACATTTTAATAAAAAATGCGGTGGTGTAATCTGTATCGAATTTGAGAGCTTTTTTGGCTTTGTTACTTAATTAATATGCTTTGTATCAAGGTTTTAAATTACTTGAAAAAGCATAAAACTCCTAGTTTTCGTAGTTCACACTGGGTAAATATAGTTGATTATTTTTAACAATGTGATTAAACAACGCCTCTATTTATTGAAGTGTGTTTGATGCTGATTGAACGGTATTGATTTTTCTAATCGACTCTAAATGAACTTTTTTGATAAGTCTCAATATCAAGCAAAAAGTCGATGTTCTCTTCGATCTTGTTTCCGATTACAATCACATTGGCACCGGCATTCTTGTATGATTCGATTTGTTCCAGCGAACGAACACCACCTCCCACTATAACCGGAGTATCAATCTTCTTTTTCAATTCAATGATTAATTGGGTTGGAACAGATTGAAGTGCACCGCTGCCTGCATCAAAATAGGTAAGCTTTTGTCCCATCAGGAACCCTGCTATTCCTGTTTTTAACGAAATGGTGCTGTTCTCCCTGGGAATGGGTGTTGTCTGACTGACATAAGCAACGGAGGTCATTTTGCCTCCATCAATCAGGATGTAGGAAGTTGGAATCACTTCGAGTTTCATATCCAGCACTTCTTCCGCACATGAGACATGGTGACCGATTAAGAAATCCGGATTCCTGCCGGAAATGAGGTTCAGGAAAAGTAATGCGTCTGCCTGTTCCGATAGCTGGTTGCTGGATCCGGGAAATAACACAATTGGAATGGAAGAGTTTTTCTTAATGATCGAAACAACCGCTTCAATCTCTTTTCTTGTAACAGTGCTTCCTCCCACAAAAAAGAAATCGATCAGCGCAAATTCAGCTTTCCGGATAAGTTCCAGCAGATGTTCTTCCGTTTTTGTCTTTTCAGGATCGATCAATAGAGCTAATTGCCCGTTTTTGGATTGAATTTTATTCAGAATATTCATGTAGTAGTTTTCCTTTTCCTAAATTGAAAGTTATTAAAATATTTTGGAAGTTTTCAACATGTAGCTCATATTCATAGATTCCGGATGTTTTTTTGATCGTTCCAAAAAGTTTGTCATCCCGCCTGGAGACCAGTATATCCTCCTTAAAAATTAGTTTTTTCCGATCAGAAAGCTTGTATAAACATTCTTTTAATGACCAAAGAGTCGACATGTCTATGGAATTCGTTTGATCAAAAATCAAGGACTCCTTTTGAGTGATGAATTTGGGAGCAAGCAGAACAGCCTTTTCACGCACCTCTTCGATATCCACGCCAATCAAATGTTCGACACAGGTTGCCAATACGATATGGGTGTTGCAATGAGATAGGGAAATGAAGCCAACGCCTTTGATTTCAGGAGCTCCCGTCGAATCATATTCGATATTCGCTTCACCGAAAAGGTGATGTTTCAGATATCTGGAGGCTGCAAACTCCAATTTTTTCTCGGGATGCTTAATGCCATTTAACCTCAAATTTTCCTCCATATTCAACGTCGATTTGTACGTTTCAAAATGAGAAAAATCGATTTCCATTAAATAAATAGAAACAGCATTTAAATTGATAATAGAAATGGTAGACATACTGCAAAGGTATGTCAGAATCGTTTAAAAAGGATGGTTAATTCAGATATTATTTAATACCAATGCCTTAAGAATAAGGGCTTTTGAAGGTTCCAAACGTTAAGGGAAAGTTAATCAGCGTTAATTTACTTTAAATCACAAAAGTTTTTTAGGAAATGTTAACAAATCGAAAATTACTATATTTACACGCTTTGTTACAATAAAAATGATGTAAAATTAAACTGTACTTATGTTACGTAAACTCAACTTGTTAATTGCAAGTATCTTGTTGACAGTGACTTACGGTTATTCCCAATCAGGTTTGGGAACGATTCGTGGTAGTGTTGTTGATAAGGACAGCAAGGAGGCTATATACGATTGTATCGTAGTCATCAAGCAGAATGGAACGGTTAAGGGGAACACAACCACTGATACAGATGGTAAGTTTCAACTTAACTCGTTGTCACCAGGTTCTTACGATGTTGAGATCAGTAATCCGGGGGAAGGGTATCAGGCAACTTCAATTAGAGGAGTTGTGGTCAATGCTGACCGTATCACTTTCCTGGACAACACTGCTCTCGGACTCCCATCGGGTGAAAAAGCCCTAGATGAAGTCGTTATCGTGGCCTACAAAGTCCCATTAATTAATAAAGATGGTGGTCCTTCCGGGGCGACGATCACGCGTGAGGACATCGCGCGCCTACCAACACGTTCTGCAGCTGGAGTTGCAAGTACGGTAGGTGGGGTTACTACCAATGAGGGAACGGGAGAACTTTCTGTTCGTGGTTCTCGTTCGGATGGTACGTACTTCTTTATTGATGGTATCAAAGTTCGTGGGTCTTCTAACTTACCGAAATCAGCAATTGAGGAGGTATCTGTAATTACCGGAGGTTTGCCAGCTAACTATGGTGATGCTACCGGTGGTATTATCGCTGTAACAACACGTGGTCCATCGGCTAAATACTTTGGTTCATTGGAAGGTGTAACATCTGGTTTCTACTTTAAAGGAAAAGACCCGAACGGGTATGACGGAAAAGTGATTGGATTGGATAAATTCGGATACAACCTAGTTGAAGGATTACTTTCCGGACCACTTTTAATGAGAAAAGACTCAACAGGTAAAAAAACAAAACCAATCTTAGGTTTCTTGCTTTCTGTGAACTACACGAATGAATTGGACAGCCGTCCTTTGAATGGTGGGTCATACCGAATCAAGAAAGAAGCTAGAGATTATTTGTTGGACAATCCGGTAAGAGCGAGCTCTACAGGTAACGGAACTTTCCACAATGCAAATTATCTGAGAGAAAGTGATTTCGAAAAAACGAAATGGAGAATGAATGCTGGTCGTTCAACAATTTCTGCTTCCGCTAAAATTGATGTGAATACTGGACCTTCAGTCAACTTGACTTTCGGGGGATCATTGAACTACTCTTATGGAAGTAATTACGACTATGATAATTCATTGTTGAACTTCACTAATTTTGGAGTTTACAATCAATTGGATTACCGTGTTTACGGACGTTTCACTCAACGATTCTCGAACAATAAAGAAGGATCAAGTTCAAAAGTGAAGTCGGCGTTTTATTCCATCATGGTGGATTACTCAAAAACAAAAACTGAAACTTACGATAAGAACCACAAATACGATTTGTTTAGTTATGGACACGTAGGGAAGTTTACAAGAAGTTTCCGTCCTACTTACGAATTCAAAAATGGTGACTATTACCAAACTGCGACACCTCAGGAATATTTGGTTCAATTCCAGGCTTCTGAGACAAACTCTGCTTTAGCTGCGATCACTCAAAATTATTTTGACCTATACGCAGGTAATCCAACAGACCATTTTGAGACATTGTTGCAAGTTCAAAACGGACGTGCATTGAGAAACGGTGATGTTCCTACTTCAGTTTATGGAATCTGGAATAACATCGGTACACCGAATAATGGATTCAGTAAATCAGAGCAAGATCAGTTCCGTATTACAGGATCAGGTTCAGTGAACATTGGTGACCACTCCATCTCTTTAGGATTTGAATACGAACAACGTTGGGATAGAGGTTGGTCAAATGGAAATGCAGGACCGATTTCACTTTGGACAACTGCTCGTTTGTTAGCGAATAATCACTTAACAGAGTTGGATTTGACTAATCCGACAGTAGTTAATTTTGGTGCTTACCAGCAATACAGCTACGACCGTTTGAATACCGGATATGCTTATACATCCGGAACAGGTGAATACGGTGGTCAGGAAAATGATGACAAACAATCGTTCTTCGATTACAATCTTCGTCAAAAACTTGGATTTAATCCTGCTGGAACTGATTATGTTGTAGTTGATCAATATGATCCAAGTACATTCTCATTAGATATGTTCTCTCCGGATGAATTGTTCAACCAGGGAGATAACTATGTGAATTACTTCGGGTACGATCATACAGGTAAAAAAGTGAAAGGAAATACGGATATCAATAAGTATTTCAATGAATTTGATGAGAATGGAAACTACAAACGTTTCATTGGTGCATTCCAACCGGTTTACATCGCTGGTTACATCATGGATAAGTTTGCATTCAAGGACATCGTATTCAACGTAGGGGTTCGTGTGGATGTATTCGATGCGAATCAACCGGTGCTAAAAGACAAATATTTGGTTTATACTGCTAACAACGTTACAGAAGCTAGATCTTTGATCGCAGGTGATCCTACAAAATATGCAAACATGGTGATCCCTACTTCAATGGGTGATGATTATGTGGTGTATGTTGATGACGTGAACAGCCCGACTAGAATCAATGGATTTAGAAATGGTGATCAATGGTATGATGCAAATGGTATCGCAATTGAAGATCCGAAATTGATTCGTGGTGTTACAGGTATTTCGCCTTGGTTGAAAGATCCTTCTGCTGCTACCAATCAAAAAGTGAATGCAGATGCATTTGAGGATTACAAACCACAAATCAATGTGATGCCTCGTATCGCGTTTTCATTCCCTATTTCGGATGAGGCATCATTCTTTGCACATTACGATATCTTGACGAAACGTCCTACAACAGGTAACCGTTTTAATCCGATTGATTATCAGTTCATCGAATCTCGAACAAATACGATCAACAATCCGAACTTGAAACCGGAACAAACAATCGATTACGAAATCGGTTTCCAACAAGTTTTGTCTAAGACTTCATCATTGAAAATCTCTGCATTCTATCGTGAACAACGTAACAATGTGCAGTTGATGAATGTATTTGAGGCTTACCCGAATACATACCGCACATTTGGTAACCGTGACTTCGGTACGGTGAAAGGTCTGACGGTTTCTTACGACCTTCGTAGAACTGGAAACGTTCGTATAACAGCTGCATATACATTGCAGTTTGCTGATGGTACAGGTTCTGATGCAACTTCTGCAGCTTCATTGTTGACAGGTCTTCAAACTGCAGGTTTGCCGAACTTACGTAGTGTATTCCCTTATTCATATGACCAACGTCATACATTTGCAATCACACTTGATTACCGTTACGGTGAAGGAGCTGATTACAACGGACCAATGATTGGTGATGCTAAGATCCTTGAGAATACAGGATTGAATATCATTACGAATATCTATTCAGGTTCTCCTTACAGTTCACAAACAGGTGTTACAGGTGATGCATTATTGAATCCAAACACTTCCGGTATTACTGGAACAGTAAATGGTTCAAGATTGCCTTGGCAGTATCGTTTGGATCTTCAGTTGGATCGTACGTTTGGACTTAACTTCGGTGGGAAAGACGGCACAAAGAAAAAATCAACTTATTTGCAAGTTTATCTTCGTGTAACCAACCTTTTCAATACAATGAACGTTCTAGGTGTTTATAGAGCTACAGGTAACTGGAATGATGATGGATATTTGGCAGCAGCTCAGTACCAAACATCAATTCAAAACCAGCTGGATGAGCAGTCTTTCAGAGATTATTACGCAATGAAAGTGGCTAATCCATTTAATATTAGTGCACCAAGAACTATTCGCTTAGGGGTTAAGTTTGATTTCTAAGAAAGAAAAAAATTAAAGTATGAAACGAACATTAAAATACTTATCGCTCGCAATTACGATGTGCTTCATTGGTCAGGCCAATGCGTATAATCATGATTTTGGGAAAGGGAAGTCGGCTGGGAATAAGCCGAAACCCACGGTGACAACAAAGGCTGCCAATTGTGCACCTGCGAATTACCGTAAAACCATGTCCTTTAATGATGTTAGTTGTCAGTTGGAAACAGGAGGATTGTTATTCCTGGATCGCGCAAACGGACTAGCAACTTATACTGTTCCAAAGAAAAAAGGAAGTGAAACTGCAGTTACAACAATTTATGCTGGAGCACTTTGGATGGGAGGAACTGACGTGAATGGTCAATTGAAATTGGCTGCCGTTAAATTCCGCCAAGATGGAAATGACTTCTGGCCTGGTCCGCTTACTGTTCAGTATGGTACAGGTAACTTCGATCCGTCTGTTGTTCAGGGAGATACTGCAAGACGCGATTATGGTGATGGAACCATTGACCCGGATCAGTGTTTGTTGTATGACAACATTTTCACGATTACAAAAGCTGGTGTTATACTATTCATTACCTATAATGATTGTACGACAGGTGATTGTCCTCCTCCAACAAACGAAACTTTGGCTCAGATCAATGCTTGGCCGGGTAACGGAGATATTGGTCGTGGACAAGATCAGTTTCTTGCACCATTTTATGATGTGAACAATGATATGTTCTACGAACCTGAAGAAGGTGATTACCCATGGTATGATGATATCTTAGGTCGTAATGACATTCAGTGTGGAGCAGACAGACGTGTTAGTTTATTTGGAGATGAGACTCACTGGTGGGTATTCAACGATAAAGGAAACATTCACACTGAATCACAAGGTGAACCGATTGGAATGGAAATCCATGCTCAGGCTTTTGCTTTTGCAACGGATGATGAGATCAATAAAATGACATTCTATAACTATGAGTTGATCAACCGTGGTACTCAGACATTGTATGATACTTATTTCTCACAATATGTCGATGCGGATTTAGGAAACTACAATGATGACTACGCAGGATGTGATGTGACTCGTGGATTGAGTTACATGTATAACGGGGATTTGAATGATGAGCCGAACTCCGGACGACCAGGATTTGGAGTTAATCCACCTGCAATTGGAGTTGACTTCTTTGAAGGTCCTTACCAGGATGCGGATGGATCGGATAACCCGGGACCAGTTGTAGATACACTTACTGGTCAGTTAGTGATTCCTACTGTTGCAAATGCTATTGCAAACAAAGGGATTGTTTACAAAGGATTGGGTATCGGTTACGGAGACGGAATTGCAGATAACGAGCGTTACGGTATGCGTAACTTTACAATCTATACAGGAACAAATGCTCCTGCTGGACAATCGGATCCAAATTCATCTTCTCAGTTCTACAACTATATGCAAGGTTTGTGGCAGTTTGGAGATCAGTTGTACTATGGAGGAACAGGATTCCCTGGAGCACCTTGTGTTGGATCAATTGAAACAAATTACATGTTCCCTGCTGATTCTGATACTTTGAATTGGGCAACTGCCGGAGTTGATCCGGGATTTGATTGGTCGGAATTTGAGCCATGTGGAACAGGATCTACATCCAATCCATCAGGTGACCGTCGTTTCGTTCAGTCTGCAGGACCATTTACATTACGTCCTGGAGCGGTGAACAACATTACAGTTGGTATCGTTTATGCAAGAAGTTTTGAAGGACAAATTTTCTCTTCTGTAAACTCATTGAAAACTGCGGATACAAAAGCGCAAGCATTGTTTGACAACTGTTTCCGAATTTTGGAGCCACCAAATGCTCCGGTAATGACAATCCAGGAAATGGGGAATGAGTTGATTATCATGTTGGATAACCCAATTAACTCAAATAACTACCAGGAGAAATACATCGAGGAAGATTTAATTAACATCGTAGATCCATCAACAGGAGGTATTGTTTATGACAAATTCTACCGCTTCGAAGGATACCAGATCTATCAGTTGAAAAATGCACAAGTTGGTATTACTGACTTGGATGATCAGACTGTAGCTCGTTTGGTAGCGCAATGTGACGTTAAAAATGGAGTGAAGCGTTTGATTAACTTCGAATTTGATGAAGAATTAGGCTTTTCTTTCCCGGTAGAGAAAGTGAAGGGGGCTGATTTGGGTGTTAATCATACATTCAGAGTAACAGAAGATTTATTTGCAGCGGGAGACCGTAAGTTGGTGAACTTCAAGACTTATTATTACCTGGCAGTTGCTTATGGTTACAATAACTATAAACCATATGACCCGAGTGATGCACAATTCCTTGATGGACAGAAAAAACCTTACTTACGTTCACGTATTAATGCAGATGGTACACCATTAGCTGGTATTCCTGCAATTCCTCACAACATTTCACCGGAATTGGGTGGATCGATGGCAAACTCTGTTTACGGACAGACTCCACGAATCACACGCTTGGATGGAACCGGAAACGGAGGAAGAGAATTGCAATTGACTACCGCATCAGAGAATGCGATTGTTACCAATGGATTCAAGGATGAATTGGAATACGACTACAACGGTGGACCAATCAACGTGAAAGTTGTTGACCCATTGAATGTGGTAGGAGGTTACTATGAGTGTAAGTTCCGTGACTATGTTGGACCATCCGGAAACGGAAATGCAGCAACAGAGA